>CBFDBO010000067.1:0-2490 GCA_965603075.1 uncultured Rhodospirillales bacterium | reverse complement strand
GGACAGGTTGCCCTAGAGTTCTGCCCTTTTAAAGCAATTTTGACAGAAGGCAAATCCCTCTGTTAGGTTATCGCAATCGTACGTCATATTGAAAGCCAAATCATGGAACACAAAAACCTCACTGAAATCCAGTTACGAATTAACGAGGCAGCAAAAAAAGCCGGTCGGGCCCCGACCGATGTGAATTTGGTGGCGGTCAGCAAGACTATGGGCGTGGCCGATATCGAACCGGTAATCGCCGCCGGGCACCGGCTGTTCGGCGAAAACCGGGTACAAGAATCAGAAGACAAATGGCCGGAACTTCTGGAGGCAACGCCGGAAATCGCGCTTCATCTAATCGGCCCCTTGCAAGGCAATAAAGTAAGAGCGGCTCTGGGGTTGTTTGATGTGATTGAAACCTTGGACCGGTTAAAACTCGCACGACGGATTGCCAGCATGATGGACGAGACAGGCCATCGACCGGATTTATTTATTCAGGTCAACACCGGAGAAGAACCGCAAAAGGCCGGGGTATTGCCGGCAGAGTGTGATGATTTTATCAAACAATGCACGAGCGATTTAGCCTTACCGATCAAGGGCTTGATGTGTATTCCGCCGCAGGGTGAAGAACCTTCGCTGCATTTTTCGTTTCTGCGCAACATCGCCGCGCGTAACGGCCTTGAAAACCTCAGCATGGGCATGAGCGCGGATTTTGAGACGGCCATACAATTTGGCGCCACCCACGTTCGCGTGGGTACGGCGATCTTTGGTGCGCGTCCGCTTTTAAAAGATTAAACCTCAATATGGATTAAAGGTGCGTGCGAATTCGGGTGTGAGGGTCGCATTCCTGCAAGATTTTTTGTAAATCTGGATTTGATAAGGCCACGCAACCTTGTGTGGGGCTGTAATCCGGTTTGGCCACATGCATGAAAATGGCACTGCCTTTACCGGGTACGGGTGGATCATCATTATAACCGATTTCAACGATTAAATCATAGACGCTATCGGCCCGCCAAAGTTCTTCGTGGGAAGGGCTGAACGGTAAAGCGATCAATTTATTATAGTGCTTATGGGTTGGATCATCGCACCAACCATCGGTGGGGGATAGGGTGCGGACGCTTAAACCCGTCTTTGGTTCGGCTTCACGGTCCGGGCGATAAAAAACCCGACGAAGCAGAAAAACGCCCGCCGGGGTGACCCCGTCGCCTTCGGTTTTGGTGGCTTGAATGCCCGCTGGCCCTAAGGCGCAAGGGTATTGGCCCCCTTTGAATTTAAGAATACCGCGCGTGCTATTCCCGTCTTTGGCTGAATAAACATCGATCATACGAACATTATTCGACTCGGTTTACGAATTGTCCAGCGGGATTAATAAGGTTTCTGGAGCTCTGATAGCTGTCCAAAGCGCGGGGGAACAGGGCTTGTGGGACCATTTCGGCGGGGGTTGAGGTTGCCGGATCGTCTACTTGTTGCCATAAATTCCACCGTTGAGAGACTTGTGGTGATTCAGAGCTAACGGCTCCCGCTGTGGCCCCCCGGGCGTAGGCATTGACCGCGGCTGCGGGATCCATCACACCCGTATTCATCACACCGGCAGGCGAGAGCGGCGCGCCACTATAAAGGGCAGCCAAAATATCCGCCGGCAAGGATTCAAGCGCAATGGGTTGCGGGTTTGAGTTAAAACCGGAAGCGTAGGTATTTATTGGATCAGCTGCGCGCGACGGTGCGAGGGCGGCTACAGTATTAGAAGTATTCGTATTACTTTGGTTAAACGTGAAGGCCGCGGACGGGTCAAGGGCTGTGCCGGTAAAAGCGCCCCCTTCCACAAGCTGCGGTTGGGCGGCATTATCGCGCGCCAGCATGGCTTGTTGGGCTAATTCATCTTGTTCAATGTTATGCTCGGCAATGATCGCTTCGATTTCGAGGGTTTGTCCGTTTGGATCATTGGTGCCCGTTTCATCACCATCCAGCAATGATGCGACTTGTTCGCCGAGATCTTTTCCGGTGGCCTCTTCTACGGCAATATTGGCAAGGGCCGAGGCGGCGCCGATGGGCCCCAAATAAAGACTGCTCCCCACAAACCGGGCAATCGGGGAAATATCGTCGTTGGTAATGGCACGGTAAATGCTCGACACAACGGGGATGTGTTGCAACGGATTGATGATATCAATGAAATCAGCAAACGATAAACCGTCGTCTTCGGCTTTGGCTGATTTTATATCAGCCGCGCTCGCCCCGTCCGGTTTATTAATGTTTGTCCCCGTCGTGGTCGCCGCCGCCGCCGCCGATTGTATCGACTTGCCGCCGACGTACGCGCTCTCACTGGGGGTATAATTTATATTGGTCATTCAATTTCATTCATTGTTATCCAACAAATTAAAATGCAAAGGATATGCCAATAATTAAAACCAACAATAACAACAGCTTAGGCATTGCATGCCCGGCAATTTATTGCTGAAAGGGCAATTTATACCCACCAAGTTAACCAATATTACCTAGTCGTCGCCGCGCGAC
>CBFDBO010000066.1:0-4411 GCA_965603075.1 uncultured Rhodospirillales bacterium | reverse complement strand
CCTGAATACTGCCCCGAACACTGTCCCGACGTTTATAGATCAAATACACAAACATAAAAATCGCCAGAAAAACGCCACGCCAAGCGACAATATGCCAGCTACTGGCCTCTTCAATCATTCTGATAAACACGCTGCCAAATGCAAATAAAAAACCCGCAAACATAACCTGCAAACGGCCCCGCATTACTATAGTGGCATTTGCTGTCATGGTTTTCCCCAATTTTTATAGTATCAGTGTCTATTTCACGAAATGATATAACCAGCCATATATTCACCTTGGCAGTGCGTCAACAAATGATATTGTAGGGACAGTTTCCATCATCAAAGACGAGCCCCATGTTTCCTAATTATGATATGCCCCTATACCGCCCCCCCAGCGAAGGCAATAACCTGATCATTCAGGCAACACTGGGGTGCTCGGCGAATTACTGTACGTTTTGCTCCATGTACAAAACCAAGTCCTATCACGCGCGATCATTGGATCAGGTATTTGCCGATATCGATGCCGCGGCAAATGCTTGGCCGCAAGCCCACCGGGTGTTTTTAGCCGACGGGGACGCGCTGACTTTGCCCATGGAGACCCTGCGGGCTATTTTAAAAAAGCTGAATGCGACGTTTCCTAATTTGAGCCGTGTAACGGCCTATGCCACACCTAAAAATTTAATCGATAAAACCCATGCGGAACTGCTCGAGCTTAAAGCAAACAAACTTACCCAAGTTTATTTGGGCGTCGAATCCGGTTCAACCAAAGTTTTAAAAAACGTCATCAAGGGGGCGAGCGCCAAAACCCACGGCATGGCCCTTGATAAAGCAAACGCCGCTGGCATTAAAGTTTCTGCCACCGTCATTCTGGGTTTAGCCGGCAAGGATGGTTGGGAAGACCATATCGAAGGCACTGCCGCCCTGATCAATGCCCATCCACCGACCTATCTTTCGACCCTGCAATTAACCTTGGATGACGACACCTATGAAGGTTTTATGTCCCGCCAAGAACCGGGCTTTCAGATGCAAGACGATATGGCTATTTTGGAGGAACAGGAACGCTTGTTACAATTGCTGAACCCCTCCGCCCCCGTGATCTTTCGCTCTAACCATGCGTCCAATTGTTTACCGCTGGCGGGGAATTTACCAAAGGATAATGCCAAGTTGCTTGCGATCATTGCACAGGCCCGTCAGCAAAATCATCTTTTGTCCCCCGCCTCTCGACGGGGTTTTTAAGTCAGGTTTTTAAGTCAGGATTTTAAATAAGGCTTTTAGGAACCCTTTGAGGTCCGCAGGCTGGCGAGCATCAAGGCCCCAATAACAATGATCATGCCAATGTATTGAAAAGGATCGAGAATTTCCGCAAACAAAAATGCCGCCATAATCGAAACCACCAACGGCTCCACATTAAAGAAAATAGATGACAACACCGGACCACAAAGCTTTACCGCAAAGACGACCAGCACCGTACCCATCCCGTATAATAACCCCGCGATGGAGACCACACCCCAACCGGTGGATGAGGTCGGAAAAGTGAACTCCCCAAACAGCACCGCGGCCCCTAATAACACCGCCACATTCAGGGCGTTGGCATAAACGTTCACAACCATGCCATTTGTTTCAGCCATAATCTTTGGCAGTTTCAGAGTATAGAGCGCGGCCCCCATGGCCGCCATAACCCCGGCGGCGATCCCTTGCCACTGTAATCCTGCAAAGGAGGGCGCCAAAACAATCCCCAACCCAATAAAGGCCGCCAGATAAATCAAAATGCGCTTGATGCCCGGAAACTGTCTTTCCCGAAACGAGCCTAAGGCCAACACAATCAAGGGGAATAAATAGAACGTCAGCGATGCAATACTGGCAGGAACATATTTCATGGCCAGCGGATAACCAAAAGCGATCATTAAAAACAAAATGGTGATGGGGAGGATTTCTTTTTTAATGGATTTGGGAAGAACCCAAGTGCTCTTGAAATAATAAACCATGCCCGCGCACACCATGACAGAGGCAAACGCGCGGCTTGCGGCAAAGGTGGTGGGCGACATACCATGGGCATAGGCCAATTTTGCCAGCACAATGCTAAGCCCAAAGATAGTAGCTCCGAGTAAAGCTAAGACAATGCCCGTTTTATTGATTGTTTCTTTATTCTGATTTTGCAACGGGAAAACCTTTACGCTTCCATGACGAAATACCACCAACCACGTTGTAGACATTTTTATAGCCCATATGGTCGGTAATAGCGCCCGCTACGACAGAAGATCTGTTACCAGAACGGCAAATTAAAATGACCTGATCATCCGGTGTAGTTTGACTTTGAAATAGCTCGGTAAAATTTTCAAGCAGTTGGCCTCTTTTATCAAAGGCCGTAATCTGCAAACTGCCTTCGACAACACCCGTTTTCAGCCATTCATCCGGACGGCGCAGATCAACGATCTTAATATCGCCCTTACTACCTGTGCCCAACATTTCCTTTAATTGGGTCACATCTATATTTGTGTAAGCACCTGATTGCGTGGTTTTGGTAATGCCGTAATAAGAATTATATTTCATATACCCTACGCCCCCAACACTTGCGATAATCACAAGGCCAAGGATTGACATAAATATTTTTAAACGACGGGTCATAGAGGGTTCCCAGTAAACATGAGCATGAGGATGATGGTAAGAAGAACGGTCAATTGTCGTCTGCTATATCATAATTTAACCTAAATGCATGATCAAATACGCGATATGTGGCGAATTTTTGATAGCCCTATGAGAATTTCATGTTAAAACTGCCTCCAGACTTATTAGGCGTATATTCAGGAGGCTCCCCCTTTGCGTAATTTCGAACAACCCGGACGTTCAGCCGTCCATTCCATGAACGGTATGGTCGCAACATCCCACCCGCTTGCATCAAATGCAGCCAATGACATCCTGCAACGAGGTGGCAATGCGCTCGACGCAGCGATTTGTGCCAGCGCCGTTTTATGCGTGGTCGAGGCCCAATCTACGGGAATTGGGGGCGATTGTTTTATCCTGATGGCCAAGGACGGCAAAGATAAAGTCATTGGTTATAACGGTTCGGGGCGATCACCACTGGCCGCCAGCCATGAATATTTTGAAAAATTAGGCCTTACCGAATTTGCCGAAGACAGCGTCCATTCCGTTACCCTGCCCGGCGCTATCGATGCGTGGCTGACGACCCACGCGGATCATGGTCGTATGGATTTTGCCGATATTATGGCCCCCGCCATAGCCTTTGCCCGTGACGGTTATCCCATCCATGGCCGCGTTCACGCCGATTGGGTCGACGCAATTGAGCACATCAAAAAAGACCCCAACACGGCGGCAATCTTCTTAAAAGACGGAAAAGTACCAACCGAGGGTGATGTCCATTACCAACCTAAATTGGCTGATACCCTGGAGGGCATCGCCAAAAATGGTCGCGCAGGTTTCTACGAAGGTCCCATTGCGCAATCCATGATTAACGTCTTGAATGCCAAAGGGGGCGTGCATACCCTCCAAGATTTAGCTGCCGTTCGCGGCGAATATGTTACCCCGATCACCAGCAATTATCGGGGCTATGACATTCACCAAATCCCCCCCAACAATCAGGGTTTGGTGGCATTGATCATGCTGAATATTTTGGAAGGCTATGATCTTCGTCAATATCCGCCGTTATCAACCGAACGCACACATTTAGAATTAGAAGCCGGGCGATTGGCTTTCAAAGCCCGAAATGAAGAAATTACCGACTTACCAAATATGCGCGCCGATCTAGCGCAGATGTTATCCAAAGAATGGGCCGCCGAATTACGCAGTAATATCAACTTAGATAAAGCCATGGACGATTTGCCCGATTTAAATTTGCGCACCTCCGATACGATTTATATCAGTGTGGTTGATAAAGATAAAAATGCGGTCAGTTTCATCAATTCGGTTTATGCCTCATTTGGATGTGGAATTTCTGACCCCGAAACCGGCGTCGTCTTCCAAAACCGGGGCGCTTCGTTCCAAATGCAAACCGACCACCCCAATGTCATCGCACCGGGCAAACGCCCCATGCACACCATCATGCCTGGCATGTTGACCAAAGACGGCGCGGTCGTCATGCCCTTTGGTGTTATGGGGGGTGATTATCAGCCTTATGGTCATACACGCTTGCTGACCAATATCATTGATTACGGCATGGACCCACAGGCCGCCCTCGATATGCCCCGGGTATTTGGCATGGGTGACGAAGTCCAAGCCGAAAGCGGTATGCCCGTTGACACCATTGCGGGACTTAAAAAATTAGGCCATACCGTCACGCAAACCACCAGCCCTCATGGCGGCGGACAAGCGATCATGATCAACACCGAAAGCGGTGTGCTCAGCGGTGGTTCTGACCCTAGGAAAGATGGCTGTGCTATTGGTTATTAGATAGGGTATTAAATAGGGTATTAAA
>CBFDBO010000065.1:0-5089 GCA_965603075.1 uncultured Rhodospirillales bacterium | reverse complement strand
TGGGCGTGCCGTCTCGATGTTTTGGGCGTGCCGTCTCGATGTTTTGGGCGTGCCGTCTCGATGTTTTGGGCGTGCCGCCCCGGCGAATTCCGCGCTCGAATTTATGGCGTGCGCTACGTGGTCACCTTTTCCGTCCTCGCCAAAAAATTACCCACCCAAACATAAAAAAGGGCACAGACTTAATCAGCCTGTGCCCTCAATAATTAATCTCCGAACCCATTAATGCAGGGGCGGCTCGCCCAAAAGGCCCGACGCGGCTCGCGTCAAGCGGCGTCTATGGAGCGGGAGGCTCTTTTACGATCATGGGGGTCTAGGTGGCGTTTGCGCAGGCGGATGCTGTCGGGGGTTACTTCGACCAGTTCGTCATCATCGATGTAGGCCAGCGCTTGTTCTAGGCTCATTTTTTTGTGCGGGGTGAGACGGATGTTTTCGTCTGTTCCTGAGGCACGGATGTTGGTGAGCTGTTTGGCTTTCAGGGGGTTTACTTCCAAATCACCGGGGCGGGAATTTTCGCCGATGATCATGCCTGTGTAACATTTCACGCCGCCGGGCACGAACATGGTGCCGCGATCTTCCAAGTTCCACAGCGCGTAGGAAACGGTCTTGCCCGTTGAGTTTGAAATCAACACACCTGAGCGGCGACCCTGAATAGGTCCTTTGTACGGGACGTACCCGTGGAAGACTTTGTTCATGATGCCCGTGCCACGGGTTTCCGTTAGGAACTGACCATGATAACCGATCAGGCCGCGTGAAGGCGCAATGAAAGTAATACGCACTTTACCACCACCGCCCGGACGCAAGTCCGTCATTTCGGCTTTGCGGGTGCTCATGCTTTCCACAACGGTGCCGGAATATTCTTCATCCACATCGATGACGGTTTCCTCGGTAGGTTCCATGCGGTTACCGGCATCATCGGTTTGGTACAACACACGGGGACGCGAGATGGTAAGTTCGAACCCTTCGCGGCGCATTTGCTCGATGAGCACGCCCAGTTGTAGCTCGCCACGACCGGCGACCTCAAAGGCATCTTTGTCGCCGGTCTCAGTAATGCGGATGGCGACGTTGCCTTCGGCTTCACGGGTTAGGCGATCGCGGATCACACGGGAGGTTACCTTGGAGCCTTCGGTGCCAGCCAAGGGTGAGTTATTAATAGAGAACGTCATGGCCAATGTTGGCGGATCGATGGGTTGGGCCACGAGGGGTTCGTTGATGGATGGGTCGCACAATGTATCGGCAACGGTTGCAACGGATAATCCAGCGATGGCGACCAAATCACCCACGCCCGCTTCTTGTACAGGGACGCGTTCCAGACCATTAAAAGACAGCAGCTTGGTGATGCGGCCTTGTTCGACCACTTCGCCGGCTTGGTTAAGGGCTTTAAGCGGTCCGTTTAATTTAACAGTACCGGAGGCAATCCGTCCGGTCAGCACACGACCGAGGTAGGGATCGGCGTCAAGCAAGGTTGCCAACATAGAGAAGCCGCCGGTGCTTTCGCCTTGTGGGGCGGGAACGAATTCAACGATTTTTGCAAACAGGGCGTCCATATCTTCTTGGGGACCATCTGGTTCGTCGGCGGCCCAACCATTTTTGGCGGACGCAAAGACGGTTTGGAAATCCAGTTGTTCGTCGGATGCTTCTAGAATAGAGAACAGGTCAAAGACCTCGTCTTGGACCTCAAAAGGACGCGCGTCGTGTTTATCGACTTTGTTAATAACCAAAATCGGTTTCAGGCCAATTTTTAAAGCTTTGGCGAGCACAAATTTGGTTTGCGGCATGGCGCCTTCGGCGGCGTCTACCAGCAATAGAACCCCGTCAACCATGCTAAGGATACGTTCAACTTCGCCGCCGAAATCGGCGTGACCCGGTGTATCAACGATGTTGATGCGGGTGCCTTTCCAATCCACGGAAGTACACTTGGCCAAAATGGTAATGCCGCGTTCTTTTTCAAGATCGTTGCTATCCATGGCGCGTTCTTCAACGTGTTGGTTGGAACGGAAGGTGCCGCTGAGTTTCAGCAACTGATCCACTAGGGTGGTTTTGCCGTGATCAACGTGCGCGATGATCGCGATGTTACGAAGTTCTGTCATTGTATAATTGCGAACTGGTTACAGCTTAAATAACCGGCATCGTCCTTTAAATATTAATGTTAAGTGTGGTCTCTATCAGCTTGTTCAGAGGCTCGGCGGGCCGGGCTCCCATATGGCCGATAACTTCAGCGGCGGCAACGCCACCGATGTGTGCCGCGTCGTGTAAACCCAGATGATGGGTGTGTCCATAAAGAAATCCTGCCGCATATGCATCACCAGCACCCGTTGTGTCAACCATTGATGTGACCGGGTGGGCATCAACCACGTGCATTTCATCGCCCGAAATGATGACCGAGCCCTTATCGGAGCGTGTTAAAGCAGCGATTTCACAGTGCCCGCGAACGTATTGTAGGGCTTCATCGAACTCATTGACTTGATAGAGGGATTTAATTTCTTCCTCATTGGCGAACAAAATATCGATGTGGCCTTCTAACAAATGCAGGAATTCATCGCGGAAGCGATCGACACAAAACGGATCAGACAGGCTTAAGGATACTTGACGACCAGCCGCGTGGGCGATCTCTGCGGCAGTGTAGAAAGCTTCCTTGGCGGCGGGGCGATCAAATAGATAGCCTTCCATATAGGTTACTTTGGAAGCTTGGATCACCGCCGGATCAATATCGCGCGGTGATAGTTCGATACAGGCACCAAGATAGGTATTCAATGTGCGTTCGGCGTCGGGGGTGACGAGAATTATGCACTGGGCCGTTGGTGCGCCTTCTGAGGAGGGCACGGTGTCAAAATGAACACCGATTTCCTTCATAGAGAGCGCGAAGTTCTCACCCAGCGGGTCTTCAAAAACTTTGCCGATGTAGGCCCCTTGGCCCCCCAAGGATACAATCGCCGCCATGGTATTGGCCGCGGAACCACCGGATTGCTCTATGGTTTCATCCAGATCATTATAAATGGCTTCTGAGGTTTCCAAATCGACCAAGTTCATGGCGCCCTTGATCATGTCGTGGGTGTTCAAGAAATTATCATCGGTCTTTGCCAGAACATCAACAATGGCATTGCCAATCCCCGTCACGTCAAAACGCATATCGCTCATTCGGTATTCTCCTGATTTATTCTTTAGTCATATATATATAGTCATGCCGCAGAATGCCTAAATTTGGCCGCAGTATAGCCATTACCGCCCAACCCTCAAGAACGAATGCATATTGGGGTAATTTAGCACGGGAATACCCCTGTAATACCTCTGGAATACCTCTGGAATACCTCTGGAATACTTCCAGAATACCCCCGTATTAACCCCGTGATACCCCGTTTTTGGCTTAATTTGGCAATATACTTGTGGCAATTTATGGTAATCAACGATAAACAGTGACATTCAATATCTATGATGCTTTTACAGTGCCCTTACTAATTCGGTGATTTTAATGATTAATGCCATCAGCAAAGCCATTGCCCAACTGGGTGATCGCCCCATTCAAAAAGTTATCCTGCTGACCCTGATCAGCGCATTTATTGTGTTTGTCGTGCTGTGGTCCGTGGTTGGTTTCTCACTCGCCAATACCAATATTTTTGCCATCGGCTGGCTTGAAACCGTTGTTGATTTCATGGGGGGCTTGGCAACGTTGATTATCACGTGGATGTTGTTCCCCGGTATTATCAGTGCGGTCATGGCGCTCTTTTTAGAGACCATCGCGCGCGCTGTTGAGGCCAAGCATTACCCGCATTTAGCCCCTGCCGAAGGGGTGAGTGTGGGTGAGTCAATTTTTGCCGCTGTGCGTTTTGTCGCCGTGTTGGTCGTCTTAAACATCTTCTTGTTGATGTTCTTAATCTTCCCGCCGATTTTCCCGTTTGTCTTCTATGGGGTCAACGGATATTTACTGGGCAGAGAGTATTTCGAGATGGTGGCGCTGCGCCGGATGAATACCCACGACGCACGGGCTTTGCGCAAACAGAACAAAAATCGCGTGCTGGTTTTTGGCATTGTAATCGCCTTTTTGCTGAGTATTCCGCTGGTCAATCTGTTGGTGCCGATCGTTGCCACGGCGGCCATGTTGCATTTATTTGAGAAATGGCGGCATTAAATCACTTATTTGAAGATTTAGGTGCCCGTTATACAGGTTTATACACATTTGATTAAGGTCGTGTATGACATAATGGACGAAAGCTATAATGACGTTATTGTATTTAGGAGAGACCCGTGATGAGTGATAAAACTGCATCTACTGCGAACCCCGGTTATACTGGTTCCAACAGCCCATCGAATAATGCTGGTGATGCAACACCGCCCCTGTTGAAGCCTTTTGCCCAATCGGCGCCTTCAACACCGGCCCAGCCACGCTCTGCGTTTCATCCCGATGTTCCCGCCCATCAGAAAACAGCCTCCGTGCCAAGCCCTACGTCACGGAACGCAGGCATACCGGGCGGCTTCGGTGCCAGCAATGACAGCCAATCGGATCCCCACGTCGTTGGTGCCAAACAATTGATGATCGGCAGCGATGTGTGTCTTAAAGGCGGCAGTATTTCTGCCTGTGACCATTTAATTCTGGACGGCACATTGGAAGATACATCCTTAATGGAAGCCAGCCATCTTGATATTACCGCCGTCGGATATTTCAAAGGAACGGCGGTTGTTGAAAACGCCGAAGTTTCCGGAAAATTTGAAGGTGATTTAACCGTTCGTGGACGTTTGACCCTCCGCGAGAGTGGACAAATTTCCGGTTCTGTCAAATATGGTTCTATCGTTATTGAGCCCGGCGGCACCATTAAAGGTGACATGCAAAGTATTGCTGATAGCTAGTCATTCCATGATACGGTTGAGACCCAATCACATCTACGCGATAGTGTCGTTGGTATCCTTGTTGATGCTCAACGCCTGTAGTGGTGATGGTGGCCCCACGACGGCTCAACCGAATGCACCGCAAACCAAACAAGTCCCTGTACAAACATCCACACCCGCGCAAGAGAGCGCTTCCTTACCCGTTGCCGCAGACCCGGTTCTGGGCGGTGCGCCTGATCCCACTCCAGCCCCCTTTGCCGCACCCCTTGCA
>CBFDBO010000064.1:0-5635 GCA_965603075.1 uncultured Rhodospirillales bacterium | reverse complement strand
GAGGCAGATGATGAGGCAGATGACAAGGCTGATGAAGCGGATATGGATGCCATGTTAATGGAAGACATGGATGATCTAGATGCCATGGTTTCTGAAATTGAAGAAGAAGCGGAAAAAGAAACACAATAAGTTTTTTACCGCTATCAATTCAATCAATATTAGGTTTGTTTTTATAGAGAACCATAGTAGGGCGCCCGCTATATTGCGAGGGCGCTGAAACTATATATGTATTTTCGAAGTAAACCCTAAGTAATAATAAAAACATAATTATGATAAAATAATATTTATGTCAAATTTTTGATATTTATTTGAAGTGTGTTTGCGTTCTATTGGCGAAAGCAACTAAAGACAACATTACGGGTACTTCTACGAGTACACCCACAACCGTGGCAAGGGCCGCCCCGGAATGGAGGCCAAATAAACTGATGGCCACAGCAACGGCCAATTCAAAAAAGTTAGACGTTCCGATCAGCGCGCAGGGAGCGGCTATCTTGAAGGGTATTTTTAAGACCCAGGCGGCAAAGTAGGCAATAAAGAATATCCCGTAACTTTGAATAAGCAGCGGAATGGCGATCAGCACGATGATCAGCGGTTGATCAATAATCACGCCGCCTTGGAAGCCGAACAATAAAACGATGGTGCAGAGTAATCCCATAATAGAATAGGGTTTCAGTCGCGCGGTGAAAGCATCGATTGCTGGTATTCCATGGGGCTTTAAAAAATACCGGGTGAGGCTGCCAGCCAATAAGGGGATAATGACATAGATAATTACCGATATGAACAATGTTTCCCACGGTACAACAATGTCGGTAATACCCAATAAAAAGGCAACGATGGGGGCAAAGGCAAATATCATGATGACATCATTTACCGAAACTTGAACCAGCGTATAAGTCGGGTCCCCTTTGGTGAGCTGACTCCAGACAAAGACCATGGCCGTGCAGGGGGCGGCGCCCAGTAGAATTAATCCGGCGATGTATTCTTTGGCATCGGCGGGATTAATCCAGTCTTTGAAAAAGACCGTGAAAAAAACCACACTGAGACCGGCCATGGTAAAGGGCTTCACCAACCAATTGATCACAAGCGTCAGAATCAGGCCTTTTGGATTGTCCCGGATATTGCTTAAACTGCCGAAATCTACATTGACCATCATGGGATAAATCATGACCCATATGAGAACGGCGACCACAAAATTAACGTGGGCGTATTCCAATTGTGCTAAAACCATAAAGCCGCTGGGGAATAATAAACCCAGTCCAATGCCCGCTAGAATTGACGCGGCAACCCATAAAGATAACCACCGTTCAAAAAGACCAATAGGGGGAGCATCGTGGGTTTGGTTCGACATTTTATGGGCCTTTGTTCAGGGGTTTTATTAATATTGGATAATGATCACACAATCATCTCATGATTATCGTACAGAACGAGAAATGGCAATAATAGCACGACTGCAAACAAGCTCTGTCGGGGTGCCGGTGCTTTTGCACACGGCCTCTGCTTCGGTGAGGATTTCAAGGGCGGTATGGACTTTGTTGGGTTGCCATCTGTTTGCTTGGGCGATGAAGCGGTCTTTGTTTTTAAAAAATATCGGGGGGCGCAGCCCTGCAACAATAGAGCCAATGTTTTTACCTTGTGCGCCTTGGGATGACACCAAATCCAAGCGTTGAAAATGTTTTTGTAAAATCCGCAGGATGGCAATTTCTGATATGCCTTCGGCCATGGCCTTGCGGTAATAAAAGTCGGCTTTTGGGAAATTGCCATCGCCGACACTGAAGGCCAATTGATCGAGCGACGTGTCGGCAATATCGGCCAGACAATTTTGAACATCTTCGGCGCGGGCATGATTTGTATCGGTCACATAAAGCGCCAATTTACCAAGTTCTTGTCGAATAACGGCGTGGTCGGTACCAAGGGCTGAAATCAGTGTTTGCAACGCATCTTGATCAATGGTGACGCCCAGTTCGCCCAGAATTGATTGGCATGTTTTGGCAAGGTCGCGTCCTTCAAGGGCATAACAGGCAATGGCCGCGGCATTGTTATGATCTTCAAATAATTTGCGCAATGAGGATCGGGGGGATAGTTCATCACAATCAACAATGATGAGCGACTGTTTTGCCGGATCGTTTAAATAGCTGGTGATAAATTTCGTTGTACTATCACCCGCCCCGCGTAATTGGATCAAGCGGTTCGAGCTGCCAAATGAAATGGCCTTGGCTTCGTCTTCTAAAAGGGCGGGGTCGTCTTTAAGCGCGCTTGCTTTAATTTCAACAACACTGAAAGGGTCGTTTAAATCACCACAGTAATTATGGCCCAATAATTTTGCGCGTTCAAATACCAGTCCGCTATCAGGACCATAAAAAAGCACCGCGGCAATGGGCGCGGGTGGCTTTTCTAGAAAAGAAGCAATGTCCCGGGCTTGTACTTTCATGGAATTAAAGCCTGTATGATCTCATTCGTCGAGGGTGCGTAACCATAACGCCAATTGACGGGCGATATCTTTACTTAAACTTGTTACCGCGCGTGATTGCGCGTCGCGTTTGGCAATTAAGTTGGCGTAATCAGAATCAAGTATATTATAGCTGCTGATGGCTTTGGTCGTTGCTGTGAAAAAATAGGGATTGTCGGTATCTTTGTTTTTTAAAATGAAACTTGCCGTTACTTTTAAATTCGCGCGGGTTGAAAATGAACTGCGCTCAAGCGAAATATTTTGAATGGATTGCGATAAAGAAACATCCAGATTCCATAGCGGTTGTTCGGGGGCGCCGGAGGGGGCCATAATATCATAAAGGTTATTACGCAACTCTTGTCCGATCCGGTCGGGGATAGGATCGATGTGTACGGTTTCAAGTTCAGATTTTATATAACCCAACTCTTTATAGGCGTAGATCGGCTCGAAACCACATGCTGTGGTAAGGAGCAAAACACCAAGGGCGCTGATTAAAAGTTTGAACTTAGACAACAACATTTATAATCCGATTTGGTACAAATATAATTTTACGAACGTCTTTACCGGCGATGGCGTTTTTCAAACCATCTACCTCAAAGGCGGCGCGTTCTGCGGTGGCTTGATCGCAATCTTTGGGCAAATTAACCGTTCCGCGCAATTTACCGTTTACCTGAAGGGCAACCTCGACACTATCTTCTACCAATTGAGCGTCATCTGCAACGGGCCAGGGTTCATTATTTAACAGGGTCGTATGACCAAGCCCGTGCCACATTTCCTCGGCCAGGTGTGGGATCATGGGGCCGGTAAGTTTACTAAGGGTTTCCAAGGTAAAACGGCGGACCCACGCCGAGCTATCGTCATCACCCTCCAGACTATCCAATTGATTGGTAAGTTCGCGAATACGGGCAACAGATTTGTTGAAGTGGAAACGCTCTAAATCATGGGTAACGCCCTGAATTGTTTTGTGACACAATTTATAGAGCGTGTCGGCGTCGGCATTAAGGGTACCAGGTTGGGCGGTCTCAATCGCGGCGATGGTTTTTTCAGATTTAAAGACCATCCGCCATAAACGGTTCACATAACGCCACGCGCCTTCAATCCCGCTGTCGGACCAATCGAGATCACGGTCGGGGGGGCTATCGGATAACATAAATAGACGAGCGGTGTCCGCGCCGTAAGTGCCGATAATATTTTCCGGATCGACCACGTTGCGTTTGGATTTGCTCATTTTTTCTGTGCGACCGGGGTTGACGGTCTCGCCCGTTTGGGTGTGAACAAAGCTATCGCCGCGTTTTTCAACGTCGGTTGGAAACACCCAAGCACCGCTATCAGAACGGTAAGTTTGGTGGCAAACCATGCCTTGGGTCATCAGACCCGCAAACGGTTCTTTCGATTCCAGATAACCACATTGTTTAAGGGCGCGGGTGAAAAACCGAGAATATAAAAGGTGTAAGACCGCGTGTTCGATGCCACCAATATATTGGTCAACGGGCAGCCAGTAATCGGCCGCCGTTTTTGAAAAGCCAACATCTTTGTTGGTGGGATCGGCAAACCGGGCGAAGTACCAAGACGATTCAAAAAACGTATCAAAGGTATCGGTCTCGCGAAGCGCCGGTTTATCGCAAGCGGGGCACGTGACATGTTTCCATGTGGGGTGTTTATCGAGCGGATTTCCGGCGCCGGTTAAATCCACATCTTCCGGTAAGACCACCGGCAATTCAGTTTCTGGAACGGGGACCGTACCACAATGATCACAATGCACGATGGGAATGGGGCAACCCCAATAGCGTTGACGCGAAACACCCCAATCGCGCAGACGGTAATTAACCGCGCCTGTCCCGATGCCTAATTCTTCCAGATGGTTGATCATGGTCGAAATCGATGTTTTGACGTTCATGCCATTCAGAAAATCTGAATTAATCATCACGCCGTCATCGGTGAAGGCGGTGTTCTCAATGTCGAAAGTATCTGGATCGACATCCGTTGGTGCGACCACGGGAACGACGGGCAGATCGTATTTACGGGCGAAATCTAAATCGCGTTGATCGTGCGCGGGGCAGCCAAAGATAGCGCCCGTGCCATAATCCATTAAAACAAAGTTCGCCACGTAGACGGGCAGGGTCTGGCCTTCCAATACTGGATGCTTGACCGTCAGGCCCGTATCGAAGCCCATTTTTTCAGCCGTTTCAATGGCCATCTCACTGGTGCCCATGCGATTGCATTCTTCAATAAATTCTTGCAACGGGGCGTTGCCGCCATTTTGTGAAAC
Source organism: uncultured Rhodospirillales bacterium (assembly GCA_965603075.1). GTDB lineage: Bacteria > Pseudomonadota > Alphaproteobacteria > Rhodospirillales > Casp-alpha2 > JABJOR01. Next base: position 920 of record CBFDBO010000064.1, on the reverse strand, counting down.
CAATTCTAAGGATAAGGGATGATTGGCGGCGATGGCGCAAAAAGAGGCGCCGTACAGGGTATCGGGCCGGGTGGTGTAGACCTCTAATTTTTCGTCCGAATTGGATATTTCGAACCGGACGTGGGCGCCCTCAGAACGGCCAATCCAATTTTCTTGCATCAAACGGACTCGATCGGGCCAGCGTTCTAAATTTTTCAGCTCCGATAACAAATCATCGGCGTATTCGGTGATTTTTAAAAACCACTGGGACAGTTTACGTTTTTCGACCAATTCACCCGAACGCCAACCACGCCCATCGATGACCTGTTCATTGGCCAGCACGGTATTTTCAACCGGATCCCAATTGACCCAGGACTCCTTGCGGTAAACCAGATCTTCGCTGAGGAAATCAAGGAACATTTTTTGTTCGTGTTTATAGTATTCCGGCTCGCAAGTGGCGATTTCGCGCGACCAGTCATAAGACAGCCCCATAGATTTAAGCTGGCGGCGCATGGTGGCAATATTCTCACGGGTCCACTTGGCCGGGTGGGTATTATTCTCAATGGCGGCATTTTCAGCGGGAAGACCAAACGCGTCCCACCCCATAGGATGTAAGACATTGAAACCGCTGGCTTTTTTATAACGCGCAACAACATCGCCGAGGGCGTAGTTTCGGACATGGCCCATGTGGATTTTGCCCGATGGATAGGGGAACATTTCCAACACGTAATATTTAGGTAATTTACTGTCTTCGGAAACCGTGAAACAATTGTTTTCTTCCCACGCCGCTTGCCACTTTTGCTCGCTTGGTTTGACGTTATAGCGCGATTGGTTTTCGTTTTGGTTTTCTGGTGCCGACACGGTTGGTTATTTCCTTAAATACGAGATCAAATTTTTATTATTGGCAATTAATCGGTCCTCAATGAAGGACAGGTTGCCCT
>CBFDBO010000063.1:0-6786 GCA_965603075.1 uncultured Rhodospirillales bacterium | reverse complement strand
TCACGTTTTTACACAGTCTGGACCCATAGGAGACATTTGAATTTAGAGATTATCGGCACCACGTTCATGTAGAATATCTTCGACGTTTCGAAGTGATAGTGGATATCTTATATACACCATCACAGCAAAGCGGATAACTTCGGGTGCTGTATTGTAATGGCGAAAAGGATTGTGATTTTTCATTCACAAATATTATGAAATTACCCTGCGTGGTTAAAGCCAAGTTTCCTCTGAGAGAGCCGTATATCGACCTATAAAGCCTTGTATTCCCTAAGATATAGACCGCATGAAAGTTCATTAAAAACTTGCACGTCATTAGAAGTAAATGCGAGGATAGCCACTCTCATATGCTAAAGCCTTCGTAAATCAAGAAAATAAATAGGGAGAAATTAATGAAAAAGATAATTGCAATAATGTTAGTTTTAGCAGCTAGCGTCGGGTTCCAATCAAGTGCCAAAGCACAGGAATCATCTGACCCCATCAGGCTTGCTTTAAATGACTGGTCAAGTCAGCAAGTTTTAACGCAGATTACTGGGAAAATCCTCCAAAGCATGGGCTACAATGTAGAACTTGTTACGGCTGGATATTACCCACAAATGGAAGCTCTTGAAACAGGCGAGCTGACAGCAACAATGGAAATCTGGACCGATAATGTCCCGACGACTTTTCAGGACCAAGTCGATAGCGGTAAAATCAACATCGCTGGCAGCATAGGTTTCAAGGGAGAAGTGGGTTGGTGGTACCCCACATCGTTTGAAAAAACTTGCCCCGGCTTACCAGGCTACCAAGCTCTATTGAAATGCCAGGATCAATTGGTTACAGAAGATACTTTTCCAAATCCACGGTTTGTTGAATACCCTGCTGATTGGGGAAACACCTTTAACATGGACCGTTTTGCTGCATTCGGTTTTGACTTTCAAACCGTTGCCGCCGGATCAGATGGCGCTTTAGTGGCTGAAATGAAAGCTTCACAGGCATCCGGTGATCCACTGATCATTATGATGTATTCACCAAATGCTGTTTTTGCTGATGTTGATTTCAAAAGAATAGCTTTTCCTGAACATTCAGCAAAATGTGAAAAGGATGCAAGCTGGGGTGTAAATGCAGATAAAACTTATGACTGCGGTTTCCCAACGGCTGATATTCTAAAAATCACTTGGCCCGGGATGGAAGATAAATGGCCTAAAGCCTATAAACTCCTTCAGGAAATGTCACTGACACTGGATCAAGATCTTGCCTTGATCAAAGCTGCTGATACCGAAGGCATTCCACAAGATAAGATCGTCACAAAGTGGCTTGCTGATAACGCAGCACTCTGGAATGGCTGGGTTAGCAACGCTAACATGTAAAATCAATAATCTACCTTTAGAGGGCATCAGTTATTCTGATGTCCTCTATTATTTTCTTATGATCACGAATTTTCAGGAAAACCACCATGTCCGAAACTGCCCATTTAAAATGCAATGAACTGTGGAAGGTCTATGGTGAAAATTCTGAACAGCGTTTTAAAGAATTAAAAGCGACCTGCGATGACAATGCCGATCTGGCTCAAAAGCTACGCGATGAAGGTCAAATCGTTGCCGTGGGCGGAGTTAGCTTTGAAATTCCCGTTGGTGAAATTTTCATCATCATGGGCCTGTCTGGTTCTGGAAAATCTACAATCGTCAGATGCCTATCTCGTCTGGTTGATGCGACAGCTGGTGAAGTCCTTCTGGACGGCGAAGACCTGCTAGCCATGTCACCCAAACGTTTGATTGAAGCACGACGCAAAAAAATGGGCATGGTCTTTCAACACTTTGGTTTAATGCCACATCTGACCGTTTTGGAAAATGTTGGCCTGCCCCTAAGAATGCAAGGTCAAGATCGTGCGGCTTGGGCTGAACGGGCACAAACCATGATTGATCTCGTCGGCCTCGATGGCCGCGAGGATTCCTATCCCAACGAATTATCCGGTGGACAACAACAACGTGTTGGTATTGCACGCTCCCTTGCCGTAGACCCTGAACTTTGGTTCCTTGATGAACCCTTTAGCGCCCTTGACCCTCTCATCCGGCGTCAAATGCAAGATGAATTTTTGAAATTACAAAAGCAATTGGGAAAAACAATTGTCTTTATTACCCACGATTTTTTGGAAGCTGTAAAACTGGGCGACCGTATTGCTATTATGCACGAAGGAAAGCTTGATCAATTGGGCACCCCCGCTGATTTGGTGCTTAGACCCGCAAATGAATACGTTGCCAATTTCACGGAAGAAGTTCCCTTAACAAAAATTATCTGTGCGGGTGATATCATGGAAGACGGCTCTTCTCCTGATACGGCGCCAAGTGTTCTCGCAACCGATACCCTCGACATTGCGATCGAAGCCTTCAGTGATGGGGAAGATTCCATCGTCGTCAAAGATGAAAGTGGCGACACAAAAGGCATTATTACATCGCGTCAAATCATCAATGCTCTAAGGAGAGGTTGATGAAAAGGTTATCAGCAACCTGGGAATCGCAAAATTTTCGCTTATGGATAATTGCCCTCGTTTTTTCTCTGGCTGTCTTTACGTTGCGTGATCAACTTCAATGGATGCAAGTTTATCCAACAACTTGGACCGTACCCTTAACCAGTTGGTTAAACGTTATTTTTGCAACGCTGGGTGATTATAATTTACCATTTCGCCTGATGGCTATGGCGGCAAAAGCAATGATGACCTGGTTACAACAGGTCTTGCACTTTATTCCATGGCCTATCCTGACCCTAGTTCTTGTATTCTTGGCATTTCGGGCTGCTGGCAAGTGGCTCGCCATGTTTGCCTTGGCAACCTGCGGTTACACCGTGGTAGTTGGGTTATGGGAAGCAATGATCAACACCATCGCTTTGGTTGGCATTACAATACCATTCTGTCTGGTAATAGGGTTTGCCCTTGGGGTGTGGGCAGATAAATCACAAACAGCTAGACGAATTATTGAACCCATTCTTGATTTGATGCAGACTGTGCCTGCTTTTTCCTACCTTGTACCTGCCATGATATTATTTGGATTTGGCCCGCAAGTGGGGCTTATTGTCAGCATTATTTTTGCAACGCCCCCCATGGCACGTAATGTTTTTCTGGGCCTCAGACGTGTACCAGCAGAAATTAAAGAAGCGGCTGATATGGCTGGTGGAACACCCGCACAACGGTTTTGGATAGCCGAGTTACCGAACGCCTTGCCACAAATTGTCGTTGGCATTAATCAAGCTATTCTCGCCGCATTCAGCATGGTCATCATCGCCTCTGTTATCGGCGGGTTTAATGATATTGGTTGGGCTGTTTCAGGGAACTACCGCAGGCAAGCCCTTGGCCAAGCTTTTGAAGCAGGCATTGTTATTACGTTATTTGCTATTCTCATTGACCGCATAGGAGCAGGCTTTGCTCACCGCTCCGTCATGGGTTTACACCACCGAATTCCCTTTCTTAAAGAACCACAAGTCGTTGTGGCCATAACAATGGCTGTTATTATTGCCACCGCAGCTTTTTTCTTTGATGGTCTTAAAGCTTACCCAGAAAGCTGGGTTGTCTCTATCGCGGAACCCATCAACATTGCTATGGACCAATTTGTGAAAGACTATGGCGCTGGATTAAAGAAATTCAAGTTTTACGCCGTTGTCTTTTTCTTAAAGCCATTGGAAATTGGATTTGATAAATCGGTTGTTAGCCGGTTTTGGGGGTTCGATTTATCACCAGGCGTTTTAGTTGCCTACGTACTTGGCGTACTTGCCCTCGCCGGGTATCTATGGCACCGTCTCGATTGGCCCGCTGCTATTTTTATGATTACCATCGGAACAATTTTTTACTGGGGATGCACAGGTGTACCGTGGCCCGTATGGATTTTTGCCGTGGTCCTGTTGGCCTGGATCGTCGGTGGCCGTAAAATTGCTATTTTTGCCTTTTTTAGTTTAATGTTTATCCTCCTCACAGGATTATGGGGCAAGGCAATGCTATCAATATACTTGGTTATTTCCGCTATCGTAATCTGCATTTCTATCGGCTGCACCCTAGGTATTCTGGCATCTGAGAACAAAGCTGTTTCATGGTTCACCCGAGCCTTAAACGATATGCTTCAAAGTATTCCGCTCTATGTTTTGTTAATTCCCCCCCTCTGGATTTTCAGAACCTCAGAATTCGCTTCCATGTTAGCGATTGTTATCTATGCCATTGTACCTTGTATTCGCTATACAGAATTTGGTTTAAGGCAAGTGCCAGAAACAAATCTTGAAGCCGCCCGATCTATGGGACTAACCCGTTGGCAAATTCTTTGGAATGTAAAAATTCCCATGGCAATACCCGAAATCATGCTTGGCTTGAACCAAACCGTTTTACTTGGCTTATCAATGCTGGTTATTGCCGCCTTGATTACATCACGGGGACTGGGACGGGAAATTTATACAGCCCTGGGGCAACGCGATCCCGGCTTAGGGATCGTTGCGGGCCTTTCAATGGCACTCATTGCCATTACAGTTGACAGAATTTTGCAGTCTTGGAGTGCAAAACGCAAAGCAGCCCTTGGGGTTTATTAACCTAGGGTTATTCATGAAGAAGGCCTCCCTATGGTGCTTTCAGACGAATGCGAACTCATTTCAGTATGTCAATATGATGTTTTTATGCAACACATCTGAGAGCATCACAATGTCTCCTTCTGGCTATTAGCGGAAGTGTTTAGCTGTCTCCAAAAAGGTCTGCTTATGGAGAGTAAAGCAGACATATTTCATAGCAATTCGGTTTTTCAGAATTTAATGTCCGTTATTGGGGGGTAGAGCAGAAGTGTTTCAGAGCCGCGAAAAGGGCTGTTGTTGACCCTAAGCGGTCATATGATTTACGTCATTGACCGAAATATCAGTTAAAATGAAACTCCGCTGGATTGATCAGAAAAATAAGGGGAGCATCACGCAAACTCCATGAAATACCCTCATTAATGATAAAGTTTTTCATCTCATATATGGTGTATAAATGAATTGATCCAAAACTTTAAGTAGACTAAATTTATTTAAAATAATAAATGGGTCAACTTATGGGGATATCGCCAAATGCATTTGCAGGGACAACTCGACCTTATTTCAAAGATTTATGATCTACCGCTACGGCCTGGAAACTGGCAATCCGTTCTTGATGAATTTTCAGTGGCTATGAATTCTGCTGGGGCTACCCTTTTGGCATTTGACCCAATGTATTCGGAGCATCATCTCAGTATCGTTACCTCAAATTACACCCCTGCCTTTACGGAAGACTATGGCAAAAGATTTGCTGAGCAAGACCAAGACGGCTATAGCGCACTAATGATAAATCCCAAACGCGGTTTTGTTACCGATATGGAATTACTGGGTATTGATAGCCTTGAAGAGCAAGGCAACCTTCCAGCCGTAAAGTGGCTGAATGAACATTTGGGTATCCGCCACCGGGCGGGCAGTTGTCTTAATCTTAAAGGAATTTGGATTGATATGCTGGCTGTCCAGTATGCTAATGATCGCGGTCCAATTACCGATCACGAAAAAGAAGTCGGTTTATTTTTCCTTGATCACCTCGCTAAAACTATCGAACTGGGTCGTTCCTTTGGCATTTTGAAGAGCCGCTTTAATGGTGTGCTGACGGCGCTCGACCGGTTTCATATCGGTATTTTTGTGCTCTCCCCCAATGGCTCCGTCGTTGTTAAGAACCGCGAAGCCGGCCGCATTCTAGACGCTGGTGACGGTCTGACCCTGACCCGCGAAGGCCAGTTGCAACCGGTCAGCGACGGTGAACACCGGGGCAAACTGAAAGACGCCATCAGTCAGGCCGTGCAAACGGCGCAGGCCGAGCACAATAAAGCAGAAACTCTGATGACCTTGTCCCGCCGTAACGGTGAAGACCCTTATCTGGTCGAAGTTACACCGCTACGCGATCACGACGAAATCGAAAGCCAGTTCACGGGTTGTCTGGTATTCGTTATCGACCCGGCTAAGACCGATGTGGTCTCAACTCAGGGTATGCAGGCGCTTTATAACCTGACAGGATCGGAATCAGAAGTTTGTAAATTGTTAGCCCAAGGCCTTGATACGGGCGAAGTTGCTGAAACCCAAAACCTGACGACGGAAACCGTACGTTCCTACGTACGTCAGATTTTTCAAAAAACCGGAACCAATAATCGCTCCCAACTGGTCCGTCTGGCGCTCACTGTTAATCTCCCCATCGACCCCGCGCCCGATGACGAATGAGTTTATCCAAAAAAAGGACGCCCTGAACGGAGAGGAAACCCTACATCACCGTGCGTAGTGGTACGGTGGTCTCAGCAGCCAAATATTTGTCGTGTCTGGACAGAAATGTTACGCAATCAAGTCTCGGGAGTCGATTGCACGTCGTTTAGACTTTGGATAAAAGGTAGATAACCATTAGAGCTGCAATCGTCGTTGTCGTCTTCGCCCTCAGCATTTAAGTCGGGGTCGCCAGCAGGCGTGCTGATGGGAGTTTCAGATTTCAAGTTGTTAGTAAGCTTTACGGAACCCGCAAAGGACGGAACTGAAATCGACAGTCCTAACACCACTATCAAAAGCCCCAAAGTCAATTGGGAGATTGAGAAATATCGAAAAATATTCATATGCTTTCCTCCAGGGTGCCAGAATAGAGCCTCAGATTTTGTGGGACCTCAATAGGGAAGCATTTTAACAATCTGAAAGGAGAAAGAACCCTCCATTTGGAAGGGGTGAGTGTGTTTATTGAATATTTTATTTGAGTAAGAGGTATTAGAAAGGTTTTAGCTCAACTGTATTATAATCCAATGTCTGCTTCTG
>CBFDBO010000062.1:0-7661 GCA_965603075.1 uncultured Rhodospirillales bacterium | reverse complement strand
CCGCAGAGAGATTTAGTGCATGTGTTGCATTGACCAGTTGAGGTCACCGCCATAACCAGAAGATAGTGATACACAATGCCAAAATGTCACTCTGGAATAGGAAAGAACTATACCCAAGATGGATGATTTAATTGCTATCCGAAAAGCCACCGAATTGGACCGACCTTTCATTTTAGAGCTTTCACCACAGCTCGCAGAAGTCGCGAATTTGAATTGGCATACAGCTGCAATGGTTCAGAAATTCCAAGATGACTACATTATCGAGATGCTCGATCAAGTTGAAGGTTCACAGATAACTTTAATTGCAGAAGAAGATGGCTTGGCTTTGGGATTTGTACATGCCCGAGAGATTAAAGATTCAATCTCTGAAGAGACCTGCGGTACAGTACCCTTATTGGCGGTAGCTCCAACTGCACAGGGTCGTGGTATCGGCAAGTTGCTGATGGTGGCCGCTGAAAACTGGTCAAGAGAACAAGGCTATCGACTACTTCATTTGGAGGTATTTGCCAATAATGTAAAGGCTCAAGCATTTTATCAAAAAATAGGTTTTCAGCCTGAGACATTAGTAATGATCAAACCGATTCAATAAGCTGAGCAAGATATATTGGTGCACCAAATAATCATTTTCATATGTCTACTTAGAGACAAAAGCAAAAGAAAAAACTAACCCAAAATGATATCTGCATAGGCTACTGGGCCATAAGCATATTGTATGGCTATGAAGGATGATAAAGGGGCTAGTGCTGCTGTCAGTGCCATAATGGGCAAAGCATAGCTTCATGGGCTTATCGTCGATAAATCGGAAGCAAAACACACCAGTTTTTTTGTTGGTCTATTAATGGAGCTGGAAGAAGAGCGGAAATTAAAGCCAATGGACCAGTTAATCAATTAAGTCTATCTATAGCTCATATACATAAACAACATTATGCATCTGACAAAACAAGGGCAGAAACATGGGCTGATGCCATTCCCCTATATTAAGTCATTGATTAATATAGGGGAATGGCGGAGAGAGCGGGATTCGAACCCGCGTTAGAGTTACCCCTAAACACGCTTTCCAAGCGTGCGCCTTCAGCCACTCGGCCACCTCTCCATAAGGGTTTAGGAATGATGCAAATCCTTCAGATTTACATCTTAATCTAAACAGGCAGGCGGGAACTTATAGCAAGGCCTTGGATGGGGCAAGAACTCAAAGTGGTATTTAATGGAATAATCAACAACAACCCTTGATTTTATCACCGCACTGACGAATATTGCCCCCAATCAAGCATATCTGTTATAATGAGAAATCATGATCGGTAAATTAACATCCAACACCCTACGCCAATTAACCACCGGATTGCTTCTGGTGGCGGGGGCGTTGACGTTGGTGATTTGGCTGACTCAATCGCTTAAATTCATCGATATAATCATCACTAACGGTGCAACCCCGACGATGTTCTTCAAACTGACCATGTTGATGATGCCCAGTTTCCTGCCCATAACCTTGCCCATTGCGTTATTTGTGGTGGTTTTGTTTGTCTATTCCAAAATGACCGCCGATCGCGAGTTGGTGGTTATGGCCGCTGCGGGCCTCAGCCCCGTTCAACTGGCCAAGCCGGTCTTAATCTTAGCGGGTTTTGTGGCACTTTTTACCTTCATGAATAATATTTTGTTCCTACCGGAATCCCACCGGATGTTCGGCGAGTTACGATGGCAAATAAAATACAGCTTTACCCAAGTCATGCTTGATCCCGGTAAGTTCAATTCGATTGGGGATAAAACCACCGTTTATATTCGCGAAAAAACAGCGGAAAATACTTTGTCGGGCATATTTATTCATGACGAAAGCGATCCCGAGATTCCCGTCACTGTCATCGCCAAAAGTGGGGCAATGGTAAAGTCAGGCAATGGCGCGCAAATTATTATGTTCGATGGCAATCGACAGGTGTTGGATAAAAAAACCAATGACTATTCGGTTTTATATTTTGATCGTTACACTTTTGCATTGGATGATTATCAGGAAGAAGCGAGCCCCCGTACCCCCGACCGCCGGGAAATGGGTTTGACGGCGTTATTTAACATCAGCGATAACGATCTCATATTACCCCGAGATTACCCAAAATACATTATTGAGGGGCATAAACGGCTGACATCGCCATTGGTGGGCATCGCCTTTGTTTTAATCGCTCTCGTGTGTCAATTTTCCGGCGGCTTCACCCGCCGTAATCACACCAAACGCACCGTGGTTGCCGCATTAACCATACTGGTTTTACAAATAGTTATCCTCGGCGTTGAAAACATGAGTGCGCGCAATATGGCGATGATACCAATTATGTACATCATCACCATTGTGCCCATCATCGGGTGTTCAATAATGCTGTACAAACCGCCCAATATTAAATTTTTAAATTAGCGGTTTTTAGTTTGGCAGAAAAATAAAGTTATTATCGTACCGTTCCCCCGCTGAATGACGGTGGTGTTTGTCGATATTAAAATAATCAAAAAGCGAAGCGTTAGTTTATGCAAATTTTATTCCTGTGTGGCTGGTTTTTAATATTGTTGGCCTTTGGCGCGGCGGCAAGCGAGCCCTTTGTTGTGGTTACCAACAGTAGCCGGGGGTTCACATCCCACGTCCTGACATCTGCGTATGATCTCTGGTACGCCATGGCACCCGGAAATTTGGTCCTGAGCAAGATAAAAATCGTCAGCATTTCCCCTGTATTATGGGACCCTTTACTCGTTGGTTTGCTACAGCTTCCCGGATGGTTAATCGCGGGCGGACCCGGTTTGGCGCTTGCTTGGCTGTGCCGCCCCAATCGTCTTATGTCCTTTGATGTCGAAGAGGAATACGAACGCCAGAAAGAATCATTGTTTATCGTCGATACACTTACCGAGAACGCTAAATCCGACGAAACCTGGGACCCCAATGAAGATGATCGCTCGCCGGTTCACTTGCTGTTTGATTTAGACCAAAGTGACGATGAGGATATTCGTAATAGCCAGTTTAAGGGCGATCTGCCCGCGGGCGTGCCAACCGCCGATGACCTTATCAACTTTACCGAAACGCCAGAGCATTTGGATATCAATCAGCTTTATGAGGATATTAAACAGGCAGAAAAAGAGACTAAATAATTAACTTTTTAGTCATCGCCAACTTTAAGAGCTGCCAGAAACGCTGATTGTGGAATTTCCACATTACCAAACTGACGCATGCGCTTCTTACCCTTCTTCTGCTTCTCGAGCAGTTTCTTCTTCCGGGTAATATCGCCACCGTAACATTTGGCCGTTACGTCTTTGCGCATGGCACTCACAGACTCACGCGCAATAATATTGCCGCCAATGGCTGCTTGAACCGCAATTTTAAACAATTGGCGGGGAATTAAATCTTTCAAGCGCTTGATAATCTGGCGACCGCGACCCTCGGCGTGACTGCGGTGAGCGATAAAGGCCAGCGCATCGACATTATCCTGATTAACCAAAATACTGACCTTTACCAGATCAGATTCGATATGCTCGTCCATTTCATAATCGAAACTGGCATATCCCCGAGAAACCGACTTCAAGCGATCATAAAAATCAAAGACCACTTCATTGAGTGGTAAGCGATACACCACCATGGCGCGGCTGCCCACATAGGTTAGCTCAATTTGAACCCCGCGCCGATCCGTGCAGAGCTGTAATACCGACCCTAAGTACTCGTCGGGCACCATGATGGACGCCTTGATCCAGGGCTCATCAATGGAAGCGATTTTAACCACATCGGGCATATCCGCTGGATTGTGCAATTCAAACAATTTGCCATCATTCATGTGAATTTTGTAAACCACCGATGGAGCCGTGGTGATCAAATCCAGATCGTATTCCCGCTCCAGACGCTCTTGAATGATCTCTAAATGCAAAAGCCCGAGGAAACCACAACGATAACCAAGTCCCAGCGCCGCCGATGATTCAACCTCGAAATGAAAACTTGCGTCATTGAGGTGTAATTTTTCTAGGGCTTCTCGTAAATTCTCATAATCCGACGCATCCACCGGGAACATGCCACAAAAAACCACTGGAATTGATGGCTTAAAGCCTTTTAGAGGTTCTAACGCCTGGCGTTTTTCTTCCGTAATGGTATCGCCGATGCTGGTATCGGCCACGGTTTTGATGGCCGCGGTGAAGTAACCCACCTCGCCCGGTCCAAGCTCGCCTATTTTTTCAGGCTTTGGCGTAAAAATACCCACTTGATCAATCGTATGATTGATCCCATTGGCCATCATCCGGATTTTCATGCCTTTTTTCAGCACGCCGTCTTTAATCCGAACCAAGATCATCACGCCTAGGTAAGGGTCATACCAGCTATCCACCAATAAGGCTTTAAGTGGCGCGTCCCGGTCGCCCGTTGGGGCCGGTAGGCGCGCAACGATGGCCTCCAAAACTTGATCGATATTTTTACCCGTTTTTGCGGATATTTCGATGGCATCTGACGTATCAAGACCGATAACTTCTTCGATCTGTTCTTTTATGCGTTCGGGCTCAGACGCGGGCAAATCGACCTTATTCAACACCGGAATAATTTCATGATTGTTGTCCAACGCCAAATAAACGTTGGCTAAAGTTTGTGCCTCAACCCCTTGCGAGGCATCAACAACCAATAGGGAGCCTTCGCAAGCCGCTAATGAACGTGATACTTCATAGGCGAAATCCACATGGCCCGGCGTGTCCATCAAATTTAGCAGATAGGTCTCGCCGTCTTGGGCTTTGAATTCCAACCGTGTGGTGTTGGCCTTAATGGTGATGCCGCGTTCTTTTTCAATGTCCATTGAATCGAGAACTTGTTCGGTCATCTCACGATCGGTCAGCCCCCCACACAGGTGGATCATGCGATCCGCCAGCGTTGATTTGCCGTGATCAATATGGGCAACGATTGAAAAGTTGCGAATGTGTTTTAAATCTGTCATGAGACGCGCCTTGTAGCACCACAGCGGGCCTCTGCCAATACCTTCGATCACGAATCGTTAGGCTAAACATTACCACAAACATTACGGCCCACCCCCCTTGCAACACCCGCATGCACAGTCCATCATGTTTTGAGTTTAATCTTTTATAGGCTTGTACTTCATGATCATCGTGCAAATTTCGGATTGTCATATTAATGCAAACACCGACCACCCTCACAATTTGCAATTAAATCAAGCAGTTGCGCGCATAAACACCATGTCACAACGCCCCGATGTGGTTGTGGTGACGGGCGATATTATTGAAGGCGACGATTTAACCCAATACGACCGTGCTTGGGAAATATTCCAAAAGCTCGATATTCCTTTTTATGTGATCCCCGGCAATCATGACAACCGCGACGCATTGCGCGAAACCTTCGATGAACGCGGTTATATGCAAGATGACTTTATCCATTACGGTATATCCCATCATGACGTGCGTATTATCGCCCTCGATACGGTCGAACCCGGCGAGTATTACGGCATGTTGTGTGAACAGCGCTTACAGTGGTTATCCATCAAACTGGCTGAAGATTACGAGCGACCTACACTGATGATTATGCACCACCCGCCCTATGAAACGGGGATCAGCTCTATGGATGGATCACGCTGTTTCGATGGCGATCAACTTGCCCCAATATTACGTCAAAGCCCCAATATCGAGCGCGTTCTCTGTGGACATTTACACAGACCAACGACGGCATGGTTTGCGGGCACCATCGCCAGCACGGGGCCATCGACGGCTTTTCATGTGGCCGCGGATCTTTTAAACACCGACGACCTGCCCCGCGCCGTTGAAGACCCGCCGGCCTTTGCCCTGCATTATTGGAGCGGCAGTCGCATGATCAGCCACCACATAAACTTGCCACACTTAATATAATACGTGTTTAATATAATACGCGTTTAACATAATAGGGGGGCGAGGGTATGGTCCCGATCGTACGCTCCCAATTGAATAAACAGGTAATTCTAAATCAAAAAGGGCACCCCTTTCAGAGATGCCCTTTATTGTTTAAACGGGAGTGCTCAAACAGTGAGCGAAGATCACTTCTGCCAGAAAGCTTTACCGACTTCCCGTGCGGCTTCATCAGCGGAAATCCCCATATCCTTTAACAAGTGCGGGCTCATGGTTGCAAGGTTGGTCCGCTCTGTGCTGCGGTGCTGCCAACTTATCAACGTGTCGAGCAAAAATAACGGCAGCGATCCCATGTAACTGGCCAAGGGTGTGATCATCTCTGTTACGGACGGAGAAACCATGTCTCCGGTGCGCTGAGTGTTGATTTTGTTGTATCTTACGTTTGTATTTACAGACATCGATTTTCTCCTGAGTTTGAATGAAAGGTTTTAAGTGTTTCGGCTTGCTTGAGACCTATATAGGCCAAAGCGGCTTCATTCCACAAACGATGCTTTCTCATATATTCATTAGAAAATCTAATATAAATAAATACACGAAACAGAATAACTAATTGATATTATTTAATTTTATTCATTTTTACTTTTACGTCATTCATGATAATATATTATATATTTACAAATTTAATGACATATAGTCGAAAAAACGGAATAAAAGAATGTCGCGCCAATTACCCCCCTTAAACGGTTTGCGATCCTTTGAAGCCGCCGCCCGGCATTTGAGTTTTACCAAGGCCGCCGAAGAGCTATATGTCACCCAAGCCGCCATTTCCCATCAAGTTAAAGGCTTAGAGGAATTCATCGGGCATGCGTTATTTCAACGGGTTAACCGGGGCCTTAAATTAACCCCCGAAGGTCAAACCCTGTTTCCGGCGATCCGTGAAGGGCTGGACGTGATGGCAACCGCCGTACGCCACCTGCATGCCACCGAGAGTGCCGGTACGTTGACCATTTCAACGCTGGATAGTTTTGCTTCTGGCTGGCTGGTCCCTAAGTTGGGTGATTTCCGCGCCCAGAATCCCGAAATAGATGTGCGTCTGACCATGGGGGACGCGCTGGTGAACTTTGCCCGTGACGAGATCGATCTGGCCATCCGTTATGGCAAGGGGGATTGGGCCAGTTGCCAGTCGCACCTGTTGATGAGCGAGGTGATCTTTCCGGTGGCAAGCCCCGATTTAATCGCAAACGGTCCACCACTGAATGAACCCAAGGATATTTTAAAATACCGTTTGTTGCATGATTCCATGCCCGAGGATTGGAATATGTGGTTTCATGAAGCCGGCATTCCAAACGCCAAAATCGAGAGCGATTTTACGATCGAACATTCCCACTTGATCGCCCAAGCCGCCGTCACCGGACAGGGCATTGCGCTGGGGCGTAGCGTGCTGGTGGGGGAACAACTTAAATCGGGCCAACTTGTGCAACTGTTTGATATTACAATTCCGGTCCGCAACGCGTATTATCTCGTGGGGCCACCAACGACGTGGGATCGACCCAAGGTGGTCGCCTTCCGCAACTGGCTTTTAGAGCAAATTGAAAACACCTAAATTTTAAACACAGGATTCAGGACGAAGACGATGACCGAGACAAAAACAATTAACATAACGTATTACAGCGATATTTTATGTATCTGGGCCTATTGCGCCCAAGCAAGGGTCGATGAGATTAAGCATAATTTTGCCGATCAAGTTGAAATGGACTATCGTTATATTTCTGTCTTTGGCCACACCGAGAGCAAAATTGGCGGCGGCTGGAAAGACCGGGGTGGTTTTGAAGGCTATAACA
>CBFDBO010000061.1:0-7967 GCA_965603075.1 uncultured Rhodospirillales bacterium | reverse complement strand
TTGATAATTATCAACGGCAATTACTATCCATGATGAGTGATATTGAGTAAGGGGGCTCCGCGCCCAGCGTTTTTTTAGGGGCTCCGCGCCCAGCGTTTTTAAGTGTGACGCGCCCAGTGTTTAAAAAGAGCGCGTCACCCTAAATCTTATTTCTTTTTGATGTCCATTTCAAAAATAACCGGACCGGCGTTTTTGAAGGTGACCGTCATGGTCATGGTTTCACCAGCAACCAACTTTTCGGTTACTTTCATCATCATAAGATGATACCCGCCGGGTTCCATTACGAGGCTTTCACCCGGTTTGATCATGGTATGGGCGGCATGTTCCATTTTCATGACGCCATCGGTCATGGTGGTTTGGTGTAGCTCGGCTTTTTTGGCAACGGGGGTACTAACCGCGGTAATCATTTCCGGGGTATTGCCGTTATTTGTGATCTTCATATAAGCCGCCGCTGTTTTAGCGTTAGGCGCCGTCGCACGGGCCCAAATGTTGGTAATGCTTAAATCACCAACTTGCATCTCTGTGTTGCCTGCATGTGCGCCGGGGGCAGAGATCAGGACAAGGCCCAGACAAAGAGTGACGATAGAGAGTAAGTTTTTCATGTTATTTTTCCTTAGGAGTAAATCAGTAAATTGAGGTCGATTGATTTAAAGGAAAAATGGTGGCGCCCTAATTGCAGGGGTAGAAGACCCCGCTTGGGAATGATGCAGATCATTTGTGTACGCAAAGCTTTGGGTTTCTAATAAGTGTCGCTCGACATTAAATCCAACATCTTCAAGAATGGCTTTCGTACCCATATGTTGAAGATGGTACAGCGTACAAACATCACAGGTGGGATTATTATGAAGGGGGGTATTTCCAACAGGACCTTGAGAGACAACCCCGTTATAGGGTGTGCAGATTTCTAAGGGAATAGAGCCGTCCATGGCAGCATATGCTTGATTGAACAGGGCTGCTTGCACCAAAGGAGCACCCATCTGAAAAACCACAGCGAACAGACACGCCCACAGAGAAATCTCTCTGCGGATGTTAAATATTAGGGTGTGAAATATAGGGTGTTTCATAAATGTTTATATAGACCTAGATCAAACCAATCTCAAATGGATTTATTGAAAATTTGATAACTTGAACGGTATTTATAAACGAGGATAACGGGTTTGCCCTTAACTAAGGATAAGTTGCCTTAAATAGCCGTTAAAACAACCTTTCCCGTCGAGCGTCGCTCCGCGAGCATACGTAGCGCGTCGATTGCCTCCTCCAGAGGATACGTCGCTGAGACATGGGGCCGTAAGGCGCCCTGCTCATACCACGTCATCATTTTCTCGAATGCCGTTTGCACCATAGCCGGATCGGCCATGCGCATGGCACCAAAATATATGCCCATGATATCCAGATTTTTAACCAACATAATATTAGCAGGGATCTGCGGCACAGTGCCGCTGGCAAACCCGACCAGCAAAATCCGTCCGCCACTGACCGTACAGCGCAAAGACGCGTCAAATAACGCCCCCCCGACCGGGTCATAAACAACGTGAGCGCCATCGAAACCGAGGCCCTCGGTTATGGCAAGGACACGCTCGCGGACATCCTCGGATTTATAGTCGATCAGATAATCCGCGCCAAATTTTTCGGCAATGGCAAGTTTATCGGGTCCCCCCGCCGTGGCAATAACCGTGGCCCCCAGTCGTTTGCCAATTTCAACAGCGCTGAGCCCCACACCCCCCGCCGCCCCATGTACCAATAATACTTCACCGGGTTGCAACCGCGCGCGTTCAACCAGCGCCACATAGGACGTGCCGTAGACGATAGGAAATCCCGCCGCAAGGGACCAGTCCATTTGAGGCGATATTTTATAAACCGTGCTGTGCGGGGCAACGACCTCTTCGGCGTATCCCCCATAGGCCACCAGCGCCATAACCCGGTCGCCAACCTTTACATTAGAGACACCGTCCGCCACCTCAACAACCTCACCCGCAACCTCAAGGCCGGGGGTAAAAGGCAGGGGGGGCCTAATTTGATATTTTCCTTGGGTAACCAAAGTATCGGCAAAATTGAGACCCGCCGCATGGACCTTAATGCGTACGTCAGCCACGCATTCTTTGAACTTTGTCCGTTCGTCACTTTGCCGGGTGCTGCCCATAGTGGGTGCGGGCACATCCTCAATAGAGAGTGCCTCAAATCCGGTTAATGTGTTACAAATAATCGCGCGCATTAGAATGCCTTACGCAACCCGGCCTTGATTTTCAAGTCATAATGATCATAGTCGACAAAATTATTTTCAGGAGACTAAATTTATGCGTGGTTATTTCGGTATTGGTGTAGAGGGTGTCAGCAAGGCCATGAACGTGGGCAGCTTGTTTCGAACCGCCCATGCCTTTGGAGCCAGCTTCGTTTTTACAGTCGATCCCCGTTACGAGCGTCAATCTGTGCGCAGCGCCGATACATCCGATGCCAAAGGCCATGTGCCGTTTTATGAATTCCCAACCGCAGACGCGCTGGTACTACCAGCGGGGTGTGATCTGGTGGGGATCGAATTAACCGATGACGCGGTTGATCTGCCCAGTTTCCGACACCCTAAACAAGCGGCCTATATTTTGGGACCAGAACAAGGCTCGCTGTCGCCCGCCATGCAATCACGCTGTAGCCACATCATTAAAATCCCCACCAAATTCTGTATTAATGTAGGATTAGCCGGGGCCATCACCATGTATGACCGGACCATTTCAACCAGCAAATTCGCCCCCCGCCATGTTAGCGCAGGCGCCCCTGTGGAAGGACTGCCCGAACACAAACACGGTGGCAGGTTTACCCGCAAAACAAAGAACTTTATTCTGAGCGATTTAGAGCAATACGAAAGCCCACCCCCCTTAGGCGAAGTTGACGTCTATAAAGACGATTGACCCATAAAACAACTGACCCGTAAAAATGGCTGGCCCGTGAAAAACCTCTTTAAAACAAACCATTGGCTTGCTGTATTGCCCGAACATATTGAATAATTTTTTCAACTTGAGCCTCTGTAATGCCGTCAACGGGCGCCATATCGCCATAAGGCCAATGATGGGCGTTGACGCCTTTTATTGCAGCCACATAGAATGCTTGATCGCCGTGATGGCCGGGGTGATAAAATTTATGAATAAACGTAGGTCCTTTATCGGTTCCCACCGTGTTTTTACCATGGCAACTGGCGCATAAAGCATCATAATTCATCTTGCCTAAATTTAGAGCCGGGGTCATGTCGGGTAATTTAACATCGTCAGGGTTCGTGCCGCTTGCTGATTTTGGCGCATAGCTCCAAAAGGCAAAACCACCCCCCAGGATAAGAACCAATAACACTACCTTTTTCATAATACAGGCCTTTTCAAAATGTATATATAAAACGATAGCTCTATTCATAAAGGTTGCTGTCGCTGGAAGGTCAACAAGAATGTTTAACGGTATATTTTAAGAATATTTAAACACCGAGGAATAAACTGAGGAATAAACTTATGTACTGCGGACACCAACAGAACCAACCGTATCATTGAGGGTGTTTTTAACAGGGATATCAATCAGTTCCGCAATCTCAAGCGCCGCACTTTTGGTAATTAGACCAAGTTTATCCAAGACCCACATCATCGCCGCTTCGCTGCCCCGCGAATTTCCATCGCGGGCCTTAAAAGCAATGCCCAGACCCCGCTCAGGAACGATGGCAATTTGCACCCCTTCTGCCCCGGTTTTTACCGCAACCCCATCCAGCGCTTGCATGACAAGAGTATCAAAACTAACACGTCCCGCCACCATAACAGGGTGGGCCAGCATGGCATTAATAATACGGGCTATCGCTTCTTCGCGAACCGCGCCCAAACCGGAGGGGTCCGCCATACGCGCCATGGCCAAACCAAAATCTGACAGTGCCATCCCAACCACCGGAATACCGCAGCCATCAGCCCCACGCGCGGTGGTGCTTAAATCACTATTTGAAAGGCTTGCCATGGCTTCCAATACCCGCATTTGAACCGGATGTTGGGGTTGAATATAACCCACGGGGTTCTCGCCCATGTGCACGGCCGTTGCTAAAAACCCGACGTGTTTACCCGAGCAATTGTTATGTAAACATCTGGGTTCAAGAGACGCCGTATTCAGGACGGAACATAGATCTTTCTCACTATGATGCGGGGGGCCCAATTCAAAATCATCATCCCCCAGGCCGATCCGCTCCAATATGCCTTGAACGGCTTCGATATGAACGCTCTCGGCATTATGCGACGCGCAGGCAAAAGAAACTTCAGCCGGGCTGTAGCCAAAATGATCGGCAGCCCCGGTCTCGATCAACGGTAATGCTTGCACGGGCTTGATCGCAGAGCGCGGGTATATTTCACGAGAAATATCACCCCACCCCATGACAATATCACCCTTTGCATTGACGACCACGCCATCACACAAATGTTCGCTTTCAACAAGATTGCCCCGTTTAATATCGATTAGTAACGATTCAGAAAGTTTCATGGGTTAAAATAATTTCATGTTAAAATTAAGAGTTAAAATTAAGAGTTGAAAATTAAGGATCATGGTCATGGTTATTCTATAGACTTTAATCTATGAACATAAAATGTGAAGTTCTCGTGAAAATTAAACTCAAACAATAAACTTAAACGGTGCCAGATTGAAAACATACCTTCGAATAACCTTGTCGACCTTATTTATGACGACCCTGCTATACACACACCCTGCCTTATCGGAAAACTTGGGTGTCTTTGGCGATTGGTCCGCATTCAAGACCGTCGAGGGTGGCAAGGGTGTGTGTTACATCGGTTCCGAACCCACCAAGGCAACAGGCAATTACACCGCCCGTGGTGATACCTTTGTCTTGGTCACCCAGCGCCCGGCCATCGGTGAGTTAAACGTGGTCAGCGTCCGCGCGGGTTACAAATACAAAGAAAACAGCGAGGTCACCATGACCATCGATGCCTCCCCCACCAGCCTCTTTGCCATGGGTGAAATGGCCTGGGCGCGGGACGCTAAAAGCGACCGCGACCTTGTCAGCGCCATGCGTAAAGGCAACAAAATGGTGGTTAAGGGTACCTCTTGGCGGGGGACCGAGACCACGGATACTTACTCGCTAACCGGATTTACCCGAGCCTATAAAGCGTCTCTGGCGGCCTGTGGTATTAAATAAATCCTACGAAAGTGCTTAACTTTTCCGCTCAGGCTCTATATGTAAGGGCCATGGAAAATAACGCAAATGACACATTGAACAAACAAAACAATCCCGAGGTCGACGGTCGACTTGATCTGGTGGGGCTGTCGCGTGAGGAATTGACCACTGCATTGGCAGAAATTGGCATGCCCAAATTTCGCGCCAAACAGCTTTGGCACTGGATTTATCATCGCGGGGAAACTGATTTTTCCAAGATGACAACCATCGCTAAATCCATGCACGATGTGTTGGACGAAAAATTCGTCATCCGCCGTCCGGTCATTACCACCGAACAAACATCGACCGATAAAGCCCGCAAATGGTTGTTTAAATTCCATGACGGGAACGAGGCCGAGACGGTCTTTATCCCCGAAGAAGACCGCGGGGCGGTGTGTATTTCCAGTCAAGTAGGCTGTTCGCTCAGTTGCACATTCTGTCATACCGGTACCATGGACTTGGTTCGTAATTTAACCGCGGGCGAAATCGTCGGTCAGTTAATGGCGGCGCGTGACAGTTACGGTGAATGGCCCTCGCCCTCGCAAGATCGTTTATTGTCTAACATCGTCATGATGGGCATGGGCGAGCCATTAATGAATTATCCCAACGTGGCAAAGGCGCTGACCATCATCATGGACGGTGACGGTATCGCCATATCCAAACGCCGGATTACCCTGTCCACCTCTGGCTTGGTGCCCGTGATGGATCAATGCGGCGAAGAACTGGGCGTGAATTTAGCGGTCAGCTTTCACGCGGTTACCGATGAATTACGTGATGTGCTGGTCCCCATTAACAAAAAATACCCCATCAAAGAACTGCTCGATGCCTGTCGTCGTTATCCCAGCGCCAATAATGCGCGCCGCATTACCTTTGAGTACGTCATGTTAAAAGGCGTGAACGATTCACAAGCTGACGCCCGGGAATTGCTACGGTTGGTCAAAGGCCTACCCGTTAAGTTTAACCTGATCCCGTTTAACCCTTGGCCGGGCGTTGCTTATGAATGCTCCAATAAGGCCGATATCAAACGGTTTTCTGAAATTCTTAATGATGGTGGGTTTTCCGCCCCGATCCGAGTCCCCCGGGGTCGCGATATTTTGGCGGCTTGCGGGCAACTTAAATCAGAAAGCACCCGTGATATCGAAAAATTACGGACGGCAAGCCGTCAACGCCAATCTTTAAAACAACAACAGGCCTCTTAAATCATGTCCACTCTTGATACCCACGAATTGATCTATATTGCCGATCCTATGTGTTCTTGGTGCTGGGGTTTCTCGCCCGTTATCACCGCCATTGAACAGCAATTACAGGGCCTAGCGAAAATTCGCCCGATCATGGGAGGCTTGCGCCCCCTCACCCGCACGCCCATGGATGAAGCCAGTAAATCTGAAATCGCTGAGCATTGGGCCCACGTTGAAGAACGCTCTGGTCAGCCTTTCGATATGTCATTCTTTGATCGAAATGATTTTGTTTACGATACCGAACCGGCTTGTCGCGCGGTGTGTGTGGTGCGTCGGTTAAACCCCGCATTGACCCTGCCTTATTTAGCGGCGGTACATTCTGCCTTCTACACCCGTAATTTGGATGTCACCGATGGCAATGTTCTGGCCGAAATTGCCGATCAATTGGGTATAGATCAATCATCGTTCTTGGATCAATTCCATGATGTAACCAGTGTCTATGACACCGCAGGCGACTTCCATACCTCGCGTCAAATGCAGGTCACCGGATTTCCATCCCTGATAATTAAAACCGACGATAAATACGCCTTGTTGTCAGCGGGGTACAAGTCCTATGAAGAGATTAAAGGTGACCTTGAAAACTGGCTTGCCACGAACTGATATTTTCCTATAATCCGCGCGCATTCTTAATAATCTTGTATCAACCGTTTAAATATTGGAATTCATCCCATGAATGATCAAATCAATAAAGTCGTCCTTGCTTATTCCGGTGGGCTTGATACCTCGGTTATTTTGAAATGGTTGGTCGAGACCTATAATTGCGAAGTGGTGACCTTTACCGCCGATCTGGGACAGGGTGAAGAGTTGGAACCCGCCCGTAAAAAAGCCGAAATGCTGGGCATTAAAGAAATTTATGTCGAGGATCTACGCGAAGAATTCGTCCGTGATTATGTCTTCCCCATGTTCCGCGCCAACGCGGTATATGAAGGCACGTACTTGCTGGGCACCTCCATCGCGCGACCGTTGATTGCCAAACGTCAAATCGAAATTGCCCGCGAAGTGGGCGCGGACGCGGTCTCTCACGGCGCAACGGGTAAAGGCAACGATCAGGTTCGTTTTGAGCTCGGCTACTACGCCCTAGAGCCCAACATTAAAATCATCGCACCGTGGCGCGAATGGGATCTGACATCCCGTACTAGGTTGATCGAATACGCCGAGAAAAATCAAATTCCCGTCCCCAAAGACAAACGCGGTGAACCACCGTTCTCACAAGATGCCAACTTGCTGCATATTTCAAGCGAAGGCAAAGCCCTTGAAGACCCTTGGGTGGAAGCCGATTGGGACCACGTGCTGACCCGTGTTGTCCCCATTTGGGACGCGCCCGATACCCCCCTTGAAATCACCATCGATTTCGAAGCCGGTGATCCGGTCGCGGTTAATGGCGTAAAACTCAGCCCGGCTGAATTGCTCACCAAGCTCAATGAACTGGGCGGTGCCAACGGTGTTGGTATCCTCGATTTGGTGGAAAACCGCTTTGTGGGTATGAAATCCCGGGGTGTTTACGAAACCCCCGGCGGCACAGTTCTGCTGCACGCCCGCCGCGCCATGGAAAGCCT
>CBFDBO010000060.1:0-10542 GCA_965603075.1 uncultured Rhodospirillales bacterium | reverse complement strand
TCAAAATGTCGCAGACAATTTTGCCCATGTTAATATCCACCCGGAACTTTGGAGCAAAGCCCGTCCCGCCTCATCAGCCAGCCCCCACGAATTTTTAAAAGCCGTACAATTGGTCAGCGGCAACGCCACTTTCGAACAACTCACGTGGTCTTTGCGAAAAGCCTTTTTTGAGGAAGCCCGTGATATTGCCGACCGCGATGTGCTGTGGACGATCGCCGAGCAACACGCCCTCGATTTAGCCGCCCTGAAAGCCGTCCTGAAACGGGGCCACGCCATGGCGGCCTTGATGGCTGATTATAACCACCAACGCGATAACGACATTAAAGTCAGCCCCAGCATCATCCTTAATGAGGGCCGCCAAGCCCTGCTCGGTAACGTGGGCTACAAAGTCATCGAAGCCAACATCCAAGAAATGATCCGCACCCAAAACATGAACAACACCGAGATGGCGAGTTGGTGTTAAGGGAAGATTTTACACCCAAAGATCATCTCATTCGAAACAACAAAAAGCCCCGCCGGATACACCGAAGCGGGGCTTTTCTTTAAATTCTCTATCACGACCCGACTAAAAAGGCCGCCGGACCGTCCGGCTATACCGGGCCAGTACGTCTTAAATCAGTCTATCGCGACCCGCGATTGCCGGGGCGGCACGCCCTAGATGCCGGGGTCGGGTAGGTTGTTTTGGCGGCAGCAGGCGACCACGGTGTTACGCAGCAGGCAGGCGATGGTCATGGGACCGACACCGCCGGGGACCGGGGTGATGGCGCCGGCGACTTTGGCGGCGCTTTCGAATTCAACGTCACCGACCAGCTTGGTTTTAACCGTACCGTCTTCTTTAATGCCTTTTTCCGGGGCGTCGATGCGGTTGATGCCCACGTCGATCACGGTGGCACCGGGTTTAATCCAATCGCCTTTGATCATTTCCGGGCGGCCAACGGCGGCGACCAGAATATCGGCTTCGCGGCATTTACCGGGCAGATCATCGGTGCGGGAATGGGCAATGGTCACGGTGCAGCTTTCAGCCAACAAAAGTGCCGCCATGGGTTTACCGACAATGTTAGAGCGCCCCACGACAATCGCATTTTTACCGGACAAATCGCCGAGGAAGTCTTTTAATAAAACGCTGCAACCGAATGGGGTGCAAGGCACCAGCGCGTCGCCACCCGTCCACAGCCGGCCCACGTTGGTGGTGTGAAAACCATCCACGTCTTTATCGGGGTTGATGGCGGAGAGTACTTTTTGTTCATCAATGTGTTTGGGTAGGGGCAGTTGAACCAGAATGCCATTGACTTTGTCATCGGTATTGAGCTGATCGATGAGGTTCAGCAATGTTGCTTCGTCAATGCTGTCATCATATTTGTGCTCAAAACTTTCCATACCACATTCGACGGTGAGTTTGGCTTTGGAGTTCACATAGACTTTGCTGGCGGGGTCTTCGCCCACCAAAACAACGGCCAAACCGGGGATGATATTGTTGTCGGCTTTTAAAGTGCTGACCACGCCACTGACCCGATCACGCAATTTAGCGGCAAATGCTTTGCCATCGATAATTGTTGCTTCGCTCATCAAACAGACCCTCTAAATATGGAAAAAGAATACACATAAATCATCAGGAGTTGTCCCTGATTTTTGCGTCAAGTGCAAGTCCTGCGCCATCAATTTATTATGCTATTGAAAGAATGGCTTCACATCATGCTGACATAGACATTAAAGATAATTTTTTTCAAGAAAATCAGTCCCAAAATCAGCGCCATGGGCGCTAAATCTATGCCATTAAGATTGGGCAGCATGTTACGCAAGGGCTTAAGGGCAGGTTCGGTCAATCGGTGCGTTAAATCGCCCACCATATAAATAAACCGATTAGTGGAATTCACCACATTGAACGCCACCAACCATGACAGAATGATGCCAATGATCACAATCCATGTATAGATGTCGATTACTGATAAAATCAGCCACAAAATCGGTCCCGCAATCACGCCCATAAAACTCTCCGTTTATAAATACTATCTGGAGCGTAAGGTAGGTCAAGAAGGTGAAAAATGAAAGGGGTGAAATATAAACGTACTTGAATTTAAACTTAATGGACCTTAGATAATAAATAAGTACCATTTTATGTGAGGATAACCATGACGGAATTCACTTCTATTGAAGCGCGACAAGAGGCCATCGATGAATTACAGGGATGGCATGATTTAGCCCCGACGATTGACGCCATCAGTAAAGAATTTGTATTTAAAAACTTCAATGCCGCATTCGCCTTCATGACCAGCGTTGCCATGAAAGCCGAAAAGATGGATCACCATCCGGATTGGAATAATTCATACAATACAGTACAGGTCACGCTGACCACCCACACATCAAAGCAGGTCACGTCATTAGATATAAAATTAGCTAAGTTCATGGATATGATAACGGCGTAAACTTTACGATACTTTAATCATAACAAGCTACAACAGAATAAATTAAATTAACTCTAAGTTTTTCTTTAGAGACGCTGCGCTAATTTTATCTCATAAACTAATAAGACACGCCCTCTTCATGACTCAAAACACAGAAGACACGTTAAGATCAGAAATTGCTGATCTCAAAGAAAAGCTCGTTGAGGCTGATAAAAACGTGGAACGCGCCCGCACGCGCGACGCTCTTGCCCGAAAAGCAGCAAATATTGGATATTGGGACTTCACCCCCGAAACAGGCGATCTACAGTGGTCTTCTGAAATGCTCCCCCTGATGAGCGGCATGCAAGCCGGGGAAATTGATACAAGTTACGAAAATTTTACCAAATTTATACACCCCGATGACGTGGATGAATGTAATCGCATAATCTTTGAAGCCATCGAAAGCCGTGAACAATTTAGCATTGAATATCGTGTCATCCACAAGGACGGCAGCCTACATTGGATCAATGGATGGGGCGGCACGGTGGAAGATATTGATGGCAAGCACCGAATGATCGGCGCGGCTAGAGAAATCACCCACCACAAAGAAACAGAAGAAAAACTTTCTGAAAAGATCAAAGAAATGGATTTTCAGAAATTCGCCCTTGATGAACACGCCATCGTCAGCATGGCGAATAAAGATGGGAAGATTATCTATGCCAACGAAAAATTTTGCGCCATCAGCGGTTATACCCAGGGTGAATTAATTGGAAATGATCATAATATTTTAAACTCTAACGAACACCCGCCTGAATTTTTTGGTGATTTGTGGCGAACCATTACCAAAGGCAGAGTTTGGATTGGAGAGATCAAAAACAAAACAAAATTTGGCGATTATTATTGGGTTAAATCGACAATTGTCCCGTTTTTAGATGATAACGGTAAACCTTTTCAATATACCGCCATCCGCACCGATATTACGGTCCGGAAAGACGCAGAAAAAAATCTCAAAAGTATCCAAGGACAAATTCAAGTTCAAAACCAAGTTTTAGAGAAACGTGTTATCGCCCGAACGCAAGAATTGGTAACCGCCAAAGAAGTCGCCGTATTAGCGAATAAATCAAAGACAATATTTCTCGCGAATATGAGCCATGAGCTCAGAACCCCCCTTAACGCGATCATCGGTTTTTCAACACTTATGCGCGACAACGTGTTTGGGCCATTGGGCCACGAAAAATATGATGAATACATGAACGATATCAACGATGCGGGGGAGCACTTGTTGGGCGTCTTAAGCAACATCCTTGATATCGCGCACATTGAAAGTGGTTATTTAGAGCTTAATCTTGACGAAATGAATTTGCTCGATGAAATATCCGCCTGTATTTCCATGGTTAAAGAACGCGCCAAAAATGCCAACATAACAATTTCCAATGAGTGTAATCCTGACATCCCGGCCATCATGGCCGACCGCACACGTCTGAAACAAATATTCCTCAATCTCTTATCAAACTGTATAAAATATGCCCCAAATGGAACCCTCACCATCCTAGCCGATATGGAGCCGGGTGGGTTCTTCGTTGCCGTATCAGACACAGGAATGGGAATTTCTGAAAACGACATTGAACGGGTAATGCATCCCTTTACACAATCGCGAAAGAGCTCAACGGTTACCCACGAGGGTGTCGGTTTGGGTTTGCATCTGGCAAAAAAATTCACGGAAGCCCACGGCGGAATTTTGTCGTTAACAAGCGTCCTTGGCAAGGGAACAACCGTTAGCCTGCATTTTCCAGAAAATCTTTTTAAAACCTAAACGCGACCCTAAAGGATCAGCCAAACAACCCCGCATAGGTATCGCGTAGTTCTTTTTTCTGAACCTTTCCCATGGCATTACGGGGAAGCGCGTCCATAAAAATAACCTTTTTCGGTTGTTTAAATTTAGCCAGTCGATCTTTTAGGGGACCGATAACATCCGCTTCATTCATCTCGGTGTTTGATTGTTTCACCACCACCGCGACCACGCCTTCGCCAAAGTCCGGATGCGAGATACCGATAACGGCGGATTCGAGAACCCCCGCGATGTCATCAATCTCCGTTTCGATCTCTTTTGGATAAACATTAAACCCACCAGAAATAATCAAGTCCTTTGCCCGACCCACAATAGCGATCCGACCGTCCGTCGCCATTGTTGCCACATCACCCGTGATGAAATTACCATTCACCCGAAACTCCGCTTGGGTCTTCTCAGGGTTTTCCCAATAACCGACAAACACATTGGGGCCTTTGATTTCCAAGGTACCCGGCTCACCGCGCGCGACCTCTACACCATTTGCATCACATACTTGGGCGTCAACACCGGGCAACGCGTATCCAACGCTTCCGGCAATCCGCTCACCGTCCCCATTTCCATCACCCTCATCATACGGATTGGAGGTGATCATTCCGGCCTCGGTCATGCCGTAACGTTCCAAAATCCGGTGACCTGTACGGGCCTCAAAGCTCGCAAACGTTTCCGCCAGCAACGGGGCGGACCCCGCAATAAACAAACGCATCGAAGCACACAGCGATTTATTAAACCGATCATCACCCAGCAATCGCACATAAAACGTCGGAACCCCCATCATCACGGTGGATTTAGGCAGCAAGGTCAGCACGTCCCCCAGATCGAACTTGGGTAAAAACCAAACCTTTGATCCGTTTAACAGCGCGCAATGCAGCGCCACGAAAAGCCCGTGTACATGATAAATCGGTAAGCCGTGTAATAAAACATCCCCCGGAACGAACCCCCAAAGCTCATGCAAGGTTAGCGCGTTGGACGCCAAGTTATCATGGCTCAGCATGGCCCCTTTGGAACGGCCCGTGGTGCCCGATGTATAAAGGATCGCGGCAATATCTGCGCCCGACCGTTGCACGGTGCTATCGGTAGTAACGGTGGCAATAGTCTTTATATCAGTATCCAGTGACGCCATAAGTGTCCCCGAACCGTCATCATCCATGGTTAAAATTTTCGCCACACCGTGCTCATCAGCAATCGGTTTTAAACCCTTTAATGAGTCCGTACGACAGACCAAAACGCGGGGCGTTGCATCGCCCAAGAAATAATCCAACTCGCCCACTGTATAGGCCGTATTAAGCGGAATATAAATTGCCCCGGCGCGCAAACATGCCAGATACAACATCACCGCCTCATGGGATTTTTCCACCTGAACGACAACCCGGTCGCCGGGGGCGCATCCAAGGTCGATTAACAATTGTGCAATTTGTGCGGTTACTGTATCGACATCTTTGTACAGGGTTACTTGGCCGTCGGGGCTTTCTAGAAACACCGAGCCTTCATCCGTTGGAAAACGAGAGGCAAGCAGTCCGTAGAGGTTGGCGTTATTCATTGGAGCAATCTTTCGCGATATTTATGGGTTGGGTTTCATGACCGATATTATTTGACCAATAGTGTGGTAGCCCAAAGGGTCCAACGTTTCCAGCCCTTGATCGGTAAAAAATGCATCAATCGAGGGGTACTCCAACTTATCCAATAACAATTGCATGGTCTTAATAATGCGCGGATCTTCGCCCTCTGGATAGGCTGGCTCGCCCCCGCCCAGTTGCTTTATACCCCGCACAAATGTCGATACGGGAACGGCCACACCCCGCACCGGGCGTTGTTTTTTGGTGGTCGCCACATGAATGGCGGCAAGGTACGGTTTGTCATCGTGGTAATAAAATATCGGCGAGCCAGAATCGCCCGGTACCGCGTCACACCGGTGCACCAATAACGCCCGCATTTTATCGTTTTCAATCACCACATCATCGCGGCTGATAATCGGGCACCCCACATGCGCGCTGAGCACGGCTTTACTATCGCGGCTATAACCCGCCTGAACAAAAGCCTCATCCAACCCTGTATGACGCACACCGATCCACCCGGTTTGAAACCCAATGGCCTCGGACAATTGAATAATCGCCCAATCATGCAGCGCGTTTTGTTTGGAAGGATCAGCCAATTCGTCATATTGCATTGGAATGAAATATTTTTTAGCCACCGTATGGGCGGTAAATTCACCGTTTCGGAAGCCCGCCACGAAATGCACTTGTTGCGGTTTAATATGCCACATCATACGTTTGTCATACAGACAATGCGCCGCCGTCACCACAAGCGCCGGCCCCACAATAACCCCGGTACAATGCCCCCCGGTTTCTGTGTTAATCCGACCCACCGCACTCCACGGGTACTCGTCCGACGGCATAATCAAACGATCATCCGCGCCCTTAATCCCCGCCAAAATCTCCGCCGCCCACACACTGCGTGTGGGCGTGAAGGAGACTGCCAGTGTTATCATTATTATTATCAAACGGTGCATAATGTCAGAGTGCCATATTTTGGCAATAAATCAAATCAGCATCTTAAAGGCTCTCTGTGGTTCAAACTCTTCTTTCTTTCCCTTCCTTAAAACATCAAAAATAGAGACAACAAGTCTTGTCTTTATGGGGTGTCGAAACGATACTCGCCAGACAGACACTTCCGGATAGACAATTTTAAGGACCCGGTCATGACATCAGACACCCTCACCCCCCTTTGGACCCCCGATATTAACGCCGCGCAAAATACCGCTATGGCGAGCTTTATGGATTTTGTCACCGAACGCTACGCCGTTTCTGAGGGTGATTATGCGGCGTTGTGGGAGTTCTCAATCGATGAGCGTGAAGCATTTTGGGATACGGTCCGTAAGTTTTGTGGTCTACGGGCCTCAACCTGGGGGGACCGGGTTTGCATAAACTCTGGAGCCATGCCGGGGGCGAAATGGTTTCCGGACGCGCGCCTGAATTACGCCGAGAATATGCTGATCCGCCGTGATGCGGGTGAGGCTATGGTCTTTCGCGGCGAAGATCAGGTCGAGCAACGCCTAAGCTGGGCCGAGCTTTATGACAATGTATCCGTTCTCGCCCAAGCATTAACCGCCGAAGGCATCCTACCGGGCGACCGGGTTGCCGGGTATATGCCCAATATGCCGCAAACAATCATTGCCATGTTGGCGGCCGCCAGCATTGGGGCGGTGTGGTCTTCGTGCTCGCCCGATTTCGGGGTTCAAGGGGTTCTCGACCGATTTGGTCAGATCGAACCCAAAATCCTCATCAGTGTGGATGGTTATTATTACAACGGTAAATCCCATTCCATGATCCAGAAAATTGGTCAGGTGGTGTCCGGATTACCGGGTCTTCAGAAAATTCTGGTCGTGCCATATATCCAAGATAAAACACCGCTTAATATTCCAAAATCCGTTTTGCTGGATGATTTTACCAAAGCCTTTAAACCCGCCGCCATTGAATTTACTCAACTGCCGTTCGATCATCCATTGTTCATTATGTATTCGTCCGGCACCACGGGTGCCCCCAAATGTATTGTCCACGGCGCGGGGGGAACGTTAATCCAGCACGCCAAGGAACAATTATTACATTGCGATATTCAGCCCGATGATCGGGTGTTTTATTTCACCACCTGTGGCTGGATGATGTGGAATTGGTTTGCCAGCGCGCTGGGTCGGGGGGCCACATTGTTGCTCTATGATGGATCGCCGTTTTATCCCGATGGCAATGTTTTGTGGGATTTTGCCCAAGACGAAAAAATGACCTTTTTTGGGACCTCGGCTAAGTATATCGACGCCCTTTCCAAGGCTGGGTTTACACCCGCCCAAACCCATAAATTGGGTGCGCTCAGAGCGCTGGCATCCACCGGATCGCCACTGTCCCCAGAGAGCTTTGATTTTGTGTACCGCGATATAAAGTCCGATTTACATCTGTCCTCCATCGCCGGCGGAACCGATATCATCAGTTGCTTTGTTCTGGGTAATCCCAGTGCCCCGGTTTGGCGCGGTGAAATCCAATGCCGCGGATTGGGCATGGCGGTCGATGCCTTTGATGATGCGGGTCAACCGGTACGGGGCGATAAGGGTGAGCTTGTCTGTACAGCCCCCTTCCCCAGCATGCCCATCGGATTTTGGAACGACGAAGACGGGGCTAAATATCACACCGCTTATTTCGACCGTTTTGATAATATTTGGTGCCATGGGGATTTTGTCGAAATCACACCGCGCGGCGGCGTCGTTATTCATGGAAGATCCGATGCCACCTTAAATCCCGGTGGGGTGCGCATCGGCACCGCCGAGATTTATCGACAAGTCGAACAATTACCCGAGGTCTTAGAAGGCATCGTCATTGGTCAAGATTGGGACAACGATGTGCGCGTCGTTTTGTTTGTGCGTTTGGCGGAGGGCGTAACGCTGGATGATGATCTACAAGCGCGGATCCGGGCCCAGATCAAGGCCAATTGCTCGCCCCGTCATGTGCCCGCGAAAATCATTCATGTGGCCGATATTCCGCGCACGATTTCGGGCAAAATAACCGAGCTCGCCGTCCGCGACATTGTCCACGGACGGACCGTTAAAAACAAAGACGCATTGGCCAATCCAGAAGCGCTCGATCTTTATAACAATCTGGATGAACTCCGGAATTAGTGGTATATAACAATAATGCAAAGAAACATCCTCGAAAAATATGACCGCATGGTGCCGCGCTACACGAGCTACCCCACCGCGCCCCAATTCCATGATGGTATCGATAGCGCGGAATACACCGACTGGCTTAAAAACCTAAATCCGGATATTCCGCTGTCACTCTATGTGCACATTCCCTTTTGCGATACCATGTGTTGGTTCTGTGGCTGTAATACAAAAATCGTTAATCGGTATGACCCCATTGAGGCGTATTTCGAAACACTCATGCAGGAAATCGATTTGATCGCTGGTATTTTGGGGCCAAACCGCACCGCCAACCATATCCATTGGGGCGGGGGCACGCCGACGATTTTAAAGCCGGAGCATCTATTACAACTCGCTAATAAATTACGCGAAAACTTTACCCTTTCCCAAGGCGCTGAATTCGCCGTGGAAATCGATCCCCGCGATCTAGAAGACGAAGCCTTAATGGCCCTCGCCGAGGGTGGCATCACCCGTGCCAGCATTGGTGTTCAGGACGTAAACCCCATCGTTCAAAAAGCCGTCAACCGGGTGCAACCTGTCGAGGTCACACGTCATGTGATCGACACCCTACGCGCCAATGGTATTAACCGGATTAATCTGGATCTGATGTATGGCCTACCCTATCAAACCGTCAAAGGCGTTGAGCACAATGTGGATGTGATCTTGGATATGCAGCCGGATCGTTTGGCGCTGTTTGGCTATGCCCATGTGCCGTGGATGAAAACCCACATGAAACAAATTAACGAGGATGTCCTGCCCGGTCGTGATGAACGTCATGACCAAATGTTGGCGGCGGCTGAAAAATTAATGGCCAACGGGTATAGCTGGATCGGCCTTGATCATTTCGCCAAGGATGACGACAGCCTGAGCATGACCCAAAAAGCCGGAAAATTAAACCGTAACTTCCAAGGCTATACGGTTGATCCTTGCGACGCATTGATCGGTTTAGGGGCCTCCAGCATTGGTGCTAACCCCAGTGGTTACATCCAAAATCACACCCCGGTTCGCGATTGGCGCCGGGCCATTGAAGACGGCAAAACACCCACCGCGCGCGGGGTTAAAATCGACGATGATGATCGCTTGCGTCGGGGTATTATCGAACGCTTGATGTGTGATCTGCATGTGGATGTAGAAAGCCTATGCAAGACCTATAACCGCGACCCGAATGATCTCGCAGCATGTTTTGATTTACTACAGCCCATGGCCGAGGACGGCCTGTGTTCAATCGATGGTTGGCAGGTAACCATTCCGGAAGATGCACGCATTCTTATGCGCTCGGTATCTTCGTGTTTTGACAAGTATTTAGCAACCGACGCAAAACGGCATTCTAGGGCTGTCTAAATGTACATATTTTTTACGTTAAATTGTTTCACGTGAAACAATTATAAAAAGGAGCTTTCCATGGCTGAAAT
Organism: uncultured Rhodospirillales bacterium; assembly: GCA_965603075.1. GTDB lineage: Bacteria > Pseudomonadota > Alphaproteobacteria > Rhodospirillales > Casp-alpha2 > JABJOR01. Next base: position 219 of record CBFDBO010000060.1, on the reverse strand, counting down.
TCGTTCTCTACACGGTGTTACCACAGCAGAGATTTTCAGTGATGGACTGGAGAACCTAGAGCGCATCGAATCCATTGCGCTGGCCGTAAAATGGAAAGATGGCACCGTCACCGCCGGCAGTTCCACCACCGATCCGGCCACGCTGGCCTTGCTCGTATTGGCCCTTGATAATTATCAACGGCAATTACTATCCATGATGAGTGATATTGAGTAAGGGGG
>CBFDBO010000059.1:0-10757 GCA_965603075.1 uncultured Rhodospirillales bacterium | reverse complement strand
CCTAACAACGCATCACACAGAAAACTCCATAAACGTTTTTACACAGTCTGGACCCAAAGCGGACATTATTGATCTCAATTAGATGCCACCATCACCGATGATGCCGATTTTTTTTTTGCTCATACGTAATTGTTCTTCTGTGATCATTACAATCTAGCGGTCACCCGATAACATGGCCAGGGCCTGGATTATGGATTCCACATCGGCACAGGGGACTGCACCCAACGCTTCCAGATCTACTGACACGTCAACTGGCAGGCTGGTATTGCTGTCATCGGGTATCTGGTTGAGCTTGCCACCAATAAAGACGGGCATTTGACTTCCGATGGATGCAAGTTCCTGTTGAAGGGATCTCATAAAACGAAGGGCAATGCCGTTATAGGTGCTGATGGCGATGGCATCTACGTTCGAGTCATGGGCCAGGGCCGCCAGCGTTTCGGGGTCGGTGCTGACGCCACCATCCACAACCGTAACATTCAAATTATGGAGAACCTGATCGATAAGGTTCTTGCCGTATTCGTGAACATCCGTGGTGGCAACGCAGACAGACAGACTGGCCTGGCTGATTTTCTTGCCCAAGTCGGTGGTGTTGGCCAGAACTCGTTCGGTATGATCACTGATCTCTGAGATGACTGGTGATTCCATAACTGGCAAGCGGCCACTTGCTCTGGTCGCGTCTGGCGTTCCCGGACCATACAGGGTCTCCATATGGCGGGCGCCCAGCCGCTTGATGGCAAGCATCATTTCGACGGCATCGCCTGTGTCGATACCGCGCTCTGTGAAACCAGCGATGACGCGATCAAAAAAAGTTCTGGCCCCCGCCATCAGTTGTTCAGAAAGTCTATCGACAATGTCCATATGATACAGCTGCGAGAGAGGTTTTGTCTGCTCCATTAGACGTGCAGCGAACAAACTGGCGTCTACGATCTCGTCAATTTCGGGTATGCGTTTAGCTTCCATGATGGGAATGGGATTGATCGCGTGCCCGGTGGGCAGAACACGTTGTGCTGCGATATCGATACCCAAATAACCGGCGAGGGCGGCGTAGTTTTCAGAATCCTCGGCCCCATAGGCGGTTGTGTTGCCGTACACCATTGAACCGGGCGTGCTACCCAGCTTGGCAAGACTGCGCTGAAATGCCCATCGGGACAGGGGATGCGAAAACGTATGCCCGTAACAGTGACCCAGGTTGCATCCCAGCAGATCTTCCACAATGTGACGCTCCAGCAATACGGCTCCGAGAGCACAGCTCAGATCAGAAAACCGGGCTGCAAAACCATCGTCCAGGTTGGAATGGATCAGGACAGGTACATTCTGTGCAGCACATAACGCCAGTGCCGTAATCGTGGCTTCGGTGATCTGAATATCATCATCCCAGTGCGGAAGACGAAAAGTGAAATACTGGCCTATATTGCCGATGGCGGTCGATCCGGCCAGAAGGGCGGCTTCGGTGTTTTCAAGGGCCGCCGGCATGCCCAGAACGAAATCGCCAAAATGTGATGCGACCGGGGCACTTGCACAAAGCCGCTGGAAGTCCTCCGGTGTGTCCAGAATCAGGCCGGTGCCCTTGGTCGCCCCCTGTCTGTCTTCAGCTCGATATCCCATGGACCAGTCGAGACAGATACCATAACGATCAACGCGACCACCCCGGTTTGTTACCTGCGCATGAATGTCGTGAAACGCACGGCGTGATTTATCGAGATCCCGGTAACCAACCTGGCAATGGACCATGATAATACCGTCACGTATGCACTGGTGCTTGAACTCTATTTCACTGGATAGTCCGTGAAGTTTCAGGAATTCCGATGGCCCGACCTGAACTGTCCGGGCTCGACTTTGCCCACGCGCCACCAGATCCCCGGTTTGCGGCAGGTCGGGTTCGGGCAGTATATCATGTCGTGTCCATGATGTTATGTCTGACATCAGCACGTCCGATTCCGAAATTTTCATCTGTGACCAAAGCGGTTCTATTTTTGAATCTCAACCTGTTTTTAGGTCTTAAGGCTCCTCATTACCATACACAACGCTCTCACGGAGCCATCCTTCAATCTTTTCAATATAATCCGGACTCAGCCCAATCTCCTTAGCGCCTTCGAGCATGCCTTCCACATATGGCCGAGAAGGTGGATAGGGGCCTTTGATTTCCCTTAGACGGTATAATTCAGCCGAATACCATTCGCCATCTTCACCAAGTACCACAAATGTTTCCCGCTTATAATTGGGTACATAAATGCCAGGTTTATAATCGAGTATTTGGATTTCCTCCTGAGGACATTCATAAAGTACACCTTGAACGATTTCACCAGGCGCCTCATTGATGCTGCTCGTTCCTCCTTTGTATTCTTCCGACCATGCCGGCCATTGCACCTCATAGTTTGGCAGATAGGCCTTCATTGTGAACTTTGCGCTGGGCAGAAGTTCTCTGACAAAGTCGATTCTCAAATTGGATCCATAACCAAAATAGTGCATTCTTCTACTCCATGGTTTTTTGCAGCTTTATCTGCCACAGGTCATTAATTTCCCTAATCTTATTTGGATTTGGCACTGTTTCAAACCTGATTCCTGTTGTTCTGGAGCCAGTGGATTGTTATTCCACACTAAAGGGAACCCTAGCGCACTACGGAATGCCTCCAGCTGTCACAGTAGTGGGCAGATCAGAACTTCGTCAAGTCCCGTCTAGTCGAATGTCAGCTTCTGAGGGTAAAGCAGAACAATATTCAGCCCGTCATAAACATCTGCTTATGACTCAACTCGGACATTCACTTTTGTTTCTCAACAATTACCCTAAATGCATAACTTTGCTTACTCATACCTTCGCGTTCATAGAAACGGTGTGTATCATCCCGTGTGAGCGCACTACACAGTCTTATGGACGTACATCCCTCTATGAGAGCTTCGGATTTAATGAAATCAATCAATGATTTTCCAATTCCTTTTCCCCTAGAACTTTCATTAACTACCAAGTCATCAATGTATAGATGATGGCCCCATGCCAAGTCGTCAACAACACGAAACCCGACTGCACCAACAATTGTTTCATCCTGGATGGCCGTGAATAATCTATAACCACAGTTCTGCGCAGCGGTGACTCTAGCCTCAAATTCCTGTTGACTAATAGAAGAACGCAGTTGTTTCATCACGGGCCAAGCTAATTTAACTTCCGCTAATCCGATACATTCCGTGAATTCCATTTCTGTGCTCGATAAACTCTTGGTTTGCATGACTGTGCTCCAGTTAATTCTTTAGAGGGAAGCGCAAATGGAATGTAGTGCTGCAGGATCAATGTGGCCAATAGAATGAGAAATAACCCTGAGTAAATCGCGAGTGGTGGAAGCTCTTGACCTAGCACGACAACGAAAAGATGACTAGAGCCGGATTGAGATAGGTGTAGGACATGACTTTTGTTGGCCAATAACTGTCGCACTCCATTGGAATACGAAGAATGTGACAAGGGTGGTAAATACAGACAGGTAGGCGATGCCAGCATATACCGTCATTGGAACGGCGCTCCATACAACTTCGGGTTAGTTAAAGTAAATGAGCAGTTTGTACGAATTGTTCGATAGATGCCTCGAGCATTTGAACATGGTGCGCATCTTTTAGATCATCTTCCATATCAAACGCTTTAAATCCAAAGGGAATAGCCACCTGACTAGGTACAACATGCACTGCGATATTACCAAGCATCATGCGAAGCGGCACTAACCCTCGCAGACCACCAAGTGCACCTGGTGTTATGGAGCCGATTGCTGCAATTTTACCACTAAATGCAGATAGCGGGGCCTCGTCTCTCTCGTGTGGACGGGAAATCCAATCAAGTGAGTTCTTCAAAAGCGCTGAGAACGAGCTATTGTATTCCGGTGAAGCTATATAGAAACCATCATGATCGACAAATAGCTTCTTTAACTTGATAGCGTTTTCCGGAAGACCTTCCTCTGCTTCCAAATCACCGTCATATAGCGGCATTTGGAAATCTTTCAAATCTATAACCGTTACCTCAGCACCTTTATCTTCAGCGATTTTTGAGGCTTTATTTGCTAATTTCTGATTGAGCGATTCTCGTCTTATACTTCCAGCAAAAAATAATAATTTGGCCATTTTATTCTCCTAAACTGATTTGCTAATTGATTTTGGGAACATCGATAACCAGAACTTCAGATGTCTCACTTGCTTCTATGGTGAAACTTTCTACATCTGTAATTTCTGCGCCATCGCCTTTTGAAAGTAACATTCCGTCGAGAATGATCTCGCCTTCCGAGACAAGCAGATAAATTTGATGGAAAACAGGCTGATCAATAACAGTGCCTTTCTTCAATCGACCGGCAAAAATATAGGCATCTTGATGGATAGAAAGCGGTGCTTCACCGTCACCCGACACCAAAAGAGATAGTTTGTTTTTAACTGGATCTTTTGGGAAAGCATGGCTTTTCCAGTCTGGATCAACACCGAGTTTATTTGGCTCGATCCATATTTGGTAGATGTTCGTATCCTTACTTTCCAAATTGTATTCAGAATGGAAGACACCGCGTCCAGCACTCATCACTTGCACATCTCCGGCTTCAGTTCGCCCTTCATTACCATTGCTGTCACGATGAGTAATGGCGCCTTTGCGAACATAAGTGATAATTTCCATGTCCCGGTGAGGGTGCGTATCAAATCCAGTTCCTGCCTTAATAACATCATCGTTAATCACTCGGAGGGCTCCAAATTCCATCCGTTTAGGATTATGATATTCAGCAAAGCTAAAATGATGTCGGGCGTCGAGCCAGCCATGCTGTGCATGGCCCAACTCGTCATAAGGATTAATTCTAATCATAATAAATTCCCTTATGTCACTAATTATCTGATTAAGCTTCTAGAGCTTCTGGAATTAATCGACCAATGATCGGGAGCCTGCGGATTGCAAATGCTCCATTACCTTGTATAGCAACAGTGACGGCAAGAACGATCAGAAGAGCCGGGAATTCCCAACCACCACCAGCGTTGCTGAAAAGCCAGCCATTGCCTATATGTGCCCATGTGGCGCCAATCAATATCGGGAGGCTTAGCATTGCTACCAAGCGAGAATAAATGCCAAATATTAATGCGATTCCACCAGCTAATTCACCTAGGATAGTCAAATAGGCAAAAATTGCGGGTAGCCCTATACTTTCAAAAAATCCGACAGTGCCGGGAACAGTAAAGACAAAAACCTTAAGTAGGCCATGGGCTAATAAAATGCTTCCCAATGCGATGCGAGATGTAAAAGCACCATAGTTTTGTGTATCAGATGTAGTCATTGATCTTCTCCATAAAAAATTAAATTGGTTTATCACTGTGTTGATGCTTTGTAATATATAGGTTCCAATCCTAATGATAATATATATACTGTTAATATGATTAATTCCATTTAGGAACTAATATGGACCATATTTCGCGTATCTCAGTCTTTCTTGCCGTTGTGAAACATCAAAGCTTTGCAGGAGCTGCACGCTCAATGGGCATGACAGGTCCGGCACTGAGCAAGCAGGTGCAAGCATTGGAAGACCAGTTGGGCGTACGTTTACTTCACAGAACAACGAGGCAGATTACTTTGACTGAAGAAGGCGCAATTTTTCATAATCGCGCTCGCATTGCCCTCGATGATCTTGACGAGGCTGAACGTCAAATCCAAGATTTAAAAAGTTCGCCAACGGGTCATTTGAAAATCAATGTGCCAGCGACATTTGGAAAACAATACCTCACAAAACCCGTTGCGGCTTTTGTGAAGGAGTATCCTGATGTTCAAATGGAAATCGATTTTGATGATCGAAAAGTAGATGTTATTGGTGAAGGATACGACGTCGTTGTTCGTATCGGAGCATTAGAAGATTCATCTCTTATCGCCCGGCAACTAGCCCCTTGCCCGATTATATTATGCGCCAGCCCGGCCTATCTCTGCCACCATGGAATACCAAAAAACCCACATGAACTAATAAAACTTCCTGCAGTCCTCTTCAGTAAACACGGTAATGTCAGTGAATGGCGTTACATTGATGAAAATGGGATTAAGGGCAGTACAGAACTCAACAAAGTATTCGCAACCGATAGCGCGGAGATGATGCTAGAAGCCTGCCTTGAAGGAATAGGCGTTGCTGTATTGCCGATTTTTTCTGTTGCCACATATCTGAGTTCAAATCAATTGGTACAGGTTCTTCCTCAATACCATACCGATCCAGAACTCATAATTCATGCCATCTTTCCGCAAAACCGACACCTCTCCACCAAAGTTCGCCTCTTTGTAGATTGGCTCTCAAACAGTTGCAAAGCATTGCCGTGGTGACGCTCGTTTCGACGTTAGAGGTATCAAACAATAAAACCTTTAAGTCCGTATCTGGCGTATAGTGGAAACTAATGATCGGGGTATAAAAGGCTAACTAAAGTGTGAATGCATCACTCTGCCAAATATCTAGAGCCCCAAACCGGAAAGCCCTGGATGGTCATCTGGCCGCCTTCCGAGAGGCCAATGAAATTTGCGATCAGCTTCATCAATCGGAAAGTCATTAATGCTTGCGAAACGCCGTCGCATGAGTCCGTGTTCATCAAATTCCCAGTTTTCATTGCCGTAGGAGCGTATCCAATTATTTTTAGTGTCTTGGCGCTCATAGGCAAAACGAACGGCAATACGATTACCGGTAAAGCTCCAGAGTTCTTTGATTAGTCTATAGTTGAGTTCACGTTCCCATTTGTGGTGAGTAGGGCCTCAATCTCAGATCTACCGTTCACAAACTCCGAGCGGTTACGCCACCGACTATCAGCCGTGTAAGCAAGCACGACTTTGGCTGGATCCCGGCTGTTCCAGGCATCTTCTGCAGCGCGCACCTTTATGAGAGCTGACTCTTCGGTAAATGGTGGTAAGGGGGGACGGTCCATAATCATTCTCCAATTTTTAAAAGACGAATACCCTCCCGACCCGCATAGCGGCAAATCGGGAGGGCATTTGCGATTAGTTGCTGGAAGCAGCCTGCATGTATTCGACAACCGTTTTGGTGTCTGCGACATGACTGGCGATCATCCGGAAGTTGGTCAAAGCAGCCTGGTAGCCATCGAGGCCGGGCAGCTGAGCTGCTGCTGTAGCGTCTTTCACGACCATCACTTCGAAACCCTGCTCGGCGAGTTCACGCATGTGGGACTCAGTGCATAGGTTGGCGGACATTCCGGCGATGATGACCTTGTCGATGCCACGCTTGCGTAATTGGAGAACCAAATCATTGGTTTCCGGTCCAAATACTTTATGCGGGCTGGTGACAACGGTTGCGCCGTCCTCGATATATTTTTTGTATTGAGCCAACCAATCCGCGCCAGAGCCTTCAAATTCCTCAACAGTTAGGGGGCCTTTACGATCAAACATACCGATCTTGTGCATCAAAGTTTCCAGCGCCCCTTCAAAGCCCCATCCGTGATCATGTTTATAATAGTAATGAGGAGAGACGAAGACCGGGATATCCGTCGCCTTTGCGGCTGCAAAGAGTTGATCGATATGCTCAACGGTATTGTTGGCTACGACGTTTTTGCCGACAACACCCCAAGCGACACCTTCTGGGCTGAGAAAATCGTTTTGTGGATCGGTAATGAGTAAAGCAGTACGACCCTTAACAATATCGAACCCAGGATCCGGTAAGCCACCAGCCTGAGCCGTGACGTTCATGGTCATAATTACGCTAAGGGCAACTGCGCCCACAGCCAATAAAGTTTTAATCCTATTTGTCATTTCATATTCCTTTTGTTTTGTGGTGCAATAACACCTGATGACTATCTGTACCGAATTGTACGTTTAGAATAAACACTAAATGTACTGATCGGTACATTTAATCAAGAGTATTTTTAAAATTTATTTAAATTATATTTTTTTACAATCTAACATATTGTTTATATTGTATATTTTTATACGCCACTTGACTTATAGAAGTGGAATATTTTATACTGATCTGTAAACTTTGGAGATTTACTTTGAGACCATCGAAGCAGAATCAGCTTGTTGAGAAAGCAATGGAGGTATTTTACCGAAACGGGTTTCACGCGACGGGCATGGATATGCTTGTCGTAGAAACAGGCGTTTCCAAGACCTCGATGTATAAGTATTTCAGCAATAAGGAAGAGTTGATTGTTGCGGCTCTGCGTATGCGGGATGCGCAATTACGCGAATGGTTAATTGGCCGTATAGAAGAATTAGGAGCAACGCCTAGAGAACAACTGTTATCGCTGTTCGACGCCCTACGCGAATGGTTTGCACAACCAGAATTTCGCGGCTGCATGTTCATGAAAGCGTCCGCAGAATATCAAGATGCGGAACATCCCATTCATGTTCAAGCAATTGAACACAATCTATTGCTGTTTGATCATTTCCACGATCTGGCAGAAAAAGCAGGCGCGACCGACCCTTCTGCCCTCGCCCGCGAGATTCTATTATTGAAAGAAGGGGCCATAATCACCGCTCATCTTGGCCACACCAAAGATCCAGCGGGCGATGCTAAAGCTGTAGCATTCGCTCTTGTTTCAAAATTCTTGGTTGATGACAAAAATTGATTCCCAATGCCTTAATGCCCCTTGAAATTTTTCAATATTCGATTGGCCGTGGCATCAAATGCTTCTCTATTTTTATTCACGGTTGACACAATCATGGCACCCTCCAACGCGGAGAGGATTTCAATTGGCGTCATAAGATTATCCGAAGGCGGAATTTGCTTATAAATCTCTGTCAGCCACTCTGTATTTGTCCGGAAGAAGTTCTGAACACCAGTATTAATTCGATCTGGCAGGCTGTTGGCTTCCGCTCCAAGGATGGCACAAAGGCAGACAGACTCGCCCACGACCAAGGCCCCGGCATATAGCGAAACAAATGCCTCAAGCGCTCCGATCACGCCGATTTTTTCAATGTCTATTTGATGGAGTTGAACCTCAAAACGCTCAGCATAACGTTTAACCAACTGTTCCCCCAAGTCTTCCTTCTGGGGAAAGTAGTAGTGAACACTTGAGCTTTTTACACTGACATCATTCGCAAGATCGCGGAAACTTACCGCATGGAACCCGACTGTACGGATGCGCTTCTCAGCGGCATCGAGTATTCGTTCTCGCATTGAGGGGGTATCGGGCATATTCTTATCTAAATTAGTTTCTACCTACTGATAGATAGTTGTTGACAGTTCTTTAGTCAACATGATAATTCATTCTACCTATCGATAGGTAGATAGATAAACAGATAAACTAAGTTTAACAAAATAAGGAAATACAACATGACTAAACGCATAATTATGGTTCTGACTTCGCACGACAATATGGGAATCAGCGGCAAGAAGACTGGCAATTGGTTTGATGAAGTTGCCACCCCTTACTACACATTTAAGGAACGTGGTTTTGAAGTGGTTTTGTCCAGCCCGAAGGGCGGAGCAGCCCCGATCGACCCGTTTAGTAATGAAGATACCTTCACGACCGACAATACCCGTCGCTTTGAAGATGATCCTATTGCTCTGCGGGCTTTGGCCAATACGATGCAACTCAGCGAGGTCAACTACCGGGGTTTTGATGGTGCTTTCTTCCCAGGTGGCTACGGTCAGTTATGGGATCTCGCTAGTGAATCCCTGGCAATCACGATGATTGAAGAATTAATCGAGGCCGATACGCCGGTGGCTATGGTCTGTCATGCGCCAGCTATTTTGAGGGATGCCAAGAAACCGAATGGCGAACCGATCGTTAAAGGTAAGAACGTAACAGGCTTCACTAACTCAGAAGATAATGAACTTGATCTTTCGCGCCATCTACTTTTCTCGTTGGAGCAGGCGTTAACTGGCAATGGAGCAAACTTCAAGCGTTCAAAGGCCAACTGGGACCACTATGTTGTCGAGGATGGCGCGTTAATTACGGGGCAGAATCCGGCATCGGCGGCTCCAATTGCCGAAATTCTCGCAAACAGACTAATCTAACTAGGTTCGATTATCGGAGACGGACAGTAACCGTCTTCCGATAATCAGTTACTCAATTTTAGTATATAAAGCAAAAGGGTCAGTGATATGACGACAAATTTGAATATGGATTTCGATAAGAGGGTTGTTATTGATACGCAAAATATGGATTGGGTCAACACTCGCCAACTTGGCGTAGAACGCAGAATGTTGGAGCGCGAAGATGCTGAAACAGGTCGTGCAACGACGATTGTGAGATATGCCCCAGAAAGTAATTTTTCTTCTCATAGACACGATGGAGGTGAGGAGTATTTTGTCTTGGATGGTGTGTTCTCCGATGAATATGGCGATTCTGGTGTTGGCACATATGTGCGCAATCCAATTGGCTCGAAGCATCGTCCATATAGCACAGATGGTTGTACGATTTTTGTAAAACTTGGGCAATTTGACACCGAGGACCAGACTTACCTTCGAAAAGATACAGCAATGGGTTCATGGTTTCCTGGCCTAGTAGATGGTCTCTCGGTAATGCCACTACATGATTTCGGCACCGAAACTGTTGCTCTCGTTAAATGGCAACCAGAGACAGTATTTAAACGACATTCTCATTTGGGGGGAGAGGAAATACTGGTCCTTGATGGGGTCTTTGAAGATGAGCACGGCCGTTACCCAAAAGGCACCTGGTTCCGCAACCAATCTGGAAGTGTTCACACTCCTTTCAGCACAGAAGGGTGTACCATCTACGTAAAAGTAGGACATCTCAAAGACAAACAAGTCTCCGTTTGATCGAGGCGGTTGATATCTCCGTTATGATTTAGTGACTTATGTCCGCTATTGGCT
>CBFDBO010000058.1:0-11150 GCA_965603075.1 uncultured Rhodospirillales bacterium | reverse complement strand
CAGAGGTTAAATCAGAGGTTAAATCAGAGGTTAAATCAGAGGTTAAATAAATAGATAAATTAGAAATTTAATTTTCTAAACCCTTCCTGATGCAGCTTAACGTCCAGCATTCGATAACCTTAGCGACGGTGCTTGCTCGAAAGTACCAGCAACCGTTCCCGCAACGGTGCGTGGCCGATCCAGCTTTCGGGCGTCGCCATTGTTTGAGCGTGAAATTCCAATGCCCGCCGGCCCGCCGATTATAAAGCTGAAATTCTTCGTATAAAATCCTGATAGTACCCCTGATAGTTCCATTGAAAGGATGACTTATATTGCGACGCTCTTTGCGATTGCTTATAGTCACGCTTTATACGTGTTTCGTGTGGTTCTTTATAAATTGCATATATGGCGCTTTCGTTTAAAAATTTAAACACTGGTTTCTTGCAACACATACAGTAGAAGGCGAGAAGTGTTTTGTTTAAAAAAATAACTAATTTTATGGCGTCATGGCGCGGGGCTATTGGCCTTAATAAACTATCAAAATCAGGTATTGGTATTGCTTTTTATTCAGAGGGCAATGCCTTTAATGGCTTCTTAAGGCCCGTCATTAAGGCATTAACGACAGACCTTGATTTAGAGATTTGCTATCTGACTTCTGATCCAAATGATACATTTCTGCTGGACCCGTCCCATAATGTAACCCCCGTTTATATTGGCTGGGGCAGTGCAATGACATATGCATTTCAAACATTAAAGTTTGATGTTCTCGTCATGACCATGCCGGATTTGAATTCGTTCCATATCAAGCGATCTCTTCATCCTGTTCATTATATTTATCTGCAACATTCTTTGGTCAGTTCACACATGGTTTACCGGACCGGGGCATTTGATCATTTCGACACAATTTTTTGTTCTGGCCCGCACCAAATTGCTGAAATTCGCGAATGGGAGAGCATCAATGGCTTGGCCGCCAAGGATATATACGAGCATGGATACGCTCCCCTAGAGACAATCATGCAGGGCTTCAAAGCCCATCTCCAATCGTCACCCTCAACGAGCAAAAGCCGCCGAGTCCTTCTCGCCCCTTCTTGGGGGCCGGAAGGTGTCATCGACAGAGGGGCTGCGCCCTTGATTGAAAGTCTGTTAGAGGCTGGACATTATGTTACCCTGCGCACCCACCCGCATAGCATGAGAACGTCCTTTGCCAAAATCGAGGAACTGAAAAAGACCTTTACGCCGCATCCGAACTTTGACATCGATCAAGATACCTCGATGTTTGACAGCTTATACGATACGGATGTGCTGGTAAGTGACTGGTCTGGGATTGCGCTTGAATATGGCCTTGGTTTGGAGCGGCCTATTATTTTCATTGATGTCCCCCGCAAAGTAAATAACCCCCGGTATACAGAACTGGAAAACATTCCATTTGAGGTAACGGCGAGAGAACAGCTTGGTGTTGTATTGTCACCTGATAAGCTGGATACAGCCGCTGATCTTGTCGCTTTGCTGAGTGAGGATCAACAACGGTTTGCTGAGCAAGCCAGACAGCTGCGTAATGACTATGTCTTTAACTTGGGGAAAAGTGCTAAAGTTGGCGCAGATCTCATAAATAAAATTGCCCATCAGCAAAAAAAAAATTGACTTGATTGTTGCAAGTGTTTACACGTTTGCTAACAATAGAACGGTCAGTTTAACATGAGCACTTCAGACGTCACCTTTGGCAGCTATATTCACAGACTCCGTACCGATGCAGGGCTCGGTTTGCGTGAACTTGCTCGACGGTTAAATATATCCGCTTCATACCTGAACGATATCGAAAAACAAAAACGCGATGCCCCCAAAGCAGAAATTGTTGCTGCCATCGCCGAGACACTTGGGGCTGATCGTGAATTGATTCTGGATCTGGCCGGGCAATCGCGAAAAGACGTCGCCACGGATATCTCTGAAATGATTCAGAAAAGTCCGGAAACCGTTGCTCTGTTACGGGCCATTCAAGATCACACTCCCAGCGAAGAGAACCTTAAAGAAATACGGGAAACCCTCATGAATATGATGAACAAGGTAATTATCATTGCAGCCGGGCTTGGCAGCCGAATGAAAGGCTATACCGAAATGCGTCCAAAGTGCCTTTTGGAATTTGGTGATAAGACTCTGCTCCAGCGCCAGATAGAAGCCTACAACGAGGCCGGCATTTCAGATATCTCACTTGTCAGGGGCTACAAGAAGGAATGCATCGATTACGAAGGCATCACGTACTATGATAATGATGACTACGAGAACAATAATATTCTAAATTCGTTGTTTTATGCTGAAGAGGCCATTTCTGGCCCTGTTGTTGTCTCCTACTCGGATATTCTTTTTGAAAGTTCGGTGGTTAAAAGACTTCTTGAGTCCAAACACGATATTTCCATCGTCGTTGATATTGATTGGCGCGATTACTATGTCGGGCGCAAAGATCACCCACTGGAAGAGGCTGAAAACGTTATATTTGACGCTAATAATGATGTGGTTGAAATTGGCAAGATCATGACCAATAAAGATGATGTCCATGCTGAATTTATTGGCATGCTGAAACTCTCTCCACGAGGAGCAGAAATTTTCAAACAGCATTTCCATAAATCGAAGGCCCTCTATTGGGATAAGCCTTTCCAACGCGCTGCTATATTTCAAAAAGCTTATATCACCGATTTACTTCAGGAAATGGCCAGTTTGGGCGTTCCCATCCATTGCGTGATAATCGCTCGGGGCTGGAAAGAAATTGATACCATCGAAGATTACGAGAATGCCTTAACTGAATTTTCTACAGACTGATATTTTACCCTCAGGAGAAATTAACTATGAAGACATTCTTGTCAATATTGATGCTGCTTACGAGCATCTTCACATACTCAGCCCAGGCAGCCACGCTCGAGCTCAACATGGTATTCGTGCCAGCCAGCGAAAAGGGCGATGACAAAGATTACGTTAATTTGATTAATATCATCAACGAGTTGACGGGTTACAAAATCACCCCAATTCGGGTGACCGATTATAACGCTGCGGTAGAATCCATGCGGGCCGGGCGTGCTGATATTGCCTGGTTTGGTGGTAAAACATATATCATGGCAGCCGAAATTGCCCATGCAGAAGCCTTTGCTGCTGGTATTCGTAAAGGTGATACAGACGCGTCCTATAATGCCTATTTTGTTGTGCGCTCAGATAGCCCCTACAAAACACTGAATGACCTTAAGGGTAAGACCCTTGCGTTAAATAGCATTGGTTCAACCAGCGGTGACTTGATCCCACAGGTCGAATTGCAAAAAAATGGCCTGTCAGCCAAGAAAGACTTTAAGCGTGTTTCTTACGCAGGAAGCCATGATGCATGTTTGATGGCTGTGCTTAACAAACACGTCGAAGTCTGTGGCATGAGTTCGAGAAATTTTGATGCCCGTATTAAAGACGGCACATTCACCGCAGAGCAGATCCGCATTATTCACGTTTCTTCACCTGTTCCTCCGCCCCCTTTGGCCTATTCAAAAAATCTACCGCAGAATGTTCGTGATGCAATTAAAAATGCAACACTTGAGGCTCACAAACATGGCACAATTGGTGGCTATGGCGGCGAAATGGAACGCTATATTGAAGTCACAGATGCTGATTATAATGTGCTGAGGGACGTTGATAAACTTTTAAAAGATGCACAATAAACCAACCAGAGTGTGCTCTGGGATTAACGTGGCCGGACATTTTGCAGGGGCTAACGATGCTTGAAATCAAGAATCTTCAGAAGATATTTCCGGGTGGTACGGCTGCCCTTAATGATGTCAGCTTCAACGTCGCAAAGGGCGAATTTGTTGTTATTCTAGGACCGAGCGGCTCTGGTAAAACGACGCTGCTGCATAGTATTAACGCTCTGACAGAACCGACAGGCGGGTCAATATCTTTAGACGGACAGAATGTAAATTTCAAAAACCCGGCTATTGCGAGACAAAGCATTGGCATGGTCTTTCAGGATTTTAATCTGGTTACGAATTTATCTGTTATCAATAACGTCTTGTCGGGAATGCTCGACAAGTGCCACCCCATTGCTTCCTTGCTGTATCTCTTCAGTAAGGAGCAGAAAATTAGAGCCTTGGAATGTCTTGATCAAGTGGGGCTTCTTTCCAAGGCTTACGAGCGGGCAGACAAGCTTTCTGGTGGCCAGCAACAACGTGTCGGTATTGCGCGCGCGATTGCCCGTTCCCCTTTGGTTATTCTTGCTGATGAACCGGTTGCAAGCCTTGATCCAATGATTGCCTTTCAGGTTTTATCTTTGCTTAAGGAGATTAGCGCCGCCCACGGAATAACGGTTGTTTGCAATCTCCATCAGGTCGATTTGGCGCTCCGATTTGCAGACAGGATTGTAGGCCTGTCCGATGGTAATGTTGCCCTTGATTCTCAGGTTGGTGAAATCACCCCAGAATATATCCATAACATCTATGGTAGCCACGGTCAGGGCGTTTTCTTTGGTGCGCAGCAGATAGATCCTGTTGTTGGCCCGAATGTGCCTCTTGTTTCATAAAAAGGGCAAACAGGAATTATATAACGATGAATAATGCAAATTTACCGGAAATTATTAATGTTGCCATTGCCCCGGCGAGCAACCATGCTTCTGGGTTGGCCCTTGATAGTCTCTTAGATTTTCTAACCGACCAGACGGCCTGGATATTCAATCCTATACGGTGCGAAAGTTACGAAGAAGCCCTCACCAAGTTGGATTCAGGTGAAGCAACGATGGGCTGGCTGGGATCGTTTGCTTCTTCTGAAGCCACGCGCTCAGGAAAAGTTGAAGCTTTTGCTGTCGGGATACCAAAAGGCCAGTTAACACCGAACTATCATTCTGTCTTTATTACAAAAGCGGGTGCGACAATTAAAAACCTTGCCGAGGTTAAAGATAAAAAAATTATTATTGGCAACATTCACTCGACCAGTGGCTTTATTGTGCCCAGACGAGAATTGAATGATATCGGCATCAATCTTGATAACAGTCCAGAATTCTCCGAAATTATTGTCACCCAGAATCATGATGAAGCGATCCAACTTTTGTTGGAAGGTAGAGCCGATGTTGCTGCTGTTAGTTCTGTAAATCTCGATGAAAATATCAATAAGAAGACCATCCGCGCTGAAGACATACGTGTTATTCATACCTCCAAACCAATCCCCGGTGCGCCGCTGGTATTTTCGTCGGAACTGCCCAAGCAAACAAAAGAGAGCATCAAGTCTCTTGTTCTCTCTGCCCACGAAACAGTACAGGTTGGCGGCTATGGCGGTGAAATGGAGCGCTACATTGATGTTAAGGAAGGCAAGAAGCTCCTCTTGGAATCTTACCTGCAGCCACAGTGGAAATGGCCAACATATCTTAGTATTTCCGTATTTTTGCTGTTAACCGTATTGTCCACAATCCATCTTGAGATTGACCCCGTAGAGTTGTTCCAAAATACGACCGTCTATTTGTTTGATGTCATAATGCGGATGATGCCCCCGGATTTTTCCAATTTTGAGGTGTTATTACTATCCATGATTGAAACTGTGGAAATGGCCTTTTTGGGCACATTGCTGGCCATTGCTTTGTCCATACCCTTTGGGTTTTTATCGGCCTCAAATGTATCACCGAATTATCCGGTTTATATCGTTAGCCGAACAATAACTATTTTCTTCCGGGCTGTGCCTGAATTTATCATGGCGATGATTTTGGTTATTGCTGTTGGGTTTGGCGCTATTCCCGGCGTACTCGCCCTTGGACTTCATACCATGGGCTTCCTAGCCAAGTTTTATGCTGAAGCCATTGAGCATGTTGATCCTGGTCCTGGCGAAGCATTGAGCTCCATGGGAGCTTCGCGGTTGCAGGTTTTGGCCTTTGCTATAGTGCCGCAGGTGTTGCCGTCGGTTATTGGTAATAACCTGTATATTCTGGATCGCAATGTTCGTATGGCGACGATGTTAGGTATCGTGGGTGCGGGTGGCATTGGTTATGAGCTTCAATCTTCATTCCGGATGTTCAATTATCCCCGCGTATCGGCGATAATTATTCTGATCTTCGTGACCATCTTTGTGATCGATATGCTGTCATCCTATATTCGCAAGCGGGTCTTGTAGAGGGCGCTTTCAGCGTCCGGTGTTGTTTGATCAATCGGTCTCTAATGGCAGGTAAATTGGTTCACGGACACGGGTGATGTGGCGAGTGTCTCTAGAAGTTAAATGAATGCTTAATTTGGTAATTCAATTTTTTAAATTTATGAATACTTGTTAGTGAACCGCCCCTAAATCATAGGGACTATCCAGCGAGAACGGCGGGATGATTGCATCGAAATGCAGGCCGCTATTATTGGCCATGGTATAGGAACCGCTCATGAAACCAGAGGGGGTTGCGAGCGGGGTGCCACTGGAGTATTCGTACGCTTCGCCGGGCTTAAGGGTGGGTTGGTCACCGACCACGCCTTCACCACGGACTTCCTGAATTTTACCGGACAGGTCGATAATCTTCCAATAACGGCTGAGCAGTTGCAGGGTTTCTAGGCCGTTATTTTCAATCCGCACATGATAGGCCCAAACATAATAATTCTGGTCGGGGTCGGATTGATCCTGCAGATATTCTGGCGAAACCAGCACCGTGATGCCGTCCGTTGTCTGGGTGTAGATAGGCTCGTCTATAAATTCATCAATATTATTATTTTCCATTTTATCACTGTGTCGCGAAATGCTGTAAAAGGCAATCTGGAACCGTCATAATTTTTAAATTTATTTATTTTTTTCGAACATGGCTAAATTCAAATCGGGCATGCCGCCCATCCAGATTGCGTGTTCGCTGTGATCGGCAAGATTGTCGCCGGTTTCGGGGTGAACCAAAATGACCAAGCCTTGGCGGTTGAGAGAGAGCCAAGGGATAATTTCTGCGAATAAATCCGGCTCAAAAGCAACCTGATAGCTGCCTGTTGGGTGGGGACCAATGGGCTTATCATGCCAGCGTCCCAAAACAGCTTGTGGAAAAGTCGAAGCAATCGCATCGCGCACAAGGGTCGCCGCATCTTTCGTTTCTAATTCGTAATAAACGTGAGCATGATAGTTTTCAATACGGTCTGGCATTCATCTTCCTCTAATTATCAATTTGTGCTCGACAGTTTTTTACCAGTTTTTGCCCTTTACCAGCTATTGCGTAGTTCCCGCAGTTTCAAAAACACAGTACGTGGGTCTGGATTATCTTCCAAATCAGGAAAGCTTTCGCGTAATTGAGCAATGACACTGGGACTGCGCAGGCGGAAAAATGAATTAATCTCTTTTTCCAAGGCCATGGTGGTGATCATAGACTCATCCGGATTATGGTCTTTTAAGTCACCCAGCAAAGCACTTGCACGAGCATTGTCCGGCTCTCGGTCCAAAGTGAACCCGAGATTACCCACCAAATAATCATGACCGGGGTAAATCAGCGTGTTATCGGGAAGCTGCGAGATGATGGAGGCAAATGTGTCATACAGCTCGCTCGGGTGACCACCGTTATGGCAATTGCCCGCCCCTGCATTAAACAGGGTATCGCCACTGATCAGCGCAGGTTGATCGGTGCGGGTTAATAAACAAACGTGGCTCATGGTATGACCCGGTGTGTCGAGGGCTTCAATTTCCACGGTATTACCGACTTTAATGACATCGCCTGCACTTAAGCCTCGGTCCATACCCGGAATGGCATCTTTGGCATTTATATGGGCAAGCAATTTGGCCCCTGTGGCGGCAATGACGGCGGCGTTGCCACCGATATGGTCGTGGTGTTCATGGGTGTTGAGAACTTGGGTAATGGTCCAGCCTTTATCCTTCGCCATCCAGAGACATTTATCTGAATCAAGCGGGTCAACCGCCATGGCCTCACCCGTTTGCGGGCAAACGATAAGATAGTTGAAATTACGATAGGCATTTCCGGTCCAAATTTGTTCTACAATCATAGTATTCACCCTTTATTAGATAGTTTTTCTTATGTCTCGTACGTTCCTTTGATGACAGCTTCGCCGTCCCTCACGTGCCATTGGCCACGGGCCATAACATCTTGGATATTCATTTCTTCATCAAGTACAACCAGATCGGCGTCCCTGTCTTTATCTAATCGACCTTTCTGATGGAGCCGCAGTAAGCTGGCCACATTGCTGGTGATCGGGGGCAGGGCGTCTTCCAGTGGAACACCGTGATCAACCACCAGACTTTTTAGAGTATAAGGCAAAGCCGACGAGTCACCGACACCCATATGGATCAATTCGCCCTGCTCATCAAAATTGGGCAGGCACCCCCCGCCGTCTGAGCTCATGGTCAGGCTAGATTTTGGATAACCGCCGTCTCTGTGGCGTAGAAACCCTTCACACGGTGATACACTGTTATCAATTTCATCTTCCAAATACGCGGTCATGTCGATAACACAGCCCCGATTACAAAGCGCCAAGGCTTCTTCAAAAAGCGGCTTATTACGATTGACGTGGGTTGGGTTAAAGGTGCGGGCGGGGATTTCCATGCCGTCCAATGCATCGCGTATCATTTGCAAGCCCCGCGCGCCATCGCCAATGTGCAGGTGAACGATGCCTGCTTTTCCGGTCATTAACCCGGCGACGTGGGCTTCGCCGGCAATGCGTAAGAATTCATCGAATGTGGGTTGGCTGGAGCGGTGATCGCTGATGGCGACCTCGCCAATACCAATCACCGGATCAAGATAGACAATATCGCCTCGGGCGCTGCCAGTCAGGGTGGTCAGCGGGACATGATATCCCCCCGTATGGCACCATGCCGATAAACCTTCTTCGCGTAATCCATAAACTTGGGTGACCAGATTTTGTGTTGTACGGGTTAGATCATCGGTGCCAAGCACGCCAACAACACTGGTAACGCCAGCTTTGGTAAAAGCAGAGAGAAAAACCGGTGGAATACGACTGGCCGGCCCTGTTTCGCCCCCGCCGCCCGTTATATGGGCGTGGGCGTCAATAAAACCGGGCACAACCGTGGCACCCTTTAAATCTGTCGTGGTAATATCCAGACAATCATCGAGGGTTGGCAGGTCTTTGCCCACATAAACGATTTTTTCGCCAGCAACGAGAATATGACAGAGTCCAAGGGGGTTCGGCGAAAAGACAGTTGCGTTTTTTAGAAGGTGCATTGTTTTTAGCTCAATTTTAATGGGGGCTTATGATAAGAAAATAATGGTTATAGGCCTTTTGAATACAAAAATAACACGAAAGTATGGGTTTAGTACCATAGATTATTAGTACGGGAGAATAATTTGAGCATGATTATAGCGAATATATGAATTTGTTTTTAAAAATTTGTTTCACAATTAAATCTTTATGGTAAGGTTCTTTATCCACTTCATGAGAAGTTGGCAATGAATATAAATAATGAATATAAATTGGGAGATGTACTAAAATGGACTCTAAAAAGAGTGTAAATATTAAGACAGTTCTATCCGCAGAGGTTTCCGACCGCGAAACCGCCATTAAAGTAGACAAGCTTCAATCATCATTTGAAACGGGAACACTTAGCCGTCGTGGCTTCATGACTGGCGCATTGGCTCTTGGTATAACCATGAGTTCTGCGACATCTTTTGTGAAATCAGCTCAAGCGGCAACACCGAAAAAAGGTGGTCGTCTTCGTATCGCTATCACTGGTGGTGCAACCAGTGACGTGCTTGATCCAGGCCAAATTCTCGACAGTTACATGATCAACGTACAATTCGGTCAACTTCGTAATGGATTAACAGAAGTTAATGCTGATCTATCGCTCAGTGGTGAACTGGCAGAAAGTTGGGATGCATCCGCCGATGCGTCTGAGTGGAATTTCAAAGTTCGTCAAGGTGTCGAATTCCACAATGGTAAAACCCTGACTTCCGAAGATGTTGTCGACAGCATAAATCACCATCTGGGTGAAGATTCAAAGTCTGCGGCAAAAGGTATTCTTGGGTCCATTGAATCTGTAAAAGCCGATGGCGCTAATAATGTTGTCATTAAATTGACCGGTGCTGCATCTGATTTCCCATATTTGATGAGTGATTATCACTTAGGTATCTGTCCTTCAAACGGCGATGGTACTATTGATTGGCAGTCCGGTATCGGGACAGGCGGTTATTCACTGGTTTCAAATGATCCGGGTGTCATGACAGAAACCAAACGCAATCCTAACTACTGGAAATCAGATCGCGCGTTCTTTGACGAAATTGAAACCAATCAGGTTGCTGATCCAAATGCGCGTAGTAATGGTCTGCAAACCGGACAGTTTGATTGCATGTCCAACGTTGATGTGAAAACCGTTCACCTTCTGAAAAAGAATCCTAACCTGAAGGTCGTTCCAACAACGGGTAACAAGCAAGTAACCTTGCCTATGCTGACAGACACAGCACCCTATAATAATAATGATGTTCGTCTGGCGATTAAACATTCTATTGATCGTGAACAGTGGCTGAAACTGGTCATTCGTGGTTATGGTGAACTGGGTAATGATAACCCAATCGGTCCTGCGAACCAGTACCGTGCAACAACCGATGAATTACCACAGCGTGAATATGATCCAGAATTAGCCAAATTCCATTTGAAAAAAGCGGGTCTTGATTCACTTAAGATTCAATTCCACGCTGCGGAAACGGGCTTCGGTGGATCTATTGATGCGGGTCAGTTATTCCGCGAATCTGCCCGCCATTCCGGTATTGATCTAGAAGTCGTGCGCGAGCCAGATGATGGTTACTGGTCAAACGTTTGGATGGTAAAACCATTTAGCGCTTGTTATTGGTCCGGTCGTGCTACTGAAAACTGGATGTTCTCACAAGTTTATGCCGATGACGCTAGTTGGAATGACACAAACTGGAAGCATGCGAAATTTAACAAGCTTCTTCGTGCTGGTCGTGCCGAACTTGATGATGCAAAACGTCGTGATATCTATGTTGAAATGCAGCAGATCATTAATATGGAAGGTGGCGTTGCATTGCCGCTCTTCAAAGCTGATCTTCTTGCTCATACAAATGACGTGATGACACCAGATGTGATTGGTGCAAACTGGGAGCTGGATGGCGAAAAGAACGCCGAACGCTGGTGGTTTGCCTGATCTGGTAACTGCTCACAAGCTTAAGAAATCGGGGTCAGCAATCGCTGGCCCCTTTTTTATGCAAGCTCGGCTTGCTGCGGTTTTTTGAGCAAGCT
>CBFDBO010000057.1:0-11625 GCA_965603075.1 uncultured Rhodospirillales bacterium | reverse complement strand
GATTAATTTAGTGATTAATTCTGAGCTAATTTCCTTACCACAGAGATCACGTTCGGTTTGTGGTAGTACATCCATATTAGGCCAAATACCTGAATTCAAGGACTTTGTGTAGGGCGAGACAAGTCCCGCCCGCTCCATGGCCTGAACGCTTAGGGCTGAATTGTAGTCCAAAGCCTCAATTTTAAGGCCAATACTGTCATTTTCAGGCCAGATTGTGGCAAACCAGCCCCGCGCCGTGCCATCATTAGCGGGCATGCCCACCACACCCGCATTGGCCCAAACCCGATTTCCGGGTACTTGGGTGATAAAGGGAAGCCCGCAATGTCCACCGATAACCACATCTGCTTCTAAGATCTCCATATGACTAATTTTTTCGTCAATCGGTGTTGAGGAGAAAACCCAACCACTGATATCCGTGGCACTACCATGGATAAAACTGACCCGCCGCCCGTTCATGGTTAGGGTAATCTGGCGTGGTAGGTTACGCATCCAAACCCGGTCGTCATCCGCTAGTCGTTTGCTGGCATAATCAAACCATTGTTTAGAGGCAATGTCACAGGCGCTATCTTCCTCAAAACCACATCCACAATCAGCCAGGTCAAGTCCCAAGGATTCTTCGCAATTGCCCATAACCACATGAATGTCTGCCGTCCGGATGGCCGAAACACACTCAACGGGGTTGGCGCAATAGGCGACGATGTCCCCCGTACAGATGATTTGCTCGCTGGAGAATCCCCGGTTATGGGCAATTTCTAGCACAGCCTGCGTTGCCTCAAAATTAGAATAAGGGCCACCGAAAACAAACAACGGCTGCTTAATAATGCCCAGATCTAACGCTGATGTTGGGGGCTTTAATCCGCGCTGCATGAGGCGCCACCCAGCACACAAAAACGGGCGCAATGAGGGTGATTGAGCTTCACGGCCTTGGCACTTTCTTTTAGGGTCGTCCCCAACTCAAATTGGGGGTCATAGGGCAACAACGTACACGGCGCAATGATGGGACTGTCGGCCCCTTTGCGCTTTATCACCATGCGCGACGTGGAGCACATAATACTTTCGGGTCGTACACCCAAAATGTCCCAACATCGGGTTGTGATTTCCGGCACGTCGCGGGTTTCATCCATTTCGGGGAATAACACCATCTGAGCGGGGTTGTCTGTATCGATGGAAATACCCTGGTCTTTAAATAGGGCGGCGTATCCGGCGCGCGATTGCTCTAGGCTTTCCCCCCAGAGTGTCCGCCCGGCCACGGCTAAGTTAAAGCCGTTTTGTGTTAACCATTGTAGGTTCTCTATCATCGGGTCCCACGTTTTAGCACCGCGAACGTCTTCGTGTCGGCTTTGGCTGAAGTGATCAATGGATACCCGCAAGGTCAACGCGTCGCCGTGGTTTGCTTTAATATCCAAAAGGGCTTTGCGTTTATGTTGCAGGGGCTTCATGGCGTTGGTCAGAACAAGTACGCGGTAGCCCCGTGCCAAGCTGTCTTCAATCATGGTCGGCAAGTCATTATTCATAAACGGTTCGCCGCCTGTAAAAGCGATCTCTTCAACGGGCCAATCGGCGTGATCGATTTCGTCCAAATATGTGCGCACTTCAGCGGCACTCAAATAAACCAATTGGTCATTGGTGGGGCTGGAATCCATGTAGCAGTTCTTGCAGGTGATATTACACAAGCTGCCGGTATTAAACCAAAGGGTCCGCAGATGGGTGAGGGCAACAACGGCGCGTTGCTCTCCTTTGGCGGTTATATCCGGGTTGCGGAATTTTGCCAGATCAAGGTTTTGATCTTCTTGCGAATGTTGTTGTTCTTGAGAAAGGAGCATGAGCCGTCCATCTTGTTAAGGGATGCCATTCTTTTAGCCGATTATCCGCTCACGGTTAAATCACATTTCCGTAGGGTGTGAGGGGGGGCGAGGGGGGTGAGGGGTTGCCGCCGTATCAGAGGTTGTTTTTTTTCCAGATTTCTCTGAGTTGATCGCTAAGCGTCATGGGATCAAAGGGTTTGGCGATAACCTGTAGCGCGCCGGCCTCTAAAAAGCGATCTACTTCGCTGGCCATGGCTTTGGCGGTTAAAAATACCACCGGAGTGTCTTTTAACACATCGATTTCGCGCATTTTTTTCAAGGTTTCCGGGCCGTCTAGACCGGGCATCATTACATCGAGTAAGATCATATCTGGGTTAATACCCGGTGCTTTTTCTAAGGCTTCAATGCCAGAACTGCATATAAAAACCTCAAACCCGCCAACAGATTCTAGGGCCAAGCGTGCAATGGCCTGAATATCAGGTTCGTCTTCCACATATAAAACCTTGTTTAGCTCAGCCATGATTTTCTCAATATTTGTTTGTTAATATTACTTTGAATGTGCCTGAAAATTATGATGTTTTCAAGTTAAAGCATTTTTTACACTATAATACTCATTCTGGAACGTTCACACTATAGTATTCACATTAAACGTCCAATACTTTTGCATGATGGGCCATGTGGTCCCCCATGAAAGAGGCAATGAAATAATACGAATGGTCATAATTTGGTTGTAGGCGTATGTTGACGGCTTGTCCCACATCTTTGCAAGCTTGTTCAAAGAGATGGGGTTTTAACTGTTCGGTCAGAAAATTATCGGCTTGGCCCTGATCGATTAGGATTTCCCCCTCAAAGCGCGCGCCGGATTTTATCAATTCCACCGCGTCATAATCATTCCACGTTGTTTGATCATCCCCGAGATACCCCCTGAAGGCGTTTTGTCCCCACGGCACTTGTGTGGGCGCGACAATAGGGGCAAACGCCGAAACCGAGCGGTAGGTGTCTGGGTTTTTAAGGGCAATGGTGAGCGCCCCGTGCCCGCCCATGGAATGCCCGAATATTCCTTGCGCGTCCGCCCGGGCGGGAAAGTTTTTAAAGATTAAAGCTGGTAGCTCACCGGTGATATAGTCATACATCTGATAATGTTGCGCCCAGGGGGCTTGCGTGGCGTTCAAATAAAACCCCGCACCTTTACCAAAATCATAGGTATCACGGTCCGCAATATCATCACCGCGCGGACTGGTATCGGGGGCGACGATGACGAGCCCGTGTTTGCTGGCATAGGCCTGCGCGCCGGCTTTGGACGTAAAGTTCTCTTCCGTGCAGGTCAATCCCGACAACCAAAATACAACCGGGCGTGGTTCCGATGTTGCTTGCTCTGGCACATAGACCGCAAAATTCATGGGGCATCCCAATTGTTGGGAATGATGGCTGTAAATGCCTTGCGTGCCACCGAAACTGGCGGTTTGTGATACTGTCGTTAAGCTCAAGACGGATTCTCCGGTTTTAAACGTTATGATATCTCATATAGACGTCTCATATAAGCGTTGGGGCGGAATATGCAATGCCACTGTATCGTTGCGGGCGATTTCGCCTTCGCGTTCGACCCACGCTGTAATACCGCGCAGACCCAACGCGGATTTCGCAAACAGATTGCCATAGCCCGGATGGCTTTTCTCAATGATATCGCCGGGAAATTTGCAAGGTTGATTTTCCATATCAACCACCAATGACGCACCGCTTGAAAAAATCAGACGAGACGAGGGCGGTACGGTGGTAAAATTTGGGATACCGCTCAACAAAATATTGGCTCCCAGCCATTCGGGCTCTAACCTATCAAGGCCCATGGTCGAAGCGATTTGGGCTACATCCTCAACAGATATGAGAGAAACCTGACGGGTGTTTCTAATCTCGGTACCCTCGGTGTATTGTCGCCGAACCCGGACACAGGACGGGCGTACCAACGTAGAATGCCAATCGCCTTCTAGTCCGGCGTAGCTGACAGAAACCCGCTCGAGGCTCTTGGTTTCAAGCCCTGTCTCTTGATTGTCATTAATCAAAACAGACTGGACAGTGCCTTCAAGGCTGGTTGGGGTCAATATGGCCATGGGCGATTTCCTTCAGTTTCAGTTTCAGTTTCTGTTTCTCTATTCTTCTATTACGGCGTTCTCGCCAGATGATTAATAATCCACCGCCAACAATAAAGAACGCCCCCGGAAACACTGTATCAAAGGGTGTTTCATCAAAAATGTAATAGCCGATGGCGAACGAAAATGGAATGCCAAAATATTCAAACGGGGCCAGATTACTGGGCGGGGTCAGGCGATACGCTGTAACCAGTAATAAAACCGCACAACCCCCGGCCGCCCCCATGACACAAATCCACATCCAATCTTCGGATGAGGCAATGGGAACAAATCCGGTGGTCGAGCTCATCAGCGTGAAAGAGCCGACTAAGGCCCCTATGGTGGAATACAGATTGATGGTCGCACTGGATACCCCATCATCAATTTTTCGCACCGTTACCGCAGAGGCGGCATAGCCCAAAGCCGCGCCGATTGGGAATAAAGCATACAAGCTAAAGACCCCGCTACCGGGTTGCATGATCATAACAACCCCCGCAAATCCAACGGCAACGGCTAACCAACGCCACGGCCCAACGCGTGCACCTAGTATGGGTATGCTCAGGGCCGTAATAAACATCGGGCTGACGAAGGCCAGCGTATTGACGGTGGCAAATTCCATATGGGCGAGGGCTGAATAATAACTGAATTGGGCAAACGTTACCAAAAGTCCCCGAAACAGTGCCAGCTTCCAATTTCTGATTAACAACGGCTGCCGCGCGGATATAGCCAAAACAATTAAGGTGGGAACGATACCAAACAGGTTGCGCAAAAAAGATAGCTGTTGGGCCGGATAGCGGCCTCCCAAGTATTTTATAACGGCGCCCATGATGTCGAACAGGATCAACGCCATCATAATAATAATGACGGCGCGAACAAATGCAGGCATAGAATTGAGCCACCGCATTGATTGTTCCTTAAATTCTTTAGTATCATTATAAAACAGATACATTCTTAATGCGCACTCCCTACCATAGAGAGCAAGTAATATTGACAGCTATAACCCAAAATAGGTATGGAAACTATAGAATGTATCTATACATTCCAGAGACAACGAGATTGATGGATTTAAAAGGAACATCATCATGAAATATGCAGACCGTGTTGAGCGTTTGGCGGGTGAAGCCGCCAATGCGTGGGAAATTCATACCATTGCCGCGGCGCGTTTAAGCGAGGGTGAAGATATCATCATGCTCTCCATTGGTGACACGGACTTTTCGTCTCCCGAGATCGCCGTAGAAGAAGCCTATGCCAGCTTGAAACGGGGACGGACAAATTATTCCAATTGCAGCGGTATTGAACCGTTGCGCGCCGCCATCGCCCGTCGCCATAATAACAAAACCGGCATGAAGATATCCGTCGATCAGGTCGTTGTTACCCAAGGGGCGCAAAACGCGCTTTATAATACGGCGCAGTGTATAATCGATCCGGGGTGCGAGGTCATTGTACCCGAACCCATGTACGTGACATATCCCGCCACAATCGAAGGGTGCGGCGCTACATTGGTCAGCGTTGAATCCCGCGCGGAAAATAATTTCCACCCAACAATTGATGACATTGAAAACGCCATCACCGAAAAAACCCGCGCAATTTTCGTCGCCACTCCCAACAATCCCACCGGCGCGGTTTATAGTGTTGAAGAGCTTCAAGGCATTGCCGAGCTGTGTATGAAGCATGATTTGTGGCTGGTCTCTGATGAGGTCTATGGCGATTTAACCTATCATTTTGATCATACAAGCCCCATCACGTTACCCAACATGAAGGACCGAACCATTGTGATCAGCAGCCTTTCGAAATCACATGCTATGGCGGGCTGGCGTCTGGGGTGGGCCATCGTACCGCGACAAATGGCGCAGCATATGGACCGTTTGGCGTTGTGCTCAACCTATGGCACACCGACGTTTATTCAAGACGCGGCAATTGCTGTGATTGATCATCTGCCTCATGGTATTGCTGAGATGAAGCCCGCCTATAGCAACCGCATGAAAAAGTTTTGTAGCTTCCTCGATAATTTGCCCGGTTTAGTCTGTCGCCATCCGGAAGGCGGCATGTTTGCCATGCTCGACATTCGTGGATCGGGCCTAAGCGCCCATGACTACGCCATGCGATTGTTAGACGAGCAGGCTATATCGACCTTGCCTGCCGATGCATTTGGACCCAGTGCAAAAGGATTTTTAAGGATTAATTTGGGGGTAGAAGACAGCTTGTTAGACGAAACAGCCCGCCGAATTGAAAAATTTCAAAACACGCTGATTTCATCATAAATTTATTTACGGGAGCGTCGTCGCAACAGTTGAAACCCTGAAAATACCATGGCTCTCAGAAAAGTGATCAAGGGGTGGGTTTTTTTGTCGCCCCGTACTGAAGAAGGACATACACTCATAATTGTGTGGATTGAATATTCGGAACAACGCCTGTATTAGTGAACCACTTGAATATAACGGGGATATAACCGGGGTATAAATGATAGATAAAGTATGGTCCGTTAGAGTGCGCAGAGGGCTCATTACAAGCGCAATAGTTGGCAGTGTGCTGACATTGATTAATCAAGGCCCGGATATAGCAGCAGGTCATTACCCCTCTGTCTGGCAGGTTGTTCTCACATTCATGGTGCCGTTTTTAGTTACCATGGTCAGTAGTTTTCTGGCAGATCGGCACAGGGATAAGGTTGATAAAGTTGATAAAATAACGAGCTAAAAATAAAGCACTTATTTTTATTTGCCCCGTTTTATTTACCCATGGCCTTTAATTGTTTGGCGTATTTTTCGCACGGGTCATCCATATCTACGCGGGGGGTGAACCAGATAAAATCAAATGGTGTTTTTGCAACATCCCATTCTTCGCTGTAATCTTGAACGGTTTGATAATCCTCATGGACTTCGAGCATGGCAATGCTCAGAACGGCGCTTTCTGGTTGACGTTGCAAAATATGCCATGGTACGCCCCAATCAGAACGGGCATGACCCGCACCAGAAATTAAGATCGTACCGTCTGTGTTTTCTTCCCCATTTTCTATTTGTGTAGCCGCCTCGATCATCACATCAGCCATGATGGCGTCGCGGGTTGTTTGGGCAAGCAGCATTGGTTCGACCATGTGCTCGGGTAACATATTACAATGACCGCGCATTAATTCCTTGGATTTGACTTGGATTAATGCGTCCGGAAAAGGGCGGTCTAAATGCATTCGGGCGCGGGCTTGATCATCCAGAAAAGATTTGTTTTGGCGCGCCATGGACATGGCCTGATCACGGGTCATATTTGCCGCCAGAATTTTGGCACCATTATCAAGGGCGTGCTGAGCAATGGGTTGATAGTGGGACCAATTAGGCCAGCCGCTGTTTTCCCAATTGGTTAGTGGACCAAGCTCGGATGCATCTTTGGTATCTTTGTTTTGGGCTGCCTGAAACTGTTCAAGAATTTCTGATTTATCAGAGCTGAACATCTCAAAGGCGAGCGCCATTTTTCGGCCTGATTTATATATTTCCCCGGTTAGCCAAGCTTGGATACGGTGGTGATCCGGGTTGTCGTGTTTCTCGCCGAGCAAAATATATTTCTGCTCTATTGTCTGTTGAATGACAGCCCTAGGATCAACAAAGCTTTGGGACTGGTGGCTCCATATTTTACCGACTAAGGGGTGATCTTTTAATAATTCGGTTTCCCACTCTATATTCATACTATTAGCAATTTCCTGATTGGATGCGCAGCCACTTATAAAAATATATAGTAACAGAATTACAACGGGTGTCTTCAAAATGTTAGTCATCTTTTTTGGTCATTATGGATGTAAGACGATTAAGCATTTCATCGCTGTCCCATTCTCGAATGCCAACGATCCTGTCAATCAAACAACCGCTGGGGCCAAAGATAAATGTTTCTGGCAGGCTGGAAACTTCAAACAGGGCGCGGGTAACGGTTTGTTTGGGGTCGACATAATTTGTGAAAGAAATATTGTGTTCATCTAGAAAACCTTGAACCACATCTTCAGACTTTCGGTCCACAGAAATCCCAACAACCGAACCGATATCGCCCGGCAGTCGATCACTGAGGCGTTGTAAACTTGGCATTTCTTTAACACACGGCCCGCACCAAGTAGCCCAGATGTTTATCACCAAGACTTTGTCTAAATAGGGCGCAAAGTTTTCAACATCCCCGTTTACACGTTTGAGCGATATGGCGTTCAGATTAACATCATTGCCATCATCAGCCTTGCAGGCTATTTCTTCAGATGCGTCACATGCGGATAGAAGCAATACCAATACAAGCGGTATTGATCGTATGATTTGGGATATTTTCGGGATTGTTTTCATAGTCTATTTCTATTGCGAGAATCCCGTATTCACAACAAATATTTTGTGAAATTGTTTCACGTGAAACAATGGTTCGAAACAATGGTTCGAGATCGCAATGAAAACAATTACCGCCGACCCCCCGCTAGTTTAACAGCGTCGGGAGATTTTCGAAGCCTGTACATAGCCCAAACGCCCAAGGCTGGACCAATGGCCAGTGATGCAAATGCCAATTGCCAACCTGTGGTTTCAACGATTATGGGCATCAAATGGATGGTGATTAATGTGAGCAGGAACCCGGCGCACGTTTGCACCGTGAGCATGGTACCGATCAATTCCGGTTCGGCCAACTCCGCGACACTGGCTGAAAATTGAGCGGAATCGGCAATAATGGTAATGCCCCAGATCAAACAAAATACCCCCAGTAAAACCGGGTGTGCGCCAAACAAAGATCCGACCACAACAGCGCTGATCCCGCTAAATATCATGGCCCCCATGGTCAGCCATGTACGTCCATATTTATCGGACAGCCATCCACCCGCCAGACACCCGACAACCCCGCCCAGACCCATAACCAAAAACGTTGTGGCGCGAGCAAGGAACGCGGAGTCATCATACCCACCCGAATTAAAACGGAAGCTGGCATCTAAAAATACCCCGATCCAAGCCCACATGGCATACAGCTCCCACATGTGTCCCAGATAACCTAAATTGGCCAATCGCAGAGAAGGGGTTTTGAATGCTTTGATAAAATGCTGCGGATCAAATTGCGCGGGTTTTTTGTGCTGCGGCCCTAGATTAACCAAGTTAATAAAAATCGCGGCAACCAATGCCACGCCCGATGTGGTGGCAATGGTAAAGCGCCAGTCCAATCCCCCAAAAGCATTAAACAAATGCGGCGAAGCAGAACCCAACGTTAGGGCGCCCACCAATACCGCGACCAATAATCCGAGATCACCCTTGGCCCACGTTGCCGCCATTTTCATGCCCACGGGATACACCCCGGCCATGCACATGCCCGTGATAAATCGCATGATATAGACCGGCGCGCTACCCGGTTCAAAAAATAGAATCAAGGCATTGGCACTGGCCGCTATAAGGGTGGCGGCCATAAAAAACCGTCTGCCATCTATCCGGTCCGCCAATCCAAAAATCGCACTGAGCAACGTACCCACAACAAACCCCGCCTGTACCATACTGGTAAACATCGATATTTGTGTGGCTGTTAACGGGTATTGCACAATGATAGAGGGCACCACGGCGGAGGCCGAAAACCACAAGGCCATGGCGGCAACCTCGCACACAGCAAGGATGAGCAGCGATTTAACTTTCCCAGAATATCCAGAACGATCGTCCATAGGGGGCACCCTGTTTTCACTTCTGATTTTTCGTTATAATACCTTATAGGGCGTTGCAGATTATTTGTCGCATAAAGAAATAGTGATAATGGCCTTGATGCCCCCTAAGAATGGCTTAATCATACAAGCAGAGTAGATATTTTACCGCCAAAGTGGCCCTAAATTAACCTGAACGAAGCCCGAATAAAATTAAGGAGAACATCGATGTCAGAAGATATGGACCGCTTGGTAACGTGGCATAATGGCGATAAAGAATATTCGCCGTTTACGGATAGCGAAATGGAGCGTCGGCAAAACGACCTTCGGACATGGATGTCGAGCAACAATGTGGACGCCAGCTTGTTCACCTCGTACCACTGTATCAATTATTATTCGGGGTTTTTATTTTGCTACTTCGGTCGCAAATACGGCTTTGTGGTTGATGACGCCAAAGCCACCACGATCTCGGCGGGCATCGATGGCGGGCAACCGTTTCGTCGGACCTTTGGCGATAACGTCACCTATACCGATTGGCGCAAAGACAATTTCTTCTTCGCTGTACAAAACCTGACCAAGGGCGTTAAACGTCTGGGTATTGAATTCGACCACGTCACCATGGATATGCGCACCCAATTGGCCGAGGCCCTGCCCGGCGTGGAATTCGTCGATGTGGGCCAGCCCTCCATGTGGATGCGGGCCATTAAATCAAGCGAAGAACATGCCCTCATTCGGGAAGGCGCGCGGGTTTGTGATATCGGTGGCGCGGCGGTGGCAGACGCCGTTAAAGAAGGTGTCGGCGAACACGAAGTCGCCATGGCCGCCACCAACGCCATGATCCATGAAATCGCCAATAGCTTCCCCCACGTGCCCCTAATGGATACATGGACATGGTTCCAATCGGGCATCAATACCGACGGCGCGCACAATCCCGTCACCAATAAAAAGGTCGAAAGCGGCGACATTTTGTCGCTAAATTGTTTTCCCATGATTTATGGATATTACACGGCGCTCGAACGCACCATGTTTTGCGATTACGCCACCGACGCGCACCTCGACCTGTGGCAAAAAAATGTCGCCGTCCACGAACGAGGGTTGGAATTAATCAAGCCCGGTGCCCGCTGTTGCGACATCGCCATTGAACTAAACGAGATGTACCGTGAATGGGATTTGTTACAATACCGCTCCTTCGGATACGGTCATTCCTTCGGCGTGCTGTGCCATTATTATGGCCGCGAAGCCGGCGTGGAATTACGCGAAGACATCGAGACGGTCTTAGAACCCGGCATGGTGGTCTCCATGGAACCCATGATCATGATCCCCGAAAACACCGTCGCCGCCGGCGGCTACCGCGAACACGATATTTTAATCGTCGGTGAAGAAGGCGCCGAAAACATCACCAAATTCCCCTACGGCCCAGAACACAATATAATTGAATCATAGCAGGTGCCATGGCATGGCAGGCGTTTTTTTGGTGTGGTGATCCATCGTTAGGACAGAGAGTCGGTCCATGTGTCAGGGAGATTAATCCACGGATATTTATCGGAATTTGATACCGTTAAATTCGGTTCTCCTAAAGGATTCTGCGTAAAACACCCGCCAGCAATGCCGGTTTGGTTGATGAAATAATCATTAGTCCAATAAAGCGTCGTGCCGCATTTAGGGCAGAAATGTCTTTGTTGATTGCTTTCACCCTGAATGAGGTAAATCTCTGTCCTACCCGTAATGTTTAGAATTTGGTGGTCATTAAAGTAAGCAGAAAGACCAAAGGCGCTACCGGTTCG
Organism: uncultured Rhodospirillales bacterium; assembly: GCA_965603075.1. Classification (GTDB taxonomy): domain Bacteria; phylum Pseudomonadota; class Alphaproteobacteria; order Rhodospirillales; family Casp-alpha2; genus JABJOR01. Next base: position 296 of record CBFDBO010000057.1, on the reverse strand, counting down.
GGCTTTGCAGTTCTTGCAATGGCATACGGCATGAATAACGGGTTCGCCTTTAACCTCGATAGTAACAGAACCACAACAGCATTGAGCTTGTCTGACCATAATATTTTCCAAAGATGAAGTCCGTATTATTGAATACCTTAATCAAGGATTATCAGCAACCTGAACACCATCCTCCGTCGTAAAAACAAATTTTTTCTCGCAGCCTTCTAAGACCAGACAGGTGAGCAACCCGCGGGAGAAGACGCCGGTGTCGATGCCGATGCGGTTGGGGTGGATGTCGGGTTTGTCGGTGATGG
>CBFDBO010000056.1:0-11714 GCA_965603075.1 uncultured Rhodospirillales bacterium | reverse complement strand
TGGCTATAAACGGACTTTAAAAAACTCATAGAAAAATGTCTGCTTCCTGTGAGGAAAGCAGACATTTTAGAGTATATTTTCAACGCACCGCATCAACGACTGAGGGGTTTGTATTTAATTCGGTGCGGTTTGCTTTGGCAGAGTATCCGGACTACCCTATTCTTACAAATGCAAAGCACTCAAATTTAATTTGAATGCGATATTAATGAAGCAAGGAAAAGCATATGACCAAGGCTAGAGCTAGGGAAAGAGCAAAATCAAGAGCACTCAATAAAACCAAAAAACGTAAGGACACAGCGGAACAGTCTGCACCGTCGATCCCGTCGGGACAGTTTGATCCGGGTGCCGGTTCGATCAAAGGTATGAATGTGAATTCGACGAATTCCGGCTCTGCACGGCGGGGAGCTGCACGATCGAAATAATCTAACATGCATTAAAAATGCGTGTTGTCAGGTATTTGTTAGGTAGGGATTTGTCTTTGCGCATCACTCAGATGTGGTGATGGATATGTACTTGGAAAGTTACTCAAATAGTTACTCTGATAATTATTGAGTGTCACTTTGATCAGAATTAACAGTCTCATCAGAGGACTCAGATTGAGTTTCTCGGGCGGCTTTCTTTTCAGCGGCGCGCTTGGCCTTTTTCTCGGTTTTAAGTCTATCACGCTCTTGGCGTTCAAAGCTGTAGTTGGGTGTTCTAGCCATCTGCTTTATAGTCGCCTGATATTTAAATTTTTTGTTGTGTGTGTTTTTTCTGAGGCTAAGAAAGCTGCCGTCCCCAACTTATGTTGGAGACGGCTGCAAACTTATTTTAGTCAACGATCTTTAGGTCTTCAGCGGAAGCTTTTCCGTTCTGACCGGCCTGAAGTTCGTAAGAAACTTTTTGACCTTCGTTTAGTGAACCCAAACCAGCGCGTTCAACGGCTGAGATGTGAACAAAAGCATCGCTAGAACCATCTTCAGGTTCGATGAAGCCAAAACCTTTGGTTGGGTTGAACCATTTTACTGTACCAGTAGCCATAGTTATTTTTTCCTTCTAACAGGTATCTAAATTTAGCGCCACACACCATGCGGGACGCAGTTTTTTAACGATCACAATGTCAGGGGATAACTAAGCTAAGCAGCATACTGACTATCTAGGTAAGCCAGAACATATGTAAAAGTATAGGGTGCATATATACCATTCTCAGAGAAAGTCAATGAACATAATTACTTTAAGTTTTGTATAAAGACCTCGAACGACCGTTTATTGGCACTTTTTGGGCATTCTCGAACGGATTGACGGAAAAATAGTTAATTACGTTTCAATTATGCCGCGAACACTTGGGCCACGATCTTGCATGGTTTCCGACAGAGACGTTTTTGGATTTCCATTTCCATTGAAGTTCCCATAATCCAGCCAATTTTCGATTTTCAAACGTACTTCTGCCCATTCGTCATCTAAAATTGAATACCAAGCCGTGTCGCGGTTTTTCCCCTTAAAAATAAGGTGATTGTAAAAAATACCTTCGAACCGGAAACCAAGACGGCGGGCGGCATCTCTGGATTTTTGGTTCATTGCATTACAACGCCACTGCATTCGACGATACTTTAAATCATCAAACGCATGACATAACATCAAAAAAAGCGCTTCTGTTGCTCCGCGCGTCCGTTGCAGGTGGGGGCCAAACCAAATATGACCGATCTCGGTAACGCCGTTTTGGGCGTTGTTGTCCAGAAAGCTCGCTTGACCACATGCACACCCCGTATGGTTCGATTTAATTGTATAGAAGATAGGATCTAAACTTGCCGATTGGGAGCGTAAATGTGATCGATAGGAATCCACATCCAACCATGGCCCATAGGTTAGGTAATCCCATATAGCCAATGCTTCGGGTGTCCCATGACCAGCAGCATAAAGGTCTTCGGCATGTTCATCCGCATTTTGCGGCTCTAATGTTACATCTTGACCAATCAATGCCACTCGGGGAGGTAACAGCGCCGGAGGCGGATTATCAACAATATCACCCGACAATGGGCGCGGAAAAATTTCCTCGTAATCAGTTGGTTTGTCCACGACTGTGCTCCTCTGGGTATGAGTAATATCGATGTTTGATCCGTCCCTGTAAACGACATTTATTTAGGATAACAAGATTATCCAATGACCCTAGCAACATCGTTTGCCACGGTTTCACCGCTTATATAGGCACCGCTGCAGAGCATTATATAAGGACCGGCTACGGCTTCTCCGGCGAAAAACAATCGCTCAGCAAGGGGTTTTGCCAGAGCAGCACGGGCATCATAATGGCCGGGCATGGCGGCGGCATAAGCACCGAGGGTCCAAGGGTTCTCAGCCCACCCCGTCAAGTGACCCTTGACGAAATGTTTGCGTGCATCGCTGCCAACCATTTTAACGACTTCGCCTAAGGCAAAATCTACGGCGGCTTCGGGGCCAGCACTCGACAACTCCCAGCCAAATTTTCCACCAACCCAACCAATCATATGATTAAAGCCGAAGGGCCATGTCAGGAAGTAACAGGCTTCGGCCCCTATCTCATTGGAAACTTGGTAAGATAACCATTTGTTTTGGCGAAGCCCGAGACGATTACCGTCAAATTGCAGCGTAACTTTTGCAAGCAAACCCATAGGCAAATTACCGATGGATTGTTGTTTCCACTCAGGTAGCTCTGGCGTAAATTTAATAGATCCGGCACTAAGAACACCGGGGGAAACAGTAACAATACAAGCCTTAGCATGAATGGTGCCGGCGGGTGTTTCCACCGCGACACCACCGCCACTCCAATCAATCCGGGTTGCCGGGGTGTTGAGCTTGACCGGCAGGTTTTGCCCCAGACGCGAGACCAGCGTACCGTAACCTTCCTTAATCCAATTAGATGACGGCGCATCACCGTAATTCCACCAGTCTTGTACGTTCATGTCATCAAAATCTACATTAAAATCCATCGGGCCCAACCATGTTTGACACAAACCGGCGAACTCAGATTCGTAGAAACTGTCTGGCATCACGGATTGCACAGAAACATCCAAGCCAGCTCTGCCTGCTTTTGAAATAGCATTTGTCATTTTATTCCAGGTGTTATCATAGGATGCGAGCTCAGCGGCCGATGCTTTGCGGTCTCCCACATAAACATCCTCACTGACCCCTTTTGCATTGCGCAGCTCGAAGCCCCCTTCCTTGGCCATATCCAAGTAGGCGAATTCCTTAGGGCCCATGACATTGAAGCAACCGTGATCATAGGGCACGCCAAAGGTTTCGCTTTCTGTGTAGGCGCGACCACCGATACGGTTTGCCCCTTCGACGATGACAACGGATTTACCGAGGGCAATCAACGTTCGAGCCGCCGCAAGACCAGACGATCCCGCCCCAATGATCACCACGTCTGGGTTCGTGGGTATCGTCTGTGCCCAGGCGGGTAGGGCTGCTGTGGCGAGTAGACTACTCAGAACGGTTCTGCGTGACACAGTTTTAATTTTAGATGATTTCATTTCCGGTCAATGTCCTTTGTGATAAGGGCGTCTAGCAACAGGTTATTAGGTTTTAATAAAATGTCCATCTTGGTGCGACGATGGAATTATTTAGGGATGAGAGGTGCTATAAAAAACGGGGGGTCGAAAAATTCGATCCCCCGTTTTTCTTGAGCGCTATGGTTTATAGTTAGACATTAGGTTTTATGGTGTAGCCACCATCTTTCTGGAACGTCACTTCAGCGTCCAAGAAGAACCCAGAGATTCCATCGCCCAACATTGTGACAATGTCATAGGCTTCACCAGCGCGCCCTCCGGTGGAGCAGAAGAACACAACCGGGCGATCCGTTGGCAGGCTGGCCAGTTTTTTGCCTAACTCTGTTACAGGAATGACGACGGCATTCATAAAAGTGCCATCCCGAGCAACCTCACTTTCATCACGCACATCAACCAACAAGACCTTGTTAGCGTTTTCCTTCAAAAGCGATCTGAAGCTATCGACGGTAATTTGCCCGGGTTTGGTGGTATTGATGAAGGCATAACTCTTGCCGGTCTCCATCTTCGGTTCTTCAACGACGGCCGTCATCTTTGTGTCAGGATTGACGACCATTTCGGCCAATCCGGTGTTCTTTACCCAATCAGGATAACCGACCTGATAGAGCGCGACGTTGGTGTAGCCAAGCGCTTGCGCTTTGATGGCGCTTTTGGCACTTAACGGACACTTCAATCCACCGCAATAGAAGAACAAGGGCGTGTCTTTATGGGCAGGGAGCAAACCAGCATATTTGTCGAAAGCGCTGTCAGGAATCATCAAGGCGCCCGGAACTCGACCAGCTTTGGCCATACGTAAGGGACGTGCATCAACAACAACGATGGGATCTCCACTGTCGATCAAGGCTTTCATGTGCGAGGTTGCGATTGCCTGAATGCCACCGTTCTGGATCCAGTCAGGCATACCCGCAGAATATACCTTAATATTGGTATACCCCAGCGCTTCGGCGCTGACAGCTGATTTGTGGCTCAACGGGCACTTTACGCCGCCGCAATAGAAAATCAGCAGCATGTCTTTATCTGCCGGCAGCAGGTCGGTCATTTCATTGAACTTACTGTGGGGAATGCTGACGGCCATGGGAATATGTCCAACGTCATAACGCCGGGCATAGGGTCGAGAATCGACGATCATCACGTCATTGCGGATCGGCGCAATGGCATAATCGGCGACGAATTCATAATCGACGATATTCTTGTACCACTTGCTTTTGTCAAATTCCTCGGCATTGGCAACACCGAACGGGATTGTAATAAGCAAGGCGGCCAATACAGGTATTAAGCGTTTGTATAACATGGTCAGGGCCTCCTTTTTTCTAGAATACTGTAAACCGGCCGGATTTTTCGTTGTACACGACCAGCACATACCATACGGCCAAGATAACAAAGGTGATTAGATAAGTGCTTCCCCAACCACCAATCAGGGCCGGCCAAAACGCTTGGAAACCAAGCGTGCTTTCCTCGATCATATCTAGGTTCATATCCACAACGGTGAGCCCGGTTTTTTTCATTAGCGCCGCAAAGGTTGAGCCTGCCCAGGCGAAGAAGAAACCCGCGACCCACAATTTTAAGTGTCCTTCACCCATCCGCCATAACGTTCCCGATGCGCAACCGCCCGCGAACACCATGCCGGTGCCAAAGATCAGACCACCGACCAATGAACCCGCCCAAAACCGCGCTGGAATGGCGACATAGGGATCAATCACCCCCGCCTGCAACAGGACCGAACCAATGAGTGCGCCGATGGCGATGGCCATGATAAAGGCCTTGGTCATTTGGCCGTCACCCGTCATCAACGGTTCACGGACGACCCGCGACAAACACAAACGTGAGCGGTGCAGGACAAAGCCAATTGCAAAGCCACCGACAATGATGGCGGCACGCACCACCAACCGAACATCGGATGCAACAAACCAGTCGATTGCCCAAACCAGCACCAGAAGGGCGATCACAAAGCCTGCATAGGGAAATAAAAACCGTCCGGGTATTTCACCGAACATGGGGGGTGCCGCGGTCCCCCATTCAATGTTTTCCATCCCCCACAATATAATGCGTAAACCGATATAGGCGCCGGGCAGCAAACCTGCCAACATGGCCCAACCCGCTGGTGACGAAAAAATCAAGGGTGTGAAAAATCCACCGGTGGTGCAGCCACCAGCAAACACCGCGCCAATGCCCATCAATGAACCGCCCAGCGCGCCCCAAACATATTCAATTTTAGGGGCGGGGTTGATGCGGAACTGCTGCGACAGTAAAGCAGCGGAAAAAGCGCCCAGCAACAGCGTAATATTCATCAGGGAAATGCGGTGCATCAAGGGGCCGTCGAGATCTTCAGCAATGCCAAGAATAGGCGCGAGGCCGATCAGGGTATTGAAATAATCTCCCCACAACTTGAAGCCCCCGAACACGGCCCAAAACAAATGCGCCCCCATTAAGGTAAGGACGATCAACACAAGCGCCAACGCGCCCAAGTAGGGGGACCACTGGTTCCTGAAGAGGATGATAAAATCTTCTCTCAGACCCTCAAACCAACTCGGTGAAAGGTTGTCCGGTACGTGTTCATCTTTTTTCACGATGTCCTCCTCTCCCCGCGGGATAGGGGTGATGGAAATCAAGTTCGTTCTTGACGCGCTTACTGGCAACTGGACGCGGTATCTGAATCCTTCGCACCATAGATCGTCCACGCACGAATATTTGCGGCCATATCATCGTCTGGCACGTGGAGGAATTTCTCAGCTGCTTTGTTGGTTGCTTTTATGGTCTCACGGTAAGCCTGATCGGTGTAATAACTAATCATAGGTTCACTGCGTGCGCTCTTGTCGTGTTTGTCTGCATCTAGGTAGGCGCGCCACTCGGCCTTGGTGAATTCGTTAGGTGAAATAACCTTGTCAGCTATTTCCTTGTGGCAGACAGTACACACGAACCGATAATAGACCCGGCCAACCTTCCAGTCACCCTGCCCATCTTCTCCTACAAGGACACCTGTTGGTGCGAAAGTCATAAATAGGGCTATGCCCAACGCCGACAGTATAGTAGAGAATTTCATGACACTCTTCTTTCAAATGGGTCGCATAACTCATACTACAAAATTTACGAATTATAGTCGCGAACACACCTAACCGTCGTCACTTCCCCTTTTTCCCAAGTGACTCCAACCTGCAAAATCTGTCATTGAGTTCTTAAATTTGGTTTTTTAGAACCGCATAATTATACATTATTTTTACATAATTTACCACTTCTCAATTGCATAGGATTTGCTGTGGTGGGCTTTTTGACATTGATTGTTTAAGGGGGGTCAGCTCAGAAAATAATGTCATATTAAAGAGAAGATATGACTGTTTTTGGCTATAAGGGGATATTTAAATTGGGCTTTATCCTCGCTTGAGGACGGGTTGCTCTAGCCACCTAATCGCGCACTACACCTAGAATTTAACACTTTCATGTGCGGTCATGTGCGGCGGTTTTTTTTCGGGAGCATTGCAATTTATGTTTCCTCGCGGCACTATGATTTTAGTTCACACCTGTGCATGCTACCTTGTCTGGACATATGGGTGTATTTATTCTTTTGGAGTTAAAGTTATGAAAAAAATTATGATTGGTTTGGGCGTTCTTGTCATCGTTGTGGCGGGTGTTCTGTTTTACCTCAATCAAAATGCCCCAAAAATCATTCGGGCCGTTATTGAAGATCAAGGCTCAAAAGTTACCCAAGTGACGGTTGACGTCGCCAATGTGGAACTCAGCATCTCTGATCTCAAAGCGGGCATTGCTGGCTTGATCGTCGGCAATCCGGATGGGTTCAAGACCGACCACGCTCTAAGCCTGGGCGAAGTCAGCGTTAAGCTCAGTCAGGATTGGACTATGGATTTGATCGTGGTGGAAGAAGTCATGATCAGAGCCCCCGAGGTTATCTATGAAATCGGCTCTGATGGTTCTAACATTGATGCGATTCAGCGCAATGTTGAAAAATTCACAGGTGCTGGCACCGGTTCGTCCTCTGACAGCGGTGATGCCGAAGGACCGAAGGTCGTGATCAACAACCTCTACATCAAAGGCGGCAAAATCAGCGTTTCAGCCCCTTTCATGGGCGGCGAAACGTTGGCAACCGGGTTGCCTGATATTCACCTGAAAGATATAGGCAAGGACTCCGGTGGGGCGAGCCCTGCCGAAGTCGCAAATCAGATCATTTCAGCGATCACCAAATCCGCCAGCGCAGCGGCGGGCTCCATCGATCTGTCTTCCCTCGGTCTGTCTGATATCTCCGGTAAGGCTGCCGAGGTCATGGATGATGCCAGCAAAAAAGCATCCGAAGCGGTGGAAGGTGCCACTGACGCGCTCAATAATCTGCTTGGCAACTAAAACCTAAAACACCTAAACGCAGACCAATAAAACCCGCAAGGTTTAGCCTTGCGGGTTTTATTTTACGCTGCCCAGATTTGCCAAACGTGCAAACCGGGAAAGTTCAGCTTCCAGTTTCTCTTTGCGCCCAGCCCCCCATTTAATGCCTTCTTCAGGCCAGAAGTTTAACACATTAAGGCATTTGGCTTTACGGTCCGCCTTGGCCTCTATTCTGCCCACAAAGCGATCTCCCTCAAGAATTGGATAGACGTAATACCCCCATCGTCGTTTTGCCGCAGGCACAAAGACTTCAAGTTTATAGTCGAACCCAAAGATCGATTTCAGACGTATTCGGTTACGTACAGCTGGATCAAAAGGATTGATAATTTTCATCCGTGAAGAGGCCGGTGGTATCTTTTCGATGCGCTCTTCAATATCCGCGAGCGCGTAAGATGTCATCCACTCGCCACTGTCTGTCTCCCACTTTACAGGTATGACAGCCTGTTTGTTTGCCTCGATCCAAGATTTTACTTCTGTGACGTCTTTTGCCTCCCAGAATTCTTTGATCTCTTTCATACTGCCAACAGCCAGACGTTCAAGTGCCGCATGGCACAGCCAGTTAACCTGTTCAGCCTCAGAAATGCCTGCATCCCAAAACTGCTTGGGAATAACACGCTCAGCTAAATCGTAGAATTTGTGAAATTTCTCACGATGTGATGTTGCTAAAATGCCGGAATACCATAGATAATCCAGCACCTGTTTATGAGGGGGGCGGGACCAGATCTTTTTTGCCCCACTTCTTTTGCTACCAAAGTCTTTGGTGGAAAGAGCACCCTCTTTTGTAATGCGTTCAATCAGAATACCCTTCCAGTCTCTGATTTGTTTAGGCTTATGATAAGACGCTCCATCGAGCGTTGCCTTCATCCGTTTAAATCTCCGCTCCCACATTGGATACATCTCCATGGGAAGAATGGATGCATCATGGGTGAAATGTTCGAATAAATGCTCCTTAGCACTGAGCAGTTCATCCAGCATAGGCTCACGGTATTTCTGATGACGGCTCCAAAGTATATGATGATGGGCGCGGGAGACATTCTGAATCGTATCGAGTTGAACAAAACCCAATTTTTTAATGATGGCGACAATATCAAGTGGCCCTGATGACGATGACAACAGGTCATTCGTATCGAGCCATAAACGTCGCATTGTCCGGTTATCAAGAGTGAGAGGCACTGTGCCGGTTCCCTGAGTTCAATAAGTTATAGAACTCTCAAATATTTTTTTAGATCGATAATTAGAAAATTCTATCTCGTCAAAGGCACGCATTTTTGCATTCTTTAAAAGTAAGGGCTGTTACGGTTATGTGAGGGAGACTTTGTATTCTTGAATGGTATTTCCGCCATCAACAACGATTAACTGGCCGGTCAGATAACTGGCTTCCTCACTGGCTAGGAATACGGCAACGTGGCCGATTTCGTCCGGTCTGCCGGGGCGCCCAGCCGGGGTTTGCCGGCCGGCCGTGATCTCGCTTTGGCTGCTCGAGGGGGTCTCGATCCAACCCGGTCCAATACAATTTACCGTGATATTATGCGGGCCAGCTTCAATGGCTAGGGATCGCGCCATACCAAGCATACCGGCTTTTGCGGCGCCATAAACCGCACTGCCGGAAATTCCGACTGTTGGTCCGGTGACAGAAGACATATGGATGATACGACCATAGTCTCTCTGCATCATGGTGGGCAGCACGCTCCGGGTCACCAGAAAGGCGCTGGTCAGATTGATATCAAGACCATAATGCCAGGCGGCATCAGATGTTTCATGGAGCAAGGCGGAAGGTTCATCTTTACCAAGTTGAACCATGCCAGCATTATTGACGACGATATCGATGGGGCCAAGTTCATGGGTGATATCGCTAATCAATGCGCTGACCTCTACGGCGTCCGTGAGGTCGGCAGGCTTTGCAAACGTCCGCTCACCATCGCCCAATGACTCTCGGCGCTCAAATATTCGCTCCGTGGTGGAGGTTATGGCAACTTTGGCACCCGCTTCGTGTAGCAGTTTTGCTGTGGCAAAGCCGATACCCCCGTCACTTCCCGCGCCGGTTACCAGCGCAACGCGATCTCGAACACCCGTCATAGCAGCCTCCTGTCTGTTTGTTTTGGCGACCTTAACACGGCTTCTCGCATTGAGCCAATAGAGGTTCGGCTCAGACGCTCTGAAATAAGCTATAAGCCCCTGATAAAAAGCAAACAATAGGAAGGCGACTAGCTTCGCGTGGAGAAAACAAGCTTAATGTATATCGACTCGTTGCAAGAAAAAATCGAGCGCCCGTTTCGCTACCGCGTTAAAGGTTTGTCCTTTACGCGCCTAAAGTGAGTTTGGAATGTTTGTTTAAGGGCAGAAAGCGGACATGATCATGAGGTGAGAATGCGTCTGCTAATGATCCTTAGCAAACTTCTCCGAGTTAGATATTGAATACAAAATCTTTATTTTGTATATTTTGACTATTGAGACACACTTTAGGAGAGTAAATTGCTAACATTATCAAAAACGGGGCATGTGCTGATACTATCGTCGTTGATCGCTGTATGCAGCATCGGATCTTCTGCACTAGCAGCAGAAAAGATATCACTAACTGTTCCACCAGTTTCCGATTTTAATTTGTTTGCTGTCGAAAAAATTGATGAAAAAAAATGCTCCCAGTTTGGAGTAGAACCCTATGCTGCTGATACACTCAAAAAAATAACAGAACCCCATTGGCCAAACGAAATTGGTGGTGGACATGAATTCATTCACAAAAATGCACAACACTTGGCCTACGCAGTAACGACACAAAATGATACCGATAATGTGTTTGTTTCGAGATTATTGAAAGCCGCCGATAGCAAAGCCTATACGGTACTCGATTTTGAAAAGAAAGGTGGTGGCAGCCCGTCATTTTTAACGGCCGTTCTGATAAAGTCCATTTCCTATTCTGTAAGCTACCTTGATTCCAAAAATGCTCTTAAGGATGAGCAAAGAGCCTCTATTTTCAAGTGGGTAAAAAAGCTGGAGAAGAACATCTATAAGAAAGAAAACTCACCGGATCATAGAGCCGCAATTGCGACATCACTTATTATGGCTGGTGCCGCCTTTAAAGATGAAGCGTTTTTTAAAAAAGGGCTCGATAAATATGTGAAAATTCTTTCCAAATTAAATAAGCGTATCGCTTTTTCCAAAAAAGTAAGGGTCAATAACGAGGTGATGCATCATATGCTTCCCGGGGCTATCGTACTGCTACAAAACGGAATCGATGTATTTAAAATAAAGTATGACAAAGGCACCCTCCATGACACCATAGAAGATCACGCCAATAAAGTGATCGAAACAGGCAGCAAAAAAACTAATACCGGTACAGGCGTGGATAAGGCTCGTTCTATTATGAGGGCTGAGGGTTTTGGGACACACCTAGCATGGATACCCGTCTATTTGAACGCCTTTCCAGATACAAACGCGGCCGCTTCTTTGATTGCTCTCGACAAGCTGTTAAGGAAAACAGACTATAAAGCCTATTACGGAACGCAACTTGGTATCCACTCGGCTTGCCTATTCAAGATGTAGGCTCGTGAGATGAAATAGCATCCCGAGTTAGGACAACGCATCAAATATGGTTCTGAAAAGTGACGTTGAGTTCGATGCATCAAAAGGTATTTAGATGCATCGAACCACCGCTACAACATGTGATTGATCTTCAATTTCTAGCTCAGGGAACGATGAACTTGTGATGTCTACTTCTGGCTATAAGCAGACCTAGATGAAGTGATAAAAAAAAGTCTGCTTATGACCCAGACTGTGTAAAAACGTTTATGGAGTTTTCTGTGTGATGCG
>CBFDBO010000055.1:0-13879 GCA_965603075.1 uncultured Rhodospirillales bacterium | reverse complement strand
AAGTCCCCGCTTTTTGCGGGCCTGTCATACTTCGGAAATCGTCACGAACGGCCATTTATTTTACCTAGTTATCTATTTAGTAATCGTATTATATCGATGCACAATTATGATTCTTGATACATCCAATTGCGAATAATTGACAGGGCTTCCTCTGGGTGTTTTTCAACAATTTCACCAACCTTCTTGACAGATGATGCTTTTACTCGACCTTCAACACGGTCAATATCAATCAGTTCTTCAAATTGCTCAACATCGCCACCCAGTGCGCCACCCGGGATAGGGGCGCCAGGCGCAGAAAGTGCCTGGGCTGCGGTTTGATCAGCCAGAAGTCTTTCACCCGCCAACATATCGGCGCTCGGTAAGGATTCAATCGCTCTTGAGATGAGGGGGCGAACAACCAACAAGATAACCAATATTGCGACAATGCCCAGTACAAGGAATTCCGCAAGACGGAGAAGGTCATTTTTGTCCATACCAAAGAAGAGTTCAAGTTTCTCTTCTACATCACCTGAATCTGCGAACCGCAAATTGATCATTTCTACGACATCACCACGATCTGCATCAAATCCAATAGCACCCCGTACTAACGTCGATAACAATTCCATTTGTTCTGTTGAACGTTGCTCAAAAATCGGCGCTTCATCTTCCGCAGCATTGATAACAAAATCATTGATCAAAACAGCGACAGACAAACGGTTAACAGTACCGATCTCACGAACGTGATTTACCACTTTCTTTGAAATTTCAAAATTAACGGTTTCATTGAGCGCTGCGTCACTTGCTTGTGAACTAATACCTTCACCGGAAGTAAACCCAGCATCTGGCAGGTTTGCATCAACAGTAACAGGTGTAGCGCCTTCAGAATCTGAAGCACTTGATGATTGATCAGAGGTTGATGTAGAGCGTACTACCTGTCCATCTGGATCATAAATTTCTTCTTGGGACGTAACCCGGTCGAAATCTAGGCTGGCATTGACTTGAACCCTAACATTACCAAAACCAACGGTTTGCTCCAATAATTCTTCAATTTGACGAGACATTCTATTCTCAAATTTCCGGCGTAGATTATCTGTTTTATCAGACATAATGCTGACATCATCTTCATCTTCGTAGCCCGCTGCCAATAATTTACCTTTATTATCAACGATGGAAATTTTATTTGGATTTAAACTTGGAACCGCCGTGGCGACAAGATATTGAACAGACATAATCTGTTCTTTTTCCAAACGCTTACCACCACTCATGTTCAAAATAACAGAAGCTGAGGGTTCTTGGCGTTCACGGGAGAATAATTCACGTTTGGGCAGGACCAAATGTACGCGTGCGGATGAGATATTGGCAATTGATTGAATGGTTCTGGCCAATTCGCCTTCTAAGGCACGGACCAAATTTACATTTTGCATGAAGTTTGTGGTGCCGAGGCCATCTTGATCGTCAAACAGCTCATAGCCAAGTGTGCCACCGCCCGGAATACCCTGATCGGCTAATTGAATACGTAATCGGGGGATTTCATCAGCGGGAATCATAATGGTTCCACCGCCTTGAGCTATTTCATAAGGAATTTTCTGGGTCGTTAATATTTGAACGATTTTACTTGAATCTTTTTGGTCAAGATCAGCATATAAAAGATCATAATTCGGTGACGTCATTTTTGATGTGATGTAAATAAAGAAAAAGACCATACCTAAAAAGGCACCGCCCATAATAGTCAATCTCATGGGGCCCAAGTTGCGCATGGCTTGAATCATAGCGTCCACAGTATTTTTCCTTTATTCTTATCAATTCCTAGCGGCCAAAATAGGGATTATCGTCCCGATCTGGTCTCGACTATATAAGAATACTAAAAACAGGGTAAACAAGTGGTTAACGGATCGGTAATTTTTGCCTAGTAAGAAATTTATATAAATAAATTTTTGGCAAAGAAAAACGCTGCACCAACATGATAACAGCGTTTGATACTCTCGAAAGTCTTAAAAACGACTTATTGAGCGGCTTTCGCCGTTATTTCTTTATTGCTTTCATGGGCACTGCGATGCAAAGGGCGGTAGTCAGCAATTTTGGTGACCTTTAGTCCTTCTAAGCCATGGCTGTCGAGTTGACGCTGCCAAGTTAGGAATTCATCTATAGAGAGAGAATACTTTTCGCAGGCCTCTGTCAGGCTTATTAAGCCAGCCCGAACACCCGCCACAACTTCAGCTTTACGCCGAATAACCCACCTTTTAGTATTGGCGGGTGGCAGATCCTTTTCCGTCAGGGCGTAGCCATCAGGGCCAATAACAACAAGACCTCTAGGCGTACTCTGGGAAGGCGTAGATTCAACGTTATCCATGATTTTTTGCATTTGAAATCTTATCTCATCGAGCGTTTTTGATTACCTTCAGTGTAATGCCGATCTCTTAATTAAGAGCTAATAATCAGGGTTAATTAGATCCTAAAATGTAAAAAAGTAAAAAAAATTAAGGTGAAGCCATTTTCACAAAAAAGCCCCGATTCGACTTAAATCGAACCGGGGCTTGGTATCTTTTGGGTATGGGTCGTAAGGGTATTTATATATTAGTAGGATTATTTAATCCGTAGTAATTCGTCGAGCATTTCATCTGCGGTGGTAATAATCTTGGCCGCCGCTGAATACGCCCGTTGGGTAACAATCATAGCGGTGAATTCTTCACCAAGATCCACCGTGGATGATTCAAGTGCGGCGCCTGTTACATCGCCCGCGCCACCACTGCCCGCTTCACGAACGGTAGCAGAACCCGAGAAATCAGTTTCGATATAGACGTTACCGGATAGTGATTCCATGGCATTGGGATTAACGAAAGTTGCGACGGGAACCATAAAGACAGGGCGCGTCACACCATTATCAAATAGGGCTGTTACAATCCCATCTGAACCAACACTCACACCCGCAAAGTTACCAAACTGGGCACCGTTTTGGGTAATAAAGTTAATTTGATAAGAACCGGCAAATTGTGTCATGCCGTTGTTAACGTTTGCATCACCAAGGAACAGTCCTATACGAGCGTCTTCTAAGGAAGATTGGTATTCCTGATCTGTTGAACCGTTAGCCCATTGAATATCAATGTTACTAACGTTGAAGTCACTTGGTAGGCCATCACCAGCAAAGTTGATTGATGAAACCTTACTGCCGTAGGTAGATGTGTCGACAAGGTTTACACCAGCATCGACCATACTCGCTGTTGTATTGGTGGATGTATCTTTGTAGATACCCGTAACCAATGCACCGGTTGGGTTAGAACCGGTGACCCGGCCACCCGTAGGCGTATCAGCCGTCGTGCTATTAATAACAAACGACGTTTTATCACCAATAGAACTTTGTTCGAATACCAAACTGCTACCATCAGCAGTAAAGCGTTCAGGGGTATTAATCTGATCGGATGCTTTAATTTTGTTCGCAAGCAAGGTTGCTACATCTGCCCCATCAGAGGCACCGCTGATGTCCACCCGTTTAATTGTGGTTGTATCATCGATGGTGATTTTGACACCATCATCGGCAACTGTACCAGCCAACAAAGTACCCGTGGTAAGCTGGATCCACGATCCATCAGGGGCGATGTTGATGATTTGCCCAGATACATTGTTTGCAGGGTTATTAGCCGAACTCATTGTTATATTGTCGAGGACACTATAATCACTGAATGTGCCAACCGCTGCGGTAATAACATCATTAGCCTGCGTAACATTGGCAATTTCGACACCAGAAGTCTCAGTAATATTTGTTCCTGATAATGTGCCATCTGGGAATTCGATATAAGAACCACCGGCACCAACCGTGAAGGCTATATTGGTAATATTGTTATCCGTGGATCCCGTGATTGTTGCAAATTCACCATCTGACCATGAACTGAATGTTCCGGCGTCGGCCGTTACTCTATCAGCAATACCATCGGTAGTTTGTGTTACAGTCATATCGGTGTCGGTGGTATTACCATTTAATGCAGCATTGAACTCTATCCATGAACCATCCCCAGCAACGGCACTAACACCTATATCAGTGCCGTCATTTCCAGCGAAGTTTGTTGCTCCAAGTGTTGTCGTAAAACTCGCTGCAGCATCGAAAGTATTATCGGTGGTGTCAATTTTTTCTGTAATTGTGTACGTACCGTCACCGTTATCAGTGAAGGTTGCCGCTGTCGTTAATGCACCGGCTGCATCAAAGAGAACTTTCAGTTTACCAACAATAGTTGTAGCGGTATCCGTAGATGTGGCTACTACATCAGTCAAGTTAACGTTACCACCAGCACCCAATGCCAAATTATCCGGATTGAATTGGAGATCAAAGACATCCCCTTGGTCAACGTTCGTAATGGTGAACGTTTGTGCTACTGCACTACCTGCAACACCTGCCACGCCACCACTGGTGCTGGCGGCTGGAGTCGTAAGGCTACCACCGCCAGTGGCCGTATAGATGAAGCCTGTAACATCTCCGGACGCAAGTAAATCACTGGCAAAATCGGTTGTTAATGTAATACCAGATACACTGTCTATTGATGCCGTTACTCTGTTGACATCTGCATCAAGATTAATAGCATCTACAAGGCCCTGCGCCATCTGAGCAGGCGTTTCGCCACCTACTGCCGTAAAGGTAACGGTAGCACCAGCATTACCTGATAAATTTGTACCAGCAATTGTAATTGATAAAGTATCATTTACAAGAGCCGTAGTACCACCAACAATGTTCGTTGTTGTGGTTGTCGCAAATGCAGATGCAACACCAGCAGTCGTAGATGTTGCTGTCATTGTTTGATTATCGGTACTCGTCGTACCCGCCAGTGTGACACCACTCTTGTTATTGATGCCCGTGAATGTACCGGCTGCTGCTGTTAGGCGGCGAGTGGCAGGGTTGGTATTATGAGTAATCGTAATTGTGCTTGCATCTGTTCCCGCAGCCCCGCCTAAATCGCCATCAGCAAATTGGATCCATGATCCATCTGATGCCGCGGAAGTCACTGTAATTGGGCCCACATTATTAAGAGCATCTGTCGCACCGGTCGTTGTTATTGTTGCGCCAACGCTTATGCCTGTAAAGGTTCCCGCGGGGCCAGTGATCCTGTCTGGTGTGCCAGCACCACCTTGATCGGCAAGAGCAAGGCTGGCCAAGCTAATTGCTGTTACAGTTGTTGTTGCTGGAGTGGAGAAAACAAACGGGTTTAAACTCGTTGCTGTAATTGGCCCCGTTGTCGTGTTTGAAAATGTAAAGTTGTTTGTGGCGGAGGCAACTGCCTTGCCATTATCCAACAAGAAGGTATTACCCGCACCTGTAGCCGCTTGAGCTGGCGTATGCATGGTATATGTGACCGTATTTGTTGAATCAGCATTAATATGAATAATCGTGTCCAAATTATTATAATCTGAAACAGTCGAGCTATTAAAATTGACCCGCGCCCCATTTTTATAGGCGAAATCAATTTCTTTAATCGTATAGGTTCCCGTTCCGCCATTCGCAGCAACCTGTTGAACCGACAGAGTATTACTGACATCCATTTCAATATCATCGCCCATAACCGACTGAGTGATTTTTAGATCAGAGCCATTGGAAGAAAAACGGGATGTTTCGCGTAATGCAGAATCATCTATGGCGTTTTTCAGTGCAGGTGTGACATCGCTCGGTGATACAATAGCAGTAGAGCTAATATCAATGCGTCGTAGGGTAGCTGTTTCTGTCACGCTGCTGACGGTATCGGTATCGAATTCAAAAGTGATACCATCAATAATAATATATTCACCATCATTCGGGAGCGAATTAAAGCTAACCAAACCAGAGGCTGAGTAAACATCTTCTGGTGATGCATCCGTTGTATCGTTGCCATGAATTTCCGTCGTCGCTGCGCCCGGAGGTGTATCAAGGGATAGACCCCAGGAGTTTTCACTTTCTTTTTCGAATAACATTTCAAGGTTCGAGCTATTGCCCAGTGTATCGTAAATAACAACGTTTGTTTTGTGTTGATCACCAACAATATCCGTCGCCGGAAGGTTAGCACCAATACGCACTGCAGTTGTTTCCTGAGCCGTACCACCGATTGTATTTAAGTTGATAGGTTGAAGATCCGTGGTACTAACAATGTTATCATTGATGGATTGTGTTACACCCGAGCCATCTTCATAAGCTTTGATATAAGTATCACCACCAATTTCAACAGTCGAATAACCAGTTGTTGAGTTGCCAGCGGGTTGTAAAGGCCACCCTTGAAGGTACCACCCAGCTGTATTTTGGAGATAACCTGATTTATCCACACTGAATGAACCGGCACGGGTGAAGGCAAATAATGTGCCCAAGCCCGCTTGAGGTTGTTCGTTAACAATAAAGAAGCCCTGACCGGACATCGCTAAATCGGTTGAGGAAGTTGAAGACTGTAGGAGCCCCTGAACATCGACACCAGACTTCGGTGCGGCTTGCACACCACCGGGAGAATACTTTGAGCTTGAGACCTGTTTGGTTACCAGAGTCTTGAATTGAACATCGGTACTTTTATAGCCGATTGTGTTTACATTAGCGATGTTATCACCAATCGCCCCCAGAGAACTTGACTGGGCGACGAGAGCTGAAACGCCTGAAGATAGTGCACCGAACAAACTCATGATATTCTCCTTTTGTGGCCCCTCATAACTTGATTATCGAGGGTACCTTTATTCAATTTTTTAAATCGGTTTTACCCGGAACTTATAATAATTAGTCTATTGCTTGTAAGCCTTTGCGGATTGATAGAACTTCACTAAGCGTGAATTGCCCACTACCAACATTCATCAGGGCTTCACCATTCTCCATACTAATACTGTCGACAATACCCATAACGGTATGTTTAATGTTGACGGGTTCTCCCTCATAATCCAATGCGGATACTTGGAATTTATAAATACCATCTGCAACGGGCATACCTTGATTGTCGTTGCCTTCCCAAAGGAATTCATGACGACCTTCACCAATTTCTCCATCGCCCCAGAAAACAACTTTTCCTGAATCGCTCGTAATGGTGATTGTTGATTTGGTGGCGCGCCCTTCAAGTTCGTAACTACCAGCGGCCAAGCCTCCACTTGTTGGGAAACCAGCGTCATTCACGGTTCCACCGATTAATGGTAGGTCTTGACTATCAATTTCGATACCCGCACCGATATAACTGACCATATAACCGAGCAACGTTGTTTGCTGCATATCGATCATTTTTTCCATATTGGCATTGCCTTGAATTTGCTGTTCAACACCCGCAAACTGTACAAGTTGCGAGGTAAATTCGTTTGCATCCATAGGGTCAAGTGGATCTTGATTTTGTAATTGAGTTACCAGCAAATTCATAAACTGGTCCATATCCTGGGCAAGTTTTTGCCCGGATTGTGTGGACTTAGTCTGAGCACCTGCGGCGGCGTTTGCAAGATCTACGGCGTCTACCATTTATCTAATCCTTAGGCGTTAATATCGACGCGTGAATTGGATACAATTTGATCCAGTTCACCATTTAAGATACGGGTTGCCAGTTCGGCTTCGAGGGTGCCATCCAGCATTTCAATTTCTTCTACTTCTTCTTCTTCAGCCATTTCGCTATCGGCTTGAGGTTCGCCAGAGTCTTTATCTTGATCACGTAAGCTGAATTTTATATCATCCGCTTTTGCATCCAAACCAGCGTCCTGTAGGGCGCGTTCCAAGTTACGCGCGTCATTACGGAGCAATTCGATGGCTTCTGGACGATCGGCGATAATTGTTGCGTTGACTTTGCCCGTATTAGAAACTTCAAGCTGAACCTCAACGCGCCCCAAATTATCCGGACGAAGTTGTATAGAAATTTTATCTAACCCTTGAGCGATTGCTTTGGTGATGTTCACCGAAATCTGGTGTGTAATGGGGCGGTTATGTTCTGGTGATTGCTGGGCTTGAACCAGTGCAGGTTTTGTTACATTAGACGCCTGCAATTGAGTTGTATTGTTTTGCGCCGTGGCGTTGGGTGCGTCAACATTGGTTTGTGTGGCGCTGCCCATTGATTGCGTAACGCCTCGGGCAATCCCACTCTCACCAGCGGTTGCCGCCGGGGTATTAGCGAGCGTCGCCGCAGCTTGCGTTTGGCCGTGTGCCATGCCTTGGCTTTCTACAGCAGCATTTGCAATTTGGGGACCGATCGCGCGTGCTTGATTTGCATTAATATCACTCGTAGACGCTGTGCCCATTTCCATGGCTTGGGCTGCAACGGCGTTACTCGTCAACGATTGACTGGTTTGAGAAATAGAGCCTTCGGCGCTTCTGTTCACCGTGACATTGATGTTAACAGGGCGATCAGATTTTAAAGCGTCCGACAATAAACGAGCTTGATTTTCAGAAAGGGAAACATCAGCTGATTTTGCCGCTTGCACGATATCTTTTGGTTCTGTTCCAACACCCAATCGCGCTACAGCGCGAAGAACTTTTTGGATTTGATCATTGTTAATGACTTGTTCCGGGGTGCCTTTGGGGGTTAAGAACTGCTCTTTGTTTCCGGCATTCTCTGATGCATTTTGAGAGGCTATATCAGTTGGTTTATTTGATACTGGACCAATTGCATTTTCTGATGGCGTACCGGCATTTCCGTTGACAATATTTGTCAGGTTTTGCACGGCTTCTTTTACGGTTGTTTCAGTGTTCGTACTATGGGCCGCCACGAGTAGGCCCTCAATTGCAGCATCAAAGCCGTCTGCGTCACTGCCTTGTGCCATGCCAACAGCTGTTTCGTCATTATCAACGGCAGAAGTTGAATTTTCTTCAGCGCTAGAAGCTTCGTTACTATCGCTATTTGAAGTGGATTGTTCGTTTGTTTCTGTATTCTCATCGGATGCGGTTTCTTGATTATCATCCGTTGCCTGCTTGACCGTATCGTCTTTGTCTGCGGGTTGATCATTATGATCGTCGCGGTTGTTATCACGGTTATCAGCGTTATCTTTGTGCGCGTCATTGTCAGCTTTGTTTGATGCGGAAGCATCATTTTTTTCATCACGGGCGTTATCTGCGCGATTTACATCATCCGCCCGGTAATTGTTATCGTCGGAATCATTTCGCTCTGGATTATTGGATTTTTTTGGTGTTTCTACAGCCTGGCTAGCAGGGTGGATGTTTTTCTCAGTCTCTGAAAACAAACTGGAATGCTCGGCGACCGGGCCGCGTATCAAACTAGAAAAAGACGAGGCTAATTTGCTAACGCCCCCTAAAATATCGCCAGAGTTTTGTGCTTTTGAATTAGCAAGAGCATTAGCGAGTGGTGAAACTTTTTGAACATCCATAATAGTGCATCCTAATTAAGCGCATATAATGGACAGTTCTTTGCAAGTCTTTTGCCAAGTTTATGATTTTGCATAACGTGTTGATATTATGTATTTTTATTATTTTAATATGGTTTCTTCGAGGGTGTAAAACGACCTAGCATGTCATTATTGACCCTATGAGGGGGAAGAAAGTGCCTAGTTTGATCAAATATAATCCGAAATGATGCTGACCGTATCTTGAATGATGCTTTCCGATGTTTGTGAGAATTTAAGAGCCTTTGATTTTTTTTCGCTTAAGCGTTTTGAATCCCCTAATAAACTATTTATTTCATCTCCAAGTTCTTCGGCGTTGCGAACTTGTAAAGCAGCACCGCCTGCAAGCATTGTATGGGTTATTTCTGTAAAATTCTCCATATATGGTCCCATGATGATGGCATTACCAAGTTTTGCCGCTTCATAGGGGTTCTGGCCGCCACCGGGGGCAATAAAGGATTTACCCATAACAACGATAGCGCCAAGCCTATAAAACAAACCAAGTTCACCGACCGTATCGGCGATATATATTTCTGTTTGTGGACCGGGAAGGGCGGCTTGTGATCTTAGCTGGACGTTAAAACCATGAGCCCGTAAGTGCTCAGCAATGTTTGGCCCACGATCAGGGTGGCGGGGAACAATGAGGCTTAAAATATTTGGGTGGTTCGGGGATAAGGATTTATGGATATCCCCTGCGATACTTTCCTCTCCATCATGAGAGCTTGATAATAACCAGAGGGGACGGTTGGTTATGCTTTGTTTGAATTTTTCCAATGCTTGGTCGGATACGGGAAGAGCTGGGGCACCGAGCTTAATGTTTCCATGATTAACCGCGTGCTTTGCCCCTAAAGCTATTAATCGTTGTTGATCATTTTGTGATTGCGCCAAGCAAATATCGAATAAATTCAACATGCCTTTTATGAAAAATGGTAGTTTCTTCCACCGAGAGAAAGAGCGATCGGATACGCGCCCATTGAGCAAAATTAACGGAATATTTTGTTGTTTAATTTGAAATAGAGAATTAGGCCAAAATTCTGATTCAACCCAAACAACGGCCGATGGTTGCCAATGGGCTAGAAAATTCTTAATCCAGTTGGGAAAATCTAGGGGGGTGAATTGATGATAAGCACGGTCGGGCAATCGGTCTTCTAAAATCTTGGCTGAGCTAAGTGTCCCAGTGGTTAAAACTATGTTTAACGCGCTATTTTCTTTTAATAATTTATCGATAATGGGTAATACGGAAAGGGACTCGCCGACACTGGCACCGTGGATCCATAAGACTTTAGTTTTGTTGCAGGGGATTGACGAAACACCTTTGCGTTCAGAAATACGCAGAGGGTCTTCTTTGCCGGCTTTTATTCGTTTGTTTTGATAATAGCTTAAAAAAGGCAAACCCGCATAGATAACAGCCGTGTAGATGTGTCGGAGCAGACCAAAAATAAAGCTATTAATCATATTGAAAATAAATTTCTAAATGTTGGACTCTGGAGCGTAATTTAAGAGGTCCTGTTAAGTAAGTATAGAAAATGTATAGGTAAATTCGATGAAGTCAAAAAAAAAGCCCACATGTCTGTGAACTTGTCAATAAAATTGGCTTTATATTATTATAAACAACTCTGATGGGTTTAATTGTTTATTGTATTAAATCAAACGCCTCCAATAAAGATGAATAATGCGGCTTAAGCATCTTTAGTGGAGGTGAATGAAGGTGTTGGTGCACTTGTTATTGCAGCGGCACTAGGTGCTGGTGCAGGTGCTGGTTCCGATTTAGGCACAGGGGCGGCAACTGGGGCTGCAGCGGCTTGAGCCTGTGGCTCAGCGACGACAGGGGAGCGATTGTATTCAGCAGCAACCTTTTCAGATGGATACTGGTTAATCACAGCGCCTGTTTTGCTATCACGAATTTGCATTACGAGAACCCCCGTTTCGGCATTAATCTCGCCGTGTGGTGAGCTGTAATACTCGTGCGCCTGTATTTTCGGTGCCTCATTTGTATTTGTCGACCTTGTGCTTGTGGCAACCTGAGACTGTCGACGCGCGGCCGCCTGAGCCGTTATGTCTCTGGTTGAATTGATTTCCATATCACTCATGGTCTTGTTCCTATGTTCCCTTAGGCTTAACGTGAGGTATTAAATAAAGCGCCAAATATGCCGGACGCTCTGGTTAGAATGTTGGTCAGGTTTTCCGCGCCAGATTGCATTAGAGAGGATGCCCCTTGGCCGCTTAATACCGATGCGGTTTGGATGGCGCCTTCTGTGGGATCGTTTGGAATAACGGGATCCCCTGGCTTCGGTTGCTTGGCTTCGTGTTCTATGGTTTCGTAGTCATGTTTTACTATATAGCCCATTTGAAGCTGTATTGTATAATTGTGATCTTTTGTGGACTTTTCCCCATCTAATGTTGAGACCTTAATGAAGTAGTCTCCTTTATCGAATTTTTCACCTTCGGAACTAATCATGCGAAGGTAGGCGTCGTGTTCACGCCCTTTTCCAGTACTATCAGCTACGATGCGTCCTCGATTATTAAATACTTCAATACGGGTTTCGTGATCGATGTTTTTACCAAGGCGCAAATTATTGTTGGTCTGAACTTGAAATTTAAAGTTATCTTCTGATTCGCCTTCATTGACGGAGGAGAAGACGTTAAGTCGGCTGTAATCAAGCCGCACTTTCCCGATGTCACGTGCTGTTTTAAAGTTGTCTTTTATGACATCACGATCATTTCTTTCCCAAACTTTTGGGCCCCTTTTTCCAGGGTCTAAGGAATTAATCCTAACTGGTTCAACTTCAGCCATTTACGCCCTCCCTCCCGGGGACACTCTTAGCGCACCTATCTAAGGCGCTATATTAACAATCTACATCCAGTGAAACTGGCGTAGTCGGAATTTCGTTCTCGTTACTCTGTCTATTATGGGCCGTTGCGGGTTGTTCAAAGCCCTCACCGGGTTGCCCCATCAGTCCAAGTGCAACATTACGGTTGATTTCAACCAAAGCAGGCACCTTTTCCGGATCTAAATCAGCAAGACACGAGAAAGTATGCTTGTCAACAATCAACGACAGATTCAATACAGTCTCACGTACTTTCAGTGGTAATGGACTATCATCACCTGCAACGGCGGATTGAAAGATCGTCCACAATAACTGATTTTGACGAAGGCAATTACGAAGCTCGTCTGGATTTTCTGGAGCGCGACTAGCATCATCAAGTTGCCGGGCTGACTTCAACAATGCCCAGGCCTCAATTTCACGGGGATCTGCATCCGCGGAAGGGGTCTGGTCGTAAGAAGCTTGGGAAGCCGGCGCCTGTCGCATAATCTTCTCCTTAGATTTGTTCACTCTTTACGAGTTCTAACGTGGTGCGCTTTTTTGCACTTTGGAAATTTTTATCGGAATTTTTTCCATCAATGATCATCGGTGTTAAGCAATTTGGAAAAGCGTCTCGTGTCGCATTTAAGGCCTTATATAATTGACCATCGGCGATGAGCCCTAAAATTTCTTTAATTTCTTCGCCTTTATCGGGGAAGTCGGAAATAACCAACTCCACGGTTGTTGCTAGTTTTTCAAGGTAATCAGCAACGTTTTCCGGATCGATATAGATTAATTGAATTAAATAATAGAACCAACTGTCGTTCCGAGGATCCCCTTTGTTGAAGTCAGGATCGTTGATCTTTTCTTCGGTCAGAACGTGGTGTTGGTGTAAAATACGTGCGTGGTTCAAAAAGACAATTTCCCCAGCTTTTTTGCCGAGTGAGACCACGGCACCATTTACGATGATGCGTTCATTTTGTCTCAGGTTAATCTTTAAGGCCATTTGTTAAATCAGAGAGATAAAAACTCTGCCTCGCTTGTTGAATGTTTTTGTTAATGGATAGCGGGGGGACTTTCTATCCCCCCGCTTGCCATTAGTTTCCTATTAACGGAATAGTGACAACACTGATTGTGCTGCTTGTGACGCCATTGATAGAGATTGAATACCTAACTGTTGGCGGGTTTGTAGGGCCAACATGTTAGATGCCTCTAGGTTAGCATCAGCAAGGATCAACTTATCAGAACCAGCCTGAAGCACGTTAATGAACTCGTTTGTGAAGTCCTCACGTGTCTGGATAATACCCAAGTTGGTTGATAGTGCTTGAGCACTACTACGTAAAGAATCTGTCGCTGAAGTTAGATTTGCGATAGATGTATCAATGTCAGCATCTGATGCCCAAGCATTACCAGCAGCAGTAACGCCAAGACCGGTAGCTGTTGCATCAACTGCAGTGGTGTTCACAAAGGCAGTACTTTCACCGTTGAAGAACACTTTCATATCGTTAGCACCAACGCCTGTTGGGTTGGTAACGCTAATGGTTGAAGTTTCACCAGCTTTCATCTGACTGTCGTCAGCCGTGATGGTGAAAGAACTACCCCATGCTGCATTTGAAATTGTGTTTGCTACCGTTGAAGTGGTATCAATATTCACAGTTTCAGTTATTCCACCGGAAGTCACTTTAACGCGAGCATCACCAGTAACAGTACCAGTTGTCATATCTTTCAACGTGCTTTGTGTAGAAAGAATATTGCTTTCATTACCAACAGAGATTGCTGAATCGTTTGCTGTTGCGGAGATGGTC
>CBFDBO010000054.1:0-14801 GCA_965603075.1 uncultured Rhodospirillales bacterium | reverse complement strand
GGTGACGTGCATCATGATATCTTCTAAAGACAAATCAATTGAGTCTGCCCTTAGCCCTTAACATGCCTTTCATGTTGGTTGGGAGAAATCAAGATGGCTAGATTTAGGGAAAAAGTTTTTCAGCAAAGTGAGAAAGCACTTAGACTAATTATTGATCATCGACCTTCAACTGAAGAAACAACAACAAAAATAAGACAACAATTTAAAATTTCAGATGATTATCGGATCGAAAGTACGACGGTCTGCCAGCGAGATAACTCAGTTGATAGGTGGACTGAAGCTAGAGAGGGGCAATTCATGAGAACCGCAATGGTAGATAGAAACAATACTTGGGTTCGACATTCGAATGGCAAGTTCATCGCTCTTCTCTGTAATAAGGGATACCTAACCCTTCTGGTCGATGGGTGCGTCGACCCTTCAAGCGTATCCATACGGGAATCAACATAATTGCCAAGGTTGCCAAATAAGGCAGGGAGGATAAAAAGGCTGAAGGAATATTCCAGCCCCAGGTTTGAGCTGTGTATCCTAAAGCCATTATCAATCCGAAAAAGAAAGCGGCAACCGCGACTTTGATAGGCTTGTAGGCAGCAAAGATAACAAGTGCAATTGCTATCCAACCGCGACCAGCTGTCATACCTTCCGACCAAGATGGTACAAAAACCAAAGTGAGATAAGCGCCAGCCAAAGCTGACATCACACACCCAAACATAACACACCCAAAGCGAATAGTAACTACCGAAATACCTGCTGCATCTGCAGCTGCAGGGTTCTCACCAGTTGCCAATATGGCAAGTCCGAAACGGGTTCGAAATAATATAAAATGCAGAACAAAAGGAAGAACAAAAAATGCTAAATATATGGGGAGTTGGTGGTTGAAAAAGGCTTCCCCTACGAAAGGTATATCCGATAGACTAGGTATCGCCATTTTCTGGAAAGAGGCTGCAGCAGGCTTACCGGCATAAGATGTGCCAGCCCATGCAGCCAATCCTGTCCCCAGAAATGTAAATGCCAATCCTGTAACAACTTGGTTCGTTCGAAAAATAACAGTTGTTACAGCAAATAAAACACCCAAGGCCAGTCCTGAGGCTAGGGCAGCCAAAGAACCGATAAGGATGCTGCCAGTTGCAGAAACAGCTGCAATGGCAGAAATGCCGCCTATGGCCATAAACCCTTCCATACCAAGGTTTAAAACACCGGCCCGTTGGGAGACAGTTTCACCTAAGCCGGCTATTGATAACATGCCTCCTGCGAGAAAAGCTGATGCGATAAGGCCGGTTAATATTGCTGCTAGATCCATTATATCGCCTCCTTGTCTTTAACATTGTTGTGCCAGACTAGTCTGTATCCTGAGGCGACTTGGGCGATGCCCACTAATAGTAACAGCCAACCAGTCAATGCGATGACCGCATGTAGAGACAGCCCTTGAGTTTCAAAAATAATACCAGCGTTCAAAAGGATTGCCATTAGAACGGCAGCAACAATAACACCTATATGGCTTCCTGCTGCTAAGGCAGCGATAACGATTCCGAGATATCCAAATTGACTGGATATACCAACTTGAAGACGGCTGACGGTTCCGCTGACTTCAATAACGCCAGCAAGGCCTGCCAAGGCGCCTGATAACAACATGGTTGTCATGATACGACGGCTGGAAGGGATGCCTGCATATTTAGCTGAATTAGGATTTGATCCAACATAAGTTGTTTCATATCCCCATACAGTTTTATTAAACAAAACCCAACTGGCGATAAAAATTGCTAGGACAAAAAAGATGCCGATGTTCCATATGCCAAACCATTCAGGCAGCATGTACTGAATTTTCAGGGTGGATGCGGTAATTGCTTCCTTCGGGTCCCGCCAAGGACCTGCTGAAAAATAGCCCACCCAAAGGATAGCAACAAAATTCATCAATAAAGTGGTGATGATTTCGTCTACGTTAGCTTTTGCTTTTGCATAGGCAGGCAAGGCGATCCACAGTGCACCCGCAAGGGCACCGGCCATGAACATGATTGTGAGCATCAAAGCTGGTGGGCCATCCAAATAAATGCCAACACCTGCTGCTGCCCAGGCCCCCATATAGAATTGGCCTTCGCCCCCGATATTCCACAAATTTACGCGCATGGCTATCATTGCCGCTAGACCCGTTAGTAGTAATGGTGTTACCAGCGTACCAAGGTCCTGTAGGCCATAGGATGTGCCAAGTGTTGAACCAATCGCATCTATGCCCATGCTAATGGGACTATATCCCAATACATTAAGGGTTATACCTGCGACAATTAATCCAAATATGACTGCGATGATACGAAATACCAGACCGCGAAGCCTTGATGTAGATTTTAGTTTTTCAAGTTGCCATTGTCCGGTCATGTTACGACTCCGCAGGGACGGTTTCGCCGCCCATCATTAAACCAATTTTTTCCAAGTTGGCATCGGCTATATCAAGCGTACCAACAATTTGACCGCCGTTTAAAACAGCAATTCTGTCCGACATTTCCATCAATTCATCCAGTTCTTCTGAAACCAGTAATACCGCTGTACCTGCGTTTCGACGTTCCATGATCATTTCGCGAAGTCGGTCAACAGCACCGACATCCAATCCCCGCATGGGGTAGATGGCGATCAGCAGTTGGTCTGCTATCAGGCATTCGCGTTTTGCGATCAAGCGCTGCTGATTACCCCCTGATAAGTTACGCAACGGTGTATGGACATCCGGAGTGCTGACTTTAGCGTTTGCGACGATTTCTTCTGCAAAGGCAACCGCATGCTTATCGCTGTACCACATACCCGAAGAGATAGGCTTTTTCTTATAACTTCGCAAAACCGAGTTGGCCGAGACCGAAAGTTCTCCAGCAAATCCACTTTTTAGCCGATCTTCTGGAATATGACCTACGCCTTTTTCCGCAATCATACCTGCGCCAATGTCGGTGATATCTTCGCCATCAAGAAAAATATTTCCGCTGGCAAGAGTTCTGATACCAGCAATACATTCTGTTAAAGCACGTTGGCCGTTACCGGCAACGCCGGCGATCCCCAATATCTCGTGGGAGCGAATTGAAAGGCTGGCATTAACTAACGCTACCGCACCTGAATCATGAAAACAATTCACATTTTCCAATCGGAGTATTTCTTTTTCTTCCCCTGTTGAGGGGGCACGGACCATTCGATCAAAAATAACCTCACGACCAACCATTAGGCTCGCCAGTTTTCGGCTGTCCATATCCTTGGCATCGTGAGTGGCTACCATTCGCCCATGGCGCAATATGGTAACCCTGTCGGATAAGTCTAGAACTTCTTCCAGCTTGTGGCTGATAAAGATGATCGTGTGACCTGAATTACGCAAATGCCGCAGAACCTCAAACAGCTTTTCCACTTCAGACGGCGTCAGCACCGCAGTTGGCTCATCAACAATCAAAATTTTTGTGCCACGTGCAAGAACACGGGTAATCTCTACTCTTTGCTGTTCGCCAGCAGATAGCTCATCAATATATTTGTCAGGACGTAACTCAAGTCCATATTCTTGCCCTAGTGCCATGGCACTTTTGTTTAGTACATCATTGGAAATGAGAGCAGGAGTGTTAGACCACCCCATGTGGAGGTTTTGGGCTACAGTAAAGGCTTTCACTAGTTTGAAATGTTGGTGGACCATTCCTATACCGGCTTCAATTGCATCTGAAGCTCGATTAAATCGGGTAATTTTTCCGTTGATCAGGATTTTGCCTGCATTTTGCTGATAGATTCCTGTAAGTATGTTCATTAATGTCGATTTTCCAGCACCGTTTTCACCTAACAAAGCGTGAATTTCACCCTTACGAAAATCGATACTTACTTTGTCATTTGCCACAACACCGGGAAAGGTTTTTGTGATGCCTCGCATTTCGACAGCCGGAATCTCTTTTGACACGATGAAGTCCTTGTAAATATGGTGAAATATGTGAAATGAAGACTTCTGTGCAATCACGCAAACTTGATGCGTGATTGCACAGTGCCACCTACCCCTTGATTAGGAGCTAGCAGTAACGCCTTCGAGCAACCATGGCCATGCATATAGAGTATCTTCACTCAATGTTTGGCCTTCGGCAAGTTGCTGATTTCCTTGATTGTCATTCATTGGGCCGGTAAAAGGAGAATGACCACCAAGCATTTTGTCGCGCATGATGTCGACCTGTGTCTGAACATTTTTTGGAACATTCTTGCCCCAAGCGTCACGATCTACACCCGCCCCTAGGCCGAGAAGATCCAATTCGCCACCTTTCCAAGTACCTGCGACTCGATCTTTGACTTGTTGGACATAATAGTCATTCCAGTCGAGTAAAACGGAACTGACATAGGCATTTTCACCATATTGTCGGATATCCGTGTTCCACATTGCAGCCCAAACGCCTGCTTCTTCAGCCACTTGAAGATAGGCCGCTTCATCCATGATACCAAATAGGAAGTCACAGTCGCTGTTAACCAATGCGCGGCCTGCTTGGCTTGCGCCTTGTGGGTCAAACCAAGAGTTAATGTAGACTGCTTTTGTCTCTACATTTGGATTAACTGATCGGGCACCCAAATGGAAAGAGTTGATGGATGACTGAACTGCTGGAGTTGGATAAGATCCGACATAACCAAGTTTATTGGTTTTGGTCATCAAACCTGCTGCCATACCGATTAGGAAGCTTGGTTCCCAATGCTTGACATAAAAGGCACGTTTGTTTGCGGTGGTATCATATGAAGCGCATTCCAGAAAAGTGACATCTGGATTGTCATTGATTATAGAATTTGAAAGATCACCATAATCCGTTGTCAAAATAACCATATCGGATCCTTGAGCAATGAACTGACGCATTGTGCGGGTGCCTTTGGCAGAGAATGGAATGCTTTCCACTTCAAGGATTTTAGCATTTGGAAACGCTGCAGAAACGGCTTGGCGACCTGCGTGGTGCGTCCAAGTCCAACCTTCATCGGTCTTAGGGCCAACGTGACCGAAAGCGATGGTCATATTATTTGGATCCAACGGTGATGATAGTCCTGAACCGGCGAAGCTTATTGATGGTGTCATAATTGCAGTACTTGCTAGTGCGGATGTGCCTTTAAGGACTTGGCGTCTTGAAAAAAACTGACTTGGTTTCATTTTTATTTCCTTTCCTGTTTATCGATTTAATGGTTTATTTTTTGAATTATTACATCAATTTCTGGTGTCCAGTCTTGATGCCATTGACGTTTAGTAATGTCATCTACCCAAGAATGATCAATTGACGCCAAAATGGATTTTTTTATATCTTCTGGAGTGAAAGAAAGCTCAGCCATGGCAATCATATATTCCTGGTGCAGGTCGGTTTGGAACATGGGAGGGTCGTCGGAATTAATTGATAAGACGAGACCCGCGTCCTTCATTCTGCGAATTGGATGATCCGGGGAAGATAAGTCTTTATGTGGGGTAGTGTATTGTGTTGTTGATGGACAGCAGGTGAACATGATGCCCTCATCCCGGCAACGGGCAATTAATGACGGATCGTCGACAATATTATAGCCGTGATCAATACGGTCAACTTTCAAAATATCTAATGCCCCTTGTACATATGAAGCTGGTCCACATTCACCAGCATGGGCGCTTAAACGCAATCCGTTTTGGCGAGCTCGAGCGAACACGTTTGCAAAAGCCTCTGGCGGGAAAGGTTCTTCATAATAATCTAGCCCCAAACCGATGATTTCGTCAGAGCGGTTAGCTAGAATTTCATCCAAATAAGCTTCACCAGCCGCGGCTCCTAATTCCCGGTTCATGCCGGGGATAATTGCAGAGCAAACCCCAAAATCGGTTTCAGCGTCACGAATGCCGTTTATGATACCTTCAAATTGAACCCTGAATGGCACATTTTCGTGGGCGTGAGGGCTTATAAAAAATTCAACATACCTTGCCCCATTGCTAGCAGCATCTTCGAGCATTTCATATGTGATGCGGCGAAAGTCGTCTACGTCCACGATACTTTTAGCAATGGCAGAATAGACTTCTAAAAAGGCCCCAAGATCTTCGTAAGAATATAGATCATCGATAGACTCAAAATCTGGCAGTGCAACATCATTTTTGCGCGCTAGATCAACAGCAGTTTCAGGTTTAATGGCACCTTCAAGATGGATATGGAGTTCCACTTTTGGGAGCTGCCGGATCAATTCTGATTTAGTGATAAGGCCTGGCATCTATTCAGTTTCCCTATTAACCAGTATGGTCGAGAGTGGATTGGTAAGGGACTAAAGCTTCCGCGAAACTGAACTCCTGTACACGCTCTTCATCAAAGTTGAAACTGCGTGCGACATGGTGATTGTGATTTTGTATGCAACGCTTCAATGCGGCAACTTCCCCACGCTCAATCAAATCCACAATAATTTCATGATCCGCGATAAAGGCACATGTATCTGGATTGCTCGTAAAGAGGCTGGACAGCAAGGCAGCACGTCGGGTTAATTTTGTATGGAATTCTTCAACAATTTTATTTCGACCAAGGCGAACCATCAAGGAATGAAAGTCTCGACCGAGCTCACCGGCTAATTCCTGGTTGTTGCCTTCCATAGCTTTGCGTTGACGTTCAATCTGTGTCCGCATCTCAGCAAGTCTTGCAGAAGCTCCTCGTTCGATCAACATCTCGCACACTGCATGTTCTACCATAGTGAGTGCTTCGTAGATTTCCAGCGCCTCGCCCAAACTGGGTCTAGCAACATAGGCACCCTTGTTGTGTTGGAGGCTAACGAGGCCGCCGTCAGCCAATTCAGCTAGTGCCTGACGAACAACAACACGACTTGCGTCAAAAAATTCAGCAATATCTCGTTCGCTGAGCTTAGTGCCTGGCATGAGGCGATGATCAAGAATGGCCTTCGTCAATGTAGAGGCGATACTGCTAGATTTGCTTTTCATCGTTTTTTACCTTTTCCAAAATTAATATAATTCCAGAATAGTGGCTAATCAGCCAATTATTGTAAATTCAAATATTGATATTGATCATTAGAACTATAATAAGTTGAATGTCAATTAGATTTTGTATTATAAAAATGAAAAATTGTTGTCTAAATAAAATTATTGACTAACAAAGTTTAATATTTGTATGCTGATTTTCGAGCCCTTGATATGATTTTTTGTGAATCGGGGGCAATTCTATAAAATAAATGGAAGGCAGAACGCATGAATGAGTTGTCCAATGTGAACGACCCAACGGCCTTAAATATATGGCATGCTATAGCGCCAACAGATGACCTTATTGCTGGCAAAGCTTACTTCACGACCCTGATGGATCAACGGTTGGGGTATGCCCTAGACGAAGATGGCAAGCCATCCTGCTGGAAAATAGAAGGGAAGTCGGGTGTCGCCAAAGATGGGGTGGATGCCCTGCCGGTTCAATTAAAATTTGATCATATCTGGACGTCGCTTGGCGAACCTGAGTATGAAATATTTGATATTCCAGAGTATCACGAATCTGACAGGAGAAACCTTTGCGCCTTGAGTGTTGGCCTCCACACATCTGCACCTCGAGTGGTTGAAAACTTCCTTGATATGGGACACTTTCCTTTTGTTCATACAGATATTCTTGGGGTTGAACCGCATACTGAAGTTCGAGAATACGACGTAGATTACAAGCCAGAAGCGCGTGAAATTAAAGCCACTAATTGCAAATTCTATCAACCAATGGCTTCTGCCGCATCAATAGGTGGTGTTGTTGCTGATTATGAATATCGCGTACCACACCCTTATTGTGCCATTTTATATAAAAGCAGTCCAGATGATGACCAACGATTGGATGTTATTGCTGTTTTTGCTCAGCCAATGTCAGAAGAACGAGTTCGCGCACATTTGATGATAAGTGTTCTAGATAAAAAAAATGATGCAAATAAAGCGATCCGTTTATTCCAACAAACTATTCTGGGGCAGGACAAGCCCATTCTAGAAAATCAGTTACCGCGACGCTTACCATTGGATCCACGGGCTGAAACGCCAATTCGTGCTGACAAGGTTTCAATATTTTATCGACAATGGCTAAGAGATATTGGGTTGCGGTATGGCACAGTTTCTCAAGCCGGATCATGAAGGAAAA
This sequence comes from uncultured Rhodospirillales bacterium, assembly GCA_965603075.1. Classification (GTDB taxonomy): domain Bacteria; phylum Pseudomonadota; class Alphaproteobacteria; order Rhodospirillales; family Casp-alpha2; genus JABJOR01. The sequence continues at coordinate 6,741 of CBFDBO010000054.1, read as the reverse complement.
ACTGATGACTATTCCAGAACAAACTTGGTATCCGATCGCTACATCGGAAGATCTTGTCCTTCGACATGTATATGATGCTAAACTGCTTGGCCAGGAAATGGCTGCTTGGCGTGCTGATGATGGTTTTGCGAATGTCTGGGAGAACAGATGCTTGCATCGTGGTGTTCGCCTGACAATTGGCGTTAATGATGGCAGTGAGTTAAAGTGTCAATACCATGGGTGGCGCTATGCCAACCGGACAGCCAGTTGCACATATATCCCTGCCCATCCTATAGATGCGCCTTCGCGGACCGTTTGCAACAGAAGCTATCAGACACAGGAAAAGTACGGACTCGTATGGGCTTCTGTGAAGGAAAATAATTCTACACCAACAATTGAAAATCTGGATGAGGCTGATTTGACAGTTTTCAGAGCTATTCCTATAAAGGCACCATTGTCTATAGTTCAGTCTATGTTATGTGAATCACCGCTATTCACGGGCATTGACGATAAGCTAGCTGGCTTATCAGAACGGAAATCTTGCGAGAGGCTTGTTACTTTTGTAGATCCTGCCGAAACCTCAATTCTATTGGCTTTTGTACTTCAGCCTGTTGATTCTAATTTGACCATTATTAGGGGGGTCGGCTCCGGTTTTGGTACTGCTCAACAAAGTCGTTCTAATCTTTTGAATGTTAATATCGCCTTGACGCGTTTTAGGAATAAAGTTGAATCCGTTGCGTTGCTGGTTGATGAGCCAGAACCAATTAAACCTATCTATTCTCGGGTAGGTAATGAAGAAGCAACATTGCCAGCACACAACGAGGCGTCGTCCAATGGTCTGCGCGTCCAAGTCATGAGCAAAACTGTTGTTGCCGGAGATATCGCCATCCTCGATCTTAAATCTATAAATGGTGTTTTGCCGACAGCCCAAGCGGGCGCTCATATAGATGTTCATATGCCAAATGGTATGATTCGCCAATATTCAGTTAGTAATGGACCAGAAGAATCCGATATTTATCGCATCGGCGTGAAGTTGGAGCCAGAATCAAAAGGGGGATCTCGTTGCATGCATGAGGTTGTGCGGCAAGGTGATGTGTTGATGATTTCAGAGCCCCGCAATAATTTCCCCTTACGTCGGGATGCTATTAAATCTGTTTTTGTTGCTGGCGGAATTGGCATTACACCATTGCTGTCGATGGCAAAGACTATTCGTAATCAAGGACTTGCTTTTGAGCTACATTATTTTGTCCGTAGCCAAGATCACGTTGCTTTTAAGGAGCAATTAGCTCCGCTTGGTGATAGCGTAATAATTCACGCTGGTCTTGATCCTACCGGAACCGGTGATACCTTAATAGAAATCTATCAACACAAGGTCGAGGCTTCTCACACATATATCTGTGGTCCAGGTCCGATGCTAGATGCCGCGCGGAATGCAGCAAGCATTTGTGGCTGGTTGGAAGATTCTGTGCATTTCGAATATTTCAGTAATACTCAGGAAATTGATACCAGTAGCTCTTTCGAAATCGCGCTTTCTCGATCCGGTAAAACCTTGAAAGTTGAGGCTGGGAAAACCATTCTTGAAGTACTTAGGGCTAACGGTATTGCTTTAACATCCAGTTGCGAACAGGGAGCCTGCGGCACTTGTAAAGTCACTGTGATCGAGGGAGATGTCGATCATCAAGATGTCTGTTTGACTGAAACGGATAAAAAGCAAAATAAATTCATCATGACTTGTGTCTCACGCGCTAAATCTGAGCGCCTTGTGCTTGACATCTGACGGAGGCTTACATGATTAAACTTTATGACTACGATTTATCAGGTAATTGTTACAAATTACGCCTGTTCATGGCGATGCTGGACATCCCATACGAAAAAAGTTCATTGGATTTCTACCCTGGAAATGAACACAAAGGAGATGCCTTTTTGGCGATCAATCCTTTTGGACAGCTTCCGGTGTTGGAAGATGGAGATTTCCGAATTCGCGATGCTCAGGCAATCTTGGTATATCTCGCAGTTAAATACGATAAGACTGGTTCTTGGTACCCTTCCAATGACCCTGAGCGGGTAGGCGAGGTCAATCAATGGATGGCATTTGGCGACATGATAACAAGCACAGCTTCAGCAGCCCGCCTGCATGATGGCTTATTCTATGACGAAATAGATGTAGAACAAGCCCGTGCCGGTGCACATAAGCTGTTTCGTATTCTTGATGAGCACCTTTGGTTTGCCGGAAAAGATGGACAAGAATGGATTTGCAAGGGAAGCTCGCCAAGCATAGCAGATCTTGCATGCTTCCCCTATACGATGATGTCATTGGAGGGCGGTATTTCCCTTCAGGAATATCCTTCAATTCGTCTTTGGACTGATCGTGTTAAAAGGTTACCTGACTTCATTGTTATGCCTGGAATTTTTCCAGCTGGACCGTCTTTGCCCAATAAATGAACTGCATAAAAACATAAACTGGAGTAAGAAATGAAAACGCGCGCTGCTGTAGCTTTCGAAGCTGGAAAACCCTTAGAATTGGTAGAAGTTGATTTGGAAGGCCCGAAGGCAGGCGAAGTGTTGGTGGAAATGAAAGCCACAGGTATTTGCCACACGGATGAATTCACCCGTTCTGGTGCTGATCCAGAAGGAATTTTTCCGGTAATCTTAGGACATGAAGGGGCTGGGGTTGTTCTTGAATTGGGCGAAGGTGTTACTTCATTAGAAGTCGGTGACCATGTGATCCCGCTTTACACACCTGAGTGCCGTCAATGTAGCTATTGTACTTCGGGTAGAACCAACTTGTGTCAAGCTATCCGAGAAACTCAGGGTAGAGGGTTGATGCCGGACGGTACAACTCGGTTCTCCTATAAAGGGCAACCAATTTATCATTATATGGGTTGTTCAACGTTTGCCCAACATACGGTGATGCCGGAAATTGCATTGGCTAAAATCCGTAAAGATGCCCCATTTGATAAAGTTTGTTATATCGGTTGTGGTGTAACCACTGGTGTTGGCGCTGTCATTAATACGGCCAAAGTTCGCCCTGGCGATAATGTGATTGTCTTTGGTTTGGGAGGAATTGGATTGAACGTTTTACAAGGTGCACGCATGGTTGGTGCTGATATGATTGTCGGTGTTGATCTAAATCCAACACGTCGAGAAATTGCAGAGCAATTCGGCATGACGCATTTTGTAAACCCTAAAGAAATCGAAGGCGATATTGTCGCGCATCTCGTTGACTTAACGAACGGTGGAGCGGATCACTCCTTTGAATGCATAGGCAATACTACAACCATGCGCCAGGCTTTAGAGTGCTGCCACAAAGGATGGGGCGAGAGCACTATCATTGGTGTGGCTGGGGCTGGGGAAGAAATCTCTACCCGTCCGTTTCAACTTGTAACAGGTCGTGTATGGCGGGGGTCTGCTTTTGGTGGCGCTAGGGGCCGTACAGATGTGCCGACAATTGTAGATTGGTATATGGACGGCAAGATCAACATTGATGACTTGATCACGCATGTTATGCCATTGGAAGATATCAACGAAGGGTTCGATTTGATGCATAAAGGTGAATCAATTCGGGGCGTTATTGATTTTACAAAATAATAAATAAGGCGTTGTCAGCGGAATACGAACTCGTCTCAGTATGGCAAGAATGTCTCAGTATGGCTGGTAGCTTTTCATTATTTAGCATTCCCATATAAAACTTGTCCACGATGATTTCCAGAAATCAGTAGATTTTCAGCTTATAATGTCTTATATTATGAACAATTAAGAATTATTTGTTTAAAATATGAGACAAACATGAAATCGAATGCTACAGATACGTTGCCGCGCGCAGCCCGGAAGGCCCTTCTTAAACTTGGTGGGGATATTGCCGTTGCGCGTAAAAAACGGAGAATATCCACAGTCTCCATGGCGGAGCGGGCGTTTATCAGTCGGGGGACTTTGTATAAACTTGAACGAGGTAACCCGACGGTTTCAATTGGCATCTACGCAACCGTGTTGGGGCTCCTCGGCCTCGCTGACAGGCTGGGTGATATTGCAGACAGAAGCAATGATACTCTCGGCCTAGATCTCGATGAAGATCATTTGCCCAAAAGCATTATCACCCGACGACGCAAATCGGATAAACCATGACTGAAACAATTGAAGTTCATATCGACTACGAAGGTGAAACTCGCCTCGTCGGTCTATGCCGTTATATTGCAAAACGTCACGGCCAGAGCTCCTTGTTTGAATATGATGAAAGCTGGCTCAATAATTCAAATGCTTTCTCAATCGACCCAGCGAACTTACCGCTGTTACCAGGTCTTATGCATTTTACATCTGAAAAATCAGCCCTACCAGGACCATTAAGAGACACAGCTCCCGACCGTTGGGGCCAGCAATTGATCCGACGTGCTTTTCGAAAATCTGGCGAAGCTCGCTCACTCTCGGAAATCGATTACCTCTTGGCTATAACTGACAAGACACGCATCGGAGCTTTACGTTATAGACGAGAGGGAGAGGATACCTTTGATCATGATATCGGGCAATACCGTGTACCACCGCTTATAAGCCTTCCCGCATTGATTAATGCAGCAGACGCTGTTCAGACCAATACGGAAACGGCTGAAGATCTGAGATTGTTATTGAATGAAGGGTCACCACTTGGCGGAGCACGTCCAAAGTCATCTGTTCAGGATAAGGACGGCTCGCTCGCTATCGCTAAATTTCCGAAGCACGATGATGATCGTAGCATTACCCATGGTGAAGTACTAGCGATGACACTGGCTCGCAAGGCTAACCTCAATGTAGCAGATGCTCGATTGGAAAATGTAATGGGTAGATCTGTCGCACTCATTACACGGTTTGATCGCGATGGAGATCAACGCATCCCGTTTTTGTCAGCTATGAGTCTTCTCGGACTCAACGACGGGGATGAAGCTACTTATACTGACATTGCAGAAATAATTCGTTCCTATTCAAGAGAACCGACGGCTGACCTACATGAACTCTGGCGTAGAATCGTTTTCAATGTTCTAGCTTCCAATCTTGATGATCACTTGCGTAATCATGCGTTTCTGTATGACGGGGATGGACGCTGGCGATTGTCACCTGCCTATGATCTCAACCCCGTGCCGATTGAAGTGAAAGCCCGCGAGTTATCAACCTGGATTTCTGAAGAAGGCCCAGATGCGAGTTTGGAACTAGCCCTTAATGCTGCAAAATATTTTGGATTGAAAGAGGACCAGGCCAATATCATTATTGAAGAGGTTTCATGGGCCTTCAAAAACTGGCGTGACACGGCGCGCTTGATTGGCATGAGCACCACTGATATTGCAATCTACGCAACAGCCTTGCCACAAAGCGACTAAATTATGCTCCCGATAGCTTTGCTTCTATAGCAGCCGATATTTGATCTGCTGCTAATTTTGCAGGGGTATCAGCGATGTGGGCATAGCGAGCTGTTGTTTTTGGATCACTATGGCCCAACAATTTTCCGACGATAGGCAAGCTTAATCCAGTGCTGGCTCCGGTTGTCGCAAAACTATGGCGCAGATCGTGTAATCGCACATCATCTAACCCGGCCTCTACTTTAAGACGATTCCAGATTTTTGGTAAACCAACTAGATGCTCTCCTTCCAATTGACCTGCAAAGACATACTTATTTCCTTCCAATCTTGGGACGGCTTCCACAACATTCAAAGCGGCGACACCAAGTGGGATGGTTTTCTGTCCAGTCTTGCTGTCTTCCAATCGTAAACAACTGAAGTCAAAATCAACCTCAGACCATCTTAAAGATAAGGCTTCGCCCTTGCGGCAACCTGACAACAGTAGAAACCGGATTGCAGCTATGGAATAGACGTTTGTTCCGGCTTCTTCAGCTTCACTTAAAACATCGCCAAGGCGGGTGAATTCTTTGGAAGTGAGGAAGCGCTCTTTCTTTATATCGGGGTATCGCTTCACACCTCTTGCCGGATTATCAGTTCGAATATTTTCTGAAACTGCGAATGATAAAATGCCACCCAAAAGACCAACAGTCCGAGCTGCCGTTCCCTTGCCGCCCGTCACACGCGCACGGCCATTGGCTCCGGTTTTTACATCAACCGCCGTTTTGCCTTTGGCAACTTGTTCCATGAATCGACGAATATCATTTGGCGTTAAATCTTTTACTATTCGGTTTCCAAGCAACGGCTTTATGTGGCGCTCGATGCGGCCTTTATCGGTGGCGATGGTCGATGGCTTTTTGGTGGCGCAGCCATCCTTTAAATAGATATCACACAGCTCTACCATTTTAATAGAGGTACGCTCATCCATTTTTTGAGTTTGAGGGTCAACACCGATGGCTACCTGACCCAGGATATTTTGTGCTTTCTTGCGAGCCTGTTCTGTCGAAAGGGTGCCATGCTTACCGACTGTAAAACGTCGCGTCGGACTAGATCGACCACCGGTGCGATATTGGGCAATATATATTTTGCTACCTGCTGGCGTGACCTTCAGACCAAAGCCTTTCAGGTCTGTATCCCAAACAAGGAAATCTCGCTCCCCCTGCTTAAGAGCATCGACTATGATCTTGGTAAGTTTCTGTTTCATGGAGCTTCCTTCATCATTTCCGGTGATTGCTAGCAATCACCTAGCAATCACCATAGATCAATCTACAGCTATTTCATGATAACTCCAGATAATTTAATTGTTCTATTTCAATAAGATAACAACTCAGGGCAACTCTTGAAATTGAGGACACTCGCCCTCCGAAGGCAGAGGTCACTGGTTCGACTCCAGTCGGGTGCACCA
>CBFDBO010000053.1:0-15753 GCA_965603075.1 uncultured Rhodospirillales bacterium | reverse complement strand
AGGCACGCTGGGCCATCAACAACGGGATCGTCGAGAGTGAAGAATTCCCCAACTATATGAACTATATTTATCTGGAGGGATTAGATGCCGCAAACCCCGAAGCCGTGAAAGTCATTAGATAGATGCAGATACGAACACTGATCGCCGCAGGGGGGGGGACCGGCATCATTGCCATATTGGTGACGGCGGCCGCGATGTATATCGGTTATGTGGAAATTTCTAATGTTTACGACCGGAACGCTCTGAGCAGTGAAATTCAGGAGGGCTCATCCGAGCTTTCCATCTTGACCGGGGAATACATACAATATCATAGGGAGCGGCCAAAAGGCCAGTGGTTAACCAAACACGCATCCTTAGGTGTCCTTCTGTCAACTTATAGCGATACGAGCAAGACCGACATTGAAATTATTGAATTTAAACGCCTCGAGAGCCAGTACATCGAGGTGAAAGAAGTGTTCTTGAGGCTTATCGCCCTAAATGAAACCGAGAATTTCACAGACCGAACTGCGCCCAATACACAACGTGAGCTAGAAGCGAGATTGACCACACAACTGCTGTCCTCCCTCCATACGATGTCGGGCCTCTCATCCAACATAGAGAGGCAATTCACGAAGCGGATGGAGAGGACCATCGTGGATCTGCTGAAAATTATTGCCATAACCTTCTTTGCCTTACTTCTTTTATTTATTGGTGCATGGACCTTGATAACGCGGCGCATAGCCCAGCCCATGACAATACTTCGCAGCGATATTGACACCATCTCCGCCGGAAATTTGGATCACCGCGTTACAAGAAAATACCATGATGAGTTCGGTTCCGTAGCCAACCACATAAATGATATGGTCATAAACTTGAAAGAGATAATGGTATCGAGGGATACCCTGAAGGTGGAGATCGCTCAACACAAGAAGACTCAAGAAGAGCTTAATAAGACACTGGAGTTCCTTGCCGAGGCAAATAATTTATTAGAGACAGCCCAGAAAATAGGCCACACCGGGGGGTGGGAGTGGCATATCCCTAGCAATAAGTTGAGGTGGTCGAACGAGGCTTTTCGCATTTTCGGTCTGAAACCACAGGAATTTATAGCCACTTACGATACGTACCTCGCTGCAGTACACCCCGATGACCGGGAAAAAGTCAGCAAGTCCATCGAGGATGCTTTGAATGGCCACCGCCCTTACAACCTAAATCACCGTATCGTCTGGCCTGATGGAACGGAAAGAATTGTTCATGAACGGGGCGAAGTGAGGCTCGATGAATCTGGGAAACCAACACGCATGATCGGCACGGTCCAAGACATCACCGAACGCAAACGCTCAGAGGAGCTAATCACACGCCTGGGTAATATTGTCGAAAAATCCTTGAATGAAGTGTACATTTTTGATGCCCAGACTCTCGGATTCATACAAGTCAATTATGGCGCCCGCTCCAACCTAGGATACACCTTAGAGGAGATGCGGGAACTCACGCCGCTTGATATAAAACCAAAGTTCACCATGGAGACGTTCGAAGAGGCAATTCGCCCGCTGCGTAACGGTGAAAAAGAATTTATAACTTTTAAAACGCTACACCAGCGCAAAGATGGCAACCATTATGACGTGGAGGTGAACTTGCAACTCATGCGTCATGAGAGCCCGCCCGTCTTTGTCGCCATTATTCAGGACATCACCGAACGCATACGCATGGAAGAGGCGTTACGGCAAAGTGAAAAAATGGCATCCATCGGCGGTTTGGCGTCAGGCATGGCACACGAACTTAACAATCCTCTCGGGGGCATTGTTCAGGGTGCGCAAAATGTGGCTCGCCGCCTTTCTCCTGAACTAGCTAAAAATATCGAAGTTGCCAATGAGCTTGGCATCGACCTGAACCAAACCGCGGAATATTTGAAAAAGCGCAAGATACCGCAGCTCTTTGAGTCCATATCTGAAGCTGGCGCACGGGCGTCAGAAATTGTTAACAGCATGCGAGACCTCGCTCGAAATACTCGGGGGGAGAAGGCAAGCGCCAATCTAACGGATATGATTGAAAACACGATACGCTTGGCCGGGATCGATTATGACCTTAAGCATACCTATCATTTCAAGGACATCGAAGTCGTGCGTGACTTCGAGCCCTCCCTGCCCATGATACACTGTCAAGCAGATGAAATTGAAAGGGCCATCCTCGCTGTGCTGCGCAACGCAGCCCAGGCCATGGTGAAACAGGATCCCCCCTCACGAATTACCGTGCGTATCAGAAGCCATAATCACCGAGCTTGCATTGAGATCGAAGACAATGGTCCAGGCATGGAATCAAAGGTCCTAAACAGAATTTTCGAACCCTTTTTCACCACCGAATCTCCACAAAAAAGAGGTCTCGGTCTTTCGACTGCATATTCCATAATTTGCGATATCCACGGCGGACAAATGAATGCGAAATCCGTACCGGGCAAAGGCACCACAATCTTCATCGAGTTGCCGTTTGCAATAGTTAATTAAACGCATTACGCCAATGGTTATAATGGAGATGAGGTTATAATGGAGATGAAAAAGCCATAAATTTGTAATTAGGAGGAGAAAAAAATTAGCTTTTCGCACTGATTATTTTTTTATACAGATCAACAGGGCTGATTAAATAATCATCGGGCGCCCAGCCTTCCAGTGACGAAGTAACGGGTTGCCCTCCAACGAAGTCAAAACCTGCGCATACTGCGGCAACCGTTAAGCTCATTGTTTTTAAACCTAAGGCGTGAGTTCGTATGGGGTAGCGTGAAATCTTGGTAATAAATGCTTCCATCTCCGCCATGATTTCCGTTTCTGATCGATCATCATGTTCAACATTCACGCCAATGGAATAAACACCAATTTTTTTAAGTGTTTCAAAACTGTCAAACCCCCAGGGAACAGTTACCAATATACCATTGTAAAATGCATGAAATGAGGCTATCGATTCAGCCAATTTATTAGGGTCAACATCTCCGGGCACACTCTCTATTTCAAAATACAAACGGTCCGGTGCGATCGGCCATATATTAGTAACGGCATCTAAATATTTGGTTCTAAGGTTACTCGAAGCGAGGATATCATAATGTACCGGTAAGATGAATGAGCCAAATCGGTTATGTTCATAAACCTCATTAATACTCTTGGCGGCCTCCTGAAGAGCCGACATATCTATTACCAACTTCATACTAGAGTCAGATAATTGCTCAAGTTCACTATCGTCTTTGATGCCATTTTCACCGACTGCCCAAGTTGTTTTAAGCCGATAAGATAAGACGTTATTGCGACGAACATCCCAAATCGGCACGAGATTATAATTCACATCCCCAAGGACGAAGAGCTGTTTCTCGCTTTCAGTATCGACGGGCATAGATAGCATTTCATCAGTTGCAAAGTCGTCATCTTTGTTGTCAGATTGATAAATCAATCCATCCTCTGCCAAGTCTGTGACCTGATTGACGGTGATAATATTCTGCGCTTTCTGAGTCCCAAATAAATTCTGCTCAGCCTTCAATGCAATTTTCTGGGCCAATGCTGATGCGGACATTGGTTGCGCCTTAGAGGTTATAAGCAAATAAGAAAAATTACCGAAAGAAACGATGACATCGCCTTGCCCCAATACTTCTTCAGAACTGTTTTCTAGGTGGCTATGAACAAGTGGTTCCATCTGATCCCAGGTCCGCAGCAGGAGATCGTGTAATCCTTCAAGATCAATGAGCGCGAGGCGATTGAGATCGCTCATAAATGCTTCAGATATCATGCTGGAAAGAATTTTCCAGTAGTCCCTGATAAGTTCTTGTTGGGTGGATTGTCCGGGAGGTCCGTAAGGAATTTTAACGTCTATCATACCGCACTCCAGCTTAATATTAACCTTCTAATGGGGTAAATTGGATAGCAGAAGTTCTCTGACAGAATTATTTAAGTCAGTGTCGGTAAACGGCTTTGACAGGATTTTATCCGCACCGAAATCTTTTGCCAGTTTTAAAAAATCAAAATTCTTGGTTCTTCCCCCACCGGATACAGCAATAATCAGCAGATCTGGAAAATCCTGTTTCAATTCTATAATCAGCTGTACCCCTTCTTTCTTTGGCATGATGATATCCGTAACGATGATGTCTGTTGGATCATCGCGATATTTCTGGACTCCTTGCTCACCATCAACAGCTTCAATCACCTCGTGGCCGGCGCTCTCAAGGATTTCTCGCATGGTAAAACGGGCCAGTTCCTCATCGTCTATCACCAGAACTCGTGCCATTGCCCAACACCTTTCTTTAAAGTTAAAATAGCTTTCCACATCCTGTTACTAAAAGCATATCACCCATCTGCAGGTGAGTAATGAACTATCGTAATTTTCTTATAAATACTCAAGAGCTATTGTATAAATTGTTCGCGCTCCAATGCATAGAAGCCGGCTTGCGCTAGGAAAGCCCTAGTTTCACCCATTAAGTTCTCCACACCATGTACTGGCCCATAGACTGCGTCGCCTAAGGTTCGATGGCCGAACACATGATTAACAATATAATCTTCTCCAATCCCCTTCATCTTAATTCCAGGTATTTGTTCTATGATCACATACTTCTCAAGATCATCGCCTTGACCGGCTCCCTTAATCTTTAATTTTTTTACCTTTATTTTATCTAAGCTGGGCCCTAAGTGTGAAATCTTCGTATCGAGATTTTCCATCAATGTACTTCCAATACTCAGCATACTGGGTTTGCAGAACTTTGTTAGACGAAAGAATCTATCTACCTCAAGGCCTATGAAATCCAACCTCCCATGAACCGGATGTTTTTGTTTTATTAAGTCCGGAGATCCGAGGTTCAGGCGATTACATATTTCAATGTATTCCTTATTAATTTTGTAGATGGTCGGACTTCCACTACCGGCTTCTGCGACGAGACCCTTCAGATACTCATACCGTAATTGGTTAAGCTCATTGGGATTTTCCATAACATCGATAAAAACTTTGATAGGCAGGTTAAGGTTTTTGCCAAACTCACTCTTTTTATCGTTGGTCTTAGAAGAGAATATTGCCAGAAAACGTTCTTCTGCAATCAAGTTTGTCAGAATTTTTAGCAAAGAAACCGATTGAGCTTGAAATTCATCTGGCTCTTCAGCGGCTTCATAAGTAAACCAATACTCGTCACCCATGGTTTTAACGAGATAAACATTCGCCAGATCTAGAACCGGACTCTCTAATATGTATTGATAGAATGAACGCTCCAACTGGTAGAGGAGTTTCATATATTCATCATAAAGATCTTTCCGCATATCCGGCTCGTTTTGTGTCACACTCACAATCTCGTGCTTGGCGTATGTTGACCCGGACAGATCGATTGAAATTGATATTAGGGGCATCATGAAGTTCCAATTTTATACTTTATCCTTACTCGTAGAATCGAGTAAGGATAGGTAAGGAATATTTAATTGGAATGCATATACCTCCTCAGCAGATTTTGCTGTTTCGGTGAGGGCGTACCCCGCCATATAGTCAAAACCTTCTGTCATGGCTATCGTATACATACTGATGGAACGAACGCCGATGATATAGGTTTTAAGTTGATTTTTTTTAGAATTCGAGACGAACTTTACTATCTTGTTCATAAGGGCTTCTTCACTCAGTTCCGTGTTGAAAATATCAATTCCAACGGCATGCAAACCGGCAGTATTAAATGCTAAGAAATTCGTATGATTCACGTCAAAGCGAGCAATGACTGATCTGGCATGAACCTTCAATGCAACGACGAATTCAAGAAGTCTTACCTGTGGTATACCATCGGGGAGCCCGACGATTTCAATAATAATTCGGTTTTTCTGATCTGAAAAACTGGAGAAAAAAAGATCTAGATATTTTTTTCGTGCAAAGTGGTTTGCCATGGTCTCGAAATGTACTGGAATAGCCAACAACGAATGATGGTTTCCTTTGCACAAGGTGTCTAATGCCTGACAAGCTACGCGCAGTGTTTTACAATCAAGGAGTAGCGTTTTGTCATGATCTATTGGCGACGGAATAGTATCGTAGCCAGAGAGAAAGCCCCCAGAAACCGGCATGATTGGAAGCACCATAAAAGTAGACACTATTTTACTTTGAACAGCCAGCATAGGACGGAAAATATAATTGATGTTATCTAGAAAATAGGCATGACTAGTGAGTTTCTGTGGGGCTGTAATTTCTTCGATTGCGGGTTTACCATCATCGATATTTTGCAAGATATTCTCGAAAAGGGCTTCCATCGGCAGAGCTTTCCGAAAGTCAACCTTCCCGTCCTCGCTAATGATCGCTTCCTTGACTCTGATAATGTTAGAGTTACTGTCCTCACCGAGGAGGTTTGTGGCAATTTCGTCGCTTATTATTGCCGCTTTTATCTGACTTTCATTTGCGCTTAATGTTGGGAATACAAGGAGATAATTGAGATCATCATAGCGTAGGCAGAGATCCGTCTCCATCAGACGACGGTCGATAATAGATCGCGCTATTGCATGAAGTTTTTTCTCGTTCTTATTCCATTTCTCACCCAATTTTTCTTTATATTTACCAAGATCGATTAAATAAATATGATCGGTTGCTGCAGAAACGTGTTTTTTTAGAATACTATCCAACTTACCATTGAATTCATTCAATTCCTTAGAGCGGGCTTTGGAGGAAGCTTGCATTGAGGAAGATTGAGCAGGTTTTGTGCCCTTATTCTGTTTGGGAAGAGATTTAAGGTTAGATATTATATCTTTAAGGATCGTCATCTGGTCCCCTCATTTAGAAAAAAGGATACAAACTAAAGCACATTAAACAGCCAAAGTTTTTTCTACAGCAGCTAGAAACTCATCGTTTGAGAAAGGTTTTGCTAGCGCCATATCGGCACCAAATTTTTTTGCCATTTCGAGAAAGTCGAGATTTCGAGTTCGTCCTCCACCTGATATGACGATGATCTTAATATCCGGAAAGTTTCGCTTCAACTCTATGGTGGTCTCCACACCTTCCTTTACTGGCATTATGATATCGGTAACGACGAGATCAAAAGGAGTCTGATTTTGTTTTTTTATTCCTTCGGCGCCATTTTGGGCTTCATCTACTTCATAATTTGCCGACTCAAGAATCTCTCTTAAGGCAAAACGGGCAAGCTCTTCATCATCAATTACTAAAACTCTTGTCATAAGAAAAATTTCTTCCGTAATTATTATACTCTTAATTTATTATAACTCATATATAAATGCAATCTCACAGTACTCGAATGAATGAAGTAAGTACCTGAATTGAATTATATTTATGATATTTTCACCCCCATGGAAGTATCTTGATATGCGAAAGCTTTCCATTCAGATACTATCCCATTCATGAGAAAACCACATTCTCTTCTGACGCACAATACGTGACACGATTTTCTGAGTATGATTAACAAAGGAGTGATGGAACATGGTAACATCGATGACCTAAACAAGGATCGTCAAATTATTATTCGTTTGATAAACAACGTCGCGCAACGCGCCACTGGCGACGAAGACCTGAGCCTAGTGACGAAACCAGCCTAAACACCAATCCAAACTAACTACAGCTTATTAACTAGGGTAGAACTTACACCAGCGGCAAGTATATGGTAAACGTGCTGCCTTCGCCTTCAATACTGGATACGTTAATGACGCCATTATGTGATGAAACGATGCTGTGCACCATAGCCAGTCCCAGTCCCGTACCACCTCCCACACCCTTGGTCGTAAAGAAGGGTTCGAACAAATGCTCGAGGGTATTATTGCTCATCCCACATCCGGAGTCTGAAAGGACCAATACGGCATATATACCGGCTTTTATTCCCAAAGCCGGTACCCTCGTCTTATCGCTCAGATCCTGTCGCTCCAATGACAGACGAATATTACCAGTCAGATTATCAAAAGAATCGACAGCGTTTGACACCAGATTCAGAATCACCGTTTCGATTTGCGAGGCGTCGGCCATCACTTGGCCGGTGGTTTCATCTATCTCGCTTTCGAGGATAATACTTTTATGCAGAGTTGAAGATAATAGCTGCAGTGCCTCATTTACGATCTTAGCGATATCCAGTTTCTGAGCGGCGGGCTCTTCCTGATGACTGAATGTCAATATACGCGCCACCAAGTCCCTGGCCCGTTCGGAGGCTTCGAGAATTTTTTCCAGTTTCAAATGGTCGCGGCTGTCCTCTGCCCCCGCCTTGAGCATCATGCTCGTCAAGGTCATAATCGGCAGCAGCATATTATTGAAGTCATGCGCGATACCGCCCGCTAATTTCCCGAGCGCGTCCATTTTCTGTGCCTGTAAAAGATCACGTATCGCTATCTTGCGTTCCGTGATGTCGCGAATTACGGCGCTGAAAAAGACTTCACCTTCCGCAAACCAACTGCCCAGTGATATCTCGACGGGAAATTCCGTACCATCCTTGTGCAGGCCGATCAATTCCCGGGGGCCTTTCTGTCGACGAATTAGGCCGCTCTTTGATACCTTTACCAAGGCCTTTTCATGTCCACCACGGAGTTGTTCTGGGACAATCATCGTTGAGGGTTTTCCCATAATTTCATTGCGATCATAACCGAATATTTCCGTCGCGCCATCGTTCCAGATGATAATTTCTCCAACGGAATTGATGGCGATGATCGCATCCATCGCAGAATCTGCCACCGAGCGGAATAGCCGGCGGCTGTTGACCAACATTCGGTTTTTTTCTTCCAGTTCCTGGGTGCGTCTTTGAACCTCGCGTTCCAGATGTTCGTGATGTTTACGATTTTCACGGAGTAATTGCGCACGTTCCAGAGCGCGATTTACGGCATGTTCAAGAAATGCCAGATCATGTATTGGCTTCGTAATATAATCCCATGCCCCCGCTCGTAAGGCCTTGATGGAATCATCCAATGTCCCCATGCCGGATATGATGATCACCGGTGTTTCAGGTTTTTCCCCGACGAGGAAAGGTAATGCGGTCAGGCCATCCATTACCGGCATGCGGATATCCATCAGCACCAGGTCCGGAGATTTTTCTCGAAATAATTCTAGTCCCTTGAGTCCGTTCTCGGCTTCCAGGGTTTCATAACCACTGTCTTCCAAATAGGTCGCTAAACTTAACCGCATCGTGTGGTCATCATCAATAATCAGAATTCTGACGGTCTCAGGTTTAGTCTCCACTTTTCACTCCAAACAATCCGGTGGCTAGGTCGTCCATTCTCTTGAAGAAGGTCATGAGAAACTCCAAGGCACCTTAAAGTTTAATTATAACCAATTCTCAACAGAATGAAATTAGATTTAGGGAGAATGTGAAGCTGGTCATATTTGTAGGCCACAATGAATCTTATGACTGAAACGGATACTTTCTGCTGTCGCGTGACAAACTGGAAATTTAATGCAATAAAAGTTACAGAGGCTTCGATGAATTTTAGTCAATTGAATGTTTGGGACGGGAACTTGCGCTGGGTTTTCCAGCGAGCCCTGTTTTTGTTTTTCATTCCGGGCCTACTGGTTTTAATTTTCACCTATTATCTTTACATCACAGAACGCGAAACGAATTTACATGCGCTGGCCCTGCGCGAGCAACGTTCAGTTGGTGTCAGCAAAACTATCATCAATATGGAATTGACCAGTGCAAAAACACGCCTGCAGGTTATTCGCGCCCAGTCAGAACGCATGCTGTATGCACCAGAACACGACACCTTATTAGACAGGTCAGACCAATCATTCACCTCATTAGCAGGTCATTTCATAGATCTAATCACACTAGAACAAAAGTATGACCAGGTCCGCCTGCTCGACAATACGGGACGTGAGATGATCCGCGTCAATTTCAAAGACGACCGTGTCGTTCTCGTTCCCGAACATCAACTTCAAAATAAGAGCGGGCGCTATTACTTCAAGAACACCATGGCGCTAGAAGCCGGAGCGACTTATGTCTCGCCCCTCGATTTAAATGTCGAACAGGGAAAAATAGAACTACCCGTAAAACCAATGCTGCGTCTTGGTGCAAGGATCGATGATTCGACCGGTTCAACCCGTGGAATAATACTGTTGAATTTCTTGGGAGAGACTCTTTTTGACAACGTAAACAAGTTTGCTAATACCGATCTGGGTAGGTTGATGATCGTTAATGCTGATGGTTATTGGATTCACAACCAAACCACTGAACGAGAATGGGGTTTTATGCTGGGGCACAAGGAAAATCGATTTCAAATCGACTTCCCTGATGCATGGCTTCAAATCAGCATCAACGACACTGATCAACTTCTCACCCCGGCGGGACTATTCACCTTTGCCAGCATTTACCCCAACCTCGATTTCGACAAAGAGGGGAAGGACCTACACGGTCCAGAGAGCGCAATACGCACGCCATCTTTAGATCAATTCTGGAAAATTATTTCTATCGTACCACAATCGCAGTTGGACAAAATAAACGCCGAACTGGTTTTACGTTGGACTTTGGTCGGTGCGGTGATGTTGTCGTTGCTAGCACTACTCTCCTTTTTCATCGCCCAGATGCAAAGCGTCCGTCGGGAGGTCGACAAGCGTATATCCCGTCTCGAAACACAAGAATCCCTAGGCCAACTCGCTAACAGCGTGGCGCATGAATTCAACAATCTTCTACTCCCCATCTATGCCCTGAGCAAACTAGTCATGGATGGCGAGCCTAAGGAAAGCTCAGCCCACCGCCGGTTGGAAAAGGTCGTTGAGGCCAGTCAACGAGCGAAAAAGTTGGTCGAGGGCGTCTTGGTGTTTGGCAAGGAAAGTCCTGATGCTAATCCTAGCTGTGATGCTAAGACTAGTATCGAAAATGCTTTGGTTCTGGTCCGCGACACCCTGCCGTCCACCATTAGGCTCGATGAAGATTATGCCTCCGGCGTCCCACCTATTGCCTTCAGTACAAAGCAACTGCAAATCATTTTTGTGAACCTGATGAGCAACGCCCGCGAAGCACTTGAAGGTCGAACGGGCACAATCACCATTACCCTGCGTGAAACCCATACCTCCAGTGCCGAGAGCAAAGCCTTGGGTTTATCCAGAAACGTCAAATACGCCCACCTGTCCGTCAGTGATACCGGTTGCGGCATGAATGAGGAAACACTTCGTCAGGCCTTGAATCCCCTCTTCACCACCAAGACTGTCGGCGAAGGGCAAGGATTGGGATTATATCAGGTGAACTTGATGGCGAATATCACAGGTGGTGCGTTACTCATTGAAAGCGTTCCTAACATCGGTACCAACGCCACCGTGTGGCTGCCGATATTCGTAGCCCCTATCGATTAATTCTTACTGTATAATTTGTTTTATGCTCGAAAAGAAACAGATGGTAATTTCTACTGTAACAGAAACTCTATCCTATCCGTGATGCGCTTCATTTCAGCGAGAGGCTTTTTCAATATGTCCTCTTGAGTGATTCCTAAGGCCCGAAGATCAGCGGGAATAGAGTACTGCGACGATCCGGTCATCACGATAAATTTCAGGTCCGGCTTTATTTTAACTGCTTCGCGGATGAAGTCGTTGCCATCCATGCCCGGCAAACGCATATCGACCACGGCAACACCGGGCGCCTCGGCATCAAGAAAGTTCAGGGCGTCCTCGGCGCTTTCGGCTGATATCACGATGAACCCCTCGTCCTCGAGGTAACATACCGTATTCAAAAGCACGCTCTTGTCATCATCAAGAACAAGGATTTTTGATTCTCTAGGCATCTTTAATTCTCCTGCTTTAACGGCAACCAAATCTTGAATGTCGCCCCCTGACCAGGGGTGGTATCCACTTCCAAACGTCCATGATGCTGATCGTGTATGATGTAGTACGCAATCGACAGGCCAAGGCCAGTTCCCTCTCCGGTCGGTTTCGTGGTAAAGAACGGCTCGAAAACTCGGCCGCTCACATCTTCGCTCATGCCAGGACCGTTGTCCGCCACTTCGATCAGGACCATATCACCATCTTGGGCCGTACGAATGCTGATTTGGGGATGCCCCTTTTTCAATTCCTTCATTTGGAACGCGTGAGATGCGTTGCTGAAAAGATTTAGAAGAACCTGCTGGATTTCCCCACGCAAACACAAAACACATGGTAGATCGGAGGAAAATTCACATTGTATGTCAATATCCTTAAAATCGTATTTTTTCTTTAGATCATAATCCAGCTTCGCCAATTTTATCGCCTGGTCGATCATCTCGGAAACATTCACTAATTCCATATTATCGGCGGCCTTACGGCTGAAGCCCAGCATGTTGACGACAATGGTACTGGCACGTAAGCCAGAATCCGAAATGCTATCAAAAAATTCCAAGATGAGTCGCCGCTTTAGGTATTCCTGCATTTTTTCAAAATCGAGACCCAACTCCTCGGCGACCTTGAGGTTGGCCGGCAATTCCACTGACAAGCGGCGGCGCACGTTCTCTACACCCTGCAAGATACCACTGAGAGGATTGTTTATTTCATGTGCCATGCCAGCCGCCATACCACCGACCGTCATCATCTTTTCCGTCTGAATCATTGTAGCCTGAAGGTGAGTGCGTTCTGTGATGTCTCGCACGACCCCGATGTAGCCTAAAACATCTCCTTCTGCACCCTTGATCACCGTTCCGATAGTTTCGCCAACAAATACCTCGCCGTCTTTACGACGATATTTTACTTCGTAGGGCTCGGTTTTTTCCCTTGCCGACAGGTTGAAACGGATACGTCCTTGCCGTTCGTATTCCTCCTGACTTTCATAAAATAGGGATGTTTTCTTTCCGACTATCTCGTCAATTGAGTAGCCGAACGTTTTCTCCATGCCGTGATTAATCGAAATTACTCGACGATCTATATCGGAGAATACGATGGAATCGGAGATTCCATTGAAAATAGCTTCAAATTTAGATAATTGATGTTCAGCCTCCTCCCTCTGCTCCTCCGCAACACGTTTGGCCTCCTGAATACTTAGCACCCAATCTTCCTGCTCTTGTATTTCCCGAGGCACCCAACGGCGGATAAGAAGGAATAGTACAATAAGTCCGGCGGCCACGTTTATCAGCTTCGGAATAATGATCAGAGCAGGTTGTGACAGTACGGCATAGATATTATTGGGCAAAAGGCCAAACATTGAATTGAAATATAACCCGAAATAGACGCTCTCGAATACGGTCCTAAACGCATCGATAGCGAGAATAGTAATAAGGACTGCGACGGCCCCGCCCACGACCTTTGATTGCCTTAGTTTGACCAGATAAAGCCCAAGGATGACCAGCCATAAAATGGTCAATATCCAATACGAAATCGGTGTAATCAGCTCAAACACTTACAACTTCCTACTACACTTACGGGGGTAATGGGTGGCGGTATTTTTCAGTTCAAGTCCCGGGGGCTTTCTCCAATCTGAATTTGCCCCCCACCCTTGCGACCTCTAATATATTAGTACTCAAAGGGCTAGGTTCAATGGCAATGGGCTACGGGCTACGGGCAGGAATAAAAAAGAAAATTACGCCTATCTTTCGGCCTCTTACGTGATCATAGTTAATTATACAACGAACGGGAAAGGTGCGAAAGAAATTTGTTATGGTTCCGTGCAAAGAGGTGTATGTTAAATCATCCCGCCTTGGGTAAGCATGGTAAATTATAGATCACCTGAATTTTCAAATATCAGACTATCCTCATCCCTAAGCGTAACAAAATTGACAGATATCATTGAACTCATCCTGCCTTTCGGTAATAATATGATGGTGCACGTCGAGATAGATTTCGCGCAATTTATGGCTATATATCAAGAAGCTATGGATGCACTCTAACCTTATTAAAAGAATGCTTAAAACGAGGTTCGATGGACACTTAAATTTGACTTGCTATGTTTCTGTCAAATGAGGAGCACCAAATGAAAACGACCAATCACTTGCTTACAAGGAGCTTCCCAGAGCAAAGCTACATGAATGTGTGGTTAATCCCAGCCATCATGATCCCCCTGCTGGTATTGGTAAGCTTTTACAATTATCTTCTCTTCCATGCTCTGGCTGAACTGTTCGCCATTGGTGTCAGCGCTCTCATGGCGGTGGTGGCGTGGCAGACCTATTCCTATTCCAAAAACAACTTTCTCATGTTTCTGGCTTCCGGTTACTTCTGGATCGGTGCTCTTGATCTGGTGCATACCTTGATCTACAAGGGGATGAATATCTATCCCATCTATATCGCAAATCCCGCGACACAGTTCTGGATCGCCGCCCGGTACTCGGAATCAATTCTGCTGCTGGTGGCCCCGTTGTTTCTCGTCCGCGAGATCAACAGGTATATTGCTTTCATTGGTTTTGGGCTGGTTGCCGTCGTCATCTACATCCTGATCATGTCCGGAAATTTCCCAGATGCCTTCATCGAAGGAAAAGGGCTGAGCCAGTTTAAGGTAAATAGTGAATATTTAATTATTAGTATCATGGCCGCAGCTCTGGTTCACCTATTTACGAAAAGGAAGTATCTGGCATCAGGCGTTTTGAACTTGTTGGTTCTCTCGGTTATTCTGACGATGACAGCAGAGCTATTCTTCACCTTCTATGTCAGCGTTTATGGGTTGTCTAATTTGGCTGGTCACATTCTCAAGTTTGTTTCCTTCTGGCTGATATTCAGTGCTATCATACGCGTCAATCTTAAGATGCCCTATATAGCCATGACCAAAGAAGTTGCCGAACGCAAACAAGCCGAAGAAACGATCAGAGAATCGCTAAAGGAAAAAGAGGTTCTTCTCAACGAAATCCACCACCGAGTGAAGAATAACCTGCAAGTGATTTACAGCCTGCTGTCACTTCAGGCTAGCAATGAGACGGATAGCCACACTCTGGATGCGCTTGAAGAAAGTCGGCGGCGGGTAAAGGTCATGGCGCGAATACACGAGAACCTTCATCGCTCCGATGATTTAACCTTCATTAATATCAGTGACTATCTGAACACCGTCATGGAAGATACGAAAGAAAGCAATGGGGTCGACCCAAAGGTCATCTCTTTCCATCTTGATGCAGATGATTTCAATTTCGATGTAGAACAGGCAATTGCCCTTGGACAAATCATCAGCGAGTTGGTTTCCAATTGTCTCAAACACGCATTCCCCAACAGCCAACCCGGGAAGATTGAGGTATCGCTGCACCGCGTGGACGTGGGAAAGATTAAATTAAGGGTTGCCGACGACGGGAAGGGGCTACCAGAGGATATTAACCTTCAACAGACCAATACGCTGGGCATGAAATTGATCCATGCGCTGGCCATGCAACTGGGCGGAACAGTAAACGTTGAAAGTTCCGGCGGTACCCGTATTCAAATTATTTTTCCGGAGAAACCATCATGAAAAAGAAACGTATCCTCATCGTTGAGGACCAGGGAATCACTGCCATGGATGAGGAACAGATCATGCTCGATCTGGGTTATGACGTCACAGGCATCGTCATGACCGGTGAAGATGCTATCAAGAAGGCTGAATTGGACAGGCCGGACTTGATTTTGATGGACATCAGGTTGGCGGGTCCAATGGATGGCCGGAAAGCCGCCATGAAAATCCGAGAATTATACGATATTCCGGTAGTGTTTGTGACGGCTTATGGTATCAAGTCAGAAACACAACCCCTGAAGACACCTCCGCCGGACGGCATTGGTTACATCGTCAAGCCGTATACGGCGGAAGAATTGGAAAGCGAAATCAAAAGACTATTAGGATAAAGTCCGACTTCAATGGCATCCCTCTATCGCAAGAAGGTTGCTGATCTTCAAGAAGCTCTACAAACTGAAGATACCAAGACGGAAGCTTTTGAGCTCATCCGTTCTCTCGTTGACGAGATCAGACTTATC
>CBFDBO010000052.1:0-15863 GCA_965603075.1 uncultured Rhodospirillales bacterium | reverse complement strand
CAATGGTGCCAATGTTGCAATGCGGTTTATTTCGTTCAAACTTTTCTTTGGCCATCTGCCTTGCTCCGTTATACGCTTTAGAACTCAATAATTTGAGTTGTTAATACTTTTATTCTCAACCAGCCAAACGCTGCTGAATTTCTTCAGACACTTGACTAGGAACGACTTCATAGTGATCAAATTGCATCGTGAACTGTGCACGACCTTGACTTAGTGAACGAAGAGAGTTCACATAACCAAACATGCTGGACAAAGGTACCATTGCATTAACCACACGGGCATTACCGCGTTGATCCATGCTGGAAATTTGTCCACGGCGACTGTTCAAATCACCAATAATATCACCCATGTACTCATCGGCTGTCACAACTTCGACCTTCATAACAGGCTCAAGAAGTTGTGCTTTGCCTTCTTTCATGGCTTCGCGGAAGGAAGCACGGGCAGCCAATTCAAACGCCATAACACTTGAATCAACGTCATGCGAACTACCGTCATACAAAGTTGCCGACATATCAGTAACCGGGAAACCGGCAATAATGCCTGATTCCATAGCTGTTTTGATACCTTTTTCAACACCCGGTATGAATTCCTTAGGAACGTTACCACCAACAACTTTGGAGATAAACTCAAAGCCAGATCCAGGAGGAAGGGGCGCGTACTTGATTTTTACGCGCGCATACTGTCCAGAACCACCAGACTGTTTCTTATGGGTGTAATCGATATCACACTCACGAGATAGTCTTTCACGGTAAGCAACCTGCGGGGCACCGATATTGGCATCAACACCGAATTCACGCATCATACG
The DNA here is from genome assembly GCA_965603075.1 of uncultured Rhodospirillales bacterium. Taxonomy (GTDB): domain Bacteria; phylum Pseudomonadota; class Alphaproteobacteria; order Rhodospirillales; family Casp-alpha2; genus JABJOR01. The sequence goes on along the minus strand of CBFDBO010000052.1, from coordinate 15,058 downwards.
ATCAACGAGGATTTCAAGGTGAAGCTCACCCATCCCCTTCATGATTGTCTGACCACTATCAAAGTCAGTTTCAACTCGGAAAGATGGATCTTCAGCAGCCAAACGAGATAGAGCAACGCCCATTTTTTCTTGATCAGCTTTTGTCTTTGGCTCAATAGCGATCTCAATAACCGGATCCGGGAAATCCATGCGTTCTAGGATAACAGCATTTGCTGTATCAGAAAGGGTGTCACCGGTTGTTGTGGATTTAAGACCAGCAAGGGCAATAATATCACCCGCATAAGCTTCTTTAATATCTTCACGTGAGTTTGAATGCATAAGCAACATACGACCAACACGTTCTTTTTTATCTTTAACTGTATTAATAACGGTATCGGTTGATTTCAACACACCAGAATAAATACGAACAAACGTTAAAGTACCAACAAAGGGATCATTCATGATTTTAAAGGCGAGCGCGGAAAATGGCTCGTCATCAGAACTCTCGCGGAAAATCTCTTCTTCTGTGCCAAATTTAACACCATTGATGGCAGGAACTTCAACCGGAGAAGGAAGATAATCGACAACCGCATCAAGCAAAGGCTGAACACCCTTGTTTTTAAAGGCTGTACCACATGTCACGGGAACAAATGAACGACTAATGGTACCCTTACGGATACAAGCTTTCAGTGTTTCAACTGAAGGCTCTGTGCCTTCTAAGTATGCTTCCATTGCAGCGTCATCTTGCTCAACAGCTGTTTCAACGAGCATTTCACGGTATTTAGCAGCGTCAGCTTGGTATTCTTCAGGAATGTCACCAACGGTGAATTCAGCACCAAGATTTTCGTCTTTCCATACAACTGATTTCATTTCCACCAGATCAATGTGACCGATGTAATCAGCTTCAGAGCCCATAGGCAGCTGTAAAAGCAAAGGACCGCCATCAAGACGATCCACAATCATATCCACACAACGATAGAAATCAGCACCCATACGGTCCATTTTGTTTACAAAACAGATACGTGGAACACCATATCGATCAGCTTGTCGCCAAACTGTTTCAGATTGAGGCTCAACGCCAGCAACACTATCAAATACGGCTACGGCACCATCAAGAACACGAAGGGAGCGTTCAACTTCAATGGTGAAATCAACGTGGCCTGGTGTATCAATGATGTTGATGCGGTGATCACGCCATTCGCAAGTGGTTGCAGCAGAAGTAATCGTGATACCACGTTCTTGCTCTTGCTCCATCCAATCCATGGTGGCGTTACCATCATGAACTTCGCCGATTTTGTAAGACTTACCAGTATAATACAGAATACGTTCTGTTGTGGTTGTCTTACCCGCATCAATGTGCGCCATGATGCCGATATTACGATATTTGGTAAGTTTAGTTTCGCGAGCCATTACAGGTCATCCAATAAATAAATAGGTTACCAACGATAATGCGAGAAGGCTTTGTTAGCCTCAGCCATCTTATGAGTATCTTCCCGTTTTTTAACGGCAGCGCCACGATTGTTGGCAGCATCCATTAGTTCACCGGAAAGGCGATCAACCATTGTGTTTTCTGAACGTTTACGGGCCAGCGCAACCAACCAACGAATGGCCAGCGCCTGACGACGTTCTGAGCGAACCTCAACAGGAACCTGATACGTAGCACCACCCACACGACGAGAACGAACCTCGACAGAGGGTTTTACGTTATCAAGGGCTTCGTGGAACAATTTAACGGGATCATCACCTGTTTTATCGGTGATGCGATCAAATGCACCATAAACAATACGCTCTGCGGTGGATTTTTTACCATCCAACATGAGGTAGTTCATAAATTTAGAAACAACCAGATCACCAAATTTGGGATCAGGAAGAACTTCGCGTTTAACTGCTGCGTGACGACGAGACATAGTATGAGTTCCTTACCGCTTATTTCGGCCGTTTGGCGCCGTATTTAGAACGACGTTGGCGGCGATCAGATACGCCTTGTGTATCGAGCGTGCCGCGAATGATGTGATACCGAACGCCTGGTAAATCTTTCACACGACCACCACGGATCATAACGACCGAGTGCTCTTGAAGATTATGGCCTTCGCCGGGAATATAACTGGTGACTTCAAAACCGTTGGTCAGACGTACACGAGCAACTTTACGAAGCGCCGAGTTCGGCTTTTTCGGTGTTGTTGTGTATACGCGGGTACAAACACCACGTTTTTGCGGACAAGCTTCTAGTGCAGGAACTTTGTTCCGAACTGGTTTACTTTTCCGCGACTTGCGAATCAACTGATTAATCGTAGGCATATCGCTGTTCCGTCCTTCCGTATAACGGGAGCATTTCGCTAATTAAGTCTCAATTTCCATAAAGAATCAGCACAACGTCATGTTGTGCACCGAAGTCGCTCTGTACCGGATGGTTCCGAACAGAGCGTGGTTCTCAATAATTTCAATCACTTACCGCATTTGAGAGAGCGTCTGGTTCGTATGAACCACCACCAATCTCCTGCGAGGTTGGCGCACTATATGCATGAGCCTATATGACGTCAAGGAAAAGAATGCGTTTAAATCACTGTTTTAGTGACTTTCTGTCGTTGCATTCTTAAAAAGCAGATACCCGGAACTGATTCTCATCCGTCCCGGGTATATATTGCTTATTTACGACAAAACTAGACCGTAAAAACGGTGTTATTCTGCGGGAGCAACCTCTTCTGCTTGCGAATCACCGATACTGGCAACTTCGTTTACATCAATTTCTGCTTCAAGAGCGCTCTCGTCGACGTCATAAACGCCTAAAGCACGATCTCTGTCAGAAGCGATTCTCCGGTAATCATTCATATAGTTACCCGTTCCAGCAGGAATCGGACGACCAACGATGACATTTTCTTTCAAACCAATCAGCTGATCCATTTTACCAGAGACAGCCGCTTCGGTTAGAACACGGGTTGTCTCTTGGAACGAAGCCGCTGAGATGAAGGAGTGTGTTTGCAAGCTGGCTTTTGTAATACCCTGAAGCACAGGCTCGCCAGTAGCAGCACGACCGCCTTCTGCGAGTACTTTTTCACATTCAGTTTCGAACTCAATACGATCAATCAACTCGCCGATTAGATAAGTCGTATCACCACCTGCGGTGACTTCTACTTTCTGCAGCATTTGACGCACAATCACTTCGATATGTTTGTCACTGATTTTCACACCTTGAAGTCTGTAAACGTCCTGAACTTCGTTGATCAGATATTCAGCAAGCGCTTCAACACCTAGAATACGAAGAATATCGTGTGGAACAGGGTTACCATCCATAAGGGCGTCACCAATTTCCACATAATCGCCTTCCTGAACACTGATATGTTTGCCTTTAGGAATGAGATATTCTGTTGGATCCGATCCATCATCCGCAACAACCATAATGCGTCGTTTGGCTTTGTAATCTTTACCAAACTCAACACGGCCAGCCGATTCTGCAATAATGGCGTAATCTTTAGGCTTACGTGCTTCAAACAGTTCAGCCACACGTGGCAGACCACCCGTAATATCACGGGTTTTAGAAGACTCACGTGGAATACGTGCCAACACATCACCAGCAAAGACTTTCTGTCCGGGTTCTACCGACAAGATCGCATCCACAGACATGAAATAACGTGATTCCATTCCATTGCTTAAGGTAATGACTTCACCTGCATCATCACGCAATGTGATACGCGGTTTCAAATCACTGCCCCGTGGTTGTTGTTTCCAATCGATCACAACCTTTGAAGACATACCTGTTGCCTCGTCAAGTTGTTCCAGCATGGAAAGACCTTCAACGAGATCAAGGTAGTTAACAATACCCTCTTTCTCCGTGATAATGGGTAGGGTGTATGGATCCCACTCGACCAATTTATCGCCTTTTTTGACGGCTTTTTTGTCTTTGACCAACAATTTAGCACCGTAAGGAATACGGTGACGGGCACGATCACGACCAAGCTCATCAACCAGAACCAATTCTGCATTACGGCTCATAATCACAAGACCCCCTCTGGAGTCTTTAACAGTTGAACAATTTTGCAATTTGACTTTGGCATCAGCAACAGCTTCGACGCTATTTTCTTCTGCGCCACGTTGCGCAGCACCACCAATATGGAATGTCCGCATGGTTAGCTGTGTACCCGGCTCACCAATAGACTGAGCAGCAATAACACCGACGGCCTCGCCTTGGTTAACATCAGTACCACGAGCCAAATCACGACCATAACAAGCCGCACAAACACCGCTTTTTGTCTCACAGGTCAGAACAGAACGAATGTAGATCGATTCAAGGCCACTATTCTCGATGGCCATGGATGTGTCTTCATCAATAATTTTAGCCGCACCAACCATAACGTCATTAGAATTAGGATCGATAACGTCATTGACCGGGGTTCTACCCAAAATACGTTCTGATAGAGGTGAAATAATATCACCACCTTCAACAACGGCGCGTATGGTAATGCCCTGCTCCGTTTTACAATCAACTTCACGGATAATGCAATCTTGCGCAACGTCAACCAAACGACGGGTTAGATAACCAGAGTTCGCCGTTTTCAAAGCTGTATCAGCAAGTCCCTTACGGGCACCGTGGGTAGAGTTAAAGTACTCAAGTACGGAGAGACCTTCTTTAAAGTTTGAAATGATCGGTGTTTCAATGATCTCGCCCGAAGGTTTAGCCATCAACCCACGCATACCTGCAAGCTGTTTCATCTGGGCCGCAGAACCACGAGCACCGGAATGAGCCATCATATACACAGAGTTAATTTCTTTTGTATTGGCCGTATCAGAAATTTTCTTCATCATGGCGTCAGCAACACGGTCGGTACAATGCGACCAGGCATCGATGACTTTGTTGTATTTTTCGCCCTGAGTAATTAGACCATCTTGATACTGTTGCTCGAATTCTTTGACCAACTTGTCAGTTTCAGCAACCATAACCACTTTGTCTTCTGGAATAAGCAGATCATCCTTACCGAATGAAATACCAGATTTACAAGCATTAGAGAAACCAAGTCCCATCATATGATCACAGAAGATAACCGTTTCTTTCTGACCACAGTGACGGTAGACCTCATCGATCAAGTTGGATACTTCCTTCTTGGTCAACAGTTGGTTGATGATCGCAAACGGTACATTTTTGTTACGTGGCAGAATTTCTGACAGCAACATACGTCCCGGTGTGGTTTCAACACGTTCAACAGTAGGCTCACCTTCACTATCGACACCATAATAACGGGTCGTAATTTTTGAGTGCAAAGTCACAACGTTATTATCAAGGGCTTGTTGAATTTCACCAACATCAGCAAAGATCATGCCTTCACCCGGTGCACCTGGCAGATCCATGGTCATGTAATATAGACCAAGAATGATATCCTGAGAAGGAACAATAATAGGTTTACCGTTTGCTGGGCTGAGGATGTTATTCGTCGACATCATCAACACACGGGCTTCAAGCTGAGCTTCAAGTGATAGCGGTACGTGTACAGCCATCTGATCACCATCGAAATCAGCGTTGAACGCAGCACAAACGAGGGGGTGAAGTTGGATGGCCTTACCTTCGATCAGTACAGGTTCGAAAGCTTGAATGCCAAGACGGTGAAGAGTCGGCGCACGGTTCAACATAACCGGATGCTCGCGAATAACTTCTTCGAGAATATCCCAAACTTCAGGACGTTCTTTTTCCAGCATTCGTTTCGCTGCTTTAATGGTTGTTGCCAGTCCATAGAGTTCTAGTTTGGAGTAAATGAACGGCTTAAACAATTCGAGCGCCATCTTCTTGGGCAGACCACATTGATGCAACATCAATTCAGGTCCCACAACGATGACCGAACGTCCAGAGTAATCAACACGTTTTCCAAGCAAGTTCTGACGGAAACGTCCCTGTTTGCCCTTAAGCATATCAGAGAGTGATTTAAGCGGGCGTTTATTTGCACCGGTAATGGCACGGCCACGTCGACCATTATCAAACAACGCATCAACAGATTCCTGCAACATACGTTTTTCGTTACGCACGATAATGTCAGGTGCGCGAAGTTCAATAAGTCGTTTAAGACGATTGTTACGGTTGATAACCCGACGATAAAGATCGTTCAGATCGGACGTTGCAAAACGACCACCATCTAGAGGCACCAAAGGACGCAGCTCAGGTGGAATAACCGGAACAACTTCCAAAATCATCCATTCAGGACGGGCTTTTGAGGCAATGAAAGCTTCTACAAGCTTCAACCGTTTGACGAACTTTTTACGTTTTGCTTCAGAACCAGTTTCACGAAGATCAATCTTCAGGCTTTCTAGTTCGTCTTCAAGCTCGATAGCAGAAAGCATATCGCGCAGAGCTTCCGCGCCAATGCCAACGGTAAAACTATCGTTACCGTATTCATCAACACACCGCTGATACTGTTCTTCTGAAAGCAGTTCATGAAGCTTAAGAGGGGTCAAGCCCGGCTCAACAACCACATAGTTTTCAAAATACAGAACCCGTTCCAGATCCTTCAGTGTCATGTCCAAAAGCAAACCAATACGGCTTGGCAGTGATTTCATGAACCAGATATGGGCAACGGGAGATGCCAGTTCGATGTGACCCATGCGTTCACGGCGTACTTTTTGCAAGGTGACTTCAACACCACATTTTTCACAGGTGATGCCTTTGTACTTCATGCGTTTGTATTTGCCGCATAGGCATTCGTAATCTTTGGTAGGTCCAAAAATACGTGCACAAAACAGACCATCGCGTTCTGGTTTGAACGTCCGGTAGTTAATGGTTTCAGGTTTCTTAATTTCACCAAATGACCACGACCGAATACGTTCGGGTGAAGCAATGGCTATCTTGATCTGATCGAACTTTTGCGTATTAGGCTGTCCGAATACTTTCATCAATTCATTCATAATCGCTCTCCTTCAGGTGTTCCGGTTAGGGTTAAACAAGTTCTACATTAAGGCCGAGGGAATGTAATTCCTTGACCAAAACATTGAACGATTCCGGAATACCCGCTTCGAATGTATTATCGCCGCGAACAATGGCTTCATAGACCTTGGTACGGCCTGATACGTCATCTGACTTAACGGTAAGCATTTCTTGCAGGGTATATGCTGCGCCATATGCTTCCAGTGCCCAAACTTCCATCTCACCAAATCTCTGTCCACCGAACTGAGCTTTACCACCAAGCGGTTGCTGGGTGACAAGCGAGTATGGTCCAATAGAACGAGCGTGGATTTTGTCATCCACAAGGTGATGAAGTTTAAGCATGTAGATGTAACCAACAGTGACTTTGCGATCAAAGACCTCGCCGGTACGTCCATCAATCAAGGTAACCTGACCAGAACTATCAAGGCCTGCTTTTTCAAGCATGTTGACAATATCGGGTTCGTGAGCACCATCAAATACCGGGGTCGCAATCGCAACACCACCCCGCATATTTTCTGCAAGCTCCATAAGTTGATCATCAGGAAGTTCCTGAACATTGTCTTTGTATTCAACCGGGCTATAGATGTCTTTCAACTTGGCACGGATATTTTTCGTATCTCCGCTTTCAGCCTTCGTTGCATCAATCAGATCACCGATCTGACGTCCAAGACCACGACAAGCCCACCCCATATGGGTCTCGAAAATCTGTCCTACGTTCATACGCGATGGAACACCAAGCGGGTTCAACACGATATCAACAGGGGTACCATCTTCAAGATGCGGCATATCTTCACTTGGCACGATACGGGAAATAACACCTTTGTTACCATGACGACCCGCCATCTTATCACCGGGCTGTAATTTACGTTTCACAGCAACGAAGACTTTAACCATCTTCATAACGCCAGGGCTTAGATCATCACCACGTTGTAGTTTATCAACCTTGTTATCAAAGCGAGCTTGCAAGCGGGCAATACTTTCCTCAAATTGGGTTTTAAGGGCTTCAACGTCTTTCATGACACGATCGTTTGCAACAACAACCTGCGCCATTTGACCCGAGGTGTAGTTGTTCAGAATTTCTTCTGTGATCTTGGTGCCATCTGCCAGTCCTTTAGGACCACTTGATGCTTTTTTGTTGAGCAGCAAGGAAGATAGACGTTCATGGAAACTGCGTTCATGAATAGCGCGTTCGTCATCACGATCTTTTGCAAGACGTTCGATTTCAGAGCGTTCAATGGCCAGAGCACGTTCATCTTTATCAACGCCCCGACGGGAGAACACGCGGACTTCAATGATGGTTCCAGCAACACCCGGCGGCAAGCGCAGAGATGTATCACGCACGTCAGAAGCTTTTTCACCAAAGATGGCACGCAGAAGTTTTTCTTCCGGTGTCATGGGGCTCTCACCCTTTGGTGTCACTTTGCCGACCAAAACATCGCCCGGTTTTACTTCTGCACCGATATAAACAATACCCGCTTCATCCAAGTTTTTAAGAGCTTCTTCACCCGTATTTGGAATATCACGCGTGATTTCTTCCTGACCCAGTTTTGTATCACGGGCCATGACTTCGAATTCTTCAATGTGAATTGAGGTAAACACGTCATCACGCACAATACGTTCTGAGATGAGGATTGAATCCTCGAAGTTATAACCATTCCACGGCATAAACGCACAAAGCACGTTACGACCAAGGGCCAATTCGCCCAGATCCGTTGACGGACCATCGGCAATCGTATCACCGGCTATCACGTTATCACCAACCTTCACCAAAGGACGTTGGTGCAGGTAAGTGTTTTGGTTGGAACGTTGGAATTTCTGCAGGTTGAAAATATCAACACCGATAGCAGAACTGGATGTTTCGTCCGTTGCGTTAATAACAATACGCGTGGCATCAACCTGATCAACAACACCCGTACGCTTGGCAACAATAGTGGCGCGAGAATCGCGGGCAACCGCGGCCTCCATGCCCGTACCAACCATCGGAGTTTCGTTGACGAGCAACGGAACAGCCTGACGCATCATGTTTGATCCCATCAGCGCCCGGTTCGCATCATCGTTTTCCAAGAATGGAATAAGGGCTGTGGCAACAGATACCAACTGTTTAGGCGATACATCCATATAGTCGATATCAGCGGGGTTACTTAACATAAAGTCGCCGGCCTTACGGCAACTAACCAGTTCACCAACAAAGTGATTTTTACCATCAATCTCAGCATTTGACTGAGCAATAGTAAAACGACCTTCTTCAATGGCAGAGAGGTAAACAACCTCTTCACTAACCACACCTTTGGCTACTTTTAGATACGGTGTTTCGATGAAACCGTATTTGTTGACGCGGGCGAAAGTAGCCAGTGAGTTGATCAAACCAATGTTTGGACCCTCTGGTGTTTCAATCGGACAAATACGACCATAGTGAGTTGGATGCACATCCCGAACCTCAAAGCCGGCACGTTCACGGGTTAGACCACCCGGTCCGAGAGCTGAAAGACGGCGTTTGTGGGTGATTTCACTGAGCGGGTTTGTTTGATCCATAAACTGCGAAAGCTGGGAAGAACCAAAGAATTCACGAACAGCAGCAGCGGCTGGTTTAGCATTAATCAGATCATGTGGCATGACCGTATCAATATCGACCGAGCTCATACGCTCACGGATGGCACGTTCCATACGCAACAGACCAACACGGTATTGATTTTCCATCAATTCACCAACAGAGCGAACACGGCGGTTGCCCAAGTGATCAATATCATCAATTTCGCCACGGCCATCTTTTAGCTCGACGAGGGTTTTAACAACTTCCATGATGTCACGGCGGCGTAGAACACGAACGCTGTCGTCCATATCTTCATAAGCCAGACGGGCATTCATTTTAACACGACCAACAGCCGATAGATCGTAACGATCTGCGTCAAAGAACATGCTATTGAACAGGGCTTCTGCCGTTTCTAAGGTCGGTGGTTCACCAGGACGCATAACGCGGTAAATGTCGATCAACGCTTCTTCACGTGACGTGTTTTTATCAACGGCCAGTGTGTTACGAATATAGGGGCCAACATTGATGTGATCGATGGCCAGTGTTGTTAGCTCATCAATACCAGCACCATTTAAAGTCTCCATAATTTCTTCGGTGACTTCATCGCCGGCTTCGATATAGATAACGCCTGTTTTTTCGTCGATAAGATCATTTGCCGCGTAACGACCGATTAAATCCTCATCGGTGACCAACTGTTCGGCCATGCCTTTTTCAACAAGTTGCTTAAGCGCACGCGGTGTCATTTTGGTGCCGGTTTCAGCAACAACACGACCGGTTTTAGCGTTAATTAAATCAGATGCTAATTTAACGCCACGGTAGCTTTCAGCCTGGAATTCTGTTTTCCAGCCGCGTTTTGCCCGCGTGAAGACAACTTTTTTGTAGAAGTATTCAAGAATATCTTCATGGCTCAATCCAGTGACTTCAGAAGGATCAAGCTCTTTATCTTTCTTGGCGCGTTCGATACGAAGATCATGGGTCTTCTGGCTATCAAGGGCCATCAGCAAAGTGGTTGCGGGTAATTTACGGCGGCGATCAATACGAACGTAGGCCAAATCTTTGGCATCAAACTCGAAATCAAGCCATGAACCACGGTATGGAATAATCCGGGCGGCAAACAAGAACTTACCAGAGGAGTGTGTCTTGCCTTTATCATGATCAAAGAACACACCGGGTGAACGGTGCATTTGAGAAACGATAACACGTTCTGTTCCGTTGACGACAAATGTACCTTTATCCGTCATCAAAGGCATGTCGCCCATGAAGACGTCTTGCTCTTTAATATCACGAATAGAGCGAGCACCTGTTTCTTCGTCCACGTCCCAGACCACAAGACGCAAGGTGACCTTTAAAGGTGCACCGTAAGTCATGCCACGTTGTTGGCATTCCTCTACGTCGTATTTTGGCTCTTCGAACTCATAACTTACATATTCCAGAGTACCATTTTCGGAGAAATCCTTAATGGGGAATACGGAGCGAAAGACTTCTTGAAGTCCGCTCTCTGTGCGTTCGGCAACAGGGATATCACGTTGCAGGAACTGTTCATAGGAAGCACGCTGAACCTCGATCAGGTTCGGCATAACAGCTGTAGTTTTTAGTCGACCAAAGTCTTTACGGACGCGTTTGCGACCCGAGAGAGAACTCAACATGGATTTTTACCTCGATTTTCCGCCTCAAAAAGAACCACCCTACCCCGGCCACCGCTGACAGTTAAGGTTAGCTCTCAAATTAGTAATGGCGCCGTATAAATAATACAGCCCAATACCACGTTCGCATTCACGTTTCCCGGCTGCGGTAAGCCAATACGAATGAATACGGCGGTTTTTAGAATTAGTGTGATATATAAGTTAATCACACCTGTAAATAAATAACAAATTAACTAAACAAAATATGCAACCGGAAGCTCTCGAAAGAGCTTCCGGTAAACATAATAGAATTATTTGAGTTCGACGGTTGCACCGGCTTCTTCAAGTTTCTTCTTGATTTCTTCTGCTTCGTCCTTCTTGGCACCTTCTTTGATGACTTTAGGAGCAGCTTCAACCATTTCTTTCGCTTCTTTCAGGCCAAGACCTGTAATAGCGCGAACTTCTTTAATGACGTTGATTTTTTTCTCGCCGATTGAGGCAAGAACAACATCAAATTCGTCTTTTTCTTCTGCAGGTGCAGCAGCAGCGGCAGCAGGAGCTGCAGCAGCAGCAGGAGCTGCAGCAGATACGCCCCATTTTTCTTCTAGCAGGCTGGAAAGTTCAGCTGCTTCCATAACGGTAAGGGCAGAAAGTTCTTCTGCAATTTTTTCTAAATCAGCCATAGTAAATTTCTCCTAGTAGGCTTGAACATTAATAACTACAAAGCTGCTCACGCAGCATCACTCTGTTGGCTGTGCGCCGATATGACGCGGGCAACCTGACTAGCCGGTGCTTGCAATACACCCGCAACTTTCGTTGCAGGAGCACTGATAAGACCGACGAGCTTGGCACGTAGTTCATCCATTGAAGGCATTGATGCCAAAGCCTTGACAGTATCAATGTCAAGAATTTTGTCATCGAGAGCACCACCGAGAACGATTAATTTTTTGTTCCCTTTAGCAAACTCTACAACTGCTTTCGCAGCCGCTACGGGATCTTTCGAACACGCAATGGCTGTTGGACCAGTGAACATGTCACTGAGCCCTTCGAACTTCGTACCGGCCAGAGCAAGACGCGTGAGACGGTTTTTTGTGACCTTAAAGCTAGCACCTGAATTTTTAATAACGCCTCGAAGTTCTGACATTTCAGAAACGGTCATACCCGAATAATGAGTAACAACCACTGAATTGTTGTCTTCGAAAACGCTATGTAATTCAGAGACCATATCTTTTTTGGTTTCTCTATCCACAATCGTCTCCACTTTCTTCTAGCTCTCCATCCATCACGCAAATGATCGATACAGAGCATTTCACTCTGGACCTTAAACTTTCAGATCACATGATCATCAGCTTAAGGGCCGGCTCGCCTATCCAAGTGCAACAGTTCAAGCCATCTATGATTTTTATTCGCTTAGAATAAAATATCAAAAAATGGTTCTACACTATCTATGCAGGTGGAAATTCCATTAAGTCCATAGCTTCGAAAACCTATGAACACCTACAGTCTGGGACAGGACGAAGACGGTTTAAAACCGTCTTCTAACTTCACTAGGGATGTTAACAACGTTAACAGCCAAAATGAAAATTCAGTCTGTCAGATAAACCTTTTGGCTTACTCTGACAAGCTAAGTCGTACACCACGGCCCATTGTTGAGCTGATGGATACGTTTAGCATGTATGTACTTTTTACGCCGCTGGGCTTGGCACGGTTAAGGGCATCAATAACAGCCGTAACATTTTCAGCGATCTGCGCTTCCGTGAAACTGGCTTTGCCAATACCGGCGTGAATAACACCAGCTTTTTCAACACGAAATTCAATTTGACCCGCTTTGGCGGCTTCAATAGCGCCGGCAACGTCCATTGTTACTGTACCAAGCTTAGGGTTTGGCATCAGTCCACGAGGACCAAGGATCTTACCCAAACGACCAACAACAGCCATCATATCTGGCGTTGCGATACAGCGATCAAATTCAACAGTACCTTTGGTGATGGCTTCAGCAAGCTCTTCCGCGCCCACATGATCCGCACCAGCAGCTTCTGCTTCTGCCGCTTTGTCGCCTTTAGCAAACACAGCAACACGCAAAGTTTTGCCCGTACCGTTTGGAAGAGCAACGACACCACGGACCATTTGATCAGCGTGACGAGGATCAACACCCAAACGAACAGCAATATCGATGGTTTCATCAAATTTTGACGTTGCGTGATCTTTAACCAATTTAACAGCATCAGCCAAAGCGTAATATTTTAAAGGTTCAATATTCTCAGTCGCTTTGCGAAGTCTTTTTCCTACTTTAGCCATAATTATGCTCCCGTCACTTCAATGCCCATGGAACGTGCAGTACCGCAAATCATTTTTGCAGCCTGTTCAACGTCCGTTGTGTTCAAATCAACCATTTTAGCTTCGGCGATTTCACGAACTTGATCCATTGTTACTTTACCATTGGTTTCACGGCTTGGATTGCTAACACCTTTAGCAATTTTAGCAGCTTTCTTCAGGAAGAAGCTTGCTGGCGGTGTTTTTGTGATAAAGCTGAATGTACGATCAGCGTAGGCGGTAATAACCACCGGAATTGGCATGCCCTGTTCCATGTTCTGTGTTTGCGCGTTAAACGCTTTACAGAATTCCATGATGTTCAGACCAGCCTGACCCAATGCAGGGCCAATCGGTGGGGATGGGTTAGCAGCACCCGCAGGCACCTGTAGCTTGATATAGCTAGCAATTTTCTTAGCCATTGTATCCTCAGTTCAGTTCAAAATTAAACGCCAAACATTATGTTCAGAGTTCTGAGTGCGTGGTCCGGCATGGCTGCCTCCCACACGTCGTAAAAAGATCAAATTATCAAGAATTAAAAATTGAATATCGTTTGATCTTATATAAATCAGATAGAAATTAGACCTTTTCTACCTGACTGTATTCGAGTTCAACAGGTGTTGCGCGACCAAAGATCGATACAGCGACCTTCAGACGAGCCCGTTCTTCATCGACTTCTTCTACGTTTCCGTTGAAGGAGTTAAACGGACCATCACAAACCCGAACCTGTTCACCAACTTCAAAGGTGATGGATGGTTTCGGACGATCAACGCCTTGTTCTACCTGTTGCAAAATGCTTTGGGCTTCGGCTTCTGTAATTGGGGAAGGACGTCCCTGTCCGCCTAAGAAACCCGTTACCTTTGGTGTGTTTTTTACAAGGTGCCACGTTTCATCGGTCATTTCCATTTCGGCAAGAACATAACCGGGGAAAAATTTACGCTCGGAATTTACTTTGGCGCCGCGACGCATTTCCACGACTTCTTCAGTCGGCACCAGCACACGGGGGAACATATCTTCCATACCCAATTGGCGTGCCTGATCTTCAATGGACTGAGCGACTTTTTTCTCAAAGCCGGAATATGCGTGAATGACGTACCATTTAACTGCCATGATCAACCTCCAAGACCGAAGATGGTTTTTACACCAAACGATAAAACCTGATCTACCAACAAAAAGAAGATGGCTGCGATAATCACCATGACAAAAACCATGGCCGTTGAGATGCCTGTTTCCTTACGGCTAGGCCACGTAATACGTCGGGCTTCCTGACGTACTTCGTTAACAAACTGTGCCGGGTTGAATTTTGCCATAATAAATAATTCTCTACTTCAATTCGTTTTCAGTATCTAAAACCACATAATCCGGCATCCCTGATAGGACCCTATCAACAGAAGCCGGAGCTTTATAACCTAATAAATGGCAGTAACGTTTGCCATTGTAAATGACAGTAACGCTTGCCATTGTAAATGACAGTAACGCTTGCCATTGTAAATGACAGTAACGCTTGCCATTGTAAATGGCAGGGGCACCAGGACTCGAACCCGGGACCTACGGTTTTGGAGACCGTCGCTCTACCAACTGAGCTATACCCCTATATACGTTCTTGGTTTCCCTTAAACTACCACTAATGACTTATCAGGTTTCCCCCGTTACTGGGGAAAACCTGAAAATCGATTAATTACTCAACAATGCTGGCAACAACACCAGCACCAACGG
>CBFDBO010000051.1:0-16663 GCA_965603075.1 uncultured Rhodospirillales bacterium | reverse complement strand
GGTCATTAACGGTCCCTTTCGCAGTTTTAAATGAGGGTCATACTACCCTCTATAATCGGACATTGAAATTAACACCTAGGAAGCAGCGGCGAGAACAAAGCCATCTTAGAGCTAAATAAATATTTCTCATAACCCCATTTACAGAAAAAAAATGAACTTGAAGAGTGAGATTTAGGACGATACTATAATTTTGCTACTTTTTTTAGTGTTTTAAATGTGAATGATAAGCACGCAATAAGTGTTTCGGGTTTTACCTTTGAAACCTTCAATCTGAGCTTACGACGGTACAATTTAATATCATTTTAGAAAAGGGGATTATAATGAAATCATTTACAAGTCTCTTAGGGGCGGTCGGAATAATAACCGCTAGCGTTTGGGCTATACCTGCTCAAGCGGAAATGGCATCGGGGGCGGTGCTAACCTATACATGTTTTTCTTGCCATGGTACGGACGGCGCAAGTGCAGGGGGAATGCCCACCATTGCTGGTAAATCAGAGGACTATATCTTGACCATGTTAAAGGACTTCAAACAAGATATGCACTCAGTTACAGTTATGAACCGAATTGCCAAGGGCTTTAGCGACGACGAGATTAAGGCAATAGCTAAATACTTCGCTACTAACAAAACGGATTAGGGGTGGGAAAATGAAAAACATTACACGTAGATTATTTAACCGAAACTTGGCCGCGACTGCAGCTCTCGGAGCACTAACGCTTCCTGGATGCGCGGCGATTGGAAATAGCGGTAGTGCAAGTGTCGTCGTTGTCGGCGGTGGTTTTGGGGGCGCTTCAGCTGCCAAATACATTAAACGTTTTGATCCAACAATCAGTGTGACACTTGTCGAACCGTCAAAACAGTATGTCACTTGTCCATTCTCCAATACCGTGATCAGTGGCATTAATACCATCGACTACATTACCCAAAACTTCGATGCTCTTCGCGGCATGGGTGTCCAAGTCGTGCATGACACAGTCAGCGCGATTGATGGTGAAAAGAAAGAGGTTATGCTCGCAGGTGGCGGTAAGATTAGTTTTGAACGCTGCATCGTTTCACCGGGTATCGACTTACGTTGGGACAGAATTGAGGGACTGGACGAGAGCACTTCAGAAGCAATCCCTCATGCCTGGAAGGCTGGGAAACAGACGCTGATGTTACGCCAACAACTCCAAGCAATGGAAGATGGTGGCACATTCGTGATTTCGCCGCCCGTCAATCCGTTTCGCTGTCCACCCGGACCAGGCGAGAGAATTAGCTTGGTTGCCGATTACTTCAAACGGGAGAAACCTAAATCCAAAATTCTTGTTCTTGATCCAAAGGAAAAGTTTTCAAAACAAGGTCTGTTCAAAGAAGGTTGGGAGGCACTCTATCCAGGCATGATCGATTACCAAAACATCAACGATGATGGCGTGGTGAACCGGGTTGATCCAGCGACCATGACGTTGCATACAGACTTTGGTGAGTACAAAGGTGATGTCATCAATTTTATTCCCGCACAAATGGCTGGGAAAATTGCCCAAACTTCTGGACTTACGGATGATTCAGGCTGGTGCCCTGTTAATCAGCAAACATTTGAATCTACGATGATACCGAATGTCCATGTGATTGGCGATTCCTCAATCTCTAGCCCCATGCCGAAGTCAGGTTTCGCCGCTTCGACACAGGGCAAGGTCTGCGCTGATGCCGTGGTCCGGCTACTTCAAGGTAATGAACCGGGAACACCTAAGTTTGTTAATACCTGTTATAGCCTTCTTAATGAGCAATACGGCATATCGGTTGCTATGGTTTATGGTTATGCTGACGGCAAAATCACGAAAATTAAAGGATCGGGCGGACTCAGCCCATCCGGCGCGAGTGCTAGTTTCCGTGAAAAGGAAGCCGACTATGCGCGTGGTTGGTATCAAAGTATCAGTCAGGATATTTGGGGCTGATACACCGTATGTAAAAACGGTTTTAAAAGGGAAAGCATAATGCTTTCCCTTTTTTTGTTAGGCGCACCCACGCGCAAACCTAAACACCCGTAATGACTTTATTTGGGACAATGGAGGTTCAATTGACAGATAATTTATCTTTCAATTGGGAAGATCATACTAAGGGATTATAAGACCATTGGAGCAAAGCCTGACGCTGTCTTGGTCGACAAGACCAATCCCCTTGATCACAGTTGTTCATAACTTGCGCTTGATGACGACGAAAAGATCGCCAGCGTTTTATTTGTAAAATATCAATTTCCGATATTCTACGGCCAAGAAAGTAGCGACAATACCACTGGAACCACCCCCGAGGATCGGGGCCTATTATCCATCCTTTTGAACGCCAAACACTAAGCGACTGCCTGCTTTTAATTTCAAAATAATTTACGGATGGATCAGGAACCTCACTTATCTTAGCATTAACAAACCATTGCTCTGGAAATTCAGCCATGCAATCGTTACAGTATTTTCCTTCGAACACTCCCCATTCCAACATTTGTTGTGGTGAAAGGTGAGGTTCAAACCCCCGCTTCGAAATCTAACCCTATTGGTGCTTCAAGCGGGTATAGGTAATTAGTTTGTATTCGATCATTTACTGTAATTATAGTGCCGATTTTGAAGGTGACCGTCATGCTAAGTATCTTGGTATAAAGTTAATTTTTGCGAGGGCAATGTCTGCGTGGAAAGTAAATTATAATTAAAGAAATCATCTATTAACATTTTATCACCTTGGTTGACAAACGGGCGTTGTTCACGCCTAACTGGGAAATGAGAGGAGACTATCTCAACATCCCGAATAGCCTACGTCAAACTTTATGATGACAAGTCAAGATGGTCATTATTCGCATCAATTTTACATGGGAATGAAAGTTCACATGGTTCAGAAACATAGTTTGCAGCATCTTGAAGTATTTGAAAATTTAGATGAACGTAACGCCGTGTGACCCGACCATCAGCATGACCAAGGTACTTCTGAACGGTGTAAAAGAGATTACCCACTTTTATCGTTAGAAGCAGATACCCACTACACCGGGCTCTCTCGATCAATCAACCGATCGAACTAGAACTTCAGTATTTTAAGGATTCCTGTAATACCCAATGCTTCTTTCGTTGACTGAATATTGTTGTTCAGCGCCGTCAACTTCTGTTGAGCTGCCGTTTCTTCCTCTGCATTCTTCGCACCGTTTTCTTCTCGCTCAAATTGAAGATGATCGATTTTTGATTTAAGGCGGCCTCTTTCCACCAGATCGTTGGTGAGGTTCAGTTGTGCTTCATCAAAGGTAATCTCTTCGATATTTAAACCAAGAGATTGCAGCTCGGCTATATCAGGTGATTCATGACAAAACCCATAAACTATTTTGTTATGACGGTATCCATGTTTCTCGATTTTGCCCTTTTTCTTAATCTCTTTAACTTCAATACGAAAGTCACTTTGAGGCTTGGGTGTAAGTTTGAAAGTTTGCATGATATTGGCCTGTTCGAGGTGGGCAGTTATTTGAGGAGGGAATAATAAAAGATCTAAGCAAAACCAACTAAGTCTATATAAGAAACATTTTCTAGCAAAAAATGGTGCCCGAGGGCGGTTTTAAACCACCGACACGATATCGTTGCATTCGTAGGCTTACCCAATACACTGGGCTGCCTACATGAAGTATCTCACCCACATATAAAAATGTGCGATTGCAACGCTTAAAATCATTATCGGTATTCCAATTTTTAGAAATGTAAAGAACCCAATCGGATAGCCAGCGCGCTCGCCCAGACCAGAAACCATGACATTGGCCGCCGCCCCAATCAACGAACCGTTTCCCCCCAAACAAGCACCAAGGGCCAGCGACCACCAGACTGGCTCCAAAGCCTCTGCACCGCCAAGGGCTGTTTCCATGCTTTCGACCAGCGGAATCATCGTTGCCACGAACGGGATATTATCAACCGCCGCCGAAACCACCGCCGATAACCACAAGGTTGCATAGGCAGTGGTCGCCGGGTCACCACCAGTGAAATCAATCAGGGCGTTGCCTAGGATGGTCAGCAGGCCAGCATGCTCGACACCGGTTACGATGATGAATAATCCAATGAAGAAGAACAGAGCGGGCCATTCGACTTCCTGCATGGCTTCGTGAAGGCGGTTGGCCTGATTGTGCTCACCTTGTCCCCAGTTCGCCAGCAGCAGCAGTAGGGCTGCACCAAGCATAGCCGTCGTGCCTGGTCGGATGTGATAGTGTTCGCCGATGATAAATCCCGCGATGATTAGCGCCAGTACGACCAGTGACTTTTTAAGCAAGACCATGTCCTTGATACTGTCTTCCTCATTAAAGCTCATGACCCGCTCGCGGTGTTTTTCATCAGTAACTAAACCCTTGGCCCAGAGCAGATGAAAAATTGGAATCATAATGATCAGCACAATTACCGAAACCGGCCCAAGATTAATTAGGAATTGCATGAAGGTTAGCCCTGTTGCCGAACCGATCAGAATATTGGGAGGGTCACCGATCAGCGTCGCCGTGCCGCCAACGTTCGCGGCTAAAATCTGGCTAAAAAGGAAGGGATAAGGGGATACATCCAGTTTCTCAGCGATCAGCAAAGCCACCGGGACAACCAAAAGCACCGTGGTCAAATTATCCAAAAAGGCCGAGAATACAGCCGTCACGATGCTGAGCGCAATCAAGATACCCAACGGATCGGCCTTTACCTTTTTGGCCGACCAAATGGCAACAAACTCGAAGACGCCTGAGGTTCGTGTCACCGAGACAACAATCATCATCCCGGTTAGCAGGGCTATAGTGTTAAAATCAATCCCGGCGATTGCCTGATCTTGATCGATAACGCCGCAAACAATCATCACCCCACCACCGAGCAGGGCTATAACGGTGCGGTTAATCTTTTCAGAAAGCAAAATTGCGTAGGTGCCAACCAAAATCATGGTGCTCACCCAAAGAGGGTCAAAACCAAAAATAACAGCATGTTCGGTGAGGTTTGTAGCGGTGGTCATTGGCCTGAACCTTTCTCACGTTGGCGATTTGCGCGCTCCTCTTCCTTGGCGCGTTGAACGGTTTCGCGGTCATACTCTTCCCGTAGCCCGTAGAGGACCGAGAAGAAAGAGATGGCCCCGAGCAACTTGTTGTTCTCATCGACCACCGGAACGACGTATTGCTTGCCGGTGATCAGCATCAGTGCATCAATCAGGGGGGTGTCCGGATTGACGGTTTTAACCTGCTTGTCCACCAGATCGCCGATGGTTTTTTTACGTACAGCCTCCAGACGTTCCACCATTTCTTCAGCCGACTCATCTAGATAGCTTGCGTGTTTCATGCCGCGCTTGATCTGGCTCATAACAGAGATAGCTTTGGGCACCATAAAGTGCATTAGGCTATCGCCACTGACCAATCCGGCAAAGGTTCCGTCACGCTCGGTCACTGGTACCAGCCCCATGTGTTTATCGACCATGAAGTCGATGGCATGGCTGGCTAATTCATCCGTAAATAGGTTGGTTTTGATCGGGGCCATCATGGTCTTGCAGTCCATAACGTGTTCCTTCATGCAATTTTTGCAGATGATATTTTACCTCATTTTTACAAAAATTCCAAACAATCTTTATCCTTGCTATCCGTCAATAAAAAGGGGCAGCAAGGAAGCGGAAGGAAAACAGCATTCCATAAAACCGACTCCAAAGTCTTTGATTTTGGGTGTTCTAGATTTCAATCTCCCTTCCTGAATTTAATCCCTAGAAGTTAATTTTTTACCATGTCGGCTACTATAGAACCACTTCATTACGAAAGGTGGAAGCAAGGTGGTAAGCAAAATGACTATGATCAACGCAGCATAAGTTTCATTTTCCAAGACACCGCTTACACGCCCCAGTTCAGCAAAAATCAATCCCACTTCACCGCGTGGGATCATAGCAAGCCCAATTGCAAAGCGTACCCTCCATGGTTCTCGAATCAAAAGCGCCCCAACAAACTTTCCAACAACCGCCGCGCCAAATAGTGTCAACGACAAGCCCCAAATTTGGAATGAGCTCCAGTCGATATCACGTAAATTTAGGGACAAGCCCACCATGACAAAAAAGATGGGTGTGAACAGATGAATGATCGGGCTCATCTGTTCTTTGATTCGCCTCGCAAACTTTGGATCGGCATGAAGAGCGACACCCATAGGTAAAAAGAAGCGCCGCGACAAGGCAAGTCCCGCAGCAAATCCCCCCAACATTTCCGGCGCACCAACATACTTTGCAAGCCAGGCGAAAAACAACACCAGCGAGACCATCATGGTTGGAATCAGTCCAGGAACTTCAGAGGTACGCTCCATACGCTTGATAACCAGGGAAATTAATTTCGCGGCAATGGGCGCCAACATAAAGAATATCCCGATGAACAATAATACTTTGCTAGTATTAATCAGGCTGACACCTCCGCCGACAGCGAATTCATAAAGCAGTGCCAGCAGCACAACGCCAAATATGTCGTCGAGCACGGCAGCTCCGAGCACAATTTGGCCTTCGCGCCCGTGCTGAATTTTTAGATCACCTAATACCCTCACGGTAATGCCGATGCTCGTGGCGGTCAGCGTTCCCCCGATGAATAACGACTCCAGTAGCGACAGGCCAAAAACGCCATAACTGAGTAAAAATCCAAACACGAAAGGCAGAACGAAACCGCCAATTGCCACGATTACCGACTTCCAGCCAGATTTTTTCAATTTCATTAGATTGGTTTCGAGGCCCACTTTAAACAACAGTAGGATGATACCGATTTCCGCCAGAAATTTAAGCGCTTCAAATGGCTCGACCCAGCCCAGAAGGCTTGGCCCAAGCACCACGCCGGCAATGAGCTCCCCGATTACGGAAGGCGATTTCAAGTGAGCCGCAAGCTCGGCAAAAACCCGAGCCGTTATTAAGATGATCAACAATATTTGAAGAAAAGTATGAACTTCCATATAGCTCAGTTCCGCATATTGTTTAGGAATAAATTGTTTGATGAGATGCTGAGAGATATCAACTTCTCGGTATCAATTAGTTATCTAATACTGCGACCTGCATCATGTAATCCCTTTCGATGCAACGGATAGGTCATTTCCGTAAATTTGGTCTTAGGATATGTTAAGCACCATACAATACCACGGGGTTATAAGATTCTCCAACTGGACTGTTTGAACTGTACAACGCCATTATTTTAAAACGACTCTGCCGTGTTGCTGATAAAAAGTCCAGCTATACCCATCGGGCAAAATGAACCATGCCGTCCCTCGCTTGAACAATAGGAAGCGCTCTTTCTGACTTTCAAGATAAAGGATGCTCCTCCTCCCCGAAAGCAGAGAGTATCAAGTGCCGCTAATTACTTCCGCTCATTTAGCACTTAATGGAAGCGTCTAGAGCCTTGGTCCACGGTAGAGATTGACGCGGGTGTGTTCGATAAAATCATACCCGTCGTCGGCATTTCCCGCTTCGAACAACGCCTTGACCTCGGGGGTATCAACGTGCTCGCGAGAGAAGTGATTGTAGGTAGTTCCGGCCACTTCGTCCAAAAAGACTGCAAAGCTCTCGTAGCGCACGGACGCGTGGTAGTGTAATTCTCGTGCCTCGGTAAAGAGGGGTTCCGCCGTCCGCTTTAAAGCTTCGTAGGCCTCGGTGCGGACCTCAGTCTCATCATTGAACGGTCGATAGACCGCATCCATGCTCCCCACCAGCATTGGCTCCATAACATAGAGGAATCCAGTTTCAGGTTTAAGCACCCGAGCGGCCTCGACCAACGCACCATCCCGGTGTTCGCGCGGTACATGGTGCAGGGAATAGCTGAAGAATACACCGTCCATAGAACCGTCCTCGACCGGCAACGATTGTCCGGGAGCCTCCATGAAGGTCAAACCGGGAACCGACTCCGTAGCGTGGTTTTTCTCAGCTTGAATCGGATCGGGTTCAACCCCAATGGCAAGAGCACCACACGCCACAAGCTGTCGGGTAACACGACCACCACCACAACCCACATCCACTACGTGAAGCCCGGCAAGTCCAACCAGCTTGTCGATGACCATAATTTCGTCAGCCTCGCCCAAATCCTCGGCGTCGCCAGTTAATAACCTCATCACATTCATTTAATTTATTCCTCTATCAACGCGTTAGCGACTCAGACACTCTAATAAGAATAAACTCGCAGACCATTAAAGGCTAGTATCCACTCACAAAACCTAATTGAATAAATCGAACGACCTCTGATCAAGCCACTGTTTGTATTTTCCCGAGAAGCTATCTACTTCTGATTTAAGATGCTCAGATTGCTGAGATAAGTCGTGTGCCGCGCTCTGAATTTCTTCTGCTGCTCTTCCTGTTTCTCCTGCGGCTTGTGTCACACTGCCTATATTATTTGATACTTCACTGGTACCAGCTTAAGCCTGCTACTATTACTATCGCACTGATAATACTAAAAATAATTTACTTTAATGGTCATCTGTAATGTTCCCTTTATTGGACCACTCACCTATAAAGGCTACATATATGTGTATTAACATCTATACATTTTTATTAATTTATAGGACAGCTAGAATTAGAATAATAAAATTCTGTAAGGCTTCTTGTTAGAATAAATACAGTCACATATGTTATATTTAATGATGGTACAGTAAAGTCTATCAAAAGGGCTTGCCCATAATTTTCCCAACGAATACTTTTTTGTGTGGTTTGATACTGTTATCTGCCGCTATGATGTATCAGAGTGAATGATTAGTACCTGACTGAAATGTGCGCACTTTTTTAACCTTGGAATATGGAACCCTCCTTAATATGAGCATCGACGATTTTGACTGGTTAGAACAAAACCAGGATATCACCCATGTGTCTGTCGGTTTATGTGACCTGAACGGTATTATGCGGGGAAAACGCATCCCCGTAGAGCATGCCAAAAAGGTACTTGAAGGGGGATTGAAATTTCCCTTGTCGGTTGCCACCATTGATGTGTGGGGTGAAGATTTGTTCGGTAACGAATACACCCTCAAAAACGGCGATCAAGATGGCATTTGCCAATATACGGGCCGTGGGGTGTTACCCGTTGATTGGCTGTCGAACCCTAGCGCCTTTATCCCGATTAGTATATTGGGCGAGGATGGAAAGCCTTTTGAAGCTGAATCGCGATATGCGTTGTCATTGATGGTTGATAAATTCAACGCACGGGGTCTGAGGCCTGTTGTTGCCGCCGAGCTTGAATTCTTTCTATATGATTTATCAACCGATGGGCCCTCTGCAACTCCATCGGCAATTCCATCGCCAATCTCATCACCAATCTCAGGGCGCCAATTTGACACAACGGAATTGATGTCTGTAGACCATCTGGATCATCTGGATCTATTCCTGAGTGATTTGCACACGGCTTGTGCAAAACAAGGTATTGCCGCCGACACAATGGTTTCGGAAAACGCCCCCAGTCAATATGAAGTCAACTTGCTGCACGTTGATGATCCGCTGCGGGCCGCCGATGATACGGTGCTGTTTAAACGCCTGATCCGTGGGGTTGCTCGCAAACATGGTTTCGGCGCAACCTTCATGGCAAAACCTTACGGTGATCAAGCCGGTAACAGCATGCATGTCCATTTCAGCCTGATTGATAGTGATGGCAACAATGTTTTTAACGATGGAACGGATGAGGGTTCCGATATTTTGAGCCATGCCGTTGGAGGTTTGTTAAACCGATTAAGTGAAACCACATTGGCTTTTGCCCCGCATTTCAATTCCTATAAACGATTACGCCCTGGATTGTTGGCCCCCATCAACGTCACCTGGGCTTACGAGAACCGCACAGGCGCCATCCGTATTCCCAACAGTGCCCCGCAAGCACGCCGCATAGAACACCGGGTGGCGGGCGCCGATGCCAATCCTTATCTGGTGTTGACGGCGATCTTAGGCGCGGCCCTTGAAGGCATTGACGAAAAGCGCGATCCCGGCAAGCCTATCGACGGGTGGGGATATGGCGAAAGTGCAGAAATCGAAGCGATCCCGTCTGACTGGGGGAACGCGATTGACCTGTTTGAAAAATCTGATTTCACCCGGTCGGTTTTTCCAGAAATGCTTCATACCTTGTTGATTGACGTGAAGAAATATGAGCTGAACAAGTTCACCGAGAAAATTACCGAATTTGAATACAAAAGTTATCTGGAAACTATTTGATGAACAATTCTGAAATAACGGTTCAACAACCCCATCCGTATCCCGATAGCTATTATGTGGCAAGCGCCGATATTCCCACCCCCCGGTCTTCGTTGTCGGAAAGTATAGAAACGGATATTTGTATCGTCGGTGCGGGCTACACTGGGCTGTCGACGGGACTGTTTCTGGCTGAGAAGGGATGCAAAGCCGTTATTGTTGAAGCCTCCCGCGTTGGTTGGGGTGCCGCCGGGCGCAATGGCGGTCATTTGACAAATGGTTTTAGTGGCGGAATGGAGTATCTGGAAAAAGCGTTGGGCAAAGATAAATCAGACAGTTTCTCCAACTACCATTACGACGGTACAGAAATCGTCAAGGATTTCATCAAGCGGTATGACATTGATTGTGATCTGAAGTTTGGACAAATCCACACAGCCTATACGAAGAAGCACATGAAAGGCTTAGAGGCACATTGCCGCTTGCTTGAATCCTATGGTATCCATTCGCTGTCCATGTTGGACAAGGCAGAAACCCGCAAAAAAGTGGGGTCGGATGTTTACTTGGGGGGTGTATCCGATCAGGCGAGTGGACACCTTCATCCGCTGAAACTTGCTCTGGGGGAGGCTGCCGCCTTTGAAAATCTCGGCGGTAAAATTTTTGAACAATCACCCATGATGTCAATTGAACGTCAAGGCAGTGCCATCATGGTTAGAACCTCACATGGTCTGGTACGGGCAAAAAAGGTCCTGCTCTGTGGGGAAGCCTATTTGGGTAACACGGTCCAACCACTAGCAAAACGTGTGATGCCGGCTTCGACGCAGGTAATGGCAACGCGTCCGCTTGATGATGAAATGTTAAAGGAAGTCTTGCCCGCCGATACCAGTGTGGCAGATTGCCGGAATATTCTGGACTACTTCCGATTGTCTGCCGACAAACGCATGATCTTTGGTGGTGGTGTCGTCTATGGCGGCACAACGCCCGCTGATATAGAAAAGAAGTTGCGCCGTAACATGGAAAAGGTTTTTCCCCAGCTAAAAGGCATTCAGGTTGACTATGCCTGGAGTGGGAATATGGCCATTACCTCTAATCGTTATGTGCAAGTTGGAGAGTTGGAGCCAAATGTCTATTTCGCCCACGGTTTTGCCGGCCATGGGCTCAATAACACACATTCATTCGGGCGCATTATGGCTGACGTGCTGGTTGAAAAGCGCGATGAATATGAGGCCTTTGCCAAGGTACCTTCGTTATCTTTCCCGGGGGGGCAACAGTTTCGCGTGCCCTATTCTGTTGCCGGTTCGTGGTGGTACGGCCTGCGCGACTATCTGGGTGTTTAAGAGAATTAACCTGTCTAAAAAGAACAAAGAATAATCATTTTTAGATTTAGCAAATCTATATGACATTATCCTTTGCCAACGTAATTCTCGCTCTTTTAAGGGACTGAAGTTTTTAAATTTCTGTCGACTTGATGGCGAATTTTAGGTATAATGTTTTGAAAATAAACCGAGAATTTTGAATGCTATATCGCTGGAAACCAAGCATGACGTGCTTATAATTTCATGCAGGAAAACAAAATTTAATATACCATGTTTCTGTTGGCAGCCAGCGTGTCTCAACAACAGGAGATGCAAATGAAAAATATATTGGTTGCAATAGATCTTGCTAGAAGCGACGGCAATGATGCTTGTATAAAGATTGCGAAGGACATTGCCGGGACAATGGATGGTACGATTACCTTTCTGCATGTAATCGAAGAAATCCCCAAATACCTCGTTCCTTCCATGCCGGATAGATTACTAGAGAAGCTGAAACCGACAGCGGAAGAAGAGTTACGCAAACTGGCGGAACAGTATGATTGTTCCAACACGGTTGTTCGTGAGGGCTGGCCAGCACCAAGAATTCTGGAGTACGCAGAAGAAATCAAAGCAGACCTTATCGTGCTAAACTCTCACGATCGGGGGTTGATGGATTACTTCTTCGGTTCTGTCAGTACCCGGGTGGTTCAACACGCTCATTGTTCGGTGCATGTTTCACGTCAGCTTAATTACTAAGCATATGAACCAAGCCCCGCTTAATTCAATGCAATCGGAAATCAACATTTCATTGACTTGTTTGTTTCCATTAGAATTTTGATAATGGGTTTTTAGCAATGACCTGTGAATTAGACATATAGCGAACTGCAAATGAATTCATTAAAGTGCACGGTAAAGACGTTGCCATCTTTACCGCCTTGGGTTTAGACGAATTGCAGTCTGAGGATAGACCAAAGGGAGGTAATATTCATTGATGAAGTTAGGTTATATTTTTGTTATTTGAAGGTCGCCTATAATTGAATACATTGTGTTATCTTCTATGTAGCCATTATCGTAAAAGAAGCTAACCCCTATGTCCTCATACCCTTCTGCAAGTGTATCTGAATTATCGCCATCAATTTCACAATAAACTTCATCTAATACTTCAAAATCATCACATCCTATTGGCATTTTGTGTGGAGATTTTCCTGTTTGAAGCTTGTTCAGTTCTTGTTCATCTAAGTCGATTACGAAATACCCAGTTTTATATAGAGCCACTGTCTGGAAAGACGAACTAACACGTTTCCAATCCGTAACTTCACTTATGCTATTTTTTTCTACCGGTTCAATTTTGTATTTTGTCATATCTGTCTCCTACTCAAATCTACATTTATTATACGCCATTTTTGACCATATGTTTTATTTTTTTGATTTTATAATTGTAAGGGATTTCATTTTCTGCTGGTTTAAGCGGGGCCATAATATTCTTCTATCATGTCACCTGATATTTCTACCTTAACGATAGAGACATTGGTATACTCGTGATTGAGACAGGATTTAAAAACGAAGAGGCGGAGATGTCCAAGAAGCAAAATGGCAACCTACGCGCTACCTTCAAAATACTTTACGAAGGTCGGAGCCAACGAGCGCGGCACTTTCGCTATGCCCTCCTTGTGTTGGATTTTATCATCATCAGTTATTTCGTGATTATCTCCATGATTGAGGTACCGCCATGGTTGGTGATTATTGATTTCTCCATCGCGGCGATCATGCTGGGTGATTATATAGCCCGACTGTGGATCGCGAAGCACAAACTCCGCTACGTTTTCATGACGGTGGCACTGGCCGATGCGGTCGTTATCATCAGCCTGCTGCTCCCCACCATTACCGGAAACTTTGCATTCCTGAGAGTGATAAGATCGTTACGTCTTATCAGATCCTATCATATGGTTCACGATCTTCGGGGGCGCTATCGCTTCTTCGCCGATAATGAAGAGATCGTCCACAGCGTCCTCAACTTGATCGTTTTCATATTTTTCGTCACCGCCTTAGTTTACGTCTTGCAGGTGAGTGTCAATCCAGAGATTAAAAATTATGTTGATGCGCTTTACTTCACTGTTACCACCCTCACCACCACGGGTTTCGGCGACATCACCCTAGAGGGTTCTGCGGGGAGACTATTGGCTGTCTTCATCATGGTTTTCGGGGTGGGACTTTTTCTCAAACTCGTCCAGGCAATATTCCGGACACACAAGATTATACACAAATGTCCAGAGTGCGGATTAAACCGCCACGAACCGGACGCCATCCACTGCAAACACTGCGGCACTTTGATAAATATCGAAAAGGAAGGGGCCTGAAAATATAGGATAAAGAATGATCTCAGGCTGATCTAGGATAACGTCGATGAAGAAAGGATTACCGAGCCAGACGGCAATTAAAGTTGCTCTCAGCCTGATCAGTCTTTCGCAAGACAAGGATTGGCTGGGAAAATTGCCTGACGGCATGATAGAGGCCACAAAACAATTGCTCATTGCTTCGGATGTATCCAGCGAGCAGATGGTTAATATGTCTGCCCAACTGTGGATGACCAACTTACATCTGGCATTTGACTGGGTGATACCTGGGCAGTTTGAGAGTTTTGGCTATCGCAAATTGTTCATTAAGGAACAAGTGTGTCAAGCTCTTGACCTTGGTGCACGTCAACTGCTGATGATGGGTGGTGGTTACGACACTTTGTGCTGGCAGCTGGCAGATAAATATCCCGAGACCAACTTCATAGAAATAGATCATCCCACGACCTCTACCTATAAACAAAAGGGCGTGCAAAAGATGGGCAACAAGCCCAACTTGACGTTGCTGGCTTTCGACCTGTCAACTGGGTCGCTGGATGAACTTTTGCACAATATACCACAGTGGTCTTTGGGGAAAACCAGTGTCATCGTCGCCGAAGGATTGTTGCAGTACCTGCCCCCCGGAGACGTACACGCAACATTTGAAAAAACGGCCCGTTGTGTCGGGCCCGCAAGCCGTTTTATCTTCACCCACGCACGGATGAACCCGCAAGGCAAACCGAATATGGGGCCGTATACCTGGTTTAACCAAACCATGCTAGAATTATTAGGAGAACCCTGGTTATGGGCGGTCAACAAACAAGGGCTAAACGACTTTCTCGGTGGAACAGGCTGGACGCTAGAACAAGATAGCGGCGACATTCCCATCATTGGACTTGAAGATTATGCCGTCGCCGTTCGCGGTACTCCCTGAGGGGAACAAAGAAGATACCCTGAAGCAGACTGAGGAAGTTTACGCTTCCAGCACGTAGGTACCGGGTGCCTTGCCCAGAGCCGGATATCCTTGTTCCGTATTACCCAGGGTCGGTGGCGCGACACGCCGCGTGGTCGAGCGTTTCGCTAGCCAAGCTTGCCATGATTCCCACCATGATCCTTCGATATGGGGTGTTTTTTCAGCCCAAACCTCAGGCGAAACATATTGATCCTCGTCGCGTTCGGTGGTGGCGATCTGGTAGGAACGATTGCGGTGTCCGGGTTCGCTGACGATGCCCGCATTGTGGCCACCGCTGGAAAGGACAAAGGTAATTTGGGTATCGGCGGGTAGGTGGAATTTATAACACGACTTCCAAGGTGCCACGTGATCCTTGGTGGTGGTGACCATGAAGATAGGCGCTCGGATGTCCGATATGGCGATGGGATGGTTATCAATCAGATAATTGCCGTTGAACAGTTCGTTGTTGAGGAACATCCGGCGCAGATATTCAGAATGCATCTTGTAGGGCATCCGGGTCGTGTCCTGATTCCATGTCATCAAGTCGTTCAATTTTGTCCGTTGGCCAAGAAGATACTCATGAACCATACGCGACCAAATAAGATCGTTTGATCGCAGAAGCTGGAACGCTCCGGCCATCTGTGCGGTGTCAAGAAATCCCTTGTCCCACATTACGTCTTCCATGAAGGCCAATTGGCTTTCGTCGATAAACAGCATCAGTTCGCCTGCCTCGCTGAAGTCGGTCTGCGCTGCTAATAATGATACGGAGGCCAGTCGCTGATCGCCCTCGCGGGCCATCGTTGCAGCGGCAATGGATAACAGTGTGCCACCCAGACAATAACCAACCGTATGAACCTTCTTGTTGGGGACGATGGCGTTGATGGCATCTAGGGCGGCCATAATGCCCAGGCGTTGATAATCGTCCATGCCCATGTTGCGTTCTTCCTGCCCCGGGTTTTTCCACGAGATCATGAACACGGTGTGGCCTTTCGTGACCAAATAACGCACTAGGGAGTTATCAGGCGACAGATCGAGAATGTAGTATTTCATGATCCACGCCGGTGTTATCAAAATGGGCTCGGCAAAAACGGTCTTGGTCTGCGGCTCATACTGGATCAACTCCATCAACGATGTTTGCGCTACCACTTTTCCCTGTGTGCAGGCGATGTTGTCGCCGACTTTATAGTCACTGTCGTGGACCATGCTTTCGCCGTTAGCCGATTTCTGTAGGTCCTCGTAATAATTTTGAAAACCCTTGAACAGATTTCCTCCATTTTGTTCGATGGTTGCCTTGATCACCTCGGGGTTGCTCCAGGGATAATTGGACGGCGAGAACAGGTCGAGTATCTGGCGCGCCCCGAAGGAAACCATGTCCTGATGGTGACGGTTAACCCCGGCAATGCCCGAGGTGGCGTAGTGCCACCATTGTTCGAACATCAAAAATCCCTGCATCATCTGGTGGAAAGGCTGCTGCCGCCATTCGGGTGCATCAAAGCGGTGGTCCTGTTTCAGGGGCTCGATAAAATAGCCCCCCTCCTCATCTGCCGTTGCGTTCTTAGCCAGCCACAGGTGATAGGCAATGCCTTTGGTTATAGCGTTCTCTAACATTTCGCTCATCTTACCCGGTGAATTGAGCATATGAATCAGCCAATCAAAATAGGCGATCATCAATGAGGCCGGCGCTTGACCCATCGTATAGCGCCCTTGCAAGGCGTGGATAACGCGATCGAGGCTGTTTTTTATATCAGGAACGGACATTTGGGTCATGTCGGCCTCCCTTTGCGGGTTTATAGAAAGGATACCGAAGCGATGGGCATGGGGATTAGATCGCTCCTTCGCACGCACAGCAATTATAGCAAAAATTTCAGGGAAACGCCACAAATTGCTTAACGAATGTATGACTGGATTATTCTCGCCCGTACGTCCGCACAGGGTCCAGGCTGTGTAAAAACACTTTTCAATTGTCCTGCGTGATGCGTCTGTGAGTGGG
>CBFDBO010000050.1:0-17534 GCA_965603075.1 uncultured Rhodospirillales bacterium | reverse complement strand
ACGCCGGTGTCGATGCCGATGCGGTTGGGGTGGATGTCGGGTTTGTCGGTGATGGTGTGTCCGTGGATAATCATTTTGCCGTGGTCGGTATCATCATGCATAAAATCATCGCGTATCCAGATCAGGTCGTGATCGACTTGATCGGCGAGGGGGACTCCCGGTCTTACCCCGGCGTGGGCGAAAAAGTAATCGCCGTTGGTCCATGAAGTGATCAGGTTATTTTCAAGAAAATGTCGATGGTCGTCGGGAAATAATCGGTTCAGCTCAGTTGATAGAGCCGTTTCGATGATTTCGTCCAGATCACCGGCCTGATCGGCTTCGATGGTTGTTTTAACGCCGTAGCTTTTCAGGGTTACCAAACCGCCAAATTTGAGCCAGGCCCAGGTAATAGGTTCGTCGTTCAAAAATTTAAGCAATGTATCTTCGTGATTACCGCGCAGATAAACCACTTCTTGCATGAAGGGGAAGCCGCCCATTAAACGCGCGATGGTCTGTTTGATGTGGGGTCCGCGATCCACATAATCACCCATAAAAATAAGCACATTGTGGGTCGCACTTGACGCGCGCACGTCTTCTTCAATCCATGCCAGCAATGAATTTAGAATATCGAGACAGCCATGAATATCCCCGATGGCGTACGTTCGCGTATCTGGTAATAGGGAAGGTAAGAGGGAAGGGGGCATCGCGTCTCGCTTACGGGTGCAGGAATTCAGATTTATGAAAGCCTTGGATATAAAGCAGGGCGGTTAGATCGCCATGATCGACCCACGCATTGGCACTTTCTTTCAAGGCGTCGGAGCCATGGAAAGCGACACCCAATCCGGCCTCACGGATCATTTTAATATCGTTGGCCCCATCGCCAACGGCAAGAACCTCGCTGTGCGCTAAGCCCTGTTCCGCGCATAAGGTTTTTAGGGTTTCCAGTTTTGCCGTACGACCCAAAATAGGGTCTTGTACCTTGCCGGTTAATTTTCCGGCCTCAAAAGTCAGCTCGTTGCCTTGATGATCATCAAATCCCAAACGGCGAGAAATACGTTTGGTGAAAAACGTAAACCCGCCCGATACCAAAATACAATACGCGCCATTTTGTCGCATGGTCTGGATCAACGTCCGCGCCCCCTTTATCAGGGTTATGCGCTCATCATAAACTTGTTCCAGAACGCTGAAATCCATCCCCTTCATCAGCGCCAATCGCGCGCGCAGGGCTTCTGAAAAGGTGATGTTTCCGTTGATGACGTCATGGGTGATGGCTTTGATCTCATCGCCCACACCAATGGCATCGCCCAATTCATTGATACATTCTTGATGAATGATCGTGCTGTCCATATCCGATATCAGCAATTTTTTGCGCCGACCCGCCATGGGGGTGCAAACGGCGTCTATTTTTGATCCGGCAATTGCCGCGCGGGCTTGATTGGACAAATCAAAGGCGGATTGATCAGATTCGAAGTAAATATCAAGGGCTTCGTTCGGGGCAAGCCAATCGGTGCGGCTGATCGCGCTCAGGTTCTGGCTGACCCGGTCAATGTGGTCTTGTTCTAACGGGTTCGTCCTATTTTTGCCCATTAAAGTGAGCACATAAGGTGTCATTTGTTGGCTCGCCGTTCTTGATTTATCTGCATGATTAATTCAGGTTTATCCATAATATGGTTGATACACCATCATCAGGAAAAATAAAAACCCTCTAACAGCTTTTTTTGGCAACAATGATCGCATTGACCGCATCCAGAGAGGTGTATCTGGGTATCTGTCATAGGGTGTCCTCCTAGAGGAGGATATACATACACTTCACTAATTAGAGACAATGTGAACGAAATTTGAGTAAATCTAAATTTTAAAAATAAAAATAAAATAATCTCGACTTAAAAAGCACTGTTCAGGGTGCAAAACAAACAGGGAGTATTTACGATGAAAAGAATTCTTACTTATATGGCAGCGGTTCTTGCTGTTTCGGTAACGGGATTGGTTCAACCCGCCGCCGCTGAGACCCTTCGGGTTGGCATGGAATGCACGTATAAACCATTTAACTTCAAGAACGTGAACGGTGATCTTGACGGCTATGACGTCGATGTTGCCAAAGGTATCGCTGCTAAAATTGGCGCTGATCTTGAATTCGTTTGTCAGAAATGGGACGGCATGATTCCTGCCTTACTTGCGAACAAATTTGATATGATCGCGGCGTCAATGTCGATCACTGATAAACGATTAAAGAAAATAGATTTCTCACAGCCTTACCGAATTTCTGTTGGCCGTTTAGTTGGCAAAGAATACGGTGGTCTTGGTTTATTTGATGGAATGGGCAAGCCCATAGCCCATCACTTTGATGGTGTAAAAGTTGGCCTTGAAAAAGGTACAACGTACGCAAATTGGTTCAACGAAGTGCTTCCTAAAGCTGATATTAAATATTACGAATCAAACGAAGCTCTGTACCTTGATCTTGTCAATGGTCGAACAGATGTAATCATGACCAACCCCATGAAAGCTCACTTGAAATTCCTCAGCAAAGAAGATGGTGTTGGATTTGAGTTTGTTAGCCCACAGGTTGATGAAAAAAGCTTCTTCGGTATTGGTGTTGGCATTGGTCTGCGTCAGGGTAATGATCCTCTAAAAGATCGTATTAATGGTGCTTTGAAAACATTGACAGAAGATGGTTCATTAACATCTTACGCTCTAAAATATTTCCCGTTCGCCATTCATAACGAAGAATGGATTCCTGTAGAAGATTAATATCTACGAGATTATGGAGAGAGCCATCGCTGGCTCTCTCCATTTTATTTATTCATTTTATTTATTTTCCCTACTGGAGTAAGCCATCGTGGAAGCATTAGCGGGTTGGGAGGACGATTTTTTTTGGAGCTCTGTCGTCGTCGTTCAAGTCTTTTTTGTATCCCTAATTATGATGGTAACATTTGGCTTGATTGGGGCGGCCGCTAAACTATCGGGTAACACTGTCGCGCTAAAAATTGCCAATATCTACACGATTATATTTCGCGGTACGCCGGAAATCCTGCTGCTTCTATTAATTTATTTTGGCGCCGCCGTTGCTCTAACGTCGATTGCCCAAATTTTTAATCCAGACATAAAATACCTAGATATTCCTCCCTTCTGGGCAGGCTCTTTTACCATTGCTTTGATTGTTGGCTCCTACGCCACCGAAACATTTCGCGGTGCATTCCTTGGCGTTGACCCCGGTCAAATTGAGGCCGCCAGAGCCCTTGGCATATCTGAGTTTAAAACCTTTTTCTATATTCGTGTACCCGCCATGTGGCGTTTGGCATTGCCGCCGTTTGGTAATCATATGCTATCGCTGATTAAGGATACCGCCCTTATTTCGATTATTGGCTTGGAGGAAACCGTATTCATCGCCGAGCAAGCCATGGGCACAACGGGTAAACCGTTTACGATGTTTATTGTTGTTGGGGCGATCTATTTGTCCTTTTCAACCGTCATAACGCTGTGTGTAATTGTCATGGAAAAGTACGCTAACAAACATTTAGAGGTCAGTTGATAATGTTTGATGTGACAATTTTACCCGAAAGTATTCAACTGGTCATTGAAAGCGTCCCGCGCGTTTTGATGGGATTTGGCTTAACCGTTAATTTGTTATTTGTATCCAGTTTTCTGGGATTTATTCTTGCTGTGGTTTTATTGTTGATGCGAATTAGTGGTAAAAAATACTTCACCATTCCATCGATGATTTATATTTATATTTTCCGTGGCACCCCTATTTTGGTTCAATTGTTCATTATCTATCATGGCTTGCCACAATTTGAAGTGGTAAGAGAAAGTATTTTTTGGCCTATTCTTAGAGACCCCTATGGCTGTGGTGTACTCGCCCTAACGCTAAATTCTGCGGCTTATGTTTCCGAAATTCTTCGCGGTGGTGTGTTGGGTGTGGACAAAGGTGTTTTAGAAGCGGGCTCCGCGCTGGGGTTATCGAAGACCCACCGATTTATATATATCACCACCCCGATTGCCGTCCGTTTGTCGATACCAGCCTTAAGCAACGATTTTATCAGTATGATGAAGAGTACGGCTCTTGTCAGCACCATCACCCTGCTTGATATGATGGGGTACGCCAGGATTGTATATTCAGAAACATACGCACCTTACGAGGTGTTCATATCTTTGATGTTGATCTATTTAATCATGACATGGATTTTCCAACGCGCTTTCGGCCTGTTCGAAAAACGCATGAGCCGTCATATCAGAACGTAAGATTACAGTAAGATAAATAATAGTGAGATTATTATGAATAATACCGATTCAAATACTGAC
The DNA here is from genome assembly GCA_965603075.1 of uncultured Rhodospirillales bacterium. Classification (GTDB taxonomy): domain Bacteria; phylum Pseudomonadota; class Alphaproteobacteria; order Rhodospirillales; family Casp-alpha2; genus JABJOR01. Next base: position 13,256 of record CBFDBO010000050.1, on the reverse strand, counting down.
CCCATTATCCAATTAAAGGACGTGGATAAATTTTTTGGAGACTTTCAAGCGCTGAAAAAGATTAATTTGAGCGTTAATAAAGGTGAACGGATTGTTGTCTGTGGCCCTTCTGGTTCTGGTAAGTCAACCATGATCCGTTGTATTAATCGGTTGGAAGAACACAATGCCGGGCAGATTTTTGTTGCAGGTAATGAATTGACCGATCAGGTCAAGAACATCGATGCGGTTAGACGTGAAGTGGGTATGGTTTTTCAAAGTTTTAACTTGTTCCCACATTTAACCATCATCGATAATTTGATGCTGGCACCTAAATTGGTACGCAAGACACCAAAACCAGAAGCCCGTGAAAACGCCATGGCTCTATTAGAGCGGGTCCGCATTCCCGAACAAGCCGACAAATACCCCAGCCAACTTTCTGGTGGTCAACAACAGCGTGTGGCAATTGCCCGCGCGTTATGCATGAACCCTGAAATTATGTTGTTTGATGAACCCACATCCGCCCTTGACCCTGAAATGATTAATGAGGTTCTTGACGTGATGATCGATCTGGCGAAGGAGGGAATGACGATGATTTGTGTTACCCACGAAATGGGCTTTGCGCGCTCTGTGGCTGACGCTGTCGTGTTCATGGATGAAGGTGAAATTGTCGAACGTAATGCACCAGAAGAATTTTTTAATAATCCAAAAAATGAGCGAACAAAACAGTTCCTTGACCAAATTCTGTCTCACTAAGGAAATCATTTATGAATACAACTGATCTAGAGTATTTTGCCAACGGCCTAAACTGTATGTGTGACGCCAGTGGTGATTATATCCGCAAAAACCGATTAAACAGCTTTGACACCGAAATTAAAGGCGACGGCAGTCCGGTAACATCTGTCGATCAAGGCACAGAATTATGTGTTCGCGAGATCATTTCCGATATATTCCCCAACCATGGGATTACGGGTGAGGAATTTGATGATCTAAATCCGGATAGAGAATTTGTTTGGGCAATCGATCCCATTGATGGCACGCTGCCCTTTTTGGCGGGGCTTCCTGTTTTTGGGACGCTGATTGCATTGCTTCATAATAGCGTGCCGATCCTTGGGGCTATTGATATGCCAATTACCCGTGAACGATGGATCGGTGGTGGCGACCGCCCGACAACTCTTAATGGAACCCCCGTAAAAGTGCGAGCGTGTGAGAGTCTGTCGCAAGCGATGCTATCCACCAGTAACCCAGATTTCTATGATGCCAAAACAGAGCCCGCCTTTCACGCCGTTCGAGACGCTAGCCGATTAAATATTTACGGTGGTAGCTGTATGGCGTATGCGCAAATTGCTTCAGGGCGTATTGATGTGGGCATGGACGTGCAATTCGACATCCATGATTATCTACCCCTTGTCCCGGTTATCAACGGAGCGGGTGGCATCATCACCGATTGGGATGGCAAGCCATTGGATCAGAATTCAGGTGACAAACTTATTGCCGCTGGCGACCCGCGCGTCCACGAAGAAGCGCTTAAGCTTCTGCAGATCTGAAGTTTATGTCGACGGATTTAAGAAATTGGGAAAATAGTTCTGATTGGGAGGAAATATCCAATTTTGAATAAGCTCGCTTACGATGGGTTTTAACCGTGGTGATGGATATTTCCAGATTAAGGGCGATGGATTCGGAGGAATGCCCGCGCAGTACGTATTGAATAACCTCGCTTTCGCGCGATGACAATTTTGAAGAACCAAAGCTTTCGAAGGCATCATCAATGCTGTTGTCACGCGGTGTGGCCACTATGTTATCGCTGCGCAGTTGCCAGTATTTTTGCACCAAAGCATCTATAATCGGAACTTTACTCGATAAAATTTCAATATCTGCTTCATCAAACCCGCCTTTTTCAACATTGCTGTAAAGTCCGATTTCAAAGGTTATATCATCAATGGGAATGGCAATATCAAGTTCTTCATAACCCTTTGGCCAGCTTTCGGTCATATAACCAATTTCTTCATCGGGGGCCATAATAACCTTATGAGATTTAGCTGTTCTATTGGAAAAATAACCATCTGGGGCTAAATCCCCGATACGATAAACCCCGAGTTTCAATCCGTTTAGATGAGCCCGGTAAAATGGATTGAGAACATATGACCCTTGAATATAGTTATCAATTCCCGCTTTAGCAGCTGCGTCTGGAAACGTATCATAATGATTTATGGGCCGAGAACGCCCGCGATTAATTATTATGGTCGACATAGTGAACGGCACCAAAACAGCGAGGGTTTTGATCAGTTTTTGCGGAAAGGTAACTTTATCGATTGAATTAATCAAATCGATGATTTCTATATCCCAAAGCATCATTTTTTTTGTGTTGGGTTCTAAAATAGAGTTCAAAGTTTTTGATTTCCCCCATAAAAGAATTGATTGTCATACTCTAGGAGGATACACCATGCCTCTCAATACCAGATACTATAACACTATCGTAATTAACGCCATTTAATCTCAGGAAAAATCACATGACCAGCATTGATATCGAACGGGTTCGCGCACAGTTTCCCGCCATCGCCAAAGATCAAAGCCCTAACGCCCCTGTTTTTTTTGATAACCCCGGCGGAACCCAGGTTCCCCAAATGGTGATCGATGCTATTACTGATTGTTTAATTAATAAAAATTCTAATCTGGGTGGGCATTTTACAACAACCAAATTGGCGGGTGAGGTTTTTGATCAAGCCCACAAAGCCATGGCGGATTTTGTGAATGCACCGTCACAAGATGAAATCATCTTTGGGCAAAATATGACCACCCTGACGTTTCATATTTCCCGCTCCATCGGGCACCTATTCGAGGACGGCGACGAAATCATCCTGACCCGCATGGAACACGACGCCAACGTATCACCATGGTTGATGATGGCGCGCGATCATGGCTTGGAAGTTAAGTGGCTGCCGTTTGATACCGAGACCTATGAATTCGATCTGGGCGAGCTTGATAAATTAATCAGCGATAAAACCAAATTGGTTTGTATCGGTCACGCCAGCAACATGACCGGCACCATTAACGATGTGAAAGCGATCACCGAACGCGCCCACGCGGCGGGCGCACTGGTTTATGTGGACAGCGTTCAATTCGCCCCCCACGGCATCATTGACGTGCAAGACCTTGGATGTGATTTCTTGGTTTGCTCGCCCTATAAATTCTTCGGACCGCACATGGGTGTTCTTTGGGGCCGCATGTCAATTTTGGAACAACTAGAGCTCTACAAAGTTCGTCCCGCTGGTGCCAAGTCCCCCGATTGTTTTGAAACCGGAACCCTCAGCCACGAACTGATGGCGGGTGTGACCGCCACGGTTGATTACTTTGCGTGGGCCGGGCGGGAAATTGCCGATGAGCATTACCGTACTAAATTCGCCGGCCCCGATAATGAGCGCAATGAGTGCCGCCAGATGATTTGCGCCGGCATGAACGCGCTCAGCGATTATGAATTACCGCTGACAATACGCCTGATCGAAGGCTTGCAAGCCATGCCGGGTGTGACCGTGCGCGGGATCACCAGCTCAAACGCCATGGCCCGACGGGTACCAACAGTATCCTTCACCGTCGAGGGACGCGCGCCCGGTGATTTTTCAACAGCACTTGCCAAGCATGATATCTATGTTTGGGATGGCCACAATTACGCCATCGAGCCCGCCGAACAATTGCACCTCATGGACAAAGGCGGCGTGGTCCGCGTTGGCCTCGCCCACTATAACACCATGGATGAAGTAGAACGGACGTTGGCGGTTATTGAGGACGAACTTTAATACGTCCTAAACACCCCCTTAATACGTCCTGTATATACATGCATTGCACCATCGATATAGAGTGATATGCTGTATATCATTCCGGTAAATTCCTACCGGGAACCGGTTATCGGGGTGAGTTATGAAGAGCAAATATTCTATATTCTCGTTGCTGCGTAATACGCTGAGCTATCACCAAAATTGGGAAAAACAGTGGCGTAGCCCTGATCCCAAGCCAGCCTATGATGTGATTATCATCGGCGGCGGTGGGCATGGTTTGGCGACCGCGTATTATCTGGCCAAGGAACATGGCATCACCAATGTGGCCGTGCTGGAAAAAAGCTGGTTGGGGGGCGGTAACACGGGGCGGAATACGACCATCGTGCGATCCAATTATCTGTGGGACGAATCTGCGGCTATCTATGATCACTCGGTCAACTTGTGGGAAAACCTTTCTCAGGAATTAAATTACAATGTGATGTTCAGCCCGCGTGGCCTGTTGCATCTGGCGCATAATGTTCATGACATGCAAGAAATTCAGCGCCGCGGCCAATCCAATTATATGAACGGGGTGGACGCTGAAATGCTCAACCCGGCCGAGATCAAAAAAATGGTACCGTTCATTAATCTGAACTGTCGTTATCCGGTTATGGGTGGGGTCTTACAACGCCGGGGCGGTACAGCCCGTCATGACGCGGTGGCGTGGGGCTACGCCCGGGCGGCGGACGCGCTGGGTGTGGATATCATCCAAAATTGTGAAGTCACGGGCTTTGATATTGAAGGTGGCGTGGTCAAAGGTGTTCAAACCTCACGTGGCAACATCAAGGCGGGAAAAGTTGGCGTGGTCACCGCCGGACATTCCGGTGTGGTGGCGGAAATGGCTGGCTTGCGGTTGCCCATTGAATCATTCCCCTTGCAAGCCTTTGTATCGGAACCGTTAAAACCCGTCATTGATGTGGTGGTTATGTCCAACACCATCCACGCCTATATCTCGCAATCCGATAAAGGCGAGCTGGTCTTTGGGGGGTCGGGTGATCCCTATATATCTTATTCCCAGCGCGGCGCGTTTAATCAATTAGAGCACGTTGTCGGTCCGGTGGTCGAATTATATCCGATTTTCTCGCGGCTGCGCATGATGCGCCAATGGGGGGGGATTACCGACGTAACCGTCGATCGGTCCCCGATTATGTCTAAGTCCCCGGTCGAGAATTTATTCTTTAATGTGGGTTGGGGGACGGGTGGTTTCAAAGCCACGCCGGGGTCCGGCCATGTGTTTGCAGCCTCGCTCGCCACAGGGGAAATGCACCCTATTGCCGCCCCATTTTCCATTGACCGGCATTACAGCGGCGCCTTAATCGACGAAGCCGCCGCCGCCGCTGTGGCTCATTAAGCGCGCGTGAAGGAGAAATAGAAATGTTATTAATAGAATGTCCTTGGTGTGGTGAACGCGACCTAACAGAATTCTCCTGTGGCGGTGAAGCCCATATTGCGCGACCTTTGGAACCGGATGCTATTACCGATGAAGAATGGGGGAATTATATTTATTTCCGCAAGAATACCAAAGGTGTTCACTATGAACGCTGGATGCATGCGTTAGGGTGCAGGCGGTGGTTTAACGCTGTGCGTAATACAGTGACCGATCAGTTCTTAGGGTTTTATAAAATGGGTGAAGCGGCCCCGAAAATTGATAAAGACGGGAGGCCTACCAAATGACCCAGCCCCGTAGATTAGGCAAAGGCGGACGCATTGATCGCATCGCGCCGCTCAATTTCACCTTCAATGGTAAGACCTATCAAGGATACGAAGGCGATACCTTGGCATCGGCCTTGATCGCCAATGATGTGCATGTGGTGGCCCGCAGTTTCAAATACCACCGTCCGCGCGGTATCTTTTCAGCAGGCGCCGATGAACCTAATGCCTACGTGCAATTAGAAGAAGGCCAGCATACGGAGCCCAACACACGGGCAACCTGTATTGAGCTTTACGACGCCTTAAAAGCCAAAAGCCAGAATTGCTGGCCGTCTGTGGATTTCGATATTAACGAGATCAATTCAGCCTTTTCGCGCATGTTACCGGCGGGGTTTTATTATAAGACCTTCATGTGGCCGCCCAAGTTATGGATGTGGTACGAAGACAAAATCCGCAAAGCCGCAGGGATGGGTGTTTCCCCCATGGAAAACGATCCCGATTGTTACGAGCAAGTTCACACCCATTGTGACGTGCTGATCGTGGGGGCTGGCCCCGCAGGACTTGCCGCCGCCCTTGCCGCCGGACGCACCGGCGCGCGGGTTCTGATCGCCGATGAGCAAAACGAGATGGGCGGAGCGTTACTTGCTGATCAAGACAGTGAAATCGACGGGAAACTACCCATGGACTGGGTTGAAGAAACCCTTGCTGAATTAGCCACCATGCCGGAAGTCCGTATTTTACCGCGCACCACGGTCAGTGGTTATTATGACTATAATTGGTTGACCGCCCTTGAACGCATCACCGATCATAAGGGACCGCAAACGGATAAAACTAAACCGCGTCAACGCTTTTGGAAAATCCGTGCGCGCCAGGTTGTGTTGGCAACCGGGGCCATTGAACGCCCCTTGGTATTTGTCGATAACGATCGCCCCGGCATCATGATGGCGGGCGCGGTTCGGACGTATATAAACCGGTACGGCGTGTTGCCGGGCGACAATATAGTGGTCTTTACCAACAACGACACGGCCTATCATACGGCCCTTGACGCCCTGAAAGCAGGTGCGATCGTGACCGTGCTGGACGCCCGTCAATCTCCGGGCGGAGAACTGGTCAAACGCGCCATTAATTCAGGCGCGATCATCATGGCCGGGTCGGTCATCACCGGGGTGAATGGTAAAAAAGGCGTGACCAGTGTTGAGGTCATGACGCTGGGCGAGGACGGAAAAACCGTACAAGGCTCACCCATTAAGTTGCCGTGTGATCTGGTTGCCATGAGTGGTGGTTGGAACCCAACGGTGCATTTATACAGCCAATCAAAAGGCAAGCTGCGTTGGGACGAGACGAAATCCATGTTTGTACCGGTTGTGCCCGCCCTCACCAATCCGAGTTTCTCGGTGGGGTGTTGCAACGGCACTATGGAATTGTCTGGTAGCCTTGCTGAAGGATTGCTTGCCGGCTCGAGCGCCGCCCAAGCAACTGGCTTTGGGAAAGGTGTTTCATCGGAGGCAATCCTCGCAACACAAACCCCGGAAGCAGCACTTCTGCCACTTTGGGAAGTGCCGTGCGAGGGGTATAAAAAACGCTTCCATGAATTCCAAAACGATTCAACGATCAACGATTTAGAACTGGCAAGTCGCGAAGGCATGGTTTCGGTGGAACATACCAAACGCTACACCACTACCGGCATGGGAACCGATCAGGGCAAGACATCCAACGTCAATGGACTTGCCATCATGGCCCGCATTCAAGGGCGCGATATTCCCGATGTGGGGACAACCACGTTCCGTCCCCCCTATACGCCGATTACATTCGGTGCCATCACCGGGCAAAATCGGGGCGGTTTGTTTGAGCAAGAACGCACCTCCGCCATGCAAGCATGGCACGTTGAAAACGGTGCGGTGTTTGAAGACGTGGGGGATTGGAAACGTCCGTGGTACTTCCCGCAAGGTAGTGAGAATATGCATGCCGCGGTACAACGCGAATGCAAGGCAACCCGTGACAGCGTCGGCATCGTGGACGCGTCCACACTGGGCAAGATCGATATTCAGGGCCGTGACGCGGTCAAGTTATTAGAAATGCTTTATACCAATGCATGGGCGAAATTGGCCATCAGGAAATCACGCTACGGTGTCATGCTGAACGAACACGGCATGATCTTTGATGATGGTGTGACCAGTCGCTTGGGCGAGAACCACTACCTGATGACCACCACAACGGGTGGCGCGGCGCGGGTTATGGGCTGGTTAGAGGAATGGTTGCAAACCGAATGGCCGGACTGGCAAGTCTATTGCACCAGTGTCACGGAGCAATGGGCCGTGGCATCGATCTCTGGCCCTAAGGCGCGGGATCTATTGGGGGAGCTAACCGATCTTGATCTCGATCCAGAAAATTTCCCCTTTATGACGCACAAAGAATGTACTTTTGCGGGCGTCCCAGCGCGGATTTTCCGCATCAGTTTCACGGGCGAAATCGCCTATGAAATTAATGTACCACAACGATATGGCCTGCATATGTGGGAAGCGCTCATGGAACGGGGCGAGAAATATGATATCTGTCCCTATGGTACAGAAACCATGCATGTCTTACGCGCCGAAAAAGGCTTCATCATCGTCGGGCAGGATACCGATGGAACGTGTACACCCATGGATGTGGATATGGACTGGATTGTATCGAAGAAGAAAAAAGATTTCTTCGGACGGCGATCTTTTACCAGGTCCGATACAGCGCGCGATGGTCGTAAGCAACTCGTGGGGCTTTTAAGTGAAGACCCACAGTTTGTTATACCAGAAGGCGCGCATATTATTGAGGGCAGCAAACCGCGTCCACCAATGGCGGCGCTGGGTCATGTGACATCCAGTTACCTAAGCCCCAATATTTTGGATGACAATGGTAAGGGGCGTTCCATCGCCATGGCTTTGGTGAAGGATGGTTTCAATCGCAAAGGTGATACCCTGCATGTGGCCATGATGGACGGCAAGGTTATGCCCGCTATTGTGACCGATCCCATATTCTTTGATAAGGAAGGGGAGAGAACCCGTGGTTAGTTCATCTCTTAAAATAAAAACCGTAAGCCCGCTTGATGGCATGGTCCTCCCTTCTGGCAATGTTTCGCTCACTGAAAAACGGCTGAGTGGAAAGCTCAATATTCGGGGAAACGCGCACGATACGGCCTTTACATCGGCGGCTGAAAAGGTGCTGGGTACGTCCTTGCCGCTTGAAGCAAATACAGTCCATACGTCGGAGGCCTATACGGTCTTCTGGCTTGGCCCCGATGAATGGATGGTTCACGGGACAAAAGACGGGGCACAAGATTGTCAGGCGGCATTGACGGGCGAATTAAAGGCGGCATTTGGCGACCTTCATGTGGCGATCAATGATGTGTCCGATTATTACGTGATGATTGAGATGCGCGGTGCTGCTGCGCGTGATGTTCTCACCCGGGCGTGCCCCCTTGATCTACACGCGCGCGTCTTCAAACCCGGTCAATGTGCGCAGAGTTATTTCGCCAACGCGGCGATTTTATTGCATCAGGTCGATGAAGACGCTTATGATTTACAGGTTCGCTGGACCTACGCGCAATATTTATGGACCTATTTAAGCCAGACAATTGAACAGATAGCGGATTAATTCAGCACGCTTTTAATTCCAAGTATCCGGATTTACCAGTAAGGGTAAAAACATGGAAAAAAGTTCGGCTTGAGACGATATATGCATCTTGGCGTATATATTCTTTCGGTGCACTTTTACCGTGCTGACCGATATCTCCAATAGACTGCTTATGGAGACCGAAGAGTACCCCCGTAGAATTAAACTGACGACTTCAGCTTCTCGGTTGGTCAGGTTTGGTTTGTCTAATTTGGCGGTGGATTTTTGAACCCGGACGGGCAAAGCATCGTACCTGCCATTTTTAGGGATGTTTGTCAGTTCGAGGATTTCCGGGTTTTTCCAATGTTGGATCACGGCTTCACGGATAACAGGTTCGATTTGTGATAATCGGTCTACCTCTTTTTTGCGAAACCGAGCACTGCCTTCTTCTCGTGATAATGAAACAATGATGTATGTTTTATTGGAGGGGGAGGTGTTATCCCGAGCCAAGGGTACAAAAATACCGATTTCATCAATTATTTTGGTGCTTGAATAATACGAATGATAATAATCACTGCGAAAGAAGTGATCCGGGGCTAAGTCCTTTAAATGATACAGACCCGCCGCAATGTTGCTTCTCGCTGCATGATAAAAGGGGTCGAGCAAATAAGCCCGTGATTGATAGTCATCCAACTCGTGAGAATCTCCACTGTGAAATAAATCAATGGGTGGGGTATCACCATTATAGGCATAGATGACGGTGCCATCAAAGGGGGCCGCATTTTCGCAAATATGTTGCAAAACATGCGGAAATTGATCTGTGTCGATGGCCTGCACTAATTTTGCAACATCCAAAAAGGGGGTGTGAGAATTGTCCACTTGTGTTTCCTGAAACCAGCTTGTTAAACTTCACCCAGAGTATACATCCTTCTGGGTATGGAACGTCCAGTACTCGATTAGGAAAAACATCAAAAATAGGCTAATTTAGGGGTATAAAATGACGAATCCAGACAATTCCACCATTCGTGCACGCGATTTAGGCATCCCTTTTGACGGAGAGCCCGGTCCGCTTAACGCCATTACCGATGTGGCGGGCGTTGAAGTTGGGCTTTCGACTCTGGTAGAAGGCGAAGGTGATTTACAAATTGGCAAGGGTCCCGTTCGAACCGGTGTCACGATCATCCACCCCCGTGGTAAAGACAAAGCCTTTGATGCTGTCTGGGCGGGTAGCTTTTCTCTCAATGGAAACGGCGAAATGACGGGCCTATTATGGATTGATGAAGGCGGCGCTTTTTCCGGTCCCATCGCGATTACCAATACCCACAGTGTCGGCATGGCCCATCACGGCTTGATCAAATGGATGGTGCAACATCCGAAATTCAACAGTGAGAAAGATTTATGGATGTTGCCTGTTGCGGCGGAAACCTGTGATGAATACCTCAATGATATTAACGGGCAACATGTGGAAGAAAAGCATGTACTGGCGGCGTGTAACGCGGCCACCAGCGGCCCTGTCGCCGAAGGTAACGTTGGCGGTGGTACGGGCATGATTTGTTATGAATTCAAAGGCGGCACGGGAACCGCTTCGCGCCGCTGTCAGGTCAATGGTAAAACCTATACCACGGGAGTGTTGGTACAGGCGAATTTTGGCGCGCGAAAAAACCTCACTATATCGGGTGTGCCCGTTGGCAAACATTTAACCGAACACACCCTTTGGAACACACCCGCGCATTCAACCGTGCAAGGCTCAATCATCGCCATCGCCATAACGGACGCGCCGTTATTACCCATCCAAATGCAACGGATCGCCCGCCGTATTGGATTGGGTGTTGGGCGTACCGGTACCCCCGGCGAGAACGGATCGGGCGATATTTTCTTGGCTGTTTCAACGGGCAATGATGTGATTGAGCAAACGGGTAGCACGGAGACAACGGGTTCAACGGGCTCAACTGACTCAACTAAATCAACGGTTCAATATATCCCCAACGGAGAAATGGACCCGTTGTTTGAGGCTACCGTCCAAGCCACCGAAGAAGCCATTGTCAATGCGCTGATAGCGGCAGAAACTCTTACCGGGCAGGGCGGGCATACCGCCCACGCCATCGATCACGACGCCCTTAAGCAGGTAATGAAAGAATACGGTCGTTAATGTTATTTTGGAAAACGCTAGCCATGTAATGGTGAAAACCTGTATGCCGGACACCCGTTCTATATTTCACAAAGGATGCTGACTTGATCGGTGCAAACATAGGCTTGTTTTTAACCATTATTGCCTGGGGCTCTACCGCGCCGGTGATCAATGAGCTGCTTAAAGAAACCGATCCGATTATTCTAACGGCCGCACGGTTTATCTTAACCTCTATTGTTTTCTTTGTTTGGCTGACAATTGCCGAGAACAAATACGGCGGATTTTTCACCGCAATCTTGAGTAACAATATTAAGAAACACGGTATACATATCTTGACGCTGGGTCTTATTATGACCGTGTTTACGGTTCTTTTTACCTACGCCATTCATTATTCGAACCCTATTAATATTTCGATTATTGCCGCTGCGGGGCCGGTAACGGCCAGTTTGATTAACTGGGGTTTAACGGGTTCGCGCCCCTCACGCGCCATAACCCAGGCTTTGCCCTTGGCGGTGCTGGGCGGGATTATTGCCGGGGTTGATTTCCGGGGATTAATAAATGGTGAGCAGGGTTTCCGCTTTGAAGGCGGGGACGTGCTTATGGGGTTTGCGATTTTTTTGTGGCCTCTCTACTCGGCCCTGCTGCAACGGTGGTTTAAGGGCATGTCACAATTGCGCCGGACCTCGCTAACATTTTTCAGTGCAACGCCAATGTTGATCGTGGTTGCCGTTGTGGTCGTGTGGATGGGCGTGGAAAACATACCCGAATACACCCCCGCCATAACGAATGCTCAATATCTGTCTTTCTTTGTTTGGTCATCGCTGGCCACCAGTATTTTGGGGACATACTTCTGGAATATAGGTGTTAAACAATTGGGGGTCGTGGTGGCCACAATGTTTTTAAACTTGATCCCCGTGGTGGCAATATTGGTTTCTATGATGTTTGGTATTGAGCCGCGTATGGAACAATTAATTGGCGGGGTCCTCGTTCTTGCCGCCGTCATTCAAGCCCAATACAGGACATATAAGACAAAATAAGGGCTGTATGATTGCGCCGGTATTAAAGGTGTTCAATAAAATTACGAGCCATGCAAAAATGCATATCTAATGTACAAATTCAGGCAATTGAATCAATAAAAATGCATGGGTATACCTTGGTGATTATTTTTTAAACCAAGGAATTCGACATGCAATATCAGAATTTTGAATTATCACCAAAAACGTATGCCCATTTGGCGGGGCTGATGTATTTGATTATTATTATTTGCGGTATTTTTGCTGAATTTTTTGTTCGCATGGATATTATCGTGCCGGGTGATGCGCTCACCACGTCGCGTAATATTGTTCAATCAGGTATGCTATTCGGTGCTAGTTATGTCGCCGATCTTATCATGATCACAACGGACGTAGCGTTGGCGATGTTTTTATATGTCTTATTTAAACCCGTGAGCAAAACTTTTTCATTACTTGCAGCATTTTTCAGGTTGGCCCAAGCCGCCGCTCTCTCCCTTAACCTGCTCAATCAATTCGCGGCAGGATTGGTCCTTAACGGATCAGAATATTTAAGCGTGTTTTCAAAAGATCAGTTGGATAGCTTGGCGTACTTATTCCTCGAGCTGCATAATTTTGGCTATTATATTGCGCTAGTATTCTTTGCTGCGCATTGTCTGGTCATTGGTTTTTTAATGTTCAAGTCAGGGTATTTCCCAGCTCTACTCGGCGGATTTATGATTATAGCCTCGTTCAGCTATTTCATCGGCAGTTTCGGCGTTATTCTCTTCCCCGGTTATGAAGAGATTGTAGCAAACTCGGCATTTTATGTGGGACCTGCTGTTATAGCCGAATTTTCAGTTTGTCTTTGGCTTTTGTTTAAGGGGATCAATGTTAAAAAATGGCCAACCGAATATGCGATCTAAAGAGTTAAGTCAAAATATTTGGTATCTTGAATAATGCGAATGGAAAATTTTGCATAATTAGCAGAAAGTCGCTGGACCCTCTGGCAAAGACGCGCTAGAAGGTCCCACACACCGTGATAATACCAATCTCAAAGTGGAGGGATGGCAGAGCGGTTGAATGCACTGGTCTTGAAAACCAGCAAGGGTGCAA
>CBFDBO010000049.1:0-17986 GCA_965603075.1 uncultured Rhodospirillales bacterium | reverse complement strand
ATATAGGATATAATGGGATATAGAATTTACATTACAATTATACAGACTTAATTCTGCCTGCCTATAACTTAAAGTATCGTTTGTGCAATAATAATACAGTAAGCTACTCTATAAACACTAGAACGTATAGTTAATTTATCAAATAAATATCAGGAAGTATACATATTGGCACCCGATTTCTTACACAAAACCGACCATTTTATAGATATCTCTACTGAACTTTGTCCCATGACGTTTGTAAAAACAAAACTGTTAATCGAACGAATGGCGGTGGGTGAAACGGCGGAAGTACGCTTGCAGGGCGTCGAACCATTAGAAAATGTGCCTCGCTCTATTATAGATTTAGGCCATGAGGTGATTTTGTTAGAAGCTGAAAATAATGATGATCAAAAATTTGGACTTCATAGACTTATTCTTCGCAAAACCCAATAAATAATAGATTTATACATTTCTATGTCCGCAATCTACCGCCTGTCGGGTTAATTCTAGCCTCCGGCGCTCTCAGGTAGACCGGCGCAGGGGGAACGGCGTCCTTTGCTGGCACGCCGCGAAGGGCTGCAATTTCAGCCACACTCTTTGCTTGCGGCTGATCGTCATAGACCTCAACAAGGCCCGAATGTCCGCTGGTCTGACAAGACACCGCAATCATTGGCGCGCCACTTCCCACCAATAGGGTAGGGTTGTCCAATAGGGTAGGGTTATTATGGGAAGCACTCTTAATTTCTTGGCACATAGCATCACATGAGATGACCCGCGCGTCGCCAAAAGGCTGCAACTCAGCGTCATAAGCTTGCACAAAAACATCATCGCGTTTTGTATCAATCACCGCAAATATTTGTTGCATCCCAAAATTTTTAGACGGGTGTTTGTCCTTCAATCCGAAGACCAGCGCGTCAAATGTTGAAATACCGATCAATGGAACCTTCGCTGCTTGGGCAAGGGAGCGTGCCGTTGCCAACCCAATACGCACACCGGTAAAGGCCCCAGGCCCGGTGGTCACGGCGATTAAGTCCATCTCTATTGGTGTTAAATCAACTTGATCCAGTATTGCGCCAATCATCGGCACCAGCGCTTCGGATTGCCCCCGTGCCATGGGTTCGAATTGTTGCGCGATGATCTTGCCGTCTTGCCACAGGGCAACGGAGCATGTGTTGGTTGATGTGTCGAACGCCAGAATATTCAAATCTAACCTCAAAAAATAATCGTCTTTATAAACGACTGTTTAACCGTATTAGGGGCAATATTTATCCATACGGACAATAACGCAACCACCTCATTTAAAAAACGGACAATAAAAGACAATGACCACAGCCATCTGGTGCAAATCAAAAAGACATCTGAAGCGTTTGGTAATTCTTGGATTGGCTTTCACAGTCCTCACCGGGCTCACCGTCCTCACGCCCGTCATGCCCGCTTTTGCAGAAGGCGCCGTGGTTTTGATGTATCATCGGTTTGGCGATGATCGCTTCCCCAGCACCAATATCCGCATGGATCAATTCAGCGACCATCTGGCCGAATTGGCCCACGAAAAATACACCGTATTATCGCTAAGCGAGATTATAACCCGCCAACAAGCGGGTGAAGACCTGCCCGACCGCACCATCGGTATCAGCATGGATGATGGCTACAAAACAATCTATGATAATGCGTGGCCGTTGCTGAAAGAAGCAGGATTTACCTTTACGGTGTTTGTCTCCACCGATGCCATCGATGGCGAAAACGCCAATATGATGAGCTGGGATAATTTGCGTGAGATGGCGGCAAGCGGTGTGACCATCGCGCCCCATACCGGGTCACATCTTCACTTGCCGCTTTATGGCCCCTTAAAAGCCGCCGAAGACATCGAACGTTCCAAGCGCCGTATAAAAGAAGAATTGGGTACCGTGCCCCCGCTATTTGCTTATCCTTACGGCGAGACCAGCACCGCCATTAGACAACTTGTTATAGAGGCGGGGTTTGATGTTGCCTTCGGTCAACATTCCGGTGCCTTCAGTGCCCGTGACGACCGTTTCTACCTGCCTCGGTTTGCCTTGAATGAACGTTATGGCGATATGGGACGTTTTAAGACCGCCGTCAATGCGCTCCCGCTCCCTGTTAGCGACATCACCCCGGAAGATGTGTTTTTAGATGGTAAAAATAATGCCAATAATCCGCCCGCCATTGGGTTTACCCTAACGCAGCCTATGGAGCGATTGGCGCAGCTTAGCTGTTTTTTATCCCACGAGGGCAAAGCCGATATTCAATCCATTGGTGATATTCGTTTTGAGGTTCGTGTGGAAACACCCTTTCCAAAAGGTCGAACCCGGCTGAATTGTACCCTGCCCGCCACCGGAAAAGACGCCGGACGCTGGCACTGGTTCGGCCAAATCTACTACCTACCATAGGTGTCGCGCGCCGGTCGCGCGCCGCGACGGGCTATTTTAAGGGCTATTTTAAGGGCGATTTATAAGGGCTATTTATAAGCTAGGTGATTTAAGTGTCTTGGGGGGTCGACTATAATGGATATGCCGCAACCCCAGAAGGGGTACGGTAATCCAATAAATGCCACCGTGGCACACGGTTATGCTTCGGGGGTGTTGGGATCTTTGTTGAGGCGGGCGTCGTCAAAGCGATTGAGCTTATTATAGCTGATCAAGGCGCGGATGGCATTGACGTATTCGACGCCTAGTTCGCTGTAGCGGTGTAATTTGCCCGCCAGCACCCGACCGTCTAAAGGTTTGCTTTCTTGACGTAAGTCCGCGCGCAAAGTGCGATATTCGCGATACGCCCGATGGGTGTTTAAATTACGCACATAGGCTTTAACCGATTCAAACAACGTATCGAAGCTTTTGATCATGTGTTCTTTGCCGTCGTCCCGCCCGTCGGGGACCAGATTGCCTTTGGCAAAAGTCCACTGACCAAACAAGGCATTACCTTCACGGGTAAACCGAGACATGCCCCAACCGCTTTCTTTCGCTGCTTGTGCCAATGCTAAAGACGGGGGGACCACATCAATTTTATGTAATAATCCCGCAATGTCATCGCGTTCTACATTGAAACGTTCGCTCATCATAGCCAGCCATAGACGATCAACGGCCTTTGGTTTTTCCTTTTGATCAAGGGTTGCCGCAATCATTTCTAAACGATGTCGCTGGCCTTGAATTTCTTCATTAACCTGTAAGATCAACGGTAAAACACTTTTGAAAAATAGCGCTTTACGTAATTTGGTTTCAGGGACGTCCCCTAAATCATGCGGGATTGAGCTTAAAAACACACGCGGAACCACGCCGTCTCCTGCCCGAACCAAATCAAGGTCATAGGAAAGCTCGTGTCGAACCTCTGCCACGCTCAGCCCAATAACGGCTGGCTTTAAAACCGACAAGGTTTCAATTTCAACGCCGGGAACAGGCACCGGAATGGGGGCTGTCGCCACCAAAGGATCATCGCCGGGCTTTGAGATTATTTCCAAAGAAGCATTGGGCGCGAAGGTAACAGCCGATGGCGGATATAAAATGGCAATGGCACAACTGGCCACGACCAATCCGCCCCCAACACCAAGGGCAAATTTTTGAAAAGGTGTTAAATTACTTATTACTGTCATACTTCTCATACACAATTCAAATATGGCTCTTATACAATGATCGGTTCATGACGAACCAGTCATTGCGATTCAACGTTCTATTTGCGCCCAGGGAATTAGTCTGTAAGGCCTAAACCATAACCTTTAAATATTCTTTTCTGAATACTCTATAAAGAGCTTAACCAAGCTATTATCATCGCAACCAACATTATCAAAGAGGCCCAGATAATTTAGAATTATTACAAATAAGTAACGATTCATTCCTCAATGAGTGATGTTTCTAGCATACTCATTTTGTAAAATCTATCAGAGATCATTCCACAATGTGAAAATAACCGTTGATTAAATTGGATGTGTGGGATTTAGGTTACAGTATTTGACGCACTTCCTGAATTTCAGGAATGTAATATTTCAGCATATTCTCGACGCCGTTTTTCAAGGTCGCGCCGGAACTGGGGCACCCTGCGCAAGCGCCTTGCATATGCAAGAAAACGATGCCGTCTTCATAACGATCGAAGATAATATCGCCGCCATCCTGTGCCACCATGGGACGGACGCGGGTATCGAGCAATTCACAAATTTGCCCCACAACACCTTCATCGGCGGCATTTCCGCCTTCGGTCGTTTCGCTTATAATAATAATCGCATCACCAGAGGTATAATGATCCATAATCGATGCCAAAACAGAAGTTTTAAGAGCCTCCCAATCGGTCGCGCTCTGCTTGGTGACGGTAATAAAGTCAGACCCTAAGAAAATGCCCGCCACACCCTCGATACCAAAGATCCGCATCGCCAATGGTGAATGTCCTGCGTCATCGACTTGCGTGAAATAAGCCGTGCCTGTTTCCATGACGGCGCAACCCGGCAAAAATTTGAGGGTGGCGGGGTTTGGCGTTGCTTCGGTCTGGATAAACATGGGACCAAGTCTCCTAAGTGTTAGAATAATTCTATTAAGTTGCTTATATGCTCATGCTGCCATCATAAAACAAGTCTCAGCAGTTTACAAATTTAACGTAAAAAGCCCACGATGTCATAAACTTCCTGTAAAATCGGTTCGGCTATGGCGCGCGCTTGGTCTGCGCCATCGCGTAATACCGCGTCCACATGGTCGGGGCTTTCCATTAAACGGCGCATTTCATCTTGAATGGGTGACAGGCTGGCAACGGCCAGATCCGCCAGTTCTTGCTTGAACGTCGAGAACTGCTGTCCGCCAAATTGTTTAAGCACGTCCTCCACTTGGCAATCTGACAGAGCGGCAAAAATCTTCATTAGGTTTTCAGCCTCGGGGCGGCCTTCAAAGCCTTCTTTTGTCTCCGGCAAAGCGTCCGGATCGGTTTTGGCTTTGCGGATTTTTTTGGCAATGTCATCGGCGGTATCAACCATGGTAATCATTGATTGTGCCGATGGGTCCGATTTGCTCATCTTCGCGGTGCCATCGCGCAGGGACATAACCCGGGTGGCAACACCCGTAATAATCGGTTCGGTGATGGGGAAGAAATCCACCTCAAAGTCATTATTAAATTTCTGGGCAATATCACGGGCCAGCTCGAGATGTTGTTTTTGGTCATCGCCAACGGGAACGTGGGTCGCTTTATAGGTCAGAATATCCGCCGCCATTAAATTCGGATAGGCGAACAAACCGACCGAGGCATTCTCGCGATTTTTACCCGCTTTGTCTTTAAACTGGGTCATACGGCTTAACCACCCCATACGAGCGACACAGCTAAAGACCCAAGCCAGTTCTGCGTGGGTATGAACTTGGCTTTGATTGAACAGAATGTGTTTTTTCGGATCAACCCCCGATGCCAACAACGCCGCCGTCACTTCGCGGGTGCTGGCGCGTAATTCAGCCGGGTTCTGCCACATTGTAATGGCGTGCAGATCAACCACACAGAAAATGCATTCGTAATCCTCTTGCAAGCGTACCCAATTGCGGATCGCCCCTAGATAATTACCAAGATGCAAATTGCCCGTAGGCTGAATACCTGAAAAAATCCGGCTCATGCCAAAATCCCTTTAAACTAATATAATCAGCAGGGTTTATTGCGCGGAACCTGCGTTCCGTCAAGCATGCCTATATCCACACTTACGATTTAGCGCGCCGCAACGCCCCTAAATCCGTCACGCGCACCGCACGCAAGGTTAAGACGCCCAGTCCATATATTGCCAAACCTACTATGACCAATGCGCTCAGGGCGAGGATGCGTTCGATCTCGCCGCCCTCAAAATGCAAGGCCAGCACGGCCTGTAGCCAATAGAGAGCGATGCCCATGAGGGCGGCTGCAACCAGAGTACGTGGCAGCCGAGTTTTCAGGCGGCTATCCCACTTCAATTCGCCCCGCTTCATTAACACCGCTGCGAGAAGTGCGGTATTAAGCCACGCCGAAGCCACCGTTGCCATGGCAATACCCACATGCAAAAACGGTCCCATGAGAATGAGATTCAAAACCAAATTAACCACCATGGCGATGACCGCGATGATGACCGGGGTTTTGGTGTCCTCGCGGGCAAAAAAGGCAGGGGTCAAACATTTAACCAACACATAGGCGGGCAGGCCGAGGGCGTAAATAGCCAATGCCGACATGGTGGCCGCAGCTTCGCTCACACCAAACGCGCCGCGTTGGAACAACACGGTAACAATGGGGTCCGCCATAACAAAAATTGCCACGGCCGCGGGCAAGGTGAGCAGAAGCGAAAATTCAACGGCGCGATTTTGCGCGTGCAAAGCACCGCTTGCGTCGCCGCTTCGAACTTGGCGGGCCAACATGGGCAATAACGCCGTGCCAACCGCAACCCCCACCACACCCAAAGGCAATTGAGTAATTCGGTCCGCGTAAAATAAATACGATATGGACCCCGAGGGCAACAGCGAGGCGATGATCGTATCGATCACCAGATTAATCTGATAGATCCCAGCCCCAAGCGCCACGGGGAGGGCTCTTGTTAAAAGGGTACGGATATCCTTGGTCAGTTTTGGAACACGCAACCGAAGCCAGAACCCGTCACGGGCCAGCGCGCCAAAAAGCCAGATGAATTGTACGATACCGGCACAAAACACCCCCCACGCCAACGCATGACCCGGCGAGGGCATATACGGGCTCAGCAATAAGATCGCGCCGATCAGGCTAATGTTTAGCAAAATGGGTGTGGCGGCGGCGGCGGCGAACCTGCCGTTTGAATTTAAAACCCCGGCCATAAGCGAGACCAGCGAGATAAATAACAAATAGGGAAACGTAATCCGCGTCAGCACCACAGTAAGATCAAATTTTTCAGGATCATCCATAAATCCCGGTGCGAACAATTGCATGACAACGGGCATGGCGAGTTCTATTGCAGCGACAAATAGCAGCAGAATAAACAGCATTAAGGCAAAGGCGCTTTCCGCAAATTCTTTTGCAACGGCCTTGCCTTCGCCTTCTAATTTTCCCGCATATATTGGCACAAAGGCCGCTGAAAATGCGCCCTCGGCAAATAACCGTCGAAATAAATTGGGAATTTTAAAAGCTACAAAAAACGCGTCTGCAATAGGGCCCGCACCCAAGATACCGGCGATTAACATATCGCGCACGAAGCCAAAAACCCGGCTGAGCATGGTAAATCCACCCACGGTGGTGATGGCCTTCAATAAATTCATGAGGCCTCCTTGACGGTGGCACCGTCAGGCGATTTTAAGGTGGTGGCACCGTCAGGCTTTTGTGAGGTAATGGCTGCGCCATTGGGCGTTTTTTGGGGGGCAACGCCATTAGGCGCTTTAATGTTGGCATCGCCAGGCGATTTTGGGGCGATGACATCTAGCAGGTGCTGTCTTATTGTTTTAATGCGGGCTTCGCTGCTGACTTGCAGACCGAAGGCGTCCTTTACATAGAACACATCGACCACCCGTTCGCCGTAGGTAGAAATATGGGCGCTGGTGATTTGTAATCTGAGCGCCGTGAGCGCCGAGGTCATCTCAAACAACAACCCCAACCGGTCCCGACCATTGATTTCGATCACCGTAGCGCTGGAGCTAATAGAATTGTCGATCAGCACCCGGGGCGGCACGCCGAATACCGTGGTGCGACTGGCAAGGGTTTTAGTGCGGGTTTTTTCAAGTTCTGTTGCCGGGTTAATCTCGCCTTGCAGGGCGCGGCGGATGCGGGTTTTCATGCGCTCGATACGGCGGGTTTCGTTATAGGCCTTGCCGCGTTCGTTCTGAACCCAAAAAGTATCAATCGCCATGCCGTCGTTAAAGGTGACAATCTTGGCATCGACAATCGACGCACCGGACAACGCCAGCGCCCCCGTGATAGAAGCAAACATGCCCGCATGGTCCGGGGCATAAATAATAATTTCCGTACTATCGCGATCATCCTCAACGGTGGTGCGGATATCGAGCAAAGCGTTTCGGGTTTCGGCGTCATGGGCGATTTCCGCGTGACGGACCATGGTTTGTGCATCGAACGCCGACCAGTACCCTTCGCGACCCCGGCCCAGATAATTTTCCACCCAGTCCGGATCCCAGCTTTTAAGGTTTTCGCGCAACGCCGATTTGGCACTTTCAATGCGCAAGGCTTGTCGCTCGCCGGGCAAATTACCCGACAGGACTTCCTGGGCGCTATAATAGAGCTCCCGCAACAATCCAGCCTTCCACGCGTTCCAGACCTTGGGGCCCACCGCGCGAATATCGGCCACGGTTAAGATTAATAACAACCGTAATCGTTCGGGCGATTGGACAACCTCGACAAAGTCCGCCACGGTTTGTGGATCATCCAAATCACGTTTAAAGGCAATACGGCTCATGAGCAGGTGTTGATCGACCAGCCAAGATACGGTTTCGGTCTCCCACTCCGTCAGGCCTAAACGGGGGCAAAGTTGCAGGGCGATTTCCGCCCCCAAAACCGCATGATCGCCTTTGCGGCCTTTGGCGATATCGTGCAACATCACCGCCAGATACAAAACCCGTCGCGATTGAACCTCAGAAATCACATGCGAGGCCACCGGGTGATCGGCTTTTAAGTCGCCCGCACCAATGCGGTGCACAATCGCCAGTGCCCGAATGGTGTGCTCGTCCACGGTGTAAACGTGATACATATCATATTGCATCTGGGCCACCACCCGGCCAAAATCAGGAATGAACCGCCCAAATACCCCGGATTCGTTCATCATCATCAGGGTTTTTTCAGGGTTCTGTTTGTTCAGCACGATATCCATAAAACAGGCATTGGCCTCCGGATCATTGCGCAGGTCATTATTAATCAGCGATAGCTTTTGACGAACCCGGTGCAAGGTCCGCGGGTGGATATCCACTTTGTGCTCAAGGGATTCCTTAAAGAGTCGCAGCAATAATATAGGGTTCTCGGTGAAATCTTTACCGCTGCTGACGCTCAACCGGCCGTGTTGTAATTCAAAGCCGGGAATTTCCTTGCGCCAAAAAGACAGTTTGGGGAATTGCCGTTTTTGGTGTTTTTTCTTGTGTTGTTCTTCCAATACCGCGCACAGGATACGGGTCAAATCCCCCACATCCTTGGCGATCAGGAAATAGTGTTTCATGAACCGCTCGACCCCCCGGGTGCCAGCGTGATCGCGATACCCCATGCGCTTACCCAGATCGATTTGCACATCAAAGGTCAGACGTTCTTCGGGCCGTCCCGCCAGATAATGCAAATGACAGCGCACCGTCCATAAAAAGTTTTCTGCTTTGTGAAAGACTTTTGCGTCTCCTTTGGTGAACACGCCTTGCTCGACAAGTTCGCTGACCTCATGAGCCTGATACAAATATTTGGCAATCCAGAACAAGGTCTGTAAATCACGCAACCCCCCCTTGCCCTGTTTGATATTGGGTTCCAGCACATAACGGGTATCGCCCTGACGTTCGTGGCGCGCGCCGCGTTCCGCAAGCTTGGCATCAACAAAGGCCAATTGATCTTTGCTCAGAACCTCAATTGTGAAACGTTTCCACAATGTTTTATAGAGCTTTTTATCACCGCAAATATACCGGGCTTCTAAAATGGTTGTGCGGATGGTCATGTCTTCAAGCGACAAGCGGATGGCTTCGTCCACATTGCGGGTGGCATGCCCCACGGTTAACCCTAAGTCCCATAGGAAATAGAGAATGAATTCGACCACTTGCTCCGTGTGGGGGGTGATTTTATAGGGTACCAGAAACATCAAATCCAGATCGGACCACGGCGCCATTTCCTGTCTGCCGTAACCGCCGATGGCGACCACGCTTATTTGCTCGCCGGTTGTGGGATTAGCGGCGGGATAGACGCTGGTTGTTGTGAATTCAACAAGGTTGATGATCAGGGCATCCATCATCCAAGATTGCGCGGCGAGAATATCGCCCGCGTGCCACGCTTGATTTTCAAAGCGATCCTGAACGGCAAGCCGCCCTTCCGTGAGGGCCGCCTTATAAAGCGCGAAAATTTCAGGGTGGGTTTTTGGCGAATAACCAGACCACGAGACGATTTCTTCCACTTTGGCATTTAATGCCTCGGCATCGAAAATCTCTTTGCGATCTTTTTTGCTAACCATTTATTTAACCGTCATTCCTCTAGTCTCATGTTCTTTAGCTGATATAAAAAGTCCAAGGCTTCGCGGGGGCTCATGTCATCGATGACGGCATTATCTATTGCCCTATCGGTGATACTAGGTCCTTTATCCGGAAGCGACCCTAACCCCGTTGATCGGGGCTCCATGGCCGCAAACAGTGGTAAATCATCGGCAAGCTTTGTAAGGGTCGAGGACTGGTCCCCTTGTTCCAGCTTTTCTAAAATCTGTTCGGCGTAGGCGACCACTTCGGGCGGTAGCCCTGCCAAGCGTCCCACATGGATGCCATAAGACCGATCCGCAGCCCCAGCGCATACTTCGTGCAAGAAAACCACATCCCCTTGCCATTCACGAACCCGCATGGTGTGACAGCTTAGATCATCCAATTTTGACGATAATAAGGTCAATTCGTGATAATGGGTGGCAAACAACCCGCGACAGGCGTTTTTACCGTGCAGCTGCTCCACCACCGCCCAGGCAATGGAGAGCCCATCAAAGGTGGCGGTTCCGCGCCCGATTTCGTCCAAGATCACCAGCGATTTAGGTCCCGCTTGATTAAGGATGGCGGCGGTTTCCACCATTTCCACCATAAAGGTCGACCGCCCGCGCGCCAAATCGTCGGCAGCACCAACGCGCGAAAATAGCCGATCGATAATGCCAATTGTTGCCGAGCTGGCGGGTACAAAACTGCCCATTTGGGCCATGATGGCGATCAGGGCGTTTTGGCGTAAAAAGGTACTTTTGCCCGCCATGTTGGGACCGGTCAGCAACCATAACCGGGCGCCGTCTTCAAGCGCGCAATCGTTGGCAACAAACTTGTCGCCCTCTTGTTTTTCAAGCGCGGCTTCCACCACTGGATGACGACCGCCGGTTATGGCGAAATCCCGACTGTCGTTTAAAACCGGACGGCAATACCGCCGGTCCGTGGCCAGCTCCGCAAGGCTTGATGCCACATCAACAACAGCGAGAGCACGCGCCGCTTTGGCCAAGCTCTCCGAAACCCCCAAAACGCCGGAGCGCAGCTCCTCGAATATTTCAAGCTCGATGGCGAGGGCTTTGTCGCCAGCTTTGGCAACTCTGCCTTCCAACTCGCCCAATTCTACGGTGGAGAACCGCACGGCGTTTGCCATGGTCTGGCGATGGATAAAGGGGCTGTCGCCCTCAACGGGTTTTAGCGATAACATCTGATCGGCGAATTTGGCGGTGACTTCGACGAAGTATCCCAACATATTATTGTGACGGACTTTTAGGCTGGCAACGCCGCTAATATCTTGATAGCTGGCCTGTAAATTGGCGATCAAGCGTTTGCTCTCATCGCGCAGCCCGCGCAGCTCGTCCAAGCCCGTCGAATAGCTTGCGGCGATAAATCCACCATCGCGGGCATAGATGGGCAGTTCCGGCATTAAGGACGTGCGCAGCAAATCGCATAGATCATGGTGCGGGTCCAAATCCATCTGGCAGCGGGCAATCTCTTCCGGCATGCCGGGTGATTGAGCGATCACCTCGCGCACACTCATAATACGTTCCAGCGCAAAACGAACCGCCGCCAGATCGCGCGGGCCACCCCGTCCGATACTAAGACGCGATAAAGCGCGCTCTATGTCCGGCGCGCCGCGCAACAAATCACGGATGTCGCCTCGCGAACGGGATTCCACATTGAAAAATTGTACCGTATCCAAGCGGTTCTCGATGGTGGTTTGATCGGTGAGGGGCGAGGCCAATCTAACTTGCAATAACCGTGCACCCGCCCCGGTCATGGTGCGATCAATGGTGGCGAGCAAACTGCCCTTAAATTCACCCGACAGGGTGGCGCTTAATTCTAGATTGCGCCGGGTGGCGGCGTCAATTTCCATCACCGCGCCGCGTGATATTTGGCGGAGTGGCGCAATGCGCGGCATGGCGCCTTTTTGGGTCAGTTCCACATAAGTGATTAGCGCCCCAGCGGCCGCAATCTCCGCCCGGTTAAAAATACCGAACGAGTCAAGTGTCCCTACGTCGTATAATTTAAGCAGGCGAAGCCTGGCATTTTCGCTATCGAACCGGGCGGCGGGTTCGACGCTGAGAACAGCGCGCCAGTCACTGATTAAATCGCCCAGTTGTTCGTTCAGGGTTAGGTTTTCCGATATCAAAATCTCACCGGGATTGAGCCGCGCCAGCACCGCGTCTAATTCTGTATCTTTGACGCTTTGGGTATAAAGCGCGCCCGTGGAGACATCCATCCACGAGACCGCAAAGTCACCTTTAGCGCGCGCGATACAGGCCAAATAGTTATTGGCGCGCGCATCCAGCAACGTATCCTCGGTCAGGGTGCCCCGGGTAATAATACGCACCACCCCACGGTTAACCACGGATTTCGCGCCGCGTTTTTTGGCCTCAATGGGACTTTCCAATTGCTCGCACACCGCGACCTTAAAGCCTCGCCGGATCAGGCGTTCCAAATAGACCTCGTGGGAATGTACCGGCACACCGCACATGGCAATGTCTTCGCCCAGATGTTTGCCGCGTTTGGTTAGGGTAATATCAAGGGCCTCAGCCGCCCTAACCGCGTCATCAAAAAACAGCTCATAAAAATCCCCCATGCGATAGAACAACAGGCAATCGGGATGGTCCTGTTTTATAGACAGGTATTGCTCCATCATGGGTGTGGGGGCATCAATTTTATTCATACCCATTGTATATCAGTGAAGAGTTAGTGCTGCCAATGCATTATCATGCAAGTGGTGCGATTGTTCATCAAAACACACCAGTCTTATGTCGAACGTCGACATTGTTTTTATGTCGGCCATCGACATTGTTTTTATTTGACCGAGCAGGGTTCCGACAGCGATTAAGGCCGCGCGGTCTGGGGGGAAGCCGTAAATACCCGTGCTGATGGCGGGGAAAGCGATGGACGTTAGTCGATGCTCGACGGCCAGTTTTAGGGAATTTCGGTAACAACTCGCTAACAGTTCACCTGCTACGCCCTCGTCGTACGAGTGCCATATAGGGCCGACGGTATGGATGACGTATTTGGCGGGCAGGTTGTATCCGCCCGTGATACGGGCTTGCCCCGTAGGACACCCACCCAATTTTTTGCACTCAGCCAGCAATGCTGGCCCGGCCGCACGGTGGATGGCACCGTCTACACCGCCGCCAACAAGCAAGCGCTCGTTTGCCGCATTTACGATGGCATCAACCTTTTGCCGGGTAATGTCACCGCGTATAATGGAAAGACGCTCCAGCGGTGACATATTTTTCGACATCTGTGGTTTATTGCGCGCGTTCGATGGCTTCGGCGATCAATTGTTTGGCGACGCCCTCGTCTTCCCAGCCTTTGACCTTGGCCCACTTATTATCTTCAAGATCTTTATAATGCTCAAAGAAATGTTGCAGTTGTTCCAATAAAACCGGACGCACATCGCCGATGGTTTGTATATTGCCATAATAAGGGTGCAAATCATCGAGCGGGACACACAATAATTTTTCGTCCACGCCGCTTTCGTCTTCCATGAGCAACACGCCCACGGGACGCGACGGGATCACCACCCCGGCTTGAACCGGGAACTGGCTGAGCACGGCGGCGTCAATGGGATCGCCATCATCAGAAAGGGTATGAGGAATAAAACCGTAATTACATGGATAGTACATGGCGGTGTGTAAAAAGCGATCCACATACATAGCACCGCTTTCTTTATCGAATTCGTATTTAACCGGATTGCCGCCCATGGGAATTTCAATAATGACATTGATTTCATGAGGCACATTGCGCCCGATGGGCACTTTTTTGATATCCATAATAGCTCCTTTGGCTTTGTTGCCAGAGGTTTAAAGTTATCCATGCGTAAGGTCAAGGATCGAAATGGGGGCGACTAATCATCGTGGTGGTCATCATGATCATCGTGATGGTCATCGCGATCGTCATGGCCGTCATCATCACGGTCACGATCATGGTCTCTGGTATCCAATCCAAATTTATGCAAGGTCGTCGGGGTGGTGGTGACAATTTTTGCCGCGCCGCTGACCGTGGTTACAGGAATATCCAACGTTTTAGGGGGGGTAATGGTTACTTTTTTCACCGTACTGACAACCCCTTTGGATGATGCCGATACCGATTGCGAGGCGGTCACGGTGCGGCGGTCTTTTTTATCACGGTCTGAGAACGTAAACCGACCGGATATCACGCTGAGTGTGGTCGCCCCATCGGGCTCCACCGCAATAATCGCGTCACTGCCCCGAATGCCAATATGGGCCGTGGGGGTTATAATTTCGGCATTGGCATTTTGGATTTTGCCGGAAACATATCGAACCAAGCCCACAGTCACATTAAATACCGTAATTACAGACTGAGCGTTTGGATCATAAATATAGGTCTCCAAGACAATGCTGGAATCCGGTCCCAAGGTCAGCGTGGTGTGATCCAGAAATTCAAGTTGGACCCCTCCACTTGATCCGGTTTCGATAAGCTCGTCCTGAACCACCGGAAAGCGGAGAAATTTTTGTTCGCGCGCCATTTGCGGGGGCGTGCCATAAGCCTCGCTTTTGACCAACTTAACCATGCCGATCATCTCCGCACTGGCCGAACAGGAGGCCGCCAAAGTCATCAGCAGTGTGAGAACAATGCCGACCGCTAAGCCTATACTGAAACGAATAAATTTATGTCCTTTGAAAAAACCAAACATAGCATGTATCGACCCTCAAAATCTTGTTGAAACCAAAACAGACTTGATGGAGTTTTTGATATATTGCTCTTTTTAGCGTATACTAAAGTATACCATATTTTTAGCGCCATAACCACCTGCGTCCCTTCATGATGTTAACCAGAAGGAGAACTTGCTTATGTATTCGTTCAGGGTGAACAGCCGTTTATCAATTTCGTCGATTATACTATTATTGGGTTTAAGCGCCTGCGCGCCCTTACCGGGTCAGGAAATGTTGAACGCGGGCACCCAGCATTCCGTGCAAGGAGACTGGAGCGGGCTCAGTGATAACGCCCAAGGGGTGCTATCCCTCGCCGAGGATGCAAAAATTACGTTCCTTGCCCATAGCGCATTATGCGAAAGCGCCCTATGGCAAGGCCGGTATGATGCCGCCATGACAAGCTGTGACGCGGCAATCCGCGCTAATCCCGGATTTTCCGGTCATCCATACGGATTACGGGGGCGTATTTTTGCCCACCAAAAATACTATGATTGGGCCATTGAGGAATTAAACATCGCCATCGAACAGGGTGGATCACGGCTGTTATCATCTGATGATCCGGGTACCATCGCCGTGGGGGCCAAAGCCCGCATCTATGCCACCAGTGAGGACGCCACCATTCGAAACCCGGAATTGGCCTTACAGTTTGCCCAAAAAGCCATCGAGCTTGAAGCTAAATTAACCACCCCGGCCTATATCATCCTTAACCGCGATACATGGGCGGCTAGTCTGGCGGCAAACGGACAGTTTGAAGAAGCCATTAATGCCCAAATCGAAACCATGGAAATGGTGCGCCAAAATGGGTGGCAATCCATCATGATTAATAATCTAACATTGGAGGCGTTTCTGGGTCGCCATTTGGCCCTGTTTGAAGACGGGAAAAGTCTTAAACAGGGGTATTACTAAAAAGGCCTTTTAATAAAAGGACCCTTTAAAACAGTCTTGCCATAAAAATCGTTCATGTCATCGATGTTTTTGTTAAAGTTTTCGATGGTCAGGACCGCCGTGACATTGTCGCCATCACCGGACAGGGGAAAGCGGAAATTATGGTGTTGGCGAATAATACCACTGTGGGTCTTTATGGTACTGACAAACAAAATCGGGGTTCTGGTTTCAATAATGCGGGCGTATTGCTCTTCGCAAAGAATTTTATAGCCGAGCGGTTGAATATCGGCGGTGGTCTTGTTGGTTAATTCTAAATTATGTAATTCGGTTAGGGAGGTGCCAAAAAATCGATACGGGTACGGAAGACCATCATACACATCAACCACAGCAATATGCGTAATGACCTTAAACCTTAAAGTCAGCAGGTCCACATCGCTCCATGCTGGTGCGAAGGCCTGTCCCCGTATGCTATTCCAATAATTATGGACATAGTGGAAATGGTCGAACTCACAGTCCGTCAACGAAATTTCGGTCCAGACAAACTCTTCGGGGTTTCTAGATATCATGGCGCCTACAAATCAATCCATTGCTTTTAAATAATATATAAGGACGAATTTATAGGATGCCAGTTATTTCACCTTAGAGGCACGCCCGGCGTAGAGCACCAACATAGCCACCGGAATACCAAGAATAGCCGTGCCGATGAAGAAGGTCTCGTACCCCACCACATCCACCATGCCGCCTGAATACCCCGCCATTAGTTTTGGCAGCAGCAACATAACAGAGCTGAACAGCGCATATTGTGTGGCGGTAAACTTTACATCGGTTAAGGCCGAAAGATAGGCCACAAAGGCAGCCGTCGCGATACCCGCGCTGAGATTATCCGCCGAGATCACCCCGGTTAACATCCACAGGTTGGCTGGCATTTGCGCCATGATCGCAAAGAGCACATTGGTCGCCGCCGACAATACCGCGCCCAGGAACAGAATTTTCATAACGCCATAACGTAACGCCATGATACCGCCCGCAAAGCTGCCGATGATGGTCATCCAAAACCCGTAGCCCTTGGCAACAAGACCCACTTCAACTTTGGTAAAACCAACATCAACATAAAAAATATTGGCAACCGCCCCCATAATAATATCGGAGCTACGGTACACCGCGATCATGCATAAAATAAGGGCTGCATGTCCGGCGTGACGTTCAAAGAAATTTTTAACCGGGCCTAAATATGCTGTAACGACCATTTCTTTAGAGGCGACTTTTGCTTCCAATAACAAACGCCCCACAAGACAGGCCATGCCGATGGCTGTAAACAAACGAATTGTTTCCACCAGCGTTCTAGCAAGTGGTTTGCTGATCATATCTGTTAAAATCGGTTTAATCGTCGCCACAATATCCGCCGACCCTTTATAGGTCAGAACAAAAACCCCGGCGCTGATTAAAAATACCAAGAAAAACCGAACGTGCTCATTAACGCTGTGGGGATGATCATCAGCCGCACCCGGACGGTCCGGCTCTGAAATCAAAAAGGTGGTGGCGACCCCAATCAACATCAATGCCGCCATGGATGTATAAGTCCACGCCCACGCAGAATAAGAATAGTGCTCTTCGGTTGAGCCCATATAGGCCGCCACAAAAAACGCACCCGTGGTGGCAACCAACATGGCAACCCGGTAACCGGCAATGTAGGTGGACGATAAAAAGGCTTGGAAATCTTCATCCGCGATTTCAATACGCACCGCATCAATGACAATGTCCTGTGTGGCCGACGAGAACCCCAGCAACACCGCAAAAACCGCAATCAACACGGGGCTGTGCGCAGGGTCCGTCCACGCCATGCCAAGAATAGCAACCATCACGGCAATCTGTGCAATGAATAACCAGCTTCGACGCTGGCCCATCTTTTCTGTTAAATAAGGGGCCGGCATGCGATCGATAATGGGCGCCCAAATATATTTAAAGGCATAACCCAAACCAGCCCAGCTGAGCATGGTAATATCCGCTCGCGCCATGCCCGCTTCTTTTAACCAAAGAGACAGCGTTGTGAAGATCAATAAAATTGGTAAACCCGCCGAAAAGCCCAATGCAAACATCACCGCAACGCGACGATCCTTCATATCATTGGCTACATTCTTCCAACTTTCCATCGCTCAAACTCCCCTCACACATTCTGGCCACTCTATTATAGTATCGCTTATAGCGTTATAATGGTTAATAGAGCGTTAGGGGGGGGGCGTGCCGCCCCGGCGTTTTTAAGAGGGCGTGTCGCCTTGGCGTTTTGGGCGTGCCGTCTCGATGTTTTGGGCGTGCCGTCTCGATGTTTTGGGCGTGCCG
>CBFDBO010000048.1:0-19072 GCA_965603075.1 uncultured Rhodospirillales bacterium | reverse complement strand
TATTACAGATGATATTACAGATGATATTACAGATGATATTACAGATGATATTACAGATGATATTACAAGGGCGAGCAAGTTTGAATTATTTCGGGCGATATTCTCAAAAGGGGAGTCAGCCAGCGGATTGATTATCGCGGTGATCGGGGCGGGACTTATCGTCGTACCACTTGCTGCCGTCACTTTTGATCTAAGTTGGTGGATTGCTAGATTATCTGGTGGATGGGGGCTGATCATCTTGATCTCAGGGGGTGTCATATCCAGCACCATGCCCCGCACCTTGGGCATGCGAACCTTGGTGATGTCCATTGTCTCTATTATTATTATCACCAGTACTACCCTTGCCAGTAAACCGCTGCGATTAGAAGAAAGTGGACTTCATGATGCCGCCAGTCGGATTGCTATGCTGCATTCAGAAGGGGGCGCGGTTGCCTTCGCGGGTGAATATAGCGGTGAATTTAGTTATATAGGCCGCCTTGAACATACTCTTGATGTGCTCGATCCCAATGATCCGGTTGGAGCACTGTCGTGGGCCGTTGGTCAGGAGCCGGATAAAGCCGCAGAGGTTATCACCCTCCATACGATGCTACCCGCCGGGGTGCCACCAAAGGCTGTTTTTCCATGGTGGGGCAATTATATCGTTTTTTGGCCGGTTGAGGCCATTGAAAGCTATCCAGGATTGATTTTCGTGGAAAACCCGTAAAATCCGGATGATTCTTTACAAATATAGCCAATTTGGCAGAAAAAAGCTGTTTGTTCCTTGACAGTTCGGGTTCCTCCCCCTAAATCCGTAGCACTCATCTAGGGTGAGTGCTAACAATGTTAGCTAATTAATTGAATTATCAACTTTTTTGGAGATCTAGCCATGACTTTCAGGCCACTTCATGATCGCGTGCTGGTTAAGCGCGTAGAACAAGACGTGAAAACTGCAGGCGGTATCATTATTCCCGACGCCGCTCAGGAAAAACCTATGGAAGGTAAGATTGTTTCTGCCGGCAGCGGTTCTAAAGCTGAAGACGGAACAGTTACCCCTCTCGACGTAAAAGCTGGCGACCTTGTCCTTTTCGGCAAATGGTCCGGCACAGAAATTAAAATTGACGGTGAAGACCTGTTGATCATGAAAGAATCCGACATTCTCGGCATTCTGACAAAAACGGCTCCTGTTAAAGCTGCTCCTGCTAAAAAAGCTCCTGCTAAAAAAGCTGCGGCTAAAAAAGCTCCTGCGAAAAAGAAAAAGAAATAATATTTCTCTAATTTTTTCACGGTTTACATTTTAAGAAAGGTTAAAAAACATGGCTGCTAAAGAAGTCAAGTTTGGTGCAGATGCCCGTCAACGTATGTTGAATGGCGTCGATATCCTAGCAAATGCTGTCAAAGTAACATTGGGCCCTAAAGGCCGTAACGTTGTTCTAGACAAATCATTCGGCGCTCCTCGTATCACCAAAGATGGTGTTACTGTTGCTAAAGAAATCGAACTTTCTGACAAGTTCGAAAACATGGGCGCCCAGATGCTTCGTGAAGTTGCTTCACGCACAAACGACGAAGCCGGTGACGGCACAACAACAGCGACCGTTCTCGGTCAAGCCATCGTTCGCGAAGGTGCTAAGGCTGTTGCTGCTGGCATGAACCCAATGGATTTAAAACGCGGTGTTGATCTTGCTGTAGAGCACGTAATCACCACCATCCGTAAATCTTCCAAAAAAGTTTCTACCAGCGACGAAATCGCACAGGTCGGTACAATTTCTGCTAACGGTGATGCAGAAGTCGGCGCCATGATCGCCAAAGCGATGAACAAAGTCGGTAACGAAGGCGTTATCACTGTTGAAGAAGCTAAAGGTCTTTCAACGGATCTAGACGTTGTTGAAGGTATGCAGTTCGATCGTGGTTACTTGTCACCATACTTCGTGACAAACTCTGATAAAATGATCGCTGATATGGAAAACCCATTCATCCTGATCCACGAAAAGAAATTGTCTTCATTACAAGCAATGTTGCCAATCCTTGAAGCTGTTGTTCAGTCTTCACGTCCTCTGATCATCATTGCAGAAGACATCGAAGGCGAAGCGCTCGCAACTTTGGTTGTTAACAAGCTTCGTGGTGGTCTTAAAATTGCTGCTGTTAAAGCGCCTGGTTTCGGCGATCGTCGTAAAGCCATGCTTGAAGATATCGCCATTCTGACCAACGGTCAGGTGATCAGCGAAGACATCGGCATTAAACTTGAAAGCGTAACTCTCGACATGCTTGGCACAGCCAAGAAAGTTGTCGTTTCTAAAGAAGAAACAACAATCGTCGAAGGTGCTGGTTCTAAGAACAGCATTCAAGGTCGTTGCACACAGATACGTAAACAGATCGATGAAACATCTTCTGATTACGATAAAGAAAAACTTCAAGAACGTTTGGCCAAATTGGCTGGCGGTGTTGCTGTCATCAATGTTGGTGGCGCTACCGAAATCGAAGTTAAAGAAAAGAAAGATCGCGTTGATGATGCACTGCATGCAACCCGTGCGGCTGTTGAAGAAGGCGTTGTTGCTGGTGGTGGTGTTTCACTTCTGAAAGCAACCAAAGGTCTTGATAAAGTTAAAGTTGTTAACAACGATCAGCAAGTAGGCGTGAACATCGTTCGTCGCGCTTTGCAGGCTCCGATTCGTCAGATCTGCGAAAACGCTGGTGTCGACGGTTCTGTTATCGTTGGCAAATTGCTTGAAAACAAAAATGACAAAATTGGTTACAATGCTCAGACTGAAGAATATGTAGATATGTTCAAAGCTGGTATCATTGATCCTACCAAAGTTGTTCGTACAGCTCTTCAGGACGCTGCTTCCGTTGCTTCACTGTTGATCACAACAGAAGCTATGGTTGCTGACGCTCCTAAGGCTGATGAGCCAGCTATGCCAATGGGTGATCCATCCGGTGGCATGGGCGGCATGGGCGGCATGGGCGGTATGGGCTTCTAAGCTCGGCTAACCACGCTACTTAAACGTTTAAAGAAAGGCCGCATCCTCATAGAGGGTGTGGCTTTTTTTTATAATAATTTTATTGAGCCGCTATATTTTGATTTATTAATCAAGAAAGTGACCTATATTCAATCTGTGCAAAAATATCATTGTAATCAACGGATTGTTCGAATGAATGAGTTATCACCCATTAAAATATTATATGTTGATAGCGATAATGTTTATACCGAACAGTTTAAAGCAACTGTAAAACCAACTAATTTTATAGTGACATTCTCTTCAAACGGAAAATCGGGACTGCAAAAATGCACGGCTGATGAGTATGACATCCTTATTATTGATCAAAACTTAGATGATATGAGTGGCCTTGATGTGGCAGAAGCTGCACTGAACATATCACCTGATTTGCCTATTATTTTAATGGTGCTTGAAGGTCAGGAAGATATTGCGAGCTCCGCAATGGATAAAAATATTTTTACTTTCATGTTAAAATATCAAGCAGCGGGCTTCCAAAAGTTACTTCTTTCCATGATAAATAGAATAATAATTTGGAAGGCCCGTAGCGATGCATTCAAAGACACAGAACAAAAATTAATTAAGAACCAAGAGCGATCAGATATTATTCTGAATTCACTCCCTAACGTGGTTTTTGTATTCGACGAAGAAGGATATTATTTAGAGGCTAACTCAGCAGATCACGATTTGTTGGTCGTTAAGGGTGCTGAACTAGAGCAGATGAAACTTCATGATATCCTACCTGAGGATGTTGCAGACCTTATCCATGCGAATATTCGCAAGGCAATCAAAACGGGTGAAGTGCAACACTTTGATTACGAATTAGAAGTGCCTTTAGGGAAAAGAACATTCTCGTCTAGCGTCAATCCGATGCTTCAATTAATTGATGGCAAAAAATCAGCGATTATGATCGGACGTGACGTTACAGAAATTCGTTCTGCCAGAAAAGAATTGACCGAAATAAATTCACGATATGAAGGTCTTGTGCAAACACAAACTGATATGATTTGCCAGACCCTTCCGGATGGAACCTTAGTGTTTGTTAATGATGCCTATGCCAAATTTGTTGGCGCATCGATTGACCAAGTAATTGGGTCGTCAATTTATGATCACGTACCCATTGAGCAACATGTGTCCCTAAAAGAGTATATGACAGAATTCAGCCGAAATCGTTCCTCGGCGATGCTTGAGAATTCAAATACAGATACAGACGGCAATCTTCACTTCTTTCAATGGCTCAATACGGCCTACTTTGATGACGAAGGGAATGTCAGTATTATTCAGTCCGTTGGCCGTGACATTACGGAAATTCGAGAAACCCAACAAGTTGTTCAAGAAAACGCTCTTCGCAATGAACATGCCGTCAAGCTAGCGGGACTGGGATATTGGATTTGGGACGATATTCTTGAGCATTGTGTCTACTGTACGCCAGAACATGCCGCGATTTGGGGGGTAACGGTAGAGGAATATCTAGAGCTCACCAAATCTGACGATGGCTCTTCATCAACATGGCACCCAGGTGACAAAGCACGCGCACAAGAATATATTCGAAAATCAAAAGAAGAAAAAACGGGCTATGAATTCATTCTACGCATAAACCGACCGGACGGTGAAATCCGCCACGTCCGAATTTTGACCGAAGTTGAATTATCAGAGGATGGCACGTTATTGCGTACGCTTGGCTCATCACAGGATCTGACGGATATAAAAAAGACCGAAGCCGCCTTAATTGAAGCAAAGAACCAAGCTGAAATGGCCAATCGGACCAAGTCTGAATTCTTGGCAAATATGTCCCATGAATTAAGAACCCCCCTGAATTCCATCCTTGGGTTCTCACAAATTATGGAAAGCGAATTATACGGCCCCCTTGGCGATAACAAGTATCAATCATACGTGAAGGATATCCATTATTCGGGTAGTCACTTGTTGGGGGTGATTAATGATATTCTTGATTTGTCTAAGGTTGAGGCCGGCGAATACGAACTTGATTATGCTACGTTCAGTCTGCGCGATATTGTGAACGAATGTATCGCTATGATAAAAGGACGGGAAGCTGAAGTCGAAGGGCGAATACGGCTTGCCCCTGATTACTATTTGCCTGATGTCATTGCCGATCAACGGGTGATCCGACAGGTTATCCTGAACCTGATTTCCAATGCCGCAAAGTTCACCCCAATGGATGGAGCTATAATCATAACAGGCCACAGGACTAAAAATAGCGACATTATGATTTCGGTTACTGATACGGGGTGTGGTATAGCACCGGAAGATCAAAAAACTGTTATGGAGCAGTTCGGTCAAGCTAGAACAAGTGCACACCATACTCATGAGGGAACGGGGTTAGGCTTACCATTGTCAAAGATGTTGGTGGAACTCCATGGGGGAAGGGTTTATTTGGAAAGTGTCGTGGACCAAGGAACTACCGTCTCTTTTAGCTTGCCAGAAAATAGAGTTCTTCAAAAACATATTATATGATCGTTCCTTCTGGCCCGTGCTTATGACCATTCAGTATCGATGACTTTAATCAGTGCGGAATGATCCAACCCGCCATCACCATTTTCAATCATCTGGTCATAAAGGTCGCGGCACAATGTCGTGGCGGGTAATTCCAAATGAAGCGCCGTTGCAAGCGATAAGCCCTGATCTAGATCTTTGCGTTGGGTGGTGCATTTCCCACCGGGGGCAAAAGTGCTATCCACCATTCGCTTGCCGTGAACCTCTAGGATTCTGGAATCAGCAAAACCACCTTGTAATGCCTCACGAACCCGTGCGGGATCAACCCCGGATCGTTTGGAGAGGGCGAGGGCTTCCGATACCGCGCCAATGGTCAGGCCAACGATGATTTGATTGGCGGCTTTGGCGACCTGCCCCGCCCCGATAGAGCCTACATGAGTGGTTTGTTTGCCTAAAATATTCAAAATTGGTTTGGCGCGTTCCAATGCGTCAATGCTTCCCCCGGCCATGATCACAAGCTCGCCGGCTTCCGCGCCTAATGTGCCACCGGATACCGGGGCGTCCACATATTGGCATCCTTTGGCTTCAGCGCTTTGGGCAAACTCTCTGGTCTTTAAAGTATCGGTGGTGCCCATATCGATGATCAACGTTCCGGGCTGGATAGTAGAGAAAACACCATTTTCGCCCTGTAACACAGTATCGACCGCTGGGGTGTCGCTTAGCATCAAAACGATGATATCTGATTTACGGGCCAGCGATGCCGGGCTGGTTTCAGAGCGCATATTTTTGCATTCTTCAAGCAAAGCGTCCACGGGGCCCTTAGAGCGCGAATGTACAACCAGATCTAATCCGGCGGCATAAAGATTACGCGCCATGGGTTTGCCCATCAGCCCAAGGCCTATAAAACCAACGTTGATTTCGGGTAGAGGATTTTGAGATTTTTTTACCATGATACTACCAAGTCTATTGAGTTGTATTGTGAAACGTGATTTCGTTAAGTGTCGGATGTGAGGCCGGAAAGATCAAGCGTATCAAGGATAGTAAATTTATGACGAAAATTACTAAATTACCCATCGATGACAAGACCAATGGATGGAGTCAAATTCTTGACCCCCGTGAACCTCATGCCCCTTTAAGAAAGCCCGTAAAAGCAAAGTGGGTTGTCATTGGAGGAGGCTTTGCTGGATTAGCAGCAGCAAGGCGATTGGCGCATAACAGACCGGATGATCAGATTGTCTTGCTCGATGCGTCCCTTTCCGGCGAGAATGCTTCTGGTCGGAACTCAGGTTTCGGTATTGATATCCCCCACACGGTTGACGCCGGAATGGACGCCCTTAATCATGCCCACGCCGATATGCGCTTGGCACGAGCCGGCCTATCATTTAATGAAACCAGAGTCCACCTCCACGGCATAGAATGTGATTGGGGGCGGCAAGGTAAATACCAAACCGCGACCAGTGAACGGGGCAAACGCGATATGCTTTTGCCTATGGCCGAGATGCTTGATACGCTGGAAGAACCCTATCGATGGGTCGAAGGTGACGCTTTACATAAAGAGATTGGCACCGAACATTATATCTCCGCTCTCTATACACCGGGGTGTGTGCTTATGAACCCGGCGGCTTTGTGCCGTGGACTTTCCGATACGATGCCGGACAATGTAACGGTCTATGAACAAACCCCCGTTATTGAATTCGACCCATCGAGCAAGCATTCTATCAGCATAAAAACCCCGAACGGATCAGTGGTCGCAGAGAAAGTCATCTTGGCGGTCAATGGTTTTGCCTCACAGTTTGGATTTTATAAGAACAAGCTTATTCCTTTGGCGGCCCATGCCAGCTTAACACGCCCGCTAACACCAGAAGAACGGGCGTTAATGGGCAGCGTTGAAGATTGGGGGGTGACCCCGGTGAACGCTTATGTTTCCATTACCCAGCGTTATACCCGTGATTATAGATTGTTGATCCGACAAAATATTCACTATAGCCCCGGCATGGATTGTTCGGACGCTTACCGCACTCAAGTTGCCCTCGATCATCAGAAATTTTTTCATCAACGATTCCCTCAATTACCCAATGTTCGCATTGAACATACGTGGACAGGTTATGTGGCTGTATCGGGTAATCATGCGCCGGGCTTTGGGCAAATTGCCCCGCATATTTATTCAGCAGTCTGCCAAAATTCGGTGGGTGTGGCCAAGGGTACGGTATCGGGAATGCTGGCGGCTGATTTCGCATGTGGAGTGGATAATTCGCTAATTGCAGATATGGAAAGCCTCGGCAGTCCTATTAAACTCCCTCCGCGTCCCTTTATTGATTTCGGTGTACGGACCCGCATGGCGTGGGAAGGCTGGCAGAACCGACATGAAAGATAATATTCATGCATCCTAATAAAACTTTTCGTTCCGCTACCTCTGAGCAAAATTTAGATTTCGCTCAAAATCGAGGTTTTGGTGCGCTAACCCTGTCTGGTCCAGACGGGCCTCTCGCTTCACACATTCCTTTTGTGCTATCAGCGGACAAATCAAGCTTTGGCGCCCATCTCGTTCGCTCCAATTCCCTATTGAAATTAATAGAAAAGCCGCAACCTGCGTTAATGATAATCTCTGGTCCGGATGGTTATATTTCCCCTGATTGGTACGGCATTGAGGATCAAGTGCCCACATGGAATTACGTTGCCGTCCATCTCTACGGCACGGTCCTGCGATTACCCAATGAGGCATTGCGCCCGCATCTTGAGGCCTTATCAAATCAATTTGAGATCCGCCTTGCCCCCAAGCCTGTTTGGAAACTCGATAAAGTTAATTCAGATGCGCTGAGCAAAATGCAACGTTCTATTGTGCCTATTCAATTCAATATTGACCGCGTAGAAGGTACCTGGAAATTAGGCCAAAACAAAGCGCCCGTGGTCCAAAAAAATGCCGCCCGTAAGATGTCGTCATCACCCCGTGAACAACATTTGGGGCAAATGATCGATGCTCTGGCTCTGCTGATGCAGGATGGTGATGTCTAGATCAGGGTTGCTTTAGAAATTCGCGGGTAATTTCGGCCGCCTCGGCCAATCCGGTTTTAATGATCTCGACACCTGCAGGGAATGCATCGAGCAAGCGTGAAGGCATGGCACCGTCAAGCATAACAAAAATACCTTTGTCGGTGTTGCGGCGAATTAAGCGACCATAGGCTTGTTTTAAGCGTAAACGACAAAGCATTTCGTCATGTTGGCGACCACCAAAATGATTGCGGCGGGCACGGTGTAAGATTGTTGGGCGGGGCCACGGCACCCGGTCAAAAACGATCAGGCGTAAGGACTCGCCCGGCACATCCACCCCGTCACGAACCGCATCGGTTCCCAGCAGACAGGAGTTTTCTTCGCTTCTAAAAATATCGATTAAGGTGCCAATATCAAGCGGATCAACATGCTGGGCCAGCAATTCGATCCCCGCTTTATCCAGATCGCTCGCGATGCGGTCATGGACGATTCGTAATCTATTAATGGCGGTAAAAAGACCCAACCCGCCCCCGCCTGAAGCTTGAAATAACGTACGGTAAGCACTGGCAACTTGATTGGGGTCAGTCTTTTTAACATCTTTAATAATGATAACTTTGGTCGTATCGACGTAATTGAACGGCGATGGGAAATTCTCCATTTGCACGGGGTCACGCAGATGCCCAACCCCGGTTCGCGCAATAGCGCTTTCCCAATTATCATCTTCCTCATGGGCGGCAATACCATCGCGCAGCGTTGCCGATGTAATGAGCGCGCCATGTGAGGGGGCAATCACGGTTTCTACGAATGGTTTGGTTGGGTCAATCCAATGGCGATACATGCCTACATCCGCGTCATTGCCCGCCCGTCGTTCCACGCTAAACCAATCCACAAAAGCCAATTGGTTCTTCTCGCTGATACTTTCAGAATAGAGACTTTTGACCATCTCCTGCCATGCTTTTAGCGGCATAATGGCACGGCGTTCAATACCGCGAGAAACCGCCTCGATTCGATTGCGGGCGGCACTGTCCAAGGTGTCAGCTTCGGTGTCCATGATGGCAAACAAACTGGCGATCAGCGCTCTCAAGGGTTTAGATAAATGTCCCAGTGCTTTTTCTAGCTCTCCGGCGATATCCAGCAAACCTTCGATGGGGGGCAGGGTATCTGTTTCCAGCGAATACTGTGAACCGCTTTCGCCATCACGGGCATAGACCTGTCGACGAACCGCGCCTAGGAATTTTTCCATGGCACCTATGGGGTCGCCAGAAGCGATGCGTTGTTGCCAGCCGGAAGTGGGAAGAGCGTGGGCGGCACGCATGATCGCGTCAATGGCTTCTTCGGCTTTGGCGTCGCCTGCGATGATGTCTTGTAGACGGGTTTTTAACCCCCGCGAGCGAGACCTTGAACCGCTTTCGGCCCCGATCAACCAACGCCGTAGATCGGCCGTCTCAAAGCCACTTAAGTGGGCGGCAAAGGCGCTGTCTGCGGCATCGAACAGGTGGTGTCCTTCATCAAACACATACCGGGTCGGCATCGAGCCATCTGCGGCGTTTTCGCTGCCTCCTAGGGCCGCATGGACCATAACGAGCGCATGATTGGCCACGAC
The DNA here is from genome assembly GCA_965603075.1 of uncultured Rhodospirillales bacterium. GTDB lineage: Bacteria > Pseudomonadota > Alphaproteobacteria > Rhodospirillales > Casp-alpha2 > JABJOR01. The sequence continues at coordinate 9,058 of CBFDBO010000048.1, read as the reverse complement.
AATATCAGCACGTCTGGCGCGGCGCTGAGAGTGTTCAATGAAACACTTTTTATAATGGGCGCAAGACGAATAGGTGCATTCTCCTCTGGTATCGGTTAGATCCAGAGTTTGATTGCGGCCCAATAAATCAGCAAGCCAAGCCGGGAAATCTCCACCGATCATGTCACCATCGCGGGAATGCAACATCCACCGGGCCATTAAGCCCAGATGAACGGTGGCGTTAAAGGCACTTGTTGGGGCGCGACTGACGGCTTCCTCATAATTTAAGATACACAGGTAATTCTCGCGGCCTTTACGTATCACAACCCGTGCTGCTTTTTCGTCTGGGTCAGGGAACAATTTGTCTAATTCATTATCGAGCTGGCGTTGCAGGTTGCGGGTGAAGGTGCTGAGCCAGACAGCACCTCGGTTTTTTTCTGCCCAAACACTGGCGGGAGCAATGTAACCCAGTGTTTTGCCGATACCGGTTCCGGCCTCGGCTACCACCACATGGGGGCGGTCTTTGTCATCGCGGGGGGTAAAGGCATTGGCAGCCATTGCCGCATAATCAGCTTGGATGGAGCGTTTTTCAGAGGTGCTGCCCAATAACTGAACCAGTTTCGCACGGGCTTCAATGGGCTCAACGGGACGATTCTCTGGTGGAGGTTCTGGCGCACCTTCCTCCCATTCCGGTAAGAATGACCAAATTTTAAGTCCGGCGGTCTTGTTTTTGGGTTCAGGTGGACCGTTTTTCCCCCAACCACTTGCAACGGCGTCCATAACCATCCCGCCCCACACCCAACCTGCATCCGCCATGGCCCATGCAATGGCGGTGGTGGTCTTAATGGGCAGAGAGTTTTGCGCAACGATTTCCGCCAACATGGAACGGGCAGCGCGGATCAGCATCAATGCTTCATCTTCGTGGGTGGTGGGAATCGGTAAATCAAGGGCTTGCGCCAAACCCCGTGGGGTGGGCAAACAAAACGAAGCTGGGTGGGTAAAAGCGTATAATTCTAGCAAATCAAAAGCTGGAAATGGTTTTATATTAAGCCGTCTTGCGGTGGCTTTGGCATGACATACATAAGGGATAACTTTGGCACTAAGTCTGGCGCTCAATTCATCGCGGTTTAACAGCTCAACTTCACCATCTTCGCTCAGCCATACAGCCCCGCGCGCGGTGGCGACGATGGAAGGAGCGGCTGGCAGAGGGATTTTTACGTTTTTTTGAGTCATTTCATGAAGTTGGAATTGTAGTTTTCCATATCATCCCTATATTAATTGATATCATATGCTTTGTAGTGCTTGATTACCTGTGCATTTGCAAGTATCGACTGAGCTCTATAAGTGCTGATTGATTATATATATTCTGTCTTTGATAAATAAAGGTGATAATTTCGTGTTCGGGAAACTTAAATCTTCCACTACTGTTTCAATTGGTGATCGATTTGTTAAGGCTGATGATCCTACAACCGTATGGATTGTTACCGGTGAAGGCAGCGATGTATCAGCTATCCAACACTATCAGGTCTGCAAAGAAGGCCAGCAAACCCGTCAGCGCACATTATCAGAATCGACCCTTTTAAATCGTGATTTTTACCACCGGGTAGGGTGAATACGCTTAATTACGGGTGATTACGCTTAAATAATGAATGAATTATATTTCATTCCCTAAATAGATCTTAAAATAAATCGTATTTTTTAATTGACCTCTTGGTAGTAGAAGGCAACTATATTGCCTTGTCTAAATACGAAACGAAAACACCAGATGAGTTATTTAATTGCCATAACGGCATTTGGAATTCATCACAGGGAGAAATAGATATGAAAATTCGATTTATCAGTGCCATGGCTGGTGTAGCTGCTGCTGCATTAATAGCTATATCACTGCCTGGAATTGCATCAGCAAAGACATTTGTCTATTGCTCAGAAGGCAGCCCCGAAGGTTTTAACCCATCACTTTACACATCGGGTACAACCTTTGATGCTTCTGCCAATCAGCTTTATAATGGCCTCGTAGAATTTGAGCGCGGTTCAACAAACATTGTACCTGCACTTGCAGAGACATGGAATGTTTCTGATGATGGCTTACTGTACACTTTTAACCTGCGTAGCGGTGTAAAGTTCCATACAACGGAGGGTTTCAAGCCTACCCGTGACTTTAATGCTGATGACGTACTCTACAGCTTTAGCCGTCAGTGGAAAGCCGATCACCGTCACCATACTCTATCGGGTGGTACATACGAGTACTTCCAAGGTATGGGCATGACGGCGCTTATTCGTGAAATCCGTAAAATTGATGATATGACGGTTCAAATTCAATTGAACGCACCAGAAGCGCCATTCCTATCAAATCTGGGTATGGCTTTTGCTTCTATTCTGTCTTCTGAATACGCCGATGCTATGGACGCGGCTGGCACCCCTGATAAGATTGATCTTGATCCTGTTGGCACAGGCCCTTTCCAATTGTTTTCTTATCAAAAAGACGCCTTCATTCGTTATCTCGCCCATCCTAACTATTGGGCTGGTAAAGCAGCTTTAGACAAGCTTGTGTTTGCAATTACCCCGGATGCTTCCGTACGGTATGCCAAACTTAAAGCTGGCGAATGTCACTTGATGCCATATCCAAATCCTGCTGATCTTGAAGCCATGCGCTCTGATCCAGAGATTGTATTGGCCGAACAAGAAGGCTTGAACGTTGGTTACTTGGCGTTTAACACCGAAAAAGAACCTTTTACTAAGAAAAAAGTGCGTCAGGCTCTGAATATGGCTGTTAATAAACAGGCTATTTTGGACGCGGTGTTCCAAGGTTCAGGTACAGCGGCGATTAATCCAATTCCGCCCACAATCTGGTCTTATAACGAAGCAACTGAGGATTATCCTTATGATCCAGAAGCTGCGAAAGCGATGCTTGCCAAAGCGGGTTATCCTAATGGTTTTAAAACCGATATCTGGGCTATGCCTGTACAACGTCCTTACAACCCGAATGCACGCCGTATGGCTGAAATCATTCAGGCTGATTGGGCCAAAGTTGGCGTAGAAGCTGAAATCGTTACTTTTGAGTGGGGTGAATACCTGAAACGCTCTAAAAACGGCGAACACCAAACAGTTCTATTGGGTTGGACCGGTGATAACGGTGATCCTGATAACTTCTTGCACGTTCTACTTGGTTGCGACGCGGCCTCCGGTGCGAACCGCGCAAGATGGTGTTTCAAACCATTTGATGATCTGTTGATCGCAGCTAAGCGGACAACCGATATTGCCGAACGTACTCGTTTATATGAATACGCTCAGCTGGTCTTCAAAGAAGAAGCTCCATGGGTAACTATTGCACACTCATTGGTGTTCAAACCTATGCGTCCGGAAGTTGTTGATTTCCGCATCGATCCATTCGGTGGTCACCTGTTTTATGGTGTCGATTTAAAATAATAGTCGGTAAATGCCGATTACGTGACTAAAGGGCGAAATAGGACTTTCCTGTTTCGCCCTTTTCCGTCAGGTTAAACATCATGTTATCATTTATCCTTAAACGTGTTAGCTTCCTGATTCCGACATTTTTTGGTGTTACGGTTTTGGCATTTTTATTGCCACGATTGGTGCCGGGCGATCCCGTTGAATTGCTGGTCGGGGAACGCGGTATCACCCCCGAACGTCACGCCGAAATGCTTGCGCGTCTTGGGCTCGATAAACCCCTTTGGGAACAATACTATATCTACATCACCAATGTGCTAAGCGGTGATCTGGGTACATCCATTGTTACACGCGAGCCGGTGTTGTCTGAATTTTTTACCTTGTTTCCCGCTACTATAGAGCTCGGTTTGTTCGCTATGATTCTGGCGTTGGGTATTGGTATCCCCGTGGGTATCCTAGCCGCCGTCAAGCGTGGATCGGCATTTGATTATTTGACCATGGGCATATCTGTTACTGGATATTCCATGCCGATTTTCTGGTGGGGATTATTGCTTATTCTAACATTTTCGGTTGGCCTGGGATGGACCCCGGTATCAGGTAGGCTGTCGGCCCATTATTGGCTCGATTCGGTAACCGGGTTTATGCTTATCGATACATTGTTATCCGATGAAAAAGGCGCTTTTATATCCGCCGTTCGCCACTTGATTCTACCCTCCGTGGCACTGGCCACTATTCCCCTTGCCGTGATCGCCCGTATGACACGTTCTTCAATGTTAGAAGTGCTGGGAGAAGATTACATCCGCACCGCTCGCGCCAAGGGTCTTGCTCCCTTACGCGTGGTGGGGTTGCATGCTTTACGTAATGCCATGATCCCGGTGATCACGGTTATTGGACTGGCTGTTGGTACGTTACTTGCTGGTACGATCTTGACCGAGACCATTTTTGCATGGCCGGGTATTGGCAAATGGATTATCGAGTCCGTCCATCGCCGTGATTATCCCGCCATTCAGGGAGGGATTTTATTAGTGGCCTGTGTGGTTATTACGGTCAATCTGACGGTTGATTTATTATACGGTTTGATCAATCCACGCATTCGGCATAAGCGGTAAGGGGTATATAATGTCTGAACAACCTTCCACCCCACTATCTACCACCCCACAGTCAGCAGTTATTGAAACAATTATTGAAAATGGTGCACCGCCCCATCCCTTGATGGAGTTCTGGACATATTTCAGCGCCAGCAAGGGAGCTATGTTGGGGTTGGCCATTCTGATCGTGCTTATTGTTGTTATGATCGGGGCCGATTTTTTGTCCCCTCATTTACCATCTGAGCAATACCGTGATTTCCTTCGCACACCACCATTTTGGATCGAAGGTGGAACGTCACAGTTCCTTCTCGGCACTGATGATTTGGGGCGCGATATCTTGTCGCGTATCATGCATGGCGCGCAAGTTTCCATGACCGTAGGGACGATGGTTGTCTTTTTTGCCATCATAACAGGTATCGCCCTCGGATTGGTCGCAGGGTTCTTTCAAGGCGTGATCGATACCGCCCTTATGAGGATGATGGATATTCTTCTGGCGCTGCCCAGTCTACTTATGGCGTTGGTGATTGTTTCCATTCTTGGACCCAGCTTACGGAACGCAGCCATTGCCATTGTGGTTGTACAATTACCGCACTTCGTTCGATTGACCAGAGCGTCGGTTATTAATGAACGCTCTAAAGATTACGTAACGGCCTCGATCGTGTCGGGTGCCCGTATGCCACGGCTGATGTTTATCACGGTCCTGCCCAATTGTTTGGCACCATTGATCGTGCAAGGCACATTATCCATTTCTAACGCCATTCTCGATTTAGCGGCCCTCGGATTTTTGGGACTGGGCGCGCAACCCCCGACACCGGAATGGGGTACGATGCTGGCCAATGCCATGCAATTTATACAAAGCGATTGGTGGATTGTAACGTTCCCTGGTTTGGCTATTTTAATAACCGTGGTTGCTTTTAACCTGTTGGGTGATGGCTTGCGTGACGCGCTTGATCCCAAGTTGAAACGGTGAGGGCAGAATAAATGAAGACATCGAAGAATCTCGTTGAAATTGAAAACCTAACTGTAGAGTTCGGTTCACTCGAAAATCCGTTTCGTGCGGTGGATAATGTATCGCTATCCATCGACGAAGGGGAAATCGTGGGTGTGGTTGGAGAGTCGGGTTCTGGAAAGAGTGTATCGATGCTCGCTCTTATGGGCTTGATTGCCTATCCGGGCCGGGTCACGGCGGACCGTTTAAAATTTGGTGATACGGATTTATTGACGCTTAATAATAAAGATCGCCGTAAGATTACCGGCAAAGATATCGCCATGGTGTTTCAAGAACCCATGACCAGCCTGAACCCATGTTTCACGGTAGGCTTTCAGATTATGGAAACCTTAAACGTCCATGAGGGCGGCACCAAACAAGAACGCCGCGAACGCACCATTGAGCTTTTGGATCAGGTTGGCATTCCGGCCCCTGCCTCGCGCTTGGAATCATTCCCTCATCAGATGTCGGGTGGTATGAACCAACGGGTGATGATCGCCATGGCAATTGCCTGTAACCCGAAGTTGTTGATTGCAGACGAACCAACAACGGCGTTGGACGTCACCATCCAGAAACAAATTTTGGATTTGTTATTTAAATTGCAAGATGAACGTAATATGGCGCTGGTCTTGATTACCCATGATATGGCCGTTGTGGCAGAAACGGCCCAACGTGTTGTGGTGATGTACGCGGGGCAAATGGTCGAAGAACGATATACAGCAGACCTTTTTGCAAACCCCAGCCATCCCTATACATCAGCCTTGCTCAATGCTTTGCCCGAACGCGGTATTGGTCTTCGTCGATTGCCCACCATTCCCGGTGTGGTGCCGGGACAATTTGATCGCCCTTCTGGGTGCTTGTTTCACCCTCGGTGCCATTTGGTGTCGGCGCGTTGTTCGCGTGAGCAACCGACGTTTGAAGGTGTGCCAGGAGATTCCGTTCGCTGCCACACTCCTATTCAAAGTGCGGAGAAAGTATCATGACGACGGGTATCGTGGGTTCAGTCTTAGAAGCCAATGATCTAACACGGCACTATGAGATCAAAGACAGCATGTTCGAAGCAGCAAAGATCCTTAAAGCGGTTAACGGTGTTTCTTTCGCGTTGGTGCCTGGTAAGACCTTGGCCGTGGTGGGGGAATCGGGGTGCGGGAAATCCACATTGGGGCGCTTGCTCACTTTAATAGAACCACCGACCAGTGGATCATTTGTGTTGGATGGTGAACCTGCGGATATCCATGATGATGATCTGGTGCGGCGCATGCGAAAAACCGTTCAGATGATCTTTCAGGACCCATATGGGTCCCTTAATCCCCGTAAAAAAGTTGGCTCTATTTTAGAAGAACCGCTTATCATTAATACGGATTTAAGCGCGAGTGAGCGCGAGAATGCGGCCCGTAACATGATGGCAAAAGTCGGCTTGCGGCCGGAACATTACAGCCGCTATCCGCACATGTTTTCCGGTGGACAGCGTCAACGTATCGCCATTGCCCGCGCGCTTATGTTATCGCCAAAAGTGATTGTGGCGGATGAACCTGTCTCGGCGCTTGATGTTTCTATTCAAGCACAAGTATTGAATTTACTCTTGGATTTGCAAGAAGAGCTGGGGTTGGCATATTTGTTTATCTCCCACGATTTAAGCGTGGTGCGCCATATCGCCGATGATGTGATGGTGATGTATCTCGGCCGCCCCGTTGAACAAGGTGCAAAAGAAACAATTTTTGCCAATCCCATACATCCCTATACCCGCGCTTTATTGGCATCGACCCCCCGGGTTAACCCATCCGACCGCACCGAGAGCATTACCCTGAGCGGTGAATTACCTTCCCCGCTTGACCCACCTACCGGGTGTGCGTTTCACAAACGATGCCCTTTTAAGAAAGATATCTGCGCGAGCGATAGTCCGGAGACCCGCGAAGTGGAAGGACGAACCGTGGCGTGTCATTTTGCGGGCGAGGTTTAGCAGCGTTATTTTACGCCTTTATTTCACGCCCTTATAGTGCGCCCTTATTGTGTGCCCAGTATATTAATCCGTTTGATGATGAAGTCTCCATCTTTCGTGCCCATTCCAAAGCCTTCAAAGCTATCTTGGAAGCTATTGTCGGTCAGCTCAAATAGCTTTTCACCATCTAGTGTGACCACCATCAAACCTTGCGCGTCTCGGGTCCAGTTAAGGGTGTGAGCCTTTTTGTCTTCCAAGATAAACGGTCCCTTTTTTTGGTCAATGATGCGTACCCCGCGATTGGACTTTGCTGACAATTCGATTGAACCGCCAACATTATAGGTCAAGCGATAACCGGATTCGTGTTGCGTTCCTTGGTACGGCCCAATAACCAGCAGGCCTTTGTTGATCCATGAACTGATCTCTATTTCAAGGGCGAAGGCATTGCTAATGGTACCGGTATGGTAAATTGATGTTGGTTGAATGCCTGAAGTTGTCGCTCCATTTGTCCCGCTGGTCGTGCTGGAACCTGAACCCCCGAGGGCCTTGTTGAGGATTTGACCAAAAAGAACCGCCGCTGCATCTTTTGATTTAGTCGTTGTGCCAGAACTGGAAGTGGCTTTTTCAGCCTTATCAATGGCATTGCGAAGACCCCATCCTTTTTCAATCCAATAACGCCCTTTTGAAACGGTCCACACCGGACTATTGGTATAATCACCATCAACAAAATCATCAAACAAGATGCTTTGCGTCCACGGCCGGTCAAAACCATTGGCTAGGTCACGAAGGTCGTTCAAGAACATGGGATTAGCGGCCCGGTCAAGCTCGGCTTGGTCAATTAACTTGTTTAGGCTATCAACCAATTCTTTCAGTTTGGCATTGCCCTCGACGCTATTTTGCTGGCTTGGGGCGTCCGGGTTATCCCAACTTGAATATGTTTGTGCTTGAGAAGGGGGAGAAATCAAAAGCCCTATGGAGAGAACGCATACAGCTAAGGATATTATAAAGTTATGAGGACGCATGAGATTTCCAATGTTTTGTTGCTGTTTATCATTATTCTATAAGTATGAAGGCTATTATATCTATTGTCATTATGGATTTAAAAAATACTTGGCTCTTAATTAACGGGCAAAATGTATTGGCGATTCCTCTACAATATGGAACAATACTAAAGTGATAGGTAATTGAACGCTTAAGTGACTAAACTGAGGATCAAGAATGAACACGCCACAAAATAACGAAAGAAATAAACGGTATAATTTACCCAGCATTCATGGACAATTCGAAGGTGTTGATTGCAATATCGTTGATATTTCATCCTCTGGACTGTTTCTTGAAGGTATTGTTACCGATCATGTTCGGGGTGACACAGTCACGATCAGTTTACGATTCCCCCTTCTGGATAAAACCATGCTTATGGAAGTTGATGGCTTTATCATCCGGTGCGATGAACGTGGCATTGCCATTGATTACGTTATGCCGTCCCGTACGTGGGTCAGAATTCTCGAAATCCTGAGCGAACGTGAAACGGGTAACTAATCACGATTTAATCTTAAAGCCCTAAAATATCGTGCGATACAGTGCCATAAGGTTCGATGCTTTGGGCAAGAAAAATTATTCCCGATGGCTGTAAAGCCATCAGGTTTTAAATCACCT
>CBFDBO010000047.1:0-19154 GCA_965603075.1 uncultured Rhodospirillales bacterium | reverse complement strand
TTGCGACCAAACCATCGTACAATTCAATTTGTGTTGCCCGGATATTGGGTTCGGTGCGGTTGCCTTCGCGCATGGCAACCATGGCGCAAGGCTCTTCGCCGCCGGCGGTCATGATGCCTCGGGGGCGGTGGTATTTGAAACTGCGCGCGATCAGATACACACCATTGGCCAGCAATGCCGATGCCAAAGTGTCGCCTTTGTATCCGGTATAACGTTTGCCATTAAAGGTAAAAGTTATTGGTTGGGATCGATCAACCGATCCGCCAACAGATACACCGGGGGCGGTGCGAAATTTTTGAAGTGTGCTCATTTGCCGCCTCCTGCCAAAGTACCATCCATGGGTTTAGTATCGGCGATTTCGTGGGTCACCACATTGCGCCGCGCCTTGAAATGTTTACGACAGCCATTCATGTGATGCCAAATTTCGTCGTGCCATCCCATGGGATTATCACGCAAGTTTAAAAATTCGTTCCACTGCCCATCATCAAGGGCGACGGGATCGACTGGTCGTTCAACGGTGGCGTCACCTTGATAAGAAAATTCAGCCAACGCACGATCGCCACACCAAGGACATTTGATCAACATAATATTACTACCTTCCTTAATGCGACTTAGAAACAGGGCCAACGCCCTTTTCGTCGAGAACATGACCCGTCTTAAACCGATCGAGCGTGAAACATTCGTTCAATTTATGGGGACGGTCTTGCGCCATGGTATGGGCAAAGGTCCAGCCGGACCCCGGCGTGGCCTTAAACCCGCCATAACACCAACCCGCGTTTATATAGAGACCTTCAATGGGGGTTTTGCCGATAATAGGACTGCCGTCCATGGACATATCCATGATACCGCCCCAAGTCCGCATCAATCGCAAACGACTATAGGCCGGAAATAATTCACAGGCCGCGGTAACAACGTGCTCGATAGTCGGATAGTTGCCGCGCTGGGCAAACGAATTATAGAAATCAATGTCCCCACCGAACACCATCTCGCCCTTATCAGATTGAGAGATATAACAGTGCGCCGCACCGGACGTAATAACCGTATCAAGGGCCGGTTTTACCGGTTCAGTCACCATAGCCTGTAACAAATGCGATTCGATGGGAAGACGCATACCCGCCATGTCAAATAACTGGGTAGAATGCCCGGCAACGGCCACGCCAACCTTTTTGGCCCCAATGAAACCCTTTGTAGTTTCAACGCCCAGAATTTTGCCGTTCTCGATCTTCATACCCGTAACGGCGCAATTTTGGATGATATCCACACCCCGGTCGTCAGCACCACGGGCGTAGGCCCATGCCACGGCGTCATGCCGGGCGGTTCCCGCCTTTGGTTGTTCCAGTCCGCCAAAGATGGGGTAGCGGGCGGACTTGGATGTATTCAATAGAGGCACCCGTTTTTTCAGTTCTTCCAGCGGGACCCAGTGGGCATCAATGCCGTTCAATCGCATGGTATTGCCGCGGCGCTGGAACGCATCCACTTGCGCGTCATTGTGCGCCAAATTAATCACACCACGGGGGCTGAACATAACATTATAGTTCAGCTCAGCCGTCATGCCACGCCACAGATCCATGGCTTTCTCATAGAAATGCGCGTTGCCTTCGATTTGATAATTGGAGCGCACGATGGTGGTGTTGCGCCCCGTGTTACCGCCGCCGATCCAGCCTTTTTCAAGGACGGCAATATTGGTCAGGCCGTGTTCCTTCGCCAGATAATAAGCCGCCGACAATCCGTGCCCGCCACCGCCAATGATGATGGCATCATAGTCGGGCTTTGGCTCTGGACTACGCCAGGCTTCGGTCCAGTTTTCATGATGGCTGAGGGCATTACGCGCCAGTGAGAAAATGGAATAATGCTTCACATGCGTCTCCTACTTAAATGCAGAAATATCCACAATTTTGGATGATTGATCTTACTATAACAATGCTTGAAAAAATTGTTGTTTTATGCATAAATTTCATACTCTTTATTCTTTATGGGAATACTTATAGTGACGACCAAGCCCAACCAATTGTCCTTTGACCTGAAAGCTCTGGGTGTTTATCTCTGCCTGACAGAACATGGTAGTATGACCACCACTGCCGAGACACTGGGGGTCAGCCAGTCATCCGTAACCAAAACCGTTCGCAAATTGGAAATTGATCTGGGTGTTGAACTGCTCGACCGCAACGCCCGGCCTTTTCGCCCAACACAGGCCGGACAGGAATTGGTGGATCAGGCGCGGGCATTACTTACCCAAGCCGAACGAGCGCAATCCAGCGTTCGGATGCGTGGCGAGGCCCCCTTGCCCGTGATCCGCATGGGTATGGTCGATAGCTTCGCCGCCACCGCCGGACCGGGTATGGTCAGATCCATGCGCAGCTACGCCCGGAACTTTACCGTATGGTCGGGTATCTCGCCCAATTTAGGGGACGATCTGATCTCGCGAAAACTGGATTATATTATCTCTACCGATCCCATGAACTCCCTTGGCGGGATCGAGCATCATAGCGTCATGCGAGAACCATTTTTGCTGGTACTGCCCGAACGCATGGCGCTCAACATACCCAACCCGAAATTAGAAGACCTCGCCCGCAATCACCCGTTTGTCCGTTATAGTGTGCGATCATTGATCGGTGCCCAGATCGAGCGGCACTTGCAACAAGCCGGTATCACCATACCAGACAGCTTAGAATTCGACGGCACGGAATCCGTGTTTGCTATGGTCTCGGCGGGGCTGGGGTGGGCCATTACCACGCCGCTTTGTCTCATCCATGGCTTTGCGCATTTGCCCGCTTTACGGGCTATGCCTTTACCGGGACGGTCGCTCTCACGTACACTCTATCTGGTCGCGCGCGAAAGCCGCGATCAAGACCAGAGAAATCCGCTACTAGAACGCATCACCAAGGACGCACGGTCAACGGCCAAAAAATTAGTATCTGAACGAATTCTCCCCATTGCCCCCTGGGCGGTTAACGAAATTAAAGTCGGTTAAAAATATGAGCACCAATAATGATATTTTAAACGAACAAGTATCCTACTATAAAGCCCGCGCACACGAATATGACGAGTGGTGGCAACGCCATGACCAATATGACCAAGGCGATGAGGAAACCGCTTCATGGCAAGCAGAGGTAACTGAGTTGGAAGCGGCCCTCGATAAATTCGCCCCAACCGGGTCGGTCTTGGAACTTGCCTGTGGGACGGGGTGGTGGACGCAGCGGGTAGCCCGGCACGCGGACAAACTAACCTGTGTTGATGCCTCCGCCGAGACTATGGAGATCAACCGCAACCGGTTAAACAAAGCCCGCCTTCCCATTCCCACCTATCATGCCGTTGATCTTTTTACTTGGGAACCTTCTGAGACCTATGACGTTGTCTTCTTCAGCTTTTGGATTTCCCATATTCCACCAGAAAAATTTGAGGCTTTTTGGAGCATGGTGGGCCGGGCGTTAAAACCTGGTGGGCGGGTGTTTTTTATGGATACCTTACCCAATAAGAAAGCAACCTACGTGGAAGACAAACAAGATCGCAATCACCACACCCCATCCAATAACGGGATTATCAACCGCCGCATGAAAGACGGTTCGACCTTTCAAATTGTAAAAATATTTTATGACACCGAGGAACTATCCGAACACTTGGGTCAACTAGACTGGCAGGCCGATTGCTGGGAGACAGAAAACTATTTTTTGTTGGGGACCGCCCAGAAATATGAAAAACTTTAGCTCACCAAAGCTTGGGTATAGCTGGCAATAATGGCTTCTTCGCCTGATTGAATGGCATAGACTGGTAGTGTACCGTCTGGTTTTAGCCAAGCTAATTGCTGGCAAACCTTATCGCGGATGACCGATGCATTGGCACCGATGCCGCCGGTAAATGCCAGAACGTCTACCCCACCTAGGGCGACAGCTAACGATCCTGCCTCGCGGGCAATGCGATAACAATAAAAATCCACGGCTTGTTTTGCAGCTGTCGAGGTGCTGTCGAGCAGGGCTTTCATGTCCACCGACAATCCATTCGACATCCCCAACACGCCACACTGATTATAGAGCAAGTTTTCCAGGCCATCCACGTCTAGGGCATCTCGGCGCATCACCGCAATGAGTGCCCCCGGATCAACCGCCCCGGACCGGGTCGCCATGGGAATACCATCTAGAGCCGTGTAGCCCATAGTGCTAGCGATGCTGCGTCCATCCTTGATGGCACATAAACTGGCCCCGTTACCGAGATGAAAGGCGATTAGCTTTGACGGCAATTGTCCATCATCGCATAATTCGGACAGAGACCGTGTTACATAATCATAAGATAAACCGTGAAAACCATAACGCCGGATGCCGTCCATTGTATAGCGTTTGGGCAAGCCTGTCTCACGCGCAACCCATGGCATGCTGGCATGAAAAGCGGTGTCGAAACAGGCCACTTGTGGCAGGTTAGGCCATAAGTTTGCCACCGCCCGCATGGCCGCAATATTGTGAGGTTGATGGTGGGGGGCGAGGTCTTCAATCTTGCTTAAATCAGACATAACCTTGGCATCAACCAAAACCGGTTTGTCATAATACATGCCACCATGGACCACCCGGTGGCCGACGGCTTTGATATTTTGGGTATCAATCCATTCGAATAAATAGGCCAAAGCAGCGCCATGATCATTCAGCCCAGCAATTTCAGGGGGCGTTTCTAGATCAGAAATTTCAATAAAAGGGGTGGAGCCAATACCACCAATTTGTCCGTGTTGGTGAGTATTGCCACTTGTATCAATCATCGCAAATTTAATACTGGATGATCCAGCGTTAAGAACCAGCGTTGTCATTGTTGCAATCCATCCTCAAATTATTCACATTTTGATGAGCGTCCACACCAGACCACTGATCGAAATTACCATCAACAAAATCAACGTAAAGCGTTTAAAGGATTCCGGGGCGCTCGCCACGAACTTCCGGTGGCCCAGCATATTACCCAAGACCAGTATGGGTAAAAAAATCGCCGTACGGGTCAGGGTGTCAGGGCTGAGCAAACCTTCATACCCCGCCATCAATGCAGCCAAGCTATCAAGGATCAGGAAAAACGCGATCAACGATGCCCGCATGGCCGCCGCCGATAATGATCCCGTTAACATAAAGATCACCACCATCAAACCGCCCATGGCCGTGGCGCCGTTAACCACACCGCTGATCAATCCGGCGCCAAACACCCGCCCCGTGCCGTGACCATCTGGGGCCTTATAGCCGCGCCAGATTATTCCCACCGCCGCCAGACATATAATATAGAGCGTGATGCGCATAGGATTGGCGGGCAAGGATGCCAATAAGGACACCCCCACAGGCGACGCAATGATGGCACCCGCCAGCAACCAGCCGACCAATTTACGATCCACCTCGCGCCAGACTTTGGGCAACATGTGGACGCTGGCGGCGACTTCTAACATCAACGCAATGGGAACGACCTCGGCGGGTGTCATGACCAACGCCAAAGTTGTCACCAGTAAAGCTGAAAATCCGAAGCCGCTATAGCCACGCACAATGGCCGCGGCAAGCACCACGACCATTGAAAATATCCAAGCGGGTAAGGTTAATCCGGCGGCGAGTATTTCATCCATTGCCGGAAGTTACCTTAGGCACCTTTTTGGGGGCGCATGTCATTGGGATCAATGCCAGCGACTTCCACAGGAGCCTTCATCGCATCCCGGCGGAAAGGCTCACCCAGTTCCTGATTGAGAACAATTTCGATGAAGGTTGTCACGCCATCTGCTTGCTCTTTGCACGATTGAGCCAACGCAGAGGTCAATTCTTCTTGGGTGGTTACCCGTACACCTTTGAGGCCACAACCTTCGGCAACAGAAGCGTAACTTAAGTCACGGTTCAGTTCTGTGCCGATGAAGTTATCGGCGTACCAAAGAATTGAATTTCGTTTTTCAGCACCCCATTGCAAGTTGCGGAAAATACACATGGTGACCGCCGGCCACTCTTCACGACCGATAGAGGTCATTTCGTTCATGCTGATACCAAAGGCACCATCCCCCGCAAACCCAACAACGGGTGTATCGGGGTTACCGATTTTTGCGCCGATGATGGAGGGGAAGCCATAACCGCAAGGACCAAACAGCCCCGGTGCGAGATATTTACGGCCTTCTTCAAAGCTGGGGTAAGCATTCCCAATGGCGCAGTTATTCCCGATGTCGCTGGAAATAATCGCCTCTTTTGGTAGCCCCGCCTGAATGGCGCGCCACGCTTGGCGGGGGGACATCAAATCGGCGTCGCGTTTGCGGCTATCGGCATTCCACGTTGTACCCGGATCATCGTCTTCGTGATCCATACTGCTGAGCTGTTGTAACCACGCAGATTTTGTTGAATGGATGGTTGCTTTGCGTTCTTGGCGACCCGCGTCACCCGCATTTGCGGACAGCTGAGCCAGCAATTGTTCGGCAACCCGTTTGGCATCACCACAAATACCCACGCTGACTTTTTTGGTCAGACCAATACGGTCAGAATTCATATCCACCTGAATGATCTGGGCGTCTTTCGGCCAGTAATCAATGCCGTAACCGGGCAAGGTTGAGAACGGATTAAGACGGGTTCCCAGCGCCAAGACCACATCGGCCTGAGAGATCAATTCCATAGCAGCCTTTGATCCGTTATATCCCAGTGGACCAGCAGCTAACGGATGCGATCCAGGGAAGCTATCGTTGTGTTGATACCCACTGCACACAGGCGCGTCCAGCTTTTCAGCCAGTGCCTGACACGCCGGAATCGCGCCGCCGATAATAACACCCGCACCAGAAAGGATAACCGGGAATTTAGCGTTAGAGAGCAATTCGGCGGCTTTCGCAATCGCGTCAGCCCCCCCCGCTGGACGTTCCAATCGAACGATCTGGGGCAATTCGATATCGATCACTTGCGTCCAGAAATCACGGGGCACGTTAATTTGTGCAGGCGCCGATCCCCGAATGGCTTTCTCAATAACCCGGTTTAGAACTTCTGCCATACGCGAAGGGTCACGAACTTCTTCCTGATAACACACCATGTCTTTGAACAGGTTCATCTGTTCGATTTCTTGGAACCCGCCTTGCCCGATCGTTTTATTGGCGGCTTGCGGCGTTACCAACAACATCGGCGTGTGATTCCAATAGGCGGTTTTAACAGGAGTCACAAAACCAGTGATGCCCGGTCCGTTTTGAGCAATGATCATGCCCATCTTTCCGGTTGTGCGGGTATACCCGTCACAGATCAGACCACCATTGGTTTCGTGTGCTACATCCCAAAATGTAATACCGGCTTTTGTAAAAATATCGGAAATAGGCATGAAGGCCGAACCGATAATACCAAAGCCTTGATCGATGCCGTGCATTTGAAGAACTTTTACAAAGGCTTCTTCCGTTGTCATTTTGGTCATAGCATATATTCCCTGTTAATTGAGTGTCTGTTTATTGAGTGCCTGTATATTGTGAGCTTATTTATCAGTACCTATTCGTTTATTCAGGTAAGAAGCGCATCTTCTGGTGGTACATAATCGTATCCCAGATCATTGGCGACGGGTTCATTGGTGATAGACCCGAGATGAACATTAAGTCCCATACGAAGATGCGGATCAGCACTGAGCGCTTGTTTGTATCCGCGGTTTGCCAATGCCACGGCAAATGGCAAGGTCGCATTGTTAAGCGCGAACGTAGAGGTCCGTGCCACACCACCGGGCATGTTGGCGACACAGTAATGCACAACGCCATCAACCATATAGGTTGGATCGGCGTGCGTGGTGGCATGCGCCGTCTCGAAACAACCGCCCTGATCGATGGCCACATCGACAACGACGGAGCCGTCTTTCATGCGTTTGATTAAATCAGCTGATACCAATTTCGGTGCTGCAGCACCCGGAACGAGAACACCACCGATAACAACATCCGCTTCCAAGCAGAGACGCTCAACCGCATCTTTGGTGGAATAAACCGTTTTCAAGCTGGACCCGAAATGGTTGACCAGCTTATCAAGAACCATGTTATTACGATCAAGAATAGTAACATCCGCGCCCAAGCCAACGGCCATCATCGCCGCGTTTGATCCAACAACACCACCGCCAAGAATGACGACTTTGCCGGGTTCAACACCAGGTACACCCCCCAAAAGAACACCGCTACCGCCTTGCGCTTTTTCTAAACAATGCGCGGCTGCTTGCATGGACATGCGTCCGGCAACTTGTGACATAGGGGCAAGCAACGGCAAGCCGCCATAAGGTGACGTTACGGTCTCGTAGGCAATGGCGACACAACCGCTTTCTATAAGCGCTTTGGTTTGATCGGGATCTGGGGCCAGGTGCAAATAGGTATAGAGAATTTGACCTTCGCGCAGCATGGCACATTCGGCGGCCTGTGGTTCTTTAACCTTAACGATCATGTCGGCGGCCGCAAATACTTCGGCGGCCGTACCAACAATACTGGCACCCACGGCTTCATAATCTGCATCGCTGAAACCAATACCGCCCCCGGCTTTCGTTTCTACAATGGCTGTATGTCCATTGCTGATAAGTTCACTAACACTGGCTGGTACCAGACCAACCCGGTATTCGTGATTTTTGATTTCCTTGGGAACCCCGATAAGCATTAAATTTCTCCTGCAAAGAAAGTTATAAGTATGTGAATTTTTATATTAATTGACGCTATAGTAGCACCGCACTTCTCACGGTAGGTCCAGATATAGAGATTAATAGGTCCAGAACAATACCTCCCTAGGGGGAGAAATAAAATACAATCTCACCTGCACATTTTTAAAAATTCAGGCAATGTTATAAGGCCTTGATTCAGTGTATTGATATTGAGTAAGACGCTCTTTTGGATCGACGTTTTTTGATCGTTTTTTAAAATACGACCCTTGAAGGAAAATATAATTTTCAATCAACCTTATGATGCCTTTTATCGATTATTCGGGCCTCATGCAGCGCCCCTGTTTGGAGCTGGTCTTTCGGGTAAACATATAAGCAAAGTTGATAAAATTATCTCATTGATCTCCAGAACGGCCAAGGGTGAAAAATAGATCTGTGTTAATCGAACAATCAGGCATAGACAGCACCAATTATTTTTAGTTCAAACAATTCTAAAAACGCGTTTAGGTTGCAAAAAATATACTGCATGGTACTCTTGCAAATAAAACTAACGTAATTATGCCTTAAAAAGATACGCCTATTCGTAAAAATAGAATTAGAATAAAGTTTATATAATGGAAACGTGGACGGCCGAGGACTATTGGGTTTACCGAACCTATCATAAAAATGATCCGCTTAACGATTTTAAACAATTTCAAGATTTTAAAGAACTGTGGGACCGTAAACGTAAGGGGGATGACCTTCCCGCCTGGAAAGATTTCGAATTAGAAGATTTCACCCCCTGGACCGGCTGGATTGGTGTCGAAGACGTCCTAAGCACCACCCCCTATGACAGTAAGTTCCGCCTTTGGGGCACCAATATCACAACCCTCTACGGTGTCGATTTAACAAATCAACAAATGAGTCAGGTCGGCAGGGGGATTTTTTCAGAAGATGATTTCGCGATCGGCGCGTTAATTTGCAAAGAGCAACTTATCGCCATTAATTCAGGCCCCATGAATTGGCGCGGTTTGGGGCATCGGTGCTATACATTCATGCAAATCCCTCTCAGCGATGATGGTACCACTGTGGATAAAATCCTGCAGTTAATAACGGAAACCGAGGGCGAAGAAGTCCTCACGTAAAGGGGCTTAAATACCATCAATTAGGCCTGCTTTAATTCTTTAATCGCGCGTCATTTGCATAGAAGGCCTGCAAAGAAGAATTGAAACAGCCTAATGTGTGTGAGGATAGGACCCTATCAATCCCGCCAAAATCTTTATACCCGGGTCAATTTTTTCCAACGCAATAGAGGAGAACGCCAATCGGAAAAAATTCTTTGGGCAATCTGGTTGGGTAAAGGTGGTATCACCGGGTTCAATGATAACCCCGTGATCAAGCGCGCGCAGGGCAAGGGCGCGAGCGTTAGAGCCTTCCGGCCCTTTAACCCAATAACTGGTCCCGCCAAATGATGGCACCTCGGAGCTGCCCGGCATATAGCGGTCCAACGAGCGCCCCATTTGTTGCCACCGTTCGCGGTAAACCCGGTGCAGACGATTTATTAAAGTATCGTGATAGCCAAGCGATAAAAATAGCGCCGCCGTGCGTTGATTATTATTGGGGGGATGGTGCAACATCAATCGTCGCAATGCCCTCGCCTCTTTAATCAACTCTTTTGGTCCGGTTAAATAACCAAGACGCAGTCCCGGAAATAGGCTCTTAGACAGGCTGCCCACATAGATCACCCGGTCGTCTTTATCCAATGATTTGAGCGATGGAATAGGGTCATACAAATAATTAGTCTCAAATTCGTAATCATCTTCGATAATCACAAAATCATGTTTTGATGCCAACCGCAGTAATTCCATACGCCGTTCCATAGGCATGGTCACCGTGGTTGGGTATTGGTGGCTGGGGGTGACAAACACAAAGTCACAATCACTTAATCGTTCATCAACCAACATCCCCTGATCGTCCACCGCAATGGGCTTAATGTTCGGCGTCTTTAACAACAGGACATTGCGGGCGGCTTGATAACCCGGTTCTTCCATGGCAACCACACTGTCCGGTCCGATCAACAACGAGCCCAATAAATAAAGCCCGTTTTGCGCCCCCAGCGTTACCAAAATTTGTTCCTCAATCGCCATGATACCGCGCCGAGGTAATAACCGCGTGCGGATTTGATCGATTAATAGTGGATCATCAAAATTATAAGAATCCCCGGCCCACGCATCCAGTCCCTTACGCCCTAATGCCTGTCTGGAACATTCCCGCCATTCCACAATAGGGAACAGGTCCTTATCAACCTGTCCATATATAAAAGGATAGGGATAATCTTGCCAATTGGCGGGGCGATCAATATTGCGCTGGTCACTAGGGTGAACCCTAAACATTTCATCCCAGTGAGGGGGATGAGCAGGTATATGATCAAGGGGGATAAAATCCGTGGGTGGGACGCCCCCTTTTAAGATATCTTCATCAACAAAAAACCCGCGACGCTCTAAGGACACAAGATATCCATCATCCACCAACCCTTGATAAACAATGCTCACTGTATTGCGTGATACCCCCAAACGCTTTGCCATATGACGCGAAGATGGTAATGCATCGCGCGGTACGATCTGTCCGCCCAAAATAGCCGCCACCAAATGCTGACGCAGCTCCGCCTGGATACTGGTCTGGCCATTTTTGTTCAAATGAAAGAGAATATCTTGAATTTTTCTGGCTCCATAAACATACCTAAACTGGCTCTATGGTCAGGAATAGAAAAAAACTAGGTTGTTGGCAAGGTTATTATAATTTTCACCGGGTTTAATTTAAGACGGTGCGTACCAATATTCATTTATAAATACGGAGTATCTCATCATGCAGTACACAGCAAATTCACTTGAAAATCACTGGATGCCGTTTTCCGGTAATCGGGATTTTAAAGCTGACCCTCGTTTGATCGTTAAAGCCGAAGGGTGCCATTATTGGGATCACAAAGGCGGTAAGATCCTTGATGGTTCCTCTGGGTTGTTTTGTGTGGCCCTGGGTCATGGCCGCCAGGAAATTGCCGATGCGGTTTACGCGCAAATGCAGGAATGTGATTATGTTCCACCGTTCCAATTGGGTCACCCGAGTTCTTTTGAACTGGCGTCCATGGTGTCCAGCATTCTGCCCGAAGAAATGAACCATGTGTTCTTCTGTAATTCTGGCTCTGAATCCATCGATACCGCCCTTAAAATCGTTATGGCCTATCACCGCGCCCGTGACGAAGGCCACCGCAACCGTTTTGTCTCACGCGAGAAAGCCTATCATGGTGTGAACATCGGTGGTGTCTCGCTTGGTGGTTTGATGAAAAACCGGGAAGCCTTTACCAGTACCATGCCAAACGTTGTTCACATGCGTCACACATGGATGGCTGAAAATAAATTTGTAAAAGGCCAACCCGAAAACGGTGCCCACTTGGCCGACGATTTACAACGGTTCTGCGAAAACTATTCTGGAACAACAATTGCGGCTTGTTTTGTTGAGCCAATCGCGGGTTCCACAGGTGTGTTGGTTCCCCCCAAAGGATATCTAGAACGGCTTCGCGAAATTTGTGATGCGCATGGTATTTTGTTGGTATTTGATGAAGTTATCACCGGATTTGGCCGTACGGGTAATGCCTTTGCCGCGCAGTCATTCGGCGTCACCCCCGATATCATCACCATGGCAAAAGCCCTAACCAATGGTTCTCAGCCCATGGGTGCGGTTGCGGTTCGCGACGAAATTTATGACACTGTCACCGGTGCCTCTCCCCAGGGTGCCATTGAGTTCTTTCATGGTTACACTTATTCAGCCCACCCCGCAGCGTGTGCCGCCGGCATCGCCACCCAGAAAATTTTCCGTGACGAAAAGCTTTTTGAACGGGCTGGCAACATGTCAGAATTCTTCCTCGACAAAGTTTGGGAGCTTCAAGACTCAGACGAAATTACCGACTTGCGCGGTTATGGAATGCTTGCCGCATTTGACCTTAAACCGGGCGCAACCCCTGGCGCTCGTGGTCCTGAACTACAAAAAGAATTGTTCTGGAAAGGTTTACATATTAAGTTCACCGGCGACAGCGGCCTAATCTCACCCCCGCTTGTTGCTACCGAAGAAGAAATCACCGAAATGGTCGAAATTATTAAAAAAGCCATTTCCGGTAACTAATTTATTAACTGAAAGACAAATCCTATGACTCGTGAAATCTCTCACTATATTGATGGCAAAGCCTATAAAGGCACTAGCGGTAAATTTGGTGATGTTTACAACCCCGCAACGGGCGAAGTCGAAGGCCAAGTAGCCCTCGCCAATGTTGCCGATGTTCGTGCCGCAGTGGAAAGTGCGAAAGCAGCCCTTCCTGGCTGGGCGAACACCCCGCCTGCTAAACGCGCGCAAGTGCTGTTCAAATTCCGTGACCTATTATTGCAGAACATGGACGAACTGGCCGTTTTACTATCACGCGAACATGGTAAAACTTTGGACGATGCCAAAGGGTCAATCACCCGTGGTCTAGAAGTTGTCGAATTTGCCTGTGGTGTACCACATTTGTTAAAAGGTGAGTTCTCCGAAAATGTTGCCGGCGGTGTCGACGTGCATTCCGTTCGCCAACCCGTTGGTGTGTGCGCGGGCATTACCCCGTTTAACTTCCCCGCCATGGTCCCCATGTGGATGTTCCCCATGGCATTGGCCACCGGTAATACCTTCATTTTGAAACCATCCGAACGGGACCCATCTTGTGGCAACCGTCTGGCTGAATTGATGTATGAGGCGGGGGCACCAAAGGGTGTTCTTAACGTGATCAACGGTGACAAAGAATCCGTTGATGCGCTTTTGGCTGATCCCGATGTTGCCGCTGTTAGCTTTGTGGGTTCAACTCCCATTGGCCGTTATATCTATGCCACGGGTTGTGCAAACGGCAAACGGGTACAGGCTCTATGTGGCGCTAAAAACCATATGGTTATCATGCCTGATGCGGACATGGATCAAGTTGTCGATGCCGCTATGGGTGCGGCATTTGGTTCGGCTGGCGAGCGTTGCATGGCGATCTCCGTTGCCATTCCTGTGGGCAAAGAAACCGGCGATCGCTTTATCGAGGCCTTGGCCCCACGGGTTCGCGCTCTGAAAGTGGGCCCTTATAATGATCCCACCTCAGAAATGGGTCCGGTTGTTTCCAAAGCCTCACAAGAAAATATCCTCGGTCTCATCGACAGCGGCATCGAAGCCGGTGCAAATCTAGTCGTTGATGGTCGCAGTGTTAATCTTCAAGGCTATGAGAATGGTTTCTTCGTCGGCGGTTGTCTGTTTGATAACGTGACCCCTGAAATGGATATCTACAAAAAAGAAATCTTCGGTCCGGTTCTCAGCGTTGTTCGCAGCCCCGATTATGCCAGTGCTAAAGACATGATCAACGAAAACGCCTTTGGTAATGGCACCGCTATTTTCACCCGCGATGGTGATACCGCCCGTGATTTCTGCAAAGACATCACCGTGGGTATGGTCGGCGTCAATGTTCCCATCCCTGTACCCGTTGCGTATCATAGCTTCGGTGGTTGGAAAGATAGCCTATTTGGTGATCATTCTGTCCATGGCATGGAAGGTGTTCGGTTTTATACAAAACTAAAAACCGTAACCTCTCGTTGGCCTTCTGGCATTAAAGATGGTGCGGCGTTTAACTTCACCTCAGGCGCTGATGTGTAACACGAGTGTTTAACACTAAAAATATGTAAAATTGTTTCACGTGAAACAATTCAAGAAATTAAACGCCCTGACATTAACGTTGGGGCGTTTTTTTTATTTCTATAATTGACTGTGTAGGGCATAAACAATCATCTCAACTGCACAGTGAAATATCAGAGAACAATCAGGAAAAGCAATCATGAAAAACAATTGGTCCGATAATGAGGCAAATGCCGCCATCAAACATTATGCCAAACAAGGCATCAATGAGGACTTAGCCCTTCGGACCTATACCACCCGGCTATTGGGACAGGTGCCAGAATTGGTTTTACATGGGGGAGGAAACACCTCGGTCAAAACCGTGGCGAAGGATTTCTTAGGCAAACCGACACCCGTGCTTTGTGTCAAAGGCAGCGGCTGGGATATGGGTGATATCGAGCCCGCTGGCTTACCCGCCGTTCGACTTGCTGAATTACAGGAAATGGTAAAATTCAAAAAACTATCTGATGAAGATATGGTCAATGCCCAGCGGGTTAATTTATTAGACGCATCGTCCCCCAATCCATCGGTGGAGACTTTATTACACGCATTTTTGCCTCACAAATTTATCGATCACACCCACGCCAACGCGGTACTGGCCCTTGTTGATCAACCCAGCGGCGAAGCCATTTGTCGCAAAATTTATGGCGATAAAGTAGGGTATGTCCCCTATATTATGCCCGGTTTTGATTTATCGAAAATGGCAAAGGAAGTTTATGAGCAAAATCCAAAAGTCGAAGGGTTGATTTTGCTTAATCATGGTATTTTCAGCTTCGGCGACACCGCCAAACAAGCCTATTCCCGAATGATCAAATTGGTCACACGTGCGGAGAAATATATCAAGGCTAATACCAAAAAGCCCATCAAACAAAAATCGTTGCCAAAAAAGATTGCCAGCGTCGCCGATGTCGCCCCTATTCTAAGAGGGGCAACATCCCATAATAACAAACCCATGATTTTTGAGTTCCGCTCATCGAAAACTATTCTCAGTTATGTGAACGGCAAGGACCTCGCACAGTATTCCCAACGTGGCACCGTCACCCCCGATCATGTCATCCGTACCAAACATCGCCCCCTTATCACGCCCGTACCACGGGCTGGGATTCTAGGGAGTTTCAAAACGGGTGTTGAGGTGGCGGTTGAAAAATACGTCACTGAGTACCATGCCTATTTCAAACGCAATAATGCGCGCCAAAAAATCAAGAAGGTAGAGTTAGATCCCATGCCACGGGTGATCCTTGTGCCGGGCCTTGGACTATTCGGAATGGGAGCCAGCGCCAAAGCCGCACGCATTGCCGCCGATCTAGCCGAGACCAATATCAGTGTCATCAGCCATGCTGAATCCATGAGCACATACCAATGCATAAATGAGCGCGATACGTTTGATCTTGAATACTGGTCGCTGGAACAAGCCAAGTTATCCAAGGCCAGTGAGAAAGCCCTTGCCCGTCAAATCGTTTTGGTAACGGGCGGCGGATCGGGCATCGGGGCGGCAACGGCCCGGGCGTTTGCCCGTCAGGGCGCAGAAGTTTGCGTCGCCGATCGAAGCCGCAGCGCGGCGGCATTAGTTGCAGGGGAAATTGGGGGGCTTGCTATTGAATGTGACGTTACCGATAAATCTTCGATCACAAAAATGTACTCTACCATCTGTGAAACATTCGGCGGTATCGATATCGTCATCTCCAATGCGGGGGCCGCATGGCAGGGTAGAATTGGGGAGGTTAATGAAGCAACCCTGCGCGATAGTTTCGAGCTGAACTTCTGGTCCCACCAAATGGTTGCCCAAGCCGCAACCCAAATTATGAAAACCCAATTTACGTGTGGGGGCACAGGCGGCTGTTTACTGTTTAACACGTCCAAACAAGCGGTTAATCCCGGCGCTAATTTTGGTCCCTACGGATTACCCAAAGCCGCAACCCTGTTCTTGATGAAACAATACGCGCTCGACCATGGTGGCGATGGCATCCGCGCCAATGCGGTCAATGCGGACCGTATCCGTTCTGGTTTGCTTGATGACAAAATGATCGCCGCACGGGCTAAATCACGGGGCCTGAATGAGGCCGATTATATGGGTGGTAATTTGCTCGGCATTGAAGTCACCGCCGAAGATGTAGCCCAAGCTTTTATTGATTTGGCCCTCGCCAAAAGCACAACGGCGGCAACGATTACCGTCGACGGCGGAAACATCGCGGCCTCTCTTCGTTAGGGTGATTTGACACATAAGCTGAGAAATTTAACTTCCGGTAACAGGAGCTAAGCGGCCATCGTTCAATACAAACCAAAGTAGACTGCTTCTGACCCAAAGCGGGCATCAGGGCCTATTCAACGCCTATCCCCTAAGTAGCTTGGGTATGGTCATTAGAAGCTGTTCCGTCTCCTCGCTTCCAAGCTGGTCGTCGGTCTTCAACATGCGGTGATTTAAAACGATTTTCCATTTTGTTATTTCCTCAATCAAATGGTTTGCACAGAAAAAACTTCAGAGACAAAGTTCCGTCAGATTGCACTGCCATCACGGTAAATCAAATGTCTCTGACAATTCGGTAATTTCCCGATGGAACGGAATATCTGTCTCATCTTCGCCTAATTCACGAGCAAAACGGTGTCCCTCGTAAACAGCTGCAGCAATCGTTGCCGGGCCATGACAGTCACCGATCCGCTTGAGGGTTTGTATACCCGCTTCGCGGAGACGATCGGGATTGGATGACAACTCTTGATAAAGAGCATCATCGGGGATACGGGAAGTCACCATCACAACGGATGACGCTTCGACGGTGCGGGGGGCTTCTGCGTAAACAGGAGTAAGAGCCACACTATCTTGCGTTATGCCTTGTAACTTCTGACCAGTCATGATTTTAACACCGAGTTTGAGTAAGCGATTCTGAATGAAATCTTGTTCCATGGTATACGCCGTCCAGGACGCAACTACAGAACTCGGTGTTACGTAAATCACCTGACAACCATCCGCGACAAGCTGCTCGGCAATTACCGAGCCCATATAGTAATGATCGTCATCGTAGATCAGTACCGGCCCACTCGGTTTTATGCCTGCCATAATATCATCAGGCGTCAACACGTTGTTGCCATCTGTGCCGGGGATGGGAAACTGGTGGGCTCGGCCATACCCGTCCCGTCGCCATTTTGCGCCTGTGGCAATGGCCACATGCGTGGCGCCAAACTCAAGAACCTGCGCGGAACTTAATGTGCTGGATTTATAGACTTCCACATTAACCATCTGGGAAATCTGGTAGGTGCGATAATCCCGCACCCGTGCCCATACATTCAGACCGGGTAGTTTGCTCTCGCGGGTGACACGACCGCCCAGATTCTCTGTAGCCTCTGCCAGTATAACATCATAGCCTCGGCGTCCCGTGGCAAGGGCAGCCTCCAATCCAGAAGGCCCAGCGCCGACTACTAGCACAGAGCCGCCATCCGACTTGGGTGCAATGCGTTCCGGGTGCCAGCCTTTACGCCATTCTTCGCCCATAGTGGGGTTTTGAGTGCAGCGTATGGGGGCGTGCATCATGCTCCAGGACACACATATATTACATCCGATGCATTCGCGAATATGCTCAATGCGGCCTTCTTCAATTTTCTTGGGCAGGAAGGGGTCGGCGATGGAGGGGCGCGCCGCACCGATCATGTCAAGGACACCCTTGTTGATTAAGGAAACCATGCGATCAGGTGATGTATAGCGACCAACACCAACAACGGGTTTGGTGGTGACAGTTTTAACAAAATCGATAAACGGTTCCTGGTGGCCTTCTTCTGCAAATCGGCTGGTCATGCTATCGTTGTGCCATTCGGCAACGTTGACATCCCATAAATCGGGAAGTTCGGCCAACATCTCAACAATATCGCGGCCTTCCTTGTCGCATTCTATTCCCTCTGCCCCGCGCAGTTCATCCACCGCGAAGCGCACGACAACCCCCATGGTGTCACCAACGGCATCTTTGGTTTCTTCGATGATTTCGCGAAACAGCCGGACTCGATTTTCCAGGCTGCCACCATATTCGTCAGTTCGGAAGTTATAGCGGTTCAGCATGAACATGCCAGCAAGGGATAGATTATGTCCGGCATAGCAGCAGATGATATCAAAACCGGCTTGTTTTGCGCGTTTGACAGCGTCTAGGTGCCAGCGCCGATAGGCCCGAATATCAGCTTTGTCCATGGCTCGGGCCTGAACCGGAGCATTATGATCAAGGGTCGGCATATGACTTGGAAACAAGGGGACTTCACGGCTATAGAGATTGGCCGCAAATTTACCGTTGTGAGCAAGTTCAATGGATGCCAGAGCATCGTGTTCATGAACCGCATCACACATGCGAGCAAGATATGGGATGTCCTGATCTGACCAAAGCCGTCCATCGCCGCAGGGTGTAATATCGCTCGAAGGATGAATATCCATCTGTTCGGTGGAGACAACCGCCCAACCACCCTCGGCTTTGACGCCACGCATGGCCGCCATGCTGGAAGGAAACTTACGCCCCATAGCGTTGCAATGGGGCGCTTGATAGAACCTGTTTTTGGCCGTCACCGGACCAATCTTAACCGGCTCAAAAAGTATGTCGTATCGAGAATCGCGGGCCATATGTCTCTCCATTAAAGGTTATCGCATAAAACAGGGAACATTATCCCTGATAAATCCATGACACATAATATCTTATATGTGAGAGCCTTGCTTCCATTTTTAACCAAAACCTTGCCGTCCATGTAAGTTGTAATAAATGGGCAGTTTGGGAAAGTATATAAATAAATGGAACCAATCGAAGGTATCGCTATGTGCCAATATGGAATTGCTGAAATGAACATCTTAATGTCCGCTTGTGGCTGCGGGTTCAACTGGTCAACGCAACACACTAACCTTATTTAGAAAGGGAGTGTTG
>CBFDBO010000046.1:0-19764 GCA_965603075.1 uncultured Rhodospirillales bacterium | reverse complement strand
CGTCATTGGTAATGACGGGGCCGGCGGTTCAATTCCGCCCGACGGCACCACTTTTTTTCTTATATTCTAACGTTTTTTAGCACATCGCCAAAAAGAAGATTGTGCATCTGAATGCAAACAGATGCAGAACAGTGCGCCCGTTTGGGTAGAATGGGGGGGGGAAATCTCTTTTTGTTCACCTTAATCGATCTGGTCTGTTGCGCGTATAGAAAAAAAGCCGCCCCTTGGAAGACGGGGCGGCTAAATTTAGCTCGTTTTTATGTTTGGAAGTACGCAAAAAACTTCCAAGTATTACAGGACAGATTACTTCTGAGGTAATGTCCTTACATATTTGAGCACAGAGGCAATGTCAGTCATAGGAAACGCAATCAGCGATACCATTTCCACACCCGGATGGCCGTGGCGAATTTTTGCGATAACTTCCCATGGGTTGGCATTGGCTTCCGTCCCTATATAGGCAGGACTATCTTCATCCCCCCAATCAAGGGCGGTGCCGTCATAACCATGACAGGAAGCACAGATATTTTGGAAAATTTCGCGGCCGTGACGCAGGTCACCCTTAACACGACCATCCGCATTGATATAATCATCTGTATCATACAAGCCGATTGCCAGTGCTGTTGAAAGACGCAGCATTGCTTCTGCCGTAATCATATCGTGCGTGTATTGATGTGTATCATCCATGAGGACCTTATGAATATCATTGGGATGCATGGTGGAGGCCCCCATGACGCCGATGATACCGGTCTCGTAAGATCCACTCTTGTACTGTCCATCTTTGCCTTTGTAATCCCAACCGTGACAGGATTTGCAGCGCCAAGTGCTGTCCCCATCATGTTTGGTGTTTGAAGACGGCCATGAAGGATGGGTCGTTCCCGGTCCGTCGGTATCCATTGTATTCATCCAGTTATCATAGAGACGCATGCCACTGGCGATAATCCAAGCTTCACTGGGATTTGCTGGCTTACCGTGAACGTATTCTTTCTGATGGTCCTCAAGTTTGTGCTTATCGTTGTCGGCTAGGGCTGCCGTTGTGTTCAACAGTATCCCAGTCATCAAGATACCGGCGATCGATGCCGTCGTAGCAAAAACCCGTGAAGATAAATTCCAAATCTTTTGCATTATACTTCTTCCCTACATTTATAGTAGCTTGTGGCGTTGGCATTATTGCCCGCCTCACCTTTCTGCCGCTTCTTAAAGGCGGATTATCAACTTATGCCTTTTATCACTCGATCTTTTATGAATTGTCATAGTGAATGTGGATAGACTATGAGACAATAAACCAAAGTGGTATGTTGCTACCTTTAAACCTAAGTTATAGAGTGCTTATAATTCAAAAAATTATTGTAAACTCATGTATTTGGTGAGAAATCCATAAGCTGGTTACCTCTTAAAGGTGAATGTTTTTAGGGATATTATTATCATATGAACGCTGACAAACCCTCTTCGGCACGTAAATCACAGCAGGTTGTGATGGCTGGAGTATCACTGTTTGTTCTTGCAATCAGTGAAACGTTACTGATTCTCGACGTTGTTTCTGAGGCATTTGGCATTGGATCTGATTTTTATTTTGACTATCACATCGAGATCGAAACAACCGCAGTGTTTATTCTTGGAATTGCTATGGTTTTCGTCGGTGCGAACTTTTGGAGAATTCTACAAGAGAATAGAATTTATCGTGAGATGGCAGGCCTTGCATCTGGTGAGTTCCTTCAGGTCGTTGATAGTAAGTTTGATGACTGGGCGCTCTCGGAATCGGAAAGGGAGGTTGCATTCCTGTTAATTAAGGGATTGAGCATTCAAGAAATTGCGAATGTGCGCGATAGCAAACCCGGCACAATCAAGAGTCAGGGAAATGCTATTTATCGAAAAGCTGAGGTAAAAGGTCGCTATGAACTCGTCGCCTACTTCGTTGAAGATTTGTTAGGTGGTTTCAACCTGACAACTTGATCATCCTCCTGTGACAGGATGGCCACTTCTAGGAGGTGAAGCGGAAATTATTACAGGCTCTTATAAACCCACCTTTTCGCAAAGATCGCGCCATTCCTGTTCATCCAATACCGATTGCGCCAGTTGACAAGCGCCTTCGAGCGCTTCGGGGGGAGCAAATGCCTTCATCCCCTTAAACATCGTTGTGCGCTCTTGAATATTCATGGCTGGAATCATCAGTTTTAGGTAATCGGCCATACGCGAGGGTGGAATGTCACCGCGAAGTTGGTTCGTAATGCTCATTAATTCTGGGTCGGTCAAACGCTCTTGCAAGAAAGGCATCACTTCTAGTTCTTCAGTACTCATATGAACGAGATAGCGACCTATAAATGCTGATAATTTATAATAGGCGACTTTGCCCACAGACAATGCCTGTTCACCAATACTCTCGCCAAGTTGTCTGTATGCATCCACCACGGCGTTAATTTCGATTTCTAATTTTAGATGGTCAACTTTAATAGTGGTGGCAAGGTCTGTATTGTCTTTATCGATCAAAGGTTGAACATGGGTATCTTCATTTTCAGCGTGTTCAGCCAGCAGACCGACGATAAAATCTAGATCATCATTGAATCCAGCTACGGATTTTGGGTCAGTCACATCCAAACGACCAGCGTTGTTAAGAATGTTCGTCAAGGCCCGGCGAAGACCTTTGTGTACTTCTGTATATAAATCGACGCGTTGGCTCATAAGATTTTCCCTTTTTAAAAAGTGTCATAGGCTACTCTACATTTTGAAATAAGCCATTTCAAGATTACAAATACCGTAAGAACCCATTCAGATGCCTTGTCTCAACTTGATTCCGTTGCTTCCGTATAAGCACAACTTAAAACAGCAAAAGCTGATGTTGGATTAAGCGTTGAAAGTTTATTCACTAAATTCGCTAAAGTAATTGGCAAATGAACAGCGACAATTCAATTGCGCCGCGATGGGTTATATTGTGCGTGTGAGGCTTAGAAGAACGGTGCAATTGGAAAATTTGGCTATTCGCTGCTTTTTGATCAGATTTTAAATCTTTGTATAAACCTCTTTGCATTTTACGGCGTATTGTGTGATTGCTGTTTCTTCACAATGGAGAGTACGATGAAACGTTGGGTTTTTGGTTTATTTTTTAGTCTCGTTATTTTTTCGTTCTCGAATTCCGTTTTTGCAACGCAGGTTAAGGTTGCCACGTTTAATACCTATTGGTTTTACGATGATCGTGCGCCCCATCTGAATTGGCGGGACCGACGCAAAGGGCAAACGTACCCGCAAGTGGTCAACCGAATGGCCAAAGCGGTACTGGAAATCGATGCGGATATCATCGCCTTACAAGAAGTGGAAGGCAGGGGCGTTATTGAGGATCTTAATGATGCACTGGGTGATCAAAAATACCCCTATGTTTGGGTCAGTAACGGGCTGGACGCATTTACAGGGCAGGATGTAGCGGTCCTGTCGCGCTACCCTTCGGTGGTGGGGCCGGTTCTTGCTTTTCCGAGCTTGGTAGAGCCCTTTAAAACAGAGGGCGGGCAACCCCGATTAGCCCAATTACAAAAGGCCTTGCGCGTGGATGTCGAAGTCGGCCCCCGGCAATACCTGACGATATTTTCCATCCATCTGAAATCAAAACGCGGCGGGGTATCATCGGGTAATGAGCGCCTAGCCCAAGCCCAGATCGTGCGGACCTTATTGCGGCCCGCATTGGAGAAGGACAACCATGTCATTGTCATGGGGGATCTAAATGACGGTGTCGATACGCCAGCCCTACGGCGCATTAAAGGTGAGGATGGTTCCTATGAGCTTTATCAAACCAGTAGCTCAGATAACTTTACGGGCAAAAAATGGACCTATAATTATAAAGGCGATCAATCCCAACTGGATCATATCCTTGTCAGCCTGCGGCTTTTCCATAGCGTGACACAGGGCCGGGTGATGGACTTTCCCAGAAAGACCAGCGATCATGACGCCGTTGTCATTGAATTCGACATAAAATAATAAATGATGGCGAGAATTATGCCGTCACAAAAAGATAAATCGCAATAAGCCCCAGCAAGCCCCCCGTGAAGGAATTGAGCATCTGCAGGTGATTTGGGGTTTGAACCAAACGCCGGGTTCCTGCGCCGACAACGGCCCAGCTTAAGACGCTACCATAACAAATGATGTAATAGATCAAACAAAATTGAAGCAATATTTGGACGTCGCCCGTAGAAATGAAGGCCGCCCCACCCGTTAAGCAAGCGATCCAGGCTTTGGGGTTCAACAATTGCAAAATTGCCCCATGGGTAAACCCCGAAGACCGGGCTTGATCTAAGTCGATGTTTGGATTTGCGGTCATGATCTTAAAAGCCATATAACCGATGAGCGTGGCTCCGCCATAGCCGATGAACTTTACCAATGTGGGGAATTGTTCGATCAGGCTGCCAGCCCCCAACCCAAGTACAAACAACATTAAAGTAAATCCCGTCGTCGCACCCGTGACAAAAGGCAGTGTTCGGGCCACGCCGACGCGTGCGCCAGAAGACAATGTCATTAAGTTAACCGGTCCTGGTGAAATAGACATGGAGAGGGCAAAGCCCGCCATAGCAAGTATCAGGGTCACGACATTTTCCTTTTGAGTTTTTTATAATTTGTAGACTAGCAATTGTAACTTTGTTTAATAATGTCGTATTATTAAATGATACTATTCGATTAAATGATGGAATGTGATGATGATTGATGATTTGCGGGCGATGACAATATATGTGCGGACGGTGGAGCTGGGCTCCTTTCGGGCGGCGGCGGAGGCGTTAAACCTGTCGCCTTCCGTCGTCAGTTACCATATCTCAAAACTTGAAAAAAAGTATGGCGTTGCCTTGCTCTATCGCTCGACCCGGAAACTCTCGCAAACCAATGAAGGGGAAACCTTTTATGCTCACGCCAGAAAAATGGTGACGTCAGCGCAAGATGCACTTGATTTGCTAAGGGGAAGCTCGGTAAATCCGGCCGGAAAATTGACCATTTCAATTCCGGCGGGCTTTGTGCGGGGGCATTATACTTGGAAAATTGCGCAATTTGCGTCCTTGTACCCAAAAGTAAATTTGTCGCTTATTTTCACTGATGAAAGGATCAACCTGATTTCACAAGGGGTTGATATTTCCTTGCGGGTGGGGGCGATGCCCGATAGCAGCCTGAAATCTCGGCGACTCGATACGATCCAACGTAAACTTGTGTGTTCACCCGATTACCTGAAGGGCCGGACCCGCCCTACTAACCCGGCGGGATTGTCCAATTGGGATTGGATTAGTCTGAAAATGATGCCGCACCATAAGGATTTCACCAATGATGCGGGAGAGACTTGCCAAGTTGATTATATGCCTCGAATTGAAGTCAACAATATCGATGCGATGTATAAATTAACCTGCCATGGGCTGGGATTATCGTCGCCTCCCGATTTTTTGGTTGATGATGACATTCGTGCTGGCCGATTAGTTCATCTGATGATGGATTGGCATTTGGTGGAAATGAAAACGTACGCTGTGTGGCCAACCAATGTTGCAGCCGGAAGTTTGACCAGCTTGTTCTTGGATTTTTTGAAAAGTTCGCAAGCTCAAATAGTTAAAGATATCTCAGAGACACCTTGCGAATGAGCCGTTTGTCCGCCAATGACCATCGAAAGTATATTGAGGGTACTGAGAACTCTCCTGATTCAACAACTTAACTTAGATCAAGACATGATATTAATTGAATGCTATAGTTGAAAAAATTAAAAGAATTAAGAATTCCATCATTTAATATATAGGAGGTTGGTATGTATTTATCTAAACTATGGGTTAGGCGATTTTTTGCTATGACAATTGCGGTGTTTGCCGTATTTTCTTTTGCCTTTACGAATGTTGCCTATGCAGATCAGGGTACAATCGCCCTTGGTGGCAAGATGTACGATAAATGGTACAAGGTTGTTGGGGCACCAAAACCGACAGAAACACACATGTCTTGGCCATCCTCCAATACCAAAAAGAAAGGCGATGCCACGCAACGCTGTAAAGCATGCCATGGCTGGGATTACATGGGGAAAGATGGCGCCTATTCCTCTGGCTCCTATAAAACTGGCATTACAGGTGTTCGTCGTTTTGATGGTGGCAATCCCGGAGATGTGGTCGCCATTTTGAAAGATGCTAACCATGGATTTGGTGGCGGCATGTCTGATGCAAACATGATGGCCTTAGCCACCTTTGTTACAGAAGGCCAAGTCGATATGGACAAAGCCATCGCCCGCGACACCAAAAAATTCTCAGGCGATCCGGCACAAGGCAAAGAATACTACAACACTCTATGCATTAGCTGTCATAGGGCCGACGGTATGCTACCAAAAGATATGCCGCCACTTGGTAATCTTTCCAACAAAAATCCTTGGGAAGTCATGCACAAAATTCTCAATGGACAGCCTGGTGAAGGAATGCCGGGGTTGAGGGCTCTACCGATGCAGGTTACTTTAGATGTGGGTGCTTATATCCAGACCCTACCCAAAGAATAAAAATTTCTACACTAAGGCCCTTCGATTTTACTATAATCGAAGGGCCTTTTTTTTTATAGAACTGGACGTATCGTATGCAAATAATAACCCGCCTTTGGCGCTGGTTTTTTACGCCGAGCAAACGTTTTAGCTGGGGTGCCTTAGTTATTGCCGGTGGTGTTGCAGGAATTATATTCTGGGGAGGGTTCAATACCTTCATGGAACATACCAACACGATGGAGTTCTGTATCTCGTGTCATGAAATGAGCGACACAGTCTACGAGGAATATAAGACATCCTCTCACTATAAAAATCCATCAGGCGTTAGGGCCATTTGCTCAGATTGTCATGTGCCCAAAGAATGGACCGCAAAATTAGTTCGCAAAATAAAAGCGTCTAACGAGCTCTATCATACGATTCTTGGAACGATCGATACACCAGAGAAATTTGAGGCGAAACGGCTGGAACTTGCGGAACATGTATGGGCTGAAATGGAGGCGAACAACTCCCGGGAATGCCGTAACTGTCACGCCTATGATGCAATGCATTTTGAAAAACAGAGTAAACGCTCAGCGGAGAAAATGCGCGAGGCCGTTGATAAAGGGGAAACTTGCATCGAGTGCCACAAGTTTATTGTTCATAAGCGTCCGGCAGACTATGAAGACTAACGGGTTTGAAAATATACCAGGGTAACAATGTTGATGGTACCAATTTCTTTTGACGTTTCAACATCCATACCCCGGCCCCTTCCGAGCTACGATCAGTGCATGCTGAAGCATATACTGAGCGAGCTTTTAGGAAGTACTGATACTATAAGTTTTCATACAGCCGCCTCTGAAAATGATAACCTTCGGTTTAAATCTTTGCCCCAAGTGCGAATGGCATCCCAGTCGCGATAGTCCCCTTCTTTAACGCCTGTAACAATCATCAAGATACGAAACACAAGACGTAAGTGAATTGGCATTTTCGTCATATTCAGAACACCCGCAAATTGTCCGATTGACACCGGACTAACTTGAGGGAATGCGTTAAGCAAGTAATCTGAATATTTTTGACCTTGTTGCTTTGACTTCTGAGTGCCCAGAGATAAGGCCATACAAGAAAAAAAGAAGGCCACGGGCATTTGCTTCAAAATGTCTTGATGTGTCGATATGAATTCTCTTGTTTCTGGAATCCATTTATCATATTGGATCGGACTACCAATAATGACAGCATCATATTGGTCTAATTCCCAAACATCCTTAATTGGTTTTGCATCAACGTGGACGCCCTTTTTCTCAAACTCCTCTTTGATCGCATCGGCAATGCCAGTTGTAGAATTATAATGGCTGGCATAGGCAATTAATATTTTTCGATTATCTGTCATCATAATGAACTCTATACTTTCTTACCCACTTGAGCTTTTGCAAAGACAAACAGACAAATTAAACCAATGACGATTTCTAAAATAGCTGCCTGTTGAAGTCCTTCAGCGGGCATCCCATCGGCTACCATGCTTAGAATTCGCGATAACCCGTAGGATAGGTACAGCACACCAGCGAGCAGTGAAGATGTGAATGTAAGTTTTGAAACAAAAGCACCCGCCATTATGATAAGTCCACTGGCAAGTAAGGCACCGGCTGAAGCCTTCATTTCATTTAGCAAACTGATATTACTCATAACATCAATATTGTACGGTGCATAAAAATCTGCAGGGAAAAATAAAATAACCCCGCCAATACCTGCTGCAATCAAGCCTGAGATTAAGAGTGTCGTTTTAAGAATTATTGAGTTTTTCATGTTCATTTCCTTTATCTAGTTTTCCTGCCCCTGCATAGGTGCAGGGGCATGGATGTCACAAATTTATATGAATTAGCTAGCTAATGCCCACGTACCTGTTTTCGCAACTTCGCGAGCATAGGTACTAAAGTCTTTGGCGGGGCGACCCAATGCACGTTCAACACCATCGTTCAGATGTTCATTACGACCATCCAATACTGTCGTAAATAAATACATGGTAAGCCAAACGATCTCTTCCGGTAGCTGGTTGGCTTCAAGGGCTTCTTTATACGCCTCATGAGGGATCTCGGTGAACTGGATGTCGCGGCCAGAAGCCATACTGATCTCTTGCACAGCCTCCTTGAAAGTCATCAAGCGGGGTCCGGTTACTTCATATAGTTGACCAATATGGCGATCGTCTTCAAGGGCTTCGACAACCACGTCTGCAATATCATCCGCATCGACGAAAGGTTCTTTCGTGGCAAAAGCCGGCAGCACTACATTACCTTCTAAAATGCCGTCCATCAGGAAGCTCTCGCTGAAATTTTGCGCAAACCAGCTCGCCCGAACGATCGTCCAGTCAGCACCGCTGTTAATCAATACTTGCTCGGCAAGCTGAGCTTCTTCTTCACCCCGACCTGATAATAATACAAGTCTACGAACACCCGCCGCCAATGAAAGTTCAACGAAATGTTTGATCGCTTCAACAGCACCAGGCACGGCAAGGTCGGGTTGATAAGTGATGTAAACAGAATCAACGCCCTGTAGGAAATGATCCCAGTTATCGCGGTTATTCCAATCAAAGCTCGGGACGAATGAACGCGAAGCGATACGAACGTTTCTTCCTTTGGCTTTAAGGCGCTCTACGACGCGTCTACCAGTCTTGCCTTTACCGCCTAATACAAGGACAGGTTTATTTTCAATATTTTCCATTTTTCTTCTCCATATTTGTAGGTTTAAAATTACGTTACTTGACACCGTGTCAATTGACAGAGTGTTAAATATGTGATACTTTACACCATGTCAAGAAAAATAATTGAAACACGAGATCGAATTTTAAACGCTGCCTGGAAATTGCTAGAAGCAGATCA
Source organism: uncultured Rhodospirillales bacterium (assembly GCA_965603075.1). Classification (GTDB taxonomy): domain Bacteria; phylum Pseudomonadota; class Alphaproteobacteria; order Rhodospirillales; family Casp-alpha2; genus JABJOR01. Next base: position 10,458 of record CBFDBO010000046.1, on the reverse strand, counting down.
GGGAAACGGCGTTAAAATGAGCGATATAGCAAAAACCGCCGGCATAAGCCGTCAGGCGGTTTATCTGCACTTTCCCACCCGCGCTGAATTGCTCATTGCGACGACAAGATACTTGGATGAAGTAAAAGACGTGGATGCAAGACTGGCTGCCAGTCGCAATGCAGACACAGGTTTGGATAGAATGGAGGCCTTCATCGAAGCGTGGGGAAACTACATTCCCGAAATACACGGAATCGCCAAAGCACTTATTGCAATGCAAGACACTGATGAGGCAGCAAAGCTAGCTTGGACGGACCGGATGGCGGCCGTTCGTGATGGCTGCCAAGTAACGATCAAGGCCTTAAAGAATGATGGGGTATTATCGCCTGAACTCTCCGTCAAAGAAGCGACAGACACTCTTTGGACCCTGCTATCGGTTCAAACATGGGAGCAACTGACCCGCGACTGTGGCTGGTCGCAGCGCCACTATATCAATTCAATGAAGCAACTGGCGGCTAGAATATTACTCGTCTAACAGGCGCGAGACTTACGGTGATGTTGAAAACGACCGAATAAAACGTAATCCTATCAACACACTTAAATTTCTTTCAGCATCCCCTTCCCTAAGGCGCACTAATATTTATGGCCTCAGCAGTAATTTGCATAAGAGATATTTTTGTCATTTGTATTATATTGAAATCAAATTTACGTATCTGTTACGCCTGAATTGTGGGTTATCTCGACTCCGAGACGAGGCCCTTATATGTTATTTTCCAATTGGAGACGGCGGATATCCGTTTCGAGGTCAATGATCAACTTAGCTGATTCTTCATGTAGCTTTAAAAGTTGCTCTATCTTTTTTTCCATACCGGAAGTCTCATTTGTACTTTCAAGAGCATCAGAATTAAACAAGCTTTCATCCCCGTAAAGCAACCAATTCGCTGGGACACCCAATACCCCCGCAAGCATTTGCAATTTGTTGCCCCTAGGTTCTGATCGGTCGGTTTCCCAATTGGTTAATGTCTTACCGATGACACCGGTACGGCGTGCTAATTGTTCAACAGTGAGATTTTTTGCATTGCGTATGGTCTGAAGTCGCCCGCCAAGAGTGTTGTTTTCAGACTGTTTTTTTTCTCTTTTTCTTGATGTTGTCGCATTTGACAAAATGTCTCTCCTTTGAGATTTTCTCGACTATTCGTCGGCGGTTACGCCGACATATAGGATTATCGTGACGTTGAATAAAAATAGAAACAATCAACAGATACGCCCTCCACCAACAAAGTTTTAACAAACTATTATTGAGCGTTTAGGATTGCTGAAATAGAGGATACGGGGCCAAGAATTGACCACCGTATAGTCGTTATTTCTAGATACGAAAGGGGATAAGATGATTTGAGTTCGGCATGGCATACTTGCCAACAAACATCCAAGTCGGTTCTTCAGTGCTATGAGAGGTGTGCAGATAACGAAGAACGTCCAAACCTTGCTCACGCAGCCTTATTTCCTGATCGATGGAAATCTGAGCTTCAACGGTTTCTTCTGCTTCTTCTATCGTGGAATTATCAGTAATCATGAACGCACAGGATAAGGTCTTTAACGCAAATGTCAAATAGCGGCCCTGAATGACAGCCGAAACAATCCTGTTTTCTTACGATGAGCGGATCACATGAATGCCAAGTGCGGGTCAGTTGGCGTTTCAGTGATTACAGGGTAACCTCTTCAGGTAGTTCGTAGTGATGTCCTGGTTCTTCTTTCGAACGGTCCTTCGCAATGTACATCAGGGTATCAGCATCTTTTATCAACTGGTCCGCATGAACAAAATCTTGCGGCCCGGTTTGAGAAAGGCCAGCGCTGAACGTAACATCATGTGTCTCGCCTGTATCATACATTTCAACGACCCGGTTATAAACCAAAAGGGCGCCCTTGATATCGGTTCTCGGCATAATGATACAGAACTCATCGCCACCATAACGACAGCCAAAATCAACATCACGTATCGTGTCGTTAATACATTTGCCGACCCATGCCAAAATACTATCGCCTTCTTTATGGCCTTTTGTATCGTTGATATTCTTAAATCCATTGAGGTCGAAATAGACCAGAATTAAGGAATAGCCCGAACGTTCAGCAACAGAGATTTCGCGGCGCAGATGGTCATAGAACCCCCGCTGGTTATAAAGCTCCGTCATGGAATCGTGCGTCGCCATTTCTTGTAATTGGTGTGTCCGTTCCGCAACGATGCCTTCCAAGCTCTCTGCGTACTCTTCCAACTCGACTTTGGCTGTTTCAACCGCATTTACAAGACTGGAAATGTAGGTGTCGAACACAAGCTGCATATCAAACATCATCAGTTTACGTAAAGCGGAGCGTTGATCCTCGCTGTCTGTACTCAGTATTGCGTTTTGACCTGTACCTTGAATAAAAAGGCTATCACAAAGCGTTCTTTCCAACAGTGTTAGGGCCGAAACATAGAGCTTCGGTGAAACGCCAATGCGTTGGTGAATTTTTCCGATGCGCAATCGTTTGTTGACGTACTCGCTATCGTAAAAGCCATCGAAAAGCTCCAAAATATAGCGGCGCATGGCCATGCGCAGGCGATCCAATGTTTCGGCATCACCAATAACCAAGGCGATTTCACGGTTTTGGAGCTGGCGATCGTAAAAAATTTTAACAATTGTTTCGAGTTTCTCGCTCACAATAGAGCTGAGAGATTTTAATATCTGAGCATCTTTTTCCGTAAATTCAAGCAAGTCCATGCGCGACTGAATTTCGCGATCTGTAATTTGCATTTGATCGGCGAGTGTCTTGTCGGTCGGATTAGAGATAGCATTGTCAGGTGTTTTTTTACGCATGATCAAAAGTCCATGATAGTTTCTAGCGTGGAGATTTATTCATTAGTATAACAATTAAAATTCTAGATATAGTTTTACCATACCCTTAATAGCACCATCAAGTTTTAACAGACACAACAGCTTATGTCTGCTTTTGGCTACTATAATAAGTGTTTAATACATATGCGATAACACTGTTTTTTAAGTCATAAGCAGACATGCTTAGGCAGCATTAAAAAAGTCTGCTTATGACCCAATAGTAAAACGAGAGATAACAATCAGCAGTAAACGTTGAGATAAATTCAGTGTTGCCTGAAAATTACCCTACAGTTTTAGCCGTTAGCCATTAACCATTAACCATTAACTACTGAGAACATTTTCTAGTGTTGCCGCCTGCTCAGAAAGCTGGTTTGAAACTGTTAGCACTTGGCTCGAAATCTCAGTAACCTGTCCGACGTCTTCGGTAACACCAACGATGTTTGTTGTTACTTCTGCAACACCGGCGGAGGCTTCTTGCACATTTCGAGCGATCTCTTGGGTTGCAGCACCTTGTTCTTCAACGGCTGCGGCGATGGCTTCTGTCGTTTCACTCAATGCCTCAACAGTTTTTCCAATAGAGGCAATGGAATCAACAGTCGTACCCGTTACCCTCAGAATATCTCCAACCTTTGATTTGATATCCTCTGTTGCTTTTGCTGTCTGATTGGCTAGGTTTTTTACTTCCGATGCAACAACGGCAAATCCTTTTCCCGCTTCACCCGCGCGGGCCGCCTCGATGGTTGCGTTAAGGGCAAGCAAGTTTGTTTGTTTGGCTATATCGTTGATCAGTGTGACCACTTGTTCAATCTGCGTCGATGCCACCGATAATCCATCAACAAGTTCGTTGGTTTTTTGGACTTCGATAACGGCTTCACTGGTTACGATTGCCGATTGTGAAACCTGGCGATTTATTTCTTGGATTGAGGCATTTAACTGTTCAGCAGAAGCAGCTACCGTTGAGGTGTTTACCCCGGCTTCTTCGGCAGCAGCAGCAACCGTCGTGGCACGGTTATTGGCTTGGTTCGCTGTTTCACCCATGGCTTGAGCGCTATTATTAAGTTCGGTTGATGCAGATGCAACCGTGCCAACAATCTCGCCAAAGGTGACCATTTTTGTTTCAATGCCATCGGCGGCATTGTTGATACCAACAACGGCATTATTATAATCCCCAAGCATACCATTGGGGGAAATCCTGCGAAAATATTGATTTTGTAAAATGAAGCCCATACAGGCCGTTGATTCCCGGATATAAGCATCAGCGCGATCAATCATTTCATTTACGCGGAGGCAAAGTTCACGCTCAATGCCATCCTCGGTGGTAACGTTGATGATCCGGCTTGCAAATTTACCCTGACAGATATTGTTAACGACTTCCAGAACTTCGCTCATCTTTTCTGGATCGAATGCAATGGTTTGTCCGGAATTTGGCACGGTTGCTTCTTGTCCCATCTCTTCACTCATATCAATCATCCTTCATTAAGTCAGCGATAAATTCGTTATAGGAAACGTTCTTTTCATTTAAGACAGCTGTCAGAGCCGCCATGCCATCCGCAATGCCGTCCTTACGACTTGGATTTCTATCTTCGATGGCTTTCAAATTATCGTAGAGAGGAATAATTATATTCTTAATTGTTTGTGGATTTGGTACCCGACGGGTTGAGTGGTAACCAGAGATATGGCCACCTTCCCAGCTTGGTGTTACATGGGCAATCACCCAGTAATGATCTTGTGGTTTGGTTTCGTTGACAACATAAGCAAATAACTCTTTACCATCGGCGATGGTTTTCCACAAATATTCAAAAATAGTGCGCGGCATACTTGGATTACGGATCACATTATGGGGCTGGCCTAAAAGTTCAACTTCTTCATACCCAGCGATATCCATAAAAGTATGGTTAATATAAGTTAGCCTACCTTTAAGGTCAGTTTTACTAACGATTAAGTCATTCTTGTCAAAGAAGACTTCGGTTCCTCTAAATTGCATTTATTTATCCTCGATTTATTCGATTATTAGACAAGGGACGAACAATGTATTATTAAAATAATTTAGTAAAATAATCCTTAATTATAGAAATTCATACTCAAGCATTACATACGTTCATATTCTGATTATCTAAAATTGCACTATTTTATTCTAACCAAATCAAACTACCTATTATATATGAATGCGCATCAACCATTTTCATGCCCGATTTAACGATTTTGACTACAGATGTAGTACCCTCCTCCTATATCTAACAGCATAAATACTTTAGATTATGTTATTTAACAAATACACATGATGAAGTTGAATTTTATATTTAAGCAGCTAAGCACCATAAATAGACACCCTCAAGAAGCATTAAAAACTTCGGCTTAGCCACCGTCATTACTGTACGCGATTGTTCCGATTGATGCGCCGAATTTGCTATTGGAAATCATTCGCGCCTATACTCACCCCCCCTTATCCCTTTAAACATTTGGCGGAACAATGAACTCAATTCGTGAAACGACGCCAGAGCCTGTTTACCGTTGGGTGATTGTCAGCGCATCGGCGCTTATGCTTTCCCTTAGTATGGGCATGGTGGTCAATGGAACCTCTGTCTTTTTTATACCGCTTTTTGAAGAGTTTGGCTGGCAGCGTGGCGCCGTCTCTTTGATCAATACCTCAGGTCTGATCGGACTGGCAATTGGCGGTATTTTTATGGGCCGGATTGCTGACAAAACGCCGATCCGCCCTGTTATTTTGTTTGGCGCGACGGTTATTGGGGTCTGTATGTTAGGCGCGTCACAGGCAAACGTCTTGTGGCAGTTTTACCTGTTATTTTTTATTGCCGGTTTTTTTGGCGCCGCAGCCCTTTTCACACCCTTGATCGCCAATGTGGGCAATTGGTTTAAAACGGGGGCTGGATTGGCGTTGGGCATTGCCGCCGCGGGTCAAGCGTTGGGTCAGGGGGCAATGCCTTATGTGCTGGCGCTTTTAATCGGTGTGGTGGGTTGGCGCGATGCGCTGTTGAGTGTTGGTCTCATCATGCTTGTGTCGTTGATATCTCTGGCCATGTTGATCAAACACCCCCCAAAAAGAACACACCCTTCAGATGCCGATCAACAGCTTGACCCTCTGGCTGAGGGCGTTGACAGCACCTTAATTGCACCCAACAGAGTCGCTCTGTGGGTGGGGGTGGCGGCACTTCTCTGTTGTATCTGTATGGCGGTTCCGTTGATGCACCTTGTGCCGTTGATGCAGGACCGGGGCATTCCTCTGGAAGATGCGGGTAGTGTGCTTTTTGTTATGCTGATCGTCGCGATTGTGGGGCGCGTTGCCTTTGGCAAGCTGGCCGATATGATTGGCGCGATCCGGACTTATTGGTTTACATCGTGCTGGCAAACCGTTCTGGTGTTTTTCTTCTTACAGATTGATACGCTCCAGGGGTATTACATTTTCGCGATCATTTACGGCTTTGGTTACGCCGGGGTCATGACGGGCGTTCTGGTTTGTGTGCGGGTTTTAACCCCGGTTTCAAAGCGGGCTTCTGTGCTCGGTATTGTCATGTTATTTGCCTTTATCGGCCATGGCATCGGGGGGTATCAAGGCGGGTTCTTTTATGATCTTACCGGAAATTACACGCTGACTTATGCTAATGCTGTCTTTGTCGGTGTCGTAAACCTGATTTTAGTTGGGGCGTTATACGTCACCACAAACCGCCGCCGTGCCCTCGTATTGCAACCCAGTGTTGCGACCTAGTGTTGCGACCTAGTGTTGCAACCCAGTGTTGCGACCTGAAACACGGTTTTCGACGAAGGTTCCCCTATCTTGAAGAAGGTTACCTCTATCTTGAAGAAGGTTTCCTCTACGCTGAAAAATTGCTATGTAAAATAAAATTATATTAGGCGAGGCGATATGGACGATTTGGTTGTTTTTTGGACTTTGGTTACCGATGTTTGGCAAAATGGTGTTGCCGGTATTGATGTGGGGCGAATGCTGGTTGCCGTTGGTATCTTGATTGGCTTTCTGTTTATCCGCAAACTGTTCACCCGTTTCATTCTGGCCTGGATAAAGGCAAGTGTAAAAAAAACCAGCACGCAGGCTGACGATCATGCCATTGAGGCCCTTGAAAACCCCATCCGTTTTATACCGGTCGTCCTCGGCATATTTTTCGCGACCCAATACATAGAGTTTGAAGGGATTTATTCTGAGATCGCTGAAAATTTGGTGCGCTCCCTCATTGCCTTTACGATCTTTTGGGGTGCCGTGGAACTGCTAATACCCATTAGCCGTTACATATCCCGCTTGGAAAAACACTTAACCCATGAACTGGTTGAATGGTTAATAAAGGCCATTCGTATTGCCATCATTTTGATTGGTGCCGCCACGATTTTGCAAATTTGGGGAATACAGGTCGGCCCCATCCTCGCGGGTGCTGGTTTGTTTGGTGTTGCCGTTGCGCTCGGTGCTCAGGACTTATTCAAGAACCTGATTGCCGGGTTGCTGATCATTGGCGAAAAGCGTTTTCATAAAGGCGACTGGATCCGCGTTGAGGGTATTGTTGAAGGGACCGTTGAAAGCATTGGATTCCGCTCCACCATTATCCGACGTTTCGACAAAGCCCCGGTGATGGTTCCCAATACAAATTTAGCCGATACCGCCGTTACGAATTTCTCTGCCATGACACACCGGCGGATTTACTGGATGATTGGTGTTGAATACAGCACCAACGTAGAGCAACTGCGCGATATCCGCGATCAGATCGAACACTACATTACACAATCAACAGACTTTGCCCCGCCCGAGGAGGCCTCTACATTCGTGCGTATCGACAGCTTTAATGCATCGTCCATAGATATTATGCTGTATTGCTTTACACGCACCACGGACTGGGGGGAATGGCTTGTCATCAAAGAGCAACTGGCCTATCGCATCAAGCAGATCATTGAGAACGCAGGTACAGACTTCGCCTTCCCGTCTCAGACCCTGTACGTGAAATCATTACCAACCGAACGCCCAGAAATATTTATTCCGCCGAGCGAATAAGCCCACAACCCCAACTCAATCGTTAGTATCCTAAGGTCCGTTTATAACCCAAAACGGATATTGCGTGCTGTGGTAATTTAGGTATGATTTACGCTGATAAGTGGATACCGTCACTCACCATATATTCTACCATTATCAGGGCCTTAGCTCGATCTTGCAGGCTCAATACGAGGCAGATATATTGTTTGATCAAAGCCACGTTTATGGAAACAGAGGAGACGATTAATGGGAATCAATCGCGATCTTGCCCTTGGAGAATGCCAACCAGATATGGAATTGGCGTTCAGTCTGGATGAATTCCAGCAACGCCTAAAGCGTATCCGTGCTCGAATGGATGACAGTGGCATAGACGTTTTGTGGCTCATGGCACCAGAGAGCCTGAATTATGTGAGCGGCTACAAATGTATCTGGTATCAAGCCCAAAGCCCCAAACAATGGCCGGCAACAAGTGGCATCGCTATTCACAAGGATCATGACGACTTCATTATGTTCGACACACCCAGCGAAGCCATCATGTGCCGCTTCGTCACTTGCGCAAAGGACATCCGTGCCTTTCCCATGACAGGCCGACGCGATGGCATTTCATTCATAGTGGACGAGCTTAAATCTCAAGGCTGGATGACGTCTGGAACAGTGGGCATGGAGTTTCACAGCTACCGACCCAATCCGGCGATCAGCAAACGCTTTCAGGATGCCTTCAAAAGCACCGGCATGAAAGTAGCCGATGGCAGCGATATCCTGCGCGATATTCGTTGGGTTAAATCAGATGCCGAAATGGCCTATATGGAAAAGGCCATGGAGATCACCGACGTGGGATTGGAAGCAGCAAAGAATGCCATCCGTCCCGGTGTAACCGAGCTCGATGTGTACGGCGAGATTATCCACGCCATGTCACAGGCCGGTGGCGAAAATCCGGGTATTACCCTGCCGGTGAATTCTGGGCTGAAGGCCAATTGCGGGCATTCTCTGGCCAGCCGCAAGGTCATCAAGGCCGGTGAACAGGTTAATGTGGATGTGAGTGGTGTGTTCAACCGTTATCACGGCAACGCCGGACGCGCATTTCACGTGGGCGAACCCGCCAAGGACGTAATGGAGTTTCACCGCTTATCGGCGGGTGTTTTCGACGTCATCGCGGATATTCTCAGGCCCAACCTACCGGTCGCAGAACTTGTGAAGGCGACCAAGGCCTATTACGACGATGTTGGCATTTGGTCTGATGCGGGCTGGGTTGGTGGTTATGAGCTTGGTCTCGCCTTTCCACCTGATTGGGTCGGCAATTATGTCTACGAGATGTCCGATACCGATACAGACAAGGTCTTTGAACCGGGTACCATCGTCAATTTCGAGAGCCAGTTTTTCTCGCCCCGTAACTCAGGCATCACCTATTACATCGATTCGTTGATGTTCAAGGCAGATACGGCGTTCCAGCCGCTGAAGTCGCCGCTGGGGCTTGTGATTGTCGACGACTAGACAATCATCCTTACGGGAATAAGGGTGATAAAGTGGGATAAAGAGGAATAAAGGGAAACAATAATGTCCAACAATAGAATTACACGCCTGTTGCCCAATGGTGCCGCGGATGGTGGCATGAATCCATTGAATTATATAAGCGCCGATACGGTGGTTGAAGGCACGGCCCAAGAGCAGGGCCACGTCTTTTTTACCAACGCAGCCGGTAATGTGAACGCGGGTGTGTGGGAATGTACATCGTGCATAGAACGGATACGCGATTATCCCTATGATCAGTGCTGCTTCGTGCTTGAAGGCTCGCTCACCATTACTGACGAGGACGGTCATTGCGATACTTTTGAGCCCGGCGACGCCTTCATGATCCCCCGTGGTTTTAATGGTGACTGGCATATGACCGAGCAATACAAAAATTTCTTTGTAACCGTCTCCCCTAAAAAGCGAACAACGTAATAACAGGATTGTCCAATGTATAAAATCGACCCCTCAAGAACGGATTTGGTTGAAGAATATCGCAACAACCCCGGCGGACCCTATAGCCCCGAACTGACACTTGTTGTGAACCGATTGCGGGTGATGCCCATGGCCGATCGCCATATTCTTGTTTGCACGAAGCGGGGCCGCGAGTGGACGTTGGCAAAAATGCCCACGGTACGCGGTGCCAAACTAGAACTGGTCGAGGACAAGGTCTTCACCGACTACGATAAAGGCGCATGGGAAGTTTTCAAATCGCGGTGGCAAACCGTGACTGGGGAGAGCCTGTCATGAAAAAGATCGTAGGATACACAAACACTTGGAGCATCACACCGGGCGAGACACTGAACGTCATGGTGAGCACGTACGGCCCCGAGCGTTATCAAGCCGATCTGGTTCGCGTCATCTGTGGTGACGACGACCCGGATCGAGGGCTCTACCGGGAAGAACAGATCGACGCTCCCTTCAGCGGTGAATACCCCGGCCGCCTACAACCAACCGACGCCGGCTCCTATGCAGTGGTTCCCAATTCACCGAAATTTGACGCGCTGGAAAGCTTCACAGTACAGGCCTGGATATGGCCGACCACCCCCGAAAAGGGCGAACAGGGTCTGATTACCCGGTGGCAAAACGATCCGGGGCAGAACGATCCGGGGC
>CBFDBO010000045.1:0-20525 GCA_965603075.1 uncultured Rhodospirillales bacterium | reverse complement strand
TGGGCAAGAAAAATTATTCCCGATGGCTGTAAAGCCATCAGGTTTTAAATCACCTGGCTGTAAAGCCATCAGGTTTTAAATCACCTGACTGTAAAGCCATCAGGTTTTAAATCACCTTTACCTAAATTCTCGGAATATAGGCTAAGCGGCCTATTATTCTTTGGGGTGAAGTTGTGCGTTTAAGGTTTTCAGCTTTTCGCGGATTTCATCTTCGCTGATCCCTGCGCCGTGCTTTTCAATGTCTTTCATTACTTTGCGAATGACATCTTCATCGCCGGGTTCGTCAAGGTCTGAAATAATCACTTCCTTGGCGTAGGCTTCCGCATCGGCAATGCCGAGAATTTCTGCAAGCCAGAGACCCAACATCTTGTTGCGTTGGGCAGCAAGGCGAAATTCGTTTTCTTCTTTGTTAGCGTTCAGCAGTTCTTCGCCGCGACCTTTTTCTTCAAATGACATTTTTGGTATCTCCTGATACGTTAGGATTAATCTGATAGTTATGAAGTATCTTAATGTTGGCTTTGGGGCAATCTAAATCCAAGTTTTATTCACCTGAATGTTATGTTTTTGACCTGTGAAGGCTGAAATCACCACACCAATCGGCGTTTTGTGTTTCCATCCATACGGTGGTTAAGGCGCTGGGGTGCGGGGCATGGCGCCTGCATAATCCTTTCGGTGAATTCTTTCGCATGTTTTCGGTCATACGGGGATTGCTAAGGTTCAATTTACTGCCATCCGATAGTATTTTTTGCTCCTTGCGGAATTTCCACTGAGGATCCCAAAAGCGACAGTTTTGGCAAGTCTCACTTTGGTCGTTTTCTTCCATGGAATGCTCCTGTTAGGATTTTTATTGCACCCTACCATTATATACTATTTTTCAAGGATATTGAATGTATATCGGCATCTTTTTGTTAGGGGGTATTCAACCAATCGATTGCTTGTTCTAGCTCGGGGCGGAAATAAGCAATCATTCTTCCATCGGGTCCTGCCGTGGCGGATTCACCCCATGGGGCCATACCATGCAGGGCATGGCGGTGGATCACATAGGCCTCGCCCGGCTTAGCGCTGATCTCGATTCTGTTAGATTGTCTGAGCGCTTCGCGACGGATTGCTTGGTAATCTTTGGTCATGTCAACGTTTCCCCAATCTTCGGGGGGGGTGTCTTTCAAGATTTGTTTGAACCCTGCGCGCATAATTTTGTGGGATCCTTCCCATATCACAAAGGGGGCCGCATCCGGACTGGCCGTGACCATGGGAAGACCTAATAGAAAGCCATGATACTCTCTAAGGTGTCGTCTGCGGCCGGGGCCTTCTGCGTGTAAGCCATCCACATGGGCCGCATCGAATTTATGACGAAAACGGTAGGCGGCGTCTGTTTCATTTTCAGAACGTTGCGGATAACCGGGGTAACAAATAGAAAGCTGGGCTCTGTCCCATTTGATAGTGTTTAACCCAAGTGTTTGATGAATAAAGTCAACCGCTTGCCCGGCAATGGGAGAGCCGCCGTTTACGGCACCCCTGTCATCGTTGGGTATGGCGTTTACCCCCACAAACCACGTTCCGCTACACCGTATCCAATCCGCATTTACGGGGTCGGTTACCGCCGTGCGGGCCGTGGGCAGGTTTTCCGTAATCCACGACATTAATACGGTGTCATGGGGGAAATGACACCAGCCATCTTTGAAAAAATCACCTCGCATAAAATCTCAAACCCGTTCACAGCATTGTTATAACTAGAATTATTCCAATTATTAATAAAATGTCGTATCATCATACCAGATAACACCATTGGGAGAGTAAAATGAACCGCAAGACTGCACAAGATTTTGATCAAGAGTTATTAGACCTCTATGACAGCTACGCGCACGGTATAATCGAACGCCGGGAATTTTTGTTAAAAGCGGGTAAGTTCGCCGTTGGGGGCGTAACGGCCGTTATGTTATTAAAAACGCTGTCGCCCAATTACGCGCTTGCTAATCAGGTGGACGAGAACGATTCTCGCATTACCGCAGAGATGATCGAATACCCATCTCCCAAAGGACATGGTCAAATAAAAGGCTATATGGTTCGACCTGCTGGTGGTGGCAGCCGAGGCAGCGTGGTCGTTGTCCACGAAAATCGTGGATTAAACCCCTATATCGCCGATGTGGCACGGCGGGTGGCGGTGGCTGGGTTTACAGCTCTTGCTCCTGACGGGTTGACACCTTTGGGTGGGTATCCCGGCACCGATGACGAAGGCAAAGTTATGCAAAAAACATTGGATAAAGCAAAATTGTTAGAAGACTTCTTTGCCGCCTATGAACACCTGAAGGCCGACAGTATGTCCAATGGGAAAATCGGTGTCGTCGGATTTTGTTATGGTGGCGGCGTGTGCAATGCCATGGCCGTTAAGTATCCCGAGCTTGCCGCCTCGGCACCTTTCTATGGTCGCCAACCCAGTGATGAAGATACGGCGAAAATTAAGGCCTCTATGGTTTTACATTACGGCGAGCTTGATAAACGCATCAACAAAGGTTGGCCCGCTTTTGAGGCCGCGTTGAAAGCCAATAACAAAGATTATACCGCTCATATCTATAAGGGGGCCAATCACGGGTTCCATAATGATACAACCCCAAGGTATGTGGCAGAGTCCGCGGAGCTTGCCTGGCAACGTACCATCGATTTATTTAAAGCAAAATTGACCTGAATATAGGTTTGTATCGGCTCAATAGCAGGCGGGTTATTGAATAGTGGACAAATTATTGGATAGCTTGCCCGCATGCCCAACCGGATGACCACGCCCATTGGAAATTAAAACCGCCCAGATGTCCGGTGACATCGACGGCTTCACCTATGAAATATAGCCCGGGAACGGCATTGGCCTCCATGGTCTTGGATGACAGCTCACGGGTATCGACACCGCCGAGGGTAACCTCCGCGGTGCGGTTCCCTTCTGACCCGCTGGGCGTGATTTTCCAAGCGTTACAGTGTTCAGCCAAACGACGTAAAGTTTTATCGGGTATGTCACCCAACCGCCCTTTAATGTCGGTCCAATCAACAATGCGCTGCGCTAAATTTTTTGCTAATAACGGGGCAAGGACTTTGTGTGTTTGTTTTTTGGGGTGACTTTTTTTATCTTTAATAAGAAAATCATAGACATCCGTGCCCGGCAATAAATTAATAGTAATGCTGTCACCTTCGCGCCAATAAGATGATATCTGTAAAATAACAGGGCCGCTTAAACCACGGTGGGTAAACAACAAGGCCTCGGTAAAACTGGTTTTATTGACCTGAACGGTAGCGGGAAGTGAAACTCCCTGTAGGCCTTCTAGCTTATTAAGAATATCAACGCCAAAGGTCAAGGGGACCAAAGCGGGACGGGGATCGATTACATTCAGACCAAACTGCTTGGCGATTTTATAAGCAAAACCACTTGAGCCCATCTTGGGGATTGAAGGACCACCCGTGGCAATCACCAATGATTTTGTTGTAAACCTGCCGTGATTGCTCTGCAGGGTGAAGAGATCATCGCTTTTGGTTATTTCAGATATGGTTGTTGAACACCGAATGCTGACACCCGCAGCTTCTTGAACCAGCATGTCAATTATTTGCTGGGCTGAGCCATCACAGAATAATTGCCCGTGGTCACGCTCATGGTATGGAATGGCGTGTTTTTCCACAAGGTTAATGAAATCAAACTGGGTATATCGTTTTAAGGCAGAGACACAAAACCGAGGATTGTCGGACAGAAAATTGGCGGGTGTCGCGTGAAGGTTTGTAAAGTTTGATCGACCACCCCCAGAAATTCGAATTTTCTGAGCGACTTTTTCTGCGTGATCCAGCACCAAGCCACGGCCACCCGATTTATTGGCCTCCACCGCACACATAAGTCCGGCGGCACCGGCGCCAATGATGATATAATCGAAGTAATCCATATTATTCATATTATTCACTAGTATTATTTCTTCTTTGCTTTTTGTGCTGTTTGGCGCACGGGGGTGCCTAATTCATCACGTAAATAATTGCCCAACATGGTAAACTCTTCACCCCGCCGAGAAGATTTTCGCCATGCAAGGGCAATGCCCCGCGAGGCGTTCGGGCTGGAAAAAGGTCTAAAGTCCAATTTTAAGCCGCGCAGAATTCCTGCGTCCACCGCCATCTTGGGTAAGATTGCTATACCGAGACCGTTATCTACCATTTGCACGGTGGTGTGCAAGCTGGTTGCTTGAAATTGCTCTGTGTCCTGAGCCGAAATTGATTTTCCCATGATGCTGCTCATTCTTAAAATTTGGCTGGTTAGGCAATTACCGTCTTCCAATAATAATAGCGCATCGTTTTTCAGTCGCTCGGGTGTCATGGTTTCAAAATCACCCAATATACTACCACGGGGAAACACAGCCAGAAATTGGTCGTTGGCGAACTCAAAAGTTTTAAGGTCCCCGGTGTCATAGGGCAGGGCCAGTAAGATTAAATCCAAAGACCCATCTTCTAATTTACTGAGTAGGGGCGCGGAATGGTCTTCGCGTAAATACAAAGACAAGTCAGGATAAGCCTTTCGTAAGCCGGGTAAGACGCGAGGTAATAAAAAAGATCCAATGGTCGGGATGACGCCCATGCGCAAGTTGCCGCTTAAAGGCGCGCCTGTACCCTTTACCGCATCGGTAAGATCATCAACACTCAGCAATACTGATTTTGCTAGTTCGACGACGTCATGTCCTGTGGGGGTGAGCATAACAAATCGTTTTGTGCGTTCAAATAAAACCACCCCTAGGATGTTCTCGAGTTCCTTGATGCTGGCGCTCAATGACGATTGCCCAATGAAGCAGGCATCTGCTGCATGACCAAAATGACAATGTTCCGCTAAGCTAAGGAAGTGGCGAAGTTGGCGGATGGTGGGCTCTATTTTCATATGCTTCAAACAACTATTAATCAATTTAATCGATTAGTATAATCAAATTAACTCATTTTACAAATTAAAAGTAATTGCTTATTTTCTTTTCATCAGCAAACAGAAACTTAGCAATGAAAGAGAATTTCCATGAACAATATTTCTACCATTAAACAAGATGCTCCCTCTGCCACCATCAAAACAGTTCCAGATGTTACCTTTAAAACACGGGTTCGCAACGATGCGATTGAAGGTGATAATCCTTTTGAATGGCAAGACCTGACAAGTGATGAAATATTTGCTGGGAAGAAAGTCGTTTTGTTCTCTTTACCAGGGGCGTTTACCCCTACGTGTTCGACCAGTCACTTGCCACGGTATGAAGAACTGTACGATGAATTTCGGGAGCTTGGTGTTGATAGTGTCGTTTGTTTGTCCGTCAACGATGCCTTTGTAATGTATCAATGGGGGCTATCCCAGAAGGCAAAAAATGTCTTTTTACTACCCGATGGTAATGGTGAATTCAGCCGTAAAATGGGTATGTTGGTTGATAAAGCAAATCTTGGTTTTGGCATGCGCAGTTGGCGGTATTCCATGTTGGTTGAAGACGGTAAGATCACCAAAGAATTCATTGAAGGCGGTTTCTCAGACAATAACTCCAGTGACCCCTTTGATGTTTCTGATGCGGATACCATGCTTGAGGCCATCAAAAGTGATGAAGCTAAATTGGATTGACATAATTAATCCCAATTAATTAATCCCTCCCTCCCCATCCCCTGTACGCATGATCTGCATGTGCGTTCGCCGAGAATGAAATGGCATTTCATTCTCGGCCTTTTTTTGTCTTACTCACTTTAATATTCGTGTAATTAAAGTTCCCCTTAGTAACAACCTTACGATAGGTTTTTGCAGAAAGGTTGCCATTATACAGATACATTATGTAATTATTTTGATGGAAATCGTTTCATATTATACGCTAAATGAAGGTAATATGG
This sequence comes from uncultured Rhodospirillales bacterium, assembly GCA_965603075.1. Lineage (GTDB taxonomy): Bacteria > Pseudomonadota > Alphaproteobacteria > Rhodospirillales > Casp-alpha2 > JABJOR01. The sequence continues at coordinate 14,669 of CBFDBO010000045.1, read as the reverse complement.
TTCATAAATATAAATAGGGGACGTGTTCAAATTAAGTTTAATGCCACATGAGTCAGAAATCAAAGTCAATAATGGTTCAAATAAAAAAAAGGAAATACAATGAAACAAACTTTTAAAACGCTTGGGTTTATGGCGGTTCTTTGTACTACGCTGGCTGCATGTTCAAGCGTAGGTGAGCAACTGATGTCAGATGGCGTCACGCCCTATACCAGAGGCGAGTTGTATTCAATGCTATCAAACAATACCCACGTTTGGAATAAAGGGGGCGGTGTATATTATGCAGATACCGGCGTTGCAGAATACATGGCTGTTGATGGCACACGCAGTGTTGGCGCATGGTCGACAGAAACCGGTGGTGGTCTTTGCTGGCACGAAGAAGATGAAGCTAAGGGTGCTGAATATGAATGCATGATATTCTATCACATGAATGATGATACCATAATTGTGAAAAATGAAGCATCTTCACCTGCACCGACACTTCAGGAAGGCAACACTCTGGACGCCATCGAAGTTATGGGAATGGCGCCAGAAAGTTAATTTGACGTAACGATGTTTATTTGAAAAAGCCCGCCTCTCGAAAGAGAAGGGGGCTTTTTTGGCTCATTTATTCGGTTTCTTGTATTTCTTGTGGCGCTTCCCAAGAACTAGATATTTCCTTCATTAAATTACCAAAACTCGCTTTCTCGTCACCTCGCGTAAATGCCCAAATAGCGATCCAGATAAAAAGCGTGCCATATACGACTATCTTTTTTACGAGTCCAAGACGGAATTTTATGTTTTGTACATACCAATCTTGCAAACGATTATTGTCACGAACTTGTTCGCGCAGGTACATAATGCCAACCAGCACAACAATAAATAAGGCAATCCAGGACAGGGCCGATAACATGATTTATCCTTCAAATGAAAATAATAACCCTTGTTAGCGGTTTGTCATTAATTCAGCAAGGTATCTCGCATTTAGTTTAAGTATGATGGGGAATGTTCATCGTCGTTCACAATAATATCCGCATCTGGGTTGTAATAATTTCATTACGAGTCATATGTATTGTACATATATGACCACATTGATTTATAGTGGTTATTTGAGTACGCAATAATACATAATAACACAGTTTGCACTGTATAATTTGGTATAAAGTGCTGCTTAAAACTTATCGTAGGCATGAATTGGAATCTGGCAAATGAACGAATTATCAAAATACACCCCGCCGCGCGTCTGGAAATGGGACACCGAGAATGGCGGTAAATTTGCAAGTACTAATCGACCAATTGCGGGGGCTACCCACGAAAAAGAGCTGCCCATTGGAAAGCACCCTCTACAGCTATATTCCCTTGCCACCCCGAACGGCATAAAAGTTACCGTTATGCTGGAAGAGTTATTAGCCCGTGGATTTGAGGGCGCAGAATACGACGCATATTATATCGATATCGGTGAAGGGGAGCAATTTGGCAGTGGATTTGTTGATATTAATCCAAATTCAAAAATTCCAGCACTGATGGACCATAGTGGTGATACCCCTGTTCGGATTTTTGAATCCGGTTCGATGTTGATGTATCTGGCAGAAAAGTTTGGGGCTTTTATCCCGACAGACCTTGAAAAGAGAGCAGAATGTCTGTCTTGGTTGTTCTGGCAAATGGGGTCAGCTCCATTTTTAGGCGGCGGTTTCGGACATTTTTATGCCTACGCTCCAGATAAATTAGAATATCCTATCAACCGCTACGCCATGGAAGTTAAACGCCAACTGGATGTGTTGGATAAGCATTTAGCGGATAATCGTTTTTTGTGTGGTGATGAATATACCATTGCGGATATTGCAAGCTGGCCTTGGTTTGGCGGCATGGTTCTGGGAAGGCTCTATGACGCTGCAGAGTTTCTGGATGTAGCCAGTTACGTTAACGTCATTCGTTGGAGCAAAGAAATCGATGCGCGCCCTGCCGTCAAACGCGGCAAAATCGTCAATGGGTCCTCAGATAATCAGTTGCGCGAGCGCCATGATGCTCATGATATTGATAGGATATTACAGAAAAAATAAAACGCATGGTATGTGGTGTGTGGTCTTCTCGTTTCAATAAAGCACCTTCATGAAACCACCACATAACCCATCATACCTGCTTTTGCATGTTCGAGAACATGACAATGTAATGCCCACTTGCCGGGATTGTCGGCGACAAAAGCAATTTCAACAGATTGTTCGGAATTGATTAACACCGTATCCATAATGATGGGTGTTTCTAAAACGGTGCCATCAATTGATATCACATGGAATGAATGACCATGCAAATGAATGGGGTGATCGAATGCTGTATGATTAGTCCAAGTAAGGATATATGTTTGCCCTAGTTTCATAGACAATAGCGGTTCACCGATATTGTCTTTTTCCATAGGTGGATACATTTTTCCGTTAATAGCCCAAATAAGCCCTCTGTTTGCAAGGTCCCTTAATCCAAGGACTTCCCCATCAAGTTCAGCTTGGCGTAATCCCCCCATAGCACCCCCTTCAAAAATCATTTCGTGGTGTTCAGCCGTGCGTAAGTCTGGGACTTGAACCGGGTTCTCTGTTAACTTCTCAGGCGCGCCTAATGGCTCTGTGCGCAATGGTTCCTCATCTGAGTAAATACCCTTTGTGAGTGTGTAATTTTGACGAGAATAATATTTATCATGAACGTTAAACTCATCGCCGGGAGCCCCAGTAAAATCAAGGATCAAATCCGTCCGTCCACCGGGGGGCACGATGATGAGTTTTTCATTCATTTGAAAAGGGGTAATAGGATGCCCGTCGATGGCGATGCGCCATGGATTTAATCCTTCAAACTGTAGACCAAACACCCTTGCATTGGCGGTGTTTATAAGACGCAATCGAATACGTTCCCCACTGCGTAAGGAAAAAGACTCGTTGGCCAGCCCATTAATCGTTGCCACATTGCCCATGCGACCCGCGTGGGACATAGCGTGGAAATTTCCAAACTCCATTATCCCAGCATCTTCCCCTAGGTACCAATCATCGATCACCCAAACGATATCTCGATCCACTTTAATTGGATCAGGCTCTTCAACGATCAATGCGCCAGATAGTCCCCGTCCTACCTGTTCTGCACTGTTGACGTGGGGGTGATACCAATAAGTTCCTGCATCCTTGGCGATAAAGTCATACGAGAATGTTTCACCCGGTTCAATGGGGGCTTGTGACAAATACGGAACACCGTCCATTGATTCTTGAATGCGCAAACCATGCCAATGAATGGTTGTTGGGTCAGGTAAATTATTTAACAGGGAAACACGAAGGCGTTCGTCTTGCTTAATTTTTAATGTGGGGCCGGGGATATCGCCATATGCCCAAACTTTTGTTGATGGCCCGTCGTTTCCGAAAAAATACGAAAATTGGGGTTCAGCAATTATTTTTATGGATGATTTAGCCGCGTGCACAATGGAAGAAGAAAAAGCGGATATAAGAGAAAATATTGCGCTTCCCCCTAAAAATTGCCGTCGGGAGAATTTAAACATTCAGATTTCCAGTTATTTTAAAATTATCCTTGCCAGTATCAGACCAGAATAAGAGGCCTATGTCACGTGGATGAATTTATTCTATATTTTGCATCAAAGTACTATAAATTTATGTATTATTTTTTTTAATAAAATGCAGAATACAAACGTACAAAAATATATACGGGGAGAAAGAAGAATGGAAAATAGTTCATTTGATTATATTATTGTTGGCGCAGGTTCAGCAGGGTGCGTTCTGGCAAACCGCCTGACGGAAGATTCGGGCACCTCTGTTCTTCTATTAGAATATGGTGGTAAGGACGATAGTATGTTTGTTCAGATGCCCACAGCGTTACAAATCCCCATGAACATGCCCCGGTTTAATTGGTTTTTTAATTCTGAGCCGGAATCAAAGTTGGATGACCGCTTGGTTGATGTTTCAAGGGGCAAAGGACTGGGCGGTTCCTCGTCGATTAATGGCATGATTTATGTTCGCGGAAATGCCTGTGACCTCGATCAATGGGAAGAGCTCGGGGCAAGAGGTTGGGCTTACCGCGATTGTCTGCCGTATTACAAAAAGGCTGAAAATTGTGCCTATGGCGAAGACGAATACAGAGGCGGCAAAGGCCCCTTAAATACTTGTAATGGCAATGGTATGAAAAATCCGCTCTATCAGGCCTTTATTGATGCTGGGAATGAAGCGGGTTATGGCATCTCAGATGACTACAACGGGTATCGCCAAGAAGGCATGTCAAAAATGGATATGACGGTCAAGGACGGCGTACGCTGGAGCACTGCTAACGCCTATTTAAAACCCATCATGCACCGCAAGAATTTAACGGTGATGACACACGCCTTAACAAGACGGGTCATCTTAGAGGGCAAAAAAGCCATTGGTGTGGAGTGTGACCATAATGGTAGCACTAAACAGTTTATGGCAAACAAAGAAGTCATCCTGTCCGCGGGTTCGATCGGCACGCCCCATATCATGCAGATGTCGGGCATTGGCCCGGCGCAAGTGTTACGTGACGCCGGGATTGAACAAATCCATGAATTGCCGGGTGTGGGTGAGAATCTAAACGATCATCTTGAATCCGTCATTCAATACGAAACAAGTCTTCCGGTTTCACTGAACAGGCATATGGGGCCACTGGGAAAATTACTTATTGGCATGCGTTGGATTTTGTTTAAATCTGGCTTAGGGGCCACCAATCATTTTGAATCCACGGGCTTTATTCGCACCCATGCGGGCCTGAAATGGCCCAACGTACAATTCCATTTTTTACCCGCCATCGTGCGTTATGATGGTAAAGGTAATGCGGGGCCTCAAGGTTATCAAATTCACTTTGGCATCAATAAATTACGCAGCCGTGGTTGGGTTCGGGCTAAATCCAATGATCCTCTGGAAAAACCAGAAATCGTCATGAACCATTTCGAAGACCAGCGCGATATCGAAGATTACCGCATGGCTTTCAAACTAACCCGGGAAATTGGTATGCAACCCGCCTTTGATCCTTACCGTAAACGGGAAATTGATCCGGGCGAGGCCGTGCAAACAGATGATGAAATTGACGCTTGGGTTCGTGCCAATGTGGAAACGGCGTACCATCCAACCTGTACCTGCAAGATGGGGGCTGACGATGACCCAATGGCGGTCATTGATCCCCAATGTCGGGTTCGCGGTATTGATAGCCTGCGAATAGTGGATTCCTCGATTTTTCCATCTGTCCCCAACGGTAACACCAACGCCCCCACAATCATGGTGGGAGAGAAAGCCGCCGATATAATCCGGGGCCGCGATCCCTTGCCGCCATCCAATGCAAAGGCTTATGTGGCACCAGAGTGGGAAACCCGGCAACGCGAAAAAGATGCCGTCAGGCCTAGTCTGTAATAGTAACCTATATAAAGGTTAAAACATTAAGGAAGAACCATGACGGCCATAGAAATATATTCAGGCGAATTTACATTTCTAGGTGTCCTTGAAATGGAAAAGGCACCTGAGACCTGTCGCGCAATTTTAAAATTATTGCCGTACCATCAGAAAGTAATTCACTCCCGTTGGAGTGGCGAGGCGGTATGGGTTCCGCTGGGTGATTTTGATTTAGGTGTGGGGCTTGAGAACCATACCAGCCACGCATCGCGAGGGGACATGCTTTTTTACCCCAGTGGTATTAGTGAAACTGAATTTCTGTTTGTTTACGGAAGCTCCATTTTTGCCAGCAAAATGGGCCAATTGGCCGGGAACCATTTTTTCACAATGACCGACGGTCATGAACAACTCGAAGCGTTTGGAAAGAAAGTTTTATGGGAAGGCGCCCAACCCATAGAAATACGTTTAAGCCACTAACAATCACACAAACAAGATTAATATAATTATTCTAAAATTGTTTCGATCGCCCAAATTTTAGAGCTCTGGTTTCCCCGGTATCAATAATCGAAGATTTGAACTATTTTTCTAGCTCATTAATCATCGTATTTGCTGAACGAATGCGATCGGAGAACATTAAACAAATATTGGCATAGAGTTTAAGGGCGATATCTTGATAAATGGACTTGATGTGCTCAAATTCCGAAATGCCTAGTCTATAACAAATGGTATCTTCTGTCGCGACGATACTCGCGGCTCGTGGTTTGGCATCCAGCACCGCCATCTCGCCAAATATAGTACCGCTCATTAAGGTTAACACACGCTTTTGCTCACCGCTGGCTTTGAGTTTGATAACGATATCTGCTCGGCCTTTGGAAACGTAATAAATAGCATTCCCTGCATCGCCTTCTTCAAATATTGTTTCACCTTTTTTGAAGAAATGACAGCTTGATAGGCGACGGATAATTTTTACTTCACTCAAGCTTAATCCTTCGATTATTGCCGGCACCTCCACAGTAGAAGCATGGGCCGAATTCAGTGATTTGACGTTGGTAATGATGGTCTCTTCAATATGTGCAAGGGCAGAATCTGTATCAGAGAAGAAAATTTTCTCGCCAAATATATCAATGGCACCTGAGCTTTTGAAATAGTTCCATAAATGACGAGCATTTGAATACTTTCGTCTCTCAAAACCTTTAAAAGCATCGCGGGTATCACGGCGTTCCTTCAAAACATAGCTTATTGCCAGCTCTCCCCCCTGTTTGCGTAATCGTTCTTGAATGCGTTGGATGGCTAATACACCTGTACTGTCTATATCGGTAATACGTTTGGCATCCATGACGACATATGTAACGCCATCGCGCAAAAGGTCATCGATTTCGACTTCAAGGTGGACTGCGGTACCAAAAAAAATAGGGCCTTCCAATTCTAGAACGGCAACCTTGCGGCCGTTTTCTTCAAGCAATGTTTGGGTGTGTACGTCCCATAGGTTCCTAGCTCGAATGGCTGGTCCCCGAAATGTATTGCGAATTATTGAGCGGCTCATGCGAGATACAAAAATTGCAATTGATAAGATAATACCAACACCAACAGCCATGATTAGATCAAATGATAAAGCAACAGCAACCACGATAATAACCACGCCAATATCAATAAGAGTGGATACGCGTTTAAAAATGTACCGTGAACAACAGCTTTTAAGTAAAGAGAGAGACCAACGATCAAAAATTTGAAATCCTAAGACCATAATCAAACCAGCAATGACCGCGCGCGGGATTAGCTCAATATAACGACCAAATAAAATAAGCGCGAGGACCATCATAAGGCTGGTCAAGACGGGCATGAACACCGTTCTGCCACCAGCATCATAACCGGGTTTGGTTCGAACCATTCCGCCAGCCCCAATAAGCCCCCCAAACATGGCCGATACCATATTTCCTACACCTTGACCAAGCTGCTCTCGATTGAAATCTGTTCGTCTGTAAGTGAGATCATCAAGGGCGGATAAGGAAACGGCGGTATCAAGCGAGGCCAGCGCAGCCATAGAAAAGGCCGCTGGAATAACCAACATCAATACCACCATCAGATCACCACCCGACATCAAGGATTGCATCATATCGGTAACAGGGAAATGTGGAATGAGCGAAACAGCCTCTTGTGGTGTATCTGGATTAACGTTGTTTGAAAGACTGCCCAAGGTCGTTCCGATGTCCATCCCGTGTAAGAAATATTTCATGGTATAGAAAACGCCTGAACCAATAACTAAGCCTGACAACGAAGCAGGTAATCTCCTGAACTTTGACGACACCAAGAGAATGGTGGCTATGGTTATTATACCGGGGATCATAGATAAAGGTTGTGCCTCGTTTAAACGAAAGAGAAAATCAATAAAAGTTTCTTCCCCCATAAAGGAGCTTTCTCTACGGATATCAAACAACACCCAGCACTGTCCCATAATGATTAGTAACGCAGAGCTATTAATAAATCCGGCGATGACGGGATAGGGTATATATTTAATTATATTGGCAAACTTTAGAACACCACTGGTCAATTGAATGAAGGAGGCTAGCAAGATTGTAAAATAGGCAATTAGAATGACGTTCGGTATGGTCTCCCCGGAAGGAAAAAACAGATCATCAGAAAGCATTATTTGGGTGATGAGTGACGACAGGATTAATGCAGAAGCTGCCCGTGGTCCCGATATAAGAACGCTCTTTGTCCCGAGGAGCGCTGCAATAAGTCCTAATGCAATAGCGCTATAGAGACCCGCCATGACACCTTGCATGACGTATTCTTTACCAAGCGGGGCAAATGCAATCACCCCGATTGTCATACTCAAGGGGAGCGACACCAGCATAGCAGCCATAGCTCCAGAGAGGTCGCCGCGCAGATAGGGATATTTTTTGTGGCTGGTGTCTGAGGGTGCAGTATCCAATTTGATTAACCTAAAAATAGTGCAGTTTAAATTTACCGTTCAGCCCACAAAGGCCGTGGGTATATAACGTCCTGTTTCGCCAATCCGGACGGGGCTACAACCACATAACGTCCAAATACCAGTTGGCGCAAGATCATGGGCTTGGCAATATTTTTACCGGTATTATCAAACTTCACCCAACCGAAAAAGGTTTGTACATCCGTTTCTACAAGGGCTTTGCGAACATCCTCATTTTTAATTGAGCCTGCTCGTTCGACGGCATCGGCCAAGACAAGTAAAGCCGCTGAGGATGCTGCTGCTTGATAGGGTGGCTCAATACCGTTTTCAGCTTCATAACGTTTGCGATAGTTATAGGCAGAACCAAACCACTTCCCGTCGTATTTCATAGAGCTAGACCACTGGGTAGAGCAAAGGGTGTAATCAGCGGCTAATCCAAACTTGCCGTGAATGTCAGCTGCTTCACAGTGGGTCAAGGCTAGCATAGGGACATCGATTTTTTGTTCGTGAATTTGTCGAATGGCCAAACCGGCGCCGAGTTCATGCCCAGATACGACCAGAATATCCGGTTTTAGTTCTTTTACTTTTTCAAGAATAAATGACATATCATCAAAATCCCGGGGCAGCTTTTCATCAATTACCACCTGCATTCCATATTTTTTGCTATCAGCAATGATACCTTTTCTCAAATCGTTAGAGAAAGGGTCGTTTTCAATTGCAATGGCAATGGTCATCTTAGAAATATCATCATTGTTTTTCTTGGTCTGGTCGGCGGCTAAGTTTATGGCTTCCGATAGATACTGGTCCGCGCTGGAAAGCACGGCAAATTGATACTTATACCCCTTGTCAAATAATGAAAGTGCAGCACCGTTACCCTGGACAAATGGGACTCGGTATTTTTCTGCGATCGGGGCAATAGCTGCCGTTGTTTTTGTGCCATAGGGACCCAGCAATAGTTTAACTTTATCTTTAGTTATCAATCTCTTGGCATATTTTGCGGCGATAACAGGATTAGATTCGTCATCATAATATTTAATTTTAATATCGTGCTGCTTGCCATCAATGGTGATGCCGCCCCTCTCATTAATAAGATTGGCAGCAATAGAATAACCTTTTTTTGCATGCTTACCGTTTGTGGCATGTTCGCCTGTAAACGACATGACAGCACCAATTGTCAGGACCGCGTTATCTTGAGAGGCCGCAGGCTGGGTTATGAAAGCTGAAATCCCTATAAACGAAACAAATGAGATGACAGTACGTAGCAATATTGAAAACATAATTATCTTCCCTGAATTTTTTAATTGTTATTTATTGGGAGAGGATATCATATTCGATAAATATATATACTATAAAAAGATATTAAATGTATTCAGTGCTCGGTGATGCTGGGATCATTTTCGCCAAATCAGATTGAACAGAAATGTCAAAAACGGTATAATTCAACTTTAATTGAGGACATTATCATGAAAACTCTTAAATGCGATTTATGTGACTATGAAGCCCAAGGGGAGACATTCGAAGATTGGATGCAGGCCCTCATGCCCCATTATGGTGAGGCTCACGCAGATGTCATGAATGATTCCAGCAAGACCAAAGAAGATCAAATGCAATGGATGGTCGATAATATAGCCCGGTTCGCGGCGGCTTAAAAAATCTATATCAAATCCTTTGCGCGGTTACCTATGTATACTTATGTCTCAAAAAACATATAGCAATAATGGGTGACGTGTGCTTTATAAATACAACAAATTATAACAGATTATAACAAAGGAAAGTGTCATGAACGTTGATAAAATAACGCAGTTTGAAACAGACGGTCCCGCGGGTAGTGGGCTTGTAGAATGGGACGCGATTGACCCTACAACGCTTGAAAGTGGCGAGCCGGTTCAACGGGGTCACTTATATTACAATGATGAGAGCACAGGCTTTATGAGCGGCGTATGGGATTGCACGCCCATGGTCTCGAAAATGGAGCCCTATAGCGTTGATGAATTTATGTATGTTCTGGAAGGCTCTGTCACTATGGAGTTGGAAGATGGAACATCGACGAAAGTCTCTGCGGGGGAAAGTTTTATCATTCCCAAGGGCCTTGTGTGTAAATGGGTGCAGAACGAATATATGCGCAAATTTTTTGTCATTTTTGACAGCGCCGCCAGTAACGTTCATGCCGATCCGTCTAAGTTTGGTATCATAACCCCCACGATAAGTGATGCAAAAACACCTGTTAACATCACAGACACCAGCCGGATCATCGGCGCGGTTCCCGATCAATTATCGGACATACTTTATACCGATGCCAGCGGACAATTCAGCGTCGGCATGTGGCACAGTACCGCCTTTGAACGTCCGGCTTTTGAATTCGATCATTTTGATCTGATGTGTATTCTCGAAGGCGAAGCGACTGTATCTGATGGCGCGGGAGATGATCAACATTTCAAAACTGGCGATTCCGTATTCGTCCCCAAGGGCGCACAATACAAATGGCAATGCGATGTCCCTGTGACCAAAGTTTATTGCGCGTTTGTGCCTAAAGCCGTTGAGGTCAGCAACGCGGCTCAATAAAGCGATTGTCTCGCTAACATAACGGCTAAGAATAGAAATTTATAATTTCATTTTAGCGCGAAATAAAAGCCTGCTTCCTATACGGTAAGCAGGCTTTTTTTATTGAAATTGATCGTTGAAACCCTCTACCCAAAGCGGCTTTATCGCACGATTGCATAGGCGGGTTGTCGGGGGTCAGCGCCCGCGCGTATGAAGCCCGGTTTTGGTTCCGCTACGATGACCTCAACGGCGGCGGCATTTCTTGTGTAGGCTGGATAGATGTCCAGTCGATGTCCCAGATTAATCAAATCCTGTTGCACGGCACCGTCAATACGGTTCTCTAAACTTACATATCCAGGATAATAATTGTAGGGAGAAAACGACGATGGAAAATTATGTGACGTGACACGCGGCGCGTCGATTGCATCTTGAACATCCATACCGAAATGGAAGATATTAAGGAAAACTTGCAGCATCGATTGTACTTGGGCGTCCCCACCGGGGGCGCCGAAGGGCATAACCGTTCCATCATCGCGCAGGGCTAATGCTGGGTTGGGCGTCAGACGTGGACGCTTGCCCGGACCGACACCGCTGGGGTGACTTGGATCGGGGCGTGATTGGCAACCGCGGGGGGATGGAATAAGACCGGTTCCGGGAATGACAGGAGAGAGCCACATCCCATCGGAAGGCGTGGCCGAGAACGCATTGCCCCATTTATCGACCGCACACAAATAAGATGTATCGGGATCGCGATCTGGCAGGCCCTCAGCGATTGGAAAGTCAAAAGGCTCGTTAACACCATTGGGCACGGGTATGTCCAAAATTGCTTGCTTGGGATCAATACGTTGCAGCCATGCATTTATATTGGTATCGCTGTGTAAGCGTTCTAAGGGGACGTCGACAAAGTCCGGATCGCCGTAGTAATACTCACGGTCCGCAAAGGTGCATTTGATAACTTCAATAAGCAAATGAAGAAAGTCGGCGCTGTTTTGTTTTAACCCATCCAAACCCGCCTTTTCCATCATGAGCAGAGATTGAATTAAGGTAGGCCCCTGACACCATGGTCCACAGGTGAATATATTGAAATCGCGCCAGCGCCCCTGAATAGGGGGGGCAACTTGGCTTCGAAAATTAGCAAGATCATCACGCGAGAGGTATCCCCCTTCGCTTTGATTATAGGCCACAATACGCTGGGCAATATCACCTACATAGAACGCCGCCCGGGCGGCTTCTAATCCGGCTTTTCGCCCCGCAGATGCCGCGGCCTTTTCCTCATCAACCATATATTGGATTGTTGCGGCGAGATCGGTCTGAACAAAACGCTCTCCAAGACGGGGTACTTTACCACCGGGCATAAATATCGCGGCGTTGGACGGCCACCGGCTTTCTGACTCTGCGTTGAGCTCAAGCGCTGAAGCAAGATAATGAAAGACGGAGAACCCATCGCGCGCGTATTCAATTGCCGCCCTTGCGACATCGCCAAATGACATGGTGCCATAATCTCGCAGGGCGGTAATCCACGCGTCCGGTGCGGCGGGAACAACGGTCCGCAGTACCCCAACAGGAATTTCACCTCCATGATCGGTCATGAAAATATCGGCTGGCATAGACCGGGGCCAATGCCCAAGCCCTGCAATGGTTATAACCTCACCATTGGCCAAACGGATGATGATCGGTGCGACACCAGCAAAGTTAACTTCGTCAGCATGCAAAACAGCCAGCGCCATGCCCGCGCAACACCCTGCATCGATGGCATTTCCCCCGGCTTCCAAAATGGCATTTCCCGCCGCTGCAGCAAGATAATGACCCGCAGAAACAGCATGTTGATTTCCATAAAGCGTTGGTCGCATGTGATACCCCTATTAATTTGTAGAAACACACAGAACTAAGGGCCCATCTTTATGGCCAAGTCAACTGTTCTAGGCATTGAATTTAATCTTATATCCGCCTTTATTAGAACCTCACCCAAATGTAGGAACGTCCCGTTTTAGATCGGGTCCGTCATGCAAGAAGCTTATAGAGAGACAACCGCGAATGTCTCCACCAGAATATTTTTGCTGCTCCCCCTTTATTTGAGGGATAAAGCCTGCCTTAAGTAAAAATAGCAGACGTCTAACTGAGGCAAGTAAGGTCGTCAGGGTCATGGGAGACACCATTTTCGGTGCACCAGATTGCGATAAGGCGCGCTGGTATCACCTCAAAGTAAATATTAGAGATATTAAAAACGGGGGATTTGCCGTATCCGAGTTCGATGTTCGGCATTTCCTCCAAAGGAAATGTATCACCTTCCGCCCTCTGTTCGCGGGAGGATGTGGCCTTGAAACTTTCGCATGCCACGACAAGAGGACGATTGACGTCAGCCATGGCGAGGGCCATCAACCGTGTTCCTGCTTTATTGAGTATCGCGCCGTTAGCAAACAGGGCATCGGCACCGCACAGAGCCATATCAACCCGTCCCGCGAACAGGGTAAGCTGCGCATCGGTTATCAAGGTAACACTCAGGCCGTACTCGGCAAGATACCTTGCTAGTTTAGCGCCTTCGTTTAGGGGGCGGGATTCTGCGACCACGACCTCGATCTCAACTCCCAAATCGTGGAGACTGGTGAAGGTTTCTGCAACGACTCCACTCCAACTCAAGGTCAAGATTGCCGGTTTTCGGTTCGATGGTCGTTCCTTGCAGGCGGTGCCCAGAAACTCGCGAATGTAGTCGACCGCCCGCGCGGTAACCCGCGCTGTTGCCGTCTCACTCTCGATACTGATTTGATTTGCCGTCTCGCTCGCGAAGTTGCGTAACCGCTCAAGATCAGAGCCATCGCTCGTATCGGAACCGCCAACTAAATCCCTCCACCGCGCCACCAGATTGCCAACCGCCGCCATGGAAGGGTGGGCCGCCGCCAGCTCGACGGCACGAACATCGAGAATGTGCCAAAGTTCTGATGATGACCTAGAAGGCGCATATGCAGCACTTTGGGCAAGCAGTGTGAGGCACTGACGGGCCAGCGCTCCGGCGCCTGAAGCCCGGTCGTCCTTGATTGCCGTCAACGCCCGCATAAAGTTCTTATCGTCCATGGCCTTGACCCTAACACCATTCATGTCATGCACAAGGCGGCAAACTTAGCAGACCTTCTTGGAGCTTAGGTTTGTTTGAAGGCGCTTTTCTGAAATGCCGCGTTAGGGTATAATAGTGTCGCTGCTTTAATATATCGTTACGTAATTAGATTGAGGGAGTAGTTTTATGAAAAATATTACTGTGTCGTTGCTTGCTATGGCTGCTGTAGTGGTCCCTATTAGTGCGTGTGATACGAGCCAACAAACAGGGCAAAAGCAAACGATCGGCGCAATCACCGGCGCCGTGTTGGGTGGATTTCTTGGCTCCAAGGTCGGCAGGGGTGAGGGGCAACTCTGGGCCACCGGCGCAGGGGCGGTTCTGGGAGCGATCCTCGGTTCGGAGTTCGGCAAAACGCTCGACGCGAACGATCAGGTCATGATGGAGCGCACCAGCCAGGCATCTCTGGAACACACCCAAACGGGATCATTGTCCAGTTGGCAGAACCCTGACACGGGTCATTCCGGTACGATCACGCCGACCCGGACCTACGAACAACCCAACGGCACCTATTGCCGCGATTTCATACAGACCATTGTGGTAGACAACCAGACCTACGACGCCACCGGCACGGCCTGTCGCCAGTCCGACGGTAGTTGGCGCATTGTCAACTGAGGAAATGATTGGTAGGCCAAGCACTTTACACGACCTGAGTGTTTCCACCCTAGCGATGGTTATGTCCGCTTATGGCGGTGACCTCAACTGGTCAATGCAACACATGCACTAAATCTCTCTGCGG
>CBFDBO010000044.1:0-21085 GCA_965603075.1 uncultured Rhodospirillales bacterium | reverse complement strand
GTCGCCGCGCGACAGGCGGGAATGGGTTGGGGGGATAAATGAGGCAACGGGCACACCAGAAATAGAGTGTACATCCCCAAAAGCGCCTACCCGGCACGGGTTAGAGGAGGTGACCGCTGCGTTTGGCTTTGGTGTCTAGGTAGTGCTCATTATGTTTATTGGTGGGAAAGGCGTGGGGGACGCGTTCGGTGACAATCAATCCGGAATGGGCAAGGGCGGTGACTTTATCGGGATTATTGGTCATCAGACGAATGTGTTCAAAGCCCAAGGTACGCATCATTTGCGCGGCGGGTAAATAGACCCGCTCGTCGGCATCAAAACCCAGTTGTTCGTTGGCATCCAAGGTATCGAAACCGCGGTCTTGCAGTTCATAAGCGCGCAGTTTGTTGACCAAACCAATGCCGCGTCCTTCTTGGGCCAGATATAATAAAACGCCGCTGCCGTGACGGGCGATCTCACCGATGGCCCCGCGCAGTTGGTCGCCACAATCACATTTTAAGCTGGCCAATAGATCACCGGTAAAACATTCTGAATGTAGGCGTGCGAGCACGGGTTGGGCGGGATCCGGTTCGCCAATGACAATGGCCAGATGTTCCAGGCCGCCATCGGCGGGGCGAAAGGCGATAATGCGGGTGTTTTCAGCATTTTCCAAGGGGACACGCGCCTCGGAAACCACGGCCAATGACCGGGCGATGGTGTTATCGTATTGAAAAACATCCCCCGCATCGCATAGGAATAAATCATGCCGTTTGGCCCAACTATCCAAATCATCCGCGTCGTTATCGGTAATGGGGGCGATAACGGCTGAGGGCAACAAACGGGCAATTTTTGTTAATTGGACCGCGGCGGTTTTGGTGCCAAATGGTTCGACCTCATTGATGGAAAGGCTGTCCATGGTTGCGTCCCTGTCCAGCTCAGATAAGGGGTCCGACACATGGGCGATAAAATCAGCATTTAAATCGGCGGGTATTTCAGGCTTTAAAGAGAGCGGATACTGGGCGTCTTGAAAAATTCCCAAAACCGCGCCGCGTCGGGCGGTGACGACAAGAACCGGATCACTTTGCGCCGTATCGCGCAGGATTTGAAGGCTTTTTTCCGTTACGAGCTCGGCGGCCAGCATTAATGCGGCGCTACCATCATGGCCTCGCAGCGCGATCATCCGCCCCCGGCGTAATTCCGACACGCTGCGATCTACCGATAAAAGTGACATCGGTTCGCGGGTTACGGGCATTTGCACAAGGTCGGGGCGTTTGGTCATCGGTATTTCTGGATTTCTATATTAATGTAAGACTATTTAATACATATGTGGTTTGGTTTGCATGGTTATTGTCATGGTTATTGTATAAAGTACACGATAAGGCAAATACAATGTGTTTAAACAACTTTGTGGATTTAAAACATGACAACAGGTAAGCGGGTTCTTCTGGTTGATGATGATACGGCATTGATCGAGATGTTGACAGAACAGCTTCAGCTTCAGGAAGAATTTTCCATCACAACGTTGGAAAAAGCCATGGACGCTCTCAAATTGGTTAAAACGGATTATTTCGATGTGATCATTTTGGATGTGGGCTTGCCCGATATGGATGGACGCGAACTGTGTCGGGTCATGCGGCGTAATGATGTGCGCTCACCGATTATTATGCTGACGGGGGCAGATACGGACGCCGATACGATTTTGGGTTTGGACGCGGGCGCCAACGATTATGTGACCAAGCCGTTTAAATTGGGCGTCTTGCTCGCCCGGGTTCGCGCCCACATTCGCCAACATGAACGCAGCGATGATGCCATGTTCGCCATCGGTCCTTATACATTCCAGCCGGGGGCCAAAATGTTGGTCCATGACGAAAACGAACAAAAGGTGCGTCTAACCGATAAAGAAGGCGCGATTTTGAAATTTCTGTACCGCAGCGGCGACCGGGTTGTCAGCCGAGATGTGTTGCTGGATGAGGTTTGGGGCTACAACGCCGGGGTAACGACCCATACGTTGGAAACCCACGTTTACCGGTTGCGCCAAAAAATCGAAGCCGATCCATCGGACGCCAAAATTCTCGTAACAGAGCCGGGGGGGTACCGATTGGTACCGTAGTTTAGGTATTCAGATTGTGCTACTTAAGCTGTACTTTTTATTGTCTGGGTTATTTTACACAGAAAACACAGAAAACACAGAGAACACAGAGAATAAAAAAATCACAGAGAACACAAAACTAAATAAATAACACGCCGCATTCAACAAAACCGCCATCCCCATATATGCCTGTGGTGCAACCACGCAGTCAACAGGCGAAGCCCATGTGGAGGGAGTCTAGGAGTTTCAACCAGAGGCCGCGTTTGCCGCCATTGGCGTCGGCTTTCATGAGGGCGTGGCGGGTAAGGGTGGCGCCGATCCAACGGATGGGTTCGGGCATCCAGTTCATTGGCGGCTTGCTGACAAACTGCATTTTTATGATATCACTTGGTTGGTAGCCGAGCAATTCCAGAGCGACGCGCGCGCCAAACCGGGACGCCCCAACGCCGAGGCCTGTATAACCAACGGCCCAAGAAACCCGGCCCTCAAACGCCACGCCGGGGGCCATGCAAAACCGTGTGGTAGAGGCGATGATGCCGCTCCAACGATGGGTGAATTTAACACCTTCTAATTGCGGGAATAATTCTAAAAATTCTTGGGACAGTTTTTCAAAACGTTTGCTAACATCGGCAACACCTTGATCGGTGCGGCTGCCATAATAATAACAGACCGAACCACCGCCGCCCCAGGTGATGCGGTTTTCTTTGGTGATGCGATAGTAATGAAACATGTTGTTGTGATTGGATAATGAATGGCGCGATTTGTGCCAACCAATGCTATCCAATTGTGCTTCGCTCAGGGGTTCGGTGGCGATTTGATAATCCCAAACGGGCAGCACGGTTTTGTTGATCCGGGCCAGCGGGTTGGGATAGGCATTGGTGGCCATAAGAACTTTATCGCTATAGACAGAGACGCTCTTATTTTGCTGACAATAAGAGCGCATGCCATCGCCTTCGATTTTAATATCCATAAGGGGGGTGTTTTCAAAGATGCGAACCCCTAGGGACAAAATGGTTTTTTTCAAACCCCAACAAAGTTTAGCGGGATTTACCACACCGTCACGGCCGCCGCGATACCAAAGTCCACCGAGATAGGTGGGCGAGTTAACCTCGCGTCGCATGTCTTCGCCATCAAACCATTTTACATCTTCGCCGTCCGAAACAGCCTGTTCGTAATCGGTGCGAATTTGTTTAAGAAGTGCCGGGGTGTTGGCAACGGAAATCATGCCGACGTTTTCGTATTCGGCGTCTATGTTATAGCGCTCTAGGCTTTCGATAAATTCTTTTAGGTTTTGTTGGCCCAATTCGGCAAGCCGATCGGTTTCTCCGGGGAAATAATATTCGCCATTGGTTTCCCCGTGGGTCAGACTGGAACTTAGAAAGCCGCCATTACGACCGGACGCGCCATCGCCGATAAATGTTTTCTCGATCATCACAATGTCTAAATCGGATTGACGTTCTTTGGCCTGAAGGGCCGCCCAAAGCCCCGTAAACCCGCCACCAACGATAAGCAATTGACAGGTGATATTTTCGTTTAAAGCAGGCAATGTTTCGGGGGCGTCCCCTGTATCAAACCATACCGGGCGGTAGATAGATTGCTTTAAGGCTTCGATATGGGGTTCCATGAGACTTCCTAATAAATATAATTTTATAATAAAGATTTTGAATATTTAGAGAGTGTTGTCAATTAGCTAACATGGGATACGTGTAACATGGGATATGAGAATTATACGGGAGCGTCAGATGTATTAAGGGATTTTTGCAAACCCTTTAAGATAGGGGCGGTTTTTGTTTGTGTGGTTTTAACGCAAGCGTCATAGGCTTTTAAAATTTCCTGACCGTGGGTTGATAGTTTTGCTCCGCCTTTTGTAGCGCCGCCTTTTTCTGTTAAGACAACGGATTTTCCTAAAGGTTCGCTGATGGTACTCAGGAGAAATAGCGCCCGGCGGTAATTGAGCCCCATGTCCCGCGCGGCGGCAGATATAGAACCAAGAGTATCGATCTTACGCATCAGTTCGGCTTTGCCCGGGCCGATGACGCAGCCGCCCAAGTCTAGTTTTATGCGAAGGCGATAGACTTGTTTCGGCATAACCTCATCTCGATTTAATTCATATATTGACATCTCATGTGCGATATGACAATTAAAACATATCGAACATGATAGTTGTATCACATCGCTTTCTAGATGGCGTAGGCTACATCATTATACCAAAATAAAGGTGAAACAATGTTTATTCGTTTTTGTACAATTTTTGTGTCCGGATTGTGTTTGGCACTGTTCTCGCCTTTGAAAGCCAATGCTGAATTTATAACGGTGGCCTCGACCACATCCACGCAAAGTTCTGGATTGTTTGGTTCTATCTTACCAAAATTTACGGCCGCCTCCGGGATTGAGGTTCGTGTGGTTGCCGTTGGCACGGGGCAAGCAATTAGGTTGGCAAAAAATGGCGACGCGGACGTCTTGTTCGTCCATCACCGGGCCTCTGAAGAAAAATTTGTTGCTGAGGGCTACGGGGTTAAACGCTATGATGTTATGTTCAATGATTTTGTCATCATCGGCCCCCATAATGACCCCGCAGGTATTAGAGGTTTAAAAGACACAACGCTTGCCTTTACCCGCATCCAGAGCACGCAATCGGTTTTTGTATCGCGCGGTGATGATAGCGGCACCCATAAAAAAGAAGTAGATTTATGGCGCGCCGCGTCCATTGATTTAAAAGCCCGCAACGGGTCGTGGTACCGGGAATTGGGGTCGGGCATGGGGGGCACGTTGAATACGGCCGCCGCCATGGGGGCCTATAGCATAAGCGATCGTGGCACGTGGATCAGTTTCAAAAATCGCCAAGGCCTTGAATTATTATCATTTGGTGATCCGCGACTTTATAATCCCTATGGGATTATTTTGGTTAATGCGGCTAAACACCCGCATGTAAAATCTGTTGCCGGACAGGCTTTCATTGATTGGTTGGTCTCACCCGCAGGCCAAAGCGCCATCGCGGATTATAAACGAGATGGTCAGCAATTATTTTTTACCCGGTAATTACTTTGCCCTGTTATAGAATAAAAAGAGATCTAAATTATTCAGCTTCACATTTGAGCGCCGCATAATATTTACTTAAATCTATAATGTCATGATCGCTTAAATCTTTGGCCTTCATGGACATGAGATAGTGATAGCGTACATCGTGCTCAGTATTACCTATATTGTCACTCTCCATTTTCATACTTTCCATTTGTAGGGCGGCGGTTCGAAAAGAGACCAATTGTCGGGCGAGATAATCCTGTCGTTGGCCCGCGATATTTGGCACTTCTAGAAAGACACTTCTGCCATCATATCCATGGCACTGAGTACACGCGTTGATAACCTCGGGTAGGGGTTCTGGGGCGGCGTCTGGTGCGTCGGTTCGACACGGTTGCATAGAAAAATACGTAGACAGATTCCAGATATCGGTTTTACTTAAGTTGGCGGCTTGTTTGCTCATGATGGCATTGTGCCGTTCGATGATACCGTTGGGGCGACTGGTTTTGGATGACGTGATTTGTGGCCTTTGGAATTCAAATAATTGTTTGGCTAAGTAGGCGTCATTCTGTCCGGCAATATAGGGGGCCAATAAATTATCGCCGCCCCGGCCCCATTTACCGTGACATTCCAGACATCCGGCTTCGCGGGCTTTATCGCGCCCGATCACGGGGTCGATACGGTTAGTTGAATTTCGGACAGAGGTGGCTGAATCCAAGGTGATTGAAGCCGTTAAGTATGAAGCTTGTGGGTTTGAGGCCTGTGCGTTTGAAGATGGGGGGGCTGATAATTGATCTATCAGCCGTTCTTCTTCAGCCAAGCATTTGAACACGTCCAATCTTTGTTTAATTCTGCCGGTATAGATTTCTAATTCTTGACCTTGGACTTTAATGCGTTTTTTGGTGACTAAAATCGAGGAACCTTTATCAGATATTGCTTTGATATCATGGTATTGTTTTTCTAATTTCTCTATGTACGGAGTCCAGTGGCCTTGGTACTTTTGCTCAACGTAACGAATGACACTTTCGTGGCTTAAGGCTTTTGACCATTTGGATTGTGGGATGGACGCACATTGGGCTTTTGCTGAATGGGAGACACTATTTATCCCAAGGAGAAAGGATAAAATAAAAACAATAGAAAGCCTGAAACGTCTCGTTGTATAAAGAGTATTGAACACTTTGTATCCTTGAATGCAGTGTTATCGTCGCACTATTTAAGGACTGGTATCACACGAGATTAATAAACTATATAAAAATATATAATGTCCTTGAATTAGATCAAATCGCTGATCTAAACGTAATAGAAGCTATTTCTATCAGGACGGGTTTATTATGATACAATGCAGGAGGCTGATTAGATGAATGCGGGTAAATTATAGGTGCATTAACAATAAGGTTCGTATGCTGGTCGGTAGATTGAACCTGATTAAACCAGATCGAGCCAGACCGAATTGAAAGGGATGAATGATGGTTGAATTTATCTGCGCTATACCCTTACTCGCTGCCTTCTTTTCGGTATGCGCCCCCTTGCCACCGCTTGCCGTGGGGTATGTGGAGGGCGACTATGTTTTAATCGCCCCCATTGAAACCGCCCGCTTAGAAACTCTAACGGTTGCGCGTGGGGACAAGGTCGAACCCGGACAGGTGCTGGCAATTTTGGAACGCGGCGATGTGGAAATTGCGTTGATGCAAAAACAGGCCGTGTTAATTCAAATGGAAAGCCAGTTAGCGAACTTGCAAATTGGCAAACGACCCGCCGAGGTTCAGGTGGTCGAAGCCGCCCTTGCGGCGGCTAAATCACAATCCGTTGAGGCCAAGCGGGTTTTAAAAAGATCGGCTGATTTATTAAGTCGACAAACGATATCGCAAGCCCATTATGATACGGCGGCCACGGAATTGGAGCGGGCCAATGCAAAGGTTGATGAGTTAACGGCAAATCTGTCGGCCATAAAATTACCCGCCCGGCATTACGAAATTAAATCGGCAGAGGCCATGGTGGAACAAGCCAAGGCCGCGATAAATGATGTTGAGTGGCGGTTGGAAAACCGAACGTTGGTCGCCCCCAGTGCCGCGACGGTGATTGATATTATTCGTAATTCCGGCGAAGTTGCAGGACCCCAAGCGCCGGTCTTGTCGGTATTGCCAGAAGGGGCGATAAAATTACGGCTCTATGTGCCTGAACCCTCACTCGCGCGGATTAATCTGGGCGCGGTGTTGGACGTTCATTGCGATGGATGTGTTGACGGCATGACAGCAACCATTACCTATATCGCCACGGAAACCGAATTCACACCCCCGATTATCTATTCGGAGCAAAACCGTCAAAAGCTGGTTTATCTGGTCGAGGGCAAACCGGACGCAAATGCGATCGCGCTTAAACCGGGTCAAATAATCGACGTGACATTGCCAGGGACGAAAACGGAATAAACCCATGAATGTTTCTGAGAACATTTCTGAAAACGTTATCGAGGTCAATAATCTGGTCAAACGGTTTGATGGAAAAACCGTGGTTGATAATGTTTCAATGAAGGTGGCGCGGGGGGAAATCGCTGGTTTTCTTGGTCCCAATGGATCGGGTAAGACAACCACCATTCGGGTGATGTGTGGTTTATTAACCCCCGATGAGGGCAGTGGGCATGTCTTGGGTTATGACATTCTGCGCGACAGTTTAAAAATTAAATTCCGGGTTGGTTATATGACCCAACGGTTTTCTCTGTACGAAGATCTGACCATCGAAGAAAACCTGACGTTTGTGGCACGGTTGTATAAGCTCAAACCCCTTAAAAAATATGTCTTGGAAACGTTGGAAAATTTGGGATTGGTCAGTCGCCGCAAGCAATTGGCGGGGACCTTATCGGGGGGCTGGAAACAACGTTTGGCCTTGGCGGCCTGCATTATGCACAAACCCGATTTGTTGTTATTGGATGAACCCACCGCCGGGGTGGACCCAAAGGCGCGTCGGGAATTTTGGGACGAAATCAACCTTTTGGCGGCGGGTGGTTTAACGGTTCTGGTATCCACCCATTACATGGACGAGGCTGAACGCTGTCATCGTATTCATTATATTTCCTACGGCAAATTATTGGCCAGCGGTACGGTTGATGAAGTCATTCAATACGCTGGCCTCACCACCTATATTCTAGAGGGGCGCGAGCTAACCAAAGCAGCAAAGCTGCTGGTCGGTATGGACGGCGTGGACCAAGTTGCCCCCTTTGGTTTATCGCTACATGTGGTGGGTCATGATCACGTCGCTCTAGAAACGTCGGTCAACACAGTGGCGCAAGAGACGGGTGTTACCGTGCGTCAGGGCGAGACATCATTGGAAGATGTCTTTATCCAATTCATGTCGGCGTCTCGGGATAATATGGGGGGTGTTTAAATGAATAGAATATTCTCCATTTACCGGGTTTTTGCCATCATCATCAAAGAGCTGATTCAGATGCGGCGGGACCGCGTGACATTTGCCATGATGCTGGGTGTGCCTTTGATGCAGTTAATTATATTTGGTTTTGCCATCAACAATGACCCGAAGGGTCTGCCCGCAGCACTGGTCACCACCTCGCAAGATCACTATACCCGCGCCATGGTCTCGGCACTTGAAATGACCGGGTACTACCGATTTAATCATGTGGTGGACAGCGCACATGAGGCTGAAAAATTAATGGCGGATGGCACGGTTTCTTTTGTGGTAACCGTCCCTTCTGATTTTGCCCGCCGGGTAGAGCGCAACGAGCATCCCCAAATTCTGATAGAAGTCGATGCAACGGATCCGGCGGTTGCATCGGGGGCGATCTCGACCCTCAGCTCGGTTGCTTCTAAAGCATTGCTGCGCGAACGCTCCATTGAACAACAAAGCCAACGCACCAGCCACAACGCCTTAGAAGTCGTGGTCCACCGGAGGTATAATCCTGATGGCATCACGGCCTATAATATTGTACCGGGATTGTTGGGGGTTATTTTACAATTGACCATGGTGATGATGACATCCATTGCGCTAACCCGAGAAACAGAACGGGGGACCATGGAAAATTTACTCGCCATGCCAACGGTTCCCATGGAGATTTTATTGGGAAAAGTGCTGCCCTATTTATTGGTGGGCGCGGTACAGGTCTGTGTTGTCTTGGTTGCGGCAAAGTTGTTGTTCCATGTACCGTTTGTTGGCTCGTTAACATTGTTGCTGATCAGCATTATCATGTTTGTTCTGGCCCTTGTTATGTTGGGTTACGCCATTTCAACTTTCGCCACCAGCCAGCTTCAAGCCATGCAATTGACCTTCTTTTATTTTTTGCCCTCGTTGCTGCTCTCGGGATTTATGTTTCCCTTTCGCGGCATGCCGGGGTGGGCGCAAATCTTGGGCGAAACTTTTCCGCTCACCCACTTTTTGCGTATCATCCGCGCGGTTATGTTAAAGGGTGCCGACTATAGCGCCATCCAAAACGAGCTGGCGGCATTGATATTTTTTGTCTTTCTTTTTGTTGCGCTGGCTTTGCTGCGTTTCAGGCGGACGTTGGATTAATTCTTACGGTGACGAAAGACCCCTAAAATAGTCGTCTGCATGATCCTGTTCGATCAACTTTCCACGCTCAATGATTAAAAACCGGGTTCCCACATGATGAACAAAAGTCCGATCATGGGAGACGAGAATACAACTGGCATCGCGCTCGATAATTTCGCTGGCAAGGGCTTCTTGCCCGGCAATGTCGATATGGTTGGTGGGTTCATCCAGCAGATAAAAATTTGGTTCTAAATAGCGAAGCGCCAATAAAGCCACCCGCGATCGCTGCCCAAGGGATAGCTTGGCGATGGGTTTACCCTGCCAATCGAAATGCACCCCGGCACTGGCAAGGGATGAGCGTGTTTGGGTATCGCCATGTCCGTGTTTTGATATGAAATCAAAAGGTGACTGATCCAGCGGGATGTTGGAAAGGGATTGATCCATGAACCCGGTAACCAGGCTGGGGGTGACTTGTACGCCGGGGACTGCCGCGCCCTCGATTAAGGCCCGGTACAGCGACTGAACGAAAGTCGATTTACCCACACCGTTGGGACCAAGAATAACAATTCGCTCGCCCTGTAAAATGTTGAGCGCCTCAATTTTGAACAAAACACGGTCGTCGGGCGTTTGCACGGTAAGGTTTTCAATACGGATCAGGGTCTTCGCGTGGGTCCCCCGGTTGGTCAGTTTAATTTCACCGACACGCTCGTTGTGTAAAGTGCTGGCGGATTGTTCAATTTTTTCTGCCCGTTCGCGTAAATGTTTCTGCTTTTTTTGTAACAAATCACTACCGGAATTAATGCCGATGTTTTTAAGTTTGGCTGATTGTCGGCGCAGTCGTCCGGCTTCGTTCAATTGCCGTTCTTGCTCGAGGGCTTTCGATGCATCGATGTGTTCGAGTTCCTCGCGTGCACGGGTATAACTGAGGGAGAAAAAGTGCGAGGTGCCGGGGCGTAAAAACAGGGTTCGGTTACTAATGCTGTCAAGAAAACTGCGGTCATGGCTGGCGACAATGACGGGCACGTTACCCAGCCATGTGGTCAGCCATTCTTCCAGCAATAAAATTTTCTCTAAATCCAAATGGTTTGTTGGTTCGTCCATCAGCAAGACATCCGGTTCGCTGATCCAAACCCGGGCGAGCAACATCAAGCGTTGCCACCCGCCGCTTAATTTACAGATCGGCAAGTCGCGAATATCAACGGGTGTATTAAAGGTATCAAGCACCATGTCCACGCGCCAACTTTCGCTTTCTTGTACGTCCGGCGCTAACACTGATAAGACGGCTTGTCGGAAAGTTATGTCCATTAAAGCAGGATCGACCTCTTGCGGCATATAGCCCATATGAATGCCGCGGGATCTGAAAATTTCTCCGCTGGATAATTCAAGCTCGTCCGCAAGACAGCGTAATAACGTGGTTTTACCCGCGCCATTTTGGGCCACAAGCCCGACACGGTCGCCCGGTCCAAAGGTCATGGTTAGGTTTTTGAATAAATCAACGTGGGCCAGATAGCTGGCGTCTTTTAGGGAAAGTATGGTCATGGTTGCCTCGAATTCAGGTGCTCCATTATGTGAAATAATTTTCGGAGCGTATCTGCTAGGTCATCAGAATTAAAAAGATAACACGGACAGGCCAGACCAAAGGAAACGGTTTTTTATGTGATTAAGATTGTTTCCCTATGATCGGCCCTGCATCATAAATGGTGCAGGGCGAAGACAGGGCCACGCGTTCGGTGGTGATAATAATTTGCGAACATATTCGGGCCCTCCTTTTTACTTCGAGATCAATAATAATTTAAATTAACACCGAAATTTTAGATGTCAACTTGATCGGTGGCGGTCTTTGTTTTAGTCGTGCGGAGCGCGCTGGATAATGTCGTGCGCAGCGCGCCGGATAACACAGTGATTAAAACGGCCAACACCAATAAAACTAAAAAAGCCGTTTGTAGGGATGTGGTCCCGGCGATAAAACCAATCACCGGGGGGCCGAGCAACAACCCGCCATATCCCAATGTTGAGACACTGGCAAGAGCGCGACCCGGCGATAGCCCGCCATCATTGGCGGCGCGCGAAAACGCCAGCGGCATGATCACCGCGTAACCAATGCCCATGAGGGCAAAGCCGATTATGCTCATGGTAAAAGTGCCAAAGACAATGGCGCATAAAACACCTATTGCCGCCGCCGCGCCGCTTAGTTGCGCGGTGCGTACCGGGCCAAAACGACGAACAACGATATCGCCCCCCAAACGGGCGGCTACCATGGCAATGGAAAAGACCGTGTAACCAAGGGCGGCTTG
Organism: uncultured Rhodospirillales bacterium; assembly: GCA_965603075.1. Classification (GTDB taxonomy): domain Bacteria; phylum Pseudomonadota; class Alphaproteobacteria; order Rhodospirillales; family Casp-alpha2; genus JABJOR01. The sequence continues at coordinate 9,211 of CBFDBO010000044.1, read as the reverse complement.
TGCTTCGCTGGCCTTCGATACGGTGGTCAAGAAAATAGCGCTCCAATCGGCCATGGCCCCTTCACCAAGAGACGCACAAAAAGCGATCATACCAACCACGGCAAGGGTGCCTTTGGGGACGATAAAGAGTGGAATTTTTCCGGATGTATGAGTTGGGCTTTGTGGCCAATGGATGGCGACCATAAATAAGGCCAGCACCATGACGATCAATGCGGCCCCCGTAAAATGTGCATTTATATCTAAATTTAAATTTACCGCGAAATATCCTGATGCGGCCCCAACCCCGGCACCGAGGCTGAACATGGCATGGAATGATGACAGCATAGCGCGACCAGATTTACGTTCAACCTCTGCCGCCCAAGTATTCATGGATACATCCATAGAGCCATGGAACATACCAAATATAAAAAGGGCAATCGCCGTTGTCAGCGTGGTGGGGGCAAAGGCGATTAAGATTAATGCCAAGCAATAAGCCACGGCGATTATTTTGGTCACCTTGAACGATCCGTATTTATCGGCGGCGTGCCCCGCAATGGGAAACGATACAATCGCCCCCGCCGCCATGCACAATAAAAGCACGCCGAGGGATGTCGTGGTTAAATCATGTTTATCAGCGACCGCCGGAATACGAGATGCCCAAATGCCGAACAATGCGCCGTTGAGCATAAACATGGCGGTAACAGCGCGCCATGGTGTTCGAAAGGGTGTACGCAATGGTGTGCGCAAGGATGGGGGCTGGGAGGAAGGGGGGGGTGAATTAAAGACAGGCATTAAAAAAACCATCTCTCGACATTTTGTTTATAGCGGGTCCGGTAAGCTTAAGTGATTTCTTATAACGAAGCTAATTGATAACGACAAACGCCCGGTTGGGGGCAACCGGGCGCTATCGTTTCTAAAAGAAACCAAAGGGTGGTAGGGGGGCACCACACCTTTTATATTAACGAGGTTACATAAGTAACCCGTCTCTTTATAATATAGGCTCTTTTTTAAATTTTAAAAGGTCTAATGTAAAAATAAATTATAATCAGCTATTAACACTGCTGTTTATAATCATTAAACTAAATCAATCGTCCTTCTTTTTACGTTTTTTATCCTCGGGTAACATATTGAAGGTGAAAAGCGCCGGATCAAGTTTCAAGCCAAACCGGGGTTTAACAAGGGCAAAATCCGTAATGGTGCCTTGGGCGTCATAAATCGTCCATTGCCGTAACATCAAGGGTTTATCGGTGAAAATAAGGGTGATTTCACCACCGAAGGCATCTTCTTTGTTGGCCAGCGTGACCCGTATTATATTAGAGCCCTGTTTCAACCGGGTAATCTGCATTTCACCCTTGGTCAGGCTGATATTTTCTTGTACCAAAATGGACGCCGGCGTACTGCTGAGCAATACATAACTCTTTTGCTCCAATTCTGTATCTTGATAAAGCAGGTACGTGCCATTGGAAACGATCTTGATGGGCTGGGTGTCATAGGCGATGTGTAACCGTCCGGGTCGGGAAAGATAAAAATCACCCTGCGAGGAAATCCCATCGGATGTCATTTGCATAAACCGAGATTTCAGTGTTTTGAGACCATTCAGGTAGTTTTCAAGGCGAATAACAGCTTCTTTATCCTGATCGGTAAGAATAAGCGGCGCCCCAGCGGCAAATGCGGGTTTCATACCGCCAATGTCCGAAATGCCCGCAATGCCAACAAAGCTGGCAACCACGATAAAAACCACGATCGGTAGGTGTATAAATTTTTTCATGATGAATTTGTATATCTTAAACCCCTCTCAATCAAGTCGACCCGGTCGACGGCGATTTTTAGGGGCGGCCCGGTCGACGGAGATTTATAAGGTCGATCCGGTCGACGCGATATAAAGGGGGGTGATCCAGTCGACGGCGATAAAACGGGGGTCGATCCAATCGACGCCAACTTGTTGGCTGGTTAGTGGTTGCCGATAAGAACTTCTCGGCGGCCCACTCTGTTGGCCGGGCTGACAACGCCTTCTTTTTCCATTTGCTCGATGATACGGGCGGCACGGTTATAACCAATTTGAAGGTGCCTTTGGATAAAGCTGGTCGATGCCTTGCCCTCGCGCGCGATTAAACTAACGGCTTCATCATAAAGCGCGTCAGAGCTGGGTTTGCTGCTTTCCATTTGGGTGAAGGGGTCGTCCTCTTGATCGGTGACCGATTCAATATAGTTCGGTACGCCTTGAGCCGATAGATGGGCGACGATTTGTTCGACCTCTTCATCCGACACAAAGGGGCCGTGCACACGGCTGATGCGTCCACCACCGGCCATATAAAGCATGTCCCCTTGCCCTAGCAGATTTTCCGCACCTTGTTCGCCCAAGATCGTACGGCTATCGATTTTTGATGTGACTTGGAAACTGATCCGGGTTGGGAAGTTGGCTTTGATGGTACCGGTGATCACATCGACCGAGGGGCGTTGGGTTGCCATGATAATATGGATACCGGCCGCCCGTGCCATTTGGGCCAACCGCTGAATGGCGGCTTCCACATCTTTACCCGCCACCAACATCAAATCAGCCATTTCGTCGACCACCACCACAATAAACGGCAAGGCCTTGTCGCCGATGGGTTGGTCTTCGTAAACAGGTTTACCCGTGTCATCAAAGCCGGTTTGAATGCGGCGGGTTAGAATTTCACCTTTTTTACGGGCTTGTTCTAAACGCGCATTATACCCGGCGATGTTGCGTACACCCAATTGAGACATAACGCGGTAGCGATCTTCCATTTCGCGCACGGTCCATTTAAGCGCGACCACGGCTTTGGAGGGGTCGGTGACAACCGGGCTGAGCAAATGCGGAATACCGTCATAAACCGACAGTTCCAACATCTTAGGGTCAATCATGATGAATTTGCATTCATCCGGATGCATCCGGTACAGCAACGACAAAATCATGGCGTTCATACCAACGGACTTACCAGAACCCGTTGTACCAGCGATCAACAAATGGGGCATGCGGGCCAGATCAACACAGATCGGTGCACCGCCGATGTCTTTACCCAATATCATGGGCAAGCTACCGGGGGCTTTCTCGAACGTTTCGGAGGCGAGTATTTCACGAAGACCCACCATTTCGCGGGTCGCATTGGGCAGCTCGATACCGATAACGCTCCGACCGGGAACCACGGCAACACGCACAGAAATAGCCGACATCGAACGTGCCACATCATCGGACAGACCAATCACGCGCGATGTTTTAGTTCCCGGCGCGGGTTCTAATTCATACAAAGTAACCACAGGACCGGGGCGGACCTTAACGATGTCGCCCCGAATGCCGAAGTCTTCCAGCGTGGAGGATAAAAACGATGCGTTTTGCTCTAGGCCGTCTTTGTTTAGTTTAACGGCGGATTTATTTATTTTTATTTCCTCAAGCAGCGACAGCGGCGGATACTGATAGTCTTCATCATCGCCCAGATCAAATTCAGGCTGACGTTCTTTGGCGGCTTTCCGACCTGTTTTCGGGGCCGCTTTTTTGGATTCAATGACGGATTTTGCAACGCGTTTTTTCGCGGCCTTTTTGGGCCTTATGAGCGTGTTGTCATCTAAATCATCTTGTCCGTTACCCGTATTAAACGCCATAACGCTCAATGTACCGGGGGCGGGAATGCGCAAGAACCGCATGATTACTTTTGTAAAATCGCCAAAACCCGTGAGGGTCATTTTAAAGGCATTAAAAACCGTGCGCCAATCTTGTAACGACCAACCAAAGACATAAATCATCAAACCTGTGGCAAGCCCCCCGCACAGGGCCGATAAAAGGGCGGGGCCATAAATAACATGGACGGCTTGGATAATCGGAACCAATTGATCATAAAGCGCCTGTCCGGTGAAGCCGCCAAGCCCGGTCATCAAGGGCCAATTTCCGGGGACCAATAAAACGCTGGCGGAAATGGATACCAATAAAATAGAGCTGATTAATAAAATGAAACGGATGCTGATATGGCGAACGGGTTGTTTGGCAAACAATCGAAGCCCCCACGCGATCAAGGTTAGACCGGGTAAGGCAGACGATATACCAAAAGTTTGCAGCGCCACATCCGCGACGATTGCGCCGTTGGCACCCAATAAATTATCAATGGGTAGATCCGTTGCATTATTAAGCGATGGATCATTGGCTGAATAGCTTAAAAGCGAAGCCATCATAGCCACGCCAAGTGTCATTAAAAACAGCCCAAGCCCTTCGCTGGCGCGGCGTTTAAAGAACGCGGAAACCGCTTCGGGCAATACGGTATTGCCGAGCTTCTCGCTAATGCTGTCAGGCGTCAAAGCGTCTGAATTTGGGGTAATCGTTTTGGCCATGCGCCATTGTACAAAAGGGACCGTTTACAAGACCTTAACAAGACGGCGGCAAGCCTCGGTTATTATGGCCGGATCACCGACCAACGCCAAACGGATAAATTCTGCCCCCGGATTGTGACCCTGCGGGTCAAGGCGTGACGTGTGCGCACCGGGTAAAACTTTAACACCAGCGTCCCGCCACAGGGTTTGACAGGCTTGCTCGCCATCGCCTGTATTGAGCCATAAAAAGAAGCCACCCTGGGGCCGGTAAAAATCAAATCGGTCACCCAAAATGCGCTCGGCAATGTCGATGTTGTTGGAATAAAACGCGCGTACCGTATCGGTGTGGCTGTCGTCGTTCCATGCCGCAGCGGAAGCCGCGTCAATGGGCAGGGGGATTGAGGCCGCGATGTAACTTCGGAACCGACCGTAGCCAGCGATTATATCGGCGTCCCCGGCAAGAAACCCTGAGCGCATGCCCGCCCCATTGGACCGCTTAGATAGTGAATGAAACACGATGACATTGTCGAAATCGCTTCCCGGTCCATCCATTTGACGACAAATTTCCAAGGCACCGAAGGGGGCGACCTTGTTATAAACATCGGCGTAACATTCGTCCACGCACAGGGTAAAATCATGGACGCGGGCAAGCGTGATGGCGCGTTTTAAATAATCAGCATCGGCGATGGCGCCTTGGGGGTTAGCCGGGGTGCAGAGAAATAAGATCGACATCCGTTCCAGTGTTTCAGTGCTGAGCGCGTCCAGATCAGGCAGATGATTTGTCGCGGGGGTGGCGGATAAATAAAGCGCCTCCGCGCCACTTGCCAAGGCCGCGGTGCCATAAACATGATAGAACGGGTTGGGCATGGCAACGATGGGCTTTTTGCCGTCTTTGAGGGCTGGCACCAACCACGTGGGTAATAAATAAAGCGCCTCTCGTGTTCCCGCGCACGCCAAAACGTGCCGCTTAGGGTCAACATCGCCAGCCTCTAAATTAAATCGTCTCTCCAGCCACCCAGCAATAGCAGTCCGCAACGCATCGCTGCCGGCGAACGGCGGATACTTGTTCCAGGTGTGGAAGTTATCGGAGATGATGTCTTTAACCCAACCGGGAACCGGTTGTTGGGGTTCGCCCACGGCGAGCGAGATTTGCTCCAGGTCGCTGGGCGGTGCTATTCCCTCTAACAATGATCGTAACTGATCGAAAGGATAATCCGGCAGGACGGTTAGATTAGGATTTATGTTAAGTTTGTTTTTCATGGCCCAAGTTTACTTTCAATGGCGGTAAAGCCAAACGAAAAAAATGTGGTTGTTCTTAAATTTCTTTAACAACAACCACACAAGGTGGGTCCTTAAATTTTAAATATCTGTTTCGGATTAAATCTTCTGCGAAACCCGTTAAATTTTCTGCGAACCCCGTTAAATTTTCTGCGAACCTTGGCCAAACTCTGGATAAGCCTCCAGACCCAATTCGGATTTGTCCATGCCGTCAAATTCTTCTTCTTGGCTGACACGCAAACCGACAACATTTTTAATGAGGGTCCAGATAATCAACGAACTGAAGAAGATAAAGGCACCGATGGCAACCACGCCTATAAACTGGGTGACGAAGCTGGCCCCCTTATTGGTCAGCGGCACAGCCAAGGTACCCCAGATGCCGGCGAATAAATGAACCGGAATGGCGCCGACCACATCATCGATTTTAAGTTTATCCAGAAACGGTACGGCGAAGACCACGATACCGCCGCCAACAGCGCCGATTAAAATGGCTTGCCAAACCAAGGGGGTATCGGGCCCGGCGGTAATGGATACCAAACCGGCGAGCGCGCCATTAAGCACCATGGAGAGATCAACTTTCTTATAAATCAATTGCGTTAGCGCCATGACCGCGATGACACCGCCGGCCGCCGCCATATTGGTATTCACATAAATGATCGAAATGGCCGTGGCATCGGCGGCGCTGCCGAGGGCTAATTGTGATCCGCCGTTAAAACCGAACCAACCGAACCACAAAATAAAAGTACCCAAAGTGGCAAGGGGTAAGGACGATCCGGGAATGGGGATGATGCTACCGGATTTGCTATATTTGCCCAAACGGGGTCCGACAATCAAAGCACCCGCAAGGGCGGCCCAGCCCCCAACAGAGTGAACAAGGGTCGATCCCGCAAAGTCAGAGAAACCAAGTTCCGCCAACCATCCGCCGCCCCATTGCCACGCGCCTTGGATGGGGTACAAAAAACCAGCCATGATCGCGACAAAAATCAAAAAGGGCCATAATTTAATACGCTCGGCGATGGTGCCGGAAATGATCGAGGCGGTTGCCGCCACAAAAACCATTTGAAAAAACCAATCCGAATGGGCGGAATAACCGCTGCTGAAATCACCGGTTTGTAAATTGCTCACGTCGCCAACCCACGGCAATAAAGAACCGACAAAGCCTGCGTTCACATCCATATACATAAGGTTATAACCCGACAGCCAGAACATCACCCCGGCGATGGAATAAAGCGCGATATTTTTTAAACAAATGGTCGCAACGTTTTTGGTGCGCACCAGACCCGCTTCCAACATGGCAAACCCCGCGGCCATAAAAAATACCAGCACACCGTGCACGAGAAACGAGAATGTATTTAGAATAAAAGATGCTTCCGCAGATAAGGCCATACCATTTTCCAATTTTTAAACAGGGTTAATAACGGGTCATCCCCCTTGCATTACAAGTTCCATGCCAGCTTTTTTTGCGGCATTTAAGTATTTAATTTCAATGGGTTATGGTAAGTGATTTTGCGGTGCACACTTAATATGCAACAAACATGCTTATTTTTTAAGCAAATAGACTTTATTGCCTAAAATTTAATCTCGGGCAGAATGAGGCTCAATTTTTAGGGAGAGCAAGCTCCTTTGCCAATAGATCGAAAACGGTGCGAACGCGCCGACTGGTTTGGACTTCACGGTGGGCGACCAGCCATACAGGATAGGTAATCGGGCCATAATTTGGCAGCACACGGGTAAGCTTTCGTTCTTTGTCGGCAATGGGGGTGGGCAAGATGCCGATGGCGATACCCGTTTTAATCAATTCCCAATGGACCGTTTGATTGTTACTCACGATGGGAAAATTTTGGGAGGTTAGATGAAGACCATAAGCAACAAGACCTTTTATGAGCACATCATTATTATCAAAACCGATAAAGTCTGCGCGCTGTAAATCCTCCATTGTTGATGGGTTGTCGATCTTTTTCAAATAACCGGGCGTGGCATAAAGCCAAGCGGTTTCATCTTTGATCTTTTTTGCAATGAGATCGGGTTGAGTGGGCCGGGTATTACGGATGGCGATATCAGCCTCACGGCGTCGTAGGTCACTAATTTCATTTGAGGCAATAATATCGATGGAGATTTTAGGATGTGACTTACGCAATTTTGCAATGATGGGGGGAAGCATATAGACGGCGTCCAGTTCACTGGCGCTAATGGAAATTGTCCCCTCAATAGATTGTGACTGACCCGAAGCCGTTAATGAGATATGATTAGCGGCCTCGCCCATGGCCCGAACATGTTCAACAAGCTCTAATCCACTGGGGGTGAGAACCAGACCACGGGGTAGCCGATCAAATAAGATCAGCCCCAATTCGTTTTCCAGTGCTGCCACCTGTCGACCAAGGGTGGGTTGGGTCATGCCGAGCGCACGGGCCGCCGCCGACAAGGTGCCTTCTTCGGCGGTTACTAAAAAGGCCCTCGCTTGGTTCCAATCAAAATTTATTGAACGCCAATCCATAAATAATCTTCCTTCATTAAGCCATGCATTAATGTATATCAATAAGACATAATTAGTCAATTTTGTTTAGGCTATCATTTAGGTATAACAAAATGGAAAGCACAGACACATTAAGATAATGAGGAACTTAAAAATGAAAGCCGCTTATATTGGTCACTATGGATCACCTGATGTGATCGAATTTAAAGAAATGCCTAAACCCGACATAAAACACAATCAGGTTTTGGTACAGGTTATTGCGTCCTCAGTAACCACGGCGGATTGGCGGCTGCGGGCGGCGGCCTTTCCGGGTATACTCTGGTTGCCGGGAAGGTTGATGATGGGATTGTTCTCTCCCAAGAATAAAATACCGGGTATGGATTTTGCCGGGCACGTTGTTGCTGTGGGCAGGGACGTTACAGAATTCAAAATGGGTGACCGGGTATTTGGGCTTGCCCAACACAGCGCCCACGCAGAATTCCTTGTCGTGGAGAACGAAGGTTGTATTGCCCTAATGCCTGAAAACGTAGATTTCTATCAAGCAGCGGCGGTGCCGTTTGCGGGCCTGTCCGCATTGGTTTTTTTGCGCGACTTTGCCGAGGTCAAACCCGGCCAGCGCGTTTTGATTAATGGGGCCTCCGGCGGGGTCGGGGTTTATATGGTTCAATTGGCCAAGCATTTTGGTGCGCATGTAACGGGGGTGTGCAGTTCGGCTAATATCGATCTGGTAAAATCAATCGGTGCCGATAGGGTCATTGATTATACCGTTGATGATTTTACAAAAGGTGAGGCGCGTTATGATCACATCCTTGATACGATTGGCAAGACACACTTTCAATCGTGTAAAAAGGTTTTAGAACCTGGCGGGACGTTCATTCCGCTGGAACTAGGTCTTAGGGAAATACGGGACGCGATTTGCCCGTTTGGTAAGGCGGGGCGGAAAATTAAAATTGGTGTATCGGGTGATAACAAAGAAGATTTAATGATCTTGCGGGACCTCCTTGAACAAGGCGCCATCAACCCCGTAATCGATACACGCTACCCCTTTTCGCAAATAGCCGAGGCCCACCGAAAAGTGGAAAGCCGTCATAAGGTTGGCAGCGTCATAATTGATATCGCCATTACATAAGAGATATGGCATGATCGCCGAAATTGACTTAAATT
>CBFDBO010000043.1:0-21880 GCA_965603075.1 uncultured Rhodospirillales bacterium | reverse complement strand
GATTTGCAGCGCAAGGATTGCATGGATTGGCCGCACACGGGTTACAAGGATTTGCAGCGCAAGGGTTACAGGGATTGACCGCGCACGGGTTACAGGGGTTCACGGCACACGGATTACAACTGGCGGCCAATTGTATTAAAACCGGGCGCGGTTTGGCGGTTGGCAATAAGCCATCTTGCGATACTTGTGTTGATGCTGCTTGGACATGGTTCACAGGCGTGATTGCACTGATGACAAACCCTGCACTCATAACCGCCGGGATGACGGTTGCTGATAAAAGTTTCGATTTAAATGGTGTCACGCCAATATCTCCCAATAATGTTTATTGTTATAATTCTACTGTTTGTTGATTTGAACTTGCCTGAGAAAATTTGATTAATCGAATCAACAGGGTTCACAAAAGTGTGAGCGAGGCGATTATTGCGTAACAATCAAATGATAATCGGGTGTTGTGTTAAGGGGACATGAATAGAGATACTCCCCCGGTTCCAAGGAGACTTTATAGTCCTTTGTGGTGCCCGGTTTTAATCCACCACCGGAAACGCTAAGCTTTGTTAATTTGTGTAAGGGGTTCCGCCAATCGTAATCGATGTCTCTGATCCAGAAGCCCAGATCATAGGGTACAGATTTATTAGAGACCCGAAAGATGAAGTCGCCTTGTTTAACGTGCATCACGTCTGCTTTGGATAATCGTTCTTTGGTTGTCGTTTTATTGATGGCAACGCAATCCGCTTTTTGACTGGCGGTAAAACCAAGATCACCCCTTTCAGGTTCAATGAACTGACAAGGTGTCTGGGTCAGGGTGATAATGTCTTGTGCCAAGACGGGCGTGTTTATGAGCAACCCAATAATTACACCGAATAAGTATTTCATGATTAATCCCGATCAATAATTTATTTACATTTCGACACCACCCTAAAAACAGGGGGTCATCACAGCAAATCATATGATCGTGAAGTATGATCGTGAAGAGCGTTAGTTTTGAGAAATGATGCTCGCAAATAAATCCGGATCAACATTCCCACCCGAACAGACAGCCACAACAACCTTGTTTGTCACATCAATTTTTCCCGCCAGTATTGCCGCCAGCGCAACGGAGCCACCGGGCTCAACGACCAACTTAAGAGTGCGGAAAGCTTCCACCACCCCGGACCTGACTTCATTTTCGGAAACGGCTACGCCACCAGCCAACAATTTTGAATTAAGCGCAAACGTTATCTCGCCCGGTGTGGGGGAGGCCAATGCGTCACAGATCGTACGCACGGATGGATCATTGCTGAGCCGCTTGCCTGCTTTTAGAGATCGTATCGTATCATCAAAATTTTCTGGTTCTGCCGCCCACACTTTTGTTTGGGGACTGACATCGCTGAGCGCCAGCGCCACGCCGGAGATTAAACCACCCCCGCCACAGGGGCTGACCAGAATATCAGCGCTCAATCCAAGCTGCTTTAAGTCTTCGGCCACTTCCAATCCGATGGTGCCCTGTCCGGTGATGATGTCAGGATCATCGAACGGACGAACCAAGGCGGCATTTGATTGCGTACAAATTGCCTCGGCAATGGCTTCGCGGTCCTCGTTATAACGGTCATACGTAACCACCGTGGCACCGAGCGCTTTGGTATTTGCTATTTTAATAGCGGGGGCATCTTCCGGCATGACAATAGTTGCGGGGATCGTGTGCATAGCGGCGGCGGCGGCAACCCCTTGCGCGTGATTGCCGGAGGAAAATGCCACAACACCATTTGCACGCTGTGCGTCCGATAACCGAGAGATCAACGTATAGGCGCCTCTAAATTTAAACGATCCGGTTCGCTGCAACATCTCTGGTTTAATAAACAGCTGACAACCAAGGCGTTGATTTAAGAGCGGTGATTGCAATAACGGTGTGCGCACCGCATGCCCCCGTATACGTTTTGCCGCGTCACGTATTAAAGATATATCAGGAAGGAGATTTGCATTTTTTTCTGATGACATAATCTGGGTCACGCCTTTATAAAGTTTATTTAAGTGTGTCGCTATTTTAGAGCCATACAATTAATTTGTTAGCGACACAATAATTTCTCTGGTGTGGTCATTGGATCGATGTTCGAACAAATAGATCCCTTGCCAGGTACCAAGACCCAATTGTCCGTTGAGCACAGGGATGGTTAAACTAACATTTGTGAGCGCTGATTTAATATGGGCGGGCATATCGTCGGGTCCTTCGCAGGTATGACGGTAGAGGGACGGGTCTTCAAGGACCAATTTTTGAAAGAAACGTTTCAAATCATACAGAACATCCGGATCGGCATTTTCCTGAATGACGAGTGAGGCGCTGGTATGGCGACAAAAAACAGTGAGCAAACCATTTGCGATATTTTTGCTCGCCACCCAAGGGATTATTTGGTCGGTAAATTCGTACAGGCCCTGTCCTGTGGTTTTGATGGATAGGATTTGTGTAGAACTGCTCATCCGTTCTCCGTTTTAGCTAGCTTCTCTGTCTCTAACAATTCCGCCTTACGCGGCACACCCCAGCGATACCCCGTTAAGGAGCCGCTCTGCCCAATAGCCCGGTGGCACGGCACGATCAAGGATACTGGATTGGTGGCACAAGCCCGACCCACCGCACGGGCGGCTTTGGGCTTACCAAGGCTAACCGCAATCTCGCCATAGGTTTTGGTCTCGCCCGGTGCAATATGGCGAAGGGCTTGCCAAACTTGGGCTTGAAAGGCCGTGCCGATGATATCCAAGGGTAAATCGAGTTCTGACGTGGGGTGGTTGAAATTTTCCAAAATCGTCGTTACCCAATCCATCATCATACCATCGTCGGGGACAATTTCAGCGTTCGGGAAATCGCCGTTCAATTCTGCAATCAATGCCGCGTCTTCATCACCGAAGCCTAAAAAGGCGATACCCCGCCTTGTCGCCGCCACGATCATACGTCCAAGGCTGCAATCGCTCAGGACATAATTCAAAACCGCCCCACGGCCACCCTTGGCGTAACTGGCAGGTGTCATGCCGAGCCATGAACTGGCATTTTCGTACAACCGTGAAGAGGAGCCAAACCCCGCTTCATAAAGCGCGCCCGCCACGCCCTCACCTTGTTTCAATAAGTTGCGGACGCGACGACGTCTTAATTCATTGCCGTAAGCCTTTGGCGAAATGCCCATCACGGCCTTGAACCGCCGTTGCAAATAATGGGGACTACGCCCGGTGTGGGTAGCGAGCGCGTCCAATGTGGGAACGCTCTCATTATTCTCCGCGATAACCCGACAAATGGTTTGAACCATCTGGTGATCAGGATCGATGGGTTTCACTTGCGTCGGCTTACACCGTAAACAGGGGCGAAATCCTGCATGTTCGGCGGCCTCACACATATCATAAAAATCCACGTTCTTGCGTAATGGCTGACGCGCGGGGCAAGAGGGCTTGCAATAGATCCCCGTGGTCTTAACGGCGAGAACAAACTGACCGTCCGCAGAACTATCACGATCAACGCTTTGTTGCCACCGAACATCATAGGCTGGATCAAGCCCGCCTGGACTTGATGGATGAATTTGTTTTTTAGTCTGGGTCTGAATATGTGTCATGGGCGTATGGTACAATATTTTTCTATTCAGGCTATCCGAAACTTGTTTTTAATATTTAGCCGTATTGGTGCAATTGCTGGCCGTTACGTCTTAGCCAGTCATTGGCCCGTTCAACATCGTCACTAACCAAAGCCACTTGCGCCCAAAACCGGGAACTGTGGTTGTGTTCAACCAAATGAGCAACCTCATGGGCGACCACATAATCCAGCACCCATTCCGGGGCCATAATCAAGCGCCAGGAAAAATTTAAGTCCCCCGCATAAGAGCATGACCCCCAACGCGATTTGGTATCCCGGATGGAAATACGTCCATATTTTTTCTGAAGGGTAACGGCTTTCAAACTGGCGCGTTCTGAAATTTCATTGCGGGCTTGTTTCTTAAGCCAATCGCGCAAGCGCCGCGCCAAATGTTCGGGCCTGCCACTGACATCTAAAAAACCATCCCCACACATGACCGTGCCGCGTTGATCTGGTTGATGACGAATCTCATGATCATCCCCCATAAAAGGAATAATTGCGCCATCTTCAAATTCAATGACGGGTGTTGCACTCGCCAATCTGGTGACGAGCCATCCCGCACGGTCAATAACGAATTCACGGGCGGTTTCATAATCCACCCCCGGCGGCAGGGTAACAACAGCACCCCCCGTTTTAGGATCGGTGCGGAGGATCATGCGTCTGGCCCGAGGGTTGTGACGAAATGTCAATGGAGCGTCCGTACCATCCAGATTGATGGTGCCCCCATCGACATTTTTGTATCCGGAACCTTTACCTGATTTTTTACGCCAAATCATACTGTTACCTAATGGGAGGAATTATATAACCCGTGCTTTTAATTTCAGCGATCAACGTCGCCTTATCGGTCTCATCAAGAAGGGTAAACGGTGGGCGGATGTTTAACCATGACGTCGTCCCCGAATGATCCGCCATTATGGACTTTACGGCCTCAACAAATGGGTATTGCAAGGCCAGCGACCTGATTTGGCGAACGGTATCGTTGGATGCATTATCAATCTCGCCCTTATCAATCCAGCTTGAATAAATTTTTTGCATCAAACTACTGGCAAAATTACTATTGGCCGTTATACACCCCGCACCCCCCGCTTGAAGGATATCGAGGAACATTTCATCCGCGCCGGTGAAAATTGCAAAGCCGGGAAACTTCTTGATCATTTCCAACATGTTTTCCACAATGCCGTTGCTGTCTTTTAAACCCACAACCGTCTCTGGGAAGTCCGCAATCAATCGCGCGATCAGATCATGACTGATCGGCACGCCAGAGAATTTAGGAATGTGATACAAATAGACCCGCAAACGTTGCGCATCGACCCGGTGGATAATTTCAGCAAAGGCATTATAGATACCGTCGTCAGAGACATCGCTATAAAAGAATGGCGGCAACATCAAAACACCGCCGGCCCCAACGTCCATGGCGCACCGGGTCACATCGACCGTGTCGGTGAAAGCACTTGAACCCGTTCCCGGCATCGTTTTTTCCATTGGCAGTCCGGCTTTAGCAAGGCCTTGAATGATGTCAATGCGTTCGCGCGCGCTAAAAGAATTGGCTTCTCCGGTGCTGCCCAAAATGCCCAAACCATCACACCCATTTTCCAACAACCACGTACAATGGGCATACAGCAGCCCAATATCGGCCGACAGATCTTTGTTCATTGGCGTCACAACGGCGGCATTCACGCCTTTCATGATGGGGGGACTATTTGTCTCAGCCATGGTTATGTGTGCTCCTGTTTCTTTAAATTAATTATAATTAAATAATGCCTTATGGCGGCTAATCGATCCAGTCGATAATACGATCATCCAAATCCAGCACTTCTTTTTCCGATATAGCCTTACCCCGAATAGAGACACCCGCTTTATGAACACTGTCTTTATCCTTTGAAATCAAGGGGTGCCAATCAGGAAGGGGGGCTCCTTCGGACACCAACCGGTATGCACACGTCGACGGCATCCATTTCAGGCTAGAAATATTATCATGCCGCAGTACCACACAATCGGGCACTTTCTTCTTGCGATTCGCATAATCATTACACTTGCATTCATGTAAATCGAGCAACCAGCAGGCCGCGTCCGTAAAGAAAATATCATCGTCATCGTTGATTAATTTATTCAGACAACACTTACCACACCCATCACACAAAGATTCCCACTGGGTTTGGGTCATGTCTTGTAATTTTGTGGTTTTCCAGAAAGGAGCATCCGACATATCAGGCTGGCCAATCCACAATATAGGCGCTCATATCTTTACCCAAATCCACATCCCGTTCTGAAATATGTCGTCCGCGAACCGACATGCCAGCGGTGTGGACGCTTTCCGGATCGCCCGTGATCAACGGATGCCAATCTGGCAAAGCTTGCCCTTCACTTAATAATCGATACGCGCAAGTAGAGGGCAACCATTCCAAAGTACGCACTTTGCTAGGGGTGAGCCGCACACAATCGGGAACGAAGCGGTGACGGTCTTGATAATTTGAGCAGCGGCATAAATCCGGGTCAAGCAATCGACAAGCCACGTTGGTGTGTTTTAAGCTCTTGCCACTTGGATCATCAACCATGCCCAAACAACACTTGCCACACCCATCACATAGGGATTCCCACTGTGCAGATGTCATATCTTCCAAAGCGGTTGTTTCCCAAAAAGCGGGCATCTTCTTCTACTCAGATTATCGTAACGAGGGCGCTAAATTACATACTATCAAGAATTTTCTCGGCCATTTGCTCCGACGTGACAGTATGCGAGAAATGCGTCTTATACTGCCCCGCAGGGTCCATCAGGAAAACAAGCGATGTGTGATCCATTAAATAATCATCGGGGTCGCTGTCTTCTTCTTGAGCCCGTGCATAATAAACGCCGTAAGCTTTGGCTATTTTTTTAATCTGGCTAGAATCACCCGTTAGGCCAATGAACGCGGGATGGAAATGTTCCAAGTATTCTTTCAAATAAGCCGGCGTGTCGCGCTCTGGGTCGACGGTCACAAACAGGGCGTTTATATCGCTGCTGGCATCACCCAAAATATCCAGCGCTGTCGATATGGTGGTAAGCGCCGTTGGACACACATCCGGACAGAAAGTATACCCGAAAAAGATCAGCGTATTCTTGCCATGAAAATCAACATCGGTGACTTTATCGCCCCAATGATCGGTTAATTCAAAAGGCCCGCCGAGTTGAATTTTTGTGACCTGATTATCTTTGCCCGACTTCGGTCCCAATACACCCGATTGTAAAGCGTACCAAAAACCCAATGCGGCAATGACGAGCATTAAGATGGCTACAACGGATCTGGCTTGTTTCATTTCGGCTTCTTTCAATTAATGATTATTTATACAGTATACTATTTTATACTGTATACTATGCCACACACGCGTCATAGCCAATCCCATTTACCGCTTTGTTATTGATTAAGTAAATCAGGCAGCCCATTCAAGATTTGAGCCAGCTCAGGCGGAATGACATTTGGTATTCTATCCAATACCGTACCGAGAACCTCATCGATAATCAGCACCGCATCATCGGCGATTACCCGTTTTTGGCCTTCAGGAAGGAGGGGCAGTTCGGCTTCAAGTTCTAAAGGTAATGCACGAGCTTGAAGTCCCGGTGGTAATTCCCCTGAAGCTTCAAGTTTTCTCTGTAAGCCCGGAGGGAGCGTGCCATTTTTTGCCAATTGTTTCTGTAAGCCAGGCGGTAAAGAGTTCTCTGATTTATCTTTATTTTTTTTCGTATCCTTATCTTTATCTTTGCCCTTATTTTTGTCTTTTGCTTTACCTTTGTTTTTATCTTTACCTTTTCCCTTATTCTTTCCTTTGGAATCGCCATTGCCGTCGTCATCTGAGCCTTCCTGAGAGGCTTCATTGTCATCTAAAACATCAGAATCGCCATCATTTGCATCCGATTCTGTAGATTCTTCCGCTACGACGGTTTTCAACACATCGGCAACGATATCAGCTATTGTTACAGTTGCGATATCCGTTGCGGAACCTGCAGCGTCGGTTTCTTTGGATTGTTGATTATTTAAGGCTTCAAAAAATCCGGTCAGTAAAGCTTTTTCAAAATCGGACGTTACGGAAATGCCCGTACCCCCATCCGGGTTTTGCGGTGGCGGAGCTTCTTGTGCATATCCGGTGTTCACCTGCAGAACGATTAAACTCAACAGAAACATTGAACCGAAAATAAAATTATTAATAAAGAACTTCATGAACCTCTCCATAAATAGCTCTGGAATTATAGCTCCCTATAACAGTTAATGACAGACATACCAAAAAGGATATTGGCATAGGGTCTTATGGGATACTATGATCCGCAGATGTCAGATCAATCACCCCTTTTGAGCCGCAAACAGCAAATATACTCTCTGTTTGGTATTTATATCAGCATTTTTGCATGGGGTATGTCCTTTGCCGGTCTTGTCCCATTGATGTCCTTGAGCCTTGAAAGCCAAGGTTATGATACTTTCATGATCGGTTTGATCGGCGCGGTGACCCCCGTTGGCGTCATTATCGCGGCCCCCTTTGTGCCACGCTTGGTACAACAATTGGGAACCGCTCAATCGATATTTTGGGCCTCCGTCGGGGTCTTAATCTCCGTTGCATTGTTACCAATCTTTGACAGCTATGGAAGCTGGCTTGCGCTTCGTTTTATTGCTGGGGTATGCGGGGCCATACCGTGGATTGTTACCGAAACGTGGCTAAATATTATTGCCCATGAAAAAAACCGAGGACGTATTACCGCCCTTTATGGGGTTGTCATGGCCCTAAGCTTTGCCATTGGCCCGTTCATGCTCAGCACCCTAGGTACAGAGGGCAATGCGGCGTTTATTTTTTGCATGGCATTATTGGCCCTCAGCTTGTTCCCCATCGTGTTTATTTGGCGGTTCGCCCCGGTTTTACACCCCCCGGAGGGGATCAAGCTGTCCCACTTTATATGGACCATACCCTCTATTTTGGCAGCGGGCGCACTCTGTGGGTTTGTTGATATGTCGTTCTTAAGCTTCCTGCCAATTTGGGGGCTTCGCATGGGCTTTACCCAGGACGCCGCCATTTTATTATTAAGCGTTTTTGTTTTGGGTAATGTGGTCCTGCAATTACCCATCGGGTGGCTGGCCGATAAAACCGACCGCTCTATGGTTCTGATCGGGTGCGCCGTGATTGGGGTGATTTGCTCTGCCTTGATTATCTTTGGCGTGAAGGATCCAATAGGCATAAGCATGGTTCTGTTTGTGTGGGGCGGATGTGTTTGGGCGCTTTATACCCTGTCCATGGCGATTTTGGGCGAACGATATAAAGGCGGCGAACTGACCGCCGCCAATGCGGCCTTTATCGTGGCCTATGAAATTTCGAATATCATCGGCCCCCCCTTATCGGGAATTTCCATTCAATTATGGGAACCCCATGGCTTAATTGCCATCATGGGGATCGCGACGTTTCTATTTGTTATTTTAAGCACCATACGACAAATGCGCCGCCGCAAAGCAGCCCAACTTAATTCGGCAAGTTAACCCGCTATATCAACCCAGTATATTAACACCGTATATTAACCCTGTATATTAACCCAATCGCACATCCAAGGCGGCGGCTTCTTCTTCACGCTCAAGTGCCCGTAAGACCGAAGCGTAATTGCGCAAACCCGTGATCAACGTGGGATCACCTGTTTCAAAAAGCTCTTCCTTAATGCTTAAGGCGCGTTTTAATAAAGGTTCGGCTTCCTCTGGTAAGTTTTGGTTTTTCAGCAACAAGCCCAAATTGTTTAAATCCGTTGCGACGCTTAATGACGGCCCTCCGGTTTTTGCGCTTTCTGCTTCATCAATGCGGAGCGCGCGTTCATAGAGCGGGCGGGCTTGATCAACCTCTCCGCGTTCATAGTGGATCATTGCAAGATTATTAAGCACGCTGGCAACGGCAGGATCGTTTGGCCCATTAAGCCGTCCCAGCAATTTCAAAGCCCGGCGAAAAGCCATCATCGCCTTGTCGTAATCTCCCAAACGGTATTGCGCGGTGCCAAATTTATTGAGGGCTTCGGCGAACAGAGTGTCATGACCGAGGGGAATAACCTCTACCGCGAGAGAAAATTGCTCTACTGCACCTTCAAAGTTTTCTAATGACACCTCTAGATCACCCGCAGCGATTCGGGCCATTCCAGCCCCCAGAAGGTACTGTTCCGCATCATCGCGCATTTGGCGTCCGATTGTGGCATTTTTTATGCTCGATGCATCCAATGATTCCACCGCTTGTTTCGCCGAGCCACCGCTCAGTTTTTCACGCCATGATTTTAAATCACTCGCGAAGGGCGAACCGCCCGCATTGACCCCATCGAGACGCTGTTGCAGGTCATCAAACCATTGCTCGTGAATCCCCCCCGGTAAAGAAACTGTTGGTTCAATACTTGGTTTATCCACACTTGGTTCACCCACGCCCTTACCCGGTTCTGATCTTTGTGCTTTTTTCAACGAAGCTATGGATTTTTTATTAATTATGCGGCCCATCAACCACCATAATATCAACAGAAAGAGAAAGGCCCCCGCCAGACTTATTTCCGGATTTTGTTCCATCATAGCTCGTATTTGAAGGATTTGTTCCATGGTGGCCGTCATAGTTCCTGTTGCATTATACACAATGAGCGAATCGCATGCATTATTCTTATACGATATTCCTACTCATATTGCAGCGTTTTAACCTCACAAGGGCAGAGGAATATTAAAGTGACCCTTGGGTTTTGTGTTAATAGTTGACGCTTTGCGTTAGGCGCATCATTCTTTGGCCTATGTTTATCTTCGATATGATTAACGGACACGCCGGATTTGATCCGATGATCGTCTTGCTATTGGCCCTGATGGTTGATGCATATGTGGGCTCCATGCGGGCGCTCGCTCGATTTTTCCCCCACCCGATAAAACTGATTGAACGCTTGATCGCTTTCTTTGATCGCCGTTTAAACCGTGATAAACGCTCTGAACGGGATCGGGCCTTACGGGGATTTATCAGCGTTATTATGATCTCGGTCATATGCATCATCATAGGGGGCGCAATTGCTTGGCTGTCACGCAATCATGAATGGGGGTGGATTCTAGAATTCATTTTGGTGGTCAGCCTGATCACCCAGCGCAGCCTGTTTGATCAAGTCCGTGCCGTGGGGAAAATTCTCACAGGTAATAACCTTGAAGATGCCCGTGCCAGTATCCAAGAAATAGCCAAGCGCGATCCGTCACAATTAGATGATTATGGCATTGCCCGCACAGCCATCGAAGCCCTATGTCGGAATTTTGTTACCGGGGTCATCTCTCCCATTTTCTGGTATGTATTGTTTGGCCTGCCGGGCTTGTTGGTTTTCAAGGCGATTAACATTATGGATCACCAGATCGGCCACCGGGACCCCAAGTATCACGCCTATGGATTTTCTGCCGCGCGTATTGACGATATCTTGAACATTATTCCAGCAAGATTAGCGGGTTTATTTCTTTGTCTGGCGGCCTGTTTCACGCCAAAGGCAAATCCCTTGAGAGCCTTTAAAATAATGTTGAGCGACGCCGGGAAACATCGATCCCTCAATTCAGGCTGGACCATTAGCGCTTGCGCCGGGGCGCTTAATTTAGCTTTGGCCGGTCCCATTCGCTATTCTAGCCGTGTGGTAAAAGCGCCGTGGGTTGGGGATGGATCGGCGAAAGCAACACACAAAGATATTCGCTTAGCGCTCTATTTATATGCCATTGCCTGTTTGATTAATATCGGCTGGGTCGCCGCCCTTGCGGTTATCCGGTTTGATATGTTGCCGGGATGACCGCCGTTTTATTTTCTGTCATTACATTGCCCTGTATTAGCGCGGGCTAATGGCGGCGCGTAAACTGTCCGTCACGGGGTTCGATAAACGGCCTTCTAAAACAATCGCCCGTGGGATCGATCCTTCACCATAAAGATAATCATTTAGATCATTGCGCCTTACCAGCGCGGCCCCTTCGAGAGCGGCGCCACCAAAGACACCAAAACCATCACCGGAATAGGCCAGAATATCCAACCCGAGACTGGTGGTGGTTGCCCCTTCATAGCCAATGCCCGTCCAGCCCACCATGATGCCAAGCTCTGCACCAAATTTTCCTTGATGTTCGATGACCGCATTAAGCGCGCCCTGATTACGAATAATCATGACAATTTCATTTTCCTGCAACCCGGCCTGAAGGCCTAAGCTACCGGCTGTGAGCAAGTAAAAAGCGGGGGCGCTCCAACCGGTGTCTGTTCGCGCGAGCAACACGCCCGTGCCCGCTTCGACCCCAGCGATCAGGCCGCCTTTAACCACACGGGGGAAAATAAGAATACCAGCGGCATCCGGAATATGGGTATCGATCTCTTTCAAATCTGGGTTACCCCGAAATGACCGTAAAGTAGTTTCGGCTTCTTCCAAAATCATGGGCGCGACCACTTGTGGTTCGTCAATGTATTGAGAGCATCCCGTTACAAGGAAAATACCGGCCCCTAAAATCATGCTTCGAATAACGAAGCTTGAAACGGTATTGGGGAGCCTTTTTTTAAGAGGGACTATCATCAGAAGTTATCATCCATATCTTGTTCGTTAGAGCGTTCGATCCGGCGTTTCAATCGCAGTAATTCCCGACGCCGTTCATCATCGGCGATTAAAGTCTCTACGTACCGACCTTGATACAATCCAATGCCTGCGGCTTGGCCAAAATTAATGGCTTCACGGTTATCACACCGACATAAGGCAACATTCTCACCGCCCTTTTTATCAACAATGCCTTTGACCATGGCGAGCACATTCTCGCCACCATCCGCCAGTTCCGTATTCCAAACCAGCTTTAACATATCGGCCCCCAGTTTTTCATGGTCGATAATTTGCAGTGTTTGTAAGGTCAATCCATCTAGGCACACCTTGTAACCCAACGATTGTACAAATTCTTTGGCAAATAAATAGGCGCGCAAATCGGAAAAAATATCTTCTTTTTGCAATTCAATAATCATCAAACCGCGTCTGTTTGCCGATATGTTGGCATCAAACATCTGAAACTCATCAGACATCAACGTACTGATATTGATATTGAAACTGATCTTACCAGAAATAGAGACCTGATCGGTTTTGCTCAACATGGCGAGCATGCGTTTGTCCAATGTTTCTGTCATGTGTTGAAACAACCAACGGTTAGACAATAAATTGACATCCGGCATAAGCGTTTCGCGCAAATCCTGAATAGAAATAAACAGCTCGCTGAAAATTTGTTCTGGAGCAAGATGCTCATCCACGGTACAGGCAAATTGTCGTCGTAATAAATTGGATAGATCGGCTCGTTTTAAGGCCTGTTCAATGCGCATTAAAAGTTCTGGGGTCAGCGGCTCTCCCAGTCGTTGTTTCTCTTTCAGGGCCGCACGGGCATCCATACGGTTTTTACTGTCTTCATTGCGCTCTTCTTCTTTATTGAGCAAAACTTGGACAATGCGTTGAATATCAGAAAATTGTGAAACCGCATCATACCAAGAGGCAAAAATCGTGTGGGCAGTATTTTCTTCAGCGATCAGAGGGTCGTCGCTAAACATATACCGAATTTGCTGAACAATTGTTTCGATTTCCCCGCGCACTTCGTTTTTGAAGATAAAAAATATGTCGCCGCTTTTTAACAAAAACAGCTGACCAGACATATCCTTTATCAGGCTTTCAAAATATGATGTGGCAGCGCGTAAGTGTGCATCGCGTCTATTATAGGGGCGCAGGGATGATAAATGCAGTTGCAGGACATAACGCCCCGTGCGGTGTTCTTCCATGCGCTCGACATAATCGATCAGCAATCTTTCCTGGCTGGGTGTTTTTTTTCTTGAATCAGAAACGTCCGCCATCATGCACGACCTTTCGCTGATTTTTGAGCTAAAATCGTATCGACTAACTTATCAATAAAATACCCTTGATAGCGTGTTACCCCAAGCGACGCCCCCCATTGAATAGCGGCCTGACTGTCCACACGGGCCAGAATTACGTTGTCTTTACCCGCATGTTTTACCACGGTGCGGACATCGTTGATGGCATCGTTTTTTTCGTCACCGGTGAACTCTGGCCCCCAATTTATTTTCAAGTAATTAGAGTACAACATCGCCGGATCAAAAAAGTTAATGATCAACGGGTTGAGACCATCAACCAAAATCCGATACCCCGACTCGCGCAATAAATCACAGGCATATTGGTATGAATTCATATCGGAGAAAATATCGATCATTTGAAACTCAATGATAAATTTGTTGGCATGTTCACCAACCAATTTATTAAACAACTGAAACTCGCGTGACATGATGGTGCTAATATTCAAATTCAAACTAACATGGTCTTTCAAACCCGCCATGTTACGCTTGCCGATAACCGCCAGCATACGTTTGTCCAAAGTCTCTGTCAGATATTGAAACAGCCAAGGGCTGGAGAACAAATTAATGCCGGGGGCAACACGTGCCTTAAGCTCACCCATGGCGATAAAGTTCTCACGGAAGACCACCTCGCCAAGTTGACCGGGCACCACCCTGTATATGGGTTGATTTTTAATCAAATCCGCTATTTGGGTTTTTTTCATAAGTTGATTAATCGCCGATAGATTATCGGGGGCAAGAGGCGTTCCGAGATCAATCTCGCCGGCACTTTCCGCACCACCGGCATTGGCTTCTCGGTATTCGTTACCATCGGATTCAAACGTTTGCGCTTTGATAGAGAATGCCTGTAATTCATCGGTCTGTGATAAATCATGCCACGTCGCAAATTGGTCTTCAAAAGAACCCGGAGAATGCATGGTCAAAGGGTCGTCTGGAAACAAAACCCTGGCTTTTTCAATGAAGATATCCAAATCATCAACCGAAACCATACGACAGACCAAAACAAGGTCACCATTATAGAGCCCGTATAATTGCGCATCATTGCCCGAAATAAAATCTTCGAACACCCGTGATGCCACCGTAATGTAATAGGGCTGTCTATTGCTTTCACGTAGCATGGATAAGTGAATGTGCACCGCAAACGTCCCTGCGGAATTTTCTTTCACACGACGTAGCTTGGACGTTAAGGCCCGTTCTGCGCTATCTAAATCACTGGTTGGTGACAAAGCCATCTGTTAACCAGTCTCCCCAAACTTCATTATTAATTTTTGTCACCTTATCATAAATTATCTGTCTTAATCCAGCCACTCTATTTTCAAAATAATAGTGCCGTTATTTGGCCTCTTGATCTTTTACCAGAATACTTGATGCTCTTTTGAAAAGCGAGAAACAATGGACCCTAAAATCCGCTAGATTGACGAAAACGGTGATTGGATAAAGTTCCAATACAATAATACACAAACACAATTCGATGCGGAAATATCCAGTATCAATTCCCGCCATACCCATTATTTCTCTCACTTTGGTATGATAAAAGTCATTGATTTTGGCCACCTTATCGATGTCCACTGGGATGTCCATAATGTGGAGCCAAAGTTGCAGGATGCGGCATGAAATAATTCTGAGCGGTATTAGAATAGGTATTATTGCTTATAATAATAACCAAATTAAAATCGGAGCTTTGCATTCCTATGCGCGGTAGCGTAAAAGTACGCCTATAACTTTTTATCCGCGCATAGGTGTTAAATGGATCTCGACCAGCTTTTTAATGATGAGTTTGAAAATCATGCCGCTGTTTTGGCATTAACAAAGGTGGCCATGGCAGCACCGTTTTTAGAACTGTGCCAGCACGCTGTCTCGACCATCAAAGCCGGCGGCAAGATCGTGTTCTTTGGCAACGGCGGCAGTGCCGCTGACGCGCAACATTTGGCGACCGAACTCACTGTGCGTTATCTCAAAGATCGCGCCCCCATCGCGGCCCTTTCACTGGCGACCGATACATCCACCTTAACGGCCTGTGGCAATGATCTGGGCTTTGATCAAATCTTTGCCCGACAAATTGCGGCTATTTGTCGAAGTGGTGATTTGGTCATCGGCATTTCCACATCGGGTAACTCTGCAAACGTTATCGCCGCTTTTGAACAGGCCCACGCAATGGGCTGCACCACCGCAGCGTTGGGTGGGAAAGACGGCGGCAAAATGGCGGCGCAAGAAGGCTTAGTGGATAGCTTGTTGATTGTGCCCTCCAATGATACCCCCCGCATTCAAGAAATGCATATATTGCTCGGCCATTTGCTCTGTGACGGACTAGAGCGGGAGCTGGGACTCGTATGATCGCTGAAAATACACAAACAAACTTAGGCGACATGGTTGAAGACTTAAAATCAGCCCATGTTTTGTGTATTGGTGACATTATGTTAGATAGTTTCGTATACGGAACGGTCAACCGTATTTCCCCCGAAGCGCCAATTCCTATTCTATCGGTAGAACGTGAAACAAAGATGGTCGGCGGCGCGGGTAATGTAGTGCGCAATGTGGCGGCGTTGGGTGGTATCGCCCATCTTAGCACCGTTATCGGTGACGACGCGGCGGGCGAAACCATCAAAGCATTATTAAACGCGGATGGCGTGGCAACACCCGGTATTATGACAGCAAAAAATCGCACAACGGCAATTAAGACCCGGTTTTTGGCTGGAAATCATCAATTATTACGCACGGATCAAGAAATTCTCGATCCAATCGATGACGCAACGATTGAACAAATCATCACCAAAGCCAAATCCGCCATGGAGAGTTGTGGCAGCGTGGTGATCTCTGATTATGGCAAGGGTGTCTTGCTACCGAAAGTCATTGCCGGCATTATTGAAGCGGCGAAAGCTTCCCATAAACCGGTTATTATTGATCCAAAGGGGACTGATTTCAGCCGTTATCGCGGGGCCGATCTGGTCACCCCCAACACAAAAGAATTGGCGGAGGCCGTGGGTCGTCCGCTAATGAGTGAAGATGAGATTATCAAAGCCGCCCAAGAACTGGTCAGCGAACACGCCTTAGGTGCCGTGTTGGTGACACGCTCACATGAGGGCATGAGCCTTATTGAGGCGGGCGGTGCCATTCAGCATTTAAGCGCGCAAGCCCGCGAGGTCTATGACGTAACGGGGGCCGGTGATACAGTTGTTGCCGCCATTGCAACCGGACTGGCCGCCGGAAACAGCCTTATCGATGCGGCCACAATGGCCAATATATGTGCGGGTATTGTGGTCGGTAAGATGGGCACAGCAGCTTGTTACGTTGCCGATCTAAATGCCGCCATCCATCATCAAAGCTTGAGCGAAGCTGAATCCAAGGTCTTAGGGCTGGATCAATTACGCGCTCGGGTCAGTAAATGGCAGGCAGCCGGCCATAAAGTTGGCTTTACCAACGGATGTTTTGATTTATTGCATCCGGGTCATATCTCAATGATCAAACAATCCCGCAAAGCCTGTGACCGTCTGGTTATTGGTTTGAACAGTGATCGTTCCGTGCGGGAGCTAAAAGGCGAAGATCGCCCCATTCAAAATGAAACCGCTCGCGCAACGATATTGGCATCTCTGGCCCACGTGGACGCCGTGGTGATATTTTCAGACCGCGTCCCCCTTAAAGTGATCGAAGCCATCAAACCAGATATTTATGTGAAGGGGGCGGATTATACCATCGAACAACTTCCAGAAGCAGAAATCGTCCATGGTTATGGCGGTAAAATCATTCTGGCGGACCTGAAAGAAGGTCAATCCACCACCAACACCATCTCGAAGCTGTCAAAAAGCTAAAATTAGCTTTTAGGCTATTATTTTCCAAAGATATCAGACAACAACTCAATTAAACTATTATCGCCCGGTTGCGGCTCTGGTTTAGGTTCAGCCGTTACATCAGAAGCATTCATCCCAAACAACCCCCGGCTGGGAAGCCCCTTATGGGCGGCTTGCATGGTGTCATGCCAGACCATCGCCGGGAGCCCACTCCCCGTCAATTTTTTTGGCGCACTGGCGTTATCATTACCCATCCAGACCCCCGCCACCAAATCAGCGGTATAGCCTACAAACCAGCCATCACGAAAATTCTGGCTGGTGCCTGTTTTGCCCGCAGCCGGGCGATCCAGTTTGGCTTTTCGCCCCGTGCCTGTCTCAATAGCCCCGGCCAACATGGAATTCATTACGCTAGCGTGATGGGCGGCCATCGCCCTACCAGAACCACTGCTAGAGCGGGAATAGAGGACGTCGCCGTCCCGTGTTTTAATTTCCACAATTGCATGGGGCCAAATTGCCAACCCCCCATTGGCAAAAACCCCGTAAGCCCCGGTTAAATCAAGCAAGCTAACCTCTACGGCCCCCAATGCAAGACTGGGGTGGGTTCCCAAATCACCCCGAACCCCCAACCGTCCCGCCACACGGGCGACATTGCCGTACCCCGCATGACGGGCAATTTGTACCGCTACCGTATTGATCGACTTTGCGAGGGCTTCTTGAATGGTGATGGGGCCGCGAAATTTTTTGTCAAAGTTCCCCGGCTTCCAACCCTTTATATCAATGGGCTCATCCTTAATCACCGTATGATCGCGAAGCCCCGCTTCCAACCCTGCTAAATAAACCAAGGGTTTAAAAGCGGAACCGGGTTGGCGCTTGGCTTGGGTCGCCCGGTTAAATTGGCTCTTGGCGTAAGAGCGTCCTCCCACCATGGCTTGAAGCTCGCCCGTCGGGGTCATCACAACAACAGCGGCTTGTGAAACATTTTGTATTTTACCCGCCCCTTCGAGATGTTTGCGCACCGCTAATTCCGCCGCCCGCTGGATTTTTGGCGATAAAGTTGTGTGCACCACCACATCCCGGTCCACGCTGATAAATCCGGGCACCCTGGCCAACACCCAATCGACAAAATAACGGCTGCCGCCTCCCCGGCGGGTTGCCACACGGGCCTTTTTATTGGTTTTCGCTTTTTGGGCTGCCGCCGCGCTTAAATACCCTGCCGCCACCATATTACCGAGCACCACATGCGTGCGCTCGGTTGATTTTTGGGCGCTGGCGATCGGATTATAACGACTGGGGGCCTTTAACATCCCCGCCAGCATGGCGGCTTGCCATGTGGAAACGCGGGTGGCTGGAACCCCGAAATACTTCCGCGCTGCGCCGTCAACGCCCCATGTGCCCGAACCGAAATACATCCGGTTCAGATAAACGCTGAGAATTTGATCTTTGCTGAAACGGTTTTCTAACCACACAGCCAACATGGCCTCGCGGATTTTGCGGGCGTAGGTCCGTTCCGGTGTCAGAAATAGATTTTTGGCGACTTGCTGGGTAATGGTAGAGCCACCTTGGCGTATAGAACCCGCGCTCACATTCACCCATACGGCGCGCCCTAAACCGATTAGATCAAGACCAAAATGGTCGTAATAACGTCGATCTTCCGTGGCAATAACAGCTTGGGGCAGGGAGGCGGGCAAATCCGCTAATTGCACGGGAAGCCCGTATAAATCGCCCACACTGGCAAGCTCGGTTCCATCCATGGCAAGCACCGTGACAGCCGGGCGGCGGGTGGCATCGAAGGCTTTATCCACATCGGGCAAACCAAAAGCAAAAAATCCCAAGATAAACCCCAAGGAGACCCCGCCCCAGATGGTGCACACCAATCCCCAGTAAACAACAAAGCGGATGACGCCCGCTATTTTACGCAAAAGTCCTGAACCACCGGCAGGTGCTGTTGAACGTTTGGGGCTAGGAGCGGATTTATTGGCAGGTTTTTTCTTCATGGGACAGTTATGCCCCACAGCATGTTATAAATCGGTTAAGGAGATGACGTTAAGGGACTAAAAAAACCAAGATGCCGAGGAGGGTGATAAATAAATGGATTTCTCCTGTGACTATATATAAAAAATCATGCATTTGGTTTCATCAGGACCAATGTTCTATCATAATAACATTTATCGATAATTTAAACTTACGTAAGGTCAATCATGCCCTCTAAACTGAAACGTATTCGTAATTTATTCTCGCCAAAATATTGGCGAAACCCTCCCCCACGGGTTGCCGTGATTCGCCTATCCGGGGTGATTGCGGATCGTCACGGCGTGCAATCGGGGTTGTCTTTACACGGTCTTGGTGATCTTCTGGATCGCGCATTTGAAACCAGCCGCATCAAAGCTGTGGCCCTTAGCATTAATTCACCCGGTGGATCGCCCGTACAATCGGCGCTGATCGCCGAACGCATCCGCGCCCTATCCACCGAAAAAAAGGTCCCCGTTTTTACATTTTGTGAAGATGTCGCGGCCTCCGGTGGGTATTGGCTGGCAGCAAGTGGTGATGAAATCTACGCCGACCCCAGCTCTATCATCGGCTCCATCGGGGTGGTCTCTGGCGGCTTTGGTTTTACCGGTTTGATTGAAAAGATTGGTGTGGAACGTCGTTTGCATACCTCGGGGGATCAAAAGGCCATCCTTGACCCCTTTTCGCCGGAAAAACCCGCTGATGTGAAATTTCTAAAAGCGTTGCAATCTGAAATCCACGAGAATTTTAAAGCCATGGTCCGAGACCGTCGGGGTGATAAGTTAAAAGGGGCGGAAAAGAAACTATTTTCAGGGGCGTTTTGGACAGGAACCACCGCCGTTGAATTGGGCCTAATCGATGGTCTGGGTGATATGCACAGCATCTTAAAAGAAAAGTTTGGCGACAAGGTCGTGCTCAAACCCTTTAAGGTTTCTAAGTCTTGGCGACAAGGTTTGTTTTCGTCGAAATCCTTTGGTGCAGATTTAAGCGCTGGTGCCCTTCAATCAGCCGAAGATAAACTCTACTGGAATCAATTTGGCCTCTAACATTATCAAATCATAACAGGTGAGAAACTAAAATGTCAGAACCCGTCATAGCCGCAAGAAACCCCAAAAAAGTTTCCTTGGAAGCGGGGGAAAGCTATCGTTGGTGTCGTTGCGGACGGTCCGCCAATCAACCGTTTTGCGACGGCGCCCACCGTGGAACTGAGTTTAAACCACTGGTATTTTCCCCGGACGAGGCGGGTGAAGCGTTCTTATGCCAATGCAAACGCAGCGCAAATCCACCCTATTGCGATGGGTCACACAGAAATTTACCGCCGCCTGTGGCGGAGACGAATAAAGAGGCTGACAAAACAAAAACAACGTCTTCTACCAGCGGGCGCAAGCCTAACGCTATTAATACCCCCGAAGAACCAACCATTGAAGAGATTCACGCCCTCGCCAAAGACGGCTTAACAAAAGTAGGCCACCACGGCGAGATGGGGTCCATGGGGGTGCCGCGCCCAACGTTGCCCGATTGGAATGATCTCCAGATTTTACCCGCCCAGTTCGCCCGCAAACCACTGATGGATAATGTGGAAGTGGGAACCGACTTGGTCATTGGCCCCAATGCAAAAAAACCTTTGCGTCTTGCCATGCCGTTATTTGTTTCTGACATGAGCTTCGGCGCTTTGTCAGAAGAAGCCAAGGTCGCTTTGGCAAAGGGTGCCGAGCTTGCCGGGACGGGCATTTGTTCTGGTGAGGGCGGCATGCTGCCCGAAGAGCAAGCCGCCAACAGCCGTTATTTTTATGAACTGGCGTCGGCTAAATTTGGTTATGACGAAAAACTTCTAAGCCGTGTTCAAGCGTTTCATTTCAAAGGGGGGCAGGGGGCCAAAACTGGAACGGGTGGCCATTTACCGGGCAATAAAGTAGTCGGCAAAATCGCTGCGGTTCGGGGCTTGCCTGAAAAAACCTCGGCTATTTCTCCGCCAACGTTTGAGGATCTTGCCAGCGTAGCTGACTTCGCTAAGTTCTCTGATCGCGTGCGCGAAATAACCGGGGGCATTCCCATTGGGTACAAAATATCGGCAAACCACATTGAAGACGACATCAGTTTCGCCGTAGCAGCCGGGGCGGATTATATCATTCTCGATGGACGCGGGGGCGGTACGGGGGCAGCACCACTTATCTTCCGTGATCATATTTCAGTGCCGACCATCCCGGCCCTTGCCCGAGCACGCTTTCATTTAGTCAAAACGCTCAAACGACCCGACGTAACCCTCATCATCACCGGTGGTCTCAGGACCGCGCCGGATTTCATCAAAGCCCTGAGCATGGGGGCCGATGGCGTGGCGCTATCCAATTCTGCCATGCAAGCCATCGGCTGCGTCGGCGCGCGAATGTGCAATTCAAATAATTGCCCCGCCGGTATCGCCACTCAAAAACCTGATTTACGCGCGCTTTTAAATATAGATCGCTCTGCCCAGCAACTATCGAACTTCCTAACCGCTTCAACCCAATTGATGCAGGTCATGGCACGGGCGTGCGGTCATGATCATCTTAATCAATTCAATGGAGGCGATATCACCACTTGGCATAAATCCATGGCGGCATTATCGGGGGTTCAGTTTGCCGGTTTAGGGGATCGGTAATTCGGAAACCTTAATTGGGGATCG
>CBFDBO010000042.1:0-22614 GCA_965603075.1 uncultured Rhodospirillales bacterium | reverse complement strand
GGAAAAATGGTGCACCCGACTGGAGTCGAACCAGTGACCTCTGCCTTCGGAGGGCAGCGCTCTATCCAGCTGAGCTACGGGTGCTGATAGGGTCTTACTTGGAGGGAACTTACGACTTGTGGGGGCTGTGTGCAAGGGGTTGAGTGAGCTTGGGGGAGAGTTTTTTATATTTGGGGTTTATTGCAACCCCAGAGGTCCGAAAATCTATTATTAATGACGAGCAACTCGCTAGGTTCTTAATCCTCTGTTTCCTTGAGTAGCCACCTTTCCAGCATGTTCTCAAGTCGATTCAATTCGACAGACTTGGCCATATAATCATCAATGCCAGCTTCCAGACAAGGCTTCGCTTCACCCATCATTGCGTTGGCGGCAATTGCTATGATGGGAATGCGCGCGCTGTTATTTCTTTTTCGAAATTGCGCATGGCTGCTGTCATTTCAAAGCCATCCATCTCGGGCATGTGGCAATCACTCAATATCAGACTGAAGCGACCTTCAGCGAGCTTTATGTTGTCCGGATAACCCATAAGCGGCGGTCAAATCGTTGCCAGAACGTTTAAGAAAGGCAGCCGCGCCATTTGTGACCATTTCATCGTCATACTCTCAGTAATCAAGATGTAAATGGTGTCTTCGTTCATTTAGTCCCCCTAATGCTTCACTTGTACCATTCATTGTAAAATATCGGCATTGAGAGGCGATATATTTTTATCTATCGCGCCCAATTAATTGAGTGGATAATAGTTATTTAAAGTGGTATAAAAATATATAAATACACTTATTAATATATGTTCATTCTTAGCAACGTATTTAAATAAACGCTCTTCCATTGCTGCAATTATAGAGAGAGTGATTAAAAAATAAAACTATGAATATAAATTAATTTTTTAAATAATTTATATTAGGGAGACTATTATGGATAAGAATTTATTTTCTAATATGCTTGATGATATGCCAATTAACGTCATGGTATGTGATCTTGTTGACTTCAAAATCATCTATGTAAATGCCAGCACACAACGAACTTTGTATGAGATTTCGGAACATTTACCAATAGATCCGACAAATATTGTCGGCACATGCATAGACATATTTCACAAATTACCGGCTACGCAGAGAGACATCCTAAGTGATCCGTCTAATCTCCCCTATAGCACGATCATCAAATTGGGCCCGGAAACGTTAGATTTATTGATTACGGCCGTTACAGATAAACGCGGTCGTTATGTCGCGGTCATGTTGACCTGGTCGATTGTGACAGAGAAGGTGCGGATAGATAACGAAAACTTACGGCTACGGCAAATGCTTGAACAGATGCCAATTAATGTCATGACGACGGACCTTGAGAATTATGAAGTGAATTATGTTAATTCAATGTCTCAATCAACATTGAAAACCATTGAGCAACACCTTCCTGTTAATGCTGATCAAATTATGGGTTCCTGCATTGATGTTTTCCATAAAAACCCATCACATCAGCGCAATCTACTCGCTGATCCTTCAAATTTGCCGCATAAAGCTGAAATTCAACTTGGACCCGAGATTCTTGATTTGATGGTATCGGCTATAAAAGATGCTGATGATAATTATTTGGCTCCCATGTTGACGTGGTCGGTTGTTACAGAACAAAGAGAGTCTGAAAGACAGGAACGTTATCAACAGCAAATGCTCGATCAGTTGCCACTCAATATCATGCTTTTAGAACTGGAAAATTTTACCGTTACCTATGCCAATCAAACCAGTTTTACGACTTTAAAGACACTAGAGCATTTGTTGCCTATTACAGCCGATCACCTTATCGGGTCTTGTATCGATATTTTCCACAAAAATCCCCAACATCAACTTCTGAGCGACCCGTCAAACTTACCCCACACCGCAATGATATCGCTTGGGGAGTTTAAACTTGATCTAAAGGTTGCTGCCGTTAATGATCGTAATGGAAAATATGTTGCTGCTTTGCTTGTTTGGTCGATTAATACAATCCATCAGACATTTGATGAGTTTGAAAGTAATATCGGCAGCGTCGTCAGTATGGTTGCTTCTTCGGCAACAGAATTACAATCGTCGGCAGAAAGCCTCTCATCAACGGCAGACGAAGCAGCAACTCAGGCAAATACCGTTGCCGCAGCTTCGGAGCAATTAAGTGCGGCAAGTAGTGAAATCTCATCTCAGGTATCTCGAGCTTCAACGATATCAAGTGATGCTGTTGGTACAGCCAATTCAGCGAACGAAAATATTAATGGTCTTTCAGAAGCCGCCAACAAGATTGGTGAGGTTGTATCCTTAATCAATGATATCGCCAGTCAGACTAATCTATTGGCCTTGAATGCAACTATCGAAGCCGCGCGTGCAGGGGATGCCGGTAAAGGTTTTGCTGTTGTCGCGGCAGAAGTAAAAACCCTGGCCAATCAAACAGCCAAGGCAACGGATGATATATCTAACCAAATCGCCACCATCCAGAATGCAACGTCGACCGCGGTAGATTCAATGCTGAAGATTACG
Source organism: uncultured Rhodospirillales bacterium (assembly GCA_965603075.1). Classification (GTDB taxonomy): domain Bacteria; phylum Pseudomonadota; class Alphaproteobacteria; order Rhodospirillales; family Casp-alpha2; genus JABJOR01. The sequence continues at coordinate 20,116 of CBFDBO010000042.1, read as the reverse complement.
AAAATAATCACGGAGATCAATGAAATATCATTGGGAATATCAGCCGCTGTTGAAGAACAAGGTGTTGCAACCCAAGAGGTTTCTAAAAACATTAATGGTGTAACAGCATCCGCAACCGTGGCCGGTGAGTCCTCGCAAGAGGTGTTGAGTGCCTCAGCGGAACTGTCTCAACTTTCAGAAAAACTGAGCCTTGATATTACGGAGTTTATGGCGAGTGTCCGTGCGAAATAATCTTGCGTGAAGAACTGAAAAACAGCCAATGATTGGTGAGGGCTTTATTCCGGTTTGGGTACGACCAAGATTTTCTCGTTACGATAGCGACCCTCACAATCATCGATGGTCTTTTTGACGATTGCGGGTTTCATGCCTAAATCAAAGAGTAGCCAGCATTCTTTTTGATTGCCCGTAATGTTGGCTTCACTTAGGGATTCTGCAAGAAGGTTATGGCGGATCATAAATACTTCTTCGGTGATGAAAAGGTGCTGATGAGCATTCATAGGCAAGCGGCCTGAATATTTATGGGGCTGTCTACCAAACAAATCAGCCATGAAATCAGTTTGTTGTTCTTCCAAATGCCACCGCTCTAATCCGGTAAAGAAATCTTTTAACCACGGATGGACGAGCAACTTGTTATAAAGAATTTTATGCACTCGTTCGATACAGGGAATGCCGCCAATTTCATCAATAAACTTAAGGGCCATCTTCTTTCCTTATGGTGATGTGAATAAATCAAACACGTGTTTTTTTTCGAAGTTCCTTACGTTCATAGGGGTCGGTGTAAATATCATTTATCGCAACACCGCAACCTTTAGCCCTGTTTTTCGCTTCGTAAACCATTTGGGGTAAGCCGCAAATAAAGACGCACCAACCTCTAAGATCCTCCTGCTCAGAAAAAGCGATATCATCGGCGCGTCCGTGGCGATATTGTCGGGGACCTTGTTCACTCGAACTACAAGGTACGTAATGGAAGTTGCTATGGCTTGCATCGAGAGTGCGCAGTTCAGTTCCCAGGTAGAGGCCTGTTACTGTCGAACTGCCGTGGTAGAGGTGAATTTGACCGCGATGACCTGAGGCGAGAGCATCCTTTGCAATGCCTAGGAGCGGGGCAAGTCCAGTGCCGTTCCCTATGAGGAGCATGTTTTGATCTTGTTTTTCGGGTGGGTAGAAACAATTACCAAGTGGGCCCTGTATGTCCACTAAGTGGCCTGGACTTAGATCATTCATGATCCAGTTACTCATCTGTCCATTTTTAAGCCGCTTGATATGAAATTCTAAAAGGTTGTCTTGGTTTGGCAGGCTGGATAACGAATAACTGCGGGCCAGTCCGTCTTTACGGCGCAGGTTCATATGTTGGCCAGCATGATAATAAAGCGGTGTCGCCGTTTCTAAAAAAATCCGACAAATATCGTTTGAAAGATGGTCGACGTCGTGAACCTTTGCAGGGCTGTATAAATAATTTGGATCAATTCTCCTGATATGCAAATCAGATGTTGGTTGGCATACGCAAGGTAAGAAATGGCCTTTTTCCACAAGGCTTGATCGTAAACCAGCTTGGGCGCGTGGTGGGATGTCTCCCTCCACTATTTGCATAACACAAGTCGCACAAACACCTGACGTGCATGAATAGAGAATGTCTTGCCCATTCTTCAATAATACGTCGAGGACTGTTTGGTTCTCGTCACATTGAAATGTACGATTGTAATAATGTATCGTTGTCATCATGCCATGTTCTAATAAATTATGATGGCTGACGAAAATGGCGGGGTTATAATGAGACTGTCCATACTGCTGTTCCGATTCTAATTGATCAAATGTACTGTAATATTTATTCAAGAGAGAACATCTTATCGTGAAACTTAGAAACATGATCGTAGGTTGTTTAATTTATTATTATGCACTTTATACGGGTATCATAAAAATGCCGCTATGGCAAGAATATGAATAAATATTAATACTGTTTGATCGTTAAAGCAGGATTAGGCAGGGTATTTTTACCTACCTGATTTTAAAGAATGTAGGGGGGGGGCGGAAATGGGTTCGTAGCGTTAGAATAGAAATAACGCTTATTTAATTATGGCCCATGACGAATTGGTTCTTGCCTAGCTTTTTGGCTTCGTACATTGCGATATCGGAAATTGAATAAAGTTTTTTAATATCATTGGCGTGATCCGGTGATAGGGCGATGCCAATGCTTCCTGATAATTGGGCGATTTTGTTCTTGGGCAGCTTAAAGGGTTCTGAAAGAGATTGAAGAATACGTTCGACAACCGGAATAAGGCTTTCCTCCGTGATATCGCTTTCTAAAAGTACAGTGAATTCATCGCCACCCATACGTCCGGCAAGATCGGTTTTACGAATATTCATGGTTACGCGTTCAGCTATCATTTTAAGAACCTGATCACCCGCGTCATGGCCGAAATCGTCATTTACCTTTTTAAATCCATCCATATCAATGAACAATAAAGCAATGCGGGACGAGGCTCGTAAACTTCTGGCCAATGCATGTTCTAACTGAACATCAAATTCTCGGCGGTTAATCAATCCTGTTAAGTCATCGGTTCGAGATAATGAAACAAGTCTTTGTTCCAGTTCTTTGCGATTAGTAATATCTTGTAATATACCAAATAGAGCGGCGGGTTTGCCGTTATCATCATATTCAACTTCACCATGTTCATGCAGCCAGCGCACATCACCATTGGGATCAACAATCCGAAAATCAAAACCATAGGTTCGCGGGTTCTTATAGACTTCATCATAAATTTCTTTAACCCGGCTTCGATCATCAACATGAACAACTCTGAGTTCATCATCAGAAGAATGTGTTTTACCTGGGCTACTGGCATCAATTTTGGCGTATTCGTCAGACCAATCCGTCAATTTATCTTCGACAAGATCCCAACGCCAAAAGGCGACTTTGGCCTGTTGCACGGCAAGTTTATGATGTTTTTCAGACTTAATGAGGGCTGCTAAATCTACATCAGAATCTAAGTTTGATTTTTTGATTGGTGTAGATTTCATATGATCATCCAGCGCAGAACGAATATTTTAAGTTTAGGAGATTATTAATATATGTATTATGCGGTTAAACTTTACGCGGGATCAACAAATAAATGTAGCTTTACGACCTAATGTCTGTTGAATCAGTAATGTGTGGTAGAAGGGAGCACTTTGATTGCTGGGTTTTGTATAAAAGCCAAAATATCACGCCAAACGATTTTTGCGCCAAGGTCGCGAATCAACATGTGATATCCGTCTTTATAAGTGGCAATTAAGGGCTGATTATTATTTTGCGGTAAACGATTAAACATTATCTCCGTGGGGCCTTTTTCGATAATTTGATCGTTATCACCATAGAGAATAAACGCATGATCATTTAAGGCTGGTGCACTTTCCAATGCCCTGTCCATTAAATTGGTTAATCCCCAGATTGTATCAACACGGGTATCTTTGATGATTAATGGGTCGCGGCTGAGGGCGCGTAGCATCTCTATGTTATCAGATGGAAGCAATTTAAGTCCGCGCCCATTGAGCTTCATATAGGGCAGGGTGTGGGCCATAAGCCAAAGTGCACTTTCTTGATACCACGGCATTGTCTCACGACCCCATACGGCGGGGGCTGCAAGAATAAGCCCGTCTGATTTAGTCGAGTTTTGATTGTTTGCTGCCATAAGGACCGCTCCCCCCATACTCTCCCCAAAGGCAAAAATAGGCGTGCCCGGATGACGGGCTTTTATCAAAGATAATGCGGTGCTCGCATCACCTATGTAGGCGTCCGACCCTGCCCAGAATCCAGTATTAGCAGAGCCACCAAAGCCCCGTTGATCATAAGCATATACCGCAATCTTGTGTTGATTTAGAAATACGGCAAATTCATCAACAAACGCCCCGTAATCGTTAAAACCATGCAACGCTAGCAAGATAGCGGCGGGCTGCTCGTCATTTTCTAATAACCACTTATGGAATGGTAAAGCGATGCCATCGGCCATGATTAGTTGCTTGTTGGCATCATCTATGAGAGGGGCTTGAACGGCGGGTCCCGGCGCCACAATAATTGGCGCGCAAGCCGTACACAACGCCAGTAGAAATACAATAAAGGTCGTTCTAAAGTGATGACCTATCATCATTAATCTGTCCCGGATACTGATCCGCTGGTCAAGCTGATAAACACATCTTCTAGTTCGGCTTCACGGGTGGTGAGATCGGTAATGGCCAGCCCTTCGTTTTGAACCGCCGCGATGATATGTCCGGAATTTGTGTTGCTGGGCGCGTAGCTAAATATCAATTCGCTGGTTCCCCGAAGCTCAGGGCTTAGGGCTGCTAAAGAAGGCGGCACTTCATTGAGGTCACGATCAACCTGAATGGTAATTTCTTTACTGTCCAAGTGTTTCATGAGGGTGGATTTAGGCTCATTGGCGATGACTTGACCATGATTGATGATCGCGATTTGATCGCACAGTTCTTCGGCTTCCTGTAGATAATGGGTGGTGAGCAAAATGGTTGTGCCCTCGGCGTTTAACGTGCGGACATAATCCCAGAGTTGGCGGCGTAATTCCACATCCACGCCCGCGGTCGGTTCGTCTAGGACCAGCACGTTAGGCGCATGGACAAGGGCCTTACCAACCAACAAACGACGGCTCATCCCGCCGGATAATGATCGGGCGTAGGCATTGCGCTTATCGGAAAGGCCAACAGCTTCTAAAATCTCATCGGTACGGCGGTCTTTTTTGGCAACGCCATACATTCCAGCATGCAAATCGAGTAACTCAAAGGGGGTGAAAAATGGATCAATATTCAGCTCTTGCGGTACCACGCCAATGGCTCGGCGGGCTTCACGCATGTTCGCTTCGATATCATAATCCCATATTTTTGCCGAACCGGAAGTTTTAACCACCAACCCGGCAAGAATATTAATCAATGTTGATTTCCCCGCACCGTTGGGCCCCAACAATCCAAAGAACGATCCCCGTGGAATTTTAAGGGTGACGTCTTTTAGGGCAACTTTTGGTCCTGTTTGCCCTGTGCCAGCGTAGGTCTTATTCAGGTTTTCGAGCTCTATTGCATATTCGGGGGCGTTATTCATTTTATAATTTTGGACCTTGGTGAAAATTGATTATGGGTATAACCAACTGGGCGTTGATTGTCATGCGGCAATCGTTATCATGGTAGGGTATTATACCCCAAATTACATTAATTATAAAGATCGGAAGAGACCATGAAACCTGAGCACGTTTACCTTATCGACGGTTCAGGCTTTATTTTCCGCGCCTTTTATGGCCTGCCCCCCATGAGCAGGGCGGACGGCACCCCGGTTAATGCCGTATTCGGTTTTACGAAAATGGTGATGAAGCTGATCAGGGATACCGACGCGGACCACCTTGCGGTGATCTTTGATACCAAACGTAAGACTTTTCGGAACGATATTTACACTGAATACAAAGCCAATCGCGACGCCCCACCGGACGATTTAATCCCACAATTTGAACTTGTCCGACAAGCCACCGACGCCTTAAACATCGCGCGGGTGGAAATGGATGGGTATGAGGCCGATGATCTTATCGCCACCTATGCTCGTCAAGCCGTCGAAGCGGGGGCGGATGTGACCATTGTGACCTCCGATAAAGATATGATGCAGTTGGTGAATGACAAAGTCTGCATCTATGACGCAATGAAAAATCGCATGATCCGTCATGATGAGGTCATCGAGAAATTCGGTGTGGCACCGGATAAAGTCATTGATGTACAATCACTGGCGGGGGATTCCAGCGATAATATACCCGGCATTCGGGGGATCGGCATTAAAACGGCGGCCTTATTGATTAACGAATACGGTGATCTGGATACATTGTTGGAACGCGCGGGTGAGGTTAAACAACCTAAACGGCGCGAATCATTAATTAATGAAGCTGATATGGCGCGGGTATCGCGCGAACTGGTGACTTTAAAACAAGACATTGATACCGAAACGCCTCTTTCAAATTTTGCCAAAGCCGAACCGGATAAATTAACGTTATTGACGTTCTTGCATGAACAAGCCTTCAAGACTTTGGCAAACCAAATTGATTCGAGTATGTCAGCCGCGGCTGGCGCGACCGATGCGACCGGTGCGACTGGAGCGACGGGTGCTAGTGGTTCCGAAACGACATCACAAACGGCGCCCGCCCCCGCGACGATTGAAAAGAAATACTCTTTGGTTCAAGACATCGATGCCCTACAAGGGTGGATTGACACCATTTACAAGCACGGCTTTGTGACCATTGATACCGAAACCAATTCGCTTGATTCCATGCAGGCGGATTTGGTGGGTATTTCGCTCAGCTGTGTGGCGGGCGAGGCCTGTTATATCCCATTGGCTCACCGTAAACCGGAAACGCAAGGCTCTCTGTTTGGTGAGATGGACGACGATAATAATGATCAGGCAGACGCGATTATTCAGATACCCATGGGTGACGCCGTTTCGTTATTGAAACCTATGTTGGAAGACCCATCGATCCTGAAAATTGGCCAAAATATCAAATATGATATTCAAATACTGGCCCGCTACGATATGGAAATGGTCTCTATTGATGACACCATGTTGTTGTCGTACGTTCTGGATGGTGGCTTGGGGACGCACGGCATGGACGCCTTGGCTTCGCGCCATCTGGAAATGGAGACGATCAAATTCAAAGAGGTTGTTGGTTCGGGCAAATCGCAGATTACGTTTGACTTGGTGCCGCTGGATAAAGCGTGTGATTACGCGGCGGAAGATGCGGATATTACGGGGCGGTTACACGCTTTGCTAAAACCCCGTCTCGTAGAAGACCGCATGGTCACGGTTTACGAGACATTGGAACGTAAACTGGTTCCCGTCCTTGATACCATGGAGCGCCACGGTATTCTTGTGGACCGACAATTCCTGAGCGATCTATCAACAGATTTCGCGTCCCGTATGGCGGCGCTGGAAGCGGAAATTCATCAGCTCGCTGGTCATGAATTTAATGTTGGTTCGCCCAAACAACTTGGTGAAATCCTGTTTGACGAAATGGGAATCGAAGGCGGCAAAAAAGGCAAAACCGGGGCCTATGCCACGGGGGCGGATATTTTGGAAGAACTTGCTGCGAACGGGCATGAATTGCCGGCAAAAGTTTTATCCTGGCGGCAACTGGCAAAGTTAAAGAGTACCTATACGGACGCGCTGATCGCCCAAATAAACCCTAACACGGGACGTGTACATACATCCTACGCCCAAGCGGTGGCAGCAACAGGACGGCTCAGCTCTTCTGATCCCAATTTACAAAATATTCCGATTCGAACCGAAGAAGGCCGAAAAATTCGTCAGGCATTTGTCCCCGCACCGGGTCATACATTTGTATCGGCGGATTATTCACAAATTGAGCTGCGGTTGCTCGCCCATGTGGCGGGCATTGACAGCTTAAAAGAAGCCTTTCATGGTGGCCTTGATATTCATGCCATGACCGCCAGTCAAGTTTTTGGCGTGCCCTTGGAAGATATGGACCCCATGGTTCGGCGCAATGCCAAGGCCATTAACTTTGGTATCATTTACGGCATTTCCGCTTTTGGTTTGGCAAATCAACTGGGCATTTCACGCGGCGAAGCAAAGGGTTTTATCGAGGCCTATTTTGAACAGTATCCGGGCATACGGACCTATATGGATGACACGATCGCCCATGCCAAAACCCATGGTTATGTAGAAACCTTATTTGGTCGGCGCTGTCATACACCCGAGATCAATAATCGCCAACCCAATCACCGTGGTTTCGCTGAGCGCGCCGCCATCAATGCCCCCATTCAGGGGGGGGCGGCCGACATTATTAAACGTGCCATGATCGCCCTCGATCCCGCTTTGGTCAAAGCCGAGCTAAAGGCAAAGGTTTTGCTACAGGTTCACGATGAATTGGTATTGGAAGTTCCCGACGCAGAATTGGACGCAACCATTTCTGTCTTGCGCACCGTCATGGAAAATGCCGCCACGCTCGATGTGCCGTTGGTGGTGGATGTCGGCACCGGCGCAAATTGGGATGAGGCGCACTGATTGCATCAGGGCGTTTGTTTCTTCAATTGCTTTTGCCATTTATGGCCCAATCGCACGACCAATAAAACGGTCGCAATTGCCGTATATATTAACGGTTCGATTTGCACGCCTTTGCGCATCATAAAAAAGTGCAAACACGCAAGGGGGGTAATGACATAGACCAGTTGATGGAGCCTGCGCCAGCGCTTGCCGCCTAGTTTTTTGGTTAACGCATTATTGGATGTAACGGCCAGTGGGATGAGCAAGACAAGCGAGATAAATCCCACCGTGATGAAATTACGTTTTATGATATCTTGCCAAATTGCGTACCAATCAAAGGCTTGATCCAGCACAATGTAGCTGGTCAAATGCAGCAGGGCATAAAAGAACGCGAACAGACCCACCATGCGCCGGAACCGGGTCAGCCCCGACCATTTGAACACCATACGGACGGGTGTGATGGCAAGGCTGATCAGCAAAAACCGTAAGCCCCATTCGCCCAAATACCGATTGATGAATTCCTGTGGATTGGCACCCAACCCACTGCCGCCCGGCCCGCTTGAATTGGCCAGCCAGAATATCCAAACAATGGGGAACAGACAGATCAGAAAGACGGCTGCTTTACTTAGACTTTTAAAATTCACGAATAATAGGCCACTTTTAAAAATTCTTTTTCAGATCCATATCTTTATAGAGATGGGCGACGTCTGCTTCGTAACCATTAAACATCAACGTTTCAATTTTACCATCAAAAATTCCGTCACCAACCCGCCGCTCTTTGGCCTGTGACCACCGAGGGTGGCTGACCTCTGGGTTGACGTTAGAATAAAAACCATATTCGCGCGGGGCAATTATATTCCATGTTGTCGGGGGCTCTTCTTCCACAAAGCTGATCCGCACAATGGACTTGATGGATTTAAAACCATATTTCCACGGTGTAATTAACCGAATGGGGGCGCCGTTTTGATTGGGCAGGGTCTCACCGTACATGCCCGTGGATAATAATGTCAGCGGGTTCATGGCCTCGTCCATGCGAAGACCTTCTACGTAAGGCCATTTGAAACCAAAGCTGCCTTGTCCGGGCATGCGTTCTTCATCATGCAACGTTTCAAAGGCAACGTATTTGGCCGATGATGAAGGCTCCAATCGTTTGATAACCTCGCTCAGTTGAACGCCGACCCAAGGCACAACCATCGACCAAGCCTCAACACAGCGAAAACGGTAGACCCGCTCTTCAAGTTGGTGAGGACTGACAAGATCATTGAAATCATACACGCCGGGTTTGCCAACCGCGCCGTCAACGCTTACGGCCCACGGGGTTGGTTCGAAATCCTGAGCATTTTCATAAGGATCGGTTTTGCCCGTACCGAATTCATAGAAGTTATTGTACTGGGTCGCCGCTTCATACGGGGTCAACGCTTTTTCACCCAGATGGTTTAAGGTGTGAACCATGCTTTTCATAGCGTTAAGCGGCAGAGTGGTTTGAGCCTGAGCTGAGGAAGGGGCAATGCTGCCAATACCTGTTGCGACACCCATGCTGAGGCCGAGCTTTGCCGCATCGGTCATGAATTTTCGACGGTTTTTAAATACACTTTTAGGGGTGATGTCGCTGGGGCTGAGGCCCGTTGATTTGAGGTCCCAACTGTTTCGATTTTTAATTAACATTTATCTACCTTTGCGTTAGCTTGCGGAATACTTGCTCTTTCCCCATTTGCGCATCATAAGGTATTTACTTAAGCCTGTAACCCATTTCACGCCGTATTCACGAACTGTTGATAATCTTATAGTATCGTACAACTGCACAATAATTTTAGATCAAGAATTCATATGCGAACACTTTACCATCTCTGGTTATCTCCATTCTGTCGGACGGTCCGTATTGCTATGGCAGAAAAAAATGTGGAATTTCAGCTTCGGGCTGAAAACACATGGGATCGCCGTGATGAATTTCTGGCATTGAACCCTGCGGGCGAAGTCCCGGTTTTGGTTGAAACAAACGGCATGGCCCTGTCAACGGCCTCGGTGATTTGTGAGTATTTGGATGAGGCTTATAAAGATCCGCCATTGATGGGGACCAATCCCATCGGTCGCGCCGAAACCCGGCGCTTAATTCAATGGTTCGATATCAAATTTAATAGCGAAGTCACTCAGAATCTACTGGGCGAGAAAATGATGAAACGTTTTCTGGGACAGGGCGAGCCTGACTCGTCCGCCATTCGCGCAGGCTATCGCAATCTAGAATACCATCTGGATTATATCACGTATTTGGTCGATCGCCGGAATTGGCTGGCTGGGGATGAATTGAGTTTTGCGGATATTACAGCCGCCGCCCATCTATCGACCCTTGATTATATCGGTGATGTGTCGTGGCAAAAATATGACGTGGTTAAAGAATGGTACGCCCGTATAAAATCCCGCCCCAGTTTCAGGTCATTGTTATCTGACCGCATCCCCAGCGCGCCGCCGCCCAATCATTACGCCGATTTAGATTTTTAAAAAGGAATGCCTAAATGAGCCAACAAAAACCACATTTGTTTTGTTTTGGCCTTGGGTACACTGCTTTGCGATTGGCCAAAGAATTAATTCATGAGGGCTGGAACGTGTCCGGCACCATCCGCGATAAAACGCGGTTTCCTGATTTTATCGAGCAAGGCATCACGCCTTATGCTTTGAATAGTAACGAGCCAGAATCTACCTCTAAAGAACTCCCCTTGGATACGGCAACCCATATTCTAAGCTCCGTCCCGCCGGGGGCTGCGGGTGATCCCATTGTGGATATCGTCTCAGAGTTCCCCCCGGCTGCCTGGGTTGGTTATCTCTCTACCACCGGGGTTTATGGCAATACAGATGGGAAGCTGGTGGATGAAACATCGCCTTTGCAACCCAGCACCGAGCGTGGGCGACGGCGGGTGCAAGCAGAGAAACAATGGATGGCTTTATCGGCGCATAATAAACAACCAATTCATATCTTCAGATTGCCCGGCATTTATGGCCCAACCCGCTGTGCTTTTGATCTTTACCGCAAAAATAAATTAAAGCACATTTCCAAACCGGGACACTTGTTTAACCGAGTGCATGTTGATGACATCGTACAGGCGTTAAAGGCCTCTATAAAAAATCCAAAGCCGGGCCAAATATACAACGTTTGTGATGATCACCCCAGCGAACCCGCATTGGTAATCCGGTACGCTTGTGAATTAATGGGGGTAGAGCCACCCCCTATGGTGACCTTTGAGGATGTCCGCGAAAAAGTTTCTGCTATTGTCTTATCTTTTTGGCAAGACGAGCGGTTGGTTAGTAATGAACGTTTGAAATCAGAGCTGGGCGTTACGTTATTATACCCTGATTATAAAACTGGATTACGCTCTATTTGGGACGCTGAGATTGCTTTTGAAAATGAGACTAGGCAGCGGCTGTAGCTTCGATTTCAACCAACCAGCTTGGATCGGCAAGACCGGATACAATCAACAATGTAGAGGCGCACAAGTGACCTTCTAAAAGCTCGTCCCGGACATCGCGAAACAAGGCAACATCTTCTGGTCGGGTTAAAAAGACAGTAATCTTGACGATGTTAGATCGTTTCATCTTCGCATCTTCAAGTACGGAAAAAATACGCTTCCAGCATTCTTCCATCTGTACTCTGCTATCACCGATAAGATCTTCGCGCGGATAATAACCAACCTGACCAGAAATGTGTAACCACCGTGTAGCCCCTTCGACGGTAACACCTTGTGCGTAAGCGGAGGCAGGTTCTGGCATATTTGTAGGATTATGGATGGTAAACATGGAAGGTTCTCCCTGTTGTAGAATATCGCAATTGTTGTTGATTAAGAACCTGAACGAAATTTAGACGCGTTCAGATAACCAGATCGCCAAGCGGGTTCCGGTTTTTATACCTGATGTTAGAATATCATACCCGGGGGCGTTTTGCCCACCATGATTAATAGCGGTGGCACGATGTTCTAGTTCTTCTTCACCAATTCGGGCGAAAGTCTCCTGTAATTCAACTTCCTGATCACCGGAAGTCGCTTTCAAAGTATCAACTTGATTGGTGTAATGTTCATCAATGACTTCTTCAACGGCAATGGTGCAGGCCATCGCCGCATCTTTACCCAATAATGCCGTACCCGCCCCCAAAGCAAATCCAGCAATATGCCAAATTGGTAAAAGGGCCGTCGGTCGTACACGGCGCTCGGCGATCAGATCTTCGAATATTTTCAGGTGTTCGCCTTCTTGTTCCGCCATCTCTTTAATGACGGGGCCTTCTTCGCTTTTTCCAAGCACCGCCAGTTGCCCTTGGTATATCCGCATGGCACCGTACTCCCCGGCGTGGTCAACCCGGATCATGCGTTCTACTGTCTCGCGCGGGCTGAGGGCTCCAGGTTTGACGATAGTTTTAACGTTGGATTTAACATTGGGTTTAACGTTGGTATTCACTATTTTGTCCTCATCTTCTGCCACCCAATGAAGGTTCCCGCGGCAAGAATTGAAGACGACGCCACATTATAAACGGTCATGGAAAGACCAAACAATGTCCAGTCGATCGCGTCACATGGTTTGGGCGGGATTTGTTGCAGGGCAGCTTGAAAATCGGCAATAGTGTCCTCGGTGACAAGGGAGCCACCACACCCCGTTGCGGACGCCCACCAATGTTGCTCCACGCCTGAATGATAAAAGGCAAGTGCCGCGCCAGCCGCAAATACAGGAATGCATAATCCGGTGAGTATATTACGCCCCTGTCCCCGTGGCATCATGATCGCCGCAAGGGCGAGGATGATGGTCAAGGCATAAGGCACCCGTTGGTAAAGGCATAAGATACAGGGTTGGTAATCAAAACCATATTGTGCGGTGTAAGCTACGCTGAGTGCGCCGACACTGAAAAAAATAATGCTGAAAGGAACAATACGGGGCCAATCGGGTGTTCCATCGGGGTGAAATAGTAGGCTCACGGCATTCTCACTTGGTTTTAAATAGGTTATTATTAAAGAGACCTTTTGCACGCAGTACAAGGGTTAGTACAAGAAATAGTACATAAGAAATAGTACATAAGAAATAGTACTATGGGGTGATTGGGGGGCGAATGGGGGGTTATTGAAGAATAAATTTAGCCAAGACGAATCCGCCCACCAACAATACGCAAAATAAGATGGTCAATAGTCCTAATCGACGCTCGATGAAGGTTCGCATAGGCTCGCCAAATTTCCATAAAACCCCGGCAACAATAAAAAATCGTAACCCCCGTGCCAAGACGGAGGATATAATAAAGGTAAGAGGATCAAGCGCTGCAACACCGCTCAAAATTGTAATAACCTTATAGGGAAAGGGGGTGATGCCAGCGATAAATACGGCCCAAGCGCCCCACGCCGCATATTTATTTTGGAAAACACTAAATTTATCCACGTACCCATAGAATTCCAACAAGGGTTGCCCAAATTGGTCAAAAGCATAAAAACCAATGAAATAACCTAATACACCCCCTAAAACAGAGGTAATTGTGCATAAAAATGCGTAAAACCATGCTTTGCGTCGATCCGCCAATACCATGGGAATAAGCAATGCATCGGGGGGAATAGGGAAAACGGAGCTTTCGATAAAGGATACCCCACCCAAAGCCCAAGAGGCACGTTTGTGGGCAGCGAGCGTCATCGTCCAATTGTAAAGGCGTCTTAACAAAGCGATATTTCCCTGAATTTTCGTAAAAATGGTTTCAAATGTTGATTTCAGGCTCTTCCTTATCAGAACAACAGGGCTGCATCAAAATAATTTACTAAAATTCGTGTATCAGTTGTTGACCCGGGGTTCGCGATGGGTATCATGCGCCGTACTGATTGAGGGGCCCCTGTGGCGGAATTGGTAGACGCGACAGATTCAAAATCTGTTGTCTTATGGGCGTGCCGGTTCGAGTCCGGCTGGGGGCACCATTTTCAGTAGGGTAGTGCTGAAAGTCTGAATTTTCCTCTCAATCAAATTGAATAATCCAGTTACGCAGGAGCAAAAAATGTCCAAAACTCAATTTACCGTATACGAGTTCATGAGCATTGTCGGTCATTTAGATGAAGAATTAAAAGGCCAGCCTGCGCCCGCCGGGTCCGTTTATCATGAATGGATTGATCAGTGGAAAGATCTTGAAAAAAAACTAGAAGCCCTTGGACCCATGGAACGGGCTGATTTATTGTTTGATGGGAAAGTAACCATCAACGCGATCACGGCTGATCACCTTCGTGAAGTCATTGCCGTTGTTGATACCTTGTTCAAAATGAACGAAAAAATGATCGATGATGAAGATCCCGATGCGGATGAAGAAGACGTCACCATGTGGCGTAACCGTTTACGTGATTTGAACGGCGTACTGGCTTCTTTCGGCGCTTAATGATAACCAGAAATATTCTGGTTATTATAACGGTGGGTTATGTCGCGCCATAAACAAGATAAAAATTGGAAAGACTTTGTTCAATGGGGTATGGGGCGCAAGCTTCACATCTTACCCGCTCACCCGTGGACTGTGGCGGCCTATTTGCGATGGCTTGATGGTCGCGGCGAGGGTGATCTAGCCGAGAGCGTTATTAAAAGTATCTCCCGTGTCCATATTTTAAATGGCAAAAGATCCCCTCATGATCATCCTGTCATAACCCGGACCATTGTATCCATCGTTCGCCGCCGTTCCAGTGCACCAGATCGATCCAATCTGTTTGATGATTCTGCTTTCATTTCTAAACGCTCTGGTACAGAAGAAACATCAGAACTGGCGGAAGTAGAACAAGAGCCAAAAACAGAATTGCAGGTCATGCGGCGGGGGATATCCATGCGTTCTACCCCTAAACTCGTAAGACGTAAAAAGCGTCCTTCAATGTGATAGAGATAATACCATGAGTGATCTATATAAATTAAATGCCACAGAGATGGTTTCGAATTTAAAACGCGGGGCGGTCTCCCCCAGCGAAGCGGTCGCCGCTGCATTTGATCGCATTGACGCGGTGGATGGAAGCATCCATGCCTTACCGACCGTGTGCCGCGAACGGGCGGAGCAAACAGCCCATGCTTTGGAAGCCAATAAAGATATTCAGCGCGAGCGCCGGAACGATCCTTCGTGGCTGGCGGGGCTACCCATCGCCATCAAAGATTTATGCGATGTTGCCGGGGTGCGTACCACCTATGGCTCGCCCATATTTGCCGATCATGTGCCGGAAACTTCCGATATAATCGTTCAGCAATTGGAGGCCAACGGCGCCATTGTTATCGGTAAATCCAACACACCGGAATTTGGATGCGGTGGGAACAGCTTCAATCAAGTTTTTCCAACTACGCGAAACCCATGGGATAAATCAAAGACAGCGGGGGGCTCTTCGGGTGGCGCGGCGGCGGCTTTAGCCTCAAACCAGGTGTGGCTTGCCAATGGCTCGGACCTTGGTGGCTCCCTTCGAACCCCAGCCAGTTTTTGTGGTATCGTTGGTTTGCGTCCTTCGCCGGGGCGGGTCATGTACGACCGTGCATTACAACCCTTTGACACCATGCCCATCGAAGGCCCCATGGCCAGAAATGTTACTGATGTTGCTATGTTCCTTGATGCCATGGTTGGGATGCATCCGTCTGATCCTTTATCACTCCCCAAACCGGAAGCCTCCTTTCGCTCGGCATTGAAAAATCATTTAGGCAAACGCCGGGTCGCTTTTAGCCCCGATCTGGGGGTTACGCCTGTTGACCCCGAAGTCTTGAAAGTTTGTGAGCGAGCGGTGCAAAAGTTTGCCGATATGGGATGGGAGATCACCGATGATGCCCCCAACTTAAAGGGCGCAATGGATACGTTTCAAACCCTGCGAGCGGCAAGCTTCAATGCGGGGATGCATGATCTGATCACCGATCACCGTGATCAATTAAAACCCGACATTATCTGGAATATTGAATTGGGTATGAACCAGACGGCGCAAGCGGTCGGGAAAGCGGAACGAGAACGCGGTGCCCTCTACCATAAAATGGTTGAGTTCTATAAGACCCACGATTTGTTAATTTGCCCCAGTACCTGTACTTTGCCGTTTGATGCTGATCAAGAGTACCTGACATCCTTGAACGGGCATCAATTTGATAATTATCTGGAATGGCTTTCGATTTCGAGCGTCCTTACACTGACGTCATTGCCAATTCTGTCGTTGCCATGCGGATTCAGTGAAACCGGCCTGCCTGTTGGAATGCAATTGGTGGGACCGCCCCGTGGAGAGTATGAATTGCTGGCCCTGGCGCATCAGGCTGAACAGGCGTTGGACGTGAATAACAACAGACCTTAAAGTTAGTAGGGGGAGCTGTTGATAGTTAATAAATCTGTACGTGTTCGGTAAACTGGCGTAAATGTAGCCGATAATTATATTTCTGGAGAGAATTAATGACCAATACAAATTCAAGCATCGACCCTGATGGCCTTTTAGAATATTCCGTGGTGTTCACGGACCGCTCCCTCAATCATATGTCCGGTTCTTTCCAAGCCGTAATGCGCGATATCTCAACCCGGTTGAAGCGCGTCTATAATGCCAAAGGTGTTGCCGTGGTTCCCGGCGGTGGTTCTTACGCCATGGAAGCTGTAGCCCGCCAATTTGCCACCGATCAAAAATGCATGGTGATTCGTAATGGTTGGTTCAGCTACCGTTGGACTCAAATTTTTGAAGCGGGCAATATTCCATTATCTGAAACTGTGCTGAAAGCTCGCTTGGTTGAAGCCGGTAATCAGGCCGCGTTCGAGCCCGCCCCCATCGCTGATGTCGTGGCAGCCATTCAATCTGAAAAGCCAGATTTTGTTTTTGCCCCCCATGTTGAAACATCATCGGGCATTATTTTACCGGACGATTATATTAAAGCGGTTTCTGACGCTATCCATTCAGTTGGCGGTTTATTTGTCCTCGATTGTATCGCGTCGGGTACGATTTGGGTTGATATGGAAGCCACGGGCGTGGACGTCTTGATCAGTGCCCCCCAAAAGGGGTGGAGCGCCTCACCCTGCGCAGGGCTTGTGATGATGAGCGATGCCGCACTTGCAAAAATTGAAACGACAACCAGCTCCAGCTTCGCCTGTGATCTTAAGAAATGGCTGCAAATTATGCAGGCTTATGAGAATGGCGGCCATGCCTATCACGCTACAATGCCGACGGACGCGTTGGTGAAATTCCGCGATGCCATGCAAGAGACCGAAGACTACGGCCTGGAAAAAGTTCGGGATGAGCAATGGGACTTGGGTAATAAAGTACGCGCTCTTTTGGTTAGCAAAGGCTTCCGCAGTGTTGCCGCCGAAGGGTTCCAAGCCCCCGGTGTAGTCGTAAGTTATACCGACCATGGCGATATCCAAAACGGTAAAAAATTCGCCGCACAAGGCATGCAAATTGCCGCCGGCGTACCGCTTATGTGTGATGAGCCCGAAGGCTTTCAAACATTCCGCCTTGGACTGTTTGGTTTGGATAAATTGCACAATGTAGATCAGTCCGTGGATAATTTGACGAAAGTTTTCGACCAGATTCTGTAAGTTTATTCATTACTTGCCCCTTAGTGCACTGCAATATAGAATTATTGCAGTGCACAGTTTGATTGCAAAATGATCACAATATAAATTCAGGAGCGACTAATGGATAATGCAGAAAACCCGTTCGGTGATCTTCATGGTTATTATTATGAAGATTTGGAAGTTGGCATGTCCAATTCATACGCCAAGACCGTTACGGAAACTGATATCGTTAATTTTGCGGGCATTTCCGGCGACACCAACCCCGTGCACCTGAATCACGAATTCGCTGAAATGACTATGTTCAAGGGTCGAATTGCACACGGTATGCTTAGCGCTGGATTTATTTCAACGGTTATTGGTACCAAATTGCCCGGACCCGGCTGTATTTATATTAGCCAAAACCTTCGTTTCAAAGCCCCGGTCAAAGCTAACGAAACGGTAACAGCCAAAGTAACGGTTACAAAAATGATTCCAGAAAGAATGTTCGTTGAGCTGGAAACTGTCTGCACCGTTAAGGGAAAAACTGTTATTGTCGGCGAAGCTGTCGTTATGGTTCCTTCAAGAAACGCTTAATCGCTTGACCATTTCTACTTGCTGGATAATTCTGCCACCATCATGAAGATTTTACGCCACTTTGATGATTTCCCTGCCGAGTTTAAAGGCGCTGTTATTGCTATCGGAAATTTCGATGGCGTGCACCTTGGTCATATGGGGGTCATCGGTGAAGCAAGGCGCATTGCCGAGGCTTCAGATATCCCGTGGGGTGTGATGACATTTGAGCCCCACCCCCGAGCTTTTTTCCAACCCGATCAACCTTCATTCCGAATCACGCCACTCCGGGCTAAATCCCATGCGGTGGTACCGCTGGGGGCTGATTTCATGATCGCTTTGCGCTTCGATAAAGAACTGGCAGCGATGCCCGCAGAAGATTTTGTACAATCGGTTTTGATGGATAATTTGGGCATTCGCCATATTGTTTGTGGGTATGATTTCTCATTCGGTAAAGGGCGCACCGGGGACCCAGAATTCCTGTTGCATATGGGCAAAGAGCTCGGATTTGGTATGACCGCCGTCGGTGCGATCAGCGATGAGAGTGATACGGTCTATTCTTCAACTCGGACCAGAGAAGCCCTTAAACAGGGGGATTTAGAACAAGTAGCAAACCTCCTAGGTCGCCCCTATGAGATCGCAGGGCGGGTCCAGCATGGTGATAAACGGGGTCGGACAATCGGTTTCCCCACGGCAAACATCCATATGGAAGAATATATGGACCCCGCACGGGGCATTTATGCGGTACGAGCGGCATTGGATAAGCCGGAATCCCTTGATCCACCGGTTTGGATTAACGGTGTCGCCAATTTGGGCATCCGCCCCATGTTTGAAACCGCAGAGTCCGTTTTAGAGGTCTATCTATTTGATTTCGATGGTGAACTTTATGATCAGCACATGCGGATTCAGTTATTGGAATACATCAGACCGGAAATGAAATTTGATGGTTTGGACGAACTGGTCACGGCGATTGAGGCCGACTGTATAAAAGCGCGAGAAATCCTTGCTCAATACGGGGACCGGGGATAGTATCTGCAATCATGAAAACACGCCATTCCCATATGATAATTCAAACCGTGCTAGCTGGCATACGAATTATATAGCCCGCGCCCTTCCGACATCAGGGTGAGCGGGACTTTATGCTTTTCATCTAAAATTTTCAGACATCTAGACAGATTGTGATCAAACTATGAGTGTTGACTATAAATCCACGGTATTTTTACCCAAAACAGACTTTCCCATGAAAGCTGGTTTACCCAAACGTGAGCCCGTAACGCTGGAGCGTTGGCAAACAGATAACCTGTATGCTCGCCAACGCGAATTAAGCAAAGATCGCGAGGCTTTCATCCTGCATGATGGCCCCCCGTATGCCAACGGCCACCTGCACATTGGTCACGCGCTCAACAAAATTCTAAAAGATGTTATCTCTCGCTCTCAGCAAATGATGGGTAAAAATTCTACCTATGTTCCCGGTTGGGATTGCCATGGTCTTCCCATTGAATGGAAGATCGAAGAGCAATACCGCAAAAAAGGCAAAAACAAAGACGAGGTCCCGGTCGTCGAATTTCGTCAAGAGTGCCGTGAATTCGCAGAAAAATGGATCGATATTCAGCGCGAAGAGTTTAAACGTCTGGGCATCTTGGGTGATTGGGACAATCCCTACACCACGATGACTTATGCCTCGGAAGCCAACATCGTCAAGGAATTGGGCAAATTTTTGATGAATGGCTCGCTTTACCGTGGCGACAAACCCGTCATGTGGTCCCCCGTTGAAAAAACTGCCTTAGCAGAGGCAGAAGTCGAATACCATGATCACACATCGACAACCATTCATGTACGCTTTCCCGTGCGTGAAGCGTCCACCCCGGAATTAGACGGCGCGGCGATTGTTATTTGGACAACAACAGCTTGGACCATGCCGGGCAACCGCGCCCTCGCCGTTGGGCCAGAAATCGATTACAGCGTGATCACGGTGGATACGGTAAGCGAAGACAGCTTGGCTAAAGTTGGCGACAAATTAGTGGTCGCTACTTTGTTGTTGGAAGATTTCTGCGCGCAAACCAAGATCGAAAGCT
>CBFDBO010000041.1:0-22787 GCA_965603075.1 uncultured Rhodospirillales bacterium | reverse complement strand
GGCTGACAAGCCGCAAACTAATTAGGCTGACAAGCCGCAAAATTAATTAGGCTCGTAAGCCGCTAAATTAATCTTCTTTGGGGGCTTCTTGTTCAACGACCTTTGTCAGCCCGCGGATGACCTCTAGCCCCATTTTACCGCCCTTACCGGACAATTTATGGGTGACGACCTGCGTTACCGCGCTGATGTGAAGCTCGACCACGCGCAATCCATGGTCATCTATGGTTTCCGTGACATCCAGGAACTTACACAAGTTATCCATCACATAGGTCACCAACGGGTATTTAAACGTGCCCCCTTGGCTTTTCATGTTGTAGGACAATTTATAGACATCGTTTTTGTGAGGATCATGATCTTCATCGAGATTAACCGCACTTGCCAACGATTCATAAGCGCGCCCGAGCGAATTGATGTCGGCTTCGACCCAGTTTATATAATCGGCTTGTTTCTCCTGTAACATCTGATCGGCATCTTTCAGGGCGTAAATCAGGCTCTTGTTTATCAGGGGGGCCTTCAACGTTAGCTCTTTCGACGCAGGGTAAAACATCGCATGAGTTTCTTTTTTATCATTTTTCATTTTTTATACGCTCCCAATCTTCATTGCTGGTTTGATCGTTGACGCTCGATTCCGTAGGGGGTGAATTATCCTCCGACATATCGAACTCGACAACCTCACGTTCTGGGGCCTTATCTTTTTGTCGACGCCGAATACCGATGTAACCTTGATCATCGTGGCGGCGCCGATCAGGCCCGAAAAATGCCTTTGTTCGCACGAATTGGCGTGGGTTTTGTATGGCATTGGCAACGCGGGTATATAGCAAAATCGGTGATATAGGCTGGATCAGGTATTCCGTTGCGCCTGCGTCCCGGGCCTTGGTAATCCTGAATTTCTCTGAATAGGATGTGACAATGATGATCGGTACCATACTGATTTTCTCGTCCGTAGATGCCCGCAATTTCAGAGTAAATTCGATCCCATTTATGGGTTCCGTCATCCATTCCGCCAAAATGATATCCGGCTTGTAGACGTTTATCTGTTTCAACGCCTCTTTTGTATTCGCGACGGTCCTAATGTTGCGGGCCCCCAATACATACAGGATCGATTTTGTAATCGAACGAATGTTCGGATTCCCATCAACAATCAGGAACTTTACATGATAGAGATCGATCATCTGATTCATATAAGCGCTCTTTGCCTCGTTATCTTATTGCTTACGGGCTAAATTCTACCCGTATAAATAGAATAATTAATTCAAAACTCCTAATATTTAATTAGTGTTATTCTATTTTGGTATATAATGCTGTCGAAATAGGATGACCTAGGATGATCCCATAGGGTAGGATGGTGTTCACTCAATTAATAACCCGCCCACCATAAAACGGCATACGCGCAGGAGCCTCAAGATGAATAACGATCAAGAAACCAACCGTCGCTTTCTTCTCGAAGTTGAACAAGGCATTCGCGCCGCCAACAACGAAGTGATTCACGATAAAATCCCCCCCGTTGATTCAGAGCGCATGTTAACCTTTGCCATCAGCGTCGCAAAATTACGTCTGGCCTATATCGAAGCCGCCTTTAACTTTGCTGACGCCCAGCATGACGATAGCGAAAATGAAGTAAATCAGATCAACCAACTTAAATTACACCGCCAACGCTTTGAAGAATCCCGCGACGCCTTCATCGCCCTTCAACGCGCCATCGAGCTCGGCTATATCGAAACAGCGTAAAGTGTGGTTGATGACGGACGGGCGATGAAACCGTCACGTTTTTCAAAAATTTCTATAGCGACCAAATTCAAAAAACTCATTTTGAACCTTAAAAAGGTTTAACACAGAGGAAGAAGAGAAAGATAAAGCCCTCGATCCCACAGAGATATCGAACTCTCTGTGACCTCTGTGGCTTTCCTTAAACTCTGTGCCCTCTGTGTCGAATAAGTTGGACCTGTTGGAATGAGATAATTAGTAGCCTATCACCGTAATGCCAAACGAAGATTGGTAATTATGACTATAACTGCTACCGTAGGTATTGAAGTATTTGTAAATATCTAAGGTTATGACGTTATGTTTTTCTCAGATGAAGACATCCAACGAATCACAAATGAATATCAAACTATTTCTGTAAAACGCAAACAACTAACTGAAGATTTCGTAATTCGTAAGTTTAGTAATCAAAATGCACAAGAACACGCGCAACAAGGATTTTCACGGCGATTAAGAACATTAGATCGGTGCATTCATAATATATTTGAAATTGCACCACCTGATAGTGAAATAATTCCAGAAATTGATGCCGTAAAAGATATCGATATCAATCTTCATGCCTTCATATTTAATGTAATTGGTTGCATCGATAACCTTGCATGGATTTGGGTGTGCGAAAAAACAATAACTAAAGAAGACGGCACAATAATTCCAAATAATCATGTTGGCTTAAGAAAGAACAATAAGCTTGTTAGAAAATCATTTTCTCAAGAATTACAGGTATATTTGACTGAGCTAGATGAATGGTTCGAATACCTAGAAGATTTTCGACATTCTTTAGCCCATAGAATCCCTCTTTATGTTCCCCCATATTCAGTATTATCAAGCAATATCGATGAATATAGAGAATTAGAAAAACAAAAAACCAATGCACTAAATTGCCGCAGGCTTGAAGAATATGAAAACCTTTTGAAAGAACTTGAAGCACTAGAAATTTTTTGGCCCCTTATGAAGCATTCATTTATAGAGAACTCTCGACCTGTTTATTTTCATCCCCAAATACTAGCAGACTTCAATACAATTGAGTCCGTTGGAAGAAAGATTTTAAATGAACTTAATAAATAACCTCCACGCAAAACCAATCACCATAAAAAAGCCCGACTGAATTAACAGCCGGGCTTTTTCGTTATTGTTGCGAAGAAATCAAATCGGGTAAAGGCTCAGCCTTTAATCTTCTTTGGCTTCTTTTTTGATTTCTAGGCCGGTTTCTTGGTCGACGACTTTCATGGAGAGTTTAACTTTTCCACGGTCATCGATACCGATCAATTTGACTTTGATCTGGTCACCTTCTTTAACAACGTCGGTGACTTTTTCTACGCGGTGGTCTTTCATTTCTGAAATATGCACGAGGCCGTCTTTGGCGCCCATGAAGTTGACGAACGCGCCGAAGTCGACGGTTTTAACAACTTTACCGTTGTAGATTTTGCCTACTTCTGGCTCTTCAGTGATGGATTTGATCCAGTCAACAGCGGCTTGTGCTGCGGCTTCGTCAACGGCGGCAACTTTAACAGTACCGTCGTCTTCGATGTCGATTTTTGCGCCTGTTTCTTCACAAATTTCGCGGATCATTTTGCCACCTGGGCCGATGATTTCGCGGATTTTGTCTTTGCTTACAACCAAGGTTGTAATGCGAGGTGCATTATCGGAAACGCCATCACGTGAGGTTGAAATTGCTGCATTCATTTCGTCCAGAATGTGCAAGCGACCTTCGTTAGCCTGATCCAGCGCGATGGTCATGATTTCTTCTGTAATAGACGTAATCTTGATATCCATCTGCAAGGCGGTTAGACCGTTGACGGTACCAGCCACTTTGAAATCCATATCGCCGAGATGATCTTCGTCACCCAGGATATCGGAAAGCACAGCGAATTCGTCGCCTTCTTTAATCAAGCCCATGGCAATACCAGAGACAGGGTTATGCAACGGAACGCCCGCGTCCATCATGGAAAGCGATGTACCGCAAACGGATGCCATTGAAGAAGACCCGTTTGATTCTGTTACTTCAGAAACGCTCCGTACGGTGTACGGGAAGTCATCTTTTGCAGGCAATGCAGGATTGATCGCGCGCCATGCCAATTTCCCATGACCCACTTCGCGGCGGGATGTGAAACCAAAACGTCCGGCTTCACCCACAGAGTATGGAGGGAAGTTGTAATGCAGCATGAAGTGTTGGAAGTAATCACCGGACAGAGCGTCAATGCGCTGTTCGTCTTGGCCAGTGCCAAGTGTTGTGATGACGAGAGCCTGCGTTTCACCACGGGTGAACAGGGCGGAACCGTGTGCACGGGGTAGAACGCCAACTTCACAGGCAATGGCACGAACTTTGTTCGTGGCGCGTCCATCGATACGTTTACCGGTATCGAGGATGTCACGACGAACGATATTTTTTTCAAGATTTTTGAAAATATTGCCGAATTCTTTTTCCAGCAATTCTTGATCGACACTGTCATCGGCTTGCAACTTTTCGAGAGCCGCAGACTTAACATCAGAGATTTTGCCCTGACGGTCTTGTTTGATGATCTCGCCGTAGGCTGCGCGAAGATCAGCTTCAACCAAGCCATTAACCGTGGCGGATAAGGCGTCAAGACCGGCGGGTGCTTCTGGCAGATCAACCATCGGTTTGGCACATGCTTCGGCCAGCTCGATGATCGCATCAATAACACACTGGAATTCGGTGTGACCGAATTTAACAGCGCCAAGCATAACGGCTTCAGATAGCTCTTTGGCTTCTGACTCGACCATCAACACGCCTTCTTGTGTACCAGCAACAACCAAATCAAGATCTGATTCAGCCAACTGTTCCACAGTCGGGTTTAGGACATATGCGCCATTGGTAAAACCAACGCGAGCCGCACCAAGGGGACCCATGAACGGTAGACCTGAAAGGGTCAACGCGGCGGATGTGCCGATTAAGGAAACGATGTCAGGATCGTTTTCCATGTCGTGGCTAAGAACGGTACAGATAACTTGTGTTTCGTTCTTGAAACCGCTGACGAACAACGGGCGAATTGGGCGATCGATAAGACGACAGATCAGTGTTTCACGTTCTGTCGGGCGACCTTCACGTTTGAAGAAGCCGCCGGGAATTTTACCCGCTGCATAAGCTTTTTCTACGTAGTGTACAGTAAGCGGGAAAAAGTCTAGACCCGGCTTTGGTTTTTTCTCACCAACAACGGTACACATAACTTTTGTGTCGCCATAGGTGGCAATAACGGCTGCATCAGCCTGACGAGCAACTTTGCCCGTTTCCAGAGTAAGCGTACGCCCACCCCATTCAATTTCCTTACGGAATTCTTTAAACATATTATATGTCTTTCATTCAAATAAGACTGGTCGGCCTATCCGACCAGATCTTCGATCGACACCGTCGATATGGAATCATGGTGTTGATCAAAACAGGAAATCTGGTGCGCGGGTATCATTACCCGCTCGCACCAGAGAAAACCTGTGTGTCGATAAAAACTTACAACTAAAGCTATAACGCAGTTATCGACGTAGTCCGAGACGTTTGATGATCTCGTCATAGCGTTTCACTTCTTTGCCCTTGACGTAGTCAAGAAGACGGCGACGCTGACCAACCAGCATCAACAGTCCACGGCGTGAGTGGAAATCTTTTTTGTGGATTTTGAGGTGATCGGTTAGATTTGTAATCCGTTCGGAAATAATCGCAACCTGCACTTCTGGTGAACCTGTGTCACCTTCTTTACGAGCGAACTCTTTGATGAGTTCCTCTTTCTTTTCTGCCGTAATCGACATCGTCTACTCCTAAAAATAATGTGTTCAAAACACGTTTAAAATACGTACAGGGTGGATTTGTCCGCCCTCTACTTTAACAAGTGCGACCATTTGCCCCTTAAACTCTGCACTCACAATGTCGCCTTGTTTGACGGCTTTGATGGGTGTTCGTAATGCCACGGGCAGTACCGAAATACTTTGTCCGTGGCGAAGGCTATTGGTCTCTTGCTCGTTCAAGGCCAGAGCCGGGATGTCGTCCAGCACGGTCTTAATGGAGAGCAATATGGTGTCCAATTCAGGCACGGAATTCACCGTTCCTTCATCAGGCGCCGCACTATGGCTCAGACTTTCCAATAAATCCAGTGAAATCGCATGTTTTTCACCAAAAGGCCCAACGGCGGTGCGCCTGAGCCATGAAATGTGTCCTACCGTACCGACGGCAACGGCTAAATCCCGCCCGAGCGAGCGCACGTAAGTGCCTTTTCCGCAGGTAACCTCGAAGGTTGCGTGGTCACTATCAACCATCTCAATCAGTTTAAGGTCAAAAACGCGGACCGCTCGCGGTCTCATTTCCACGGGTTTATCGGCGCGGGCCAGTTCGTAAGCGCGTTTGCCATCAATTTTAATGGCCGAGAACGCTGGCGGAATTTGCTCAATCTCACCTATGAATTCAGGAAGTGCTGCTAAAATATCACCTTCAGTCGGTCGACTGTCGCATGTGTCGCAGACACCGCCCTCGGTGTCCTGGGTGGTGGTGGCTTCGCCCCAACGAACGGTGAATTGGTATGTTTTGATGCCGTCCATGGCGTAGGAAACGGTTTTGGTGGCCTCCCCAAGCGCAATGGGGAGAATGCCTGTTGCCAAGGGATCAAGTGTGCCGCCGTGTCCGGCTTTGGCGGCCCCGGTCAGCCATTTGACTTTGCCAACGGCTTGGCTAGAGGACAATCCAAGGGGTTTATCGAGAATAATCCACCCGTGAATGGGCGTACCCTTACGTTTGCGAGCCATCAGAACTTAGCCTTGAGATTCTTGATCAGAGTCTTCGTCTAAATCTTCATCTGAAACCCGGGCGATATCGGCAGCAACTTGTGGGCTGTGCAGCAATTCATTGATATGGCTTGCTTCATCGAAGGTCTCATCAAGACGGAAATGCAGATCCGGCACGTATTTCATGCTCAAACCTTTGGCAATTTGATGACGCAAGAAAGACCGTGCACGGCCCATGGCCGCAACCGCCTTTTCGTTATCGACCCCGCCCAGCGGCATGAAAAAAATCGTGGCGTGTTTCATATCCGGGGTGGCACGTACCTCGGTGATGGTCATGGGTTTGCCTAGTAAGTCTGGGTCCCGCAATTCACCGCGCTCCAGTACTTGGGCAAGCAAGTGACGAATTTCTTCGCCAACACGTAATTGACGCTGGTTAGGGCCCCGTGCTTCACGTCTTTTTGACATGATGATTCCTTTAGCTCATAGCGACTTTAAAAATTGCCATATTTCATACTACAGGCGCAGCCTATTAATCTAGTTTTCGTGCGATTTCTTCTACATCGAAGCATTCGATGATATCGCCGACTTTAAGATCTTGATAATTGGCAAAGGCCATACCGCATTCGGTCCCTTCGCGAACTTCTTTGGCATCATCCTTAAAGCGTTTAAGTTGGCTCAGTTCACCTTCGTGAATAACCACATCGTCACGCAGCAATCGAACTTTGGCGCCGCGTTTCACGTTGCCTTCGACCACGATACAACCAGCAACCTTGCCGACTTTGGTGACGTTGAATACTTCTTGAATTTTTGCGTTGCCGATAAAGGTCTCGCGAATTTCTGGTGCCAGCATCCCCGATAGGGCCGCTTTCAAATCATCGATGGCATCATAAATGATCGAGTAGTAGCGGATTTCAACACTGTCGGCTTTTGCCATGGTGCGGGCTTGTGGGTTGGCGCGAACATTGAAGCCAAGGATCAGCGCACCGGAAGCATTGGCAAGCGTCACATCGGATTCATTAATACCACCAACACCACGGTGAAGGATTTGAACGCTCACCTCGTCGGTATTCATTCTGTCAATGGCCCCTTCGAGGGCTTCCACAGAACCATGTACATCGCCTTTGATAACAACCGGCAGGGTTTCTTTCACCCCTTCTTTAATTTTTTCGAACATTTGCTCAAGCGTACCGCGAGAGGCTTTCGCCGCTTGCATGTCTTTGGCTTGTTGCGAGCGGTATTCCGTCACTTCACGGGCGCGTTGTTCGCTGGCCACCACGATCATATCATCACCCGCGTTTGGTGTGCTATTAAGACCGAGGACCTCGGCGGGTTGGCCCGGCTTAACGGATTTAATACTTTTAGCCCGATCATCGACCATGGCTTTGACACGACCCCATTCGCAACCAGCGACAATAATATCGCCAACATTCAGGGTGCCGTTTTGAACCAGAACCGTTGCCACCGTACCACGCCCTTGGGCAACTTTGGATTCAACAACCACACCGACCGCGGGGCGATCAGGATTGGCTTTCAATTCAAGAATTTCAGCCTGCAGCAAAATAGCTTCTTCCAGTTTATCCAGATTGGTGCGGTTTTTAGCTGATACTTCTACGGTTTGAATATCGCCGCCCATATCTTCAACAACGATTTCATGTTGCAGCAATTCTTGTTTCACCCGGTTTGCATCGGCGCCGGGCAGATCAATTTTATTGATCGCAATAATAATCGGCACCCCGGCTGCTTTAGAGTGATGGATTGCTTCAATGGTTTGTGGCATCACACCATCGTCGGCGGCCACACACAATACAACAATATCGGTAACCTTGGCACCACGAGAGCGCATTTCGGTAAAGGCCGCGTGACCCGGTGTATCAATGAATGAAATTTCTTCACCGGTGGATATTTTAACCTGATAGGCACCAATATGCTGGGTGATACCACCCGCTTCGCCCGCGGCCACATCGGTGGTGCGCAGAGCGTCAAGCAAGGACGTTTTACCGTGATCAACATGACCCATAACCGTTACAATCGGTGGGCGCGCCTGTAAGCTTTCGGCGCTATCTTCAACACCGCGAAGACCGTCTTCCACGTCACCAGCAGAAACCCGTTTCATGGTGTGACCGAATTCCTCGATCACCATTTCAGCGGTATCGGCGTCGATGGTTTCATTGATGGTCGCCATGACACCCAGACCCATAAGAGCCTTGATCACGGTAGCACCACGTTCGGTCATACGGTTGGCCAATTCGGCCACGGTAATGGTTTCGGGTACAACAACTTCACGGAAGACCTTTTTGGTTTCCGTGGGTCCTTGGCGCAGCGCTTTTTCTTTTGCGCGGGCCCGTTTGACCGCCGCCAAAGAGCGAACGCGTTCTTCGCCATCGCGCAAAGCTTCTGAAATAGTCAGCTTGCCAGAACGACGACGGTTTTGCTCTCCACCGCGACGGGATGTTGTGCGTTTGTTGGTATCTTCTTCTTTTTTGACCGCTGTCTTATCTTTGTGACGGGCTGGTTTATCAGCCGTCGGTGCTTGAGAAGTTTTAACAGCAGGTTCAGGGGCTGCAGAAGGAGCCGGAGCAGAGACAGGCGCCGCCGCTTTCTTTTCATCCGCAGCGGGGGCCGTAGTTGCAGCCGTCGGGGCAGCCGAAGCAGGTGGGGCTGCTTTTACGGCAGCTTCTTCGGCAATCCGAGCGGCTTCCGCCGCAGCCGCAGCTTCTTTAATTTCTTCCTCGGCGCGTAGCGCGTCTGTCTCGGCTTTAACAATCGCCGCTTCGGCATCGTCGATAGCCTTTTGGTCCGCGGCAATTTTGGCAGCTTCCAAAACTTTGGCGCGGGTGGCTTTTTCTGCGTTGGTTAGATTGCCCGGCGTTTGGTCTTCGGGCTCGGGGATGTTTTGTACGGCGGGTTCGAAGACATCTGAACCTTCTTGAACCTGTGCCATCTTGCCACTGGAATCACGGGCAAAAGATCTTTTCTTGCGAACCTCGACCTGAACCATTTTGGAGCGGCCATGCGAAAAGTTCTGGCGTACGGCTCCAGACTCAACTGTTTTGTTCAACTCAAGCTTCTTAGGTTTTGAAAGCCCTAGCTTGGTGCCACCATTATCTGTTGATTTCGTTTCGGTCATATCGCTCTTTCAATCTCTGCAAACATCATCTTAAATTGAGTCGTCTTTGGTATCTCGAAGCTCAGCCACTCGAAATCCTGCCAAGCGCCGCGCATCGCGTCTTAAAGTCTTTGCCAGTCCACCAGATTCAATAATCAGATGCACCGTTCTTTCCGATCCGATGGCATGGCCCAGTTCAACCATATCGAACAGGGATATAACATCCATTCCATCAGCCAGACGTTTAATCTTTTCTCGTCCGTCTGCGGCGCCATCGCTGGCTGCCAACAATATTCCACCGCGCCATTTTCCGCCGCCTGATTTTAACCGCTCAGAAACACGGTCAAAACCACCAACGGCTTGTCCGGCACGCCGGGCCAGAGCAACGCGGTCGAGGCATCTACGCGCCAACAACGCTTCTAAATCATCAGCCAACGTTGGTGACACAGTCACTTTTACGCGGGCCGCTTTGTTAAAAAGCTGTTTGCTGCACGCTGTGTTTACCATATCGCGCTCAGCACTCAACCAAAAACCCCGTCCGGGGAGCTTCTCTTCTAAATCCGGAACAACCTGATTTTCCGGACCGACAACAAATCGTATCATTTTTTCTGGCGGAAACGACTGCCCTGTTACAATACAGCGCCGCTCCGATTCCGCTTTATCAACTTTCTTATGCATCACCAGCTGCGTCAGCGTTATCTGCTTTAACAGCGGCATCTGCTTCAGCAGTTTCACCAGCATCTTCAGATGTATCGGAACTTGCTTCATCATCAGCAAACCAGTGAGCACGGGCCGCCATAATCAATTCATTGGCTTGTTCTTCGTTCAACGTGTCGCCCATACCTTCTTTGGTCAGAATCTCGATTAACTCGTCACCCGCCAAAT
Organism: uncultured Rhodospirillales bacterium; assembly: GCA_965603075.1. Lineage (GTDB taxonomy): Bacteria > Pseudomonadota > Alphaproteobacteria > Rhodospirillales > Casp-alpha2 > JABJOR01. The sequence goes on along the minus strand of CBFDBO010000041.1, from coordinate 12,313 downwards.
CGGCCAAATCATCACGGGATTTAACCTCGTTCTTGCCAAGGGCGATCAACATGGTTGGGCTAACACCCGCCACGTCATGAATATCATCATTCATACCCAAATCGGTTGCTTTTTTGCGCAAGTCATCATCGCGGCCTTCGAGGTAACCCCGCGCACGGGCGCGTAATTCTTCGGCGATTTCTTCATCGAAGCCTTCGATTTCAACCAAGTCTTCAACCGGAACATAGGCAACTTCTTCGACCGATGTGAAACCTTCGGTTACCAACAAATGAGCGATGACATCATCAACATCCAACGCTTCAATAAATTGAGCGGAACGTTCGGTGAATTCGGCCTGACGTTTTTCGCTTTCTTCGGCTTCGGTCATGATGTCAATATTCCAGCCAGAAAGCTGAGACGCCAAACGGACGTTTTGACCACGACGACCAATCGCCAATGATAGCTGTTCATCGGGAACAACGACTTCGATGCGTTGTTTTTCTTCATCCATCACAACCTTGGCAACCTCTGCCGGGGCGAGGGCGTTTACAATAAAGGTCGCAGGGTCAGCCGACCACTGGATGATGTCGATTTTCTCGCCCTGTAGTTCGCCAACCACGGCCTGAACGCGCGAACCGCGCATCCCGATACACGGGCCAACCGGGTCAATACTGGAATCATGAGACAACACAGCCATTTTGGCGCGTGAGCCTGGGTCACGAGAAACAGAAACAATATCGATCACGCCATCATAAATTTCAGGCACTTCCTGTTTAAACAATTTGCTCATGAAATCAGGGTGGGTCCGAGACAGGAAGATTTGGGGACCGCGTTGCTCTTCCCGAACATCGACGATGATGGCGCGGATGCGATCACCATTATTGAAATGTTCGCGCGGAATGGTTTCGTCGCGACGCAGCAGCGCTTCGGTGCGGCCCAGATCAACAATCACGTTGCCATATTCAATCCGTTTAACCAGACCGTTAATGACTTCGCCTTTGCGATCTTTGTATTCTTCGTACTGGCGTTCACGTTCGGCTTCGCGCACCCGTTGGACAATAACTTGCTTGGCGGTTTGGGCGGCAATACGGCCAAATTCGATAGGCGGGAGGGGATCAATCAAGAATTCACCAACAACCGCGTCGGCTTTTGTACGCTGAGCGATATCAAGCGGTTGCTGAGCTGACTCGTTTTCGATCTCAGCGTCGTTTTCCACAACTTCAACAAAACGCGATAAGGAAATAGCACCGGTAGAACGGTCAATGGAGGCGCGGATGTCGTGCTCGTTGCCATATTTAGACCGGCCAGCTTTTTGAATAGCCAGTTCCATTGCTTCAAATACGATATCACGATCGATTGATTTGTCGCGGGCAACCGTATCGGCCACGGCTAACAATTCGGGTCTCGCGTATACTGCTTCGGTTTCCATGTCTTAAATCCCGTTATCTCGTTCTTGTTTTAAATACGTGTTTTAAATTCGTGCTTCTCCAGCATGGAGCTCACGATAATCCTTTAGTTTTTGCTAATGCGAGCAACTCATCCGTTAATAGTAGCTTGGCGCGCATAATGTCGCCGTGCCTAATTTGGTAATCGCCTGCATCTGTTTTAATGCCAATCAAATCGTCTTCTACACCGGTAAGCTTGCCCTTGAAACGGCGACGGCCCTCAACAGGGCGGGTTGCTTCGATGCGAGCGTCGAGACCGATAAAACGTTCATAATCTTTAATCTTAATCAACGGTCGATCAATACCGGGCGAGCTGACCTCTAGATTGAAAGCCCCGGCAATGGGGTCCTCTACATCCATGATCGCGGCAACCGCGCGGCTGGCTTTGGCGCAATCAGCCACATCAAGAGTTTCACCATCAAGACGTTCGATCATGATCTGTAAATCGATCCGATTGTCACCACTCAGACGCGTGCGCACCAGCTCATACCCCATGTCCTCTAGGGTCGGCTCTATCAGATCGTTGATCTTGGTCTGTAAGTCCATTTGGTACTCAAAGCTATTAAACGTATTCTGCTCAAACTCGAATTGATGCATATTAAGGCGAACAAGGGTTCGCCCTCTAATTGCTTTGTTACTTTTAAGGCGGACAAGGGTTCGCCCTTAGGTAACAAAAAAGGCGGGCCAGAGGCCCACCCCACCAAACCATCAGTGCGGTAAAGCAACGTGGTTAAACGAGTCGTGATTAACGATGTGGAGGGTATACACCCTCTTGATGACAAAACACAAGAGAAAATCGTATTTTATTAGTAAACATGAGCTGCTTAACGCCCGGTTTTAGCTCCCGGTTTTATTGAAACGCAGATACACACACGGCGAGCCTTTTGCGCGGGCTTTTTGCTCGTAGCGGGTTTCGATCATATCGTCAGGCCGGGTGCGCCAGTCCGCTGGGCGTTCGGCGCGCCACGTGAATAAACCCGACGCCGGCGCCCGGTTCATATGATCGAGTGTCCAGCGGACGTAGTCGCTGATATCGCTGGCGAAACGAAACTCACCGCCGTCTTGTAATAACCGGGCAAAGGTGGCGATATTCGCCTCACTGATCATGCGTCGATTGTTATGTTTCTTTTTGTGCCAAGGGTCGGGATATAATAGAGAAATTCGCTCGAAGCTTTGACTTTTGAGCCCCGGCAAAAGATAGCGGACGTCTTCATCAAAAATCCGGACGTTTTCTAATTTCTTATCATCAATAACGGCGAGCAAACTAGCCACACCGTTGATAAACGGCTCGCATCCAATGAAGCCGATATCGGGGTTGTCTATGGCTTGGGCGGCAAGATGCTCACCACCGCCAAAGCCGATTTCCAGCCAATACGCCTTTTTCGGCGTATCAAACAATGTGGCGGGATCAATTTGATCAATGGCGTTATCCTTATCTAATGCTGGAACTGGAAACCGCAGCTTGGGCAGCAATTCTTCCATAAGCCGCAGGCGAGGCGCGCCGATCGGACGCCCTTGACGACGCCCGAAAAAGCGGAATTCCGCATCGGAATAATGATTTTTGTTTTTAGCCATTAATCTTACAATTCAGAAACGGTACAACCTACTTAATTATGCCTAAATGGCACATTTTAGAAGGCGGCTTTTAAGCTGTCGACCAAATCGGTTTTTTCCCAAGAGAAACCACCATCAGCTTCTGGGGCACGACCAAAGTGACCATAGGCCGCGGTACGTTCATAAATCGGACGGCTCAGGTTCAAGTGCTCGCGAATACCGCGGGGGGAGAGATCCACCAAATTGGTCAACACGTCGACCAAACGGCTTTCTTCAACTTTACCCGAACCATTCATGTCCACATAAACCGACAAAGGTTTGGAAACACCGATGGCATACGCCAACTGAATAGTGCACCAATCGGCAAGCCCAGCGGCCACAACGTTTTTAGCCAAATACCGAGCCGCATAAGCAGCCGAACGATCAACCTTGGTAGGATCTTTACCCGAAAAGGCACCGCCACCATGGGGGGCCGCGCCACCATAAGTATCCACAATGATTTTACGACCCGTCAGACCCGCATCACCATCGGGACCGCCGATGACAAAACGCCCGGTTGGGTTCACGTAGAATTCATCTTCTGGAACGTTCCAGCCATTTGGTAATGATTTAATAACGTGCGGGCGCACGATTTCGCGAATTTCTTCTTGGCTTACGCCTTCGTCATGTTGCGTGGAGACCACAACGCTGGTCACCCCAACCGGGCGATTGTTGACATATTTAAGGGTCACTTGGCTTTTTGAATCCGGTCCAATGCCAGAATTTGTACTGGCATGGCGGGCGTCTGCCATAGATTTCAAAATAGCGTGGGAGTAATGAATGGGGGCCGGCATAAGAACGTCGGTTTCTGTGCAAGCGTAACCAAACATAATGCCTTGGTCACCCGCACCTTCGTCTTTGTTATCCGCCGCATCAACGCCCATAGCGATATCGACAGATTGGGCATGCAAATAGACATCAACGTCGGCGTTCTTCCAATGGAAACCGTCTTGCTCGTAGCCAATGTTTTTAACGGCTTGGCGCGCAATATCCTCAACATGGGCTTTATCAATCACGCCATCGCTGCCAACCAACGGTGCCGGGCCACGAACTTCGCCCGCCAGCACGATGCGATTGGTGGTGGTCAGGGTTTCACAAGCCACACGAGAATGCGGGTCCGCCGCCAAAAACGCATCAACAACCGCGTCAGAAATACGGTCACAAACCTTATCAGGGTGACCTTCAGAAACGGACTCGCTGGTAAATAGATAGTCGCCATTAGACATGATATGCCCTCCAGTAGGCAGCCAATTAAGGCTGAATATAAAAAATTAAGAGGGCTGTTCGGTTTTAAAACCAACCATGCGCCCACTTAGCCACTGTTTAACGTGGTGGCAAGTAGATCAAATCCATCCACGCCCAGAAGTTTAAAATGAATATTTAAGATGAATATTTAAATTAAGTATCCGAGAAAGTAATCTTTTTACAGACCAAGCCATAAGGGTCAAGAAAATTTAACAAAAGCCCTTATTCAGGGCTTATAAAAACAGTATTATAACAAAAGGCCACAAAGTTGATACCGCATTCAGTCAATATCACTTTGTGGCCTTTATATTACAGAACTAATTCAGACTTAGCCTTGGTTTTAATCTTCGTCATCCGTTTCGGATTCAGATTTAGACAAGGTCTTTGTCAGTTCAAACAACCGTTTGCGAACCTTAGGATCGGCGATTTTATAGTATGCGCGAACCAGTTCCAACGTTTCGCGTCGTGCCAGAGGATCGGCTTCATAGGTGCCTTCTTCTTTGTCACGCAAGCCCGCTGCAAAGCGGCCTTCATGGGTTTTAAGCTCGCCCGGCATGTCGTCAAAAAAGAACGATACCGGCACATCCAAGATGCGCGATAATTCGTAAATACGAGAAGCACCGATACGGTTTGCGCCCCGTTCGTATTTTTGAATTTGCTGAAATGTCAGGCCAACTGAATCGCCTAATTTTTCCTGACTGACGCCCAGTAAGGTACGCCGCAATCGAACACGACCACCAACATGAACGTCAACCGGATTAGGTGTTCCTGGAGGTAGTCTCTGGACCTTTTTGCTTTTGTCCTTTTTTACTGTGCTAGGATTTATCATTTTGCTGTATCTTTGCCAATTGTGAGAAGAAAATGCATACCCCATATAGAGTATGCGGTTCATTTACTGTGCTTAGTTTAGTAAACATTACAAGTGATATATGTCTTCATACAATCATATTCAAGTGGAATTTTAGTTAAATCAGTAATTTAATCGTAACTTTAGAATATAAAACTTTCCTTCAATCCATTCGCCTGCGCCTTGATACAACTGATAGCACACTAAAGCATAACAGTATACTCGCAGAAATAAAAATAGGGATTCGCGGCCCATAACGCCCATACAGAGGAACGCTTAAGGCTTTTGGTAAAGGCACATCAATAATACCCGTTTGTTCTAATTGTAAAGATTGCCTTATGCGGCCATATCCATCGATAGACCCGCTGATGCCCGTATTGGCCACCCGAACCAATGGCAAACCTTCTTCCACAGCGCGCAGCCGGGCCGTGGCAAAATGTTGATAGGGTCCAGCAGATTTTCCGTACCAAGCATCATTGGTGATATTGAGCATCCACCCCGGGCGGTTGTTATCCTCTGCATCTGGAACCACCTGACCTGAAAAAATAACTTCATAACAAATGAGAGGACTGACCAAGGGCACGCCCGCAATGGGGAGGGCGACGTTTGAATCGCCTGCGGTAAAACCAACCGCGCCAGCGGTCAATTTTTCCAAGGGCAATATGCCCTGCAAAGGAACATACTCGCCAAAAGGCACGAGATGAAATTTGTCATATCCTTGGGAGAGCGTCCCATCGGCTTTCATAACAATGAGGGCGTTAAATACAGCTTGGCGTTTTCCACTGGGGCTATTTGCGTCATCCGTTATACTGCGCCGCAATGATCCCGTTATTAAAACGCCCTTCGCAGGGATCGCCTTTTGCAACAGCGCCATACGGTCCGGCGTCGTCGGCATTGAAAAAGGAACCGCGGTTTCCGGCCAAATAAGATGGGTTGGTGCGCCCAATTCACCCGCCGGTAATTGGCTCAGCTTAATCAATTTTGCCAAATGGGCCGGGCGTAAATCACGTTTCCATTTAAGGTTTTGGGGGATATTGGGTTGTACCAGTCGTAATACCACGTTTTCAACGTGCTCATTTTCAACGTGCTGATTGGTACGCTCAGGTAAACGAGACCAACCAGCGACCCACAAAGCCCCGATGACACCGACCATAATTACAAGCGTGGGAACAGTCTTTGATAGCCCCCTATTATTACCGACCAAAATAGCCGGAAGGGCGACCACAAAAATGCTGATGAAACTTAATCCATAAACCCCTACAACCGACGCGGTTTGCAAAACCGGATCACTAACGACCCAGATGCTGCCCATCAAGTTCCATGGAAATCCGGTGAATGCCACCGCCCTTATCCATTCAAATATGGTCCAAAGGGCCGCAAACACGAGAATGTTTCGAATTCGTAATGCCTTATCCGCAAACACCGCCATAGAGAACCAGTGATAACACCAGCAGACCAGCCCTATATAGAGACCCACAACAGCAGCCAGCCCGACCACCCCAGGGACAGCCAATAAGGCGTGGCGGTCCGCATCGACTAAAAATGCGTTCCCAATCCAATAAAGCCCAACCAAAAAATGCCCCAGGCCAAAAACCCACCCTATAAAAAAGGGGCGTTTTTTGGTGTTGGCGGCGTGAACCATCCATAACAGACCCATGATCGCGGGGATCAAGAGCGGGATGAAGGATAGGGGGACAAATGCCAGTGATGACAAACAACCAAGCACAAAACTCAGTAATAATTGACGGCGAAATGTTAGACCTATTATTCGCCCGTGCAAGCGGTTGATTATGGTTTCAGGCTGAGACGCGGATTGAGGCGCGGGTTCAGACAATGGTTCTCAGTCCTTATCCGCCTGGGGGGTCTCGGGGATTTCGGGGGTTTCGGGGGGCTCGGGGGTTTTGGAGGGTATCGGACTAGTGGGGCTGGCGGGTTTAGATTGACCCGGTTCGCTCTCTGGTGATTTTCCGGTAGCAATCATTCTAATCCGCAATCGATTAACCCGTCTGGGGTCGGCGTCTAAAACCTGAAACTCCAATCCGGCAGGATGGGTGATTAATTCTCCGCGAATGGGCACATACCCGCTTAAGGATGATACCAACCCGCCCAACGTATCGATATCTTCGCGCTCGTCATCATCCAATAGGGTACCGAAATTTTCTTCCAGTATTTCAATTTCCAGTCGGGCATCGGCCTCAAAAGTGCCATCATCCCGGGCGATAAAATCAGGCTCGTCCGTGCCATCGTGTTCGTCTTCAATATCGCCAACGATTTCTTCGACCAAATCCTCAATGGTGAGCAGACCATCAACCCCACCGTATTCATCAACCACGGCCGCCATGTGTGTCCGGGTCACGCGCATTTCCAACAATAATTCAAGAACCGGCATAGAGGGAGACACAAATAAGATGCTCCGTTGGGTTTCTGCCAAAGAAAATGCTTCAGCCCGGTGCCACCACACCGCCATATCTTTGATATGAACCATGCCGATCACTTCATCCAAACTATCGTGAAAAATTGGTAATCTGGAATGACCTTTACCCGTCATGATCGCCAGAATTTCCTCAAACGATACATTATCCTCCACCGCAACGATATCCGCCCGGGGCACCATAACATCGGAAACGGTACGGGCCCGGATGGACAAAACGTTCTTAATCAGCGCCTGTTCGCTCTCGTCAATGGGGGCATCCGACGCGTCGCGTTCATCAATGATTTCATCAATGGAGTCGCGCCATGTATTTTCAGAATTACCGTATCCAAAAATCGAACGAACCCAACCGAAAAAACCCGGCCTTATTTCGTCTTTGTCTGCGCTCGTTGATTGGTTTTTGGTCATTTTACCGTTCATTATTTCTGTGTTCCAAAATAGTATAAATAAACATTATAGAGCGTAAGGATCATCCACCGCCATAGAGGTCAGTATGCGTGTCTCTAGGCCTTCCATCTCGAGCGCCTCATCCTCTTCCAGATGATCATACCCCAACAGATGTAAAATACCATGAACAACCATATGGCGAAGATGGTCATTGATCGAGATACCCATTTCGGCGGCCTCAACCTCAACAACCCCGCGCGCTATAATCACATCACCCAACAAGACCGGCATGTCGGGCGTCATAATGATCTTTTCACTTAGCCCTTCTGTGCCATCAACGTCATCAACATCATCAACATCATCGAGGCCGGCGAAAGATAATACATTGGTCGGGCCGGGGCGATCACGATATTTGAGGTTTAAATCAGCGACAAAGTCATCATCGGCCAGCACGATACTGGCTTCATAGTTTCTAGCTTCAAAGTTTGCTGTTGCGAGCGTATCAGTACGGGAGCGGGTCGCGCGGAATGCGGCCTCGGCTGTTGCGCTGCAAAGTGCCTCGATGCCTGAGACGGCATCGTTCCACGTTGTGTCCCGGGTAACAATCGAAACCTCCAATGTTGATATAACTTGTGGGCTATCGGTATCGCTCGGTTCCATAATCCTGACTATGTATCCTGATTCTTGCTGGGGGAATTACGGGGTATATTACTAGGTATATTACTGGGGGAATTTTTAGTGTGTTCATACGGGGCGGAGGCTTTGCGTTTGGCTTCAACCTGATCATAGGCTTTGACAATACGACCGACCAAAGGATGGCGCACCACGTCAGAGCTAGAAAATTCAATAAATTTAAGCCCTTTGACCCCTTGCAGGGTTTCTACCGCGTCCCGCAAGCCCGAGCGCGTTCCCCTTGGTAAATCCACTTGGCTTAAATCACCCGTGATGACCATGCGGGAGTTTTCGCCCAACCGCGTTAAGAACATTTTCATCTGGACCGCTGTGGTGTTTTGGGCTTCATCCAAGATAACCAGCGCATTCGAGAGCGTACGACCGCGCATGAACGCCAGTGGCGCCACTTCGATCTCGTCATTTTCCAATCGCTTTTCGACTTGGTCCGCCGGCAGCATATCATAAAGCGCGTCATAAAGTGGCCGTAAATAGGGATCGACTTTTTCCTGCATATCGCCGGGTAAGAAACCCAGTTGTTCACCCGCTTCAACCGCGGGGCGCGACAGGATAATACGGTCGACTTCACCACTGACCAATAATTCCACGCCCTTGGCAACCGCCAGATAGGTCTTGCCCGTTCCGGCAGGCCCCAGACCAAAAACCAATTCGTTGTCTTGCATCGCACGAAGGTACTCTGCTTGGTTGGCAGAACGCGGCGAGATCACCCGGTTGCGGGTTTGGATGGTGACTTGCGCGTCGCTGACATCACCGTTGGCATCTTTGGCCATACGGGTTACGCCGTCCACTTCGTCCGTCGAGACATCAAGGCCGCGTTGAATTCGTTTATATAATTCATCCAAAATAGTCGACACATCCGCCACCGCATCGCCATCGCCCACCAGCGTTAATTCATTACCACGGGCATGAATGACCAGATTATATTTTTGCTCTAATCGCGCCAAATTGGCGTGGTGCGCACCGAATAATTCCTGCGCCATGGCATTATCATTGAACTGTAGATCCCGTGAAACATGAAGTTTCTTTTTAGCGGGTGCTTTTTTGGTTTTGGTGGCTGCTGATTTCATTACCATCCTACGCTGTTTTTGTCATAGTTGATGTTGAAGGGTCGGGTGTTGAAGGGGCGGGTGTTGAAAGATCGGGTGTTGAAGGCGCAGAGGGAAACGCGTCTCCGAGAAGCGTTCCCGCAAGGGAATTGGGCTTGGCACTGTCGATTTTTAAATTCACCACGCGTCCCAACATTTCGCTAGGGGCGCTCACATGGACAAGTTGCATATAAGGACTGCGACCCACGAGCTGATCATTATAACGACCGGTCTGTTCCAATAACACAGGCATTTCTTTGCCCACGCAATTTTCGTTGAATGCGTGTTGTTGGGCATCAAGCAAGTCTTGTAATTCAGCCAGCCTTTGGTTTTTAACATCCTCGGGAACTTGGGTATGCATGGCGGCGGCGGGTGTACCGGGGCGGGGGCTGTATTTAAACGAAAACGCCTGCAAAAATCCAATATCACGAACCAATGACATGGTCTGTTCATGGTCGTCGTCGCTCTCGCCGGGGAAACCAACGATGAAATCAGATGAGAGGCCGATATCGGGTCGAGCCACACGAAGCCGTTCCACCAGATCACGATACTGACCCGAATTATGCCGACGGTTCATGGCAGCGAGAACCCGGTCCGAGCCAGATTGAACAGGTAAATGTAAAAATGGCATGAGCTGAGGCACATCCCTGTGCGCGTTGATCAGGTCCTCGTCCACTTCGGCGGGATAAGATGTAATATAGCGAATACGGGAAACGCCCTCGATTTGCGCGACCTCACGGATTAATCGCGCAAGATTCCACTCCATACCGCTTCCAGCATCACCGTGATAAGCATTAACGTTTTGGCCCAGCAAAGAGATCTCGCGCGCGCCCCCTTCCGCTAACCTTTTGGCCTCGGCCAATACTTCAGCGGTGGGCCTGGAGAACTCCGAGCCACGGGTATACGGTACCACACAGAATGTGCAAAATTTATCGCAACCCTCCTGAATGGTTAAGAAGGCCGAACTGCTTTCCACTTTGGCGGTTGCCGGCAGGAAGTCGAATTTGGACTCAACGGGAAAATCCGTATCAAGCACCGCGCCCGATTTGCGTGACGCCTGCGCCACCATCTCTGGTAATCGATGATAGGTCTGGGGGCCAAACACCATATCCACATAAGGCGCACGATCGATGATCTCTTCGCCTTCAGCCTGAGCGACACACCCGGCCACAGCCAAGATCATTTTTTCGCCCCGTTTGGCTTTTGCCTCTTGGTGAGGACGCAAACGGCCCAATTCAGAATACACCTTCTCGGCGGCTTTCTCGCGAATGTGACAGGTGTTGAGAATAACCATATCCGCCCCATCGGGGGTATCGGTTACGCTATAACCCAATGGCGCCAGCAAATCCGTCATACGATCGGAATCGTAGACATTCATCTGGCAGCCATAGGTTTTTATATAAAGGGTTTTTGCCAACGTCAGTTTCTGTCCATCAGAAAAAATTGCTGAAAGTAATACTCAATAGGGCGCTTATACATCACTATAATACAGGCTGCTAATCATCATCTTGATCTTTAGCATGACAGCTATCTATGGGTACACCATATAATTCAAGACGGTGACCGACAAGACGCATACCATGTTTACGGGCAACGGCTTGTTGCAACGCTTCAATCTCTGGATTACTAAATTCGATGACTTCATCGGTTTTTACATTAATCAGATGGTCGTGGTGTTCATCGGTAATTTCTTCATACCGGGCGCGACCATTACCAAAATCATGACGCTCAATAATGCCGGCTTCTTCGAGTAGGCGAACAGTACGGTAAACCGTGGCGATGCTAATACGTTGATCAAGGTTTGACGCTCGCTCGTAAACCTCTTCCACGTCAGGGTGGTCCACAGCATTAGACAGCACCTGCGAAATAATTCTACGCTGGTCCGTCATCTTCATACCTTTGTCGATACAAAGTTGCTCTATACTATTTGGCTTATTACTCTTTGTGCCGTTTAATGACTTGTTAGGCGCCATTATTGTGTAGTGCTCCTACCAGGCTAGCGTATGCACGCTGACCTATGTTGCCCCTTTTTATATGTCAATATTATGCTTTGCGACGCTTGGTCCCCAAACCAATTTTCTTGGCCAAGCTACTACGATGTTTTGCATAGTTTGGTGCAACCATAGGATATTCAACACTCAGACCCCATTTTTCACGGTATTCTTCAGGGGACATATTAAAGGCCGTTTTCAAATGGCGTTTCAGCATTTTCAGCTTCTTGCCATCTTCCAGACAAACAATGTAATCGGCAAACACTGATTTTTTGATCGGCACGGCGGGACGCAGGGCTTCTACTTCTTCTTCATTGCCGCTTATCAGGGCAAGTGCTTGGTATACTTCCTGAATAATATTAGGCAGATCATCGGAACGGACCGTGTTATTACCTGTATGGGCCGCGACTATTTCAGTCGTCAGCTCCAGAATTTCCATTGTCGTAGGTTTCTCTGTCATTCCGAATTTCCTTATATTTCTAGTCGCTTTAGCTCTAGTTCGTTATATAGTAAGTGTTTTCAATAAAAAATAGCTATATCCATAAAGTAATACTTATAAACACGCATTAAGCTATTAAATCATTTACTCTAACTGTAATCAACATCACATATAGGATATA
>CBFDBO010000040.1:0-23614 GCA_965603075.1 uncultured Rhodospirillales bacterium | reverse complement strand
ACTGGTTTTATGCAGCACAGAGTTGCTGCCACTTAATAAGAGCAGCTTCACGTTGAACCTTATATATATCTCTTGAATTTAAATGACGTTCCTTGTTGAAGTGGTTGAAAATTGAAAAGTGGATTGAGACGAACTTCTGCAAACTTCGCATGTTCCTGAAGCGTAACACGGCATGCTCTCGTCGTCGAAACGGGAGATAAGAGTTTTCAGATTTGTTGTTTTTCCATCCTATCCAAAAGACGTGTTCCCGTTTTGAATGTACGGAAGTCCGGATCGTCGTCGCGTAGAGATATTCTGAAAAATTAACTCAACCATCATAATCTTACTCGTATTCAATCAATTCACTAAAACAAGCGAGTTCCAGTACTTTCCGGACATAATCATTTTCGTAAACATGAAGTAAAAGGTCAACGCCTTTATCCTCTGCTTCCTTTTTGAATCTTATCAATAGGCCAAGTCCTGAAGAATCAATAAAATCCAGATTAGTTAAATTAATAGTCCACTGCGTAGCATTAGAATTATTCATTTCTTCCAGCAAGACACGGAATACCGGTTGGTCTGCAAAAGTTAATTTTTTTGTCAGAAATACTTCCAAAGAAGTACCAACTATATCGATTTTATATTTCATTTGAATCCTCTTTTATTAACTACAATTTCAAATTTTTAATTATCAACATATAATCCATTCCTAATAAATGGATTGATAAGCTCTACCCTCTTGCAATTAAGTATGAGAGCAGGGTCTTTTCTTAACTGGCCCTAACTTGTTCAAGAAACTTGGTAACCTCTAATTTAAGAGTTTCAGAATTATTGCTCAGATCACTTGCTACTCCAACCAGTTCATTGGAAGCATCTCCAGCTTCGCCCGCGGCTTGAGTAATACCTTGAATATTAGATGATACTTCTTGAGTACCTGATGCTGCTTCTGCAACGTTTCGTGAGATTTCTTGTGTAGCAGCACTTTGTTCTTCAACTGCTGAGGCAATTGTTGTGGCAATTTCATCAAGTTTTGTAATTGTCTTACCAATATTTTCAATAGAATCTGAAGCCTCTTGCGTTGAGTCTTGGATGCCTTGAATTTGCTCTCCAATTTCTTCTGTCGCTTTTTGTGTCTGATTGGCAAGGTTTTTGACTTCTGCAGCTACAACTGCGAATCCTTTCCCTGCATCACCTGCACGAGCGGCTTCAATGGTTGCATTCAGAGCAAGCAGATTTGTTTGCTCTGCAATGTCAGTAATAAGGGTGACTACTTCTCCAATCTTCTTGGAGGCTTCCACCAATTCTTGAATTGTATGATGGCTTGCCTGTGCTTCCTTTACTGCACCAGTAGAAATATTGGATGATTCTGAAACCTGTCGGGTAATTTCAGAGATAGAGCTAGATAGCTCTTCTGTAGCGGAGGCCACTGTCTGGACGTTCGCACTTGCCTGTTCAGCTGCAGAAGCTACCGTAACCGACTGTTTATTGGTTTCTTCAGAGATTGAGGACATGGATTGAGCAGAAGCATTGGCTCGAGTTGCGGCAGATGAAACTGTCTCAACAATACTTCCGACGTTGGCTTCAAAATCATCAGCCATTTTTTGCATTAAACGACGCTGTTCAGCTTCAGCTTCTTGTTTGCGATGCTCTTCATCCTCGCGCGCTTTCTGTTCGCGCATACGAGCTTCTTCACGTAAGCGTTCTTCTTCGTCTCTTGTCCTTTTCTCCATGGTCTCGGCTTCTTCAGCAAGATTAATATTATCAAGACCATTGTCCTTGAAGACCTGAACAGCATTTGCTATCTCACCGATTTCATCGGACCTGTCAAGAGACGGAACTTCAACTTCAAAATCCCCTTTAGCTAGAATGCCCATGACGCCTGTTATTTTGTTTAATGGCACGACGATGGAGCGAATGATCAGGAATGAAATACTAGCAGCAAGAACCAATCCAATTGCCAACAATACCCATTCCATCATCAGCAAGGTATTAATAGAATCGGAATTTTGATCAGCATCAATATTGAGCAATCTTTGTTGATTTCCTTGCATTCCACCTTCACGCACGCCCTCACTATTTTTCTCGCCTAACAACGCATTCAAAAGTTTGCCTGCACGTGGGGCCGCTTCGCTAACTAACAAATAATTTGCCATGTTCCATTTTTTAGAACCGCGAATTTCAAACATCTTCGCCGGAAGAGGGGAAAACTCTTTACGCTTGGTTGCAAAGACCTCGAAAGCAGACTGTTGTTCAGAAGAAAGATTCTGAATTTTTCCGGATAAATCGCCAAATCGTTTAGTATTCTTTTCCCACAAAACATCAAAACTAGTTGCGAACTTTTCTTCTCCGGTTAAAAGATAGGCGCGAATATTGGCAAGGCCTAATCCTAATGATCCGCGGATATCAGCCATCATGCCCAATATCTGAACTCTATCGCCACCAGTCCCGCCTTTACCAAATATTTCAAGGTCAATCATTTTTGTAATATTCTTTACCATGACCCCAGCAAGTGGTGCAGCTTCAGTAACCAACATTAAGGTTGCTGGTTGCTCTTCTGGGGTCTTGGCAATATTTTCAACTTGATTCTGAGCTATGCGAAATTCCTCAATCACCCCTTTGAAGGCTTGTAGGTTCTCAACATTTTTTGGATTGGTCCAATTTTTTGAAAGTTCATCCATACTTGTGATAGTTTTATCAATATCAACCCATACTTCATTGCGTTGTGACTTAAACCCTTCTGCTCCTGTCAACATATATCCGCGCAGTGCTGCAAGTGATGCCTGAATATTATTCACCATATTAGAACTCGCATTTGCAGTAGGCATGCGCAACTCAACAATACGGGCCGCTGTTGTATTAACTTCAGAAACTTTCAAGACAGTAATACTCACGGCAATAACAAGAATTAAAGTTACGGAAGAAAAACCTAAAATTAAACGTCTGCTAATATTAAGGCTCATTACAGAAATCCTTTAAATTTTCAATATCTCATTTTATGATGGGCTGTAATAGGCACCAAAGCCCGAGTAGAATGTAACCACTTAGGTTTCTACTATCGGATTAACTCGATTATGCGAATCCAATTTTCATATTCATGAACGATTATTTGATAACAATATCATAACGAGAGGGTAACAAGAGGTCCTTAACTTTAGTTAATATTTCATACGATGAAGATGTTTAAACAATATTATCATTATCCGCATCGGGACAGCTACCGACTGTCAGAGGTTGTCTGCATTTCTTCTTCAGGTTAGAAAAGTAGTCTGATCTGTATGAAAACTTTCTCGGTCTGGTTGTGATCGTACATTTGGATGGATGGAAATTTTATGAAATACACAACAAAGCTAAACGGTAATGAACTGGTTTTTATTTTATCAGGAAATCTGACATTTACAGATATGGAATAGATAAAAAAAATTGGTGAAAACATTAATCAAGTTGAATCGAATGTACAATGTGTATTTGATTTGCGCGATGTTGAATATATCGATTCCTCTGGATTTGGCGCTTTTCTTAAATTAAAGTGCACGGCGTCAGACTAAGGAATGGAATTCAAACTGAGAAAACCATAGGAGCAGGTTATGACAATATTAAAAGCTTGTAAATTTGACTCTGTGTTTTCATGGGTGCAACAATGAATACTATATTATTAGTAGAGGATGAAGAAGAATTAAGGGAGATATTTGCTCACCGTCTGAGCGATGATGGTTTTAAGGTAATTGAAGCTGTTGATGGTTTGGAAGCATTGGAAAAATCAAGAGAACATCATCCTGATTTGATCATTTCAGATATCCTAATGCCAAATATGAATGGGATTGATTTCTTCACAGAATTACAACGTGAGTCTGCTCAACTGGCGGCTATTCCATTTATCTTCTTAACAGCCATGGTCGGAGAAGAAGACACAATCAAGGCTATAGGGCTCGGCGTAGATGGATATTTGGCCAAGCCCGTAAAATATGAACTTCTATTGGCGACCATCAAATCGAGATTGCGGTTTCATGAACGCCAGCGGGGATTGTTCAAGTCAAAGCTTGAAGCGGTTTTTAGTCCTCTGTTCAAAGATTCAGCACATGCGGTTGGGGAGTATGAAAGCCTCGATGTTTTGTTTAATCACTATGCTGATATCATTAAAAACGCAGCAAAAGTCAATATCGATTTTAAACATGTACAGGATGCCACTTTTCGTGTTCGAACGTTGGAAGACGCACATCAGGTATCAGCAATTCTGGCTGGTATGTGTCCAGAGCCTGAGGTGGCAATTCTTGGTATTCTTGAAATGATTGTGAATGGAATTGAACACGGAAACCTAGGTATTGGTTATGATTTAAAAACAAAGTTACTGGAGGATTGGACGTGGACTGAAGAAGTTACACGGCGTCTTGATGAACCCGAAAATTGTAAAAAATTTGTAACCGCCTCGATACATAAAATGGATAATGGAATTCGTATGGAGTTTTTAGATTGTGGAAAAGGTTTCGATTATTCCAGCTATACTGGCTTTTCAAAAGAACGATTGTTGGACCTACACGGCAGGGGGATCGCGGTAGCCAATAATATAGTATTTAGCGAGCTTGAATATATCGGCTCAGGCAACAAGTCCATTGCAACCATCAGGAATAAATGAAGGGCGTGACATCTTCAGGGTGTTTTAAAATTTTATTGTGGTTTAAAATTTATAAAAGACTATAATTAATACAATGGTACTTGAGTTAACAAAATCTGCCGCTTTGCTACTGGCTCTGAGCCTGTTACAAGGTTTCAACGGT
The DNA here is from genome assembly GCA_965603075.1 of uncultured Rhodospirillales bacterium. GTDB lineage: Bacteria > Pseudomonadota > Alphaproteobacteria > Rhodospirillales > Casp-alpha2 > JABJOR01. The sequence continues at coordinate 18,863 of CBFDBO010000040.1, read as the reverse complement.
CGGTTGTGGTATGGCAATAAGTCGTTCGAAAAAATATTTTCAGGACTTATCTATGGTGGTACCTGCATCATTGGCATGATGTTGCCAATTGAAATCACACCTGGTGTTATTTTTGATCCTCGTTCCGTTATTCTAAGCATGGCAGGGTTATTCGGTGGTCCGGTTGTTGGCTTTATTGCGGCATCAACAGCGGGAACCTATCGGGCCTGGTTAGGTGGTGGCGGAGCGCCTGTTGGTGTTGCAGTTGTTATTTCATGTACGGCTCTTGGGTTGGTTTACAGGTACTGCCATAATAAGAAGTGGGTGAAGATAACTCTCCCTAACCTGTTTGTATTTGGATTAATTGTTCACATTGTCGAGATTCTTTTATTCACACAATTGCCCGGTAGTGTTGTTCAAACAGTTTTACAAACTGTTGCTTTGCCCCTTATTATTACGTTTGTTCCTGCTACGGCTCTCCTTGGGCTCATATTGATGGATGCCGAACAACACTTAGTATTAGAGCGTAAATTGGTAGCGAGTGAAGCCAGGTTATCGCATCATATAGAAAATACGCCGTTGGCCGCAATCTCATGGGATGAAAATTTCTGTTGTACCGAGTGGAACAAGGCAGCAGAGAATATATTCGGCTATTCTGTTAATGAGGCTCTTGGAAGACATGCTGCAGAATTGGTTGTTCCCTATGCGATCAGGAGCGAAATTAACATTATTTATCGATCATTGCTGAATCAAACGGGGGGAACCAAAAATACAAATGATAATATAACAAAGAGTGGAAATGTTATCACTTGTAATTGGTATAACACGCCTGTTTTGGATGAAAATGGTAAGCCTGTTGGCGTCACATCTTTGGTGCAAGATATTACCGAACTCAAACGTGCTGTGGACAACTTAAGATTAATCATCGATAGCATTCCCATGCTGATAACCTCTATTGACCCTGACGGACGATATCAATTGGTCAATGAAACCTGTGTCCAGTGGTATGACCGTCCTATGGAGGAGATTGTTGGCAAGACCGTCGAGGAAATTCACGGATCCGAAAATGAAGCATTCAAGCCCTATATTGAAAAAGTACTCTCAAACAGGAAAACCGAAACATTCGAAGTGACGAATACTTATCCAGATGGTGTTACACGTGATGTGGCACTGACGTTTGTACCCAATTTGGACCCATCTGGACGGATTATTAATTTTTTGTCGGTCGGGTTCGACATAAGCGATCGCAAGAAGGTTGAAGAAACCCTGCGTCAGTCGCAGAAGATGGAAGCCGTCGGTCAGTTGACGGGGGGCCTTGCTCACGATTTTAATAACCTTTTGGGGATCATGCTCGGCAACGCAGAAATGTTGCAAAGTAAAATTGAATTAAATGACAATACACGAGCCAACATAGAGGCTTTGATAAAAACGGTCGAAAAAGGGGCCGCCCTGACACAACGACTGTTGGTGTTCTCGCATCAGCAACCATTTTCACAAAAACCTTTAAAGGTAAATGAGCTGGTACTAGGGCTGGATGATATGCTAAGGCGGACACTTGGTGAAACCGTAGAATTGGTTACAGACCTCGGTACGGGAATTCACGATGTATTGATTGATCCGCACCAGTTTGAGAATGCCTTGATTAATCTGGCGATTAACGCCAAATACGCTATGCCGGGTGGCGGCGAACTGTCAATCAAGACAACTAATATCATCAATGAACAGATAGATATAAATAAATTTGAAGGACCAATACACAAAAACTATGTGCTGGTTGAGGTGAGTGATAGCGGTTCCGGTATGTTGCCAGAAGTATTGGAGAAAGTATTTGATCCGTTCTTTACAACCAAAGACGTGGGTGAAGGCAGCGGGCTTGGCTTGAGCATGGTTTACGCTTTTGTAAAACAATCAAACGGGCAGGTAATAATTCAGAGTGAACCCGATAAAGGAACAACAATCCAAATCTATTTGCCAGAGTGCGATAAGAACGAAGCATTGGAAACAAAAATTGTAGAGACATTGGATTTTGCTCATGGATCAGGCCGCATTCTAGTTGTTGAAGACGATAAAAACCTTAGGGAAATTCCGTCAAAAATTCTGCGTAATCAAGGCTATGAAGTTGTTGAGGCAGGAAATGGTATAGAAGCAATCAAATGCTTAAAGGAAAGTCATCCATTTAACCTTCTCTTTACAGATGTCGTTCTGCCCGGAGGCATGAACGGAGTGGAGATTGCGAATCAAGCAAAGTTAATACAACCCGATATCAAGGTCCTTTTGACCTCTGGATATTTGGATAATGTTGTTGATCAAGATAGCCTTCTAAACTTAGAGTTGGATCTGGTTAGAAAACCCTACAAACGAAGTGAGCTGCTTGAAAAGGTTCAGGACGCACTTGCTGCCGAGGACGCCTGAGCTTTTCTGTCTGGGTAAGAGCTTCCAGGGTGGAATTCGTAATGCGGGGCTCAGGTGTTCAAATCACCTAGGCGGCACCATTTTTGGCAATATGTTTCAATAATTTAGCAGGTGTGGTTCTACTTTTATATTGCCACAAAATTTGCCCCAGCTAATAATTAGCTACTAACGCTCAGAATTTCGAACATAAAATAAGGCTTCATCCCGGACATTGCTTAATTGTCCGGCGATACAAATTTGTGAGCGCCAAACAGCTCTCTACGCCCTGCCTACGACGATTCCCACACCCATCTTTCAGGTTACAGGAGCAGTTAATTAGGGAGCTGGTAATGCCTGTAAGGGGCCATAAGCAGACGTAATCTCTTTCGCAATTTCACTTCTGCTGTACCCCACAAAGCAGACCTTTTTGAAGGGGGTTAAATTCTTACGCTTTTAGCTACCACCTCAACCAGTCGACGCAACACATGCGTTAAATCTCTCTACCGGCGTTTCAAACTCAAATGTCTTGCGTGGCCGTTCATTGAGCTGCTGCGCCACCTTATCAAACGCTCCGATGGAAGCTGGCGTATTTTGGCAAGGTATTCCATAGCGAACCGCAGATGTGATTTCCCATCCTTGGCGATGTCCGCTTTGGATCAAAAAGCGAAGTCAGCGTTAACTTCTGTTTGGTCTATTCGAACAGCGCTCCACCCCCCCTTTGCGCACAACGAATAATTTCACTATTCATTAGGGCGAAAGCAGATCTTATCACCTACCGATTACGATAATTTGGAATGGCTAATATTAACGATTCATAGGTTCCTGTAAGAAAGGATTATCGTATATTTAAGCAACATACTTTTCATCTGCACCAAGAATGCCAACAGGTAAACTAAGGTCGATGGGCGACCATGCCTTGTGTACCATAACCCCCGCCTGCTTCCACACCGCTTCCACACAATAAAAAAGGACCTAGCATTTGACTGCTAAGTCCTTGATATGTTTGGTTGCGGGGATAGGATTTGTAAAGGCCTTTGGCCTTTATCCTTCGGACCGGGCTTTGCCCGTCTATCGTTCGCGCTTTACGCTCCCTCACGAACCAGTAGTCTTCTCTTCCGAACCCCACCTACAAATAATTTAGGCCTGTCCCCTATGAAGGGGGCAGGCCTAAACTACTGGTTGCGGGGGTAGGATTTGAACCTACGGTCTTCAGGTTATGAGCCTGACACAATAATCCATAACTATATGATATTACAGTATTAAATACTGATATAAAATATATATGTGTATAATTATGTGTAAATTTTAAACGAATCATAACTCAAAATGAAGGCCACATTTTGCCTCTGGGACTCTTGTTATAAATTCCGACACTTTAAGACGCCGAAACAGCACCCTGCCCTATCGAAAGAATTTAATAAATATGAATATTTTTAAAATCAAACAGCCATGAGTAAGCAAAAACGAGTTTCACATAACTTGCCTAACTTAAGCACTCTTTCGTATGCTATGGATCTTGGTTTGACTCCAGCATCACCAATCACGGCAATCATTGGGCGACGGGGCATGATGCGTGCTCCTTTTCAATTTTTGATCTACCACAGGATTGGTCCACCGTTAAGCAGAGTTCAAATCATAGCCTTCTGTTGAAGCATAGGCTGGCTTGGCGATGATGTGAGAAATGATTGCCTCACGGCTAACTCTCTCTTCTTCTGGGCGACAAGTTGAAGGTTCATGCAGATATAGGATGTCACGAATCCAAACTGGATTCTTGGCCATTTCAACAATGGTTTCAGGCGAGGTTAGAGCCATCTGGTACACATGGAGTGTAGCAGTAAAGTTTACCAGTATTCCATAATTAATACGACCACTTTCCTAGATTCTATCAGTGGATGAAGTACGGTTATGGTCGAAATATGTCATTGAAATAACTAACCACCAGCAAGGCGTGGAATGATATAGACTTCACTGTCAGGCGGGATCGGTTGAAACCAGCTATCTTGATAAACGGTGCCATTGATGGAAACTGCGACACCCTTATCCAGATGGGGTTTTAATTCGGGGTATTGTTTTCCCAGACCGGTTAGCAACTGGCGGATATTCTTTGCTTCGATTTCAAGCTCGGATACACCGCCTGCAGCTTTTTGTACATTTCCTGACAGACGAACCTGAACCATTTATTGCCTTCTTTATTCCGAAACTGCCCTAGCTATCATTCCGAGCGCCATCCCTAGAACCATCTATGGCCTTGAGGACTTGCGGCGGGGACATGGGGAGCGCTGATAGGCGCACCCCGGCTGCTGCAGAGACACTATTGGCAACGGCTGCCAGCGGTGGGACAATACCGGTTTCACCAACACCACGCACGCCGTAAGGATGGCCCGGGTTAGGCACTTCCACGATCACTGTATCGATCATCGGTAGGTCTGATGCGACAGGTATTCGGTAATCAAGGAAGCCTGCGTTTTGCAGGTTTCCGTCTTCGCCATAAATATATTCCTCATTAAGCGCCCAACCGATACCCTGAGCAGCGCCACCCTGGAACTGGCCTTCCACATAAGCTGGATGGATGGCTTTGCCTGCATCCTGCACAACGGTATAGCGCAGGACGTCCACCCGGCCCGTTTCCGGATCTACTTGCGTATCTACAATATGGGTTCCGAAGCTGACACCCGCGCTATCGGCGTTATATTCGTGATGGCCGGCTATGGGGCCACCAGTTTTACTGGCGTCTGCAGCGATTTCAGCCAACGACAGGGGGTCGAACTCTCCGGCATTTGCACCAGATGGTTTGGCGCACCCGTTTTCCCAGGTTACAGCATCGGCGGGAATATCCCAGATCATTGCGGCCCGGTTGCACATTATGGTAATAGCGTCTCGTGCTGCTTTTATAACGGCTATGCCGCTGGCAAATGTGACGCGGCTGCCATATGTACCTTCATTGAATCCCAACGCCCCTGTATCTGATACAGAGGTGCGAACCCGGTCATAGGGAATACCCAGTTCTTCCGCTGCCATCATACTCATGGAGGCGCGCGATCCACCGATGTCAGGGGTGCCAACGGAAAGAGCTACGGTCCCATCGGTACTTATATTCAGGCTGGAACAGGTCTCTCCGCCATAATTAAACCAGAACCCGCAGGCAATGCCGCGCCCCTGATTGGGTTCAAGCGGTGCATTATAATGGGAATGTGCTTTGGCGGCTTCCAAGGTATCGACCAACCCAATGGAATTAAAAGTCGGTCCATAGGAGCTTTTGCTGCCATCGCGAACAGCATTTTTAAGGCGGAATTCAATAGGATCCATGCCGAGTTTAATCGCCAGTTCGTCAACCACGCATTCCACACCATAAACCGACATGGGAGCACCAGGCGCACGGTAGGCGGCCGCCTTGGGGCGATTGGTTACTACTTCATATCCAACAGATTTTACATTCTCCAGATCATAACAGGCAAAGGCTGCCTGGGCTCCCACCTCGGCTGGTGCGCCGGAATAGGCCCCTCCTTGATAGCGGAACTCAGCTTCGCCAGCGGTAATGCGGCCGTCGTTTGTGGCGCCTATTTTAACCACCATGCTAGTACTGGCCGTTGGTCCGGACGCCTTAAAGACTTCTTCACGGGTCATGACAATCTTAACGGCTCGACCAGCCTTGCGTGATAGTGCGAGAGCTACAGGTTCAATAAAAACCGTTGTCTTGCCACCAAAGCCGCCCCCAATTTCAGAAGCGGTTACCCGCAGACGCGATACATCAATACCCAGAAGAGAGGCGCAGATCTGGCGATCATCGAAATGGCCTTGCGTACAACACCATAATTCGCTCATCCCATCGGCGCTGACACTGGCTATGCAGGCATGGGGTTCTATATATCCCTGATGGGTGGCGGCGGTTTTTAATTCACGTTCAATGATGACATCTGCCGCCTCAAAGCCTGCATCCACATTGCCATGGCCAAATTCACACCTTGAAACAATATTGGATGTCTTGGTGGGTACCGGATCAACACCGTAGGTAATCATGTCATCATACAAGATCGGGGCGTCTGGTTGCATGGCGGCGTCAACGTCGGTCACATGGGGAAGCACGTCATAAACCACCTTAATCAATTTAAGGGCCTTGCGGGCAATAGCTGCCGTGGATGCGGCAACGGCCGCCACGGCGTGGCCGTCATAAAATGCCTTTTCCCGCGCCATGACATTGCGAAGCACGTCTTTATTGTCTGGGTTCTCGGCAAAATCATCGCGGGTGATAACGGCTTTTACACCGGGCAAATTTTCGGCACCAGACGTATCGATGCTTTTGATTATTGCATGGGCGTGGGGGCTGCGTAAAATACGACCCACCAACTGACCCGGCATTTTCATATCCGCACCATATTGCGCCCGGCCGGTAACCTTATCTAAGCCATCAGGGCGAAGCGGACGGGTGCCGACAACATTGAAGTTGGCGGCTTTATCGGTATCGAATTGAAATGAATTAGTCATGCTCGGATCCTTCTCATTTCAGAAGCGGCATCCATCACCGCCCGAATGATTTTATCATATCCCGTGCAACGGCAAAGATTACCCGCTAGCCAGAAACGAACTTCTGTTTCGGTTGGATCAGGATTTTTTTCCAATAGCGCCTTGGCCGCGATGACAATACCGGGGGTACAGATCCCGCATTGCAGGGCTGCATGTTCCAGGATTTTTTGCTGGACCGGGTGGAGTTCAGAGCCTTTGGCGACACCCTCAATGGTTTCAATTTCATGGCCTTCAGCTTCTGCGCCCAGCATTAGGCATGAACAGACCAGACGGCCGTCAACCGTGACACTGCATGCACCGCAATCACCGGTGCCACAGCCTTCCTTGGAACCGGTCAAGTCCAATCGATCGCGCAGCACGTCCAGAAGCGTTTCTTCAGCTTCACAGATAAATTCAACAGCGTCGCCATTGATCTTGGTTGATACATGAATTCCAGACATGGTCATTCCTCCGCCCGTGCGAGGGCAATTTTTGCAACACGCACCGCTAGGACTTCGGCGATTTTAATGCGAAATTCAATCGTGCCGCGTTTATCATTAATCGGTTTGCAGGCCGCCGATGTAGCCACCGCCATTTTTTTAAGGGCCTCATCATCAACCCGGGTGCCGATCAGGGCGTTAGCGGCATCTTCCACCAGAAGAACCGTGGCCGCCACCGCGCCCAGGCCAACCCGGGCATGGGTGCAGACACCTCCCTCGTCAAGGCTAAGACTGACGCCCACCCCGACAACGGCTATATCCATTTCCGTGCGGGGAATAAACCGCAAGTAAGCATCACCGGAACGGGTGGGGCGAGCGGGGAGATAAATTGATTCAACAATCTCACCACGCAATAAAGTGGACTTTCCTGGGGACTTGGGAATGTCTAATACAGGTACATCACGACGACCCTGCGGGCCCACAACGGTGGCAATGGCATTTGCCGCAACCATCGCCGGAACGCTGTCAGCGGCCGGGCCGCAATTACAAAGATTACCCGCTATCGTGGCTCGCCCCTGAACCTGGGTTGATCCGATGAGTTCGGCGGCTTCCACCACACCGGGCCACAGAGCATAAAGCCCCTCGTGTTCTGCCATTTCAGCGCAACAAACAGCCGCACCAATTCGGTAACCCCCATTTTCCTCTGTGATTAAGGTCATGGAATTAATTTTTTTCACATCCACTATAAGATCTGGTTCGATCACCTCGGAGCGCAGTTGCACGAGAAGATCTGTGCCGCCAGCCAGCACACGGGCCAATCCTTTTTCGCCTGTCAGCAGGGCAGAGGCGGCCTCTATTGTTTCGGGGGCTTCATAACGCATGTATTAGGTCCATCTTTGTCATATCAACGAATGTAATTTTCTAGCATGCCCCGTTCAATTCATAAACCTACCAGACGTCAGTAAGTTTATGAAAATGAAACATGGAGATTCATATTTGGGATTTTGCGAATTTTGCTTTCCTGCTCAAATGCGTAGGCCATGTTTATAAGTTTAGCCTCCTCTCCTGCAGATGAAAAGAAAGACAACCCGACAGGCAATCCGAAGACATAACCCGCTGGTACCGTAATACTAGGATACCCTGCCACAGCAGCAGGACAAGCACTACCGCCTGATCTGTTATCTCCATTCACCCAATCGATAAGCCAAGGCGGACAGGTTGTCGGTGTGATAATCGCATCCAGTTGGTGTTCGGTTAATAATTTGTCGATACCGTCTTCTTGTGAAAGTCGACGGCACTCTTTAAGGGCGTTCAGATAAATTGGATCATCCAAATTACCCTGCTCTTCTGACATTTCAAGAATTTCCTGTCTGAAGTAAGGCATGACATCTTGAGCATTCTTTTCATTGAATGCGATGAGATCAGCAAGAGAGCGAATAGATTTCTGTGTTGAATTGCTCAAATATTTATTGAGACCGAACTTGAACTCAGTTGACATAACAATCGTTTCATCGGACCTGATATCGCTCATAGGCGATAGCTCAAGATTATCAACGACCACACCACCAGAACTTATAATGGATTCTATGGCGAGTTCAACGAGCTCATCAACGTGTTCATTATAGCCACAATAATTGCGTGGGAGACCGATCCGAATACCTTTTAGGCCTCCTGAGTTGAGCTTTTCAGATGTATTCATTTTATAAGAATTAAAAAATGAAGCCGTCTTTGCATCATCAGCATCTTCGCCTGCAATAATACCAAGAAGAACGGCAGCATCCTCTACACAACGGGCCATTGGACCGGCTGTATCCTGAGTATGCGAAATTGGAATAATGCCGGATCGACTGACGGAACCCACCGTTGGTTTAATACCGACAATTGAATTCATAGCAGAGGGGCTGACAATACTTCCGTCCGTTTCTGTGCCAATAGCAGCAACACATAAACCAGTTGCAACGGCGACAGCAGAACCGGAGCTTGACCCACCCGGAGAACGATCAAGCGCGTATGCGTTGCGTGTTTGCCCGCCTCTGCTACTCCATCCACTAGAGGAACGTGGAGAGCGAAAGTTTGCCCACTCACTTAAGTTCGTCTTACCAAGAATAATCGCACCCGCGTCTCGCAACTTTTTAACCACGAAAGAATCCTTTGTAGCGTAGGAGCCTAGCAGCGCGTTCGATCCGGCCGTGGTCATCATTTTATCAGCCGTATCTAGATTATCCTTAACCAATACAGGCATGCCATGTAATAAGCTTCGTGGGCCAGATGCTTTGAGTTCTTGATCCAGCCTATCGGCGATATTCAATGCATCCGGGTTGGTTTCCAGAACGGCATTAACGTGGGGATTAAGGGCGGTAATTTGTTCCAGACAATGCTGGGTCAGAGACCGTGCGGTAATTTCTCCGTCCAGCAGCCGTCTATTCAATGTTCGAATAGTTTCAGACTGAAGGTTAATTGTCCCTGATGTATCCGCCATATCTAAATATCTTTCACTTCCCGAACATCAAAATGATCTCTCAAACCATCGCCAAGGAAATTGATGCTTAATACTGTCAGCATAATAGCGACACCTGGGAAAATGCCGATCCACCAAGCGCGTGAAATGAAGCTTCTTGCATCTGCAAGAATAAGCCCCCAAGTGGGCGTAGCTGATTCAACCCCAAGCCCCAAAAATGACAAGCTCGCTTCCCCAAGAATGGCGTAGGATACACTGACTGTTGCCTGCACAATAATCGGGGCAATAGCGTTGGGTAAAATATGCCGCCACATAATTCTATAATCAGAGGCACCAGAAACTCGGGCTGCCGAAATATATTGTTCTTCTTTAATTGTCAGCACCATGCTTCTGGCGATACGGGCAAAATCATCTAGAAACGCCAGTGAAATAGCGACAATGACATTAAGCAACCCCGCACCAAATACTGCGACAAGATAAACCGCGATAATAAAGTTCGGGAATGCCCACTGTAAATCAATGTAGCGCATGATGATCATATCGATCCAGCCACCAAAATAACCCGCAGCGACCCCAAGAGCGACACCAAATACAAGGGCGATCGCAACGGTGGATACACCGACGAGCAATGAGATCTGTGTTCCGTGAATAATACGACTCAGTAAATCTCGACCAAGATCATCCGTGCCTAATGGGAACTCCATATTAGGCGCGATCATCATATCAAAGTCCATGGCCGTGGGGTCATGAGGTGAAATCCAGGGAGCAAAAATAGCAAAGAACACGAAGATTGATAAGGTTATCAATCCAAACATGGCCTTTTTATCTTTTTTCAATACGGCGAAAAAACTAGATTTTTGTGAGGCTGGAGACTGTTCATCATCAGTCCCTAAAACTGTAGAATATTTGGTCATGATTGAAGTCTAATTCTTGGGTCAATGATGGAATAAAGCACATCAACCAATAAGTTGGAGAATACAAAAATCGCAGATACAACAAGTATTGTTCCCTGAACGACCGGATAATCACGGTTTAAGATCCCTTGAATCAACAGTCGGCCCAGACCTTTGATAGCAAAGACATTCTCAACAACAACTGTACCTGACATCAATAAAGCGAAAGCAATACCAATAACGGTCACAACAGGAATAAGAGCGTTTGGTAGGGCATGGGTCAGGATTAATGTTCGTTCGCTCAGCCCCTTTGAACGCGCCACACGCATATAATCTGTGTTTAAGACTTCCAGCATTGATGATCTGATCATTCGCGCAACAATCGCAGAAAAAGCTGTGCCAACAGCCAGAGACGGTAAAATTAAATGTGAAAACCAGGGCCAGAAACCTTTTGCAAGGGGCACGTAACCAATAGCGGGCAGCCAATGCAAGTTCGCCGCAAAAGCGATAATAAGGAGGATAGCCAACCAGAAATCGGGCATACTGAGCCCCAAGAAGGCGACGAATGTAACGGCGTAATCTGCCCCTGAATTTCTCCTAGTTGCGGCAATTAATCCTGCAGGAACCGCAATGACAATGGCAATTACAAAAGACAATGACGCTATAGATAAGGTCCTCGGAAGGGCCTCCCAAAGCAATCGACTGACATCAACCCGACTGCCATAAATTGAGCGCCCAAAATCACCCTGCAAAGCCTGCCAGAGCCATTTTCCATATTGGACGTACATCGGTCTATCCAGACCCAATTTGGCGCGGATTTCATCCACAGCATCAGGATCGCCAGCATCATATAACATTGCAGCGATAGGATCGCCCGGTACCAGTCGCAACATTATAAAGACAAGCGTCGCAACGGCGAACATAACAATTAAGGCACCAAATACTCGACGAATAAGAAAACGGGACATGTTAACTCTCAATAATTATACAGACCAGGCTACATACATGCAGCCTGGTCCATAAATTTAGGTTTATTTAAGAAATGCTCACTCGATCTAGATCGACCAGTCCCGGTATTCTGCTTTGTTTCGGGAAGTTCACGCTCGTATGGTGAACCAGAATATTTGCCGGGTGGAATAAGAAGATTGAAGCAACTTTATCCGATGTAATCTTATCGACTTTTTGAACCAAAGCTTTACGCTTTTCAAGATCAGCCTCGGTACTTTGTTCAGCAATTAATGCGTCGGCTTCCGCATCAGAGAAGTATCCGAATGGATAAATTGTTTTATCACGATTGCGACCGTTAAACTTGGAGTCAGTTTGCATCCAATCAACAATACCATCATCAGGATCGAAGTCACCACCGCTACCTGAACGACGCAGATCCCATCTCATGGTATCGAACTCTTCAACATTGACCGACCATTCTTTGGCTTCAATTTGAATATTAACACCCAAGTTCTTTTTCAAAATGTTCGCGACAACAGTCGATTCACGACGATTAGACGGTGTTGTTGTCAGCTTCAATGTTGGGAAACCTTTACCGCCCGGATAACCGGCTGCTGCCATAAGTCGCTGAGCTTCTTTGACATCAAATTTTTGATTTGATGTTTCAGCAAGGGTCTCATCGAAGTAGAAACCCATAGCAGGATTAATCGTACCATGCGCTGCGGTGCCACGACCGAACTGTGCTTGTTTGAGATACCGATCACGGTCCATAGCCTTGGCAAATGCAAGACGAACCATAAACCCTTTTTCTTTCATCAATTCAGAAACAGGTTTATTGAAATCGCTAACTTTCATGTGCTCATGCCATGGATTGATCCAAATGGATTGGAACCCAGGGCCAGCAACTTCATCAACAACCAAATCAGGGTTAGCAACAAAACGGTCAACCAGTTCAGCAGCAATCGGGTTGCCACCAATCAATTGAATATCACCTGATTCGATAGCAGCAGCCAGTGGCTCTGCGTCACTGATTGGCTTGATGATAACCTTGTCGAGTTTGGGACGCTCGGGATCATAATAATCCGCAAACTTGTCCATTTCCACGCCTTGACCAAGTTGGTGTTCAACGATCTTGAAAGGACCAGTGCCAACGGGTGTCAAACCATACTGTGACTCACCCATTGATTCCAAAGCACCACGACTGACAATCGTCATGGCACGGCCACTTGAGCGTTCAAGTGTTTTGGTTAGGAATGAAGCCTGTGGTTTTTCAAGATTAAATCGAACCTGAAGATCATTCACTTTTTCGACAGAATTAACATTATTCAATACACGAGAGTGAATGGATTTAGTGCTATCTTTTGAACGATTGTAGGTAAACAGAACATCATCGGCGTCAAATTTGTCGCCGTTATGGAATGTAACACCGCTGCGCAATGTGAAGAGGTAGTTTGTACCGGAACTATCAACTTCCCAACTCTCAGCCAGATCACCTTCACCAACCAGATCACGGTTGATATGCATAAGACCGCTTAGAACATTGGACATAATTTGGAACTGCACAACCTGATTGATCTGAGCAGGGTCAAGGGTAACAATTTGACCAACGCCGGCCCAACCACACGTTAGTGTTCCGCCGGAAGCTGCTTCAGCATCATTAAAACCAGCGGCCATGGGGATCATGTTTGTTGCTGTCAGCGTTCCTGCAGCAGCCATTAATCGTAGAATTGAACGGCGACTCATGTTTGGCCCGCTCATATCATGTTTTGAAAGTCCGTACAGGGGATCTTTGGAATCAAAATCATAAGCGGATGCTAATTCCCTTTCTAACTCGGCTCTTTCAATGAGGTTTAACTCATCTAATGTTTTTATAGACATATTAATTTCTCCCTAAATTAAGTTATTCTTTCTAAAGGCCTTCTTTATTTTCGCTGAAATCTCAACTGAGAGGACAAGCGACTATCCGCCCACTGGGCAATTCCCGAGGGACTGGAATCTGTGATTTACAACTATCTTCCGCCAGAGAACATCGTGGATGAAACACACATCCAGGCGGCGGGTTCATTGGGCTTGGCACTTCACCACCAAGATAAGTATGTGAACGACCTTGTTCTTTTTCAGGGTCCGGTATTGGAACGGCGGTTAAAAGTGCCTGAGTATAAGGATGTTTTGGGTCTTCGAATATTTCATCACAGTCCCCAATTTCAACGATCTTTCCAAGATACATAACAGCCACCCGATGACATAAATGACGTACAACACTTAAGTCATGACCAATAAATAAATAAGTCAGGCCGAATTCTTCACGGAGGTCTTCAAGCAAGCAAATAATCTGCGCCTGAATAGAGACATCCAGTGCCGATACAGCCTCATCACAAACAATGAATTCCGGGCGTAGGGCCAATGCGCGGGCAATGCCTACACGCTGCCGTTGACCACCGGACATCTCGTGGGGATAACGATCAGCTAAGTTTGCGGGTAAGCCGCAAATTGATAAAAGTTCTCCAACGCGGAGTGCACGATCAATAAAAGTCATACCCTTTTCGTGAATTACCAGTGGTTCTGCAATAATATCACCAACCGACATTCTTGGATTAAGGGAACTGAAAGGGTCTTGAAAAACAGCCTGTACCTTACGCCGATAAATATTCATATCTTCCGGTTTCAGATTAATAATATCATATCCTTCAAAATCCACGCGACCACCCGTAGGTGCCTCCAGGTTCAATAAACACCGACCGATTGTGGTTTTGCCGCATCCGGATTCACCCACAAGCCCCAAAGTTTCACCCCGTTTAATTTGAAACGAAACCCCGTCTACGGCTTTTACGTATCCTGTCGTTTTTTGAAAAAATGTACCCTCTCGAACAGGGAAATGAACCTGCAGATTATCAACAGTCAATAAATTATCTGGCTCGGAAAGCTGATCGGTTTGTAAGACTGAGCTCGATTGACTCACGCTGCATTCTCCTTTTGTAAGGCTTCCATTTCCCAACATGCAGATCGATGCTCATCATCAACAGTCATTAAATCTGGAATTTCATTTTGACATCTTTCAGTGGCAAACCGGCATCTGGGGGCAAAAGCACATCCGTCGCCTAGGGCTGAAAGATCCGGTGGATTTCCTGGAATAGGATTAATTGGTTTCCCACGATCCTGGTCAAGCCGTGGAACGGAATTTAACAAACCAACCGTATATGGATGACTGGGATTAGCGTACAGGTTCCGCGCACTACCCGATTCGACAATCCTGCCCGCATACATGACATTCACCCATTCAGCATACCGTGCAACAATGCCCAGATTATGAGTAATAAGAATCAATGCCACATTCATTTTTTTACACAAATCCTGCATCAGCGATAACACTTGCGCTTGAATTGTCACATCCAAAGCTGTGGTCGGTTCATCGGCAATAATAAGTTTCGGTTTGCAGGCCAAGGCCATGGCAATCATCACTCTTTGACGCATACCACCGCTCAGTTGATGCGGGTATTGTTTCAGTCTTTCTGAGGGATCTGAAATACCCACCATGGATAAAAGTTCAACGGCTCGCTCATTGGCTTGAGCTTTATTAAAACCAAGGTGTAATTTCATTCCTTCGGTAAGCTGTCGACCGATTGATAAGACAGGATTCAAAGAGCTCATTGGCTCCTGAAATACCATTGCAATGTCCCGACCTCGAATGTCCCTGATTGCTTGATCGTCTAGGCTCAGCAAGTCGGTATCTTCAAACAATATTTCGCCGCCCACAATTCTACCAGGTGGTGTTTGAACAAGTCCAAGAACAGTTTGTGCACTGACAGATTTACCACTGCCAGACTCACCCACTATAGCAACGATCTCCCCCCCGGAAACTGAATAGGAAATACCATTTACAGCTTGCACCAGACCACCCGTTGTTTGGAATTCAACGACTAAGTCTTTAATTTGGAGAATTTTCTCCAATATACTGCCCTCCCTGGCAATGCTCTTACGAGACATATTTACGGTATCTGTAAATTTTTAATCACAAGCTGTTTGTTACAATTAGAATCAACCCTTCTTTGAGAGTCTTATAATTCCTTGTTGAAAACTTCTTAATTTTGATTATTATCTATATTATCGATATTGATAATGGCCGATGTGGAGTTCAAGTCAAGATGAATCTTTCAGAAATAGACAACGGGCCAGATAAATTTAAGTTTTCTGCAATCACCAAAGGAAGCACCGTATTCCATGCAGTTCGCCGACGCATCCTTTTGGGCGAAATTCCTTCAGACACACCCCTTGTAGAGCAAACCTTGGGGCGGGAATTCAATTGCAGTCAAGGAACGGTGCGTGAAGCTTTACTGCGATTGCAGGAAGAGGGCTTGGTTGAACGCCGAGGTTATCACGGAACGATTGTTTCCCGAACGTACGTTGCCGAAGCTATACAGATGGCCAAAATAAGAATTGACCTTGAGGTTGAAGGCATTCGGCAAGCCGCCCTTTCCTTTACAAAAGAAGATTTAGAAAATGTCGAAAGCATGCTCGAAGAAATGGAAAAAGCCATGACTGGCGGAGATCAATATGCTGTCAGTGAATTGGACAGATTGATTCATATGACCATATTCCGTGCATCAAACCTGAAAGCTCTTGAACCCATTTTGAAGCGTTGCACGTTGCATATGCATCTTTTTACATTTGGTAGCAAAGAGACAAAAGACTTAAGAGTCTCACCGACTGAAGCGCATAAACCAATAATGCAAGCTCTCGCTGCGAAAAACCCGGATCAAGCTGCCGAGGCTATGAGAGCCCATATCACCGATGTAATCGAGTTATGGGCTCCACCGCTTAAGTCTGCATTAGATTAATCTAAATCATCACCACTTGAGTCATCGACCGGCTGCATAACCTTGCATATATCGGGGGTTAGCTGCAGCGTGGAGCATGTCTTTGCTCTTGGATGCGGCCGTAACGCGACCAATGGACCAATCATCATCAACGTTGACATTGTGTCCACGTTTGATGAGTTCATCAATTGTGGATTGCGGGAAACGCCCTTCCATGAAAAGAGAGCCCGCATTATATTCTCTGGGATAGAACGAGCTTGGGAAATGAGCCGTGTGAAAACTTGGTGCTTCAATTGCTTCTTGAAGGTTCAATCCAAAATGAACATGCCTCAAGAAGAAATGCAGTGACCATTGGTCCTGTTGATCACCACCGGGCGTACCGAATGCCATATAGGGTATTCCATCACGTTTGCAAAACGATGGGGTCAGTGTCGTTCTAGGACGTTTCTTTGGTTCCAGTTTAGAGCTCGACTGTTCATCCAGCCAAAACATCTGAGCACGTGTATTCAGACAAAACCCCAGACCCGGAATAGCCGGTGAGCTTTGCAGCCATCCCCCGCTCGGCGTTGCTGCAACCATATTGCCCCACTTATCAATGATATCAAAATGGCACGTATCGCCCTTAACTTCACCATTTTTATCCGTTGGGTTTTCTTCATATCGGGCAACCGTGGGTTCGCCAGCACCCGCCGAACCTTCGGCATGCCCGACGGGTTGGGCAATAATTTTGCCACCATAACCTTCAATCTCACCGGGGCGTAGTTCAAGGGATGCCTGTTTGGTGATTAATTGTGCGCGTTGTTTATTGTAATCATCAGAAAGCAGTGTTTCCATCGGCACATCAATAAAATCAGGATCACCATAAAACAGTTCACGATCAGCAAAAGCCAGTTTTGTTGCTTCGACAATGGTGTGAACAAAATCAGGATCGTTTTCATCCATGGCACTCAAATCAAATTGATTGAGCAATGCCAATTGCTGTAAAAACGCAGGTCCCTGTCCCCAAGGGCCGGTTTTATAAACAGTATGCCCATGGTAATCATAGCTGAGGGGTTCCTCATAGCTGGCTTGCCATGCCGCCATGTCCGCCCCTGTTAAAAGACCTCTGTGGCGACCTCCAGATGAGTCCATAACTTCGTTGTTGCGGCAAAAATCATCAATTGCTTCAGCAATAAAACCTTCGCTCCAAATTTTACGGGCCGCATCAATTTCGCTATCCCGATCTGAACCCGTAGCCTCGGCTTCACGGATAATGCGCAAATAGGTTTCCGCGAGCAACGGATTTTTAAATAGCTCACCAGATTTGGGAACAGTACCGCCGGGTAAGAATATTTCTGCCGAAGTTGGCCATTCGGTTTCAAATAATTCTTTGACGTTATTGATCGCATTACTGACGTTTTCAATGAGGGGACAACCATCCTTGGCAAAGGTAATTGCATATTCCATGACCTCACTTAATCGCATGGTACCATGATCACGCAGCATCAGCATCCAGGAATCAAACACCCCGGGCACAACCGTCGCCAGCAACCCTGTGCCGGGAATTATATCCAGACCCTGATCACGATAAGCTTGAATTGTTGCAGCTTCTGGAGACACACCTTGCCCACAAATCACCTGAACATCACCATCAGCAGGGGCAATTAATGTTGATACATCACCCGCAGGGCCATTCAAATGTGGTTCAACTATTTGCAAGGCAAAGGCCGTGGCAACAGCGGCGTCAAATGCATTGCCCCCTTTTTCGAGAGTTGCCATACCTGCAGCAGTAGCGAGCCAATGTGTTGACGTAACAACACCAAAGGTTCCTTTTATTTCCGGCCTAGTCGTAAATCTTGCCACGGTTTTATCCTTATGAATTTAAAAGTGTGAAATTTGATAACTCAATTTATTCCGACCAGCAAGTAGCAATTAAATGATTTTAGCCTACACACACCGTTTCCATTTACTTATCTGAGAGCCACATAACTCAATCAATTGGTGTCTTTAATTCTAAACATAAAACATCACCAGAAACATTTACGGCTACTACCGGGCTCATCGTTTTTGAACTAAGCAACAGCATTAACTTGAAATTGATGAGCTGATTAATTCCGTTAAGCCAAAGGTGGTTATCATCGATAACATAAGGGACATAATCACCAAAAATAAAATGGTTAATGAATCAGTGATAAATGGTCATGCGAATACAATATGCCAAAATTTGATTAGAGGCAGCCTAGAATACCAGACCAATATAATGTCTATATTTTATATAAAAACAGACATTCTTTAAATTTTGAGGATTATTCTGATCTTAGAGCAAATTTTCGATCTACTGGAACGGCAGTGGGAAGCGAACATATTTAATTTTGTCCAAACATTGATCGCAATCGGATATCAAAATTGTCCGTCGTCATATAAATTGGAACACTTGGCAGCCTGATTTAAGAGAGTATCG
>CBFDBO010000039.1:0-24302 GCA_965603075.1 uncultured Rhodospirillales bacterium | reverse complement strand
TATCTAATTGTGGAATTCTAACGGTTCCCCATTACTAAATAAGGTCGGCTAAGTAAGCTCTGTGAAACTCGTTATGCTAACTCATTCCTGTTTGTTCTGAAAATGTTCATATTTAATATATTCAACCGAGAGGGCAGAGAGCTGTTCATGAGCTTTAATATGTCGAAATATATATCATGAGCACCCAGAGGCTAAATGTGGCCGTTATTTAAAGATATGATTCGTTAAAAATTTACACATAATCATACACATAAGATTGATCAAATTAAAAATAAATTAATAAAATCAATAAGTTATAGAAAATTCTATCAGGCTCACAACCTAAAGGTCGTAGGTTCAAATCCTACCCCCACAACCAAAAAGACCCTACCGTCACTTCCCAAGGAAGCGGCGGTATTTTTTTGTTGGGTGAAGGTCAGTATCTGAGCCAATGTACCGACCAAAACAACATCTGGTTCGATTAATAGCACCAGCCCCGGGTATTGTGTTGAACATAGCTGATTGGTCTGTTGGCTCTGTCATCAGGCAAGCTGACCCTATGTTTACGATTGTTCCGGCAAATGTTGCCATGGAAATGGAAGTGGATGTATTGCCCAAAGATATCGGTCTTATCCAAGTGGGTGATTTTGTCCGTGTTAAACTCGATGCGCTGCCATTCCAGAAACATGGTATTGTAGAAGGAAAGGTTCGTCTGATAAGTGAAGACGCTATTGAATCTGATGATCCCAATGCAAACAGCGTCTATCGAGCGCGTATCGAAATACTGGACAAAAAACTACGAGAGGTGCCTGATAGCTTCCGCTTTACACCGGGTCTGACAGGAAGTGCTGATATTACCGTGGGCAAGCGCAAGATTATAACTTACTTCATTTACCCACTTGTACGGGCAATGGAATCAAGCTTCCATGAACCATGATTATTACAAAGTTTCCACTGAGAACGCCCATTTTGGATGTTATTAATAGAGTCGGCCAAACATCCTAAATTATTTGTAGGTGGGGTTCGGAAGAGAAGACTACTGGTTCGTGAGGGAGCACAAAACGCGAACGATAGACGGGCAAGGATGAAGGCATAGCCTTCACAAATCCTACCCCCACCCGCGCAAAACCCATGGCTGGTTGCAACGCTCGGACTTTAAACGGGGTCTCATTGCATTCTGAAAAGTCATGGTGAAAATGCCTGAACTGGAAGTACATGACTTTATGACCATCTCTTATAACCAGATATACATCGAAAAACGCGGATAGGATTGGTCTTATGAAAAGAGTCGGGTACTGTGCTCTATGCCATAAAAAATCACTTAATCTTGTATGACGTCAATTCAAACGTGCCATGATCAGAGAAGGCTGCCATGTGTTGAATTTCTGGTGCGTACCAAAAGCTTACAGTGTACTGGTTTCTACGAAATAGCATTTTGCAACTCACCTTGTATGTATCGAAATTTCCAGCTGGAACAGTAATGTTTACCTGACTGATAACTGTACAAGTACGCGTAAAAGAATTTTTATTGCCCTTCCATTCTGACTCACCATTTGCAGAAGCAGTTTTGCCAACTTGCAAGGGGAACAGGCCATCAAGATTATCATTCATTTCAATACTGAGTCGCGGTACAAAGTCGCCAGTCCAAGTACGTGGATTACTGAATGCCCTTGGCTGGGTTAATTCGCCAAACATACTGGATTGAAAAATCACATTTTTCTGATCCACTTTTGAGACGGTCTGAACATCCTCCATCATTGCAATTTTATAGGTATATTGATCCCCAATAGTATACTCAGGCGCCTGGGCAGGTGGTAATGACTGCGTGACCATCTTCGGTTGCAAGTTTGAGCAAGCCGCCAAAACACTCATAGCCAATATTACAAAAATAGATTTTCTCATTACGTTCTCCAAATCATATTAGAATTAATTTACAAAAAACTTCGGTTGAGTATAGTAAATATTAATCTACTCCCAGAAACTAAAACAAGGTTTTAAGACGTTTTCCGTCCGTTTAGAAGAGGTGAATTGCATTCGATTTCTTTAAAAAACGCAACATTTTTTATCATCTGAAGGACACAGTTGTTATGGATTTCCATTCTGGGTTTGATGGTTTTTTGCGCTATAATAATATGTCCCAAGGAACCCAATGACTTCGGCAATATCAAACATTCTTCTGATAGATGGCTCTTTTGTATAATAGTCGAGATTTGAGAGTAAATGTTGCATGTTACCATAAAAGGGATGCTCTTCATAATGAGCCAAAAATCCATCAAGACGCTCGTAATCAACTAGGGTCCCTTGTTTCGCTGCTAGTTTGTCACGGCGGGTTGGGGCAATAATCATTCTTATGCTCCGCCCTTTGGAGCGAATAATATTTTCTTCCTGGTTAAAACCTACATTAGAAAAAATAGTATTATTTGTTTCCTTTGTTTTGCGGTCATCATCCCTCTTCGGCTTGAAGCCACCCTTCGTTTTAAAAACATTCATCCAAGCTGTCCCACCACGCACGATCTGTCCCATCATAAGGTCCGCGGCCAGCATATTAGTGGCAACAGGGCCGTTCTTATCGATCATCAATTTTTTATCGTAAATTAAGGGCGTCACTCCGCCTGACCCGATGGTAATTCCGAGCCTCGTATTAACAGAGAAATGAGAAATCAGTTCTTTGACCATCGCGCTTTTGAGTGGAGGAACATAAACGGATTTATTATCTATGGTGAAGATATTCAGTTTGTGGTCATAAACGACAACATCTGCCACAGAAGCCCCTTTTTTTAACAAAAAGGTAATGCCGCCTCCTAGACCTGTGGACAAGCTGTTGCCACCATTTCCAGGAATATCACCATATTGCTCCGCCCTCATTATTTCCTTCATTAGCGGGTTTCTATTATCAACGTAAATCATGGCCGAAGTTCCACCATCAGCATAACCTGCGGCCCTATTAGCGATGACGGCCGCTTCAAATTCCGCAGCATATGTCTCCATCATACTGAGGGCAAAGGATGTGCCGCCTGCAACAGCAGAAGCTATTATTAAAGCCGGAAGAGTTGAAACAAATATTGGGGCTAACCCCAAAGCAACGAGACCCATCGCAAGGGAAAATGCAGTCCTCATCGCAGCGTCAGCTACAGCGAATTCTGAGGCATTTGGGTCAATGTAATCTCCTACGACCTCACCTAGTCCAAACGCGATGTCTTTCCCAAGGCCTAGCCCAGGTGCAAGGACATCCAAACTCTCACCAATGGCAACGTCCTTAGCCACGTCAGCGAAGGATGGCCCTTGAGGTGCTGATGTTCTGGTCTGTTGGCTCTGGGCTATGGAGGGCATCAAAAGTAGAGCTATTAATAATATACTAATAAATTTCACAGCCCATCCCCTATTTTTCTACAGTGGAAGTAATTAAGGAAAAGTGCAAGGCAGGCTGTTTTGAAGATTTTGCATTCACCAAAATTAAATTAACAAGTGGAAAATTTGGAACTGCAAAAATATGAATATACCCATGTTCATTATGAATGGAGCTTAGATAATCCATTTTTTCAAAAAGTTTTTTCTTATGTGGGCCTAAGGCTTGCAGGAATTTTTTTAGCTGTTCTGATTGCCCGTAGGTCGACAGATCATCATGTTTAGCATCGTGCAAGAATTTTGTGACAACTTTGTGCTCTTGCCCTTTCATTGCCTTAATTGAATACATTATGATTTGGCGAATTCTATCCAGAACAATGACATCATCAGATTGCCTGTTTTTATAAGATGCACATTTATTCTTGGAATTGACTTTGGTGTACAGGTCGACCGTCTTGGAAGCATGATGGCCAATTCCTGCTGTGAAACCAATTTCCTTGTCCCACACCCAGTTGGGTAGAGCGTGACTGTCTTTTTTACCTCTTAATGTATCGCCGGTCGCTAGTCCTATTTCCTCAACCTCTAAGTCAGAATTAATGGAAAATCGTACAGCAGCATCAAACAGCGGAGAAAATAAAATATATTGCGCCATTTGTTTAGTTGCACAAATCGACATCAGTATAGAATTGCGCATGAAGGGTGTCCAAAATACTTTCTTAACAATGGGAAAGTCATTTATCGTGCTTAAGGATTCCCACAACGGCAACTCCGTTTCTGGCGTGGGCCCGCCCCCAGTATGCGCCAAAACATTCAGATGGTTGTTTGTGGCTGTTTTAAAAGCACTCTGCCAAAAAAGACGCTCTGTGCGAACACCAACAGCTGCATCTAATCTATTTTGGATGTCTTTCGTATTGAATATTTTTTTTAACTTGGTTAAATATTTTTGGGCTGCCTTATCTTCCCACAAGCCTTGCTCACCGTTTTCTTCTAACGAAACGAGATAATTCAGCATATGCTTGGTCATGGGGATGAGTTCACGCTCCCCGGCTTCAGCTCGACCGGTCAGCGTAACCCCAAATAGAAATACAAGTAGCAATCCAATTAAAGGCCACATTTGTGATATTAGATTAGCCCTCATTTGACAGGTCTATCTTATGCTGAATCACAGTTTTCTTGATAAAAATCCCCGACTTCATTTCCAATTTTTTCAAAATCACCCTTGATTTTTCGGGTTTGTGCCAAGGAGGTAACGGCTGTTTCTACCCGTCCGATGATTTCTACTTCACCACCATCACAAGCAGCATACATATCGCCAGCATCTTCGTTAACTTTAAGAACAACCATCTTCGCATCTTTGGAAAGAGAATTTAGGGATTCCATTACGGGGCCTTCAGGGACGGCCGATGTGGAAGCTGAAGTGTCTTCCTGATTTTGCGTCGTTTGACATGCAGCGACGAGCAGCAATCCTGCAATAACGAAAGTTATTTTTTTTAACATTTTTATAATCCCTTTTAAGTTTTAAAAGAAGGGCACCGATTTAAAGTCTTTTTTTTACGGTCTTTGCATCCAGTTTCCCTGTAAGTGTATGATGCACAAACGCAGAACGACCCGCACCCCCCATATAGGGGAGGTAAATTATCATTGGCAGGAAGTAGGCAGCTCTAAGCCCCTTTCAGGACCGAAGGGGCGTTCAACTGTGGAGTAATTAAAGGGACCTAACAAAGTCCTCAATCATAAGATTGAAATCATCTGGAGCATCCCTGAAGGGTGCGTGACCGCTACCGGCAAGGACCTGAATGGTGCCACGCCAAAGGTTGGCAAAGGTCAATGTACGCAGGTGGGCGATATTAATCACTTTGTCGTTTCCCCCTAGAATCATGGCCAGCGGGGTTGGACTGGACGCAATCCAAGTCAGTTGATCAGAATAATTTGCAGCGAATACGCTTGCTATAAATGTGGAGCGCGCCAGCCCATCCGTTCGCTCAATGTCTTTGGAATTAAATTCCGGGGGGCGGGATGCCCCCCCCTGTAATGTGTACGTCGAATAGGTCTCTATTTCCTCAGTCGTCATGGTTTCCTTAAAGCCAAGGTCAAATTTATCGTTCGGTTGGTAACCTTCCACAATACGTGCCGGATCGCAGGGCAACGGGCAGACCCCGATTGTCACCACTCCCGCCAGACTCATTCCCCCCGCAGCCATTTCAAAGGCGACATTACCGCCCAGACTAAAGCCTATCAGGATCGGGGCCTTGATCTTTAATTTATCGAGCGCCAGACTAATTACTGACGCATAGCCGGGAAGTGTGTAAGTAGCTTCGGGATTGCTCGCATCGTCAGAGTCTCCGTGCCCGGGTAAGTCAAAGGCCAGTAGGTGGTACTTCTTTGCCAGTTGTCCCTTTAACAACGCCCCGAAGATTTTAGATGACATCGAATTCCCATGCAGAAAGACCAAAGTAAGATCACCGCTTCCGGCTTGCGAATAGGAGATTCGAATGCCGCCTGCCTCAACATAATTCATTTCGATCGCCCCCCCCCTAAGCCCGATACATACATTTTAAGTTGAGTATGTTAGATATTAAAATTATAATACATAATAGATTTTATACAAAAACTTATATAAAGTGTATAAGTATTTACTTTTACCTAAAACAATACATTGTTAAGCAAATAATTATTCGTATTCTGAGGTGCAAACTGCTATTTCGCTGACGCTTGGCCTTTCAATTAATGAGACGGTAATTATTCACTTCATGACAGAGCATACCGTGCGGGGGGGCATATGTATCACTGGAGACATGAAATTCTTAAAGAACACACCATATATTTGGACCGGTGTCACATTGATCAACGATAAGAGCTTCCTTCAATTGACCGAACAAATGCATGAGGCCGTTTTCGATATGGGGGCCTGGGACGGTGTCTTGGAATCGCTTGTTAGTCTGTTTAACGGTTCGTTTTCGGTATTGATGAATCAGGTCCCGAACTCGGGCCTTGCCGAACTTCTGGCGTCTACAAAAGTCGATAAGTCAGCAGCTAAGCTTTACGAACAGCATTACGGACCAATAAGTCCGCTTGTACCATATGCACATAGTTTTGGCGTTGGAGAAATTTTTACCGAGCAGATGATACCGGATCAAAATGAGTATCTGAGAAGCGAAACTTATAACGATTTCTTTCGCCCGAACGATGGAGAACACCTGATTCAAACTTTGCTATCGAAAGATTCTTCTTTATCTTCCACCATTCTCATCCGACGTGATGCCAAACTTGGGGCGTTCAACTCAAACGAAATGCTTGATTTCAATCGTCTTATTCCACATTTCAGACAAACGACCCGAGTCTACCAAGCACTCGCGCAAGCGGAACGAAAAGAAGCTGCATTAACTGATACAATTGAACATCTGAATGTAGGCGTCCTTCTGATCGATTATCAAGGCCGGGTCACATATCATAACCGTGCAGCAGATATGATTTTGGAAGACAGTGACGGGTTTTCAATCGACCGTTTTGGAAAATGCGCTTTGTCGCTGCGAGACGAGATGGATTCATTTAGTCGCCTGCTGGGACAGGTATGCCAGTGTGGCAAGTCAGTAGTGCCCCATCCCGGGGATGCCGTGCGGGTGAGCCGTCCATCCTTCATGCGGCCTTACACTCTATGGGTTTCTCCGGTTCGGCAAGTTGGAAAAGGCCGTGATGGACATCCTGCCGCTATAATCTTCATCAGCGACCCAGAAAAATCTCACGAATTGCTGCCGCAAATGATTGCTCGTCAGTATGGGCTTACACCAGCAGAAACCCGCTTGACCGCAGCTTTGGTTGATGGGAAATGCCTTCGTGAGGCGGCAGATGAATTTGGAATAACAATAAACACTGCGCGTACAGTTTTAAAAATAATTTTTTCCAAGACCAATGTAAACCAACAATCGGCATTGGTGAGCCTGATGCTAACATCACCGCCAATCAACAGCTCCTTCACCAAAAAGCACTAAACTTGGCTCTTTAAAATCGTTATAACAGGAGCTAGTAACGATAACCTCTTTTATATGCCCAAAACAATTCGTTATTGGTGGAACCGGTTTCTCAACCATGTCTAACGTTAATGTCTATGGGACAAATTAATGGTATTGCATAAATATATAAGTCAATGAAAATATTAACTTATAACTCCGGTAATGAGTAGCAAGTAAAGTTGGTTGCGTGCCCCCGCAACCAAAGATAACCCTTTTAAGTCTTTGTACTGAAGGGTTTTTTCTTTGCATGAACGCCTATGTTTAACCAGATGAGCTAGATCCTTTCTTGGACCAAGCTAGAAGTTGTTCTGACTTATATGACGATGGACAAAATGAACTTAACCCAAAGCAGCCCTCATATTTTTTCATCCAAATTTTTGCGAATAGCAAGAGCCAGTTCAGATTGGTTGTAGGGCTTGCTCAATAATTTGGCGGTCAGTTGTCCCAAAAATTTGTTTTCACCATTGACATATTCTTTCTGTTTCGTAGTGAAGCCGCTTGTCAGCAATATTTTGAGCGCAGGGTTTTCTTCATGAGCGAACTGGGCCAATTGATAACCATTTAGGTCGCCAGGCATGATGATATCACTAAACAGAAGATCGATGTCCTTATTGACTCGCAGAACGTTCAAGGCTTGATCACCGGTTGTTGCCGAAACGGTTTTATATCCAAGCCCTTCTAAATATTTGATCGCAATACCAAGAAGGCCTTTTTCGTCGTCAACCACGAGGATCGTTTCCGCGCCACCGGGAAGGTCCACAGAAATATCATTTTCGGCATTGTTCGTGCTCTCCTCTTCCCGAGCGCGGGGCAAATAGATACGGATGGTCGTGCCATTACCGATTTCGGAATAAATCTTGAGGTACCCGCCCGAGCGTTGAACAAATCCATAGACCATACTGAGTCCCAGTCCCGTACCCTTGCCTGGTTCTTTGGTCGTGAAGAATGGCTCTAATACTCTTTCCTTGACCTCATTCGTCATGCCCGTTCCAGTATCAGTAACTGAGATCATGATAAATTCACCAGGCGTTGCATCCGAATTTTGTTGAACGTAGCTCTCACCTAATATCTCGTTAGCGGTCTCAATAATCAGAGTACCACCTTCGGGCATGGCATCACGGGCATTGATCGAAAGATTTAGAATAGTATCCTCAAGGTCGCCGGGATCGAGTGCTGCAAGCCATAGATTATCGGCAAGATGGGTTTCCACTTTAATTGCCCCCGTCAGGGATTTTTCAATGAGATATTTCAGATTACCTATGAACGTGTTTATCATTGTCAGTCTGGATTCATGAAACTCCATGCTTGAAAAGCCCAAAAGCTTTTTGGTTATATCTGCACCTCGTTGAGCTCCTTTATAGGCTATTCCAATGCGTTTTAAGGCTTTTTTATCACCAACAACCATGCCCGTGAGGAGTTCTAGATTACCCATAATAATACCAAGAATATTATTGAAGTCATGGGCAATTCCCCCGGTCAATTGACCAACGGCTGCCATCTTCTGAGATCGGCGAGCTTGTTCCTCAAGATTTCTGCGCTCCGTAACATCATAAATGATGGCACTAAAAAATTTCTTATCATCTTGCACCCATGTTCCAAGAGATAGCTCTATAGGGAACTCTTTTCCGTTTCTTCGAAGTGCAAACATTTCAATGGTCTTGCCAATAACGTGGTAATCATTTGAATTCACAGCCCGTTGAAACCCCTGATTGTGGTCAGCCCTCAATCTTTCAGGTATAATGTCAATCAATGGACGCCCCAACATTTCTGCTTCGCTGTATCCAAATGATTTTTCTGCGCCCGGATTCCAGGAAATAACAATCCCGTTGTGATCGGCGGCAACAATCATCACATCCGAGGAGGATTTAGTGATTGATCGAAACCGCTCCTCGCTTTCCTGCAAGGCAGTCTCCATGGCCTTTTGAGATGTAATATCACGAACCATGGAAGCGACACCGACAGGAACGCCATTCTCACCTTTCAAAGGCGTATTGAACCATTCACACAGGATGGTCCGGCCATCCCTAGTTTTATTCTCATTGATGCTGCGACTGCCGCCGCTCTGATTTAGCAAAGCCTGAAAAACACCATCTATCTGATCATGGATATCTTTTGGAACCAACAGTTTCAGAGCATTGCTCCCCAATGCCTCCTCCGCGCTGAAGCCGAAGATTTTCTCGGCGGCTGGGTTCCACTGGGTACAGTTGAAATTCATATCCCACGCAATAACGCCAAGTGGCGTGTTCTTAATATGCAAGGACAGTCGCTGTTCGCTCTCATATAGGTCCTGCCGTGTTTTAAAAAATCGCTTTTCAACACGCGCCAAGATCAACCAGAACACTAAAACCGTTCCGATCATGCTAGTCGCCGTCAGCAGGGCAAGCTGTATGAAATTGACCTGATGGCGGGACGCGATACTGGTAACGTCGAGTAAAAGAGTGAAATATCCAATGATCTTTTTCCTGGCGTCTCCGAGTGGATAGCCAACAACGGTTAATATCCGGTCTTTTTCTGTTACGACACTGGCAAGTACGCTTTCCTCAAACCTTGCATCGCTCAAGAGGTTTATGAGGACAGCGGACGGCGAGGTGGATTGTTGATTGGTTAAAATAACGTCATCATAGCGATCCCAATTCGCGGATCGCTTCAGCATTTTCATGCCGCTTTCCCAGCGTTCACGATCAAGGTACTTTTTTTGGACGAAGACGAAGTTGTCCCCGCCGAAGAAGTCTTCAAGGTTTTTAAAGACGTTGTTGATTTCCTTCCCCAGTTCCAGATAACCGATTAGCTTCCCATTATCTCGCCAGGGAATTACAGCCCTTAATGTAAAGGTCCCCAGAGGTCCAAGCTCAATTCCCGAGGTGCTTTTGCCGGTTTTTTGCGCATTAAGTGTGGTAAATCGATTGATTATATCGTCGTAGCGTCCGTTCTGATGGACTCTGAGAAAATTAACCCTGTCGGCGTCCGTAAAATAGAAATGGGTTATTCCACTCTTGCGGCGTAATTGCAGAAAAAGGTTTTCCGTCAAATCAAAAAGCTTATCCCGGTCGCCATTTAGAAAGCTTGTTTTAAACTGCTGATTTGTCGCTATAGCTGATAGAGTAGCTTTCAGCATCTGGGTGTCGCTGGATATACCGTTTTCAAGATACTGGCTAACGTTGGTGGTTAAATCTCCCATACGCCGTTCATCCATCTCTTGATTGTGGAAATAGATCAGTGCCGTATAGCCGCTAAAAATAATGGCAACAAAAAAAACGAATGGAGTGATAATGGCTCGTTTAATATTATGCATAAGTTACGGATATCCATTTTAATATCCCCCCCCTTTAAACTAAGAATGTCAGACGTCGCCACAGTAACATTCGATGGATAGCAGTTAAATCTACACGGACTATGTCTGTATGTCACTGTTCTTGAAATGATATTGACCCTAAGCAGACCTTATTTTTCTTCATTTAAATTTCTACGGATAGCAATGGCAAGTTCGGATTGGCTGTATGGCTTGCTCAATAACTTTCCTGATAGCTGGGCCAGAAACTTGTTTTCACCACTGACATGTGCCCCTCGATTTTTGGTGAAACCGCTTGCCAGCAATATTTTAAGCACAGAGTTCTCTTCATGTGCGATCAGGGCCAATTGATAGCCGTCGAGGTCTCCCGGCATGATGATGTCGCTGAACAGTAAATCAATGTCCTTATTGGCCCTCAGAATGTTCAGGGCCTGATCACCAGTTGTCGCTGAAAGGACCTTATATCCAAGACCTTCCAAATGTGTGACCGCTATATCAAGCAATCCTTCTTCATCATCAACAACAAGAATTGTTTCACGGCCTCGCGGAAAATCTGTGCTGGCATTATTCGCTACATTGTTTGGACACGCTTCTTCTTGAACCCGTGGCAAATAAATTCGGATTGTCGTGCCTTTACCGACTTCAGAGCAAATCTTCAGATGCCCACCAGAGCGTTGAACAAAGCCATAAACCATACTGAGGCCCAGTCCTGTACCCTTGCCCTGTTCTTTGGTCGTGAAGAATGGTTCAAGTACCCTTTCCCTGACCTCATCCGTCATACCCGTACCGGTATCACTCACCGAGATCATGATGAATTCGCCAGCCGCAGCATCCGGATTGCAAAGAATATACTCCTCATCCAAAACCTTGTTCGCGGTTTCAATAATCAAGGTTCCGCCATCAGGCATGGCATCGCGAGCATTGATTGAAAGATTGAGAATAGCGTCTTCAAGGTCACCGGGGTCAAGTGCTACCGCCCATAGGTCATCGGCGAGATGTGTCTCCACAATAACCAACGCCGTTAGTGATTTGGCAATAAGTTCATGCAAGTTCCTGATGAACGGATTCACCATTGTTAGGCTAGCCCCATATGTTCCCATGCTTGAAAAGCTCAGAAGTTTTTTAGTGATATCAGCGCCTCGTTTGGCCCCTTTGAGAGCTATCTCGACACGCTTCAAAGCTTTTTCATCGCCAACCACCATACGCCTGAGAATTTCTAGGTTGCCCATGACGACTCCAAGAATATTATTGAAGTCATGGGCAATTCCACCGGTCAATTGACCAACGGCTTCCATCTTTTTCGCCCGCCTGAGGTCTGCCTCAATATTTTTAAGGTTGGTGATGTCTTCTTTAATAGCTAGGAAATTAGAGATTTTTCCGTCAGTATCCCTGATGGGTGAAATGGATGCAAACTCCCAATACAGCGAGCCGTCTTTGCGTTGATTATGGAACTCACCACGCCATTCATTACCGGAAGTAATGGTTTCCCAGAATTCTTTATATTCTTCTTGGGATTTTTTGCCCGAACTAAGAATTCTAGAGCTTAGGCCAACAACCTCATCAAATGTATAGCCTGTTACCTTCTCAAATTTAGGATTTACATATTCGATTTTGCCACTTAAATCTGTAATCAATACTGTGGCCGGGCTTTGCTCTACGGCTTGTGATAGTTTTCTCAACGTTTGATTGGCTTGGTCGGCTTCTTCTTTAGCCTCCTCTGTCAGGTTCTCCGCCTTATTGCGTAATGAGATAAGAATAGCCGTTACCCATATAGCAGCAATTGCTAGGGTACGATTGGTAAGCACCACCCACATGTCAGCACCTTGAGGCGACATGAAATAGCCAATGACGGTGAATGCTGAGCCAATGGCAGCCAGTGTATAAATATGGTGTCTCTTTGAGAACCAGACACCAAGAATAACCAGAGCAATATAGGGAACGCCACCTGCGATACCGAGGGGCAACATTATGTCGAAGATAAAAAATAGGGCGCATAGCAGTGCGGCTAGTATACTCAATTGTCGTTGATGGTTATTGAACATGTCGCGAGGCCTTTTTGGAGAGTATAGTTAGTACCGTACAAATTATACCGAATCTGACAAGAAACTATTTGTTAATCATCATCCACATAACCTCCGATACACTATAACAATATATTTGATACGGTTTTGGAGGGGTTGAGAACAATATCTAGGGCTTTATTCAACATACTCAATAGGTCGTCGAAATTAATCGGCTTTGAAAGTGTATCAATGATATTAACGCCTTTTGCTTCACCTAGATATCTTGAAGATTCCAAATACTTTCCATCGTACCCGCTCATCAGAATAACTTGCGCAAGACAACTTTGCTCGGATAACCACATGAGCAATTCAATGCCATCTATATCTGGCATTACAATATCAGTAATAATTAGATCAGGTTTAATCTCTTCTAGAGCGTTTTGAAAATCAACGGCATGTTGGTATTTATACACCTCGAAGCCGACCTCATCGGCTGCAAACTTAACAAAATCAGAAAAATCAACGTCATCATCAACAATTATTAATACTGGCTTTGCCACCTTCATAAACTTTGCTTTAACAGTGTCAGACTCTGAATATGATTTCAACATTATGCTGCCTCATCTTTAGGGGGTAAGCATGTGTCCATGATCTGAGCAAGTCTGAGAGATCTCGAATGCAAGGGATGGATATCTATTTTTCCCATAGCGGAATGAAAATCCCTGAATGAAGATTTTAACTTATTTATTTCCAAATTCAGTTCCTTAATATTAACTCTGAATTCAGAGTTTCGATCTCTCATGGTATTTATTCCGTCAACCATTTTAGCAATAGAATGCTTTAACCTTAGTGTCGGATCAGATGATTCTTTCATTGATTGCGGTTCTATATTGAATTTCAAAGTCTTATTCATAACTACAGCGCCTTTCATATTTTTAAGATCTGAAAAACAGAACTGACAAAGATATTGTTTCCTATCCCCAGCTCTGTAAGTTTCCTCATGCGGCCTTAATATCGTGAATATAGGTCTCGACAAGTTTCTGCAAATCACCTGATTTTTCTGTTAAATCATTTGAGGCATCCATAACTTCTTTTGCCGCCACGCCTGTATCGTTGGCCGATTTATTGACACCAGAAATGTTTATATTAACCTCCTGGGTGCCGACAGCAGCATGCTCGACATTGCGGGTGATTTCCTGCGTAGCAGCACTCTGTTCTTCAACAGCCGCAGATATACTTGCTGCCGTTTCCTTAACTTCCTCGATCTTTTTGCTAACGCTTTGAATGGCGATGACAGAACTCTCCGTTCCTTTGCTAATTTCCGATATCTGGCGACTGATTTCTTCTGTCGCCTTGGATGTTTGATTGGCTAATGCCTTGACTTCATTTGCAACAACAGCAAAGCCTTTGCCAGCATCACCTGCCCGGGCAGACTCGATGGTCGCATTCAATGCCAATAAGTTGGTTTGGGCGGCAATATCATTGATCAACGTAACGACTTCGCCAATGCTCTGAACAGATTTTGATAAATCCTGAATTATCCGGTCTGCCTGGCTGGTTTCCTGAGAAGCACTCAAGGATAGGGAAGATGACCGTGAGACCTGATGGCTGATCTCGCTAATTGAAGCCGAAAGCTGCTCTGACGCCGAGGCGACAGTCTGAATATTCGTCGATGTTTCTTCAGACGACGCCGCCACAGCTGCAGATTGCTGATTTGTCTTCTCAGCTGTTGTCGAAAGGGTTTTTGCAGTAGACGTCATTTGCGATGTCGCAGATGCTACCGTACCAATAATACTTGAAACGCCTTGGTCGAATTTTTGATTTAAGCCATCAATATGTATTGCACGTTCTTCACTTATTTTCAGTTGTTCCAATTCTGCGGCGCGATCTTTATCTTCGCGCAGCTTCTTTTCAGCGATTGATTTTTCTTCATTTTCTCGTTGCGCCTTTTCGAAGCGCTTCTGTTCAATGGCCATTTCCTCATTCTCGATCATATTTTCCTTAAATACCTGAACGGCAACGGCCATAGAGCCAATTTCATCGCCGCGTTCCGTGCCGGGAATTTCAACCGACTTTTCGCCACTGGAAAGCGTTATCATTGCTGACGTCATAGCAGCAATCGGGCGGGTGATACCGGTTACAATAAAAATGGTCAAGGCAACGGTAATCAGCAGGAGTGCCGCAGAAATCGCGCCCAGAACCATAAGGGCAGAAGATGCCGATCTTTCAATAACAGATGCGCTGGTTATCAGGTGGTTGGCGATTTTGTCTTCCACTTTCTTCAGAAGGTTTATTTTCTTGGTAATGATATTGAACCAATATGTTCCTTTAATGCCTTCAGTTGTCCCTGTTATCACACTTTCAATTGCAACTTTGCGCATGCGATTAACTTCATTGATGTCTGGACCTGCGACAGTTAATTTCAAAAAGTCTCGATGAGCATCTGTTGCAAAGAGGTTGAAACGGTTGAAGAACGTATCCTGCATGGCGATTAATTGCAGAAATGCTCTATAGATTCTAGGCTCGAATTTACCAGCGCCAAATCCGCCAGCTCCCATGGCACGCTCGATTCCAGCGCGCTCCTTGCCTTGTAAAAATGCCGTGTATGCCGTTATCGTATTGGTTATATCAACATTTGTACTCAATAATCCCATTTCTTCAACGATGCTCAACAGCTTGCCAATGGTTGGGGTATAATATCCAGCCATCTCGGGCACAGAGATCTTCATGGTATCAATCTGTGCACGTTTTATCTTTAATTCGAGCAGCGCGCTATTAGCGTCCTCGATCTTGCTAACGATTATTGGGCCAAAACTTTCGGCTGCAAATTCATGGAGTGATTTTTCTAATACGGCATATTCTTTGTCAGTTGCAATTCGCTGTTTTGGTAATGTATCCGCAAATTGCGTTCCCTTGCTGGAAATGAATCCTGCGGATGCTCCACGTTCTTTTTGCATTTCGTGAACCACGGCGCTGATGAGCGGCGCTTGTTCTGCCAGTTCAAGAACGCGGTTCATTTCAGTGGAAACTTGATATTTTTCATAGACAGCGATCCCGGAATAAACCAACAGGCCAACTACCGGTAAAGTTAACGCCATTATGATGCGTAGACCAATCTTTGTGTTTTTCATAAAACTAGGCATAATAATTTATCCTTTATCTTGATTCCCGACATGAAATTTACTGTATCGGCACAAATGAATCTTTATTCTATGTATATTCAGTGGCAAACTCCCTGGTGAGATAGAAGCGTTCATGAAAAAAGTATATGAATTCTTTGTTACACGTTGATGGCAACAAACAATTATTTGGTTACAAACTGTTACAACATGATCAAACAATCATGTATAATATGTGTGTCCTGCTATATGGAGCTGGTTATGAATACGGTATTGCTTGTGGATGATGACCTAGAAGTCCTAGATACCGTAAGTTTCTTGCTGGTAGAAGCGGGCTACAACGTTATCACGGCTACGAACGGCCAAGCTATGCATGCTGCAATTGAGCGCGATAAGCCTGATCTCCTTCTCCTTGATTTAACACTGGGCAAGGAAAATGGTCTTGAACTGGCCATGCAGCTTCGCAAGACATCGATCATTCCTATTATTATGCTCACAGGAAAAGGAAGCGAGGCTGACCGTGTTGTTGGGCTGGAATTAGGCGCAGATGACTACATTACCAAGCCTTACAGCTCAGCTGAACTGCTGGCCCGGGTAAATTCAGTATTGAGGCGATCTACCCTAACAGTAAAATCCTCTACGGAAGAAAATAGAATTATTGGAAAATTTCAGGGGTGGGAATGCAATCTCACAAACCGGAGACTGTTCAACCCGGACGGGGATGAAGTCTTACTCTCATCTGGTGAATTCTTGCTTTTGTGTATTTTCTTGAAAAACCCGAATAAGGCGCTTACTCGAGAGAAGTTGCTTGATCTCACCAATCGAGAAGAAACATTTGATCGAAGTGTCGATGTGCAGATTATGCGGCTTCGCCGCAAGTTAGAAACAGACCCTTCTAACCCACACTTAATTCAGGCTATACGTTCAGTTGGTTACACCTTTGCAGCGAATGTTGAGTGGGTTTAGAGACCACCAAAACTCATTTTTTTAATCCAAAGCACTACGTTTGACCGCCCTGCATTCTTGTAATGTCGGTTGTCTAACGTTAGCACCTATGGAACAAACTAGCAGTATTGCCAAAGAAAGGGTCTCTGGTTCATCGTAATGACCTAAGGGAATAAACACTCTACCAGAATTATTGAGTGATCCTTTGCCAGCATCCCAATTCGAGAGAAAAGCCCCTTCAATACTCGCATATGTTTGTTTTAAAGACGATCTTCTGCTATGATTATGGTTGAACATTAGCGGTTGAGGAGTAAGTAAATGCTTTGCAGACTGGTTACTGTTGTCATCGTTTTTATAACGGCTACTCTTTGTCCTGCGTATACTCATGCCGATGAAGTCAGGATTGGCTTTACAGTGGACGCCCTATCATTGGATCCGGCGAACCATCGCAAGCGCGAAACTGAAACCATCATTCGCAATATGTACGATGGACTTCTAACACGCAGTCCGCGCATGGAGGTGGTGCAGGAAATAGCTGTGTCATGGCGTTTAATCGACAAGCTGACGTTCGATTTTACACTGCGAAAAGGTGTCAAGTTTCATAACGGCGATGAACTAACCGCAGAAGATGTGCGCTTCTCATTACATCGTATCGCACATGATGGCGGCATGGGGGGCGGACGAACCAGTCCCCGTAAAAGCCTGTTCCCGGTCTTAAAAGAGGTCGAAATCATCGACGCTTATACGGTCCGTCTTCATCTATCGGAACCCTGGCCATTTTTGCTATCCATGCTGCCCCTACAACAAATCGTGAGCCAATCGTTCGTAAAGGGGAAAGGGCTTCAGGGTATTGACGATGCCGTCAATGGTACTGGTCCGTTCAAATTGGTGGAGTGGCGGCGGGGTGAGGCCGTCATCATGGAGCGGTTCGAGGATTACTATGGTGGATCGTTCGATGTACCACCGGTGGGACCAGCATGTGTCGACCGGGCCATATTCAAGATTATGCCAAAAAACCTCACTCGGGTTTCGGCACTACTGAATGGTGAAGTGGACATCATAAACGACCTTTCGCCAAAAGACATTGCTGCGGTTGATGCTAATCCCAATACTCACGTCATGAAGTCAGCGGGCACACGTACATTCTTTATTGCGTTGAACATGACCAAGCCGCCTTTCAACGATGCTCGCGTGCGCCAAGCTGCGAATTTTACTGTGGACAGAGAGGTGATAATTCGCAAGCAACTCAACGGTACCGCGACCATAGTCAACGGCGTCCTTAGTCCTTACGCATTTGCTTATAATCGTAACCTACCCACTTATGAATTTGCTCCAGAAAAAAGCCGCATGCTTCTAGCTGACGCGGGATATCCAAATGGCTTGAACGTCACTCTTGAAGTGGACCCATCTAGCGTTGATTTGGCTTATGCCATTGCTGATAGCCTAGAAAAAGGCGGGTTTCTTGTGAACGTATCAATTGCTTCCATTCTCGACCTCAAGGCGAAGTGGTGGACTGCGAAGGAAAAGACGGGTGATATGTGGCTCACATCTTGGGGTAACAGTTCACTTAATCCAGCTGGAATATTCGATCCCACTCTGCGTAGTGGTGGGCGCGGTAACGCCAGTGGTTATTCCAATCCAGAAGTCGACCAGCGCATTGATGCCGCTAGGACCGCGTTCAATAGAGCAGAGCAAGCAAAGCTCTACGAAGAAGCACAGGTTATCGTAAATGCTGAGATGCCATGGGTATTCTTATGGGTGCCTGAAGATATTTATGGCGTGTCTAAGCGGGTTCGCAATTGGCGGCCCAGTCCAGATGGCCGCATCAACCTGCACGATGTTTGTGTGAACTGATGGGGCTGTGGGTACGGCGATGCAGAGTTCCAGTATATTTCCGGTAAGGTCATTTCTTGTTACTAGCTTGGTGCTTGTGACCATAGTCACGTTAATAGCAGGGGTTATCTTGTTCACGTATGCCAAAGGCAAGGATGAGTCTTTTTTGGTCCACGAAAACGGAATACTTGAGCTTGCGGAAAATATGACATCGCGAAATCTGAAAGCAGCGATTTCCGATCTGAAGCTGTTGCGTGCGAGCTTGACCTTACGTCGGTATATCGACCAGGGCGATGTTTGGGGACTCAAAGACCTAGCAAAGGAAATGCATAACTTCGCTCTCAGCCGCGAAGTTTATGATCAGATACGCTTCATTGATGAAGCCGGGTATGAGGTAGTGAGGATTGATCGGGAAAATGGTAATGTGGATATTGCTCCAGAAAGCCAGCTTCAGAATAAATCCAAGCGCTTCTATTTCTTGGAAACAGTAAATCTACCGACCGGGGATATTTATGTTTCTCCTCTGGACCTCAATATTGAACACGGCAAGATTGAAGTGCCATATGTGCCGGTGATGCACCTTGCCACACCCTTGCATGATAATATTGGGCGCGAGCGGGGTATGGTTATCCTTAATCTTAAGGGTGAATCTTTGCTTAAGGATATGATGGAGGTATTAGCCTCTGCTTATGGCGAGACCATGGTAATCAATGCTGATGGTTATTGGTTGCACTCCTCGAATCAGGATGATGCCTGGGGCTTTCAGCTTGGTCACGCTCGGTCCTTTGCGGCAAGCTATCCGGAAGTTTGGCAGAAAATTGCCGTGGCGCAATCCGGTGTTATTAAAACATCCGGGGCTCGTTATGTATTCTCATCATTATTTCCCCCGGTGGTAGCCCACAAGCACCTGAATAGCGTTCATTACGATGGCCCCGAAGTCCATGACCTTAAAGAAGAAACAGAGCGTTGGATATTTGTTTCCCGAATTCCGAGTGGAATGTTCTCTACTCTCTCTATTGCCGTATTATGGCAGGCGCTCGCCCTGTATATCCTCATGTTGGGAACGATAATTGGCGCCACGGCAGTGGTGATGCGGGCGCGGGCGATGCATGCAATTGTCGAAAATGAATTGATTCAAAAATCAGCCCTGTTGCAAATGACCATGGAGTCTATTGACCAAGGTTTGTCGGTATGGGATGCAGAGGGCAATCTGGAGGTATGGAACAAAAAGTGCCTAGAGGTTTGGTATTATCCTGATGGTGTGCATAAAGGAATGTCGCGCCTTGATGTCTTACGCCACATTGC
Organism: uncultured Rhodospirillales bacterium; assembly: GCA_965603075.1. GTDB lineage: Bacteria > Pseudomonadota > Alphaproteobacteria > Rhodospirillales > Casp-alpha2 > JABJOR01. The sequence goes on along the minus strand of CBFDBO010000039.1, from coordinate 4,474 downwards.
AGCCAAAGGTGGTCTAGGAGATGGTGATCCAGACCTTCTAGCGGCCAATCGTTACGTTAACGTCAGTGATGCGGGGCAATCTTCTTCGGAAGAGTTGAAGCTGTTGGATGGACGTATCTTCCAGCTCAACCGCTTTCCCATGCCGGATGGGGGACATGCCTCGGTCTATACCAACATCACTCTACAACGTGAATTTGAAGAAAGCTTGGCTGAAGCCCGTGATGAGGCGCAGGCTGCCACCAAGTCCAAGGCCGCGTTCTTAGCCGCCATGAGCCACGAAATCCGCACGCCGATGAACGGCGTGGTGGGTATGATCTCGCTGTTGCAGGAAACCCAGTTGGAATCAGATCAACGCACCATGATGAATACGGTGCAGGACTCGGCCTTCTCCCTGCTGCAGATCATCAACGACATTTTGGATTTCTCGAAGATCGAAGCTGGTAAACTGTCGTTGGAAAAAATACCCGTCAACATCGACACCGTTCTGGAGGGCGTGACCGAAACTCTACTGCCCAACGTCACCAAAAAGAAACTGCGCATGTCGTTGTTCATCGATCCCGACATTCCCGAGTACGTCCTTACCGACCAAGTGCGCTTGCGCCAAATTCTGTTCAATCTGGCGGGTAACGCGACCAAGTTCACCAGCAACAGACCTGAACGTCAGGGTAAAGTGACGCTACGTGCAGATTTAACTGAACCGGTCAAAGATGGTCGCGCGAAGATACGCTTGTCGGTCATCGACAATGGCATCGGCATGAAGCCGGAAGTCGTGGACAAGCTGTTCAACCCCTTCACCCAGGCAGACCAATCAACCACTCGGAAATTTGGCGGCACCGGTCTGGGGCTGTCGATTTGCAAGACGCTTACCGAACTGATGGGGGGTAAGGTAAGCGTTGAAAGTATCGAGGGAGAAGGTTCGTCTTTTTATGCGACGCTGCCGTTCGAGGTCGCGGAGAATTCCGAAGATTCTATCCGCAAATTCGATCTGTCCGGTCTCAATATTGCGTATATGGTAAAGTTTGATGACACCGCCGAAGCCGTAGAACGTTACGCCATCGCGGGCGGAGCGCAAGTGACTCGCTTGCCCGCAACCGACATTGTTGCCAACGTTAAAAAGCTGGCCGAAAGCAAACCATTAGACATTCTCGTGCTGGGAATAATAGACGATGACCAGGAACGCGATGAAGTGATTGAGGCCCTGCGAGATCTTTCAGACCTTCGGTTCGTAATATTGACCCCTGACCGAACCGAACGACGCGGCATGACCTTGCCGGACATGGTTATGATGGCAAGCGCACCTATGCGTAAAACAGTCTTCATGCATGGTGTCGCCATGGCCGCGGGCCGCGCCAGCCCGGAAATTGACAACGTCGCGCCTAAGCTTAGTGACGGTGCGCGCAAGGCACCCGCCATAGAAGATGCGCGCGAATCCGGCGAGCTGATCTTGGTTGCCGAAGACAACATTACCAACCAAGACGTTATCCGCCGCCAGCTTAACGTGTTGGGATACGCTTGCGAAGTTGCCGAGGACGGCATGATCGCGTTGGAAATGCTCAAAGGGTGCAGCTACGGATTGCTGCTCACGGATTGCCATATGCCGAACATGGATGGATATGAACTGACTGGCGCGCTGCGCAACCTAGAAATGGATTTGGACAACCACTTGCCAGTGGTCGCCATCACCGCCAGCGTCCTTCAGGGCGAAGCCGACCGCTGTCTGGCATCGGGCATGAACGACTATCTGACCAAGCCGTTGGAAATGAACAAGCTGAAAACAATGTTGGCCAAGTGGTTGCCGGTGGACCATGGCAATATTGCTGACACGCCAGCACTTGAATCGGAAGCCGAAACCGAGCCCGTGGCACAGCCCGCCGCGACAGATGCGGTGGTCAACATCAAGGCACTCACCGATATGTTCGGCGAGGATATGGACACGGTGAAGGAAATCCTTGGCGAATATGTTCAGCCCTCTCGTGATATCATTGGTGAAATAGATGCGGGCTATGAATCTCACGATGCCGATGCAGTCGGCAAGGCCGGACATAAACTTAAATCATCGTCACGTGCTATAGGTGCCGATGCATTAGCTGATTTGTGTGCCGCATTAGAGCAGGCTGGGAAAAGTGGTAATTGGGAAGAAATTAAAAAACTTTACCCAGATTTAGACCATACGTTTAATGATGTGGTAGGCTATATTGAAGAATTATGAGGAAGAAATTATGGATCTATTCTTTAAAAGTCTGAACGTTCTTCTAGTGGATGATGAAAAATTCATCCGTAACTTAGTTGCTAGAATGTTACGTGATTTGGACGTCGGCGAAATTATCGTTGCCGATGACGGTGAGGAAGCCATCCAAAAATTATCTACCCATTTCGGACGAATAGATTTAATGATACTTGATCTGGAAATGCCAAGGATGAATGGTTTTCAGGTGGTCCAGAAAGTTCGTAAAGGCGAAAACGGGATTAACCCTGAACTGCCCATAATCATTCTTACTGGTCACGGTCAGGAAGGGGCGGTTAAGGCGGCGGTTAATTTAGGTATTCACGGGTTTGTGGCCAAGCCCGTGTCCATTGATGCATTATCTAAAAAAATAAAACGGGCAATTAATTTCGGCCCCATAGACACTAAAATTATTAAAGAGTGATCAAATAACACTGGTGCATTCGACTAATTCTATGGCCCCTTTGCCTTTAACATCGATTTGGCCAAGCGAACGTCCTTCGCACTCGTCTTGAATCTGAAGCCATGAATCAAATGCCATTATAAGCGCGCCGGGTGCGCCGAGGCCAGCTAGACGAGATGCCGTATTAACCGTATCACCCCAAACATCGAATTGGTATTTTTCATCGCCAACAATACCAGCCACCACCGGTCCGGTATGGACACCCACCCTGACTTCCCATCCAGTAGCCAGATACTTTGTAGCTTCTACCATATCGAGACCACACTTTACGGCAGAAAGTAGGGGGTTGGGGTTTTGAACGGTTAGTCCGGCTGAAGCCATGAACTCGTCGCCGATGGTCTTTATCTTTTCCATTTGGTGATTTCTGGTAATTTCTTCGAATTTAATGAAAATTTCTTGCAAGCCACCAACCACATCATCAGCCGTTCGCGTGCTACAATAATTAGTAAAGTCGACGATATCACAGAACAATATAGCTGCATTGTCGTAGCTCCGTGGCATGATCTTGCCCGTTGCTTTAAGTTCGCTGGCAGCTGAGGCTGGCAATATAACGTTGAGCAGTTGGTCCGATTTTTTTTTCTCAGACTTAATCAGGGTAAGGTGTTGACCCTCAATATCGCGCAGGTGCTTCTTTTCAAGTGATGCATTGACTCTGGCGCGCAGCATGATTGGATTGAAGGGCTTGGAGAGATAGTCCTCGGCACCCAATTCGATGCACTTTACGATGCTGTCCACTGCTTCGACCCCGGAAATCATGATGACCGGAATGTCGCGTAGCTTCATGTCTGACTTGATGGTTTCCAAGGTTGCTATGCCATCCATTTCAGGCATCTCGATGTCTAGGAGAATTAGGTCGAAATCTTCTTCATGCAGCTTTTTTAGAGCTTCGACACCATTGGACGCCGTCCCGATTTCTGTGAGGCCTTGCTTTTCAAGGTGGCGGACAAGGAGTTTTAAGTTGAAGGCCTCATCGTCAACGGTCAAGATTTTTGGCTGATGGTTACTCACACGTTGGCCTCCCTTGCTTCTTTCATTCCTACAGTCCCAATGCTTTTCTCATGTGGATTTCCATAAGTTCGGGTTTGGGCGGTTTGATAATGAATCCGTCAATTTTGTGGAAGCGACCTTTTTTGATATTATCATCGGTATCTTGGCCGGTCAGCATTAGGACAGGCACGTCTTTGTACTGAGGCACGGCGCCATAGCGAATACGGCGAACCAGCTCAAAGCCATCCATTTCAGGCATCTCAATGTCGCTGATTACCAAGTCGATGGGCGTATTGGAATTTTTCAATATTTCTAGAGCTTGTTCGCCATTTTCAGCGCTGAGCACACTGGCAACACCAAGGGTTTCTAGAATACGGGTGACGAAACGCAATGAGAAGGTCTCGTCCTCCACCACCAAAACATTGATAGAACCAAAATCAGAGCCATCACCCATATTGTGCCTCCTAAATTTTCAGAACATTTCATAATTCCGTATTCAGCTTAGCCCGCCATAATCCGCTTGGAAAGCAGCATTGACAGTATAGAACCACCTGAAGTTTATTGAAAAAAAATATACACTTTGGGTCAAAAACAAAAGTAAACAGTGCCCTGTAATAACTTCCGCTTCACCCCCTAAAAGCGGACATCAGATTAGTGATTTTGGATTTTATGCTGAGAATGTCTGCATTACTCTCCATAAGCAGACCTTTTTGGAGGTCATTAATCACATCCGCTAATAGCCATAAGCAGACATTGGATAATAGTACAGTTGAGATAAAAACTTTCTAATACCGCTTACT
>CBFDBO010000038.1:0-25181 GCA_965603075.1 uncultured Rhodospirillales bacterium | reverse complement strand
CTCCCGGAAAATAATCGGAGAAAATATTTTGACTGCGACGACCATGGAACTTAATAAACAAGATATGACAAGGGCGCTGGTGGCGATCTATGTTGCGTCTTTTATCGCCGGGCTCGCCATTGGGGCGGCCATGCCGATGATCTCAATTTCCATGGAACTGCGCGGGGCCAGTGCGGCAAGCATTGGTTACGTGGTGGCGGCAGCCCCCTTAGGTCTCATTCTTGCTAGCCCTATCATTGGCTCCGTGGTTAATCGATTTGGGCTGTTGCCGTCTATAATAATGGGAAATCTGATTGTATCGGTGACGCTTTTCTTGATGCCGCATTTTTATGGGGTGTTGCCATGGATTATCTGTCGCTTTATTGCCGGGCTTGGCATTGCGGTGATTTGGATTTTAAGCGAAACGTGGGTGAATTCACTGGCCACCGATCAAAATAGAGGCCGCATTATCGCCGGCTTTATGATCCTGATGGCAACCGGGTTCGGTTTGGGTCCGATTGTTGTGACCTTTGTCGGGACTGAAACGTGGACGGCGTTCTATTTGGCGGGTGGTGTGCTGATCATATCAATGGTGCCGATGGTTTTGGCGCGCGATGTTGCCCCTACGTTACCCAAATCAGAAGGTTGGTCGTTTGGTAAAGCCATACGGACCGCACCGTTATTAATGGTTATTGCCTTGTTTGCGGGTGTCACAGACTCCACTCAAATGTCATTTTACCCGGTTTACGCCGTGCGCGAGGGATTTGCGGCGGATATGGCGCTCTATATGTTATCGGCGATCGTGGCGGGCAGTATTCTTGTTCAATTCCCCATTGGGATGTTTGCGGATCGTTATGGGCGCAATTTGGCCCTGGCTGCCTTTTTATTGCTGACAATTGTTTTTGGCGGCATTATTCCTTTTGTTTTGCATGATCCAATATTCATTTGGCCTATTCTGGTATTATGGGGGGCCGTGGCTTTTGGGTTATACACCTTGTGCATTATCATATTGGGCGACCGATTTGATGCGGCCTCATTGGCGGGGGCCAATGCCGCGCTGGTGGCTATTTATGAATTGGGCAGTATAGCGGGTCCCGTGGCCGTCGGTCATGCCATGGACAGCTTTGGCCCTGATGGAATGCCGATTGTTTTGGTATTATCGGGCATCCCGGTGGCCATCTATTTTGTTATTCGACGGTTGATAAAACGCTGAAAATAAGGTTTTCTTGAATATTAATAGAGTTTGCTCATTAATTATTGAAGATCATCTTTTGGGGACAATGCGTGTTTAGTGAAGACAACAATTTTCAGCGAGAATTTTATCAACAAATTCCCCTAGGCGTGACCATTGAAGATTATTCAATGGTCAAACGTCAGGTAGATGCAATCTTTGCAGAGGGCATTACGGATTTGGGACAATACCTGAAGGATAACCCAAAGGTGTTTTCCGACATGGTTTGGGAAATTGAGACAATCGATGCCAACGAAAGTTTACTGAAACTCTTTAAATGCGATAATCTAGAGCAATATCTTAAATTAGATAATGATTATGAGCACTGGATAAAAACTGATTGGAAAGAGTTTTATCTTCAGGAAATTGTCCATTTTTCAAAAGGTTTAACTTATTTTGGTGATTACAGTGACGTGGCCGCGAATGAAACGCCTTTGGAATGTCGGTGTGTATCATGGGTTCCATCGGCGCATAAAGATGATTGGTCCATGGTTATCAGTACGCACGAAGATATAACCAAACGGAAACAAACAGAGCGAAAAATAATAGAACAACGTGATCAGTTAAAACTCTTAAATGATCAGAAGAATGAATTTTTTGCGATCGTCGCCCACGATTTAAAAAGCCCCTTTAATGCGTTGCGGGGCTTCTCACATTTGCTTTCTGAGACGTTAGAAAAATTAACGCCCGAAGAAATAAAGCAATATGCGTCGCTGATAAATCAATCCTCAGAGGAAGCCTATGAGCTGGTCGAGGATCTTCTCGATTGGGCCATGGTCCAATTTGACTACTTAGAAATTCAACCGAAGCCCTATGATTTAAAAAAGATCATTGATAAAAATTATGATCGATATAGAACTATGGCAAAAAGTAAAAATATTTCTATCAAAATTGACGCGGTTAAAGATTTAAATATATTTTGTGACGGTAATATGATCGATGCCATATTGCGAAATTTAATCGTCAATGCCATAAAATTCACACCGACCTCAGGCACCATTACGATCAAAACCAGAAAAAATAAGAATACGGCATCTATTAAGATTATTGATAACGGCGTTGGCATGTCAGCTGATAAAATCAATAATTTGTTTCGGTTGGATAAGAAAGTTCAATCAAGAGGAACCGAGGGTGAAACGGGCACGGGGATCGGGCTCCATCTAAGCTGTAAAATGGCGGTCTTAAATAACGGAAAAATAACCGTTGAAAGTACCGAGGGCACAGGAACAACATTCACGGTGGCGTTACCTTTGGCCCAACTGTAAAGATAGGTCATGAAAGTTCCAATAGTGACCGTGAAAAAAATGATAATGAAAAAGTAACCATGCAAACTGACGTTGATATCATTATTAATGGTGCCGGAATGGTGGGCGGTACAATCGCCTGTTTGCTGGCCGGCGCAGGTGTGCGTGTAGCGGTGATTGATCGCGTTGCCCCATCAACACGGTTGGATACCAGCTATGATGGGCGCGCGTGCGCCATTGCGCTTGGCTCACAACGGGTGTTGGCGGCGGCTGGTCTATGGCAGCATTTGACGGATCAGGCCTGCCCCATTCTTGATATTTCCGTATCCGACCGACAATCGCCTTTATCTTTACACTATGATCATTTGAAATCAGAAACCTGTGAACCGCTCGGCTTCATGGTCGAGAACAGACATTTTCGTGTCGCCCTGGCAAAAACCATTGAGACGATGCCGAGCGTGCAAGTGTTGACCCCGGAAGAATTGGTCGCGCTGGAGCGCCCCACCCACCGGGTCGAAGCAACCTTAAAAAGCGGTAAGGTCTTAACGGCCAAAATGATTATTGGCGCCGATGGTCGCGGCTCATTGGTGCGCCAGTTCGCAAGGCTGCCCGTGACCAATCACGCCTATGGACAGTCTGGCATCGTTTGCACGGTGGAACACGAATTACCCCATGATCAAGTTGCCTACGAGCAATTTTTGCCAACCGGTCCGTTTGCTATTTTGCCCTTGCAAGGTAATCGCTCGTCCATTGTTTGGGCCGAACGGAGCGATTTAGCCGACCAGATTATGGCATTGGATGATGATGAATTTGCCGCCGAACTTGCGCGTCGGTTTGGTGATTTTCTCGGGGCCGCCCGGCCAACAGGCCCGCGCTGGTGTTATCCTTTATCCTTGCAATATACCAATGATCTGATCGATCACCGTTTGGTTTTAGCGGGGGACGCTGCCCACGCCATGCACCCGCTGGCGGGTCAGGGATTGAACATGGGTTTGCGGGATGTGGCGGTGCTGGCGGAGATCATCGTCGATGCCAAACGGTTGGGTCTTGATTTTGGACGCCATAGTATCTTGGAACGTTATCAACGGTGGCGCAGATTTGATAACACCCTTATGTTGGGCGCGACCCACGGCATTAATATGCTGTTTTCTAACGACATTGAGCCCGTTCGGTTGGCCCGCACAGTGGGTCTGGCAGCGGTCAATATCATGCCCCCCATAAAACAATATTTCATGAAACAAGCCATGGGATTATCGGGTGAATTGCCCCGATTAATCCGCGGTGAGGCCCTATAGATTTAGTGTTTGCTTAAAGAGCTTTGGGCAAGGGGATCACGGCTCAGGCCTTTTTCCAACAAAGCTTCTTGATAGGCTTGCCAGCGCATGGCCTGTTCGATGCCCAATTGATAGAGCAATTCCCAAGTGAAAATACCCGTGTCATGCAGGTCATCGAATTTAATGCGAATGGCATAATTACCCACCGGCTCTAAAGCCATAATGCCGACGTGTTGGCGACCCGATACGGTTTTCTTTTGATCGGGGCTATGACCCTGAACCTCGGCGGAGGGACTTTCCACACGCAGATATTCGGCGGGCAGGCTGAAACAGGACCCATCATTATAATCGATCTCTAAAAGCTTTTCTTCTTTCTTTAATCGAATTTCAGTTGGTTTTAATTTTGTGTCTGAGTTTGTCATTTATCTTCTACCAAAGTGGGCGTTGGGCCACCATCCAGTTCACGGGCTTCATCGGCTAACATGATGGGAATGCCGTCGCGGATAGGAAAGGCAAGCCCGGCGCGACGGCTGATTAATTCTTGCGCATCACTATCATATTCCAAGGTGCTTTTGGTAATCGGGCAGACCAAAATTTCCAATAACTTAGGGTCGGCTTTGCGTTGGGACATGATGTTAATTTCTCAAAGTAAATCGGGCCAAATTAGGGACTGATATTCGTGAATAATATTAATGTATAATACTAATGTATAATACTGGGCGTACTTCTGTCGTTATGATTGATCGATAGCATCATAAGATTGCCCAATAGTTCGCTGCGTTGATGGATATCATTGCATTCTAACAAGGCTTGTTTTTCGCTAGCGGTAAACGGGCACAACATGGTCAGCGAGGTAATCAGGGCGTAATCGGCGGCGTCTGCAATTGTACCCCAATCGGCTTCTATGTCATTGGCTTGTAAATACGCCTTTATGGATTTTAGTAAATCACGGCGTTTGTCCGCATCAATTTTAGCATCGTTTAAATCTTCGATAAAGGTTTCATAATTCACATGCGCCAAGCGGAAATCACGAAATTCGAAAGTTTCTTCACCGTTTTGGGCGGAACCGGGTTCTTGCTCGATTTCCTCAATAATTGTAAACCGCGAAATACCCAGCAAGGTAATGCCATATCGTCCATCCCCCGTTTCATTAAAGGAAGTGATGCGTCCCATACAGCCCATTTCGTAAACCGGGGGGGTACTGGTAATGCCTTCATTGCCTTGCTCGCGGGGTTGGACCATACCGATCAAGCGATCATGACCCAAGGCGTAATCAACCATATCCAAATAACGCGGTTCAAATATATTCAGCGGTAATTTGGCGCACGGTAATAATAACACATTGGAGAGAGGGAAAATGGGAACCACCGCAGGCAATAAAATAGGATCATTGGCATTCGAATCAAGCCGATCGCTATCGGCAATTTTATCTTTATGATCATCTGTTTTATCTTCGGGGGGGGTATTTTCTGTCATGAAAATAATATGGACGAAAGTTGTCGCCGACCATCCATGGTTAGCTCATGACCGTGACCGAGGGCTTCAAAAATTTTCAGAAGTTGCTGACGCGCGGTTTCGTCGTTCCAAGCCCGATCGCGTCGGATGATTTCCAGCAAGCTATCGATGGCTTCTTGGTTTTGACCAGCGGCGTAATACGCCATGGCGAGATCATAGCGGGTTTGATGATCGTTTTCTTTTTTTGCAAGTTTTGCCAGAAGCGGCTCAACGTCGGCGGTCTCGCCTGTGCTTTCGGCCAAATCAAGCGCGGCAATGGCGGCGGATACCAGGCTCTCTTTCAAGGCTTCGGGGGTTAGACCCTCGATGATGGCGCGGGCGGTATCGAAATCTTTGGTGGCAATCGAGCAACGGATTAATCCGGCAATGGCCCCGGCGTTTTCGCCATCAGCATCCAGAACTTGCGCGTAGGTGTTAGAGGCTGCTTCCGCGTCACCGGCTTCTAAGTACGCAGCGGCTTCATCAAGGGCGGCTTCGAGCGGGGGCTTGGCATCGCCGACCAGCTTTTTGATAAATTCTCTTATCTGGCTGTCGGGGACCACGCCTTGAAAACCATCAACCGGGCGGCCTTTGTCAAAAGCATAGACCATGGGAATGGACTGGATGCGCATTTGTTTGGCCAGTTCCTGGTTCTCATCAATATTAATTTTGACCATGCGCACCAAACCACCGGTATTTTTAACCAGTTTTTCCAGTGTCGGGCCCAAAGTTTTACAAGGCTCACACCACGGTGCCCAAAAATCAACAATGATCGGACCATTTTGGGACGCATCAATAACGTCGGTGGCAAAATTTTGTTGATTACTATCGATAACCGCTGGTCCGGCTGCACCACCGGATGAAGCAGGCGTCGCCGATTGTTGTTGGGCCGGTTCAGTGGGGCCTAATCCTCCCACCATGGGCTGGGCTGCGGCGGTCGCGGTTGGCGCGTTGGGATCAATTTCTGATGACATGCTGGTTTACCTTAATTGATAGTAACAGTTTAATAACAGATTATGACCGTAAGATGGCTTCTTGTGTCTGATTTTGCAAGACTAGGTTAGCTTATAAGCGAACCAACGCCGCCACATGACCACACGATTTGATGAAAGTCTGTAAATCCGCCGGTTTGATGGTGGTTGTGGCATCGTTTTTAAGGGGATGATAACTGAGGATATCAAATTCCATCATTTGCGCGTCCAACACCACATTGACCATATTCTCCGGATCATTGATCAAGGCAAAGGGTGTGACCGAACCGGGCGTAACCCCTAGTATTTCTAATAACAGCTCCGGTTTGCCAAAGGACAGATGGTTAGAGCCGATTTTTGAGCGCAGTTCTTTCATGTTGATCGGGCGGTCCTCTAAGGTGACGACCAGCCATAAAGCGCCTTTTTTATCCTTTAAAAAAAGGTTCTTACAGTGCCCGCCGGGGAGGTGGCCGGTGTGTTCGCGGGATTCATCAACGGTAAAAACCGGGGGGTGTTCGATGGTTTCGTGCTCAATGCCCAAGGCGTTAAGCCGTTCGAACAATTCAGCGCGGGTTACGGGGGTGTTAATTTGCATATCCTCACGGGCTTCCATAATTTCACTTGCGCGACTGTAGATCATTAATCGGTAATCCCTCAAGCCAAATTGACCTTATACGGACTCTGGCGGGGATAAAATTGATAAAATATATAAAATCATCAAGTTGTGCCTTGCAAAGCCGGAAAGGATGCGTATTATCCGCGCGTTGAAACGTTCTCTCAAGGACGATTATTCAATATGCGGGCGTAGCTCAGTGGTAGAGCATCTCGTTGCCAACGAGAATGTCGTGAGTTCGAATCTCATCGCCCGCTCCAATCTCCTCTATAAATTATAGTTTCTACACGACCCCTATTTTGTGTACTATTGAGAAGCATACACTGGACTAGGAGCGGTCATGTTTACTATTATACAAGCGACATCTTTGCACCATTTGGACGGGGTTAGAGCTTTGATGCGAGGGTTTCTAGATTGGCACCGTGATCGGCACAGCGATGAGGGCGACTTGGTGGACGGTTATTTTGATCCTGAGAAATTCGAAGCTGAACTTGCTGGGTTGCCCGGTGATTACGGTCCCCCCCGTGGTAAATTGTTGATCGCGGTTGATGATACAGACGGCAAAACGGTTGCGGGTTGTGTTGCCCTGCAGGATTTGGGTGCGGGGATTTGCGAAATGAAACGGATGTTTGTGTCAGTTGATTATTTGGGTAAAGGACTGGGGCGAAAACTGGCAACGGCTATTGTGGACGCGGGTCGCGATATGGACTTTGCAACCATGCGATTGGATACCGGGGTGCGCCAAGTTGAAGCTTTGGGATTATACGCCAGCATCGGCTTTAAGACCATTGATGCCTATTATGATATGCCCGCCAAATTACGCGAATGGCTGGTCTTCATGGAAATCGATTTACAAAAATAATAGAAATTATGAAAAACGGCACGGACAAACACCCCCCCCCTGGACTGGAATGTGACTTCGTTGGTGGAGCGGTGGGGCATCGACACCGTTTTGGCGGGGGTCGGGGACAGGCCTTGCCCAAAGCGGTGGGGTTAAAGGGTGGTGCTAACCCGCATGTGGTGGACGCAACGGCGGGGTTGGGGCGCGATGCGTTTTTGTTGGCCTCAATGGGGGCGACGGTGACGCTTATTGAACGCTCAACCATAATGCATGGTTTGTTGATGCAGGCCATGGAGCGCGCCCGTAATGCCGGGGGTGCAGCGGCACAGGTGATCGAGCGCATGACGCTCTTGTTGGGGGACGCAAAAGATATTTTGCCGGAATTGCAAGCCACTGAAGGGGGGGCATCCCTTGATGTGGTGTTGGTTGATCCCATGCACCCCCCCCGTAAAAAATCGGCATTGGTCAAAAACGAGATGCGATTGATCCGGGAAATCGTTGGGATTGACGAAGACAGTTTCGAGCTGATGCAGGTGGCGCTATCAGTGGCGCAAAAACGAGTGGTTCTTAAATGGCCCGCGCGGGCAGAACCCATGCCGGGTATAATCGCGCCCTCGCACCAAATTATGGGCAAGTCCACACGTTATGATGTCTTTATGAAATGATGTTTTATGAAGGTGTCAGACGTTTGTATTGATTAGATTGCCACGGGTGGGGGTTACAGCGGCCAAATCCTGTTGAGCTTTGAGGAACAGACTAACCAATACAGCACCATTGCGGGCATCCTGAATCATCCCTTTGCGGGTCATCAAGTGCGCCACTAACGGAGACGGACTATTGGTCGCAGAAACAGACACTGTTTTTTTCCTCTTCCTAGTATTACTAAACCTTTATATTTATGAGCTGTCCCCGTATGGGGGTAACAGCAGACAGATCTTGTTGGGCCTTTTCAATTAATTGAACCAACACACCGCCATTCCATGCATCCTGTCGCATTCCCGTTCGGGTTAAAAGGTGACGAACTAAAATCGATTGTCCATTGCTGACAGCAGAGACCGACATAGTATGTTTCCCTTAAAAATTGATCGACATTCAATTCCTTTTGTAGCCACACATTCTATGTAACCATTACAATAGATCGCATGTAATAGAACTATACTGCACGAATACGACTTAAAAGTCAACATTGTCGGGGAATACTACTGTAGGAGGCAGTAAAGGCTAAGCAGAGATGTTAACTTGCTGGCCACGGGTTTGGGTGATGGTGGCTAAATTTTGTTGCGATTTCTCAAGCAACCCAACCATTGCTTGCGCATTTTGGGCGTTCTGCTTAAGGGCGCTCAGGGTCATTTGGTGATGGGCCAAAGCTGATTGTGATGCAACGATAGAAGAAATAGACAAGTACTGGTTCCTTAATACTTAATAAAATCAAGAATTAGAATGCATGAAAGAGATGTTAGAGTCAATATTGCGTGTTTTATTTATTCACATAGATATAGAATTACAACTAATCATTGAGAAATTTCTTGATGGCTGAGCAATTCATCTTTTGTATCGATATCGATTAATACCGCATCATCGGTCATTTCAACTTCTATAATGACATCGCCGTGCTGACGCAAAAGGTGCCGCGCACCGCGGTCACCGGTTAATTGCATCATTTCAGCAAAGAAATAGCGAGACCATAAAACCGGGTTACCGCGTTTACCGTGGTGCGTGGCAACGCAGATCGCATGGTCTAATTCCGGGTCAAAGGCCTCGATCAAGGCATTAACATGCCCCGCATTGATACCCGGCATATCGCCTAAAATAATTAACGCCCCATCGAATTCATCGTTAAGGCTCGCAATACCACATTGTACAGAGGTGCTCAAACCGTCCTTAAAATTTGGATTATGGACAAACTTTCCGCTAAATTCTGGTAAGGCTTGTTTGATTTCATCGGCTTGGTGACCCGTGACGATGGTAACGTGAGTGGCCTTTGATTGGGTTGCCGCCTCTACGGCTTGCGCTAACATGGTGCGACCCCCAACGGAGGTGAGCAATTTATTGTCTTTGCCCATGCGGATGGATTGCCCGGCGGCTAGAATAATAGCGGCAATAGCGGCGCTTCCTTGTGCGGGGGTAGGGGAGGGATCAAACGCCACGGCGCTCGAACGTGATAAGGGTCTGCTGGGCATTTCTTCCAGCAATCCACCAACACCCAACGTTGCAAAATCTAAATTGCTAATGGGAACATCCGCCAGCACCCGTTCCAGCACCCAATCAAACCCGTTTAGTTTAAGCGACCGTGCGCAACCCGGCATGACAATGACTTTTGTTGTATCAATTGATCCCAAGACCAACAAATTACCGGGATCAACCGGGATGCCATAGCGTTCGATGCCCCCCCCTGCCGCTATGATGGCGGCCGGTGCCACATCAAAGCGGTCTACGGTGGCGGTTGCGCCACAAATAAAAATCGGGTTGCAGCCCTTGGCATTAAGTTGATTTATTGAATCGGTGATGGACGCTGTATCATGGGCGCACCTCAAGTGGTGGTTTAATTGACAGCCTAAGTTTTCCAATCTGATTTGTAATGCTTGTTGGGCTTTATCCAATAAGCTTTCGCGTCCTCCCACCGTATTGGTCAGCACCATCCCAATTGTCGCGTTAGACTGAATGGGTGAAATTCTCAGAGCGTGTGACGCTGTTATCAACTCTAAAACCGCCTCAAGGGCTGCTTGTGTGACGGCGAAGGGGATGATTTTAATGGTGGCGATCATTTGTTTTGGGGTCACCAGCGCGTAGGGGGCAAGCGTTGCAATGGTAATGGATTCAGAGACTAAATTGAGCTCAGTAATAAGCGCGCCCTCTATGTGGACGACACCGCGCGCCTCAGCAATTAAATTACAGCGCCCGGTGGACGCCCGGCTGAGGGTAACATGATCCCCCCCTAAAGCGTGGGCTATTTGTTGGGCGGCATGATCTTCGCTAACATCGTTAGCTTCCAGTTTCGCCGCCATGATGGTGGACTTTCCGGCTTGTTTTAAAGACGCAAGATGGGATTTCTCTAGCACGGTGCCTTTTTTGATAACGGTTTTTGGATTGAGCCGAATGGTGTGGGCTAGGATCGTACCCAAGGCATTATCTAGGGCGAAGGTATCAAAGATCATGAGACTTTACCGTGGGTATTACCGTGTTTTTACCGTTCCAAAATTGGACGATTTCGGCGAGGATCGAAACCGCAATTTCCGGTGGTTTGCGACCCCCTAAATCCAGCCCAATGGGGGCGCTGATGCGGTCAATTTGATCGGTGGTAAACCCAGCGGTGATCAGACGCTTGATGCGGTTTGCGTGGGTTCTGGTTGATCCTAAAGCACCCACATAAAAAGCATCCGAGCGGATGGCAACTTCCAAAGCCGGGTCGTCGATTTTGGGGTCATGGACCAGCGCAATAACCGCCGTCGACGTGTCGGGGGGATGGTCGCCTAAAAACTCATCGGGCCATTGATTGGCAATTCGGGTATTTGGAAAGCGGTCTTGGGTGGCAAAGGCGCTGCGCGGATCAATAATGGTGATATCAAAGCCAGCAAGGTTCGCCATGGGGGCAAGGGCCTGTGATATATGACCCGCACCCACCACAAACAATCGCGGGGCGGGGGCGTAGCTATGGATAAAATAGTCTTCATCATTATCGCTAAGTGTCAAACAGTGTCGCGTTGTAACGGCGTCGCGGGCGGATTTTATAAGGGCGTCTGATAAATCAATTGGGCCTGATACACCTTCCGCTGTGACCATGCTGCGCTGTCCGGTGGACAACTTTGTGACCGTGCTCAGGGGTTGGCGGTTTTGTAAGTTTGTATTGAGATCCTGTAAAATACCATTTTCGTTGAGGGTTGAGATAAACACGCTGACCGACCCGCCACAGGTCAATCCTATATTAAGCGCCTCGCCATCGGTAACGTTAAATTCCATGGTAATGGGGGACGCGCCTTCGATAACTTTTTGCGCCTCCGTCACAACAGCGCCTTCGATGCACCCGCCCGAGACAGACCCGGCAAACTTGCGTTCATCATTAATCACCAATTGCGACCCCACCGGTCGAGGTGAAGACCCCCAGGTTTTAACAACCGTAGCAAAGGCGACCTTGTGGCCGTCCGATTGCCAGAGTGCAGCCTGTTTTACAATATCTTCAGAGCGTATGATCAAAGACGATGGCATGGTATTCTTTCAGGTTTTATTGCGGGGTCCACAGGAACCACAGGAACTACAGGAACCACAAAACAGTTTTAAGGATGCTTTTGACGCATACTCTATGTCAGCGAGCTTAATTTCAAAAGGAGCGTTTTGAATTAAATCATCCGTGACATCCTCACGATGTTGAACGTACCCCATGCTAATGGCGCTGCCCAGATTAAAACCAGCGTTTTATTCTTATATACCGCTCCTTTTATATGGGCACTTCTATAATGGTCGGGGTACATTATGGTGCGTTATGACAGCTAAATTAAAAGTCGCACTATAAGGAAGGAATACGCGTTATATTTTGCGCAGCTGGGTAAACAGAAAGCCTATATTAATGTTTGGGTGGGAATATCATGTACGAATTCCCATATTGAGTGCTATTCTATTTTCAGGTGGGATTTATGCATATTTATCGGAGGGACGTTCATGTCTGTTAAAAGTGATAAAAATTCAGCTCTTATGATTGGTAAAATTATATCCGCTACCCGAAAGCACATGGGAAAATCAAAAAGCGGTATGGCAGAGCGCTATATTAAACAATACTTTGGCAACGTCCCCCCCGCTAGCTTTTCCGATCATAAAGCCGGTCATTTGAGCGCCATGGCGCTCAACCACCTCAGCATGACGGAAAACCGTAAGATCGGACAAGACTGTATTCGGGTTTATAATTCGAACTTGGCAAGAGATGGCTGGCAGTCTGAAAAAAGTGTCCTTGAAATCGTCACGGAAGATAAACCTTTTCTGGTTGATTCCATTACGGCGGAACTGGTTCGTTTAGGACTGGAGGTTGATACTGTTGTTCACCCGATGATGATTGTTGTGCGCACCCCAAAGGGCAAGGTTCGCGATATTGTTGATTTCGCCACAGCCTCGCAAAACGTCACCCGTGAATCCTTTATGCATATAGAATTCACCGCTGTTACAGATGGCGAGATGGACAACATCAAACACCGCGTGGAAAAAATCCTGCGCGACGTCCGAAACGCTGTTGAAGATTGGCCCATCATGCGGGAGCGCATGCAATCGTTGATCGAAGAATTTGATAGCTCGACCACACCGGGTTATTCGTCCGATGAAATGGCCGAGAATAGAAATTTCCTACAATGGATTTACGACAATCATTTCACCTTTTTGGGTTGTCGTAATTATATCTATAAGACGTCTGGTAAGACCACCAAAGCCATGGTTGATAAAAAATCCGAACTGGGCATTTTGCGTGATCCCAAAGTCCGTGTGTTTGGCACATCGGTAACGGCGAAAGGCACCGCTCCGGATGTGGATGCATTTTTGCGTCACCCCGGCATGATCATGGTGGCGAAAAGTAATAACCGCGCCACGGTTCATCGTCGTGTGCATATGGACTCCATCGCCATTAAAAAGATTGATAAAAAAGGTCGCGTCATTGGCCAGATGATATTTGTAGGCTTGTTTACCTCCTCGGCCTATAACAGCTCGCCACGGGACGTGCCGTTAATTCGTCAAAAAATTGATCGGGCCGTACAACGGGCTGGCTTTGCCCCCGCCAGCCACGATGGCAAAGATTTGTTAAATATTTTGGAAACCTATCCCCGCGATGAAATGTTCTTGGTATCCGATGATGAATTTTATGATATGTCCATGGGCATTTTGCATTTACAGGAACGTTCACGTGTGGCGTTGTTTGTACGAACCGATGATTTCGAACGCAATATGTCGTGTTTGGTTTTTATTCCGCGGGATCGTTTTGATACAAACCTTCGTATTAAAATCGGTGAGGTCTTAGCCAAATCATTTAATGGAAAGATGGTCTCGTTCAATACTCAATTTGGCGATGGCGCTTTGGCGCGGGTGCATTTCATTATTAATACGTCCCCCGGTAAAATTCCTAAATACAGTGTGCAGGATATAGAAACGAAACTCTATGAAGCATCACGCACATGGCAGGACAAATTAGAAGACGCCATTCTAACGCGCTTTACGCCGGCGCAAACCCACGTCTTGATGCAAAAATACAGGAACGCCTTTGGTCACGGGTTCCAAGAACAATATAGCTCCACAAGTGCGGTCTATGATATCCGCCGTATTGAAAGTGTTTTGGAAACCGGCGTTATTGCCATGGACCTTTATAACGTTCCCAATCAAAAGAACATCACGGCCCGGTTCCAATTATTCCATCCCGACAGACCTATAATACTGTCCCATGTCATTCCCATTCTGGAGAACATGGGCTTTACGGTTATAGAAGAATCACCCCACCGGGTGGATGTGGGCGGAGCTGAGCCCCGCATGATTATGGTTCACGATTTTGGTCTGCAAGCCCGTGATGGCGGTACCGTGGATAGTGATGCTATTCGCGCAACGTTTACACGGGCCTTTAATCGAATTTGGTATAAACATGCCGAAAGCGACGGGTTTAATGCTTTGGTCTGTCAGACCGGGTTAAGCTGGCGTGAAGTGTCTATCATTCGTGCCTATAGCAAATACTTGCGCCAAGTGGGTATTCCGTATTCACAAAGTTATATGGAACAAACCCTGTCGAATAATCCAAGCATTGCAAAAAAATTGATTGTTTTGTTTGAAGCTTTATTTGATCCCGCCCAGAAAAAAACATCTGCTAAAGATGCCGCCAAAACCCGTAAAGGCATTATGAATGGCCTCGCAAAAGTCGTTAGCGCCGATGAGGATCGCATCCTGAGCCGGTTCCTCAACGCCATTGAGAGTACATTGCGGACAAATTATTACCAACGTAACGGAGATGATTATAAGCCGTGTTTGTCTCTTAAATTGGACTCGCAAAAACTGGACGATATGCCGCTGCCGCGACCGTTCCGTGAAATATTTGTCTACAGCCCCCGTGTTGAAGGGGTGCATTTACGCTTTGGTATGGTGGCCCGTGGTGGCCTTCGTTGGTCAGACAGACCAGAAGATTTCCGAACCGAGGTTCTGGGTCTTGTAAAAGCGCAACAAGTTAAAAATGCGGTGATCGTACCCGTAGGCTCCAAAGGCGGCTTTGTCATGAAACACCCGCCAACTGAGGGCGGACGCGACGCCTTTATGGCCGAGGGAATTGCGTGTTACCAAATCTTTATTTCAGGGCTGCTTGATATCACCGATAACATCAAAGGGACCTCTATCACGGCCCCCAAAAATGTGATCAGGCGCGATGATGATGATGCCTATTTGGTTGTGGCGGCCGACAAAGGTACCGCAACATTTTCTGATATCGCCAATGCGGTATCCATAGAATATGGACACTGGTTGGGGGACGCTTTTGCCTCGGGTGGCTCGCAAGGGTATGACCACAAAGCTATGGGTATTACCGCCCGTGGCGCGTGGGAATCTGTCAAACGACACTTTCGTGAAATGGGCAAGGATATCCAGCGCGAGACGTTCAGCGTGATCGGCGTGGGTGATATGTCGGGCGATGTATTTGGGAACGGCATGTTGCTGTCCAAGCACATAAAGTTGTTGGCGGCGTTTAACCACATGCATATTTTTATCGATCCTAATCCCGATCCGGCGGCAAGTTGGAAAGAGCGTAATCGGATGTTTAAACTGCCGCGCTCCTCATGGACGGATTATAACCCAACCATCATGTCAAAGGGATCCGCGATCTATGAGCGTAATGCCAAGTCGCTGACCTTAACCCCGGAAATTAAAAAGCTGTTCGGGTTTACCAAGGACAAAGTCACGCCAACAGAATTGATGACGGTTTTGCTGAAACACCCATCGGAGCTATTATGGTTTGGGGGCATTGGGACCTACATTAAATCCGAGACCGAAAGCCATTTGGATGTGGGGGACCGGGCCAATGATGCAATCCGTGTTAACGGCGAGGACCTGACCACCAAAGTCATTGGCGAAGGGGCCAATTTAGGCGCGACGCAATTGGGCCGGGTTGAATACGCTTTGAATGGGGGTCGTTTGAATAGCGACGCCATCGATAACTCAGCGGGCGTTGATTGCTCCGATCACGAGGTTAATATTAAAATCCTGATCGATGCCAAAGTGGCCAGCAAAGAGATGACCGTAAAACAACGCAATAAGTTGCTTGCGAGCATGACCGACGAAGTTGGAGATTTATGCCTGGTCGATAATTACCAGCAATCACAAGCCATCACCATGACCCAATCAAAAGGGGTTAGCACGTTTGAAAACCAAGCACGCATGATGCGGGGGCTCGAGAAACTAGGCCGGCTTAATCGCGCGGTTGAATACTTGCCCGATGACGAAACCATCATGGAGCGCATGGAAGATGCGCTTGGACTGGCGCGACCAGAATTGGCCGTGCTGATGTCGTATTCTAAATTGTGGCTGTACGATGAAATTCTTGCCTCCGACATTCCCGATGACCCGGCCACCAAAGAAGATTTGGTACGGTACTTCCCAACACCCTTACAGGTTAAGTTCCGCGCCGGTATTGAGAAACATCGACTGCGCCGTGAGATCATCGCCACCCGGGTAACCAATTCATTGATCAATCGTGTGGGTGATACCTTTATATTTGAACTGACAGAAAAAACCGGTATGCCCGTGGCCAGTATTGTCCGGGCCTATGTTATCGCGCGGGAAGTTTACGGTGTCCGTGAATTGTGGGCACAGATTGAAGCCTTGGATAACAAGGTCGATGCCAGTGTGCAAATTGATATGTTGGTCGAGATCAATAATTTGCTGGAACGGGGAACCACATGGTTCATGAGCAATGGCAAAGAAGGCCTTAACATTTCGCAGCACATTCATGAATTTGAAGCCGGTGTTGCCGAGCTTTCTAAACAAATTGAGCATGTTATCCCAGAACATTATCAAAAGGCTTTGGTCCAGCGGGCACAACCTTATATAGATGCCGGGGTTCCCGAAGCACTTGCTCTACGCATTTGTGGGTTGGTTAATTTGTCAGCGGGTTGTGGCTTGGTTCGATTGGCCAATGCCAAGAACATGTCTATCATTCAGACTTCAATAATATATTTCATTATTGGCGCGCGCTTCAAATTTGGACGCTTGCGTCATATTACCGAAGGCTTGGGCGCGGATGGCTATTGGCAACAGCTTGCTGCTGATGCGCTCATTGACGAATCATTTACCCAGCAACTTAATATTGTGGCCCAGATTATTGATATGAACGGTACCAAAATGCCGGCTCAAAAATCAAGCGACGCATGGATTGGTAAAAATCAAATCGTCGTTGATCGGGTGGAAAATATGTTGGGTGAATTATGGTCCAGCGACGAGCATGATGTATCCATGATTGCGGTGGCGTCACGCCAATTGAAGACCTTGTGCCGGGATGACTAAGGAGAATAAAACGCCAACGGTGTTTCTGGATCGCGATGGTGTTTTAAATAAATCAGAGGTTCGCGGCCGTAAACCCTACGCTCCCCGAAGCTTTGAAGATTTTGAGATTTATCCTGAGGCATTTGCCGCCTTGGAGAAACTTAAAAACGCAGGCTATCAATTGATTGTGGTGACCAACCAACCCGATGTTGGTAATGGTGTTGTTGCGCAGCGTGTCGTTGAAAAGATGAACGCCAAACTGATGCAAGAATTGCCCGTTGATGCTGTCTATGCCTGCTTCCATTCCCAGAGCGAGGGTTGTACGTGTCGCAAGCCGGGCACCGGCATGTTCATGCGCGCCGTTGAAGAGTTTGGGGCTGATTTAAATAACAGCTTTATGGTGGGGGACCGTTTTTCCGATATCAAGGCCGGGGAAAACGCGGGCTGTAAAACCATCTTTATCGATCGGCATTACAGCGAAACACCCGAGATGAAGCCTGACTATACTGTGCAAGACATCACTGATGCTGTGGGTTATATTCTATAATATCTGAGAATTATCCCGTAAAAAGTAAAAAAATAAAATGACCGACTTAAACAATTTGAAGATTAAAATTTTCGCGGATGGCGCCGATCTGGATGATATTTCCAGGTTGACTTTGAGCCCGTTCATTAAAGGTTTCACGACGAACCCTACCCTTATGCGTCAGGCAGGAGTTGAGGACTATGAAAGCTTTGCTAAATCGGTCATCGACCTGATCCCGGATCGCCCGATTAGTTTTGAAGTATTCGCCGATGACGCGGAGGGCATGTTGGCTCAGGCCCGCGTGATTGCCTCATGGGGCGACAATGTGAACGTAAAAATCCCCATCACAAATACGAAGGGTCAATCCATGACCGGGGTCGTTGGACAGCTAGCAAGCGAGGGGGTGGTGGTCAATGTGACCGCCCTGATGACGCTTGAACAAGTTACGGAAACGGCAGAGATTTTAAATCCGGATATTCCCGCCATCGTATCAGTCTTCGCCGGACGTATTGCCGATGTGGGCATCGATCCGGTGCCATTGATGACACAGGCCGCTGGACTATTAAAGGACCTGCCCCGGGCAGAGCTTCTGTGGGCCAGCCCGAGGGAAGCTTTTAATCTGTTTCACGCGGAAGAAAGCGGCTGTCACATTATTACTATGACCAATGACTTATTGGCGAAGTTGGATTTTGTTGGTAAACCTCTCGATCAGTTTAGCTTGGAGACCGTACAAATGTTCCACCGCGATGCCAGCGCGGCTGGCTACGAGATTAGGACCTAATCCAGATGTCGCATGTTGAAAGTTATGTGAAACAATCCATCCAGATTCTGGAGCAGCTCGACCAGTCAAAGGTCGAGGCGATGATAGAATTATTAATCACCATTAAACAGGGCGGCGGCCGTCTATTCTTTTTGGGGGTTGGTGGCAGTGCGGCCAATTGCTCTCATGCGGTAAACGATTTTCGAAAGCTGGTTGAAATCGAGTCCTACACGCCCGTTGATAATGTCGCCGAACTTACCGCCCGTACCAATGACGAAGGTTGGCATACGGTGTTCTCCGAATATCTCAAGACCAGCAAGATCAATGATAAAGACGGCGTGTTTGTGTTATCGGTGGGCGGTGGTAATAAGCAGAAAAACATTAGCGCCAATATCGTGGACGCCCTTGATGTAGCCCGCGCAGCGGGCGCCAAAACCATGGGCATCGTTGGCCGTGATGACGGATATACCGCGCAAACCGCCGACGCCTGTGTGGTGATCCCCACTGTGGATGAGGCCCGCGTCACGCCCCACTCCGAAGGTTTCCAAGGTGTTATTTGGCATATGATCGTGTCTGACCCTCGGTTGAATTCGGTTCAAACCAAGTGGGAATCGATTTCAACAAAATAGGCCTAAATGATGGAACGTTCCGTTAGCAAAAAAGCTTTATTCGCGTGGTGTTCCTTTGATTGGGCAAACTCCGCGTTTCCCACGGTTATCACGACCTTTGTTTTTGCCGCCTACTTCACCAAGGGTGTGGCCGAAGATGTTGCCTCTGGCACCGCCAGTTGGGGGTATGCCATGTCGATTTCGGCTGTTTTGGTGGCGGTTTTGTCCCCGGTACTCGGGGCCATTGCGGATCATGGCGGCCGGCGCAAGCCGTGGTTGGGCACCTTTACCATAATCTGTGTGCTGGCCAGTGCGGGGTTGTGGCATGTGCAACCCAATGCGTCCTACGCTATGATGGCCCTTGTTTTGGTGGTTATTGCCAATACCGCCTTCGAGACAGGCATGGTGTTTTATAATGCCATGCTGCCAGAACTGGCGCCGCCTGGAAAGATCGGACGGTTGTCTGGTTGGGGTTGGGGGTTTGGTTATTTTGGCGGTTTGAGCTGTCTTGCGTTGGTGCTTGTGGGCTTTGTTCAAACGGATACCCCGTGGTTTGGATTATCGACCGAGACGGCGGAACATCTGCGTATATCGGGACCGGTTGTGGCGCTCTGGTTTGGACTGTTTTGTTTGCCGCTGTTTTTTTTGGTGCCGGACCGCCAAAAAACGGGATTATCATCAGGTGAAGCGATTAGTCGCGGCATAAAATCCCTGATCGGGACGATCAAAAGGGCCCGCGACTATCGCGTGATGTTAAAATTTCTGTTTGCCCGGATGATCTATACCGACGGTCTGAATACGCTATTTGCCTTTGGCGGTATCTACGCGGTAGGTACTTTTGGCTTGAGCTTTGAAGAGCTGATTTTGTTTGGCATTGCCATGAACGTAACGGCGGGGATTGGGGCTTTTGTTTTCTCGTGGGCGGATGATCGGTTTGGCCCTAAGTTGGTGATTATGGTTTCCGTGACCGGGTTAAGCTTGCTTGGACTGGCATTGGTATTGGTTCAAACGAAAGAAATGTTCTGGGTGTTTGGATTACCCTTGGGTATTTTTGTGGGGCCGGCTCAATCGGCCAGCCGTTCGTTGATGGCACGGTTGGCCCCGGCAGAACTTCGTACCGAAATGTTTGGACTGTTTGCGTTATCGGGTAAAGCCACCGCTTTCTTGGGCCCCGCCATCCTCGGTGCCATCACGGCGGCCACCGGCTCCCAACGCTGGGGCATGGCCACGATTCTCGTGTTTTTTGTTGTCGGATTATTATTAATGCGTGGTGTTACCGATCATAAAGATTAGCTCCAAAACCAAAAAATGCAGTTGATGCAATCAATGACGGAAGTGGCGCATGCCGGTCATGATCATGGCGAGGCCGCGTTCGTCGGCGGCTTTGATGATTTCGTCGTCGCGCATGGAGCCGCCGGGTTGGATGATGGCTGTGGCACCCGCGTCGGCGGCGGCAAGCAAGCCATCGGTGAACGGGAAAAATGCGTCGGAGGCTACCACAGAACCGATGGTGGGGCTTTCTTTGAGACCGGCGATTTTCATGGAATCTTGGGCTTTTGAAGCGGCGATACGGGTGCTATCAATCCGGCTCATTTGTCCGGCGCCGATGCCCACGGTGGCACCGTCTTTCACATAAATAATCGCGTTGGATTTGACGTGTTTGCAAACGATGAAAGCAAACATCAGATCGAGTATTTCCTGATCGGTGGGAACACGCTTGGTGACCACTTTTAAATTATCACCGATTAATTCGCTGTCTCGGTTTTGCAACAGAATGCCGCCCGCTAGAGTTCGGACCGTCATGCCGGCGGCCGTAGGATCGGCAAGCTCGCCCGTGAGCAATAGTCGAAGGTTTTGTTTGCCGGCAAGAATTTCGCGGGCCTCAGAATCAGCATCCGGGGCGATGATGACCTCGGTGAATATCTCGGTAATTTTACGCGCGGCGGCACCGTCCAAAGTTTGGTTCAGGGCAATGATGCCGCCAAAGGCGCTGGTCGGATCGCATTGCAAGGCGCGTTCGTAAGCTTCCAGCAACGTATCGCCCCCGGCAACACCACAAGGATTAGCGTGTTTGATGATGGCGCACGTGGGGCCGCCCTGAAATTCAGAAACCAGCTCAAACGCCGCGTCGGTATCGTTTAAATTATTAAAGCTAAGCTCTTTACCCTGAAGTTGGGCAGCGGTTGCCACGCCGGGGCGTTTTTCGCCCGTGGTATAAAAGGCGGCTGCTTGATGAGGGTTCTCGCCGTACCGCAGGTGCTGTTTCAACGTGCCACCGATGGCGATGCGTTGCGGGAAAACGTCATCTACTTCGCCCGCAAACCATGTCGAAATCGC
Source organism: uncultured Rhodospirillales bacterium (assembly GCA_965603075.1). Classification (GTDB taxonomy): domain Bacteria; phylum Pseudomonadota; class Alphaproteobacteria; order Rhodospirillales; family Casp-alpha2; genus JABJOR01. Next base: position 3,826 of record CBFDBO010000038.1, on the reverse strand, counting down.
CGCGTCATAGGAACCCGTTCGCGCGTAGGCCGAGGCGGCCAACCGTTTGCGAAATTCAAGCGAGGTGGCACCATCTTGGGCGTCCATTTCCGCCATCACCCGGTGATATTCTTCGGGATCAACCACCACGGTCACATCATGATGGTTCTTGGCGGCGGCGCGGATCATGGCGGGTCCACCGATATCGATGTTCTCAATACAGGTATCGAAGTCCGCGCCCTTGGCGACGGTTTCTTCAAAGGGATAGAGATTTACGATTAACATATCGATGGGTTTGACCCCGTGATCTTGCATGGATTTAACGTGCTCGGGATTGTCGCGCACGGCGAGCAAGCCACCGTGAATAGCGGGTTGTAAAGTTTTGACCCGACCATCCATCATTTCAGGAAACCCTGTGTGCTCGGATACCTCTATCACCGGAACGCCCGCATCGCGTAATGCCTTGGCTGATCCGCCCGTGGATAAAATTTCCACATCTTTGCTGGCGAGGTACTGACCCAATTCGATCATACCAGTTTTATCGGAGACGGAGATGAGAGCGCGTTTAATCTTGGCGGACACAGGAATTTCCTTCGATTTTAAGATTTTAAAATTGGACCGGGTATGGTTGCCTCGGGCACTAGTTGGGACAGTATAGCGCGAACGGTAACTTCGTTACCAGTGTTGCTGGCGACCTTTAAAGGTTCTAATTGTTTGCGCAATTCATCGATGTTGGTAATGCGGGGCGAGGCCAATAAAATGCCACTTGATCCCGTTGGTATAAGATCTTCGCCCGCATGGAAAACTTCTTCGAATAATTTCTCGCCGGGGCGCAGGCCGGTAATGTCGATTTTAATATCCACGTCCGGTTCGAACCCCGCCAAGCGTATCATTTGTTGGGCGAGATCCATAATCTTGACGGGCTCACCCATATCCAAAACAAAGATCTTGCCATCCTGGTCCGCGCCGGAACGGGCTTTACTTGATGCGAGCAAGATCAGTTCTACGGCTTCGCGGATGGTCATGAAATAGCGGGTCATGGCCGGATCGGTAACGGTTAAGGGTCCGCCTTTTTCCAACTGCTTTTGAAACAGCGGTACCACAGACCCGGTTGAGCCCAGCACATTACCAAAGCGTACCGTGACAAATTTGGTTTTATTATTGTCACTTGATAACACATCTAGAGCTTGGGCGTATTGCTCGGCGATGCGTTTGGACGTGCCCATGACATTGGTCGGGTTGATGGCTTTGTCGGTGGAAATTTGCACCATGGTTGCGACATTATGTTTGATACAGGCCTCTGCCACATTAATGGTGCCAAAAACATTGGTCGATACACCTTCGCAGGCATTTTCTTCGACCAGCGGCACATGCTTTAAAGCCGCGGCATGAAAGACCAGCTCTGGTTTGAAAGTATCAAAAACCTGATCCAATCGTTCGTCATCACGAATATCGGCAATAATGGTACGACGAGAAAGCGTAGGATGGGTATTCGCGATTTCCATATCGATGGTATAGAGGGCAAATTCAGAGGCGTCCAAAATAGCGCTTTCGGAGGGATCAAAGGTTGAAATTTGACGGGTCAATTCGCTGCCGATGCTGCCGCCCGCACCCGTGATCAAAACACGCTTGCCCGCGATCATGGCGGCCATGGCCTCGCGGTCTAAATTGGCCTGTGGTCTACCGAGCAAATCTTCAACATCAATGGAGCGAATTTTGATTTTATCAGGGTCGCTTGATTTGAAATCGGTGACATCCGGCATACGGGCGATGGTTAGGCCCAGTGTGGTTGCTTGATCAAATAAAGTGCGGACGACGGCCCCATCAAAATCTTCACTTGTCAGGATCAACCGTTGTGGTTTGTCGTCAGATTTAGCCAGCGTCGTAACAATATCGTTTAGTCTATCAAGGGTGTTAATAACGGGAACGCCCTGAATATGTTGTCCGACACGGCGGGCGTTCTCAGAGATGATACCGACAACACGGTATTCAGAACTGCCCATGCGGGACAGGCTGCGAATAAAGATATCCGCACCGTCACCCGCGCCGACCAATAAGACGGGAATGCGACGTTTACCGCCCGGGGTGAATTTAAATTCTAAGCGTCGATCGCGAACAATGCGGTAAGCCAAACGTGGTCCGCCCAACATGGCCATTAAGACGAGCCAGTTAATGAAGGGTAGTGATCTGGGCAAGCCTTCTAGGTTTCGCCACAAAAACATGGCGAGCAAAAACACCAGCAACGTGATTGTAACGGCCTTTGCCAGCGCGTTTAAATCACGGATAGACGCGTAGCGCCATATACCGCGGTACAGTCCCGTGAAGAAATACACCACCGCCCCAATTACGGTCAGTGTTCCGGCCCCCATCAACAATTGATCATAGGGCAGATCAAAGATATCCGTACCGATGCGCAAATAGAGTGCAATACAAAAGGACAGCGCCGTCATGACGATGTCATGGGTATAGGCGATCATTCCTCTCATATTAATCGGTGCGTTAATCTGTAAGGCCATGGATGAGATTAGCTCATTAGAATTAAAGTATTATAAGAACTTTTACCACGGTGAACGCAACCGTCTAGGGATTTGAGGCGTTTTTTGCAAAGAATATCAACACACCAACGGTTGATAGTCCCGCGATCACCAATCCGGTGATTGTAAAACCGCTGGTACTGATATAGGCACAGACGACCAAAATACCGCCGAGGGCCGAAATGGTGGAGGCCACAAGAGCGTGCGACCACGGGTTTGGGTTTTCTTCATTAAGATCGGCTTGAACGGGTTTTTGGTAGAAATGTTCTTTATGGGCGTGCCAGATGCGCTCTCCGCGCGCAGCGCGTTTGACCAATGTTATGGTGGCATCCGCTAGATAATACCCCGGTAAAATAAGCGCCGCGGCCCACAGGCCTGAACTTGCCAACCACAATAACAACCAACCCAGCATATAACCCAGGGCGGCGCTGCCCACGTCGCCCAGAAATATTTTTGCCGGGCTCCAGTTCCACACCAAAAACCCAACGGCCACGCCACACAAACTGGCGGCCTGCGGGGTCAGGTCCGGCATATTGGGCAGGGCCAGAATACCCACACCAATGATCAACATCTCCACACCGGAAAGGCCGTCGATGCCGTCCATAAAATTAAACAAGTTGATAAACCAGACCCACAAGAAAGCGGTTAGGGCGTAATCCACAAGGGGTGGCACAAGGCCTTGGAAAACCATGCCTTCAAACGGGGCGAGCCATAAGGTTGTTGCCACCACTGCAAACTGCGCAAGCAGTCTTAATAGAGCGGACAATCCCCGCAGATCATCCATCCAGCTGATTACAGCCAACATCAGAGCCATGCCAGCAACAATGAGCATATGGTAAGAAGGTAGCGGATCGAAAAAGACCCACGCCATAGCGAGGACCGGAACCATGATTACACCACCGCCGCGCGGGGTAGCGACTTTATGACTGGATCGCTCGTTGGGGTGGTCGAGGATATTTTTACGGCGTAAGTATACCAACAACGGCCACGTGCCAAGGGCAACGGCCGTAAAACAAAGCGCAAACAGGGTAAGGATCAAGGACCAGTTCATGGGCTCAGCTTAACGTGGGAGGAATGCCTATTCCATCACCTTTTCACATCACTTTTTCAATAGTGCTAATCAAATCATCAAAATGATCAATCACGGCATTGGCGCCAAGATTTTCATAGCCATTCAGGGAATAACCGAAACTGACGGCGATAGACGGCACGCCCGCATCAATGGCGGCATAAATATCATTTTCGCTGTCACCGATCATGATGGCGCGTGAATTAACGTCACCGCCCGCCGCCGCGATGCACTCATGGATATG
>CBFDBO010000037.1:0-25698 GCA_965603075.1 uncultured Rhodospirillales bacterium | reverse complement strand
GGGGATCGGTAATTCGGAAACCTTAATTGGGGATCGTTAATGGCCTCATCAGTCTCATTCGATGCCAATTTTTCGTAAAGCCCGTCCAACGGCACGACCGGCGGCCCGTGACGGATCTTCATCACGCATAATTTTTTTAGCTTCATTGGCCGTGTTCTGGGCAACCTGAGCCGCCTTATCACGCACCACCGGATCAGCAGCAATTTTGCGCGCCGCAAGACGCATTAAATTTCGTAGTAAAATAGACATGATCGCATTTACCCTTCTGTAAAAACAAGACTACCAAGGGCACCGCTGAATTACAATAATTCACACATAAACGCTTCCTCATCTCCCAAGATAAGGGATTAAACGTCTAAATTGGCTACTTTCAACGCATTATCTTGGATGAACTCTCGGCGGGGTTCCACCACGTCACCCATTAGAGTAGAGAAAACCTCTTCCGCGTCATCCACTTGACCAATTTTCACTTGTAGTAGCGTGCGAACATTGGGATCAAGCGTTGTTTCCCAAAGTTGTTCAGGGTTCATTTCACCCAACCCTTTATAGCGTTGCATGCCAACACCTTTCCGGGCGATTTCGGTGATGGTGTTGATCAAGGATACAGGCCCCGTGATGTCGTAAATTTTTTCTTTGGCAATTAGAGTACCGTGGCCCAAGTAATATTCTTGTAATGCTTCGGCTTGGCTTAATAAATTCCGAGCGTCTGAAGAATGTACAACAGCGCTATCGATGACATGGGTTTCGGTAACCCCGCGTAATATACGCGTGAACGTTAAGCCATCATCATCCGATACGGAACCTTCCCAACCCTTTTCATATTCATCGGCAAGCGCGTTTAAACGCTTGGCAATTTCAGCGACGACAAGCTCCCCTTGCTCGGGGTCTGATAACAAGGAAGGATCAAGGGCGCCCAAAATAGCCGCTTGTTCAATAATGGCCAAAGGAACATGACGCGACAGACGGGTCAACAACGGTTGAATGGCCCGTGCGCCATCGATGACACCCCGAAGATCAGCGGCGGAAATTTGCGTCCCATTAAAAGTCGTCAACACCGTGCCTTCATCAACGGCGGTGTTAAATAAATAATCTTCTAATGCCGGATCATCTTTCAAATAAACTTCTGAGTTTCCCCGTTTGGCACGGTAAAGCGGCGGTTGCGCGATATAGAGATATCCCTTTTCGATGATCTGGGGCATCTGACGGAAGAAAAAGGTCAACAGCAGTGTTCGAATGTGACTTCCATCCACGTCAGCATCGGTCATGATGATGATTTTGTGATAGCGACATTTCTCAATGTTAAAATCGTCACTGATCCCGGTGCCAAAGGCCGTAATCAGCGTGCCAATTTCAGCCGAACCAAGCATGCGGTCCAAACGGGCGCGCTCGACATTCAGAATTTTACCCCGCAAAGGCAGAATGGCTTGGTTCTTACGGTTACGTCCCTGCTTGGCGGAACCGCCAGCAGAGTCCCCTTCCACAATAAATATTTCAGAAAGTGCCGGATCGCGTTCCTGACAATCAGCCAGTTTTCCGGGCAGGCTGGAAATATCCAGCGCCCCCTTACGGCGGGTCAGATCACGGGCTTTACGGGCCGCATCACGCGCCACCGCGGCTTCAATAATTTTACCGATAACCTTTTTGGCCTCATTGGGATTTTCTTCAAAGTGACGATCAAGCGCTTCGCCGATCAAGCCTTCCACAATGGGGCGGACTTCAGAGCTGACCAGTTTATCTTTTGTCTGTGAAGAGAATTTCGGATCAGGGACTTTCACCGATACAATACAAGTCAAACCCTCGCGTGCGTCATCGCCGGTAATATTAACCTTGGATTTTTTGGCAAGGCCGCTAGAGGCTGCATAGTTGTTGATGGTGCGCGTCAACGCCCCCCGGAAACCCGCCAAGTGGGCGCCGCCATCGCGCTGGGGGATATTGTTGGTAAAACATAACGTGGTTTCGTGATAGCTGTCATTCCACTGTAGGGCAAATTCAACGGTGACCTCATCACGGGTATCATTGCCGTGTATCAATTTCTGGGTAATGGTGTTTTTTGATCGATCGAGGAATTCGACAAAGGACTGTAGGCCCCCTTCATAATGTAGGTCGGTGACAACCTGTTCCGGACTGCGATCATCGATTAGCTGTAGGGCGACACCTGAATTTAGGAACGCCAGTTCCCGCAAGCGATGTTCCAGCGTTGCAAAACTGAATTCAATCTGAGTGAACGTATCTTGTGATACTTTGAAGCGGATTTCGGATCCTGTGTAGGGACCAGAACCATCTTCTTTCATGGGGGAATCACCGACAACGCTTAATGACCTTGCCGTATCGCCATGTTCAAAGCGTGCGGTGTGTTCTTTGCCATCGCGGTGAATGATAAGCTCTAACCATTCCGACAGAGCGTTCACAACGGAAACCCCAACACCGTGCAAACCACCTGAAATTTTATAGGAATTTGAATCGAATTTACCACCGGCATGAAGCTGGGTCATGATAACTTCTGCCGCAGAAACCCCTTCTTCGGTATGAATATCAACCGGAATACCCCGTCCATTATCGCTAACCGATATAGAACCGTCACCGTTTAAAATAACCTTTACGATATCGCAATGACCTGCGAGCGCCTCATCAATGGCGTTATCAACAACTTCGTAGACCATATGATGCAAACCCGTTCCGTCATCGGTATCACCGATATACATACCGGGACGTTTGCGAACAGCTTCCAATCCGCGCAGGACTTTAATTGAATCCGCACCGTATTCTTCATCAATTTCAGGGGCTACTTCTGGGTCTTGGTTTTGGTCGCTCATAGTCATTTAACCGATTCAAATTGGGGTTTTGGGGATGACGTTAATGTTGCTTCCGCAACCGAAATGAAACACGCTTTATCCGCTAAAGGCTCAAACAATTCTACGTCTGTACCCGTGAGCCAGGCTTGGGCGCCAAGCTTGGATAATTCATCAAATAAAGCCTCGCGCCGCTCACGGTCCAGATGGGCAGCGACTTCATCGAGTAATAAAACAGGAACGCGTCCCCGCTCTGCAGCGGTCATGCGGGCGTCTGCCAATACAATAGAGATCAACACGGCTTTTTGCTCACCCGTGGAACATTGCTCCGCGGGTTGGTCTTTGCCCAAATGACGAACCAATAGATCACTGCGGTGGGGACCACATTGCGCCCCCCCGATGATCGCGTCCTTCGCTCGGGATTGTTTAAGGGCCGCGCGCAAATTATCTTCAGCCTGTAAAGCGGGTCCAGCTTGCATCCATTGTTCCACGTCGCCTTCGATGCTAAGGGCGGCGCCGGGGAAAGGACCGTGGGCGGCGTGGGCATATTGCCCCAAACGATCGCTCAACTCCAACCGGGCGGCGGCTACCGCAATGCCTTTGGTGGCCATGGTATCTTCTAAGGTGGAGAGCCATGTATCGTCGGTTGACCCATCACGTAGCAATTTGGCCCGTTCCCGCATGGCGTGATCATAACCGTTAATCCGGCCCGCGTGGGCAGGATCATAGCCAAACACCAAACGGTCCAAAAAACGCCGACGGGCGGATTTACCTTCGCTAAACAACCGATCCATTTGCGGGCTAAGCCATTGCACATCCAAATACTCAGAGAGCGCGGCCTGATTTTTGGCGGTTTCACCCGCAATCCGGACCGTGCGCTTTTGCGCTCCCGGCTCGGCAAGCCCCGTCCCCAAATCAATAGGACCGGTGGGCGACGCCACCGTGGCGGCAACACCCCAAACTTGGCTGTTTATATCCATGCCTTGTCTGGCAACGTCCGTTGTTTTGGCGCGGCGCAAACCCCGTCCGGGAATTAACAGGGATATAGCTTCCAAAATATTGGTTTTCCCCGCCCCGTTCGGTCCCGTTAGAACCACGGAGCGCCCTCCCGTTTCAATGCGGGCGTGCTCATAACAACGAAAATTATTCAGGGTCAGCCGTTCCACATTTGCGGTAAAAGGCACAGCATTAGAAACGGCATCAGGCACGCTATCATGAACGGTACCAGAAACAGTAGCGGGTACGGCAACACAATCAGCCCCCGGCGTGGACGACGTTGATCCCTGCAGACCTTGCAAAGATGTTCGCTCAACTGGTTGTGCTTCTGTTCGCAATGAAACGCCGTTCGTCATAAACATTATGGGTGCAATAGCCTCATGCCTAAAGCTACGTGACAGACTTTAATCACGCACATCAAACACGCATGGGCATAAGCACATAAAGGGCACTGGCGTCTTCAACTTCGCGCACGATGGTCGGCGAAGCCGCATCGGCCAGTACAAATCGCATGGCATCGCCTTCAATTTGTTGGGCGATATCCAGCAAATAACGAGAATTAAAGCCGATTTCGATCTCTGGGCCTTCAAACTCAATCTCTAACTCTTCCGTGGCACTGCCATGCTCGGCACTGGAGGCCGACAGGGTTAAAGCACCCGTGGCAACCTTGAGCTTAACGGCCCGTGACTTCTCACTGGAAATAGCAGAAACCCGGTCCACCGCGTCAGCAAATTGCTTACAATTGATATCCATGATCTTGTCATTGCCTTCGGGGATAACGCGCTGGTAATCCGGGAAGGTGCCATCGATCAACTTGGAGGTCATTACCGCACCATCGAAGGTGAAGCGAATTTTTGATTCTGACAACGAGACCTCTACATCATCGGAAAAATCCTCGATCAGCTTACGGAGCTCTGTAACCGTTTTGCGCGGTACAATAATGCCCGGCATGCCGGCCGCGCCAGAAGGCAAAGGCGATTCAACGCTGGCCAGACGGTGACCATCTGTGGCAACGGCGCGCAGCACCATAGCGCCCTCGCGCTCAGCAGCGTGTAAATATATACCGTTCAGATAATACCGTGTTTCTTCGTTCGAAATGGCAAATTTGGTACGATCGATCAACATCCTGAGCTCGCCCGCCGGGATGGAGAATGAATGCGTTGGCTCGCCACCCGCCATAACCGGGAAGTCCTCAGTGGGAAGACACGTCAGTGTAAAACGAGACCGGCCCGCACGAAGCACCAACTGACCATCACCAGATGAAGCGTCCAGCTCTACTTGCGCGCCATCGGGCAGCTTGCGGACGATTTCAAACAGAGTGTGCGCAGGCGCAGTTGTGGATCCAGGCTCGGCGATATCGATATCAACGCCGGCGATGATATCCAGATCCATATCCGTTGCATTGAGGCTCAGCTTGCCGTCTTGGGCGCTGAGCTTCACATTGGAAAGGATGGGGATGGTGTTGCGTCGCTCGACGACACTCTGCACATGTCCAAGTGATTTCAACAGTGCGGAACGTTCAATTGTCAGTTTCATTGGATGTGAATTTCTCGCTGTTCATATGATTAAATTATACGTTTAAGTCAGACTATAAATCATACGTTAAAAATTATAAATTTCAACTGCGCCAAACCATCTTAGAACGGCACAATTCCGGTTAATAAATTCAGCTTGAAAGCCCGGCTCTTTGATAAGCCCACCCATACACGTTAAGGGCAAGCTCACCACGGGATACAAGAGAATCGCTTACTGGAAAGATTATAACAGAAGGGACACAGAAGGCTACAGAAACATACGTATTTTACGCCTCGAGATGAGGGCGAAAAATTCCTATATATCAATGACTTATAAAACCCTTAAGCGGCAAGCAGGGCAACTAGCCTTCAAGCATACGCCGAAGCAGCTCGACGTCCTCGGCAAACATCGAATCGTGTTCGCGAAGCTCGTCAACTTTTTTCACCGCATGCATGACCGTGGTATGATCCCGACCGCCAAATTTACGGCCAATTTCAGGCAGAGAGCGCGAGGTCAATTGTTTGGCAAGATACATCGCAACCTGTCTTGGTCGTGCCACAGAACGCGCCCGGCGAGCCGATTGCATATCAGAGATACGAATATTGAAATGCTGGGAAACCCGTTTTTGAATTTCCTCTATGGTCACCCGTCGATCATTGGCACGCAATAGATCATGCAGCACCTCCTGGGTGGTCTCCAAGGTGATCTCACGACCGATCAGCTGGGCATGAGCCACAACCCGGTTCAGACCGCCTTCTAGATCACGAACGTTCGACGATATTTTATGCGCGAGAAACTCCATAACTTTCGGCGGAATTTCGATGTCCAATTTTTCAGATTTCGACTGCAAGATGCCCAAACGCAGCTCATAGGTCGTGGCATGAATATCCGCCACCAAACCACAATTAAGGCGTGAGATCAGACGTTCTTCCATGCCCTCTAGATAAGAGGGGGATTTGTCCGCAGAAATGACAATCTGACGGCCCTGATCAACCAGAGCGTTGAAAGTATGGAAGAATTCTTCTTGGGTTGAATCTTTGCCACTGATGAATTGAACATCATCAATCATCAATACATCGACGGAGCGGAATTGGTCCTTAAAATCAACCGTGTTCTGTTCACGAAGGGCGCGAATAAAACGGTACATGAATTTTTCAGCCGACAAATACACCACATTGCGTTCGGGCGTTACCGTACGGATGTGATTGGCGATCGCGTGCATCAAGTGGGTTTTACCCAAACCGACACCGCCATATAAGAATAGCGGATTAAACGGCACGACGTCCGCCTCGGCGAGCCGGCGGGACGCGGCGTAGGCGAACTCGTTTGGCTTTCCAACAACATAATTATCAAACGTAAAACGAGGATCAAGCGGGGCGCTGATTTCATTGCGCGGGTCCACAGCCCGATTATCATTACCCAGAGCACGACGGTTTGAACCGCTATATTTCACATCACAATTCACGCCATTTGCAGAGGATGGTGTATCAGTGTTTTCCATTTCTGGTTTTTTGGCGGGCGAACTGCGATCGGTTTTCACCCCCACGTCGATGGCACTGATGGTACAATCATGGCCTTGCCACAATTCTTTTAGGCGCTCGCTATAATGGGCAGAAACCCAGTCGCTCATGAAGCGGGTGGGAACGGAAATCCGAATTGTTGAGCCGTTTTTATCACGCACAGAAATTGGCTTTATCCAGCTTTGATAAGCGGCCTCGCCAATTTCAGAACGTAATTTTACGCTTATTTCAGACCATTGATTGTGCACTTGCTCTTGATCATTAACATGATCATTAGCATGAGTTTTATTCTGTTCATTTGACTGGATTGTCATTTAATCTTTATCCCCGGTCTCTGGTGTTTGCATCCAGATTATTTATTACATTTTTTTAATCGGCCAATTCATTCATCGCGTGAAAACTATCAATACAAATAAACCATGATAAGACGACGATAGAATTGGGCAAAATTAGACAAGAATTCGGCAAAAATACGATAAGTATACGACATACGGATTTCTATATTTTTTCGATATTATTATTTTTATTTACGTTTGTTTTATCAGAAGTCTCCCAAAGCTTCTGATTGAACAATCGCACAAGTCAAATTAACCAAACACGTTAAATTAACCAAGTCGCTTTCAAACCAGATCATCTTAGTTTTCTCAAAATATAATTCAGAGTATAATTAAAATATAGTACGGCACGATATACTGCTGTGTCATTCATCACTTAAGCTTACTGTTAGACGTTTAAGTTTTGGACGCTTAATTTTTAGACGCTTAAATTTTTCATCCGCTTTTATTCACCTAGTTTTATTCACCTAGTTTTATTCGCCAAGTTTTATTGCCAGATTATATTGCCAGATTTTAAATGAGTCACTTAACAGCTTTTTTCTGATTTTGATATTAGGCATCTCTTGGCACTCTGGCAACAGGAGTGCGTGTGGATTACGGGGAAAAAATAAAATATATGGCCTTGACAGAAATTGATTCCCGAGTCCTCTGAACATGCCCTTATTGAAGACTTTCCCACAGACCGGAACACAATCCTCACTCCTATATAAAACCCCTGTTCTTATCCCTGTACTGGACTTTTATGGTTCTTTGATAGGATCATAATGCAAAAAACCGCCCTCAAATATGAGAACGGTTTTTTTAAATTCGAAATCGAAAAATTTAGAATTTGGATTAGCTAGACATTGCCTTAATGCTAGCAGCCAAACGAGAAACTTTGCGCGAGGCTGTGTTCGTGTGAAGAAGGCCTTTCTGAGCGCTGCGCATCAGGCGGGGTTCTGCGTCACTGAATGCAGCTTTAGCAGCGGCACTATCGCCACTCTCAATTGCTTCTTCAACCTTGCGAATAAAGCCCCGCATGGTAGAGCGACGGTCACGATTTACTTCAGTGCGACGAGCGGTCTGCCGTACGCGTTTTTTAGACTGTGGGGAATTAGCCATCTTTATTTCGTCCTACAATAATCTTCTAATAAATTGTCTATTTGGTAAGTCTCTCAGGCGTCGATATCAATGCCGAGAAATCTATGAATTCAATACAGTGTGCGAGGGTATATAGATGACGGAGCGCCCCGTCAAGCCTCACATGCCATTATTACTATTGATTCGTAAAGTTCGCTTTGCGTTTTTCTATAAATGCTTCCATGCCTTCCTTCTGATCGTCCGTCGCAAAGCTCGCATGAAACAGCCGACGTTCAAAATGCACGCCCTCTTTTTGAGACATTTCATAGGCCACATTGACGGCTTCTTTTGCCATCATCACCGATGGCCTGGACATAGCGGCAATTTTACCCGCTGTTTTTAGGGCGTCGTCCAAAAGCTCACTTGCCGGAACAACACGGGCCACCAATCCGGCGCTTTCGGCCTCAATGGCGCCCATCATCCGACCCGTGAGGATCATCTCCATGGCTTTAGATTTGCCAATTTGCCGGGTCAGACGTTGTGTACCGCCCGCACCGGGAAAAACGCCAAGTTTGATCTCTGGTTGACCAAACTGGGCGCTATCGGCGGCCAGAATGAAGTCACACATCATGGCCAACTCACAGCCGCCCCCTAGGGCAAAACCAGCCACGGCGGCAATCACCGGCTTGCGGATGGTGGTCACATGCTCCCAACTGTTGAGAAAATTGGATTTATAGGCATCGATGTAGGACTGATCTTTCATTTCTTTAATATCAGCCCCGGCGGCAAAGGCTTTCTCGCTGCCCGTCAGAACAATCGCGCCGATGGCATCATCACGTTCAAAATCATCCAGCGCGGCATTAAGCTCACCGATTAATTCATGATTTAGCGCATTAAGCGCCTCCGGACGGTTCAAGGTAATCAGACCAACCGTATCACGGCTCTCAACAAGGATCGTGTTAAAGGACATGTGCCTTTTCTCCAATAAGTCAGTTATTTATTTAATTATTTAGGGGCGACAAGATAAAGCGCACACGCTGCGTGAGATCTTTTTGCGTGATTTCTAATAATAAGTTTTCATTTTCTCGGCTGTATCCAGAACCTGATTTCTGCCAACCCAATTGGGGCAAGGTGGCGTCATAAAATGCGCGGATTTTGTCGGCATTAATCGCGCCGATTGCAAAGACCTCCACATAGCGTCCATTGACGGAATCAAAGTTGACGGTTGTTGTGGTATCTTCAACCAATCCCGCCATGATCGGCAAATCCTCTATGGCGTTGAAAAAGCTTTCTGCCAACAGAGGCCTTTGAACCAGCACTGTCAGTACCACCAAAATCATTAAACCTGGAAAGAATTTTCTCATATGAATTTTATAAGGGGCGCGTATGACTTTTGCACGGATATTTCACAGCTAATCACAGCTAATCACAGCTAATAACGGCAAATAACGGGAATTGATGGTATCAACGCTGCTTTTTTGAACAAAAATAGGTGGAGCGACCCGATTGCGTTATTTGTTTAATGGCCCCGTCTTTACAATCACAGCCCGGGCATTTTTGCCCTGCTTTATCATAAACCGCAAATTGATGCTGGAAATAACCCAGTTCGCCAGAGGGTTGGCGGTGGTCGCGTAAAGAAGACCCACCCGCCGCAATCGCCGCTTTCAAGACATCTTTGATGCAGCCCACGAGCTTTTCAGCCCGCTTTCCCTGTAGGGTATGAGCCAGCCGTTTGGGGGAGATGCCCGCATAGAACAGGCTTTCTGATACATAGATATTTCCCAACCCCGCCACGATGCCTTGATCCAAAAGAGCCGCCTTTATGGGCGTTTTTTTTCCAGCTAACCGTTGGGCCAAAACAGCCCCTGTAAAATCATCCCCGAGAGGCTCGGGACCCAATTTTTTTATGAAAGTGTTTTCCTCAAGTTCGGCTGCCTCGCAGAGGCTCATGAAACCAAACCGTCTGGTATCATTAAACCGTACGGTCGCTCCGTCCTCGGTCTCTATTATAATGTGGTCGTGCTTTTGCTCTGGCGGAGGAGGCTCGGTAAAAATTAACACCCGCCCCGACATGCCCAAATGCCAGATCAATACCGTGCCGTTATCCATGTGAATTAACAAGTATTTAGCCCGTCTGGTTAGCTTAGAGACCGTGCGTCCGGTTAAACGCTGACCAAACCCATCGGGCAGGGGAAAGCGCAAATCCGGTCGTCTGGCGATGACACGGCTCAATACCCGGCCTTCTAAAACCGGCTGCAATCCACATTTTACGGTTTCGACCTCGGGTAATTCTGGCATTTTGTCTTTCTATTCATTAGGTTGGGCTATACGCGTCTCATCCATTATATAGTGTTAGTGTATCATGTCAGAAGAAAACACCACTCATTTCGGCTTTTCCACGGTTGCGGCAGATCAAAAAGCAGGTCTGGTCCGGGATATATTTGATTCCGTGGCCCCCAAATATGACCTGATGAACGACCTCATGAGTCTCGGTATCCACCGATTGTGGAAACGCACCCTGATCAACACATTGCGCCCCCACAAGAACATGACCTTGCTGGACGTGGGCGGCGGCACGGGTGATGTGGCTTTTGGGTTTTTAAAAAATGGCGGCGCGTCCGTTACCGTGGTGGATATCAACAAAGAAATGCTGGATGTGGGCCGAGACCGGGCCATCGATCAAGGTATTTTGGATGATATAACGTGGTTGAACGGTGACGCAGAGAAATTACCCATCGAAGATCACAGCGTTGACGCCTATACAATTTCATTTTGCATTCGAAACGTCACCCACATTGACGCGGCTCTCCGTGAGGCCCGCAGGGTCTTAAAGCCCGGCGGGCGGTTTTTGTGTCTTGAATTTTCCCACGTTGTCCTGCCGGTATTAAGCCAGATATACGACGCTTACTCCTTTAAAGTTTTGCCCACTTTGGGCAGCCAGATTGCCGGTGATCGCGAGGCCTATCAATACTTGGCTGAGAGCATTCGGCGTTTTCCCGATCAACAAACTTTCTCGCAAATGATTACCGACGCAGGGCTATCCAATGTCAGCTTTAATAATTTAAGTGGGGGCATCGCCGCCATCCACTCTGCTTGGCGCATTTAAATGGCGGGGAACCTTTCCAACACCATGCGATTGTTACGGGTTGCGCGAATATTCGCCCACCATGACGCGCTGTTTTTATTAAAAGATATCGGTGCCCCACCTTCGTTGATTAGATTGGCGCGCTTAACCAGCTTTACCCGCAATCGACGGGGACGATCCGGTGAGCGGTTGGCGCGCGCACTGCGTGAAGCCGGCCCTAGTTTTATTAAACTCGGACAAGCGTTATCCACTCGGTCGGATTTATTCGGCGAAGAAATGTGCGATGATTTGTCCCAATTGCAAGATCGTTTGCCACCCTTCCCCACGGTTGAGGCCCGCCGTGCCATCACCGATGAGTTGGGCGCTCCCATCGAGACACTGTTCGCAAACTTCAATGATGAACCCGTGGCCGCGGCGTCCATTGCCCAGGTGCACTTTGCCACCACCATCAATGGCGAAGATGTGGCGGTAAAAATTCTTCGACCCCGCATTGAGCAAGACTTTAACCGTGATCTGGAGCTGTTGCAGTGGGCCGCCGGCATCATGGAGCGGAACGTTCCGTCTTTGCAACGGTTGAAGTTGGTTGAAAATGTTGAGGTTTTGGCCGAAAGCATCCATATGGAGATGGATTTACGCTTCGAGGCCGCCGCCGCCTCTGAATTGCGAGAGAACTTTGAGGGCGATCCAACCTTTCATGTCCCCCGGGTTCACTGGCCCCTCAGTGCCAGACGGGTGATGACCACCACCCGCATCACCGCCATTCCGCTGGACGATCGCGCCGCCATTATTGAAGCTGGCCATGATCCAGAGATTATTTTGGAACGTGCCGCCAACGCTTTTTTCAATCAAGTCTTTCGCGATGGCTTCTTCCACGCCGATTTACACCCCGGTAATTTATTCGTGGATGCGGACGGTGTGATTAATGTGGTTGATTTTGGCATCATGGGGCGGATTGATCTGAAAACACGACGTTATCTGGGGGAAATGTTATTGGGGTTTCTGACCCGCGACTATTCTAGCGTGGCCAAAGTCCATTTTCGCGCCGGATGGGTACCCGCCCATAAATCCGTCGATACCTTCACCCAAGCCTGTCGCGCCATCGCCGAACCGATCATGGACAAACCCCAAAACGAGGTCTCCATCGCACGGCTCCTTGGTTTGTTATTCCATGTCACACGCACCTTCGAAATGGAAGCCCAACCGCAATTATTATTGCTGCAAAAAACCATGCTGGTATCGGAAGGCACCGCCCGCAAGCTCTCGCCGTCGGCTAATATGTGGATGATCTCACGCCCCTTAATCGAGGCTTGGATGATCAGCCATATCGGACCGCAAGCGCGCCTGCGTGATGGGGCTGAAATCGCCATAGAGACAATCGAACGTCTGCCGCGAATGATCGAAAGCCTAGAACAAGGCGCTTCCATGATTGCGGGAGGCAAACTTAAACTAGACCCCGACACCATCCGCGCGCTACGAGGAGAGTGGGGGGATAATGGCACCAAGCGACTATCACCCTACTTCTGGATCGCCCTGGCCGCCGGATTGACCTTCCTCGCACATTTGATCTAAGACCTTTAGCACCTTTCAAAATCAGAAAACGGTTGCGGGGGTTTGGAAAGTACACTAATTTTACGTGAAATAGATTTATTTCACAAATAACATGTAATCATAGTGTGGTGGTCATGATCTCAGACAAACGTATCCTGCTGATTATCAGTGGTGGAATTGCGGCCTATAAGACACCCGAGCTGGTCCGGCAACTGACCAAAATGGGGGCGAAAGTGCGCGTGGTTTTAACCGAAAGCGGGTCGCAGTTTGTTGCCCCCATGGCCTTAGAGGCCCTAACGCAAGATACCGTTTATCAAGATCTGTTCTCGCTGACCGACGAAAACACCATGGGCCATATCGAGCTATCTAGGGACGCGGATTTGCTCATCGTCGCCCCCGCTACCGCCGACATTATGGCTAAGATGGCAACCGGCCAAGCCAACGATTTGGCGACCACCGTGTTACTCGCCACCGACAAACCCGTGGTCATTGCCCCCGCCATGAATGTACGCATGTGGGAACATGAAGCCACCCGCGCCAATTTAAAAACATTGATCACCCGCGGCATTCATGTGATCGGTCCGGGCGAGGGCGACATGGCCTGTGGCGAGTTTGGCATGGGTCGCATGTCCCAACCCGAAGAGATTGTCGAAACCGTGCAACGCTTTTTCGCCGGACACGGCAGATTATCGGGCAAACGCGCCATCGTGACCAGTGGCCCCACCCATGAACCCATCGATCCGGTGCGCTATATCGCCAATCGATCCTCGGGTAAACAAGGCCACGCCATCGCACGCGCCCTGGCCCGTCTTGGTGCCGACGTTACCTTAATTTCGGGTCCCACGGCCCTTGAGCCCCCCGCTGGTGTGCAGGTGATTGATGTGCAATCAGCGCAAGATATGATGGAGGCGGCGCTCAGCCAGCTTCCCGCTGATATCGCCGTTTGCGCCGCCGCCGTTGCCGACTGGCGGGTGACGGGCAATGCCGATCAGAAGATGAAAAAAACCAAGGGTGAATTACCGTCCTTAAACCTCACCGAGAATCCCGATATTTTAAAAACCCTCGGCAGTAACAAAAAAAACCGCCCGACGCTGCTGATCGGTTTTGCCGCGGAGACCGAAAATATTATTAAAAATGCACAATCCAAATTGCGCGCTAAAAAATGTGACTGGGTGCTTGCCAATGATGTATCCACTCTCACAGATACATTTGGCGGCGATCACAATACCATCCATTTGGTTCACAAAGACGGTGTCGAAGACTGGCCCCGGTTGAGCAAAGAAGCCGTTGCAGAAAAGCTCGCCGAACGCATCGCCGATAAGTTGGAAAAATTATAATGGATATCACAAATATCACAGATATCACAGTCCCCCTAAAACGCCAGACCGGCACGGACGATCTGGATCTACCCGCCTACGCCACCGAACATTCCGCTGGTATGGATTTGGTCGCCAACGTCAAAGGTGAAGAAACCTTAAAGCCCGGCGCCTTTGCGGTTATCCCCACAGGCATCTCCATCGCCTTGCCCGCCGGGCATGAAGCACAAGTCAGACCCCGTTCTGGGTTGGCGGCAAAGTATGGCGTGACGGTTCTAAATTCCCCCGGCACAATTGACGCTGATTACCGGGGCGAGATCGGGGTTATCCTGATCAACCATGGCCCGCGACCCTTTGTTATAAAACGCGGCATGCGCATCGCCCAGATGATTATTGCCGCCCACGCCCGAATCAGTTGGGTTGAGTGTGACAGCTTAGAGGAAAGTGCGCGCGGCGCAGGCGGTTTTGGCTCAACCGGCACCAGCAGCGCTGGCGGCAATTTAAATGGCAGCGCTGGAAGCAATTTAAGCGGTGACGCTAAAGACAAATTAGACGACACCAGCCGGAAAATTAGGAAATAAGATGTTAAAATTATCGAGAAAAATGCTCTATGCCATCGAGGCCGTGTTGGATATTGCCTATCACGCGGGCACCGGTCCGGTACAAAGCAGCGAAATCACCCGCCGTCAGGGCATCCCGAAACGCTACCTTGAACAAGGGCTTCAGCATCTTGTGAAACAAGGCCTGTTAATTGGTGTGCGCGGCCCCCGCGGCGGGTATCGTCTGGCACGAGAACGCCGCCGGATCATGATCGGTGAAATTGTTAAAATCATCGGCGATGTGGAAGCACTTGAAGCCGCTAAGAAACCCAGCGCCGCCATGGAAGAATCCAATTTATGCAAACAAGTTCTTCTGCCTGTTATTGAACAGGTAGAGAGCGACATCATGGCCCGGCTGGACCAAACGTCCATCGACGATTTATGCGATCAGGCCCAAAAAGCCGGGGTCGAAAGTGAAGGCCGACAAAATTTGGATTTCACCATTTAGCCGAAAACGGCGATAGAATTTAGCGCTATTCGATTAGGAGCATTACATGTCTGAAACCGCCGCCCCCCGTGGGAAAATTTATAACAGCATTCTCGACACCATCGGGGGAACCCCGCTGATCCGATTGTCAAAATTTGCCGAGGCCAATAATTGCAAAGGCATATTGCTGGGTAAATGCGAATTTTATAACCCGCTAAATTCCGTTAAAGACCGTATCGGTTTGGCCATGATCGAAGCCGCCGAACGCGAGGGCCGCATAATCGAAGGCTCTATCGTTGTGGAACCCACATCGGGTAATACGGGAATTGCTCTGGCCTTTGCCTGTGCTGCCAAAGGCCTTCGATTGATCCTGACCATGCCGGAAAGCATGTCGCTGGAACGCCGCCGCATGTTGGCCTTTTTGGGGGCTGAGCTTGAGCTAACCCCCGCGCCCAAAGGCATGGCGGGGGCCATTGACCGGGCCCATGAAATTGTCAATGCAACACCCCATGCGGTTCTCTTGCAGCAATTTGAAAACCCCGCCAATCCAGAGATTCACCACAATACCACCGCCGAAGAAATTTGGGTCGACAGCGATGGCAGCGCCGATGTGCTCATCAGTGGCGTTGGCACGGGCGGGACATTAACCGGGGTCGGCGAAGTTTTAAAATCACGCAAGCCCGACTTTCAAGTCATCGCCGTTGAGCCCGAAGACAGCCCCATTTTATCGGGAGGGGTTCCCGGGCCCCATAAAATTCAGGGCATCGGCGCGGGCTTTGTTCCGGGAAATCTCAACACGGATTTAATCGATGAAGTCTTAAAAATCGGCAATGAGAGTGCTTTTGCCATGGCGCGCTCGGTTGCTAAATTAGAAGGCCTTCCCGTGGGTATTTCGTCGGGAGCTGCCCTTGCCGCTGG
The DNA here is from genome assembly GCA_965603075.1 of uncultured Rhodospirillales bacterium. GTDB lineage: Bacteria > Pseudomonadota > Alphaproteobacteria > Rhodospirillales > Casp-alpha2 > JABJOR01. The sequence continues at coordinate 9,591 of CBFDBO010000037.1, read as the reverse complement.
TGTCGAAGTTGCGCAACGTGACGCCATGGCGGGTAAAAATATCGTGGTTATTTTACCGTCCTTTGCCGAACGTTATTTGTCCACGGCATTATTTGAAAACCTTGGTCAAGAATAGATGACAGATTTCTCTGAAAATCAAATCCAGCGTTATGCCCGTCATATTTTGTTGCCAGAAGTCGGGGGTATTGGACAATCGAAATTGCTCGACAGTAAAGTTCTGGTCGTCGGTGCCGGCGGGCTCGGTTCGCCCGTCATCATGTATCTGGCGGCAGCGGGTGTTGGCACCATCGGGGTGATCGACGCCGATGTTGTTGATTTATCCAATTTACAACGGCAAATCATCCACACGGTCGATCGCATCGACCAGCCCAAAGTCGACAGTGCGGAACGCACCATCAAGGCAATCAATCCTGACATTAAATTGCACACAATGAACCACCGCTTGGACGCGTCCAACGCCATGGAGATCATCGGGGGTTATGATGTGGTCGCCGACGGTACGGATAATTTCGAGACCCGGTTTTTAATCAATGACGCGAGTTATCTGGCAAAGGTGCCCCTCATATCCGCTGCTATCTTACGCTTTGATGGACAAATTTCTACCTACAAAGCCTTTGATCATGACCCGGACGGCAACCATGGCCCTTGCTATCGTTGTTTGTTCCGTGAAGCACCGCCGCCCGGACAGATCCCCAGTTGCGCAGAAGCCGGGGTCCTCGGTGCGTTATGTGGTGTGATGGGGTCATTACAGGCCACCGAAGTGATTAAAGAAATCCTGCACATCGGCGAGAGCCTATCGGGGACGCTAATGATGTACGAAGGGCTTAACGCTCAATTCACCAATATCAAAATAAAAGCCGATCCGGGCTGCCCATTATGTGGTGATCAGCCGACCATAACGGATTTATCAGCTCACGGAAAAGAGGCTAATTAATGACTGATAAAATGGATCGCTTATCCATCATTCTTTATGACGGACATTTTGATAAAGTTCACTACGGCCTGTCCATGGCATCGGCGGCGGCGGCCGTTGAAATTCCCGTGACGCTTTTTTTCACCATGAACGCTTGCAAAGGTTTGATGGACGATTGGCAATCCATGCCCATCAGCCCCGATCAGAATGAAGCCCAAGAAACGGCGCGCGCCATGAACGCCCGTTTTGCAGAAACCAAAATCGCTACCTATGAAGAATTGCTCTCGGCCTGTGTGGAGTTGGGCGTTACCATTATGGTCTGTGAAATGGGCCTCGCCGCGCGTCAATTATCCGTGGGTGATCTGCGCAGCGACATCCCCATCAAACAAGGCGGTCTGGTGACCTTTATGTTAGAGGCCACCGGACACAGCAATGTTGTGTTTATTTAGAACTTAAAATTAAATCTTCTTGTGCAGACTTTAAACCGTATCACCCAGAACACGATCGGGGGGGCGATGACCATCGGCGAAGGTTTTGATGTTGATCAGGACTTTCTCGCCCATATCAATTCGGCCTTCCACGGTGGCGGACCCCATGTGCGGCAGCAAAATCACGTTGTCCATTTCCAGCAATTTAGGGTTTACCGCAGGTTCGTGCTCAAACACATCCAGCCCCGCACCGGCAATTTCACCAGCCCGTAACATTCTGGTTAACGCATTCTCATCGACAATCTCGCCACGGGCGGTGTTCACGATATAGGCGTGGGGTTGTAACATCTTCAAACGCCGGGCGGACAACAAATGATAGGTCGCCGGGGTATGCGGGCAGTTAATGGAAATAATATCCATCCGTGCCAGCATCTGATCGAGGCTTTCCCAGTACGTGGCTTCTAATTCGTTTTCAATGTCTTCGTGCAGTTGATGGCGATTATGATAATGCACAGACAAACCAAAACCCCGAGCACGCCGGGCAACAGCCTGACCAATACGGCCCATACCGACGATGCCAAGGCGCTTACCAAAAATTCGGTGACCCAACATCCACGTTGGAGACCAACCCTGCCAATTGCCTTCACGGAGCGCCCGCGCACCTTCGCTGAGACGACGGGGGACGCTTAAAATCAGCCCCATGGTCATGTCGGCTGTATCTTCGGTCAAAACATCCGGGGTGTTGGTAACGATGATATTGCGTTGACGCGCGGTTGCCAGATCGATGTGATCCACGCCCGTACCATAATTGGCAATCAAACGTAAGTTCTCGCCCGCTTGGGCCAGAATACCCGCGTCCAGACGATCCGTTACCGTCGGGACCAGAATATCACAATTTTGCATGGCATCGATTAATTCAGCCTTGCCCATAGGGGTGTCATCTAGATTAAGCTTAACATCGAAAAGCTCCATCATGCGAGTTTCGATCGCGTCTGGAAGTCTACGTGTGATGACAACGCGGGGTTTCTTGTTGACCATAAAAGACCTTTCATGAACAGATACTAAGGCCATAGCAACTGTACCCCTTAATGTCTAGCCTGTAGGTGTCGAAAAGTACCGAAATTGAATTCTTCTTCACCTATTAATTATCTAATTTTTTTGTTTATTTTCAATAGAATTCGCTGAAATAGTTGCTTTTTCTTAACCATTTAGGTCTATTGATCTGGTTATGAGAATTTTATCAACCGTCCTATTGTGCTGCCTAACCCTATTGGTGAGCATTCCGCTCCTTACGATCGCCACGACGACCCCGGCCAATGCCCAAAACGCCTCCGGATTGCCGTTACCGCGATTTGTTAGTTTACGTTCCGGTGAAGTAAATATGCGCACCGGACCCGGCGTTCAATATCCCGTTGAATGGGTCTTTATGCGAAAATCTTTACCCGTTGAAATCATCGCTGAATTTGAGACTTGGCGAAAAGTTCGCGATTGGGAAGGCACCCAAGGTTGGATACACCAAAGCATGCTCAGCGGAAAACGCGGCATCATCATCATGGGCGACGTGCGGAACTTACGCACCAAAGACGATGCTAAAAGCCCTCTCGTTGCGCGTTTAGAACCCGGCGTGATCGGTCAATTGGTTGATTGCGACAGCGGTAATGGATGGTGCCAGGTTGAAGTCGAAGGCTTTGAGGGCTGGCTCCGCCATGTGGATTTCTGGGGCGCTTACAAAAACGAAGTTTTTGACTAATTAATAATTGGGCAATGCCCAAAGAGCGCCGCATGGTCGGCGGCCCCATTTGAAAGAAAATGGGGCTGGCAGCTTAGATTAAAATTTGTTTTTCATATATAACATAGCCGACCGATACTTTTTCGTTCGGAATTAATTTAACTAAAATCCGTTGAAAGCGCCATTTGAACATCTGGTGTTAACGCTGCCATATGACCATAGGTCGCATGGTTGATGGAAAGAACGATCCGCTTATCACCGGCTTTAAAGGCGGCGATCTGATCAGGGGTAAACGGGAAGTGAATGAATTGTACCGCAGAGGCTTTGCCATCGGCGGTCGTGCGATCAATATCAGCCTCTGGGACACCTTTGATGATATGATCCCCGATTTCGATGGTGACCGTTTCTTCGGCCCCGCCCAAGTTAGCCAGAAAAGCCGCCCGGCGGACTTCGTCTTCCACTTCAAACATAAGCGTTGCGACCAATTCCGCGCCGTTGGGCACCAATGGATTGTAGGCCATTATTTCATCATCAATTTGTGCCTCACCGCCGCCTTCGATATAGAGCATCTCATGGATTTGATGCCACATGGTATCAAAGCTTTCAAAATAGAACGTAGCATCGGGCCCCACATGCACCCGGCGGTTTTTCTTAAGGGTCGTGATGGCCACGCGACGCTCTTTTCGGATCGGGGCATAATCATCCATAGAAAGAATATCTGCGCGGGTGATTTTTGTCTTAAAAGCATTCATTGGGGGTATCATTTCAAATAAAAATTAATAACCATAAGCTTTCGCAATAAGCTCTACGGGGTGGCGATTAGGGCCGATCGTCGATGTATCGCCGGCCTTTTCCATACCTTGTAAGATATGGTCACGGGCCAGCGGGCATTCTGATACCAAGTAGGGATCTTCATTTTTTACCGCTTGTTTGATAACCGGACGGCCCACCTTCAGGGCGGTTTCGAAATTGCCTTTTTTAACCCCCCAAGCGCCGCCGTGACCGGAACATCGCTCAATCACATTAATCTTGGCATCCGGGATCAAGCGTAACAATTCGGCTGATTTTTGTCCCATGTTTTGGGCGCGCGCATGACAGGCAATATGCAAAGTAACGTCACCGCTTAAGGCGGTCATTCCTTCGGCGAGGCCCTCATTGCGGGCGATGTCGCAAATGTATTCGCTGATATCGCTGGTGGCTTCTGATAGGGCTTTAATGTCTTCATTATCCGGCAAAATCAGCGGCCATTCGAATTTCAACATCAAAGCGCACGACGGGACGAGGGCAACAATCCGGTACCCTTGCTCGATCCAGGGCCTAAAAGCTTTCGCCACGGTCTTGGCTTGATCCGCAACCCGGGCGATATCGCCTTGTTCAAGTTGGGGCATGCCACAACAACCGGGATGTTGAACATCAACCGTAACACCGTTATGGGCCAGAACCTGACGGGCAGCCAAACCAATTTCGGCAGCGTTATAATTAGAAAAACAAGTGGCGTACATCACAACTTTACGTTCAGAATCAAAGGCGGGCGCCTTTTCGTTGACGTCTAATGGAACTTTTGTGGTTTGCTGCACCAACGTACTTTTATTGAATTTTGGTAATTCAGCTCGTTTATCCACACCCGCGACAGTCTCAAGGACGCTGCGTGTGAGCGTGTTATCCCGGTCCGATCCCCAATTGGTGAGCTTAGAGAATGAGCAACCCAATTTACCGTTGCGATCGGTTTCAGAAAGCTGTTTGTCGAAAAATCCGGTTTTGCCTTCTCGGTTTTGAATGGCGCGCGCGCGCAGCATCAAATGAGGGAAATCCAGATTAAAGTCGTGGGGGGGAACGTAAGGGCATTTTGTCATGTAACACAAATCACACAACGTGCAGGCATCAATCACCGGCGCGAAATCATCGCTTTTTACGGAATCAAGCTCACCGGTACGGGAATCATCAATTAAATCAAACAACCGGGGGAAGCTATCACATAAATTAAAACACCGTCGACACCCATGACAGATGTCAAACACCCGGCGTAATTCCGCATCGAGCAAATCCGTGTCGTAAAATTCGGGATCCATCCAATTAATCGGATGACGTACCGGGGCTTTCAAGCCACCTTCATCTGCCATTTAATTACCTCTTTACCGAAGAAAAAAGGAGTCACAACCATGTGACTCCTTTAAATCATAAATACTAGAAAAAATCTAGTTATCTAGGCTATCAAGTGCTTTTTGGAAACGTCCAGCATGTGACTTTTCAGCTTTAGCCAGTGTTTCGAACCAATCAGCGATTTCATCGAAACCTTCTTCACGGGCTGATTTAGCCATACCGGGGTACATATCGGTATATTCGTGGGTTTCGCCAGCCACAGAAGCACGTAGGTTATCAGCGGTGCCACCAATGGGCATACCTGTTGCTGGATCGCCTGTTTCTTCAAGGAATTCCAAGTGACCATGCGCATGGCCGGTTTCGCCTTCGGCGGTTGAGCGGAAGACGGCAGCTACATCGTTGTAACCTTCGATGTCAGCTTTTTGCGCGAAATATAAATAACGACGATTTGCTTGTGACTCACCAGCAAATGCATCTTTTAGATTTTGTTCGGTACGTGTGTCTTTTAATGAACTCATAAGTGTTGTTCCTGTTCTAAAAATATCCGCCTAACTGCTTATTAGAAAACAGCCATACGGGTCCGTAATGTAAATTTAAAAATCCCACCATCGACTATGCCGTGGCAGGATTTCCAAGTCAATAGATTATTAGAATAACTCTAAGTTTACTGCTATCATTTTGATAGTAGTTATCATTCTGGTGAAACTCGAATAATAATATTCACACTGGAAACTTTGGTGCCTTCCGGTGGTACGGGAAGACTTTCCAAGACGATTGAATCATCTTGAATGTCTTCCAACTCACCGGTTCCGGTGTTGAAGAAATGATGATGATCACTTGTCGTGGTATCAAAATAGGAGCGTTCTCCATCCACAACAATTTCGCGCATCAGACCAGCCGTAGTGAACTGGTTCAATGTATTATAAACTGTTGCCAAGGAAACGCTTACGCCATTAATAATCGATTCATTATGAAGCATTTCTGCTGTGACATGACGACCTTCACCCTCAAACAGCATTTTGGCCAAAGCCATGCGCTGACGTGTTGGACGTAAACCTGCACCACGCAAGTTTTCGATAATGTGCCTATACGGTCTAACTTTGCTCATTTAAAATTCCTGAAAATTAAAAATTATTTCTACTAAGTCCAGCCTATAGTAAACCTGATTTTCACAATAAAGACCATACTTTTTTTACGTTATTAGACTATTTCTAAGCATAAGTGTCGGTTATAATAGGATTTTTTGAAAATCTCTTAACCAAAGTCAAGAATTTCGATATCGTAACGAGATTACTCTGTTGGATTTGGAATGCCGACAATATTATAGCCGCTGTCCACGTGATGTATTTCTCCGGTCACCCCATTGGATAAGTCGCTGAGCAGGTATAATGCCGACCCGCCAATATCTTCGATATCGGCATTACGGCCGAGAGGCGCATTATCTTGGCTCCAACGATAAATATGGCGCGCACCAGAAATAGCACTGCCGGCCAGTGTGCGAACCGGGCCAGCCGAGATGGCGTTCACCCGGATACCCGCGTCACCTAAATCAGATGCCAAATACCGAACACTGGACTCAAGGGCTGCTTTAGCGACCCCCATGACGTTATAATTGGGCACGACCCGCATGGAGCCATCAAAGGTTAGGGTTAACATGCTGCCGCCCTTTGTCATCAAAGGCACAGCCGCCCGGGCCGTAGAGGTGAAGGAGAAACACGATACATCGAGTGTGCGTTTAAAGTTTTCGCGGGTGGTATCAACGTAGCGGCCGTTTAACTCGTCTTTATCCGAGTAAGCAATACAGTGAACCACAAAATCCAGACTGTCCCAGTGTTTACCGATTTCTGCAAAGGCATCATCGATGGAGCTGTCACTTTCAACATCGCAATTGATTAATAAATCAGACCCCACGGACTCCACCAAAGGCCGAACCCGTTTTTCCAAGGCACCGCCTTGATAGGTAAAGGCCAATTCCGCCCCTTGTTCAGCCAGTTTGGCCGCTATGCCCCACGCGATAGAGTGATCATTGGCAACTCCCATAATGACGCCGCGTTTGCCCTTCATTAAATCTGACATAAGCCCTTAACCTTCGTAACGGGTGAAGGCAAGAGACGCATTCGTGCCGCCAAAACCGAAGCTGTTGGACATCACACAATTCACATCTACATTATCCTGACGCTCCAGCACCAGCGGCATATCCCCCACATCGGGATCAACGTTTTCCACGTTAGCAGACGCACACAGGAATCTTTCTTGCATCATAATCAATGAATAGATCGCTTCTTGAACCCCTGTGCCACCCAACGAGTGCCCGGTCAAAGACTTGGTCGAGCTGAACGCTGGAACGTAACCCTGATCCGCAAAAGTCTCGCGAATGGCGTACAATTCTTTGGTATCACCCACGGGGGTAGAGGTGCCGTGGGTGTTAATATAGTCGACCTTACAATCCAGCGTGCTCATGGCCATTTGCATACAGCGAATAGCGCCCTCGCCGGAGGGTTGAACCATATCAAAACCATCAGAGGTCGCACCATAACCGGATAATTCAGCATAAATTTTGGCGCCACGGGCTTTGGCATGCTCAAGCTCTTCGATCACCAGCAAACCACCGCCACCGGCGATAACAAAGCCATCACGGTCCGTATCATAGGCCCGTGAAGCCTTATCCGGGGTGTCGTTAAAACCACTGCTCATGGCGGGCATGGCATCGAAAAGGCAGGAGAGCGTCCAATCAAGCTCTTCACCGCCGCCCGCAAACACGATATCTTGTTTGCCAAGCTGGATCTGCTCCAAGGCATTTCCAATACAGTGGGCGCTGGTGGAACAAGCCGAGGTAATAGAATAACTGGGGCCTTTGATCTTAAAAGCCGTGGCCAGCGTTGCCGAATTGGTGGAGGACATAGCGCGCGGCACCATGAACGGACCAATTTTTTTGACGCTTTTTTCCCGCGCGGTATCGGCCGCTAAGACCTGATTGCGCGTTGAGGGGCCACCAGAACCAACAATTAAACCAGAACGCACGTTGGAGATTTGATCTTCTTCTAGACCCGCATCGGCGATGGCTTGTTCCATGGCGAGATAGTTATAAGCCGCACCATCACCCATAAAACGGCGTAAACGGCGCGGTACAAGCTCCTCCAAATCCACATCTGGCTTGCCATAAACTTGCGAACGAAAGCCCATATCGGCGTATTCCTGCGAGAACGTAATCCCAGAACGCCCCTCTCGCAGTGAGTCTGTGACTTCTGCAATAGAGTTGCCAATGCTAGAGATTATGCCCATTCCGGTGACGACAGCGCGTTTCATTCTTAGTTATCCTTCATCTTTATTAACGGCCAAGGTCACTTTAAGACCCTCTGCCACATAGGCCACTTCGCCATCGACCAACATGGTGCCATTGGCGATCCCAAGGGTAATACCCCGGTTCATAATTCGTTTAATGTCGATTTTATAGGTTACCAGCTTGCTGGTCGGACGGACTTGGTTGGTGAATTTAACTTTTTCCACGCCCAAAGCATAACCTTGACCCAACGCCCCGGTCCAGCCGAGATAAAACCCGGTTAATTGCCACAGAGCGTCAAGGCCGAGACAGCCCGGCATCACAGGATTGCCGGGGAAATGACATTCAAAGAACCAAAGGTCTGGATTGATATCATACTCGGCTTCTAGGTAGCCTTTATCAAAGGCACCGCCATCCGTCGTAATATTGGTGATGCGATCCAGCATCAACATAGGGGGAATGGGCAATTGTGCATTGCCGGGGCCAAACAATTCGCCGCGTCCACACGACAGGATTTCTTCATACGAATATTGATTTTGTTGTGTCACGAACGTTATCTCCCAGTTGTCTTCATCGCTGTATTCATAGCTGTAATCATTTGCTTAATTATAAGTGCGATCACGGATTGTTACAATTTATTTCAAAACCTTTTATACAATGACTTTATAAAGAGAGCCATACGAAACGGTAAATAGTGCGTTGAAAAGACTAAATCAATGTTAATCGAAAAATTTATCGGGATGTGAATGATCTGTCACGAAGGGGTTAGAGCGCCCTCTTCACAATTTTTTGATGATGATATCCACCTCTAGGCCGCAATTTGATTTATGCTACAGGACGCACAAATCAGATCTAGACCAATTAGGCCTAAACTATGGAAATAACTGGAAATAACTGGAAATCACCATGGCGAAACGACAATCAACCCTCACCTGCCCGCAGTGTGGTCACCAAGAATCTGAGACCATGCCCACCGATAGCTGTCAATTTTTTTATGATTGTAAGGCATGCAACGCGGTTTTGAAGCCTTTGTCCGGGCATTGCTGTGTTTACTGTTCTTATGGGGATGTTCCCTGTCCGCCTATTCAAGAAAGCAGGTCGGCTGACAAGCCGCAAACTAATTAGGCTGACAAGCCGCAAA
>CBFDBO010000036.1:0-26317 GCA_965603075.1 uncultured Rhodospirillales bacterium | reverse complement strand
TCTTATCGCGTGTCATTTCTAGGACATTGACCAGTTTTGATCCGTATCGCAAATTCATTTTACATTATTCATCCTTATAGGAGCCTATTATGGTCAATGTAGTCGCCCTTTCAGATCCGAACAGTCCAACAGAACAAAAATCTGGAGGTCGCAGTGGTGGCAGAGCCAATCGTATCCGCAAACGCGAAATCGCGGCCAATACATCCAGTAAAGCGATCTGGCCCGGCTTGCCCGGCGGTGCATATAAACCGCTAAATGATCATGATTTAAAGCGCGTTCATAATACAGTTCTCGATGTGCTTGAGCGCATTGGGGTTGGTGATCCGCCAGCGTTGCTCGTTGAAAAGGCCGTGGCGCGGGGGGCAAAGGTTAACGAACACGGTCGTTTATGTTTCCCCCGCTCGCTGGTCGAGGATGTTATTGATAATGCTTGTCACAGCTTTACCCTGCACGGGCGAAACGCTGATTATGATATTACCTTGGGCGGCTCAAACGTTCACTATGCGACCTCGGGGGAGGCCGTCACCATGTATGATCCGGCAAAAAAATCATATCGGCCTTCAACCTTGCTAGATCTTTATGATATGACGCGGTTGGTTGATAAATTGGATAATATACACCGGTTTTGCCAAACCGTAGTGGCAACCGAAATTGAGGACCCCAATATTCACGCGCTCAATACCGCGTACGCCATGCTTTCGGGCACCAAAAAATCTCTGGCGATTTCCATTCTCGGGCCGCAAGACATTGTCGATGTGGTTTCTATGTTTGATATGGTTTCGGGCGGTGAAGGTAAATTTAAGAACGAGCCGTTCTGCTCCATTGGGTGTTGCCCCATTTTATCGCCGCTTCGATATGGCGAGGATGCATGTGACGCGGCCATTGCCACCATCAAACTGGGGGTTCCCTGTGATTTTGCGGTCGCGCCACAAGCCGGGGCAACGGCGCCCGCGGCATTGGCGGGGGCGCTGGTACAAGTTGGCGCGGAGGTGCTTGCAACACTGTTGCTGACCAATTTAATAGCCCCCGGTCATCCGACCACTTTTGCGGCGTGGCCGTTTATTTCCGATCTTCGCACGGGCTCTTTCACAGGGGGAGGGGGCGAGCAAGCGGTGCTGGCCGCCGCCGGTGTGCAACTCGGCAATTTCTATAACCTACCGACAACCTGTGGTGCCGGAATGAGCGACAGCAAGATGCCCGACTATCAAGCCGGATATGAGAAAGCCATGACCAATTTGCTCGCTGGCATGGCCGGGGCCAATTACGTGGGCGAATGTGCGGGCATGCAAGCAAGCCTTATGGGGTGCAGCTTTGAAGCTTTTGTGCTCGACAACGATATGTTGGGGGGCGTGCAACGCGCCATTCGCGGCATCGACGTTTCCGATGAGACCTTGTCATATGACGTGATAGAACAAACGGTTTTGGGCGCGGGGCATTTCCTCGGCACCGATCAAACCCTGAGCATAATGGAGAGTGAATTTTATTATCCGGAATTAGCGGACCGGTCCGCCTATGGCCTGTGGGAAGAAGAAGGCAGCGTCGACATACGCGCGCGCGCCGAAACCCGCACCAGTGAAATCCTCGCAACCCACTACCCGGAATACTTGTCACCGGATTTAGACAAACAAATCCGCGACCGGTTCCCGATCATTCTGGACAAGGCGAATATGGCGGCAGGAAATGGGCGTTGGTAAGAAAAATTCAACACACTAATTTCGGCATAGATTTTGCAAGCTAAGGTAGTATTAAAAATACTTTAGGAAAGAAAGTCGATGGAACTGGATACAAAAATGACGTTGGGAGCGATACTACCCAACCCACAAAAAAACAACGCTGAGCCCGCCACATCCTTTCTGGATGTTATGAACGCCAAATCTACCGCCGAGAAAAACCTAGAAGAGCGTGATAAGGTTTTGGCCGCGCAAGGAACCGCTGATAAAAACATTAACACAGAAGCCATGAGCTATATCCGCGAACACGGCATGCAAGCTTACGCCGATAAGCTCAAAGCAGATAAAATTGAGGCCATGCGAGAAGAATTGATGGCAGCTATGGGTTTGACCGAAGAGGTCCTAAAGGCCATGCCACCAGAACAACGAATGGAAATTGAAGCTTTAGTCGACGAAACCATTCAACAACGCATTGCTGCCAATTCAATTATGAATGCAGAAGATCAACAACAATCCACGCTTTTGGCTGATATTGATCCCAGTGTAAAGTCGACGATTGAACGCCTTAAACCCGATTTACACTTTAATGAACTCAATACAGCACAAGCGAATATGGGCTTTGCAAGTAGCCAAGCATTAATCGATATTATTGAAAAGAATCAGTCCGCAAACTTTGATAAACCCGAAGATAACATTGGATAATATTGAATAATATTGGGTAATTTTTACCTAGCTGATCCATTGTTACCACCGAATTAGGCACATATTGCCGGAGGGTCTAAATATGACGGCCCGTACCATCGCCGGCGGATTGCCATTTTCGGGTGCGGTTTTTGGTCATTTTTTGGTTAACGGCGTCCTTCAAATCAAACCCAAGTTCGGTGGATAACCGGTTCAATAAGATCACCACATCGGCGACTTCTTCCATTATATTGACGCGGTCAGATGATTTTACTGATACTGCTAACTCGTGCATTTCTTCATAAGCGCGCTCGACCAGATTATTAACATCGTTGACCGGGCCAAAGGTCGCCTCGGCCCAATCACACATAGACTTTTGATCTTCTTGCATTATTTACTCCTGAGTAGGGCTTTCATTAATGCGTTCATCAATGGCGGCATTAACAGCCTGTACCGGGATCAGGTCAATCGTGCTACCGCCGAAATCTTGCGCCCGAAGGATTGAAATGTCTGGGGTAAAGGGGGCGAATTTTTTGGGGCTGGTGGGACCGAACAACGATACCATAGGAGCACCGCCCGCCGCCAGCATATGCCCCGTACCAGAACAATTGGCAACGCCAACGGCTATCCTCGCTCCCAAAGCAATAGTCAATGTGGGGCCATTAACAAGCGTTCCATCGTCCAATTCACAATCAAGGGTGGAGAATAGCGCATTGGGAATATGCGGGGTTATCTGGTCTTTCCAATCAACTTCATCCGGACCTAAGAAAAACACCGGTGTTCGCCCTTTATCCAACTGGTGTTGGGCAACTTTAATATAGTGCGCAAGCGGCCAGCACTTTCCGGTGGTAATACGTCCCGCACCCGGCGCCAAACCGATATAGGCCGGACCGTCCGGCAGCGATTTTTTGGCGGCTTCGGTGAATGGTGATGGGAGGATGGCTTTGTGATCGACGTTGATGGGCTCGCCCGTTGCGATTTCCAATAACTGTATCAAGCGTTCTGTTAAAGTGCCGGAACGCAGTTTCCCAGTATCTGGTTTAAGGCTTGAAAAGAAAAACCGCCACGCGGAAGATATGAACACCGTATGGGATAAACGTCGTAGGATCATGGTCCGCTTGGCGCTTTTTTGCGTATCGATGATTAAGTCATAATGCTGCCCCGGCAACAATCGAAATGGGTTTAACGCCGCGCCCCAACCATGACCAAGGGCGGTGTCGGGTAACACACCGTCAATCAAATTTTGGTTTAAAGGCTCCAAAATGGTTTGGAATTTTAACGTGTCATGGCCCTGACACCACGTAATTTCAGCGGTCGGGAAAAGCGAGCGGATAGCGCGCAAAAAAGGCAGTTTTATTAAATTTTCACCGATGGCATCATCGCGGTGTGGACCAATATAGACCAGAATACGTTTGGGATTATGAAGGTGTTTCATGAGGGGACATTATTTAAGAGCTTTGGTAAAATCAAGCTTTTGTCTGCCTTATGAATAATGCTAATTTAATTTTCAAGTCATTTCTAACAGATTTCTAACGATGGGGAAACTTTATGGTCGAGAAGAATAACGAAGATGGCAAGTCAACAACGGATTCTGCCATCACCCGCGACTCCGTTTACGGCCTTAGAATAGAGAATACATTCTCAGGCATTCTCAGCTTCTTGCGATTGAAGTATACCAAAGAATTAGAAGGCATGGACATCGCCTTTACCGGCATCCCCTATGATCTTGCCGTGACCAATCGAACCGGCACCCGGTTTGGCCCCCGTGGCATTCGCCAAGCATCCGCCCAACTGGCTTTTCAGGCAAATTACCCCTGGGATTTTGACCCGCTTAAACGCTTGGCCTGTGTGGATTATGGCGATTGTGATATTGATTATGGCTTTCCGCACTTGGTTCCCGAACAAATTGAAGCTCACATCACAGGCATTTTGGACAAGGACGTATCGAGCGTTTCTATGGGCGGGGATCATTTTATCACGCTACCTATCTTACGCGCCTACGCCAAAAAATTTGGTCCCATGGCTATTGTCCATTTCGACGCGCACTCCGACACATGGTCTGAAGAAGAAAATCGTATCGACCACGGCACCATGTTCTATCATGCCATCCAAGAAGGTATCATCGATGTAGAGCGCTCTGTTCAAGTTGGTATCCGGACATACAATTCCAACCACCAAGGTATTACATGGTTAGACGCAGATTACGTGCATGAAAACGGCCACGCAAAAACCTCATCCGAGATTAAACGCATTGTTGGAGACGCACCCGCCTATTTGACTTTCGATATAGATTGCCTTGACCCTGCCTGCGCCCCTGGCACCGGCACCCCGGTTTGCGGTGGCTTAACCGTTTGGCAGGCCCGTAAGATCATCAATGCACTCGACACCGTCAACTTCAAAGGCATGGACTTGGTCGAGGTTGCCCCACAATATGACATCAGCGAAATCACCGCCTTGGCCGCGTCCACGTTAATGTTCGATTATATCTCGCTAATATCCAAAGACATGAAACCAAAAGTATAAATAAACATGACCTACGATTACGCAATTATTGGCGGCGGGATTGTTGGTGTTTCGACGGCTTGGCAGCTAAAGAAGCGGCGACCGGATTGTTCGGTTGTTTTAATTGAGAAAGAGCCTTTGTTGGCGGCGCATCAATCGGGGCATAATTCTGGCGTGATCCATGCCGGGGTTTATTACCAACCGGGTAGCATGAAGGCTGAATTTTGCCGTGTTGGCGTGGACGCGACCGTTAATTTCAGCCGCGAGAACAACATTCCTTATGAGCAATGTGGCAAGCTGTTGGTAGCAACCGACGCGCCCGAATTCGCCCGTATGGAAAAGCTTTATGCAAGATCCGTTGAAAATAAAATCGATGCTCAATGGGTGACAGCGCTTGAGTTAAAAGAGCTAGAGCCAAACATTACGGGCACCGGGGGTATGTTGATCAAAACAACCGGGATCGCCGATTATCCCGCGATCACCCGGGCCATGGCTGAAAAATTCAAAGCCTTGGGGGGCGAAATACGGTTAAACACGGCCCTGAAATACGCCAAAGAAACCCCGAATGAAGTGATTCTAATGACCAATGGTGATGACATCCGCGCCCGCCATGTCATCGCCTGCGCCGGTATCATGGCCGACCGCGTGGCAACCATGTTAGGGGTCGATATTGATTTTAGAATGGTGCCATTTCGGGGTGAGTATTATAAATTACCGCCCTCCAAAAACAACATCGTCAAACATTTGATTTATCCTATTCCCGATCCTGAATTACCGTTTTTAGGGGTCCACTTGACCCGAATGATTGATGGCAGCGTGACCGTTGGCCCCAATGCCGTGCTGGGATTTTCCCGTGAAGGCTATGCCAAAGGCAGCGTTAAATTAAAAGATATAGCAGACATGGCGCGCTTCGGTGGGTTTTGGAGGTTGATGAAAGACAACATGACAACGGGGCTAAGTGAAATGAAAGATTCCATGTTTAAAAGTGGTTATCTGAAACGCTGTCAGAAATATTGTCCGCAACTGGAATTAGATGACCTGCAACCTTACCCTGCGGGAATTCGCGCCCAAGCCGTTACAAAAGAAGGGGCTCTGATCCACGACTTTTTGTTTGCCGATACACCGCGATGTATTCTGGTTTGCAATGCGCCCTCGCCTGCGGCAACCTCCGCTATGCCCATTGGAGAACATATCGTCAATAAAGCTATAGACCGTTTTGAATAGAATGTTTTGAGGAGAAATAAGATGTCAGACAAAAAAACTCAGCCCTCTAATAATCAACCTATGGGCGGCAATGAAATGCCACGCTTTGCGGGCCCCGCCACCATGATGCGTTTGCCAACCCAAAATACAGCCGAAGGCTTGGATGCATGCTTTGTCGGTGTGCCTTTTGATATCGGAACATCCAACCGTGCCGGCGCACGTTTTGGCCCCCGGGCTATTCGCGCTGAATCCGCCCTTATGCGGCCCTACAATATGGAAACCGGGGCGGCGCCGTTTGATAGTTTGCAAGTGGCTGACATCGGCGATATCGCCATCAACACCTTCAACATTGAAAAAAGCATGGACATCATAACAGACGCTTATGATGAAATATTATCCCATGATTGTATCCCGCTGACATTGGGTGGGGATCACACCATTGCCCTACCGATCTTGCGGGCGTTGAAAAAAAAGTATGGTCCGGTGGGCATGGTTCATGTCGATGCGCACGCCGATATCAATGAGCATATGTTCGGCGAGCGAATTGCCCATGGCACCCCCTTCCGGCGCGCCGTTGAAGAAGGATTACTGGATGGTGATAGGGTTTACCAAATTGGATTGCGCGGTACGGGTTACGCTGCTGATGATTTTGACTGGCCCCGCGAGCAGGGTTTTACCGTTGTTTGTGCCAATCAATGTTGGCATAAATCTTTGGCCCCTTTGATGGAAGAAGTTCGAGCAAAGCTCGGGGATGGCCCGGTTTATCTGAGCTTTGATATTGATGGACTTGACCCTTCGGTTGCCCCCGGCACCGGCACCCCGGAATATGGCGGCCTAACCGTTGTTCAGGGTTTTGAGATCATTCGGGGTTGCATGGGACTTAATTTGGTTGGCGGTGATTTGGTCGAAATCTCGCCACCTTACGACCCCTCTGGCAATACGGCGCTACTGGGATCAAACTTATTATTTGAGATGTTGTGCGCTTTGCCCGGTGTTAGCGTACGATAAAAAAACACATGAGAAAGCACGGTAAAACACGATAAAATTTTATCCCATTACAGGTATTTAGAAATTTCGGCATCAGCCGTGAGAATGTGATCGTCCGACCAGACCCGTAAATATTGGCGTAACTGGTTAAGGCTATCTGGCGTGCGTTTTATTTTCCAGACACTTTCTAATTCCTGGACTTTTATGATGAATTCATTATGGAGTTCTTTATGGCTTTCAAGTTTGGGGTAATTACAAGCCGCCATGACCTCTTCTTCCTCTATGAAGTGATGTTTTGTGTGCTCGATTAACTCACCAATCAAGTTCCCAATTTTACTTTTGTCAATGTCAGGAGTCATCACTTTGCAGGTTAATTCTAGAAGAATTTTATGATCCGAATCAATTGCTTCCACGCCGACTTGGAAGTTTTTATTTTGTTCATATATTTTTGTATTTAACCCAAGAGGTAAATCAATCCAAAATGTGCTGCCAACATTTTCTTCACTTATAAAACCGATTTCACCGCCCATATGTTCCACCAATTTCTTGGTTACAGCTAGACCAATGCCCGTTCCTTCCTGCGCCAACATTGGGTTGCTCTGTAACCGATGAAATTTTTCGAATATATTTTCGTAATCCTCTTCAGCGATACCAGCACCTGTATCTTTAACAGATATATGAATGAACTCTGTTTTTAGAAACTCTCCCTTCAATGTAACGGTCCCATTCGGCTTGTTATATTTTACAGCGTTCGACAGAAGGTTAATTAAGATTTGCCGTAACCGTAAATGATCCGATAGGAACTTTATGGTTGGTCCATCAGAGATTTGATTGATTATTTTTTGCCCGCGTTGCTCAGCAATGGGGCCAATCAATGAGATACAATCATCGGCAATTTCTTTGATATCTACTTGTTCTACGGCCAGTCGGAATTCCTCTGCCTCAATTTTTGAAAGATCAAGAACATCATTAATTAATTCCAATAAATGATTACCGCCGGTCAAGATGTATTCAACATACTGGCCATGTACTTTTGTGAGCTTATATTTGGGATGAAATTTCATTAATTGAGCAAACCCCAGAATAGCGTTCATGGGCGTTCTTAGCTCATGGCTCATGTTAGCGAGAAATTCAGATTTTGCTCTGTTGGCTTTTTCGGCTTGTTCCTTGGCCGATAATATTTCTTTAGTCTGATACTCCAAATTTGAAGCCATAATATTTATATTTTCAGCAATAATATCGATCTCACTCAGATGGGGGGTATTTGCAGGATCGCGCATATTTTTAGCGATATTAATGCGATGGCTTAAGTCGCCCAATGCCAAGCTAGATAATCCTTTACTGATTTTTTTAATTTTACCATTAATTATTATAAGATTCCAAAAGAAGATCCCAATTAAAAGAATGAGCAACAAAACCAAAACCAAAGATATATTCACATTTGTTGCGGCTGAATTTATTTTTTTGTTACTTGAGCTTTCGGCCATAGAACCAATTACTGTTGATATAGACAGCATTGTGTTAATCGCCTCTGTCGCCCTTTCGATCCATTGTTGGGAATTAACCGGATATATAATATCAGGGATAACGGAACCCAAAGAATTTGGCTTCATATTCACCTCACCATATTCAGGGTATTGAATTCGATAGGCATCACTCGTTCTATAAATACTTTGCCGTAACGCTTCATAGGACCCAAGATAGACATCCTCGAAAGCAATGATGGCATCCTTCAAGTCCGTAGATATAGTAATGTTATTCTTGATGATGCGAAGCTGTCGGACCGAGCGTTTCACAAGGCTTTGATATTGCTCAAGTAGAACTCTGTTATTTTTTGAGATTATCGAATTGGTCGCAATGATATTTCCAATTAACCCCCTCTCTCTTCCAGCGTATTCAGCCATTTGAGCAATCGTAGGACGAAGTACTGAATTGTAGTACAGCACGGCTTCATTTTCATTGATTGGGGCAAAGACAGTATCTTGGAGATCGAATGCTTCAGATATAACCTCTGTACTTAAAGAAAACCATTCAGATGCTCCAATCTCATTTAGAGGAACACGGTTCCGGATACTCTGAAAATGCTCATAGACACCGGTCCATAGAGTGAATTTATCGTAAAAATCCTGACCTAGAAATCCTTGTTTTATTAATATGTTTGATACCCGTTTTGCTTCAGATACATGATGATCGCTCTTTTCACCTAAGTCATGAAATTCATTAATAAAAGTTAAATCACCACCAATTATTGTATTACCGACACCGCGTTCAATGGCTTGTACACCTGCGAAAACATTTAAGTGATTACTGAGATCATTTCTTAATTTATTCCATTTTGATTGTTCTGATTCAATAAGATTGTTGTGGACCGTATTTACCACACTCCCAAACAAAGCTAATGTCAGGATTAAGATTAAAAAATTTACTCTGAGTCGTATAGAATTAAAATTCATGAAATTTAAGTTCTATCATTTTCAAGTGCTGAATAAAAAACATATTCAATAAACAATTCCAAGTCATTACAAAAAAACAATAACTCTAAGTAATATTTATAATAATTCAAGATATATACATACTTTAGCATAAAACATACTGTTTATTGGAACTATATCAATATAACTTATTACTCTTATTGATGTTTTTGTATTTATAAATTCTATTATTAGTACCTTGCTTTAATTTTATATCAATAATAAGTTCCTTTGAAAGCCTTTGAACTGCCTTTCTCTTTTTAAAAAATATAAACATATCACTTAGGCCATCATCTTAATCGAGCAAAAAATGCCAAATCGTATTGAATTAGATGTTACATTTTTGATCGAAACAGCCTCCAGCATCATAGCGCAGGTCGGGACGGCAGATTTTTCCAATACATTACTGGGGGCTATCGAACAGATCCTATCTCACAATAGTGTGCTTATTCTTGGCGCGGAAAAAGGCGGCGGACCGATATTATTATGCGACCGCTTGTCCGAAGTTGAACGCCCGGCTTTTTATGATATTTACCTCAGCGGTGCTTATCTTATGGCGCCAGGATACCGCGCGGGGCAAGACACAAACATTTCCGGGGTCTGGGCGATAAAAGATGTTTTCCCCGGCGATATTATTGAAAGTGATTATTTTCATGTCTACTGGCGTGAGACCGCTATGATCGACGAGCTGTTTATATTTATTCGCATTGATCAAGACCGTGTGGTGTGGCTTGCGCTGGGACGCAATAACGAAATTACGTCCAATGGCGGTTTACCCGTTCCATTTACGACGGAGGAAATTCAGCGCCTTAATTTGATTGAGCCAATCATCCGCGAAGCCGTCCGAAAAAATTGGCTCGGGCGTGACTTTACTCATCAAGATACCATCCAAAGCCATACCGACCATGACCATAACAGGCATCTCATGGATACATTTGGCATGGCCGCATTATCACCCCGAGAATTTGATGTCTGCCAAAAACTATTGCGAGGACATTCCAGCAAGTCAGCCGCACGGGATTTAGGAATATCGCCAGAGACTGAACGCATCCACCGTCGGCGTATTTTTAACAAATTGGATGTATCCTCGCATGTTGAATTAATGGCTTTGTTTGTGGAAAGCTTGTCGGTAAAAGAGTAGGTTTCATAATAGGCTGTATTCTGAAAGAGACCTCATGGCGGAACCTTTAAAAAATCTCTTCAATCCGACAATGATTGCCTTAATGGGAGATCATCTGCACCGGGCGTGGAAGACCTTTGATAGAGCCCGGTTTATTGAAATCGCCAGCCATAACCTTGAAAACCTAGAGCTTAAAGAACGTGGCAATCAAATTAAAACGGCCCTGCAAGACTGTTTGCCGGATGACTTTAAAAAGGTCGCAAAAATCATCAATGCGTCACTGCACCCTGAAGTCTCTGTCGAGCTCTCCAGTAATGAGATGGACGACGGTGGTATTCGTGGCTGGGGGATCATGCCGTTGAACCAATACGTTGGCGAGCACGGTCTGGATAATTTTGATTTAGCCATGTCGGTTCAAAAGGAACTCACCAAAAGGTTTACCGCTGAATTCGGTATTCGGTATTTAATTTTGCACGATCCGGAACGTGCCCTGAAAACATTGACCCGCTGGGCACGCGATGAGAACTATCATGTCCGACGTTTGGTATCTGAAGGCTCTCGCCCTAGATTGCCGTGGGCCATGAGCTTGCCTGAGTTTATCAAAGATCCCACCCCCCTGATACCGCTTCTAGAAATGTTACGCGATGACCCGATTGAGTACGTCCGGCGCTCGGTTGCCAACAATCTAAATGACATCGCCAAAGATCACCCTGACGTGGTCGCAACTATCGCTAAAAAATGGATGAAGGGTGCCTCACCAGAGCGTAAAAAATTAATCCGCCATGCCTGTCGAACCCTTATTAAACAAGGCCATGCGGCGACCCTTTCAGCCCTTGGATACAACCCGCCAAACGTTACCCTACAAAATTTTGAAATTCTTACCCCGACCGTTCAATTTGGAGAGCCCTTACGTTTTAAAATGTCTCTGATGTCAGACTCTCGAACTGATCAAGATTTGATCGTTGATTATGTCATCCATCACCGCAAAGCCAATGGGAAAACCAGCCCAAAAGTGTTCAAGTGGAAAACCCTGAATTTATCGGCGGGGAGGGAGCATCAAGCAGATAAAAAACATCCCATCAAGCCCATCACCACACGGGTTTATTATGGCGGTCTTCATCATGTGGAGATTGTTGCTAATGGGATTTGTCTGGGAATGGCTGATTTTGAATTGATCATGCCCGATTAATATATAAAGGTAATAATTGAAGAATAACGCAATACAGGTATTTCCAAATATCTCAATGCACGTTTATATAGCCCCTGAAATTAACCTGAGTTCAAACCATGGCAGAGCTTCTCGATCAAATTAAAATTATCACAGGGGACAAAGGCGTCCTGATCGGTGATGCTGTCACAGGACGCAGTGCGGGATATTGGAGAGGGGGTAATTTGCAAGCCCTCGCTTTGGTTCGTCCCCGCACCACTGAAGAAGTCTCTCAAATTATGGCGCTTTGTCATAAGGCCGGGCAGAGTGTTGTGGTTGTTGGGGGCGCAACAGGATTAGCCGAAGCCCATCAAACGGGCCCACAGGATATCGCGCTCACCCTAGAACGCATGACGACTATTGATCCGGTTGATATTGCCTCACGCACTATTTGTGTTGAGGCTGGCGCCATTTTGCAAAATGTTCGAAACGCAGCAAGTGCCAGTGATTTGATGTTCGCCCTTGATCTGGGCGCGCGTGCGTCGTGTACCATCGGTGGGAACATTGCCACCAACGCGGGCGGCACAAGGGTTATACGCTACGGTATGATGCGGGATCTGGTGCTGGGATTAGAAGCGGTACTGGCCGACGGCACCGTTATTTCCAGCATGAACGGCTATATCAAAAACAATACAGGCTACGATATTCGCCAACTTTTTCTGGGCGCCGAAGGAACCCTCGGCATCGTAACAAAAGCCGTCTTGCGATTGCATGAAGCCCCAACCCGGATTGGAACGGCACTCCTGTGCATTCCCACGTGGGACGCGGTCTTAAAAGTATTACGGCATATGGATAAATCCATGGGTGGTGGCTTGGTTGCTTTTGAGGTCATGTGGCGAACTCATTTTGAACTGAATACCGGCGAGCACGCCACATCACCCCGCCCCTTAGACACGGTGAGTGATTATTACGTGATCTTGGAAACTTTTGAATTTGATACAGACCCGGAGCGTGACCGACTGGAGGAACTGTTAGGCGGCCTCATAGAAGACGGACTTGTGGAAGACGGCTTGATCACCAAATCAGAGGACGAGCGCGAACGCATCTGGAATATCCGCGAAAGTTTTGAAACCGAAGTCAAAGCTTACGGCATCAGCATAGCCTATGATGTTAGCCTGCCGCAAAGTGATATGGAAGTATACACAAACCGATTGAAAGCTCGCATTACAGAGCGTTGGCCGGACGCTGTTTTATTGACCTTTGGTCATGTTGGGGATGGCAACCTTCATTATTCCATCTGTAATGTAGACGAAAGCCACCATCACGATGTAGATGGCATTGTTTATGGTCTGTTAAAAGAATACGGCGGGTCTATATCCGCCGAACACGGTATTGGATTAGAGAAAAAGCCATGGTTGGGGATCTCTCGCTCGCCCGCTGAAATTAATATTATGCGGGGCATCAAAAATGCCCTTGATCCGGAGGGTATTTTAAACCCCGGCAAACTATTTGACATGTAATTAAAGGAAATATGATCATGACCACATGCGGCGAAATGCTGATGGAGATTTTACAAGGCTACGGCGTTGATACGGTATTCGGTATCCCCGGTGTTCATACACTGGAATTATATCGTGGCTTGCAACGGGCCGACATGCGCCATGTAACCCCGCGCCATGAACAGGGGGCTGGTTTCATGGCCGACGGGTACGCCCGCGTCAGTGGGAAGCCCGGCGTGTGCCTGATCATCACCGGACCCGGCATGACCAATATCATTACCGCCATGGGCCAAGCCTATGGTGACAGCATCCCTATGCTCGTTATTTCCAGCACCAATGCCCGGGGTGAACAAGGTCTTGGCGAAGGCCATTTGCACGAACTTCCCGATCAAAGCCAACTTGTTTCCGGGGTTTCTGCTTTCAGCCAGACCGTTATGCGCCCCGAGGATTTGCCCGGTGTGCTCGCCCGTGCCTTTGCGGTCTTTGGCGGTGCGAGACCGCGGCCTGTCCATATTGAAATCCCCATCGATGTCTTTGCTTTGCCGGCGGACCACATCGAACGCGGTGTCCCCGTCAAAGCGTCCCGCCCCGGACCGGACCCGTCTGTTATTGAGCACGCTGCGACCTTGTTGGCGGGGGCAAAAAACCCTGTCATGTTGCTGGGCGGTGGTGTCAACGACGCAAGCCAAGAAGCTGTATCCTTGGCTGAAAAACTAGCGGCCCCTGTGGGACTGACCATCAATGCCAAAGGTGTGCTACCGAAAGGTCATCCCCTATCATGTGGTTCTTACATCCCTTACGCCGCCATGTGCGCCGAAATCGCCAAGGCCGATGTGGTTCTTGCCGTTGGCACGGAAATGGGTGAAACAGATTTTGATGTCTACCGCACCGGAAATGTTAAAATTCCCGGCAAGCTGATTCGTCTGGATATCGAACCCGATCAAACCGCCCGTAATTATTTGGCGGAAATTTCCATCACGTCGGACGCCAAGCTGGGTCTCGCGGCCCTTGATAAAGCCCTCGCGGGTAAGGCTGTGCAAAACGACATGGCTGCCGCCCGCGCCAAATGTGACGCCATTCGTGCCGCCAGCCTTGCTGAAATTGGTGAATGGACCACCGATCACATGACTTGGTACGATGCCATTGATGCCGCCAGCGAAGACGCGGTCATCGTGGGCGATTCGGCGCAACCGATTTATTCAGCCAATCATTGTTATGAAGGTCGTCATACCCGGTCTTATTTTACCTCATCAACCGGGTATGGAACCCTCGGATACGGGTTGCCAGCCTCATTAGGGGCAAAATTAGCCGCCAAAGATCGCCCGGTTGTATGTATAACCGGTGATGGCGGTATTTTGTTTACCATAGCGGAACTGGCCTCGGCTGTGGAGGCCCGAATTGGCGTGGCGATTCTGCTGTGGAACAATGAGAGCTACAAAACTATCAAGGATTACATGGTGGAAGACCAAATCGCCCCTGTTGGGGTTTTGGAATACTCTCCTCAATTTCTCACCATTGCGAAGGGGTTTGGCTGTGCAACGGATAGCGCGAATACCCCGGACGCCCTTACAATTGCCCTAAAATCGGCTTTTGAGCGGGATGTACCCACAATGATTGAGGTAAAAGCCTAAAAAACCTGTTATCATTGGGAATGTAGCGTTGACAGGTCCTCTCTCAACGCCTATGTTCCGCGCCTGAATGGGGACATACTCCTCACAAAAAATTATGCGGAATTAGTATTATGAAAGTCAGAAACTCGTTAAAATCGGCCAAAATACGCGATCGTAATTGTCGTGTCGTCCGTCGTAAAGGCCGTGTTCTGGTCATCAACAAGAAAAACCCACGTTTTAAAGTACGTCAGGGCTAATCTAACGGATTGCTGTCGTGCCGTCTAAACGACAGGCATAACAGATTTATTTGTTACAAGACCGTGCCACTAGGCGCGGTTTTGTCATTTAATACTCAATCTCTCCGGTGTGTTCCTTAGATTACCGCCAGTGGTGGAGCTGGTACGAGGGTGCAACGGGCGCGATTCTTGTTCTTACCCCAATGATTCTGATCTTCAAACTTCACTATGAGTCGTGCGCCTTCAAGGCACCCTGAATATCCCCTGTAAATCCCCTGTAAATACAGTATCACCCTGCCGTGAGCGCAAATTACCGCGTAATCAACTTGTAAAACTTCATATTCATAGTTAAATACTAACTACTAATAAATCTCTGGAAGCCAAGCAATATGCAGGGTATCGACCAAAATATCGAAAAAGTTTTCGCCCGAATGCGGAAAGAATTTGTTGATTCCACAAAAGATCTACTCGACGATATGGACGATGGCCTAATCCGCTATGAAAAAGGGGACGTAGAGGCCGCAGAAATCCTGCTTTATATCCAACGCGAGATACATAACATTAAAGGCCAAGGGGGATCATTTGGACACCCTCTGACGGGCCGCGTTGCCCATATGTTAGAAGATTATCTGATCAATGAAGATGGGGTTTCTGAAAAGAGCATCAAACACATCCGCGTTTACCTTGATACAATGTCGAGTTTTATGTCAGAGGGCGAGCCAACCCTCGAAGACGAAATTCAAAATCTGCTTAATGAACTGCCTACGGGGAAAGAACATTCATTCAGCGATCAAAAACCAAAAAATATTAACATTCTTCTGGTTATGCCACCGGGCATGCAGCAGAAAATTGTCGCTAAAGAATTAACATCCTGTGGTTTTCGTGTTATGAGAACCTATGATTGTTACGAAGCGGTGTCTGTTGCAATGGATATCCTGCCAGACGTCGTATTTATCAATTTTGATATGATCCCCTACAGCGGGCCTGAATTATGTCACGTATTCGCCGCCATTCATAAATTACGGAACGTTAAAATTATTCTGCTGACCAGCCATAAAGCGGGCCGCAAGGAATTGATTGATTTACCCGCGAACGTTTCCATTGTGCAAAAACAAGCCGACTTCTTAGAAGCCATTGGCGAGTTGATGATTGAGTGGAATATTTTTGGCAATTAAGTTTAATTCAACTCAATTTAACTTAATTGAAGGAAAAATCATTTCCAATTATAATAATACCCTATAAAAAGGTCCCAATATGGAAATGCCCTTACCCGATACAGAAACCATCGCCCGACGGGGTGCGATTATTGTCGCATTACAAAACATCGTTCCCGGCGAAGGGGTTATTCACGCCGAAGAAGCCCTTCGGGCTTATGAGTGTGATGGGCTTATGGCCTATAAACAATTACCCATGGTCGTTGTGCTGCCCGATAGCGTGGATCAGGTCTCAAGAATTTTAAAATATTGTTATACCGAAGGGATCAACGTCGTGCCAAGGGGGGCTGGTACTGGATTATCAGGGGGCGCCTTACCGCTTGCTGATGGTGTGACTTTGGGATTGGGAAAATTCTCGAAAGTTCTCGACGTAGATTATGATAATCGCTGTGTGGTTGCACAACCCGGCGTGACCAATTTAGGCATTACCCACGCTGTCGAACAAGACGGTTTTTATTACGCACCAGACCCCTCCAGCCAGATCGCCTGTTCTATTGGTGGCAACATTGCCGAGAATTCAGGCGGCGTACATAGTTTGAAATATGGTCTGACCACCAACAATGTGTTGGGGGTCGAAATGGTTTTGATGAACGGCGATGTGGTCCGCATTGGCGGCAAACACGTGGACGCGGGCGGCTATGATCTGCTCGGGGTTATTACCGGATCAGAAGGGCTGCTCGGGGTTATCACCGAGGTCACCGTCCGAATATTACAAAAACCCGCCACCGCGCGTGCCTTGTTGTTAGGTTTCGAAAGCTCCGAAGCCGCGGGCGATTGTGTTGCTGGTGTGATATCCGCCGGCATCATTCCCGGCGGCATGGAAATGATGGACAAACTGGCGATCTTTGCCGTGGAAGACTTTGTTAAAGCAGGGTACCCGCTGGATGTGGGGGCGCTATTGATTGTTGAGCTCGACGGACCACAAGCCGAGGTCGATTATTTAATAGAGCGGGTCAGTGAAATCGCCACCCAGTGCAAATCCACCTATACTCGGATTTCCAATTCCGAGGAAGAACGCCTGACCTTTTGGGCCGGACGCAAAAACGCGTTCCCGGCGGTTGGACGGTTATCCCCCGATTACATTTGCATGGATGGCACCATCCCTCGATCGAAACTGCCCCATGTTCTAAAGCGTATTAACGAGATGTCCGAACATTACGACCTGCGGTGTGCCAACGTGTTCCACGCGGGGGACGGCAACTTGCACCCGCTTATTTTGTTTGATGCCAATATCCCCGGAGAGCTCGACAAAGCCGAAGACTTTGGCGCCGATATCCTTAAACTTTGTGTGGAAGTCGGCGGGGTTTTAACGGGTGAACATGGTGTTGGTATCGAAAAACGTGATTTGATGGGCGAGATGTTCACCGAAGACGATCTGAAACAACAGCAACGTTTAAAATGTGCGTTCGACCCTGATCAGCTGCTCAATCCGGGCAAAGTCTTCCCCATCTTACATCGCTGTGCGGAGCTGGGTAAAATGCATGTTCATAATGGCGTATTGCCCTTCCCCGATATTCCGAGATTCTAATGACTGAAATCATCCGACCCGAAACCCAAGACCAATTGAAAGATGCCGTTGAATGGGCTGTCGCTCATTCGACCCCGCTTGAGGTCATCGGTACCGCAACCAAACGCCCCTTGGGCAATCCTGTAGATTGCGAGCACGTTCTCGATCTTTCAGGGCTATGGGGAATCGTCCAATACGAACCCAGCGAGTTGGTCATGACAGCCCGCGCTGGCACCAAATTAAGCGAGATCAAACAAGCCATCGCCGAGAACCATCAAGGGCTGGATTTTGAACCCATAGATTTTGCAAATTTACTGGGCGAAGCCCCGGATGCATCTGGAACCACTGGAACTATTGGCGGTATGATCGGCGCTGGGTTTGCGGGTCCCCGGCGCATCAAACAAGGCAGCGTTCGTGATCACTTGCTTGGTTTTAAAGCCATCAGTGGCCGTGGGGAGCTTTTTAAATCTGGCGGACAAGTCATGAAAAACGTCACCGGGTTTGATCTATCGAAATTAATGGCGGGATCATTTGGTACGCTGGCCGTCTTGAGCGAAGTATCCTTTAAGGTCATGCCCACTTACGAAAAATCACGCACTGTTTTAATTTCGGGTCTGGGTGATAACAGCGCTATTAGCGCCATGTCCGTGGGCATGAACAGCGCCTTTGAAGTTTCATCGGCTGCCCACCTGCCCGGCACGATTGCGGCTAAATCCTCTCTTCCCTTGATCCGGGATGCTCATAGTGCCATTACCGCCATTCGCGTGGAAGGCCCCGCCCCTTCCGTCACGGCAAGATGTGAAGCGCTTCGCGGACTATTGGGTAAATTTGGCGACCTTGAAGAATTACATACCAAAAACTCAGAAAAATTATGGGCGGAAATCCGCGATATAGATTATTTTGGAGCGAATGACGACGCTCTAGAAACAGCCCCGCAAATATGGCGGGTGTCTGTGGCCCCGTCATCGGGCGCGGCCTTCGCGCGACAAGTGATTGATGAGTGTGGCGGTGAAGCCCTGTTCGATTGGGGTGGGGGCCAAGTATGGCTGGCCTTACCCGCAACAGAAAACGCCGCACAAGACCATGTCCGCACTGCGGTAAATCAATGCGGTGGGGGGCATGCAACGTTAATGCGCGCGAGCGTGACTGTGCGCCAAAATGTTTCTGTATTCCAGCCCGCCGATCCAATTCTCGCGGCTCTTAATGCCCGGGTTAAAGATAGCTTCGATCCGAAAAACATTCTTAATCCTAGCCGTATGTAATAGGACCGGAAATTCATGCAAACCAATTTCACCAAAACCCAGTTGGAAAGCCCCGCTATTGCTGAAGCCGATGCCATATTGCGGCGGTGTGTGCATTGTGGATTTTGTACGGCAACCTGCCCCACCTATGTAACGCTGGGTGATGAATTGGACAGCCCACGGGGTCGTATTTATATGATCCGTGACATGCTGGAGTCCGGTGGGAAACCAAATTCCAAAGTTGTTAAACATCTGGATCGTTGTCTGTCTTGTTTATCGTGCACGACCACCTGTCCCTCGGGTGTGGATTATATGCATCTGGTGGATATCGCCCGCAATACCATTGAGGAAAAAGCCGACCGCCCAATGGATGATAAATTATTTCGCTCCCTTTTGGCCCTGTTGATCCCCCGGCCCGGATTATTCAGGTTGGCGCTTTTTGGGGCGTGGTTTGCCAAACCCTTTAAATCGATTTTGCCGGGCAAGCTTAAAACCATGGTGGCATTGGCACCCAAAACCATTCACGCCCCTTCACCTATGGATACCCCCCAAATATTTAAAGCCGCTGGTGAACGACGCAAGCGTGTCGCGCTTATGACGGGGTGCGCTCAAAAAGTCCTACGCCCCAGCATCAATGAAGCGACCATCCGTCTGCTCACCCGGCATGGCTGCGAGGTCGTCATTGCAAATGGTGCGGGGTGCTGTGGCGCCCTAGAACATCACATGGGAAAACAGACAGGCTCCCATCAGGCCGCCAAACGTAATATTGCGGCTTGGGAGGCTGAAGGCGATATCGATGCGGTCATTATCAACGCCTCTGGTTGTGGGACGACCCTTAAAGATTATGGTCATATGTTCAAGGATGATCCCGAATGGAGCGCCCGTGCGGCCGCCATATCAGCACTCTCAAAAGACATTACCGAGGTGATGGATGATCTGGGCATCAAGCCCATTGAGCTCGCTGAGACAAAAAACCTGAACGTTGCCTATCATTCAGCATGTTCCATGCAACACGGCCAAAAAATTACCACCCTACCGAAAACCCTATTGCAAAGCGCTGGTTTTAACGTATCGCTGCCTGCGGAAGGCCATTTGTGCTGTGGGTCGGCGGGCACCTATAATATGACCCAACCTGAACTGGCGGGAAAATTGGGCGACCGAAAAGCCAAGAACCTAATCGCCACGGGGGCTGATATTGTTGCCACGGGGAATATTGGCTGTCTCATGCAGATCGGCAATCATAGCAATTTGAGTGTTGTACACACCGCTGAGTTACTCGATTGGGCCACGGGCGGCCCTAAACCAGACGGTGTTTCCTAGGCAATCTGAGGTTTACACCCTATATTTAGATGATGAACATTTTAAAGACCAATTATGCACCTGGTTTTATGCTCAGCATTTTTGTTGTGGTGCTAATAGCCCTATTGAGTAATCCGTCAAACAGTCAGGCGGATCAGAACGATCCACGTCTGGACAAATTATTCCATCAATTGAAGATAGCAGAGCGGTCCAACCAAACCTTGGAGACCCTCATTTGGTCTATTTGGACCCAGAACGACGATCCTGATCTAAGCACAACGATGCAAAACGGGATTAATGCTATGAGCGTACATGGTTTTTCGAAGGCGCTTAAATCATTCACCAACCTTATTGAAAAGGCCCCAGAATTTGCCGAGGGCTGGAATAAACGCGCCACACTGTATTATTTAATGGGACAGTTTGATTCGTCGATGCGTGATGTTCAGAAGGTATTAGTGCTGGAACCCCGTCATTTTGGCGCGTTGTCCGGTATGGGGCTGATTTTCCTGCAATCGGGAAATGATATTCGCGCCCTACAAGCCTTTCAAGCTGCGGCGGCAATCAACCCGCACATGAAAAATGTCAATGAATTCATTAAAATGTTAGAAGAAAAGATTGCATCTTCAGCAATATAATGTGCATGACAATAAATCAATTATCCTACCTGATTCACTGAATAATGACCGAGAAACGGCCGAGAAACGGCTCGAAATCAGCCCTCTGGGGCTTGCAGGAAATACCGACAATCCATTTTCTTGACATGATCCAGCCTTCTAAAATCTTTTCAAGAATGTTTCAGGATAAAATACATCAACTAAATTGCATTTAATCTAAAAGAAATGTTTGAGCCTCCTATGCCCTAGCGGATAGGTTAAGGGCAGAAATTAGCGCTATTTTGTATTTAAGGATAAACGGGCATGCCCCTCGATGTAACACACCCTGCTGTTGACGAAGATTTTATTAATCAATTACGCCAGTTGGTCGGCGACAGGCTGTCTTTATCCGTCGCGGTGCGTGAAAACCATGGCAAGGACGAGAGTTATCATCAATCTTCGCCCCCCGACGCGGTTGTTTTTGCGCAAAGCACCGAAGAGGTCAGCGACATTGTTAAATTATGCGCCCACCACAAAATTCCCGTCATTCCTTATGGTACCGGCACCTCTTTAGAAGGGCACGTCGCGGCTTTAAAGGGTGGGGTATGTATCGACCTATCCAAGATGGATCAAATTTTAGAGGTCAATGCCGCCGATTTAGATGTACGGGTGCAACCCGGCGTTCGCCGCAAACAGCTCAATACCTACTTGCGTGACACGGGGCTTTTCTTTCCCGTTGATCCGGGCGCAGATGCCAGCCTAGGCGGCATGGCTGCCACACGGGCGTCGGGCACAAATGCGGTTCGCTATGGCACCATGCGCGAGAACGTTTTATCCATGGTCGTGGTCATGGCAGATGGCAAGATCATCCGTACCAGCAGCCGGTCGCGTAAATCATCCGCCGGATACGACCTGACCCGTTTGTTTGTGGGATCGGAAGGCACGCTCGGCGTTATCACGGAAATCACGCTTCGATTATACGGTATTCCGGAATCCATCGCATCGGCGGTATGTTCCTTTGAAACCCTCGAAGGGGCCGTTAATACCGTTATCGAAATTATCCAATTGGGCATTCCTGTGGCGCGTATGGAATTGCTTGATGATGTTCAAATGGACGCGGTCAATCGCTACTCTGGATTGGATTATCCTGTTTCATCAACATTATTCTTTGAGTTCCATGGATCAGAAAGTGGGGTTATCGAACAGATTAAAACCGTTGAGGAGATGACTTCTGGTAACGGCGGCAGCGCATTTAAATGGGCCACCCGTGAAGAAGATCGCAATAAATTATGGCAGGCACGGCACGATGTTTATTACGCGTGCCTCGCCCTACGTCCCGGATCAAAAGCCATGGCAACGGATGTTTGTGTACCGATTTCCAGATTGGCTGATTGTATTTTAGATACCAAAGCTGAAATTGAGAAAAATCAATTGATCGCCCCCATTGCCGGGCATGTGGGGGATGGCAATTTTCACCTCTGTATGCTTTTTGACCCTGATGATCCTATTGAAATGGAAAAGGTTCGCGCCCTGAATGATGACATGGTGCGCCGAGCCATAAATATGGGGGGTACGTGTACCGGAGAGCACGGCGTTGGTTTTGGTAAAGTGAAGTATCTGGAAGCAGAACACGGAGAAGCCCTTGATGTTTTAAAAACCATCAAAATTTCTCTCGACCCGGATAACATCATGAACCCCGGTAAAATTGTATCTCTGGAGAATTAAAACAATGAACACGCCCAATAATCAGGAAGCCTTACTTCATGAGATGTTCTTAGCGGCCGTTGAGGTTGCCATGCCGCGTACGTGCGTTCCACCTTATTTACCCGACCCCACAAAACACACCGGTAAATTCGTCGTTGTTGGGGCTGGAAAAGCCTCCGCCGCTATGGCCCGCGCGGTAGAAGATAACTGGCAAGGCGACAAAAATTCTTTGGGCGGATTGGTGGTCACACGCTACGATTACGGTATGGAATGCCAGCACATCGAGATTGTAGAAGCCGCCCACCCTGTCCCCGACCAAGCCGGCCTAGAAGCCGCCGCTCGTATTAAAGAAATTGCCGAGGACCTTGGCGAAGGCGATGTCATGCTGTGTTTAATCTCGGGCGGTGGCTCAGCCTTGTTGACCATGCCCGCAAGCGGTATGACGCTGGCGGACAAACAAGCGGTCAATTCCGCACTTTTAAAATGCGGTGCAACAATCAGCGAAATGAATTGCGTGCGCAAGCATCTCTCTGGCATCAAAGGCGGGCGCTTGGCGATTGCGGCGCATCCGGCGAAACTAATCACCTTATTAATCTCTGATGTGCCGGGTGATGATCCATCGGTTATCGCCTCTGGCCCCACCGTGATTGATGATACGTCCTACGCTGACGCGCGCGCAATTTTGGAACGCTATGAAATTGAATTACCAGACAGCGTCAAAAGCATTTTACAGTTAGAGGCCGATGAAACGCCCTTTACGGGTGATCCAAGGTTGGAACAAAACGCCGTTAAGCTGGTGGCTTTACCGCAAGCGAGCCTAGAAGCCGCCGCCGTCCTTGCCACAAGAGCTGGGTATGAAGCCATTATTTTGGGCGATGCCATCGAAGGTATTGCCAGTGACGTGGCACGCGAGCACGCAGCATTAGCTTTGGAAAAACAACGTAATGGGAAACGCCTTGCTCTGATTTCTGGTGGCGAGACAACCGTGATCGTCCGGGGGCCCGGCCGTGGTGGTCGCAATAGCGAATACATGCTGGCCATGGCCGAAGCCTTAAATGGCGCACCGGGCATCCACGCCATTGCGTGTGACACCGACGGGATTGACGGGACAGAAGACAATGCGGGTGCTATGATAAATCCAAGCACATTGACGCGGGCGGCAAAAGCTGGAACGTCCCCTCAAGACGCCTTATCGAAAAATGATTCCTATGGGTTTTTCGAAACGATTGATGATCTGGTTGTTTGTGGACCGACGTTCACAAACGTTAATGATTTTAGAGTAATTTTAATCGACCCCATTATATCGTAATGAAATACAAATAATAAACGGGAGCGTGAACAATGCGGAAAATACTAATCGGTTTTACCGTACTGTTATTGGTGATTGTTATTGGCGCGTTGGTCTTACCCGGTTTTATAAACTGGAATGACTACAAAAGTGAGATTGCCGCGCAGGTTAATAAATCAACTGGCCGCCAATTAAGCATTAATGGCGATATCGAGCTATCCATTTTCCCCTCCCCTGTGGTTGTCATCAACGATGTATACTTTGGGAATATTGGCGGCTCTAAAGATCCCTACATGGCCAGCTTGGGATCGCTTGAAATGCGCGTGGCGCTCGCGCCGCTGATCAAGCAGAACATTCAAGTTGAAAAAATCAAACTGGTCGATGCAAAAATCTTGTTAGAGGTTCTGCCAAATGGGCAAAAAAATTGGGAACTAGAAGCCCTTAAATCCACCACATCAACGTCGTCTTCGTCTAGTAACCCCTCCAACAACACATCCAATTCAAGCGCACCCGATGCAACAAGCGCTGCTGAAATTCAGCTCGATAATTTTGAATTGGTCAATGCGACGGTAACATACCGGGATGGTGTTTCCGGCACCCGTAAGACCGTTTCCAAAATCAATGGCGATTTCCAAGCGGCCTCGCTCCAAGGTCCCTTCACCAGCACGGGATCATTAGAGGTTGAAAACATCGCTGTCTATTACAACGTTGGGGTCGACGGTATCTATCAAGGCCGGACAGCGCCTATTAAGGCAGAGCTGTCCATCAAAGAAGGATTATTGTCAGCGACCATCACAGGGGATGTCACCAACATTGATACCACCCCTAAATTCACCGGCAAATCCCGCATTATAGGAACCTCGCTTACTAAGATCGCGGCCCTCTTTGCTCCCACAATCACCGTCCCGCCCTTGATGGGTGACACTGTTGATATCCAGAATTCTATCATCGCGTCACAATCCGGGGCGCAGATCACTGACATTATCCTCGCATTTGATGATATTAACATCCTCGGAGAAGCAGAGATCCAATTAGGTGAAATTCTAAACGGATCAATGTCTCTGACAACGGGTGCTATCCCCTATAATGGAGAGCAGATAACCGATGTAAGGTTAAACGCTGAAATGAGTGGCGAGGAAATAACCCTGAGCCAAGTATCAGCGCATTTACCCGGCAATACGGAATTGGCCTTTTTTGGGTTTGCCAATACGGAGACCAATAATTTGAGCTTCGAAGGTGATAGTGAAATCACCATTGGTAATGCCCGTGAGCTTGCCACATGGTTGGGTATCGATCTGAAATCAATTCCGCGCGATACATTAAAGGACGCCACGGCCAGCGTTGCTATTAACGCCACCGAAAAGGAAATCAAGTTAAGCAAAATTAAAATCAACGTTGATGACACGTCTCTAAATGGTGCGGCAACCATTGCCTTGCGCAAACGTCCCGGCATTGGCCTCAGCCTGAATATCAATCAGATCGATTTGAATCGATATTTGAGCGCGCCCAAAACAAATGCTTCCACTACGGAGAGCCTGACCCCATCAACAAACACCAGCGATCCAGCACAACAAACAAATCAACAAGCCAGCCAACAGACTAATCAACAAACGATACAACCCAATCCGCTAGCTGATCTTAAAATGCTGACCATGGTGGATGCCAATGCGAAAATAAAAATTGGCAAACTTACCTTTAACAAGATCACCGCACAGAAATTAGTGGTGGACACAACCATCTTTAAAAATGCTCTGACGTTGAATGATGTGCATGTCGAAAACTTAGCCGGGGCAAAGATTTCCCTGAGTGGTGCTATAAAAGAATTAAAGGCCCTTCCCCGTTTGGATAATTTAAAGCTCACCTTCCAAGCCAAGTCCATTGCTGCATTATCCAAAGCCCTTGCCATCGATCTACCCATTCCCGCTAAATCCATTGGTGCGGTGAATTTAAAAACCACCCTTAACGGACCGATCTTACAGCCATTGGTTCAAACCGATCTTAAAGCCCTCGGGGCCAGCGTCTCTGTGAATGGCCAGCTATCGGCATTGCCGACCCATTCGCTGATCGATGCAGATGTCTCAATCAGTCATAGTGATTTGGCAAAGTTGATTAAAATTACGGGATCAACGTACACCCCATCGGGGAAAATAGGCGGCCTTAAATTATCCACCCATATAATCAGTAACGGCGTAGATGTTCAGTTGGATAAATTAAACGGCTCAGTTGGTAACATCACGTTCAATGGCTCAGCCAAAGTAACCTCGGATGGCAATCGTCCCAATCTTACAGCTAAACTTAATACGGGTGCTATCGTTGTTGATCCATTCCTACCCGCTGAACCAAAA
>CBFDBO010000035.1:0-27894 GCA_965603075.1 uncultured Rhodospirillales bacterium | reverse complement strand
TATTTGGTAGCCTAAAAGGTGGTCTGCTTATCACCCCTAAAGCAGCTCTTTTCGCAAGCCGTTAATCAGTTCCACTAATAGCCAATAAGCGACATTACCTTAAAGACTGAGTAGTTTACTTAAGGTGAGGTCCCGCTTCTTCATTACGTTCACCGTGTGTTTTTGACCAAGCAACGCACCTTCCATAAAGTCAGGCGACCGGTATTTCCCTTAGATCAGGAATAAGTCATCCGGAAGGTCAGGCAGATGCGCTCGCCCGTTGGTTTGTTGGTCTTGGGGATCTGGTG
This sequence comes from uncultured Rhodospirillales bacterium, assembly GCA_965603075.1. Taxonomy (GTDB): domain Bacteria; phylum Pseudomonadota; class Alphaproteobacteria; order Rhodospirillales; family Casp-alpha2; genus JABJOR01. Next base: position 27,607 of record CBFDBO010000035.1, on the reverse strand, counting down.
CAGCCAGTAGTGCTGGGTTTCGCCCTTCATCAATAACAGATTGCCCGCCTGTAGGTTAATATTGAACGGCAGGGTCACGCCTGACTTTGGCTTGAATTGAAAGATCCGATCACCGCCGAAGCTGAGAGAAGCGATGGCCGGATTTATTCCCAACTCTGCCTCATCGTCCGCATGCCAAGCAACGCTGTCTCGCTCATGACGGTAGAAATTGCAGAGTGCGCTGTTATAGGTAAATCCAGTTAGGTGTTCAGCCCGTTGCTTGAGGCGTGATAGCAAAGGCGTCATCGGTCTCGCTGGCATGTGCAGACGTGAATAGGTATAGTCTGTATCTCCATACCATTGCTGCAGGCGGGGGATCGGTACGGTTCGGCCATATAAGGTGATGTGCGCCTGCTGCCAATCCAGATCGGTTTTCAGTAGTTCAAAAATTTCTGCACTTTCATTCGCTGAATAGGCCTGAGGGAAACAGGAAATATCGGCTTGTGGGGCAGGGTACTGAATTGGGTTTGTATCTGACATCTTATATTCCAAACATATTTTATAAAAGAGATGCCGAAGAGAAGATCAACGACAACTTTAAAATGAAAATAGAAATTTCTATAGAAGAAAAATTTTTGCAAATTCTATCGCTTCATTAGAACGTCATTCGCCTTTTGGCTTTTCTTTCATTTCTGTGCTCCATTCCTTGAATCCTACTTCTGGCGAGCACGCGGATACGAATCCGAAAGCCAGAATGGAAAACCAATGGTAATTAATTTCTTGGTAAATAAAGGGATACGGCCTCCTCGGATATAATAAATTCACATAACAACTGACAACTATCACATTAACCCAGATTGATCCAAGAAAGTTTGACTGTAAGTCTAAGAATTTAAAGGTGATTTATTGTTGCCCCGGGCGGGTGATTTGGTTCAGTTTAGACACCCCAAACGTCGGCTGAATTTTCTTGTGCCGTTATGATGGTTTTGCCATGTATGCTCAAGATCTCTTACTGACTTTCAGGTCAAGCCTTGCGGAGCTTGTGTGCTGGGCTTGGATGTAAGCACCAGAGGTTCATAGGTAGCATGATGAGTTCCCTCACCCAGATACCTGTTGAAATAATGTGTTATTTGCCTTAAGTACTGAATGATGATTATCGTACAAATTTCCGACACACATATTGACCTTGATGGTGAGGATTCTGTCAGCAGGCTTCAGGATCTTGAACGATGCGTGAACGATATCAATGGGCTCGATATACTTCCTGATGTGGTTATTCACACAGGTGATCTCGCCCATAATGGAACTGTCGAAAAATATTCAAAGGCAGTGAAAGTTCTTGAGAGATTGCTATGCCCGCTGTTTATTGCTCCTGGAAATCGTGACGATAGAGTATCTCTCAGTGCGGCCTTTCCCAACAGTTGTAGTATGCTTTACGATACGTCTTATATTCAATATAGCGTCGAAAAATTTCCAATCCGACTAATCGCCATCGACACATTGAGCGATACAACGAACATGGGAAACTTCTGCAATGTCAGGGCCGACAATCTGAGCAGAATGCTCAGCGAGAACCAAACCAAGCCAACTGTGATTTTTATGCATCACCCGCCTTTTGAAGTTCATCAGTCAGAATTCAAGTGGCAATTTGATTCTCAAGAAGCGATTTCTATCATAGAAAACGCCCTTGAGGGACACAAACAGGTCGTCCGGGCTTTCTGCGGTCATTCCCACCGGGAATGCGAGGGAGTGACGGCCAGTGTACCTGTCAGTTGCACACCCAGTATTGCGATAAATTTACGCCTGGGTGATTATCCGGACGCTGCAGCAACAGCGCCAGTATATCAGATCCACCGATTTAATTCAGACACAGGTTTTACCACAGAAACACGCGTAGTTGAATAAACGCACAACGCTAAATTAACCGACGATGTGTTACGGCCGTTTCGGTGTGACGTATTCAACCTCTTTCTGCCAGGAATCCCATTCGGTTTCGTAACCAACAAATCCCTTCTCGTTGGGCTCATTCTGTTTGGTCGTCACATAAGAAGCATGACCATCGGGAACCTTCGGTCTCGTATTCGGTTTATCGCTCATAATTCACCATCCTTCATGTCGTTAATAGAATTGTTTAGGGGTAAAATAACACTCTCGTAGTTACCTAAATAGGCACTTTTCTTCAGATCGGCACCATTAGCGATCTATCGATATCCGGCATAGCGTTGATGGGCCCACCAGCTTCGATCTCCTCAGCGGTTGCGTCACGAACATTGAGAACCTCCAACCTAAAAATGACCTCCCTGCCGCATAGCGGATGGTTGGCATCAATGGTTAACGTCGTATCATCGATTTTGGTAACGATAAAATTACGGGCGTCACCTTTTTCATTCTCGGCGGTGATGGTGGTTCCAATTTTCCTGTATTCCTCAGGCACATTGTCGATGTGATCGGTAAACACCAACGTCTCGTCTCTGGGACCATAAACCTGGTTGCCATTGAACGTCACCTCGATATTATCGCCCGCGGACTTGCCTTCCAGCTTTTCGGTGACAGCCGGCATCAACATGTCGTTTACGCCGTGTACATACCCAATAGGGTATTCGACCGCGACAAGAATTTCATCCGATTTCTGATCTATTACTCTGTATGCCAGTTCGACATACTTATTTTCTTGTATTGCTTCACTCATATCGGGTCCTTGTCGGTCGATCAAAAGATTGATGCGCCAAAAATTTTAATTTCTTCATCTTCGTAGCCGAGGACAAGCCTGCCCAGCCATTCGCCTTCTTTCTTGGTGCTTCGCGTCCGGTAAAGAACCGTCACGTGGTCGCCACGGCGGATTGTACCAATGAACTCCACTGACTCCGATAAATTCCTCGTCAGTTCGCTTTTCGCAAATTGTTTGCCCACTTCTATTTCGTTTAACCCGAGCAGAAGATTATGTGAGAAATGCCGTGTAAAATCCCCGTATTTGCCATCGTTTGAAGCCTTGATGAGATGGCTCCAATAGGGGTTGGCGGTAGATAGAATTTCGTCATCGGTCATCTCAACAATGTTCATTTATAGATCTCTACTAGGGTAAGGTTACGAAAAAAAATCAAGTGGTCACGTTGATTTATGTCCGCTGGACAGGAAACCGGCTTGGGTTCCTGTCCAGCGATCCGTTATTGTTTATTATCAACGAGGTGATAGAGAGGGGCTTTCTCCATGGTGTATTCACCGGTATCAGGATCGCGGCGCGAAACCGTTAGAACGTGCCAATCCTCATCGTCCAGTTTCATCGCGTCGCCACGGTAATAATAACCGGGCCACCTTGTTTCCTTGCGGAACAGCGTGTGTTGCATGACACATTCAGCCGTACGATGTCGGTGTTTCAACTCCCAAGCACGCAGCAATTCGTGAAAGTCTGCCGCGCCTAACTTCTCGAGATCCTCTTCCAAAAGCTTCATCTTTTTCAAGCCGATGCTCAGAAGTTTTTCGTTGGTCATGTAATTGACGTTTGCACCGCCGCAGTACTCGTCCATCATTTTTTGCAGACGGTCCAGTCCTTGCCTTGGGTTGATGTAGTGGGGATTGACGTCGCCTGCGACGATTTCATTCCTGTACATCTTGTAATGTTCAATTGGCAAGTAAACCGCTTGCTTGAGTTTGTTGACTTGGCTGTCCGTTACAACGATACCGTCAGCCTTGCCGTCATCGATATATTGACAGGCGGCTTTAGCGGCCAAACGCCCTTCGGTGAACGACCCGGAAGAGAAAGCGTGTGGAGTGCCACCAACAGCGTCACCCGCTCCAAACAATCCTTCGATGGTCATCATACGGTTATATCCCCAGAAATATTCAGGGGGGGAAAGGTCTTCGGGGCCAGAGCACCAAGCACCACTACCGGTCGCATGAGAACCCATGACGTATGGCTCTGACGTGGTCAGTTCGGGGTTTTCATTCTTTGGATCAACATCTGTGGCTGCCCAAAGTACAGCTTGGCCAACGGTCATGCCTAGGAAGTTTTCCCAACCCACTTCCTCGAGGTGTGGGTCCTGAAAGGCTTCCATGGTGATCATGTGAATCGGACCGCGTCCTGCATTCACCTCGGAGATCAAAGCATGGTTACGTAGACACGTTGGTATCGGTCGATGGGTCCGGTGTGACAGTTCCGGATCCAGATATTCTTTGCCGACCATTTTCTGAAGTTCGGGGAACCACTTAGATTCGTACTCTTCTCCCAGGCCGTTTTGCGTATAGGTCTTGAGGTGTAGGAAGTAAGCGCCAACCGGACCATAGCCGTCCTTGAAACGGGCCAAGACGATGCGGTTTTCCATCTGCGTCATTTTTGCGCCGGCGTCGATCATCAAACCGTAAGCCGAACCAGATGACCAAGGCGCGTACCATGTTCGACCACTGCCTTCCCCGGTAGAGCGCGGTTTGAAGATGTTCGACGCACCGCCAGCACCACAAATGACAGTCTTGGACTTAAAGACGTGGAAATTTCCAGTACGGACGTTGAAACCGACGGCGCCGGCAATCCGGTTTTCTTTGCCTTCGTCCATCAGTAGATGCGTAAGGCAAACACGATTGTATACTTTGTCAGCTGATTTTTTTGCAGCCTCAGCGACGATGGGTTTATATGATTCTCCGTGAATCATGATCTGCCAACGCCCTTCGCGCATATATTGACCCGTTTCCGGATCCTTCATCAGGGGCAGGCCCCATTCTTCGAACTGATGGACGGCGGAGTCAACGTGGCGGGCCATATCAAACAGCAAGTCTTCACGTACCATACCCATCAAATCGATCCGGGCGTATTCCACGTGGTCTTCTGGGTTATTTTGCCCCCACCGGGTCCCCATATAACAGTTGATGGCATATAACCCCTGAGCCACGGCACCAGAACGATCAATGTTGGCCTTTTCGGCAATTACAATTTTTTTATCCTGTCCCCAGTACCGTGCCTCAAAGGCTGCACCGCATCCTCCAAGACCAGCGCCAGCGACCAGAATGTCAATATTGTCTTCTACAATTGTTTTATAAGCCATCAGTACACCACACCTTTTTTAAACTTGAGACCATTGGATTCCAAAGTATGCACACCGTCATCATCAAAGCGGATGTACTTTGGCTCGTTGTATAATAATTGGCTGTCTCGCATTTCTTGGCTTGGGGCGGGGACAGTTGCTAGATCCTCAGTACCCGAACCCCATGGCTTGGTGGTAATAGGAGACAGGAAGTCCTTTTCGGTGCCGTTCCTGAATTTTATTCGCCAGGCGATCGTGCCTTTTTCCTCATCGCGGTCGACACGAACGCTATGGCCAAGCGGCGCAAAGTCGGCGTAACCGCGTACATCAATGGCGTTCTGAGGACAAGCCTTCACACATGAATAGCATTCCCAGCACATGTTAGGTTCAATGTTATAGGCACGTCGGTACGTTTTATCGATGTGCATAATATCAGACGGGCAGATGTCAACGCAGTGTCCGCAGCCGTCGCATCGTGTCATATATACAAAAGTAGGCATAATGATGTTTCTCTCTGTTCAGAAGATTTATGTTGATCAGAAAATTGATATTGATCAAAAATCAGTAATGGCGAGGTGCTTCGCGCTTGATGCCGAGCCCCATATCCAAAGGTGCATCCTTCAACAACTGCATGGAGTGGCGATCTCGATCCGCCGGGGAGGTCCGGTCAGCAGGTTCAGGTAGATTATTGCGCGAGCCGTTGGCTTTCGACATCCGTTTTTCAAATGCAGCTGCCGGCTTGAAGAACATGTGGGAAAATTTGGACCACACGACGGAGCCAAAAAGCACCGTTGTTGCGAGCAGATATCCACCAAGCGCAATAGTCGCCCAGGAATTACCGGAAGCCTGTAAATACGCCCAAACCAAACCTAAAGTTACACTTGCCAGAAGGGAAAGGATAAACAAGTCGGCACGAACGATGCGTAATGGAGAGTTTCCTTCAGCTGCAACATCAACGCGGATAAAAAACCAGAACCAGTATCCGCCGACGCACAAAGCCAAAGCGCCGATCCACCACAATTGTGGTAAAATAGCCGGGGTGGGCGTGGCTGACGTAGGGTACCAGAAGACCATGACGAAAGTCGTAGCGGCATAGGCTATGAAACCATACATCGTGAGCAAATGGGCAATCCGGCGGCGCATATTACAAAACTCACCAGATGCTATGACATCTACGACAGCTGTTTGAACTGCAATAGATATCATTTCTCCACCACCGACCTCTTTTGAGCTTTTGCTTTTGGATTTTCGCCAATTGTTAAAGAAGTATTTGGCACTGCCTTTGTGTATGGTGTCGAACAGCGTGCCTCCCACAACAAGGATAATCATGCATATGATATAAGTTTGCATGATGGAGGGTGATATAGTTGCAGATAACTCTGCGAATGGATTTAAAGTAAACATTTAACTCCCCAATGTTAGACAGTTTCATAAACTGTCGAGAATACTAGACCCCGTTACATAAACTCAATTTTAACCTAAACAAGGTCGCCTATTTAATAGTAAGCGTAGAATAAATTTTTCATCGGACGAAAGTAAGTTACGCTGGATTGTTCGTGACGTAAATTTTGAACGTAAATTTTGAACGTATATTTTAGCGTGCATTTTACGGGTCCAACGTTGCGTAATATTTTCGAAGTATGGTCACAACCTCTGGCCGTCCAAATTCAATCGGAACCTCTAGGCCTTTTGACAGCATTTCTCTCTGTTCGGTGCCGGAGATATTAATGCGGTCATTTTCGCTATGGGGACATGTTTTGCCCGTGGCCATACCATGACATTTTTCGCAGAAAAAGGTTATGTCGATCTTTAATGCTTGCGTCACCAAGGCGTCAGGCCAAAGCGTGTCAAATATATGATGCGCGTCAAATGGTCCATAATAATCGCCAACACCAGCGTGATCTCGCCCAACAATCAGGTGAGAACAACCAAAGTTCTGCCGTATCAGCGCATGGAAAAGAGCTTCGCGAGGCCCGGCATATCGCATCTCAATGGGATAACCCGCTTGAATAACTGTGCCGGGGACAAAGTAGTTATCGATCATTGCCTGAATTGACTCCGTCCGTACTTTCGCCGGGATGTCACCAGACTTTAACTTGCCAAGCACCTGATGGATAAACACGCCATCAGTGACCTCAATTGCAATCTTCACCAGATGTTCATGGCTACGATGCATGGGATTGCGGGTTTGAAAAGCGGTGACTTTCGACCACCCCTTTTCGATGAATAGCGCCCTTGATTGTTCTGGACGAAGATAAAGCTCAGGATACTCTGAAGGGTATACACCTTCCGACAAACACGTGACCGGACCGGCGAGATTAAATACTGGCTGATCCAAGACATTTTTCACTCCGGGGTGGTTGCGATCGATGGTTCCATACACTTGTTCGCATTCAAGTTCCCTGTCCGGGGTATAGATCTCTTCAACCCGCATCAGCGCCAGGATTTCTCCGCTTTCGCCATCAACCAGCGCGACATCTTCTCCGTGCTCGATCTGTTCCGCAAGAGCTGGCTGGCAGGACAGGGTAATTGGGATCGGCCAAAAAAGCCCGCTCGATAATTTCATATCCTCGCAGACACGACGCCAATCCGCCTCGCCCATAAATCCATCAATGGGCGTGTAGGCACCCATCCCCAGCATTAATATATCGGAGACTTCTCGGCTTGACAATGGGACGTGTCGCAAGTCCCTTGCGCGAGCAATTTCCGCTGGCCGTTCCACCGCGGACAATAATAAAGCGTTTAATTCGCCACCACCATGAGGCGGTACCAAGTCTACCATAACGCATCCCACCCTTCCTGCATCAGGAGTATTTTAATTTTTTATTTTCTTTTACGATACAGAAAAAATATCTGTTTTGGCAAGTTTTATATTCAATTATTATAATATATAGTTTTCTGAATTCCGAATACCGATTTCATATACTCGGTCGTCCAATCCCCTACCCCCGTTAATCGGGTTCGCATTATTGTCGTTGAGCGGCAGAATATTTGGCTTCGGTCAATGGTAGCGAGTTCAACTGCCTCGTTGCGTTTTCGGTTTTTTTCCTGCAATTATTATCTGTCCGAACAAGGCATCCACAGCATCCTCGTTTCATCATGACGCAATGAGTGGGTGGAACAATTAGCCCCTCGATCACCGGCACACGTAGATGTGATTCGTTCGAAGATCCTACTTACCCCTAATTTTCCGGCAAGAAAATGACGGGAGGAAATAGGTTCTTCTCTCCTCTCTTGGGTAACAATCAGTATGAATAAGAAGGTAATAGATGATCGTCATCATCTTTCGCGTAAACGGGGTCGCGTGGAGCCAGCTTATGGCGAGGCAGATCATGAACCTCCATGAATTTAGTGACATCCTCGTGTGTCCAATCCAGCAGCGGATTGACTCGCAGAACTTTGCCATCGATATCAATGCGATTGATCTGCGAACCTTCAACAGGGTTTTGATAAACCGCGCTGATCCAGCATTCGAAACCCTCAATCGACTTGTTGAGATGCATGGCTGTCTTCACAGCACCGTGCGAGCCCTTGTAGTGCTCCATAAGCCATTCCACATGATCGTAGTCGCCCGGCACCGTATCCGCCTCTCTCTTTTTGGGCTCCCGGATGTTTGTAAGGCCTAATCGGTCGATGATGAACTGCTTGTATTCCACACTCTCCGGATAAAGGGGGCCAGCGTGACAAAACACAATAGGCGTATCCGGATTAATGTCGGCTAACATTTGTAGAACCACGATGCTACGCGCTTTTAATGAAGCAGACACAATAGTTTTTTTCTTCATTCGATCGTTTGTAAGGTATTCAATGAGGGAATAACAACTAAGATTTTTTGTCGCTTCTTGAATCTCGAACAGCATGGCAATGCCTTTCCAAAATTTTCCAGTAACCTCTGAATAACCTTACACCAAAATATTATATATTCAAATGAACGTTCTCTGTAAGCTCATCGCTAGCCCTCATTGGTGTCTATGGTTGGGTCGGTTTAGAAAAATTATCCAAATGACGTGCTTGTATATTATTGCCACCGAGTTATGATTCTTATTCTTATTATCATTTAAATAAACAATAGAAGGAATAGAAAATATGGCGACTTATACATGCGATGTATGCGGCATGAGCGTTAACGCAACCTGTGGCAAATGTGACGCCCCCTTAGTGAATGATTCAATCACTATTAAAGATGGTAGTAGTGTTCAGGTTTCAAAATGCCCCAATGATCACGGCAAGATTAAATCGCCTATGTGCTGTGGGCAGGACATGAACGCAGGCGCTGCGTAATTTATTATTTATCCGGTTAACCCGTTATCAATTGTACCCCGTTTTATGCAATCGCTGACTATATACCAAACTATCGATGCATAAACCGGGTTAAAGTCGTTAAATATAGACATTCCTAAAGGCTGAAAAATATATTTATTCAAGTACCGCAAAAGGTTTGGTAACTGTGATCCACAGTTTCTGGCGGTCGTTGATATGCCGCTTGCTGGGAGGGGACTTCAAAGGGTTTCGTTACGGCCGAGAGAAGGTCCTCAAACGGCTGATAGTCGCCCATCAAGGCGCTGGCAATCATTGCTTCCACGTGATGATTACGAGGTATGACAGCAGGATTAATAGAGTGCATTGCTGCTTGTCGATGTTGATCACTTTGATCCTGTTGTTTTAATCTCAAGCGCCATCGTACTAACCAACTTTGAAATGCTGTGTCATTGTGAAACATGTTTAGCAAAGAAACGTCTTTGGGTGATATCTCTAATTTAAGATCGCTTAGTTTTCTGAACGCTTGAATGAAATCCACCCGGTTTTTAGCCATGAGTTCTAGAAAATCTTTGCTCAAATCATAATCTTTATTCGTTGCCTTCGATAATCCAATTTTTGCCCCTAGTTCAGATCGCCACGCTATTTCATATATTTCTTGAAACCTATCTAAGCTTTGTTCAGCAATCGCTACCGCTTGGTCCGGGTCATCATTCAAAAGAGGCAATAGGCTGGATGCAAAATAAGCGCAATTTCGTAACCCAATATAAGGTTGGTTGCCATATGCATATCGGCCTTCTCGGTCGATAGAACTGAACACGGTATTCGGGTCATAAATATCCATAAATGCGCAAGGGCCATAGTCTAATGTCTCACCTACAACCGAAACATTATCAGTATTCATTACTCCATGAATAAAGCCCACACCCATCCATTTTGAAATCAATGAGGCTTGGCGTGATATCATTTGATCTAAAAGACCAAGGTATGGATTGTCTTGGTCTTTTATTGCTGGGAAATGCCGGTTAATTGTATAATCGGCAAGTGTCTTTAAAGATGAAAGGTCATCATTGGCGGCAAAATATTGAAACGTACCAACACGAATATAACTACTGGATACGCGTGTTAAAATAGCACCGGGAACTATTTGTTCTCTGAAAACATCTTCACCCGTTGTAACGGCGGCTAATGCACGCGTTGTTGGGATGTTAAGCGCTGCCATGGCTTCGCTAACGACATACTCACGTAAGATGGGGCCAATCCATGCACGACCATCGCCATGGCGCGAAAACCCGGTCCTGCCGGAACCTTTTAGCTGGATATCCTGACGCAGTCCGTCTTCATTAACAACTTCGCCCAACAACACAGCTCTACCATCGCCTAATTGTGGTGCCCAACCACCGAATTGATGCCCAGCATAAACCATGGCAATGGGGTTTGAATCTTGGAAAAGCTCATTGCCAGAAAATAAATTTGCTCTAGCTTTTGCTCCTAAAGACGCAAAATCCCCTCCAAGTTTTTGGCCCAAAGCATGATTAACCTTTATTATCGTTGGATTTTTGACCGCTACCGGATCGACACGTTCAAAAAAACCATCAGGAAGCTTGGCGTAGCTATTATCAAACTTAAACATTTAGCGGCAACTATCCTAGGCTCGTTAATTATAAAGGGGTTATTAGTACTGCATATAGGCAATGAATTATATAATCATTTCAAACTTAATGATAAATACTTGTTATATAACCTTTTAATTTATACTCTATGAATGATTCAGTCATCTGAACGACTTTAAATTAGATAGTTATTAATAAGGTGATGCGCGCAGTTTGAAAAATTGTGGGATATCCATCAAATAAACAACATCAAGGAAATTGAAATGTCAGTATATAGAATTACACGATTTGCGGCACCCGATATGGACAAAACAAACGAAGTAGCTGAATCTTTACGAGATTTGCTTAGCAGCACCGGCGCAAATTTTATTGATATCGTTTCTTACCAAAATGGTAAAGGTGTTGTCATCGCTAAGTACCCTGATCAAGCAACAATGGATAATGCCAGTGAGATAGCAAAAGAAGCATTTGCCAAACTAATAGAAGCTGGTGTTGTTGATGGCGATTCTGTACACCCCCACGCTGGCGTCGTCATAAATTCTTTCTAATATTGTCAGGATATTATTACCATGATTGAAGCCGATCCAAAGGAGATAAAAGAGTGGTATGATCAGGAGGATGCCATCCTGATAGATGTCAGGGAATCCCATGAATTAGACGAATTCTCTATCTCTGGCGCTTTACATAACCCGCTATCCGCTTTTGATATCTCAGCAATCCCTATTGATACCAACAAGAAGCTTGTGATCTTCTGCGCACACGGTATGCGTTCCAGTCAAGTTGCACAGTATCTATTGCAAGAAAACCATGTTTCAACAGCTTACAATATGACGGGTGGTGTTGCTGCTTGGTTACAAGGAGGGCTTCCCGGCAAGGACAGAGCTTAAGTAAACATACCAAAATTTATATCAGGTTTAATTCTGATTTTTTGACTACCTCTGGAACAACAGCCTTGGCTTGGAAGTGTGTGGTGTAAAAAGGTCTCTGTCAGAACCGAATAAAGCCATCTCGTATTAGGAGGACACTAGGGGTGACCAGTCATTTGGAACAATAAAACCGCGATCAAATTCCGCATCACTATTTATTCTGCCTATCATAATAGTTCTATCAGAATAATTTGAATTAAATAGGTCCAAAAAGGTTTGACCATTTATTAAATCTTTTTCAGGCATTGCTGCTGATAACCATTCTGGTTTTTCTAATATTTTTATACGAATTTTATCATCACTAAGTAAGGCAGAAACATTTTTGCGTTTAATCCACCAACCGTTCGCATGATTTTCTGAGATACTCACAGGCGTAATAAAATTATTATCCTGCCAATCGTCAAAAGGGTGAAACAACATCCCCATGAGGAGGGCTTCACTCGATACTGAATGAATGTTTATAGCGTCAAGTGTTGATATTCCGGCACTTGTTTCAGGCAACGGTATCTGATGATTATACAACCGTTCAAGTTTTCTCCCCAATGTATCACGAGCGGCCGGGCCATGCCATTGATAGGGATCAGACCTATCTTTTAATCCTATATAGAATTTAACGGCCAGTTCTAAATGTATCCATCTTTCATCTATTTGATATAACAAATCAAGCTCACCGCAGGTTCGTTTCCCATCCTGAACGACTACATTTGGATGGCAGATTTCAACCTGGGGAGATAATGATATGATGGTTTGGATTAAAGCTTCAAAATATCGACCAAGTGGCCCCTTCCGTTTTTCCGTTAAGAGGGAAACTTGGCTTTCGGTTAGTGTGATTTGCTCTGCCAGTATTGCCCAACATGTATCTTGAATGAGGGGGAGGCTAAAAGATTCTATAGCCAACAAACTGCTGCCAGAACCAAGCCAAGCAAAATCATTTATCAACAAATTTGAAGGAGAATTTATGAGTTTATTTCCTTGATACATATGAGGGTGCTGTCTGATAAATCTCAATTCACATTAGTTTATCAGAAAATAAGACAGTTTAATACGATACACTTTCATCTAGCAACGGGCACTTGTTGAATTCAGCCTACCTTTGCCGTTCTTCGTTTAATGCGGGGAAAGCTATAATCCGTACACTTCGATGTCTCGCGAGTTCACTGAGGTTACAAGCAAAAATCAACAAGATTTAATGCGTGTAAATCCCCATACCTGAGTGAATTAAACGCATTATGATATTTTTTTGGCTTTAACAATATAATTATACTTTTCTAACCCTTTAAAATCATGGCTTTTTTCTCATCCTAGTGGATTTTTGTATTTATGGCATAGCTGTTGCAGAGAACGGAACGACTTGCTGCCGAACATCGGGGGCAATGAAAAAATATAAAAATGCATAGCAGAATTTTCTGGCTGTTTTAAACGGGAGACTTACATGATGAAAATACAAAATATTACACTGCTGACGATAGCCGCTTTAGCGGTTTCGACGGCAATCACTATGCCTATGACAAATGCCCATGCGGGAGAGCTGCGGGTTGGTTATACGGAAGATGCGTTAACGCTTGATCCTGCAAACCATCGCAAGCGCACATCGCAAACCATTATTCGCAATATGTACGATGGCTTAGTAACGCGCGATTCTAACATGAACGTTGTACCGCAAGCAGCAGAATCTTGGAAAGCCATTGATGCGACTACTTATGAAGTGACCCTGCAAGAAGGCATCACGTTCCATGATGGCTCGCCGATGACTTCGGAAGATGTCAAATACACCTTTGATCGCTTAACAAAAGAAGATGCCATTGGTGGACAAACGAGCCCCCGCAAAAGCTTGGTCGGCCCGGTTAAGGAAGTTCAAATTGTTGACGGTCGGACCGTTCGTTTCATTCTTTCCAATCCTTGGCCTCAGTTCATGGCGTTCATGACTTTACATGAAATTGTTAGTAAAAAGTTTGCCGAGAAAGTTGGTGCTGAAGGCATGAGCACAAGCGTTATGGGTTCAGGACCGTTTAAACTTGCTAAATGGCGCAAGGGTGATTCAGTCATCATGGAACGCTTCGATGGATACTACGGCGGATCACAGGACTTAAAACCAGTTAGCAAAGCTTGTTCCGAAACGGTGATCTTTAAAGTTATCCCCGAAAATGCATCGCGCGTAGCCGCATTGTTGGCTGGTGATGTTCATATTATAAACGACCTGCCACCGCACAACATCAAGCAAGTTGAGAACAATCCGAACACCAGCGTTATGGCCGTCAATGGCACCCGCTCAACCTTCATGGCTTTAAATACGCAGATAAAACCGTTCAACGATGTTCGGGTTCGTAGAGCCGTTGCTCATTCCATCGACCGCCAACTGATTGTCGACAAAATCCTGAACGGTAATGCATCGTTGATCAATGGTATTTTGGGACCGGATGCGTTTGGTAAAAATAAAAATCTACCTGCCTATGAATTCGATATTGCTAAATCTAAAGCATTGTTGAGCGAAGCTGGATATCCAGATGGCTTGGATGTAACGCTTGATGTGACGGGCAAAGATAAGGATATCGGTGAAGCAATTGCTTCATTGATGACAAAAGCCGGTATTCGTACAAAAGTTGTTGTCGGCGAATCTTCGCAACTAACGACCCGCTTCCGCACAAAAGGAAAGCCGATTGATGGACAAATGTATTTGACATCATGGGGTAATGGTTCGCTTGATCCGGTTGGAATTTTTGTTCCAACACATAGGTCAAATGATCGTGGTAATTCGTCAGGTTATGCAAATACAGCTGTAGATGAATTATTGGATGCAGCAAATACAGAGACCGATCGGGGAAAACGCGCGACTCTTTATTCACAAGCAGAAGCAATTGTGAACGTAGACCTGCCGAAAGTTTACCTTTGGGTTGCTCAAGATTTGTATGGTGTCTCAAACCGCCTAAGCGGTTGGCAGCCAAGTTCTGATGGTCGTATTAACCTGCACGACGCTTGTGTGAAATAGTCTTAAATATCTATCTGGGGAAGTTGTCTTGAATTTTGGAAAATTAATCGAACGACTTGCCCAACTCATACCCGTTTTGCTGGGCGTTACAGTCATTGTGTTTTTTATGATGGCTTTAACGCCCGGTGATCCGGTCGAAATTATGATTGGCGACCAACCGATCAGCGCCGAACAGGAAGCAAGCCTGCGTCATGATATGGGCCTTGACCTCCCGCCTGTTGAACGGTTTGTAAAATTCCTTGGAAATGCTGTTACAGGTAATTTCGGATTAAGTTTTTTCCACCGCAGACCGGTTATTGATGTTATTGCGGAACGGCTTCCTGCAACCATCGAACTCAGCCTCGTATCACTCATTCTGGCACTGGTGACGTCGATCCCCCTTGGTGTCCTTGCTGCGGTAAAGAAAAACACCTTCTTTGACCAACTATCAACGGTGGGCTCTTTATTTGGCGTCTCGTTACCGGGCTTCTGGTTTGGTATCCTGCTGCTCATGCTGTTTGCTGTTCATTTGCAAATCCTGCCCGTGTCGGGACGGATTGGCTATGCCTATGAGGTCGAAGCTGTCACCCATTTGCTTTTAATTGATTCTCTAATTGCCGGGCGGTTAGATACCTTTGGCAACGTCCTTTCGCATTTATTTTTGCCCGCATTAACGCTTGGCCTTCCCATGGCCGCGATTTTAATGCGCGTGACCCGAACATCCATGCTGGAAGTTATGAGCCAAGATTACATAATTTTTGCAGAGGCCAAGGGTATAAGTCGAACCAGTATCCTTATCCGCCACGCCCTAAAAAACGCCCTTATACCAACTGTCACTGTTGCCGCACTTGAAACAGGGTCCTTGCTGGGCGGGAATATGATTGTTGAAACTGTATTTGGGTGGCCTGGCCTTGGCCGCTTGGTGGTTGAAAGTATTTTTGTACGTAATTATCCACTTGTTCAGGCCGCTGTTCTTTTTTACGCAATCACTTATGTGTTTTTGAATTTCTTCGCGGACATTCTTTATACCGTTCTTAACCCTAGGGTTAAATTATGAGCAATGTTATAATGAAGGCATCCGCACAGGACGAGTCCCCGCTGCGTCGTAATTTCAAGCTGTTTTTATCGAGCCGCCTATCAACAGTGTCCGCTGGGTTTGTTTTGCTGTTTATCTTTATGGCGATATTTGCGCCGTGGATTGCACCGCATGATCCTACCGAAACGGACCTTTTCCGTAGGCTCCAACCTCCGGCCTGGATAGAGGGTGGTGAATTAGGCTTTTTGCTTGGTTGCGACGGCCTGGGCCGTGATATTCTTTCCCGTATTATATATGGTGCTCGCATTTCTATCTTCATTGGCTTTGCGGTTATTACCGTGGCCACAGGTATTGGAATTATTGCGGGTTTGGCATCCGGTTATCTTCGGGGCTGGGTCGATATTACCATTTCTCGATTAGTCGATATCTTGCTTGGCTTCCCTTATCTGATTTTTGCCATATCCTTAATTGCAATGATGGGGCCGGGTCTTCAAAATATAATTCTGGCCTTGGTTTATAAAGAATGGGTTGTACCGTGCCGCGTGGTCCGGGGTGAAACGTTAGCAGCCCGCGAAGTTGAATATGTGGAAGCTGCCAGAGCGCTTGGCGGATCAAGCCGTCATATAATGCTACGTGAGATACTACCGAACATCCTGTCACCGGTTATTGTTGTTTCTACTATTCGCATGGCGCATGTCATCATACTGGAGGCCAGCCTGTCGTTCCTAGGTCTAGGGGTTCAGCCTCCAACGGCGTCATGGGGATCGATGGTATCTGATGGCCGTGCGTTCATGCTTGAAGCGTGGTGGGTAAGCACCTTCCCCGGATTAGCAATTTTGCTTTTAGTCCTTGCCATTAATGTCACAAGCCAAGGGTTGCGCGATGCCTTTGACCCTAAATTTCACGATTAAAGACAAATTATGACTATAGAACAGCCCATTTTATCGATTAAAAATTTACGAACCAGCTTTGCGACGCGCTATGGTTTGGTGACGGCTGTAGATGGTGTATCGCTTGACGTGATGCCCGGTGAATGCGTTGGCATCGTTGGCGAGTCAGGTTCTGGTAAAAGTGTTACGTTTGCCAGCGTCATGGGGTTGGTTAAATCACCGGGATCGATTGGCGCAGGCTCCTCTATAATATTTGAGGGCCGTGAATTGGTCGGAATGAGCGACCGGGACTATAGGTCTCTGCGTGGCAAAGAGATTGCCATGACCATGCAAGATGCCTTAACCGCCCTAAACCCAGCACTGACCATCGGCTACCAAATTATGGAAGTCCTACTGACGCACGATACTGAACTCTCAACGGGTGGAAAGTCACGAAAAAAACAAGCCCGCGACCGTGCCATTGAAATGATGGAACTGGTGGGTATTCCTTCGCCAGAAACGCGTTTAGACGAATACCCTCATCAGTTTTCAGGAGGAATGCGTCAAAGAATGATGATCGCGATTGCTCTTGCGTGTCGTCCAAAGCTACTCATCGCGGATGAACCGACGACAGCTCTAGATGTCACCATTCAGGCGCAAGTTTTGGAACTGATTGCCGACATCAGACAGAAGCTGGGGATGAGCGTTGTTCTGATTACCCACGACCTCGGTGTCGTCGCTGAATATTGTGATCATGTCGCTGTCATGTACGCGGGACAAGTCATTGAGACAGGTCCGACTAAAACTGTTATCGGACAATCCGCCCATCCTTATACCCAAGGGTTATTACGTTCTATTCCTAATCTTGCTCACCTCGATCGTCGGATACGCCCCATCGAAGGGCAAGTTCCGGAATTAATTGATTTACCACCTGGCTGCCGTTTTATCGGGCGTTGCGATAAGCGAGAGGATGATTGCACCGCTCAGATAGAAATGCGTAATGTTGGTAAAACGCATAGTGTACGGTGTGTTACGACAAAGGCCCAAAATAATGATTAATTCATCGAACACAACTTCATCATCCCTCCCCCCGCTTCTTGAAGTAAAAAACCTTGTGAAACATTACGATTCCCGTAGGGGATTATGGGGGAGAATAACGGGGAACCCGGGTTCCTTAGTGCAAGCTGTTGATGGCGTATCATTATCAATTGGACGGGGTGAAACGCTTGGTCTCATCGGTGAGAGCGGTTGTGGAAAAAGCACACTGGGGCGGGTTATTCTACGGCTTCATGAACCAACATCTGGTAGCGTCAAGTTTGATGGTATTGATGTCACTAACTTAGGCCCGACCGATTTAAAGAAGATGCGGCGACGCATGCAGATCATTTTTCAAGACCCTTATGCATCGTTGAACCCACGCAAAACCGTCGAACGGATTATTGGAACGGCGCTCCGTCTACAGGGTCTCGCTAAGGGTTCTGATATACAAGCTCGCGTTGCGCAATTACTTGAAAACGTCGGCTTAAAGCCAGATCACATGACACGGTTCCCACATCAATTCTCAGGGGGGCAGCGTCAACGCATTGGCATCGCCAGAGCGCTTGCATTGAACCCAGAATTCATTGTTTGTGATGAACCGGTTTCTGCTCTTGATGTCTCGATACAAGCGCAAGTCATTCAGTTGCTCGATGAATTGAAACATGAACTTGGTCTTACATATTTATTTATCTCACATGATATTTCGGTGATAGGATATGTCAGTGACCGGATTGCAGTCATGTATCTGGGTGACATTGTAGAAACCGGACCTACAAAACAAATTCTCGAAAATCCACAACATCCCTATACACAGGCCCTTCTTTCAGCTGTTCCACGAGTAGATGGAATAGGTGCTGGTGATCGGGTCAAATTAACAGGTGATTTACCCTCACCTATTAATCCTCCCTCAGGATGCAAGTTCAACACACGGTGTCCATACGCAATGGATGAGTGCCGTATTAATAAGCCGGAACATAAGAACCTGAAATCAGGAATAAATGTTGCGTGTCATCTGGTCAGTCCGGCTTAAGCATGGAGATGATAAAAACCAATCCTATCATATTAGTAGGTTCTGCCGAGGACCGAGGCCTGCAACAATCCATCAGAAAACCAGAATTAAAGTCTGCACTGCGTCAGGCAGTCGGGGACCGTTTATCTCTGGCCCAGAACAAACTCGATGATGTAGACAATAAAATTTTTCTTGAGGCGCAATTCGATTTTACACAAATACATTCGCCTGAAAGCATTTCCGAAGTTAAGGGAATTGCAGAAGGATACGGAATTAACCCGAAAGACCTTTTTACCTATTTGCATCTTGGCATAATTGATGACCGGGTTTCGCAAGAAGATGGCTGCAGCGTATTTGCGATCAATAAGACCTCCCACGGACTTGTATTGGCTAAAAACAGGGACTATCAAGGTGCCCATAGGAGGTTGCAGCAGGTCTTTCTATCGTCTGATCCCCAATGGGGCGTTCGACACTGTTTATTCGTCGGCAGCTTGGGAAGCCCCGGTGCCTTTTCCAGTGGTATGAACAGTGACGGTTTGGCGATCGCAGATAATCGAATTGGTTGGTCACAGCCCGGAATTGGCTGGTTACGTTACTTTTTAATGACGAAAATTCTTACCGACACAGGGTCCGTTAGAGAAGCATTGGATTTAATTGGTAGTATCGAGCATGTCGGTGGCGGATCGATAGTACTGGCCGATAGATTCGGTGATATGGCATCCGTGGAATTAGGACATGGAAATATACATGTAGACAAAGGGCGTGACGGCTTTGTCGCCCACACAAATCATTATCTTGATCCAGAATTAACAAAATTTTCAACGCGTACGCCCAGAGACCCAATGGCGGTGAGTTCACATGGTCGTCTGGATAAAATCAACACTGACCCTTCATGCCATAAAGACGCCGTCGAATTAAGCGATGTTGCAGGCCTATTACTTTCCCATGAAGATCGGGATAGATCCCTTTGTCGCCACGGTCTGGACGGGGATTCCTTAACAATATCATCTGTTATATTTGCTTGCGAAAAGAGAGAGTTATACTATTGCCCTGGCTTGCCTTGTGAAAATGACTGGCAAATCTATACATTCTAGTAAGCATGTTGTTCTGAATGTTCGCAGCATCTTGAAGTGACTAATAAAATTCCGCAGACGAAGCTTTGTAGAACCCAACGCCGAACTGACTGTAAAAGAACCTACAACATCCATCTCTGACAAAGATAAAGGTATCGATACGAGGCCAGATGCTACGCAGAAACCAGTTATCTATTCAGACTGAGATCTCGCCCGCCGCCTCGCATTTTTTCTCAAAAATGGAGCAGAAGAGCGAGAAAATGGTCAACTAAAGTCGAGAATCAAAAACCTTAATATAGAAATTTTCCATCTGATCAGTTGTGGCCCGAATGCGTTTGCAAATCATCAAGCAGGCGTTCAATGATCGGTGCGACGACCTCATAATTTTCTTCCATACCAATGACAAGGGTATTAGGTATATCTCCTTGACGGGCCATTTCCTCCGCGTTTTGGGCTTGCGACCATAGATCTCTTGCGCCAAACGTGCCGCTGTTTGTTTTGAGTGTATGAGCAAGATTTTCAGCTTCGGTATTTTCTCGCTTATGTGCAGCGCTGCGAAATTTAGCGAGCAGGACAGGTATCGTGGCTGCCTGGTGCTTAAGAATGCTGAGATATTCCAAGGGTAATGCTGCCGCTGCTGAGAATAACCTGTTGATATCGTCTTCAGCCAATGGCGCATATTCTGTAGAGTGTTCTATGGTTTTATTGGTCTGCTGACCCGTTTTTTTTGTTTCAGCCGCCTGCCCCAGTTCCCGAGAAATGGTCGCTATGACATCCGGAATGTTGAAAGGTTTCGTGATGTAGGCCTCAAACCCAGCTTTTTTGGCTAGTGTCAGATCATGAGGCATGGCGTTGGCGCTGATGGCGATGACCGGGATTTTTTGGGTTTCGGGTCTGTTTCGCAAAACCTTGAGCGCTTCGATCCCATTCATACCGGGCAAATTGATATCCATCAGGATCAAGTCCGGCTGGACCTGTTCTGTGATTTCAATACCGATCTCAGCTGTGTGAGCCGTATGCAGGTTCAAGGAGCCAACCCGCCCGAGGATCATTTCCATCAATTGCAAGTTGGCCGGGTTGTCTTCCACATACAGGATCGTGCAGGGGGGGATTTCCATTTGTCCCAATTCCCCGTTTTGAATTTCTTCTGTTACCTCTTTGACCAACGAGTCCCTATCGACTTCCTTGGCGAGGGGTAACTCAAACCAGAAGTTTGAACCTTCACCTTCCACTGACGTGAAACCGATCTCGCCCTTCATCAATTCGATGATCTGGCGGGTAATGCTGAGGCCGATGCCAGTCCCCTCTGTCTTGCTCCCTTCCTTAGCCAACCGGTTGAAAGGCATAAACACTTGTCTTTGATGCTCATCTGGAATGCCCTGGCCGGTGTCTGCTATTGAGACACGGAACATACCCGTATCCATGGTGCGACAGGTCAGAGTGATGGTGCCCCCTTCATCGTTATATTTGATTGCGTTGGACAGAAGGTTGAGCAAAATCTGACGAAAACGTGTATGATCAGCACGAATAAACGGTATTTTTTCCTTATCTGACATCTCCAGATGAACGGTAATAGCTTTCTTTTTAGCCATGCTTGATGCGATAGTCAGGCAATCTTTTAGGATAGCATTCGTATCAACGGCTTCGATAGACAGGGCCAGATTACCGCTTTCGATCTTAGCCAGATCAAGAACCTGATTGATCAATTCCAAAAGATGGGTTCCCCCCTGCAGGATCTGGTGGGTGGCCGCATGCTGATCTTTAGTGAGCTGATGATTAGGGTCATTATCCAATAATTGACCAAACCCGATGATGGCGTTCAATGGGGTTCGCAATTCGTGGCTCATGGAAGAAAGGAAACTTGTTTTGGCTTCACTGGCGATCCTCAGTTCTTCAGCCGCCTGTGTCGAACGTCTTTCAGCCCGATGGGCTTTTACATATAGGGCATAGGCGATGATCGAAAATGATATAAAACTGAAAGTAATCACTAATAAGGCGAGTTGGAAATGTTGCGTCTGTTCGAATACATTTTCCCGCACGTTAAACGCAGTCTGATTGCTAGCTTGATTGACCTGAGATGCCAACTCGGAGGACATGCTTATCAAGAGATCCATTTTGCTCTGGATCTCAGTTAAATTTCCTATGTCAGGCACTTTAAGAAATATCTGCACTTCCTGATCTATTTCAGTAAACAGTTCTTTGATGCCATCAAACTCACTGTTGATTTGTTGCAAAATATCTTGTGTTACAGGGTAGATTTTTGATCCCTTGTTATTGGAGGCCCATTGAAAAAGACGATCAAAAACTTGATGGACCACGTCAATTCGGCTGTACAGAATATCTAATCTTAACGATAGGTTTTTACGTGTTTCAGGAGTGTTGTTGATCATCACGGAATGCAGAACATTAGAGAATTTAAGTTCTTCTGTGTTGAGCTGCATGATCCCCCATGTGGCATCATCCTTTGGCAATGACCGTGAAATGTTGGTTTCATGCTTGAGTTGAAAATACTGGGACCCCGAATAAATGGACGCCCCTGCCGTGATCAAAATTAAGACAATGGCCAAGGGAGTAAGAATGGATGAAATAGTTCGGTTCATGGGTATTCTACCGCGTGAGTGAGTTTAAACATCTGAATTTTTATTGAAAATTTAATGTTTTTACCTGCCAAATTGAGCGACCATAGATAACTTCGTTATTTAGAGATTCATTCGCGTCGAAGGGATAAACAACAAAGATTGGACCTTTTTCCCGAACACTCATGGGAACATCGTTCTTACGAGTGGCAAAGATCAATCCGGATCCTGACAAATCAGAGACAGGAATTGAAACTTTATAGTCATTGATGGCGATGGCATCAACAGTCGTAGCTTTTGCGCCTAGATATTTCAGCAGGGCTTTTCCTGAAACTCCTGAGAAAGTTGTTATTTCTTTGTGCCAGGGTGTCTTTGTTTTGATCGTGCTCTTCTCAATGGCCTCAAACTCGCTCAGGGTCATTTTCAAGGAGCTCACTGATGTCTTGTCGGTTTTTCCGCTTATGGTGAGTATTGTTTCTTCAGCATTGCCATTAATTGGAAAGCACAGAACAATGAAAGATAAAATTAGCAGTAGTTTATGCATAAGGACCTCCTGTTTATGTGAAATCATACTATAGCATGACGGATGATATATAAAGAAGCGGGGGCAAGAAACCGTTTTTTGGGAAGGTTTTACAGACGAACCTATGCAGACCCCAGATGCGAACTGATCGTAAAACGGTAAACGTCTCACATCCTATCGAAACTGATACGGGGCAGGTCTTATTAAAAGATATAGGAATAGTTAGAGAAAGCAGAAACACAGGCTTAATGACATGCCCCGCACTCAAGCTAACCAATTATTTTTATTAAAGAAAAAATGATACCCGAGGGTGGATTTTCAATACAAAGGTGGATCGAATATTTAGTCCGTAAGTCTAAGAATTTAAAGCTGATTTATTGTTACCCCGGGGCGGGTGATACATAGTCGAACCTATGCCGAAATGTGATTGGAAAATCGGCAAAATCAAAGACATTTCTTCATATTTTCCAATGAGATATTGAGAATTTTGCCGAACCAAAATCGACATGGCGGGTAGTACCGACAAATAGGATTGTCCTGATGGTTTTTATATTCCCGCTAAGATGATATTCAAAGTCTGCTATACCCACACAACGCAGACATTTTATAGAGCCACATCGATGATACTTACGCCGCAGACGTTTAGAAAGGCATCCGTATTGCTGTGAAGCACCTACTGGATGGTGCGCCGGGGCCGGAAAAAATTATTCATTAAGGGGTTAATTGAGCTTAGGTAGCCTTAGTGTAGACGGACACTCCATAAGAAAGGCTGAAACATGACAGCAATAACGTCTGCTTACGGAACCATAGCAGACCTTTTCGGAGGCTGTTAAACACTTCCGAAAATAGCCATAAGCTGAAGTTCAAGATAGTCAAAATTCGTCACTGAACATGCCTGCTAACACCCCAAAGCGGAACTTTGTTCATCGCTAATATTTGCTTGAACATACGTCAGCACCTAGCATTCAGGTTCTAAAAATACTTGATGAGGGAACGTCCTATATCAGTACTTAATTCTCTGACAAAGATCGTAAAAATGAATGCAATGGCGCGTTGTCGCGTTTCTTTTCTTAGCCTTCATTCGCTTGTCCATTTGGGCGAGAACTCGCATTAGAGGCCCATGAACTGGCAGACTCGCTCGGCACCGCCTCGCCCAGCTTATCCAGGGCGTACTGGATCAACCGGGTAATTCCCTGCTTGGGATCGGTCACGGTGCCGTGGAGATCGAACATTAGCGCGACGCAGCGTCACTTATCGGGCATAGTGAACGGGGTGTCATCCACGAAACGGCGCAGGACGTTTTCGCAGATCCGCGACACGTTGTTGTCGTAACCGTTGTGTGGCAGGCTGCCCGGCCAGGCGATGGAGCCTACGGAGAATACCGCACCGCCGCCCGGCGTCTCAAAGAACGTCAGATCGGCGCGCACTTCGGGGTTCTGGTCACCGCCCAGAGCTGAATGGTTAAGACCGATCTCGTCGGGTACCATCATCGTGTTTGCCGAATGGCCTTCGGACGTCGCCAGGATCAAGGTGTGGGGAGGCGTGCCGAGCATGGGGTCGGCGGCGTCGATCTCGATGCCGCTGGCGCCACCGGCGAAGTAGCCGAAATCGCCAATCACTTCGTCGTCGCCGATGCCCTCGAAGATAAACTTGGCGCGGGCATCAAAGCTTGCTTCCTTGCGGATGTAATAGCCCGAAACATCGAAGCCAACCGCCACGGTACCGACCCCGCAAAGCGCCTGGGGCGCCATGCCAAGACGGCGCCATAGGCCACCGAACTCACCATTGAATTCCATGTAGTACTCGCCAGGCTCTTCGTCGCGATAGCGGATGCCGTCTTCGGCCCGACGCAACTCAATCGCGCCCGGAAAAGCATCCGACATGGCGCACCGCCAGATGAAACCGTTACCGCCGAGATAGGCCATCCGGCCACCCCGCGCCAGATAGGTTCGCAAGCCGTCCCACATGGGTGTGGTGTAGTACTCGGGATGGGCACCGGCAATCACGGCGCTGTACGGTTCAAGCAGCGCGACGCCTTCGTTGTGTAAATCTTCGTCGGTAATGACGTCGTATGCGATACCCTTGTCTTCGAGCCAGCCGAGAATGTGGGTGTCGTTATTGATGTTCCACACTGGCGCTGTCTTGGGCCCCACCTGATGTACCGGCCGCAGGCGCGAGGCATAACGAACGCCACTGCCGTCGGAATGGTTGTCGTAGGTCGACAAACCGAATTCCGGATGCTCCTGAAGGAAGACTTCCCCCGGTTCCATTGTGGTCCAGTAGCACTCGGCCACTTCGCCGAAGTTTTCCTGCCACGACCATTGGATGTTGGAATAGGCCATATAGGTTGCCGTCGAGGCCAGGAAGGCAATCTTGGCTGTGGTGGTGCCGCGCTTTGGTCGAACATAGAAGGTCACGTAAAATTCATCGTCGCCGCCATCGTCACCAGCCCGCAAGCGCACCGCGTAGACGCCGCTGCGCAGATCAACCGGGATTTCATAACTGAAGTCGGTGTCCCATTCGGCGTCGTAGAGATCGTCGTCGTGGAAGTGGATGGCGCCGTATTCCTCGGGCGCGTGGCACCAGTTCTGCTCGGTGCCGCTCCAGTTGAAGCCCTTGACCGCGCGCGATGGCAGGTTGACAAGCTGACCATTAAGGCCATTGGGACCGGCGTCACTGATCGTGGTGCCGCCGATTTCGCGGGAGAAGTCCCAGGCAGCGATCACCGATGTATCGCGTTCAAAGGGCAAGGCGTCCCAACCTAGGGCGGCGCTGTCGGATATGTTCAATGCGCTACCAACCAGCCGCGGCCGGTCGAGTTTACCGTTGAAGAAGTGGCTGGCACCGGGCCGACCCGTTGGATGGGTCGCCGGCATTGCCGCCATAATCAGCGGTTGGGTACTGCCCATGGCGGGCGTAAAACCAACATCAACCGTGGCGCTGGCGCTGGTACTGACTTCGAACTGCGGGCCGATAAAGTCCTGGGAGACTGTCAGCGTCGCGTTCGTCGCATCATAGGCGGCGGAGACCAGGTGCCAACGCCGCTTGGCGAGCGATTTGCCGACGGAAACGTCCACTACACCACCGCTGCCGTCGCCGAGCCGCATGGCGGCAGCGCCGCTGTCGTCAATGCTCAGAGCAAAACCACTGGCCGTGGCGTCGTCCCAATTGGAGATCAGGCCCTGGGCGCCCTTTTCAGGGGTGGTGGGAAAGACCCAGGCCTGGACCGTGAAGCTGTCCATGCCGGTTACAAGCGGGCTTGAAGGGATGGTCACATAGGACCCCGCCACGGTGATCTGCTCACGACCGGGATACTCGCCGTCGAAGGGTGCCGAGATCTCCTCTTCGCGATAGATATCGAGGTCAGGATCGTCGTTGCCGCAAATCACCCGCACCAGTTTGGCTTGGTAGCGATCCGGACCGTAAGTGCTGACCATGATATTAAGGTTATCGCCGGGCATGACCGTCCAGTCACTACTGTATCCCATAATTTTTTTCATTATTTATTCCTCTCTAGACCGGCTCGACGCCGGTGACTGTCTGCCAGCGCATGCGGAAGACTTTCTTGGTGGCAGCGTAGTAGTCGTCGAACACCAGGTCGTCGTAGTACTCCATCTTGGCCCCGCGTCCCTTCGGCATCTTGGCCAGGGTCCACTCAACGCCGCGCTTGGTGCTGACGATGATGGTGCGCTCTTCCATGGGCATGAGGCGCAGACGATTGACCACCAGGATCAGCTCAGGGCTGTAGGGTCCACCGGGATTTCGATCAAATTCATCGATCAGGTCGGTTCGTGTCGGATCAATTTCATACATTCCCTTATCCTTTGGTCTCGGGTTCAACGGTTATGAAATAATTTTTGTAGTCCCCGGTCATTTTAAAGTGGCCCTTAAAACCGCGCGGGATGACGTATCCGTCGCCCTTTGTATAGGTCTCGGTATGGCCGCTTTGGTCGGTGATGGTCATCGTGCCCTCAAGCACGAAACAGCACTGATCAAAGGGATAGTCGATCGCTTCCTCGGTGCAGGGCGTGCATTGCCAGACGCCAACGTTGACGGTGCCAGTCGCATTGGTGAAGAACATGTGGCCGCTTTCCTCCGCGGTGCCGTCGGCGACCAGGTCATCGGCGATATAGCCCATGGGCTTCATCTCGCCATCCGGCGACCCGCCGGGTAGCAGGCGTGTAATAACGTTGTCAGTCATCGTATAGTCTCCTAGGATAAAGGATTGATTGGAGCGTCGCGCTGAGGTCAAAAAAATATAAAGGGTGCGCACCCGAGATGTAAAGGGTTACCTCCCGGTTGTCGGCGCGAGTCCTTCAAATTCACTTACAATGGTAAACCACTCGGTGGTTTCTGATCAGAACCTGGCCTTCATGGTCTGGTATTCCTCGATGGCCTTGTCTTTGTCTTTGCGGCGGCAATATAGCACGCCGGACTCAAATGAATCTCCAAACGCTATATTCATCATCGTTTCACCAATAAAGTGGAAGGAGACTATGACATAACAAAGGCTTCTAGTAGACACACGTGGGCTGGATACTTCGCAAACTACTCTACGACCAAGCCATACGGTAGTTATAAAAAATTAGATGATCTGATGTGTGCGTTTTGTTAAAAAAAATCTACTCTTGGCCGATAGCCGACATCTTGCCGTTGACGGTCGGAATGTCTGCTTCGGGTCCAGACTGTGTAAAAACGTGATATTAGTAGGACTTTACCATAACTCTGATA
>CBFDBO010000034.1:0-29904 GCA_965603075.1 uncultured Rhodospirillales bacterium | reverse complement strand
GGTTCTGGGCGGTGCGCCTGATCCCACTCCAGCCCCCTTTGCCGCACCCCTTGCAAAACCCCTTGCAGCACCAAAACCAATTATTGAGGTTCCCGCACAATCAAGCTTGATGGGGGCTTCCCCTAACGAGTTGACGGCTTTATTCGGTACGCCCTCCTTTGTCCGCGACGATCCCCCGGCACAATTGTGGCAATATAAATCAACCGATTGTATTCTTGATCTTTATCTCTATGAAAACAACCAAAGCGTTTATCGTTTAGATCATATGGAAGTTCGCACCACGAACTTTAAGTACGCCGCCTTTGAAGATTGCGCCCGGTTGATTTTAAAAGAACCCACTTAAACAGGCGTCAAAGCTCAAAGCGTTTAACTTTAGACCGTTTTAGCTTTAAATCGGCATAAATCATAAACACAACACGCTGCGCAATCGGGTTTACGCGCTTTGCAGATGTGGCGACCGTGTAGGATCAGCCAGTGATGGGCGTGCATGATCCACGCGTCTGGGGTGACCTTTAAAAACTTTTTTTCAACATCCAGCACGGTTTTTCCCGGTGCGATCCCGGTGCGGTTACCGAGCCTGTAAACATGGGTATCAACCGCAATGGTTGGCTCACCAAAAGCCACATTCCGCACGACGTTCGCGGTTTTACGTCCCACGCCGGGAAGGGCTTCTAAGGCTTGCTGGTCATTGGGTACGACGCTTGCGTGTTCAGAGATCAACAGCGCGCTTAGCTTCATGACGTTCTTGGCCTTGGTGTTATAAAGGCCAATGGTCTTGATGTAGTCTTTCAGTTTGGGCTCGCCCAGCTTGATCATTTTTTCGGGTGTATCAACGATCTTAAACAAAGCAGCGGTCGCTTTATTGACACCGATATCCGTTGCTTGCGCCGACAACACCACCGCGACCAAAAGCGTATAGACATTGACAAAATCAAGCTCGCTTTCTGGCGCGGGGTTCTCGAGGGACAAACGACGGTAAAATTCATCGATATCTGCTTTTTTGACCATGGGACTATACTTTCAAAGATTTTTAGAGGCTTTCAGAGGGGCCTACCCTACAACTCATCCTCATTTAATGCCATCCCGTGTCCTCCTGTGCACTCTATAAAAAAACGGCCCGACATATTAATGCCGGACCGTTTTTAAAAAATTAAACCACCGTTAAACCAGCTGGTGAAGATTAACTTATCCGGCTCTAACCGTTGTAAGGAAGTTAGCAACTTCGGTTTGTAATGTTTCAAACTGAGTGGACAGTTCGGTAGAAGCCGATTTAATTTGGTTGGCGGCTTCTCCGGTCTCACCGGCGGCAACGGTCACACTTTGAATATTAGAGCTAACTTGTTGTGTGCCCGAGGAGGCTTGTTCAACATTTCGTGCAATCTCGGAGGTTGCCGCACCTTGTTCTTCTACGGCTGCTGAAATGGTTGTGGAAATCTCATCGATGTTAGCAATGATATCGCTGATTTCCTGAATGGCGGAAACCGAGTCACCCGTCGCGGTTTGAATACCACCGATCTGGTTGCTGATTTCCTCTGTGGCTTTGGCTGTTTGATTGGCCAAGTTTTTCACTTCTGCCGCCACAACCGCAAACCCTTTACCCGCATCGCCAGCCCGCGCAGCCTCGATCGTCGCATTGAGCGCCAGCAAGTTGGTTTGTTCTGCAATATCAGTAATCAAATTAACCACTTCACCAATTTTTTGAGCTGATTCAGCGAGGTTCTGTATGGTTTCTGTGGTTTTACCCGCTTGGGCCACCGCACTTCTCGACATAGTAGCAGACTTCGACATATGCGAACTAATCTCGGTGATTGAGGCCGATAGTTCTTCCGCAGCGGAGGCCACGGTTTGAACATTGGCAGCAGCTTGTTCTGATGCAGAAGCCACATTATGTGATTGAGTATTTGTCTGTTCCGCCGTTGTTGTCATGGTTTCAGATAAACTCAATACCTCTGAAGATGCCGCAGAGACCGAATGGATAATACCGCCAACGCTATTTTCAAAACCGCTCGCCAATTCATTACGCACTCTTTTGGCTTCAATTTCAGCTTCACTTTTAAGCTTTTCTTCAGCAGCGCGCGCTTTGCTTTCACGTTCAGCGTCTGCAATGCGTTGATTTTCTTCATCTTCTGCGGCGCGCATGCGGGCTTGTTCGGCTTCTGAGGCAAGACGTTTGTTCTCAATCGCACTGTCTTTAAAGACTTGAACTGTTTCTGCCATATCGCCAACTTCATCCTTGCGATCTTGTGCGGGGATTTCTGTTTCCAAATTACCGTCCGCCAACTTACGCATGGCCGCCGTCATCGAGACAATAGGATTGGCAATGCCGTTTCCGATCAGCCAAGCAATCAGCCCGCCGATGATAACGCCACCAATGATGCCCGTGGTCACGGTTGTGTTCGCCGATGATACGGTCTCAATGTTTTGTTGTTGACGTGAGCTCATCAAGCCTTCTTCTTCGGCAGAAAATTCAGCCATCAACTGGCGGAATTTATCAAAATAGACTTTGCCCTTCGCTTGCCCGATTAGATCCGCCATATCGTCCATTGTTTTAGCCGTACCGATAGAGCGGCGTAATTCGATGGCGGGTCCAGTGACGTTTGCTCTCCACGCATGGATGCCTTCGGCAATTTCTGACAGCAGTTTTACTTGTGCGGGGTTGTCACTCACGGTTTTGCTCAAACTGGCAACCAAGATATCAAATTTTTCTCCGCCGCTTTTATAGGGGGCCAAGAAGTCTTCTTGTCCGGCCAGCAAATAACCGCGCATACTGGTTTCCATATCCACGGCAGAGGCCAGTATTTCATTGGCCGTTGCCATAACGCTATGAGTATGGGAAACCCATTCCTCATTTTGGCTCATTATTTTAATTTCTGCACTAATCAAATTATTGCTGGCACCAGAACCCACTAATTTTGTGATTTGCTGTTTAGCATTTGTAAAAGCAACGCGTCGTTCTTCCATTAGCGCGGCTTCGCGACTTATAAATAGAGCAATCTGTTCTCGGAAGCCATCGAAGTAAACTTTACCACGCGCTTCACCGACCAAGGCCGCCATATCATTCATCGTTTTTGCATCACCAATTTGGCGTCTGAGGGCTATGGTTGGTTCCGTTACAGTGCTCTGCCAATCAAGCAGGGTCTGCTCTACTTCAGCAAGCCGGGCAACCTGACCAGGGTTATCGCTCACGGTTTCTTGGAGGGCTTTAATGTTTTTATAGGTGGTAACCTCACCACCCGTATAAGGATCTAAAAAATCATCCTTACCGGCCAGCAAATAACCCCGCATGCCCGTTTCCATATCCACAGCGGACCCGACAATACCGGCCGCAGAGGCAAGAGCCACCCGCGTATGATCAACCCATTTTGCTGTTTCAGCGACAGTTTTAAGGTTGCTAAGACTAATGATCCCCAAAATTATCAAGATAACGAGGGGAACGGCAGAGCCGATTAATATTTTAACTTTAGTCTTTAGATTTTTCATAGAATTGCCTCCAATAAATTTGATCTGACTACAATAGTAATATGATTTTAAATATTGAGGGTCAACCTATTACATATTTATATCTTTGGTCTAGTTTATATGTAATCTAAATCAATATCTTAAGTGACTCTATTTATTAATTCTAATGGGTAAAGACAAAAAACGGCCCGACAAATTAATGTCGGGCCGTTAATATACTATTTGGCGATAATCTATAGAGGACTTCTTAAATAGATTAGGCGGCTTTTACACGATCAATGAAGCTCTTAACTTCACCCGCCAGTAGGTCTGATTGCTGGGCAAGGTTTTCAGCCGATAATTTGATGCCACTTGCTGCAGTGCCGGTTTCTCCGGCTGCCTGTGTTACATTGGCGATGCTGCTGGACACTTCATTGGTGCCAGCGGCAGCTTGTTCAACATTACGGGCAATTTCTTGCGTGGCGGCGGATTGTTCTTCCACAGCGCTGGCAATATTTCCGGCAATATTATCAACCTTGTTAATGGTCGTACTAATGCCTTCAATGGAACCCGCAGCACTTTCAGTCGCATTTTGGATTTCACTAATCTGCAAACTGATTTGCTCGGTTGCTCGGGCCGTTTGATTGGCCAGATTTTTAACCTCGGCTGCCACCACCGCAAAACCTTTACCCGCGTCGCCTGCGCGCGCCGCTTCAATGGTTGCGTTCAGTGCCAACAGATTGGTTTGCTCTGCGATATCGGTAATCAGCTCAACAACCTCACCAATTTGTTTGGCTGACGTCACAAGGCCCTGAACCGCGTCATGGGAGTTTTGCGCTTCTTTAACAGCTTCGGCCGCCATGGTCGATGATTCAGAAACCTGTCTGGAGATTTCATTAATAGAGGAGGAAAGCTCCTCTGCCGCCGCAGAGACCGTTGATACATTATTGCTGGCTTGTTCAGAAGCCGATGCCACGGTCATGGATTGCTCACTGGTCGTATCCGCCGTGACCGATAACTGCGAAGACGACGATAACATTTCCTCCGCAGCACCCGAAAGCGAGCCAACAATATCACCAACTTTGATTTCAAAATCGCTGGTTATGGTATTCAAGGCATTCAAACGGGCCTCGCTGGCATCGCGTTCCGCCTTTTCAGCAGCTTCTTTTTGAAGACGCTGTTGTTCCACTTCATCACGGCGCACTTGCTCACTTTCTTCGCTTGCAATGCGTGCTGCTTCCACTTCTGCCGCCATACGTTTGTTCTCGATGCCAGCATCTTTAAAGATCTGAACGGCTTTGGCCATTTCGCCAATTTCATCGGTGCTGTCCTGACTCGGAACGTTAACCTCCAAATTGCCGTTCGCAAGCTCGCTCATGGCGGATGTCATGTTGTTCACCGGATTAACGATCGAGCGTGCCGTGAAGAAGGTAATCACAACACCCAACACAATGCCAATAAACAGCAATGCCCATTGTACGTTCATTAGAAGTAACGTCGCCGCAACACCCGCGTCAGAATCTTTTAACAGCAACGCTTTTTGGTTCACCACCATACCGCCCTGGCGAACACCGTTTTCATCTCTTTCGCCTAACAGGATGTTGAGCAATTTGCCCGCCTGAGGAGCGGCCTCCGTTACCAACATATAATTCGCCATGTTCCATTTTTTGGAGCCCCGAATGGCAAACATTTGAGCAGGAAGCGGGCTAAACAGTTCACGGTTAGCTGAAAAGCTTTCAAATGCAGCCTTTTGATCCGTGGTCATCAAATGCGCCATGGAGTTCAAATCAGCAAATCGTTTGTCATTTTTGCTCCAAAGGTTGTCAAAACCTTCAACGAATTTTTCTTCTCCGGTTAATAAATAAGCCCGGATATTTGCAAGGCTAAGACCCAACGTGCCACGAACATCGGCCATGGCACCCAATAATTGGCGACGATCCGGGGTCGGGGTTAGGGTCATTTCTTGATCAATAATAGCGGTAATTTGTGAAACCATTTTACCGGCTATAGGTGCGGCTTGCACCACCAACATTTTGGTGGCGGGTTGTTCATCAGCCGATTTTGCAATGGCTTCAACCTGAGCTTGGGCCGTTCTGAATTCTGCCAAAATGGATTTGAATTCGTTCCATTTTTCAACATTCGCCGGAACGGTCCAGGTGGCCGACAGAGCGTCCATATCACCAGAAATTTCATCAATACCGGCCCAGACTTCCGCCCGACCCGTCTTAAAATTATCATTACCCGTCAACATCCAGCCCCGCAGGTTCGCAAGCGACGCCTGAATTTGCGTCAGCATATTTGAGCTCGCCTGTGATGTGGGAATACGAAGCGTAACAATTTTATCCGTACCGGATTTAATGCCGCTAACCTCCCAGATGGTTATACCCACGGCACACGAAAGAAGTAACACAAGCACTGCAAAGCCCATGATGAGTCGTTGGCGAATATTTAAATTCATTAATTTATTCCCTGCTTAATTATGATGTACATTTAAAATTTTGATGCCGAATATAGTTTTAACTTGTGTCTTTAAATTCTTAACAGAATGACCCACTTGTAAGTTAAAATTAAATTTACATACGATCGTAATAACATTACGCCGATAAATCGTCAACTAATACAGCCTATTATAATGGTTCTAAAGTATTTATGAATAAAAATCAAGAATTTAAATTTAATTGCTTACTAATAACAAAGTTTAATCATTCTAAAACCCGACTCGACATTACTTATGGAGCCGTTAATTTACTGTTAACAATAATCTATAGAGGGATTTTTAAGTAGATTAGGCAGATTTTACACGTGCAATGAAGCTGTTAACTTCATCCGTAAGCAGGTCTGATTGCGGGGCAAGGTTTTCAGCCGAGGTTTTGATACCGCTCGCTGCTGTGTTGGTTTCTCCGGCGGCCTGTTCCGCCTTACGGGCGACCCCTTTGACAAAAAGCCGCCTGAACTGGTTTTGGGGAAGGGTTTGATCCGTTTCGCCCCTCCGGCACAAATCACGTTGTCATCACGCCGCGTTCAGCCGCCACAGTATCACCGGGTAAAATTGAAATTGATAATTTATAGACCGAGAACGTCTTTCATTGAATAAAGACCTGGCTTTTGATCGTTACACCACAATGCCGCCCGGACGGCCCCTTTGGCAAAAAGAGCCCGTGAACTGGCTTTGTGGGAGATCTCAACCCGTTCGCCTTCTCCGGCAAAAATCACGGTGTGTTCACCCACCACGTCACCACCGCGCAGTGTCGCAAAGCCAATGTCGCCGGTTTTGCGCGCCCCAACCTGACCATCGCGAACCCGGTCAGAAACCACCTCCAGATCAACCCCACGTCCACTGGCGGCGGCTTCCCCCAGCATCAACGCGGTACCAGAAGGAGCATCAATTTTATGGTGATGATGCATTTCAACAATTTCGATATCGTAATCATCATCCAAAATACCGCTCACTTGTTCCACAAGCCCCATTAATAAATTAACCCCGACGCTCATGTTACCCGCCCGCATAATCACCGCGCTTGACGCAGCGCGGTCTACGGCTGCCAATTGCTCTTTATCCATACCCGTGGTGCCAATAACCATGGCGGTGCCGGTCTCAATGGCCAAGCCCGCATGCATCACCGTTGCCATGGGAACGGTGAAATCAATAATAACGTCGCAGGCTTCAAAGAGCGCGCGCGTATCAGAGGTAATAATCAGGCCCTCGGTAGGGGGATGAGCGACACTGCCAGCCAAGACCGCCATGTCCTGACCCAGCAAGTCGCTTTGCATATGTTCACTGCCACCGCCCAGTTTTGCGCCCTTGGTACCCAGCACGGTTTCAACCAACATGCGTCCCATGCGTCCACCACAGCCAACAATTCCAATTTTCACGGTGTTCATCACAATCTCCCGATTGAAAAATTTTAAAATTTCTTTTAGTATGTTTCTTAAGAATTAGTCTTTGAGATAGCATCATTCTTTTAATAAAAAGACGCCTAACCCTTCAGTTTATTATTTTTGCCATTTCCCGGTTCATTCTTCAACCCGTATCACCCTCTATCCCCCCTATCACACCCTATCAACAAGAGCAAAAATGAAAAATAATGGAAAAACAAAAACACCATCTTAAAAATATTGGACCAAAGTCGTGGAAGGTTTTGGAAAATGCCGGGATCTATGACATCGAGACTTTACGCACCATGGGGGCTGCCGCCGCCTATATAGCCGTAAAAAAATCGGATGATAGCGTTTCCCTAAACTTACTCTATGCCCTTGCCGCCGGCCTTAAAGGCCTGCATTGGTCCAAAATAAGTTCTAAAGAAAAAGCACGGTTAAATACAGAGGTCGAGGACCTAAGCGAACTTTAAACACAAAGATCCGCAAAGGTCCGCAAAGGTCCGTAAGGGCGTGCGCATCAAAAGTTTGTTAAGAACGAAGAATAAATGCCTTAAGGGCACCTTATTCTGTTAAGTCGTCCCAGAAATCTTTGACCTTGGTGAAGAAACCTTCAGATTCAGGGTTATGGATTTTTGATCCTTTACCCGCGCCATCAAATTCTTTCAGCAGCTCTTTTTGTTTCTTGGTGAGTTTCTGTGGGGTTTCGACAAAGACCTGCACGAACATATCGCCGCGCGCTTTTGAGCGTAACACGGGCATGCCTTTTTCTTTTAGGCGGAATTGATGACCGGTTGTGGTGCCTTCGGGGATGGTCAATTTGGCGCGTTTTCCATCCACCGTGGGAACTTCGATAGAACCGCCCAGTGTGGCCGTTGTCATGGTCAAAGGAACCCGACAATGAATGTTTGCCCCGTCACGCTGGAACAACCGGTGACCGGCAATGGAAATGAAAATATACAAATCGCCAGCCGGCGCGCCCCGCATCCCGGCTTCGCCCTCATTAGACAGGCGAATGCGGGTGCCTTCTTCCACGCCCGCAGGAATACTAACGGATAGGTTTTTATCTTTGTGAACCCGACCGGCACCGCCACAGTTGCGACAGGGGTCTTTGATAATTTGGCCTTGGCCAGAACAATTGGGACAGGTGCGCTCTACGGTAAAGAAACCTTGTTGCGCGCGAACCCGTCCGGCACCCTGACAGGTACCACAGGTAACAGGCTTCTTGCCAGAGGCCGCACCGCTTCCCAAACAAGTGTCACATTCCACAGACGTGGGAACACGAATTTCGGTTTTTTTGCCCTTGAAGGCATCTTCAAGGGAGATTTCCATATTGAAGCGAAGATCGCTTCCTTGTTGGCTGGCCTGACCTCGGCCGCCACCGCCGCCGAACATTTCCTCAAAGATATCGCCGAAACCACCAAAACCTGCGCCACCGCCGCCGCCGCCTGCGCCACCGTTTTCAAAGGCCGCATGGCCGAAACGATCATAGGCCGCCCGCTTTTGGTCGTCTTTGAGAGTCTCATAGGCCTCATTGACTTCTTTAAAGCGTTTTTCTGCCGCTGGGTCATCTGGGTTGCGATCAGGGTGAAACTTCATCGCCAATTTACGGTAGGACTTTTTCAAATCCCCCGCATCAACATTTTCATCCACCCCAAGGGTTTCGTAATAATCTTCTTTAGCCATCGTTCGCTATCGCTCTCTTGTTTTTAACAAGATCATTTTAATGATCTTTAATTGCGCTCAAGCGCCGCGCCGGCTGCGCTCCCACTTGGTCGCTAGTCCTCAGCCATTAATGGCTTCGTTCACGAGGCTCTAAGTAACGAAACGCGGAACTAAAAAGTACCACGTAAAAAACTTAGAATATATATTTCACCC
Organism: uncultured Rhodospirillales bacterium; assembly: GCA_965603075.1. Taxonomy (GTDB): domain Bacteria; phylum Pseudomonadota; class Alphaproteobacteria; order Rhodospirillales; family Casp-alpha2; genus JABJOR01. The sequence continues at coordinate 20,712 of CBFDBO010000034.1, read as the reverse complement.
TTTGATCTAAACTGCCAGCCCCATTTGCTTAAAATGGGGCCGCCGATCATGCGGCGCTCTGTTGGGCTATGCCCAACTTAAAAAATTGGGCGTGAGCCCGACTTATAAAACCGAACGAGCCCCGATAAAGAAAACGCGGTTGAATTAATACTCAACCGCGTTTTTGGATTACTTAACTATCTTTTTTTTCCTCGTTCGGATCGATTTCTTCGAACTCTGCATCGACAACCGTTGGGTCATCTTCTTTGCTGTCTGAAGAACCGCCCGTGTTTGCGTCGCCCATATCTTGCATGCCTTCTGCTCCGGCTTCTTCTTGCTGAGCTTTGTACATGGCTTCACCCAATTTCATGGATGCTTGGGTCAGGGCTTCTGATTTGGCATTGATGTCTTCTGCGTCGTCACCTTCTAGGGCCGCCCGCAGATCAACGATACCTGTTTCAACCGCCGTGCGGTCTTCATCAGAAACTTTATCGCCGAATTCTTCCAAGCTCTTCTCCGTAGAATGGACCAAGCCATCGGCGTGATTACGAGCGTCCACGGTTTCGCGACGTGCTTTATCTTCTTCCGCGTTGGCTTCGGCCTCTGCCACCATGCCTTCGATGTCGTCATCAGACAGACCACCAGAGGCTTGGATACGGATTTGCTGTTCTTTACCCGTGGCTTTATCTTTGGCAGAGACGTTAACGATACCGTTCGCATCAATATCAAAGGTAACCTCAATTTGAGGCACGCCGCGCGGTGCGGATGGCAAACCGATGAGATCAAATTGGCCAAGGACTTTGTTATCGGCGGCCATTTCGCGCTCACCCTGGAAGACCCGGATGGTGACGGCGGTTTGGTTGTCTTCTGCCGTTGAGAACGATTGGCTCTTACGGGTTGGGATCGTGGTGTTACGCTCAATCAAACGAGTGAACACGCCGCCCAGTGTTTCAATACCCAAAGACAGTGGTGTTACATCGAGCAGCAATACGTCTTTCACGTCGCCTTTCAAAACACCGCCTTGAATGGCTGCACCAATGGCAACAACTTCATCAGGATTCACGCCTTTATGAGGCTCGCGACCGAAGAATTCTTTTACGGTCTCGATCACTTTAGGCATACGGGTCATACCGCCAACCAAAATGACTTCAGAAATTTCGCCCGGTGTCAGGCCCGCATCTTTAAGGGCTTTGCGACAAGGCTCGATGGTGCGTTTGATCAGATCTTCAACAAGCGCTTCCAACTTAGCCCGGGTCAATTTGATGTTAAGGTGCTTAGGACCCGAAGCATCAGCCGTGATAAATGGTAGGTTTACTTCGGTCTGTGTGGTGGAAGATAACTCGATTTTGGCTTTTTCAGCGGCTTCTTTCAGACGTTGAAGGGCCAATTTATCTTCGCGCAGATCAACAGAGTTCTCTTTCTTAAATTCGTCGGCTAAGTAATCCACAATCCGGTTATCGAAATCTTCACCGCCAAGGAATGTATCGCCGTTGGTGGATTTAACTTCGAAAACGCCATCGCCGATTTCAAGGGCTGAAACATCGAACGTGCCGCCACCCAAATCGTAAACAACAATGATGCCTTGTTCGTTTTTATCAAGACCATAAGCAAGCGCCGCAGCGGTTGGCTCGTTAATAATACGCAGAACTTCAAGACCGGCGATTTTGCCCGCATCTTTGGTAGCCTGACGTTGTGAATCGTTGAAATATGCCGGAACCGTGATAACCGCTTGGGATACTTCTTCGCCCAAGTAGCTCTCAGCGTTTTCTTTCATACGTTGAAGAACAAAGCTGGAAATCTGGGAAGGAGAATATTTGTTATCCTCAACTTTAACCCACGCGTCGCCGTTTTCGCCTTCGACAATATTATACGGCACCATTTTTTGATCTTTTTTGGTGATCGGATCATCAAAACGACGACCGATCAAACGCTTGATGGCGTACAGGGTGTTTTCTGGATTGGTGACAGCCTGACGTTTGGCGGGTTGACCCACCAGACGTTCGTCGCTGTCGGTGATACCAACCATAGACGGGGTTGTCCGCGCGCCTTCGGCGTTTTCAATAATTTTTGCTTCAGAGCCGTCCATAACAGCCATGCAAGAGTTCGTTGTTCCTAAATCGATACCGAGTACCTTACTCATCGTGTCATTCCTTTATCTAACGGCGATCTTATGCGTTTTGTTGTTTTACGCTTTCAGCAGCCTTAAAAAGCACTGCTTTCTTAAAGATCCCTAAATTGTAAAAACCTGATAATCAGATGTTTTTAATGTTAAAAGTGCAATATTCGCACTAATTGAGTGTTATATATGTGCATGCTGCGAGATGCGCAACTCATAATTCTTCATTTAAATTACCGCCAACACCATCGCTGGTGCTATCGGGCTTGTTTTCGTAAGCCGCTGTGTCGGCGCTGGCTTCTTCAGATGGTGCATTTGATGCCCCTGGCGCCGCCAGTTTCGGGCCGCCCTTGGTGATACCGACTTTGGCGGGGCGTAAAGCGCGTGAGTGCAACATATACCCGGCCTCGATAACCTGACCCACACTGCCAGCGGGTTGATTTACGTCGTCGTATTCAAACATCGCTTCATGGAAGTTGGGGTCGAATTTCATGCCAACCGGATCCATACGTTTGATGCCCATACGCTCAAAAGTCGCCAAAACATCACGTTCGGTCATTTCAACGCCGATCAACAGGTTCTCAATCGTGCCATGTTCTTTGCGGGTGGCTTCATCGACGCTGTCGATGGCGCGGCGCATATTATCAGCCACACTGAGTATATCGCGCGCAAAATTCGAAATGGCGTATTTGGCCATATCTTCTTTATCGCGTTGAGCGCGCCGGCGAACATTTTCGGTTTCCGCCACCGCGCGCAGCAGTTTATCTTTCAATTCGGCGTTTTCTTCAACCAAGCCCGCCATGATCTGATCCGGTGTCAGCGGTTCATCCGCAGAAATATCCATTTCTGCGGCGTCGTTATCATCGCTGCTGGCTGTATCTGCATCAGGGAAATTCTCGACATTATCTGTCGTTTCTTCTGGCACTATAGCGCCTTCATCGGCATTGTTTGTGTCTTCGGACATCGCTTTCTTCTTCTCCTAAACGAAAATCGACTTAATTCGGCTGATATATACGGCTGTGCGCCAATAATATCAACCGACCAATTTGCTTATTAATTTCGCCGTGTAATCCACAATGGGAATGATCTTGGCATAATTCATCCGGGTGGGGCCGATCACACCGATGGCACCGACAATTTCTTCGCGGGTATTTTGGTAGGGGCTAACGATGACCGAGCACCCAGCGATGTTAAATAAGTTGTTTTGCGCGCCAATAAAAATTTGCACCCCGTCGGCTGTATCAGCCAGAGACAGCAGGTTTAACATGGTTTCCTTGCGCTCAAGGGCCGTAAACAGCGTGCGGATTTGTTCTAAATCAGCGTGGGCGGACAAATCATCCAGCAAATTAGCCTGACCACGAACAATCAACGTGCCATCCAATTTGCCATCAAACTTACCACGGGGCGCATTGCTCGCGCCCTCCGCTTTGGACCAACTTGCCAGACCGCTTTCCACCACTTTGCTGGTCAGCTCATCTAAGTGCGCTTGGTGGGCTTCTAACTCACTCATGATTTCGTCATAACCTTCGGAAACCGTCCGTCCCACCAACCGCGCACCCAGATAATTGGCGGCCTCTACAAGCGAGGAGGCGGGCAAGCCCACCGGGGTCTCGATCACCCGGTTTTCCACAATGCCGTTTTCGGTGACCATGACCACCATGGCCCGGCCGGGACTTAGATTGACAAATTCGATATGCCGCAAGGGGGCATCGGTTTTTGGCGCCATAACCAAACCCGCACAACCCGATAAACCCGAAATGGCGCTGGAGGCTTCTTCCAACATGGTTTCCACAGAATTACCATGGACCGCGCACTGGCCTTCGATGCTGGCGCGTTCATCGTCGGTCAAGTTGCCCACCTCTAACAATCCATCGACAAATAATTTAAGCCCCGTATCGGTGGGCAAGCGCCCCGCAGAGGTATGGGGTGAGAACAATAAACCGGCATCTTCCAAATCAGACATGACATTCCGGATGGTGGCGGGGGACAAGCGGGTGCGAAGGCGCGAGGCAATGGTACGCGAGCCAATGGGTTCACCCGTTGTCAAATAAGCATCGACAATTTGGCGGAAAATCTCTCGCGAGCGCTCGTTGAGTTCCTGTATCATAGGCGGAATGTAGTCAGAAGGGGCATTAGCGTCAATGTTTGCGAATAAATCGCCTGATTTTTTTAAGCTTTATTAAAGGTGATCTTGCCACAATACCCTCATGACAAAAGAAACCGAATTATATGCCCCGGTAAAATTATTTCTCGAAACGCGGGGTTATCAGGTGAAAGCCGAGGTCAAAGGATGCGACGTGGTGGCAACGAGCCCGGGTGCGCCCACCGTTGTTGTCGAACTTAAGCTGGGTTTCAGCCTTGATTTGGTGATGCAAGGTATTGCGCGCCTAAACGTTGCCGATGATGTTTATTTGGCGATCTCTACACCGGATACCCCGACCAAGCGCAAAAACTGGCGCGCCCTGCAACGGGGTTATGTGAAACTATGCAAAATGCTGGGGTTGGGATTGATGCTGGTTAACATCAAGGCCCAAAACATCAAGGTGTTGATTGATCCGCAGGTTTATATCCCCCGAAAGAATAAAAAGCAGCAAACCCGCTTAATGATGGAATTTGTGAAACGCGAAGGGGACCCCAATACGGGCGGTACCAACCGAACCAAGATCATCACCGCCTACCGTCAAGATGCCTTGCGCTGTGCGGTGGTCTTAAATGAATATTCTGAGCTAAAAGTCTCGATGATTAAACAGCACAGCGGCGTTGCCAATGCCGGGGTTATCTTACAAAGGAATTATTACAATTGGTTTGAGCGCACCGCCCGCGGGGTATACGCGCTGAGCCCGCAAGGACGGGAAGGTTTAGAGACTTTCGCAAGCGTCTTGCCCCCATTACAGGCGTCTCGCCCGCACTAACAGTTTCACAGCCTTAAGTTGACTTTTTGATTCGTTCCAGTCATTTTATTAGAGTGACTATCATTATAATTTACAATAGAAAGGAACGATCATGCTTGCAGCCCGTTTTCTTCGAGTAGCCGTTATATATGTCCTCATCGGTATGGCCCTTGGTATCTATATGGCCGCATCGGCGAATCACAATCAAGCCCCAACCCACGCCCATATAAATTTGCTCGGCTATGTTAGCATGTTTTTATATGGTTTATTTTATCACGCCTACCCGAATGCCGCCGTTGGCAATTTAGCCAAAATCCATTTCTGGCTTAGTAATATCAGTGTCATTGGAATGGTATCAGGGGTTGCCATTATTTACAGTGGTGACATGAAAACAGGCGAGCCCATTGCCAGTTTATTCTCCGTATTGGCTATTCTAAGTATGGCATTATTTGTGAAAATTGTCTTTACCGGCACACGGTCAGATTAACGCGCGGATTATCGAGCGAATTATCGGAATTTGTTTCATGATGCGATGATCTAGATCTACGCGGTTTATTCATTCAAATAAGCCGCGTAGATCGCGTCGTATTCACCGCTTGCCTTAATTTCAGCCAATCCAGCATCAAAAGCATTTTACTATTTATGGTTTAGATTTGGCCCCGAGAGAACCCATACGCGAGGGTATCTGCGGTAAAATATTCTGGACTTTGAAATTTGATGGGACGGGGACACCGTGGTACATTCCCAGCATGTCAAAGAAACTCCCCATAATTTTCTTATCCATTACCATGATGCTCGACAGTATGGGCATTGGCTTGATTATGCCGGTCATGCCCGATCTGATTATGGATTTGGGCGGCGGCACGCTCAGCACCGCCGCAACGTGGGGCGGGGCGCTGGTGGCAACCTTTGCCATCATGCAATTTTTATGCGGCCCCACGTTGGGAAATCTATCCGATCAATTTGGAAGGCGGCCTATATTATTGGTCTCCTTGGTGGTCATGTCGCTGGATTATTTGGTCATGGGGCTTGCCGGGGCCATGTGGGTTTTGGTCATCGGGCGGATTGTTGGCGGGATTACCTCCTCCACTCAATCCACGGCAAATGCCTATGTGGCGGATATTTCAAGTTCTGATGAAAAGGCCAAAAACTTTGGTTTGATCGGGGCGGCCTTTGGTCTGGGTTTTGTTCTGGGGCCGATCATTGGGGGACTATTGGGTGAATTCGGACCGCGCACCCCGTTTTTTGCCGCCGCTATTTTGGCCATGGCCAATGCTATTTTCGGTTATTTTGTCTTACCCGAAACCGTCACCGATAAAATCCGACGGCCCTTTAAATGGCGCCGGGCCAATCCGTTTGGTGCCTTTCAACAAGTCCGCAAGTTGCCCTCGCTCAGTCGGTTGTTAATTGTTTTCTTGTTGTTCCAAATTGCCTTTTTTGCGTACCCCAGCGTATGGGCCTATTACACCCGAGAAGCCTTTGCATGGGACGCCGCAATGGTGGGTTTATCGCTGGGCATGTTCGGCATGGGATCGGCCATTGTGCAAGGCGGCTTGATACGCATCATCATTCCAAAGGTGGGGGAACACAAAACGGTCTTGCTGGGTTTCGGCGTATCGGTACTGGCATTTCTCGGATACTCCTTTGCCTTTGCCGGATGGCATGTTTTTGTTTTGGTGGTGGCATCGGCCATGGGCATCATCGCAGGACCGGCGTTACAGGGGATCATGTCGCGCACCGCCGCTGATGATCAACAAGGCGAATTACAAGGTGTGCTGACCAGTGTGGGCGCCCTTGGCACCATCATCAGCCCGCTTTTGATGACCAATGTATTTAGCTTTTTTACCAAACCTGACACGCCTATTTATTTTCCCGGCGCGCCGTTTTTACTGTCCATGGGAATAATGATCATCGCCATTATCATCTTTGCGGGACGTACCCGATTAAACCCACCTGCATAAACCCGCCTGTAATGCTTGTTGGGTATTTCCCCCCTACATTTGCCGCCCTAGAGTCTCGCCCACGGTATTAAAAATGGGAATTATATAAAATGAAAATAGCCATCATCACGCTGGATGGATTTAATGAATTAGATAGCTTCATTGCCTTGGCGATTTTGAACAGAGTACAACGCTCTGGCTGGAGCGCTCAAATCACCAGTTCTGAGAAATATATAACGTCCATGAATGGTGTTGAAATCCGTTCCCAACAATCCCTCGAGTACGCCAACAGCGCCGATATTGTGCTATTTGGCAGTGGCATAAAAACAGCCGAATTTGCCAATGATGATGACTTCTTATCCCAATTGGATTTAAACCCAGAACGGCAATTAATCGGCGCGCAATGTTCTGGGGCGTTATTTTTACACCGCTTGGGATTTCTTCAACATAAAATCGCCACCGATACGCTAACGGGTCCCCTATTAGAACGTCAGGGTATGGCATTAAGTGATGTGCCAATGTACGCGGAAGGAAATGTTGCTTCGGCGGGCGGTTGTCTGGCTTCCCATTATTTAGCAGCTTGGGCTATTGCCAAGGCCCTCAATTGGCAAACCGCGGCAGACATTATTCATTACGTTAGCCCGGTGGGACAAAAAGAGGAATACACCAAACGCGCCGCTGCTATCGTTGAGCCTTTATTAAATTGAGTCCTTATTAATTTGGGCCCTTATTATGAATCGAGATAATCAACAAGTTTGACCGGGGCAATTTTTCGTGCGACGCCTGTTTCAAGCATAAAATTAAGATCGGATTTCCCTACGTGCCCCAACAAAACCAACCAGAAAACCGTGACAATAATCTACACGGCATTCTCTATATGCTCGCCGGGGTTTTTGTGCTGACCATCATGGATGTGGCGGCGAAATTGTTGGTTGAATCCGATTATTCGCCGTTTCAGATTTTGGCCATACGGGGGTGGATTATTACCGCCTGTTTTACCGCGTGGTTTGCCGCAAAGGGACAATTGAGTGTCTTAAAAACATCGCGTGTAAAAATATATATCGTGCGAGGGATCATTGGATTTTGCGCCCCGTTCTTTTTCTTCTCGGCGCTGGGTTTTATGCCCATCGCCGACGTGGTGGTGTTATTCTTTGCCGCCCCCTTTATTATGACCGTGCTGTCTATTCCCCTGTTAAAAGAAACCGTAGGGCCCTATCGGTGGGCGGCGATTATTATTGGATTTGTTGGCGTGCTCATTGTCGCCCAACCAGGCGGCGGTGACAGTGATGGCACCTTTCAACTTGGCGTGATTTATGCCATTGCCGGGTGTCTGGCCTATTCCCTGATCCAGATTATGACCCGGCGGATGGGTAATACCGAACCGCCGGTGCGCATTGTATATTATTTCAATGCGGCGACGTTGATTATCGGTAGCTGTTTTCTACCGTTCGTCTGGAAGCCCATGACACTGTTCGATTTCGGAGTTTTGCTCGTCATGACCGCCGTTGCCGTGGTGGGACATATCCTCATGACCACCGCGTTTGTTAAAGCCCCGATCAGCGTCATCGTACCCTTTGAATATACCGCCCTGCTTTGGTCCACGTTGTTCGGCCTATTGATCTGGGGTGATTTCCCCGCAAATCATGTGTGGCTTGGCGCGGCGATTATTGTGGCCAGTGGGATCTTTATGATCTACCGCGAACGGGTTCATAATATGAAGCCCAAAGAGGTCGTCACCGATATTTGATTTAGGTGAGTCTATCATCCAGCATTTATCTTTTTATTCACATCAACGATCCTTTAATGTAAGCTTGTTAAACCATTATATTACCTCGTTAAACCCGCCTGAAAAACGTGGGTAAAACATAAAAAGGATAGATCATGGGTAACTTAAGCGCCGATCAACAAGCCCAATTTGACCAGCTTTCACAAACCATGGTGGTCGCTAGTTTTGGGGGCAGTTTTGTCTTTATCCTTATTTTGGCCCTCATCGTCTTCATCAACCGGCGCGACATGACCGGATGGAACATGCCCATCAAGGCCGTGTGGTTTACCATCGCGGGCCGGATCAACCGTAAAACATATTGGATAAGCGGCATCCTTTCGTTGATGTTGTTACAAGCGACTTATGGACTGGTCGTCAATGGTATTACCTTTGGCATAACATCCATCGTTCCCTCTATGAACCAAGCGGTGGAATTAATTGTCACCATCATCATGCTCGTTACCGCCTTGCCCTTATTTGTGCTGTCTATGTGGGCAAGCATCGGCATTACATTTAAAAGATTGCATGATCGAAATCGGTCCGGTTGGTTCCTGCTGATCGGTTTAATTCCGGTTGTTGGTTTTATCTGGTTGCTTGTGGAAATTGGTTTTTTGCGGGGAAAAGAAGGGCCCAATAAATTTGGTCCAGAACAATCCGATGGCCCACAATCAAGTAATGGTGATTTTTCTAAAGCCGCTTCCACCCCCCAAGAGCGCAATATCGAAGAACAAATATATGTCGAAGAACCGTCGAATAATCTAAACGACGCCCCCAATAGCGAGATCATTGCCCAGCGTTTGGGGCCCGACTTTCTGGAGCCTGAGGCAGGTGATAATAGTCCGGGGTCTGACCCGCAAGAAACCTAATGGCCCCCGAACGCCCTTTCGAAGAGAAGCTGAATAAGTGGAACTGGGGGGCGTTTGTGCTGAATTGGGTTTGGTGCATCGGAAACATGGGATTTCGCAACGGCGGCTTTAAGGCATTTTTGATGTTTGTACCGGGGGTCAATCTGGTCATGTTGTTTTTGCTTGGCGCGCGGGGTAATCGCTGGGCCTGGAAAGTATATAGCGAGGAAGTATATAGCGGGGAAATATATAAGGGCGAGCAGGAAAATTTGAAATCTCAGGAAGACTTCTTACAAACCCAAAAAATATGGAGCCGCGTGGGCCTTGGGGTGCTGATCATTATCCCCACGTTTATCATTCTGATCTTAATGCTGGTTATGACCCTCTTTCGACAATCAGAACCCTTCGAACTATCCCTTCAAACCGTCAGCCAACACCCCGCCGCGCAAATCGCCCTGGGCGAACCCGTTGTCTTTGATGGTTGGTTCATCAGTGGTTCCATCAATTTAGCAAACGACACAGGTTCAGCCGATTTAACCTATGATGTCTCAGGTCCAATCGCGTCGGGCTCGGTTCGGTTTATGGGTACTCTATCAGATGAAATTTGGCATATTGATCACCATCAATTAACGATTACCCTACCCGGCACCGTAATCGACCTTGGCAAAGGGCAGTAGGGGCGGTAGAACTCAATCATCAAATAAAATAATAATGAGAGATAAAAATGAGACCTTCTGGCCGCGCTCTTGATGCCCTTCGTGATGTGACCCTTGATCTACATTTCAGCAAACACGCCGAAGGGTCGTGCATGATTAAATTTGGCGACACCCATGTGTTGTGTAATGCCAGCATTGACCAGCGCGTCCCACCGTGGATGCGCGGATCGGGCAAAGGGTGGGTCACCGCCGAATATGGCATGCTGCCACGGGCGACCAATTCCCGCATGGACCGTGAAGCCGCCCGGGGCAAGCAATCCGGTCGAACCCAAGAAATTCAACGCCTAATCGGCCGCAGTTTACGCGCCGTCACCGACATGAAAGCCATGGGCGAGATGCAGATCAAATTGGATTGCGATGTGATCCAAGCCGATGGCGGCACCCGCACCGCGTCCATCACCGGGGCCTACGTTGCCTTACATTTAGCGTTTCAGAGCCTTGTGGATCTGGGGGTATTAGAAAGTGTCCCTTTGATCGACCAAGTGGCGGCCATATCCTGTGGTCTTTATGAAGGCGAAGCGGTGCTTGATCTGGATTATATTGAAGACAGCAACGCCGGGGCCGATACGAATTTTGTCTTCACCGGCGAGGGCGGCATCGTTGAAATTCAAGGCACGGCCGAAGACAAACCGTTCGATCAAAAAGATTTCGACGCGATGATGGGGCTGGCCCGCAAAGGCATCAACGAACTTGCAATCATGCAACGTGACGCCCTTAAAATTTAAGGCTGAAAACTTAAGGCTGAAAATTTAACCGCGCCCCAAAACAATACAAGGAAGCGATCCAAGATGGCCCGATTGTTCACCGATGAAAAGCTTGTCCTCGCCAGCCATAACGCTGGTAAAGTGCGTGAGATTGCTGCCTTGCTCGCCGCCTATAAAATAGAGGTCCTCAATGCAGGCGACTTAGGTCTGCCCGAACCCATTGAAGACGGTGACAGCTTTATTGCAAATGCCACCATCAAAGCCCGCGAAATTGCCGCGGCGGCCAACCTGCCCGCCCTTGCCGATGACAGCGGAATATGCGTCGATGTACTGGGGGGGGCGCCGGGAATTTTCTCCGCCCGTTGGGCTGGCCCTGACAAGAATTTCGACATGGCAATGGAAAAGCTTAAAGAAGCCACAGCCGATTTCGAAGAGGTCAAAGCCCATTTTACATGTTCACTGGCCTTATGTTGGCCTGCGGGTCACCCGGATAATTTGGACGCTGGTGATCATGTGGAAGTGTTCGAAGGATACGTGCACGGCAAATTAAGTTGGCCCGCACGGGGGGAAAACGGTTTTGGTTATGACCCTATTTTTATTCCCCATAAACACCACATGACCTTTGGCGAAATGCATCCATCGGAAAAACAATCCATGACCCATCGGGCCGATGCCTTTAAAAAACTGGTCGCCGCCTGTTTCACAAAGTAAGCCCATGAATAATAATTCGAGTAATAATACGAATAACACTACCTCAGGCGCACTCGGTCCAAAGAACGCCTCCCGCGCAGCGGGCGTGCCGGGATTTGGGGTTTATGTGCACTGGCCGTTTTGTCAATCCAAATGCCCCTACTGTGATTTTAATTCCCACGTTAGCGCCTCTGTCGACCAACTGCGTTGGAGGCGGGCGATGGTGGCGGAGATTGATTGGGCGGTTGAGGATATGCGGGCGGAGGGCGCGCCACTTCCAATTGTTACCAGCATATTTTTTGGCGGCGGCACGCCGTCGCTTATGGACCCGACCACCACGGCGGCCATCATCGAGCGCATTAAATTTCATTTCGAATGTGATGATCAGCTTGAGATCACTTTGGAGGCCAATCCGTCTTCGACCGAGGTGGCGCGTTTTAAGGGCTTCAAAGATGCCGGGGTTAATCGATTGTCGCTGGGCATTCAGGCGCTTGATGATGACGTGCTTAAATTTCTCGGACGGGCGCACGATCACGCGGAAGGGTTAAAAGCCATCGAGACCGCCGCCCACGTTTTTGATCGTTACAGCTTTGATCTGATCTACGCCCGCCCCAACCAAACCGTCACTGCGTGGCAGGCGGAATTGGGGGATGCGCTATCGCTCGCGGGGGAGCATTTATCGCTTTATCAGCTGACCATCGAGTCCGGTACGGTCTTCGCCCGTGAGGGGGTGCCGTCTTGTGAGGAGGACTTGGGCGATGAGATGTTTCAATTGACCCAACATATGCTTAATGACGCAGGCCGCCCGGCCTATGAAATTTCCAATCACGCCCTTCCGGGCAAAGAGTGTCGCCATAATTTGACCTATTGGCGGGGGGGACAATATTTGGGCATTGGTCCCGGCGCCCACGGGCGCCTATACAAAACACCTGCCCACGGGCGCCTATTTAAACCGGGTGCCCACGGGCTCCGCTATAAAACCGGTGCCGACGATCGGCAAAAAGAATCAGAAGGCTGGCAAGCCCATTACCGTATTCATAATCCCGCCCGGTGGTTAGAAGTGGTAGAGGCAAAAGGTCACGGCACCGCCAAATTAACGCCCTTAAGCAGCGCTGATCGACGCGATGAATTTACCATGATGGGGCTTCGGTTGACCGAGGGCATTCACGCCGACAACTTTAAATTGGCAACGGGTCTTGATCTGGAAACGGCTTTTGACAAACAAACCATGACACGATTAGTGGACGGTGGATTTTTGGTGCAGGATAATCACGGATTAAAAGCCACAAAAGAAGGCTTGGTTCGTTTGAACGGTGTGTTGGCGCAATTGTTGATTTAATTTATTGCTGGTTTAGTGAATAGCTCATTTAATTAATCGCACCCCTAATTAATAGCAGTGGCAAATGTTTTCGGGGCCGGGTCAATAATAATATTTTCCCTCGGGGCGACCTGATAAATAGCCAGCCCCCGATCCGCGGTTCCCCGGGGACTAAAACGAAAAATCCCATCGCGCCCGGAATATCCCCGATCGAACATAATAGCCTGAGCAGAAAAGGGCGAGACACGAGGGGCTTGTTCAGCACTTTCCCCTTCCGACGTTTCCGGTGATGCGGGCGTGCGCGCCAGAACGGCGGCGAGCGCAACCGCGTCATAGGCCATAGAGGCAAGGCGCGGCGGTTGAGCTCCAAAAAGATCAACATATCGATTTACAAAAGTGGCCCGGGTATCGGTCGGGGGGGCCGCGAACCACGCCCCTTGTAGAGCGGGTTCCGCGCCGATCCCGCCAACATCCCATTGCCCGGTCCCCAAAATGCGAACTTTCTTAGGGTCAATATCAAAGAACGGCAACATGGCGGCAACGTTTTGCAAACGCTCGCCCCCATCGGCGATTAACAATGTATCAAACGGAAGGTCCCCCAGCGTATCAAGCAGGCTTAACCGCTCCAACGCTTTAAGCGAAATTTCGTCATCGTTTTTGCCAAGTTCACGGCGCATATCGATCAAGGCGTTTCGGCGATTATCATAATTTGCCATTCGTTTGACCACGGCTTCGATATCGCTGCCGGAGCTATTATAAAATGCCACGTCATTTAGCGTCTGCCCATTGTCAATAATGGTTTGTCGCGCGGCGGAAACCACGGCGGAGCCGTAGGCCGTATTGGGGGCCAAAATTGCAAAGCGACTGAGACCTTTTGACAGGGCGTAGGTAATGACCCGCTGGGTGTTATTTTCAGGCAAGAAACCCATTGTATAAACGCCGTTCCCGGCCACTTCGCGATCGCTTGAAAACGCCAAAACAGGCACCCCGGCGGCTTGGGAAATTGGGGCAACCGCACGTACCGAGGATGCCAGCAAGGGCCCCGCCAACAATGTTGCACCATCGCCGATCACCATGGTGGCACCAAAGGATGCCTGTTCCGGTAATCCGGCGGTATCGTGGGGTAACAATTCAAAATCCGTATCGGCGAAATCAAACATCGCCATCTGGGCCGCATTCAACATGGCCTTTCCCAAAGGCGCATTTTGACCCGTCAACGGCACCAAAATACCCACCCGAACCGTGCCATCGCTCAACGGCAATAGCGGGGGTAAGGAAGGGGGGAAGAGCTGAAGTTTACCCGTATTATCGGTCCCGTTATCTGTTCTGGTGTTTTTATTGGCTAAATAAGGTTCCAACATTTTCCGCCATTTAGAAACATCTTCGGGATCGGCTTGGTTAGGGTCAGTGCCAGTGCCGGTGCCGGTGCCATTTGTATTACCCGTACTATTTAAACCCGTATTATTTAGACGGGGTCCATCAATAATTGGCATTTGTTCGGTTGAGGGTTCCGCCATATCAACGGTAGAACTGGCAGCAGTTGATTGATTGGCGGGAATCTCTATTGTGTTGTTTGTCGTTTGCAATCCCGGAATATGTGTACACGAAGCCAGCGTCAGGGTTGCAGCCATGCCAACAGCAACCATCACGGAACGATTAACACTAAGGTGACAGGACGAGATACGTGTCAAAAAAGAAGACAAAGAATAGCTCTGTTTCAAATGGTTCAGGCTCATTAGATAATAATAACTCTGCTCGTCACGGTTCAAATTCTACTCTGGATGACGCTGACTATAGTGTCCAACATAATGAGAGTAAACCGACAGTCCTTTCAGCGGGCAAAGGTGGTGCTGGCATTCTCTATATTATCGCCACACCCATTGGCAATGCGTCTGATATATCCCTACGGGCATTGGATATTCTGGGACAGGTTTCGGTGTTGGCCTGTGAAGATACCCGGGTCACCTCCAAATTGCTTGCCCGGCACAGCCTTAAAATTCCTTTGATCACCTACCATGAACATAACGGACAAGCCCAACGTCCGGCGATTATAAGACGCCTAAAAAATGGCGAAAACGTGGCGCTTGTATCGGACGCTGGCACGCCGCTTGTATCCGACCCCGGTTATAAATTGGTTAAAGAATGCGCCGAACAAGATCTAGAGGTCATTACCATTCCCGGCGCGTCGGCGGTGATGGCGGCCTTGGTGCTATCGGGGTTGCCCACGCACCGCTTTATGTTTGTCGGTTTTATGCCACCCAAGTCCGGACAGCGCCGAAAGGAACTAGAAGGCCTAATGGCTATTCCAGCAACGCTGGTTTTTATGGAAAGCCCCCACCGGTTGCCTGCCTCATTGGTTGATATGCGTGATGTGCTGGGGGAACGCGACGCATCGGTCAGCCGCGAGATTACCAAAATGTATGAAGAAACCCGGCGTGGTACCTTGGTTGAGCTTGCCGCCCATTACGCGCAAGCCGGATCCCCCAAAGGCGAGATTATGATCGTTATAGCCCCACCGGAGAAATCAAAGGCTGTGGACGAAAGCGCGCTGGATGAACTGTTGATTGAGGCCTTAAAAAATTCATCCTTGCGCGACGCGGTGGCGGAAATCACCCAAACCACAGGCCTAAATCGCACGGTGGTTTATAAGCGGGCACTTAAATTAAGTAAGGGATGAGTGAAATGGCGGATAGTAAAAAACTCGCCGCCAACCGCCGGGGTCAATTCAGCGAAACCGTGGCGGCTTTCTATTTACGCTTAAAGGGCTATCGCATTCTGGAGCGCCAATACCGCACCCCCGTGGGCGAGATTGATATCATCGCCCGTCGGGGCAACACCGTTGCCTTTATCGAGGTTAAAGCCCGGCAAGATATTGACGCCGCGCAAGCAGCAATTTCACCCCACCAACAATCCCGTATAATTCGAGCAAGCGGGTGGTTCCTGCAAAAAAACCAACACCTGACAAGGTGTGATTTACGCTTTGATGCCCTCCTCATGGCCCCCGGTCGGTGGCCGCGTCATATGGCGGATGCTTGGCAGGGCTAATCTGTCCTTACTTTTTTGACGATTTTTATATTCTATCAACCAATCAAACATTATGATGGCATTCGAAATCGATTCGTCTCAGTATTTGTTTTGTTTTTATATTATGGAGCCCCGTAATCATGTTCACCCGTATACGGCTAATAACACGTCCCTTTATGTTGTCTTTAGTGACTATTATTCTTCTGGCCCCCCTGCTCGGGGGTTGTGCCAGTATGATGGTTGGCGGGGCGGCGACCGTAGGGATTGCGGCCTATCAAGAGCGCGGGCTTGAACAAGCCGCGCGTGATACCAAACATGCCGCCGAAATTCGGGCCAAATATATTACCAATAATGCCGACCTTGCCGCCCAAGTGGGGATCGAGGTTTATGAAGCCAGGGCGCTTTTAACCGGTCTGGTTGAAACCGAGGCCCTGCGCGCGGAAGCCGTTCGTACGGCGTGGGAAGTGGAGGAATTAAAAGATGTGATCAACGAAATTCAGCTGCGCTCCGATCAAGGTTTTGTTGAATTTGCCTATGATTCATGGATCACCACCCAACTGCAAACCAAGATGACCTTCGATGAAGACATCTTAGCCATCAATTACGCCCTAGAAACCGTCAATGGAGTAATCTATCTGATCGGTATTGCCGCCAGTCCAGCAGAACATGACATGGTTCTATCCTACGCCCGCGATATCGACCGGGTCCGTAAGGTGATCTCTCACGTTCGAATTATGGAAGCACAATAAAGACTTAAGTAAGTCAAGCGAAGGGCACTATGAGCCAACGTTTCGTCAGCCGTAACCACTTGAAAGTCCTCTCCAAAACCCCGGACGGGGAATTGGACTTGGCCCAGGCCGCGCTTAACATCGCCGTTCTGGACAGATCCGGTGTCTCGCCAGAGCCCTATATGCGTCATTTAGATGTTTTATCGCGCGAAGTCGGCCTGTACGCCGGCAATCATCCGGACGCCGATACGGCCCTCGAAGCCCTTGTTCAAGTTATTTCTCGCCGCTACGGCTATGGTGGCAATGAGGACGTCTTTGGGGAATTGGCCTCAGCCAACTTATCCATGGTTATCGATAATCGTAACGGACTGCCCGTTGCCATCGGGATTATTTATATTCATGTCGCCCGCGCCCAAGGGTGGAGTGCCACAGGAATTGATTTTCCCGGACGGTTTTTAATTCGTTTAGAAATCAATGGCGAACGGCGAATTTTTGATGCCTTTGAAAATGGCGAGAGGCTGTCACCTTTTGAATTGCGGCAAATGCTCAAATCGGCCATTGGGTCAGACGCGGAATTAACACCCGATTATTATGCTGATTTGGATAATCGCGGCATCTTATTGCGGTTGGAGAACTACTGTAAAATTCGCCATTTAAAGGCCGAACGCTATGATGACGCACTGGACGTGATCAATACCATGCTGCTGTTTGATCCGGGTAATGCCACGCTATGGCGTGAAGCCGGCTTATTGCATGATCGATTGGACCAAATTCCCGATGCCATCAAAGCTTTGGAAGAATATCTGCGTCTGGATACCAGCGCCTCTAATCGCTATAGTGCCACGGCCTTATTGCAGAAGCTCAAAGACAGGCTAAATATATCTAAACCGCTTTTATTTTCGCGAGACTAATCTCCGAAAAACGACCTTCCGAAAAACTGAGCCCCGAAAGACCAACTCAATGTCAAAAGCCAACTTAACCGTCGCAATCCAGATGGATCATGTTTCCAGTATTGATATAACCGGGGACAGTACCTTTGTTATGGGACTGGAAGCACAACGCCGCGGCTACAATCTATTCCATTACCTGCCCACGAGCCTGTCCCATGATCAAGGTCGGGTCATGGCCCGTGGTGAGCCCCTGAAATTATGGAATAACCCCGATAAATATTACGCTTTGGGCGCTTCTGAGGATTTAGACCTTTCCACCACCGAGGTTGTGTTGATGCGCCAAGACCCCCCCTTTGACATGGCCTATATAACCGCCACTCATATTTTGGATCATATCCATCCGCAGACTCTGGTGGTAAATGATCCAACCCATGTTCGTAATTGCCCCGAAAAAATGTTTGTCACTGAATTCCCGGAATTGATGCCACCAACGCTCATCACCCGTGATGTGGAGCGGGTAAAAGCGTTTCGTACCCAACACAAAGACATTATCGTTAAGCCGCTGTACGGTAACGGCGGGGCCGGGGTGTTTCATTTGCAACCCGGTGATGAAAACCTGAACTCGCTCATGGAGATGTTTTTAGAAAATTCCCGTGAGCCCGTCATGGTACAACGCTATTTATCAGAGGTCCGCGAGGGTGATAAACGCATTATCCTAATCGATGGCGTTGCCGTTGGCGCCATTAACCGTATTCCTGCCAAGGGCGAAGCGCGCTCCAACATGCATGTGGGTGGCACTGCTGTTGCATCGCTGCTGACCAAACGCGACGTGGAAATTTGCGAACGCATCGGCCCTGCGCTACGTGAGCGCGGTTTAATATTTGTCGGTATTGATGTCATCGGTGAGTATCTGACTGAAATAAATGTCACGTCCCCCACAGGTTTACAAGAAATAGGTCGCTATGATGATGTGGCATTAGAAGTAAATCTCTGGGATGCTATAGAAAAAAAGTTGAAGTAAATTGTATTCAATATAATTATTTTCTTACCTGTGATGGACATCACACCAAATTATATTAAAGTGCCTTATGCTAAATTGTTAAATTTTGATTTAAATTGCATATGGGGACTTAATTGTCTAAAAACCCTGCCACCTCTTCTGTCCAGAAACATCCGGTTTATATGGTCAGCGGAAATGATAGTTATTTAGAAGAGCTGAGCACTGTTATCAGCCCTTACTATCAGCCGCGCATGTTTACAGACCATACATTGCTGATCGATGCACTGTTTGAAGAACTGCCCAAATCTCTGATTATTGATGGTAATCTAGAGGGGACTTCTGCCATGCGGTTTATCTCCACGGTGCGGTTGAGCTTTAACAGCAAACAATTACCCCTGATCTTTACCGTTATGCAGGCCCAAGAATCTTGGATTAATGAGGCCCGCCGGATTGAGGGGCTGGAATGTTTACAAAAACCTTACCCGCCCGCCACGCTGATCGAAACCATCTCTGATCAAATCAGCACCGCCGTTGAGGCCCAGTGGGATATGATTGAACCCGTACAACAAGCGGCCCTAAAACGCTCCATTGGGTTTTATAATTCAATAGCCGACGCCATCATGAGCGGTGAAATTATCGATTACGCAGATGCCATAGATTGCTGCGAACCTCTTGTTGAGGCCGTGAAAAAGAAAAACTATCAAGATATTTTGAAAACCATGCGCGAACACGATAATTTAACCTATGTGCATTGCATGCGGACAGCCACGTTCTTATGTGCCTTTGGTCAATATATCGGCATTACAGGTCACGACCTTGAAACCCTAACCATTGGCGGGTTTCTGCTGGATGTGGGGAAAAACTATATCCCGAAAGAGCTATTAAACAAAGCTGAGCCGCTGGATGATCAAGAATTTGCGACCATTAAAGAACATGTTGATTACGGTATAAATTTTCTAAATAAAATTGACGATTTACCAAAAGGCGTCGCCATCATCGCCGAACAACATCACGAGAAAATTGATGGTAGCGGCTATCCCCACGGTTTAAAGGGGGCACAATTTCACAGTCTGGCCCGCATGGCGGCCATTGTCGATGTGTTTTGCGCCCTAACCGATCGCCGGGTCTATAAAAAACCCATGACATCCATCATGGCCATGGCAACCATGGCCCAAATGGAAGGTCATTTAGACCGCCAGTTGCTCGTACATTTCGGTGAAATGTTGATGAGCGGACCCGCCCTTCATTAAAATATCTCTTTTTTCCGGCCTGCTCGTTATTTAGCGTACTATTTGTACGGTTGGATATTGATGGGCGGTTCGATATTTCACTATAATTTACACTTTTCTTGACATTTTACAGATTCTATGCAACTATTAGTATTCTATCGATTTGCTTTGCACTTCTAGTATAACTAATTTTAGGAGATATATTTTGTCTAATATCACCAGCTTACACCAAATCCCCGAAGACCCGAACGCTTCTTCGATTGAGCCTAAAACATCCTTGCAGTTAAGCATTGAGGCTATGATCGACTCTCAAAAAACCATGAGCATCGAAGTAAAGAATTTCAGAGAACAACTTGGCTTGCTTCGAAGGGAACTTAAAAAACTAGAAACTGGTTATACAAATTATAGAGAAACCCTTTCAAAAATAGACGTTTCTCCAATCATTAAAAAATCTACTAAACTTGCCTCAATGATGGACGCGCATATTACCCAAAAGGGGACTCTCAAAGCAGCCTAAATAAAAATATCTTCTTTCTCTTGTTATCCGAACCGTTCTTATAGATTGACCCGAGATTATCCATAAGCATAAGGGGCATTATGGTTGCGCGTATTAAACCGGTTACATTTAACGGCATTGATGTACGCGAGGTTGACGTTCAAGTTCATATCGCCAACGGATTACCGTCTTTTCCCATTGTTGCGTGCCTATACCCCACATCGAAAAACATCAGATGATCCACTAGCCATCCCATGGATGACAAGTAAATACACTTTTTTTCTGCTGATAAGCGGACCTAGATTACCGTTGCCGGCTCCGTCCACTAATAGCCGAGGCTGTTGAAGAACTCTGTTGCTATCACCTTACGAACGTGATTCC
>CBFDBO010000033.1:0-30730 GCA_965603075.1 uncultured Rhodospirillales bacterium | reverse complement strand
CGCAAAACCGGGCAGACTTCGGCGCACAGAATACAATACACACACGCTTCAGGTCTCACATCAATGGGGGCTTCGTTTTCGTAATCAAAAACATCCACCGGACAGATCGTTACACACGATGCACAACCGATACATTTACCAAGCTCAACGACCTCTTTCATTAGAAAATCAAAGGCCTTAAAACCGCCACGGTTAATCTCTGTACGCCACGCAAACGCCCATTCGTTTGGGTCAGCCCCTTCCTCGATCAAAGAAAGATAGCGTTTATCAACATCTGATGTACGGGCATCTAATATGCGCTCACCAGAGGGGGGGATGGCTGGTGTTGTATCTGTTCTTGGGGTTTGTTTGGATTGCGCCATAAATTCTCTCGTATGAAAACTCGCATGAAAACCTGTGAATTAACTTGTAGTTACCGCTAATTTTGATCATTAATCGGTCCAACCAGCCATTCTGTAAACTTGAAAAAGGATTGGTTTAGCGTAACATAAGCATCATGCTATTTTAATACTTTTAATCTTTACTATTATATCTGATTGTTCCCTATGACAACTGCCTTTGAAACCTTTGCTGTCGCGAATATTCCCCTGTTAAAAACAGGCGATGATCTGGCCATGCTCATCCATAAAAACCTCACTGAAAATGACCAACACTTACAAGATGGCGACATCGTGGTTGTTGCCCAAAAAGCCATCTCAAAAGTAGAAGGGCGTGTGGTTGATTTAGCAAGCATAACGCCATCCCCCCGGGCCTTAGAAATCGCCCGTCAATGTGCAAAAGATCCCCGCGAGGTTGAGCTTATTTTGAATGAGTCCAAGGCCATACTTCGAATAGCAGAAAACTTATTAATTGTTCAACACAAGTGCGGTGCCATTCTTGCCAATGCGGGTATGGATCGCTCCAACGTGGATAGCAACGTGGATAGCAACGTGGACAGCAATGTGGACAGCGAGGGTAGCACAGAAAATGTGCTCTTGCTGCCCGAAGACGCTGATAAAAGTGCCCAAGGTTTACGCGCCGCAATAAAACAGACCAGCGGTGTAAATGTCGCTGTGATTATTAATGACAGTCTCGGCCGGCCTTGGCGATTGGGAACAACCGGTGTCGCCATTGGGGTAGCGGGATTGCCCGCCATTCTTGATTTACGGGGTGACACCGATTTATTTGGTCGAGAATTAAAAGTCAGCTTACAAGCCATCGCCGATGAACTGTCGGGAACGGCCGCCCTCGTTCAAGGGCAAGGGGCGGAGGGGCAACCCATTGCCATTATCCGTGGTGATTTTGCTTGGTCTGACCCCAATAGCCCCGCCACGGCGTTAATCCGCCCGGATGATATGGACCTGTTTCGATGAGCACCGAAAAGACGATAAAACATCTAGCCCTTTCAGGTGGTGTGGGGGGCGCTAAATTAGTATCCGGTCTATCGCGCATTATTCCCGAAGGCGAATTACTGGTTGCGGCCAATACCGGGGATGATTTCACCCATATGGGGCTGCATATTTCGCCCGACATCGATTCCATATTTTACGCTGTAACAGATTTGAACAACACGGAAACCGGATGGGGTCGTGTAAATGAGACTTGGAATTTCATGGAAGCCGTAAAAGGGTTCGGCGGGGAGAACTGGTTTAATCTAGGAGACCGTGATCTTGCCATGCATGTCATGCGATCCGATTGGCTACGTCAGGGGTATTCTTTAAGTGATGTGACAGATAAGTTTTGCACTGCCTTAAAAGTAAATTTCAAACTTGCCCCCATGAGTGACAACCCTGTTGCGACGATGATCGAAACCGATCAGGGAATGATGGCGATGCAGGATTATTTCGTGCGGGAGCGTTGCGCCCCAATTGCTAAAAGTTTCACCTATGAGGGGGCCAGCACCGCTTGCACAAATCCCGCTATTCTCAAGGCTTTTAATAACCCCGATCTACAGTCCATCATCATCTGTCCTTCTAATCCTTATTTAAGCATTGACCCGATCCTTGCCCTTGCCGATATCCGCGCAGCCCTTCATCAAGCTTCGGTTCCTGTAATTGCCGTCTCCCCTATTGTAGGGGGGGCTGCCCTTAAAGGACCACTTGGCAAGATCATGACAGAATTAGGCTTAGAACCCAGCTCATTGAACATCGCCAAACACTATGGTGAACTTATCGACGTGCTGATTATCGATCAGCAAGATGCCCCTGAAAAAACAGCAATTGAACAACTGGGCATTCAATGTATTACGGCACCGAGCATTATGGAAACTGTCGATGACCAAAAGACTTTGGCTCATTTTATCATTGAAAATCAAAGCATGTAACCAGCAAGTGATTGTTATCACATCCTGAATCACCTCATGATGTTACTTTAAATCATAACCGATTCGCATATTCAATTTACAAAATGAGCATGACATGGATGATACTACTTTTATAGTTATAGCCTGGATCGCACTGGGTGTTGTATTCTTCTTATTCTGGATAGAATACAAATTAACCGATTGCGAACTTGGCGGGGCTGATACTGGCACTGATAACTGGCTTATCAAATTTCTCCGTCGAGGCATTTACGACATCAGGACTGTTCGTAAATCAAAACGGAAAATTTTTATTTCCGAATTTGATGACCTATAAGAACTATTCCTGCCAACTGGGCTTGGTACGATTGAGGAAACTACTCAGTCCTTCTTCGCACTCAACCTCTTCCCAACGGTCCGCCAACCGTTTAGCAGATGTGCTGGTGTGATCTTCATTGGGATGTCTGGCTAAATGCATCATCCATCCCTTGGTATTGGAAATCGCACCTGGTGCACACTGCAAAATCCAATCGATATGTTTTTCAACGGCTGCGTCCAATTGATCAACGGCGACAGCTTCGCTGACCAGTCCCAGACCAACGGCTACGTCCCCCTTAAAGGGTTGCGCGTTTAAGGCAACACGCCGGACGGCACCCTCGCCCATTCGTCGGATTATAAAGGGACCAATGGTTGCGGGGACCAGTCCCAATTTTGTTTCTGTGAGAGCAAACCGAGCGTCGTTTACCGCAATGACAATATCACAAACCGCCATCATACCGATCCCGCCACCATAGGCCTGTCCATTAACCCGAGCGATGGTTGGTTTGGATAGCCGGTCCAATTGTCCAAGCATATTTGCCAATTGCATGGCTTGATGAATGCGTTCATCACGATCAGCCTCAACTTGTTGCCGCATCCACCCTAAATCACCCCCCGCACAGAAGCTCTCGCCTTCACCGCTCAGCACGACAACACGAACATCTTTATTATCTTCAATCTGGCGAAAGGCGTCCCGTAATTCTTCAATCATTTCGGCGTTCAAGCTATTGTGCTTTTCTGGGCGATTGAGGGTTAAATTCGCCACCCCACGCGCATCAATATCAAGAAGGATCGTCTGGAAATTGTTCATAATAGGCCTACCTACCCGATTTGGTTATGGGTGTATTTATCACGTCTCGCAATGCCGGAGCATTGAATGATAACACCTGAATGGTATTTGCAACATCACCATATAATGTCGTGCGCTGCTTGGGTGTGCGACCAATTTCCTTGATCAAATTTTCCATGCCGCTGGGGGGCATTTCTTGACCGTGCGAACTGCCCGCTGCACGGCTGATGCTTTCGTTCATCAACGTCCCACCCAGATCATTACACCCGGCGTTCAAGCTCGCCTTGGCCCCTTCTGGACCCATTTTGGTCCAAGACGTTTGGATATTTGTAATATGGGGATGCAAGGTTAAACGGGCAACGGCATGCATTAAAATAGCCTCCCGAAAACTGGGTCCTTTTCGCACAGCATTTTTCAAATAAAACGGGGCTTCCATGTGAACAAAAGGCAGCGGCACAAATTCAGTAATGCCACCCGTTGTTTTTTGAATGTTACGTAATTGCAGCAGATGACGCGCCCAATGTTTAGGGCGCTCGACATGACCAAACATAATGGTTGAAGTTGTGGGCAACCCCACGTCATGAGCGGCCATAACAACCTCGCCCCACTGTGATGTATTGATTTTATCCTTACAGATAATTTCCCGAATTTCATCATCGAGAATTTCAGCCGCGGTTCCGGGCAATGTACCCAGCCCCGCTTCTTTAAGCTCTTTCAGAAAAGTCGGCAGGCTCATACCCAGAGTTTCTGCTCCGTGCCAAACTTCCAACGGTGAGAACGCATGAATATGCATATCCGGATAAGCCTGTTTAATGGATCGACAGATATTTAAATATGTCTCACCCGTATAGGAAGGATGGATACCGCCTTGCATACAAACTTCTGTACCGCCCCGGCTTTGCGCCTCACCCACCCGTCGGAGAATTTCACTCATATCCAGATCGTATGGTTTCCCGCGCAAGGCCTCTGATGTTTTGCCTTTGGAAAAGGCACAGAACCCACAATGGAAATAACATACGTTGGTGTAATTGATATTGCGGGTAACAACGTAACTGACAGTATCACCATTAACCTCACGCCGTAATCCATCGGCGGCGTCACAGACATGGGTGAAATCATTGCCGCGACTGGTAAACAGCTCAACAATTTCACTTTCGTTCAAATCCAGCCCATCGCCAGCTTTGGATAATAACCGTGACAAGGATGTGCTAACATGAGGTTGGCTTATTTGTTCTGGTTTGGGTGGCAAAGCTTGCCCCCCACTGAGCCAGTTATCTGTGCGGGCGTAACCGTCGCTATCAATGGTTTCAAAAACCGCGCTTAATAATTTTGGCGCGATCCACTTATCGCGCGCAAAAATATAGTTCGGGTAAACAGCCAAGCGCTCAACAAGTTTTTTGCCCGCCGAGGAGGTTTCAACAGCCAACGTATCGATCTGTGGCCAAGGGGCTTCAGGGTTAACAAAGTCTGGTGTTACCGGGGATATGCCACCCCAATCATTAATGCCCGCGCTGATCATGGCAAAGCCGGCACCGGGGCTTAAATTCGGGGGGGCTTGGATGCTCATGTTTGGTCCAAAAATGTGACGTGCCACCGCAATTGCCCATAACAAGTATTCTGTATCTGGCTCTGGCGCGTTTGCCATTTTGGTATCGGGCTTGGCGCGGAAATTTTGAACGATGATTTCTTGAATATGACCGTATTGCGACTGTAAGTCCTGTAGGGCTACTAGGGAGGCAATACATTCTGCGCGTGTTTCGCCAATGCCGATTAAAATACCCGAGGTCATTGGCACGCCCAATTCCCCCGCTAAACGGAGGGTCTCCAAGCGAACAGCTGGAGCTTTATCGGGCGAGCCATAATGGGGGCCACCCTTTTCACACAAACGCTTTGAGGCGCTTTCCAGCATCAATCCCATAGAAACCGATGTGGATTTAAGCAGGATAAATTCTTCGGCGTTCATCACACCGGGGTTGATATGGGGCAACAATCCTGTTTCTTCAAACACCAGTTTCGCCATGGCAGCAACATAGTCCAAGGTTGAGCCATACCCCATATCCTGGAGTTCTTCCGCCGCCACCCGAAACCGTAATTCTGGTTTATCACCCAAGGTAAACAAAGCCTCTTTGCAGCCTGCCGCTTGGCCTTCTCTAGCAATATTTAGGACTTCGGCTGGTGTCATATAGGCAGACTTGCCCGCTTTGGGGGTTTGGGCAAACGTACAATAATGACACACATCGCGACACAATTGGGTCAAGGGGATGAATACTTTTCGCGAGTACGTTACAACCGTGCCATGCCCTTGATCCCTGAGCAAAGCCGATGACGACATCAGATCATTCAGATCACGATCAAGTAACGATGCATGGGACGCGGATAATCCATCATAGCGTCCATCATAATCTATGACATTCATCCCAGACCTCTTTTCAACACGGGCGGTGTCATGACATTCTCTAAAAAAGCTGAAGTTGAATTATCATATCCCATATTTAGGAATTCAGATAGATCGTCTGGTGTATCCAGATCAAGTTCCAATCCGGCTGCATTTATAATTGTAGGTTTTAAATCGATGTTTAAAGCCGCTGCTTTATGAGCGGCAAAACTATCTTCGCCGAAATGGAAGCTGCTTACATCACAGGGCGTCACAACCATTGCATTTGTCCCCCCATCATCCCACGCGGGGATCAGGGTTATAGCCGAGCGTGTTCCATGAATGGAAATAATTTCATCAATTTCATCGGCGGATACCAATGGCACGTCACTTGGAATAATCATCATGCCCGAACAGTTTTTAGCTTGCAGATATTGACCCGCTGATGTCAGCGCCTGATTTATTCCATGGCTGGAGGCTTCTTGTAATACATCAGCACCCTTTTGTTTTGCAAGGTCCAAAGCAATGGGATCACAGCTGACCACCAGCACGCCCGCTAGAGTGGTGGCACGACAAGCAGCAACCAACACATCACTCAACATGGCCTGACATAGATCATGACGTTGATCGGGTGTTAGCACACCGCTCAAACGCATCTTCGCTTGGGCGAAGTTTTTGACTGGAATAACAGCCCAGATTTCAGCGTGGGGGGGCGAATTGCTCATCAGAATTCTTTACTTCACAATTTTTACTTAACAATTTTTATTTACAATACGGTCGCGGGCTTTATTGACGGCGGCTTGGCGGGCAGGTGAAGCCAATAACTTTTGACGCACCGCTTCCCAGTGATCGGGGTCGAAATCGTCGCGCTCTAAGGCATTGAGCAATCCTTTTGTCGCTTTAACGGCTTCGGGATCATTCTCATGGGTACTGTTGCCAAGCTGGGTGGCGCTATCCAAACAATTATCGTCCTCAATAAGTTCAGAAACAATACCCCCCGCAAGGGCGGCTTGCGCGTTGAAATGTTTGCCAATGACCAACATTTGCATGACCGCATCACGACCCAATAAATCAAACAGGCGTTTGATGGCGGTTGGATTATAAAGAAGACCCAACCGGGTCGCGGGGACCTGAAACCGTGCCGTCGATGAAGCAATTCGAATATCGCAGCTCATGGCCAAATCAAATCCAGCGCCCATGCAGGGTCCATCAATGGCCGCGATAACCGGAAGGGGTGCTGCGCGAATAGCCGACGTCACCGCCCCAATGGCATTATCAACAGCAATATCTTCGCTGGTGCCTGTTAATTCTGTGAAATCACCCCCAGCGCTGAAACATCCACCCGCACCATGCAAGACAATGGCAAGCGTATCATCCTTAAGCGGCGAGCTCAGGGCGCTCTGTAATGCGCTCAGTAAAGCAAAGGACAACGCATTTTTACGCTCGGCTCTGTTTAAGGTTAGGACAAGGACTTTACCCACATACTCATGGGTGATCAGATTGCTCATTCGAGTAGCTCCGTTTAATACCGTATCAGATTTGAGAGTATAACCATCACACAGACTTCTGGCTATGTAGAGAAGACCAAACCTGCTCTGGTGTCATGGGTAATCTATATTGGCGAATACCAATGGCATCATAAACAGCGTTTGCAATGCACCCCGCAACGGGAATAATTGGCGGTTCTCCGATGGTTTTTGCACCAGCGGGCCCCGACTCGTCATAGGTCTTTGAAAAATAAACCTCGATATCTGGTGCATCGGGAAACGTTGCAACCCGGTCATCCAGATACCCCGGATTGAGCAATTGCCCGGCATCATTCAGCGAATTGGCTTCCGATAGCGCCATACCGATTCCCTGTAACACACCGCCAATGACTTGGCCTTCGGCAGCAAGAGAGTTAACAATGGCCCCCGCGTCGTGGGCTGCCCAATATTTTTCCACAGTGGTTTTACCGC
Source organism: uncultured Rhodospirillales bacterium (assembly GCA_965603075.1). Classification (GTDB taxonomy): domain Bacteria; phylum Pseudomonadota; class Alphaproteobacteria; order Rhodospirillales; family Casp-alpha2; genus JABJOR01. Next base: position 23,012 of record CBFDBO010000033.1, on the reverse strand, counting down.
TTTCGGTATCGACTTTCACACACACACCATGCACACCAAAAGTATAGGCCATGGATATGTTGCCATACCCTTCATTGTTGGCGGCATAGACTCCGCTTGGTAAATATTGTCCTTCTGCCCGTAAATCATCCGCGCGATTTTGCTCAATAGCAAGATTAACGATATCACCAATGGATGCATTGCTAGAAAGTTCCATGCTCTTGAGTACCCCCCGGCAATTTTCTGTAAATTTTTGACAGGCGATGATGGCGGCGTGGGCGACAAAAAAGGATGTTCGACTGGCAAAGCTACCCCGACCAAACGGCCCGGTTGCCGTATGGCCCAGCACCACCCGCAAACGATCACGGGGAATATCAAGTTCCCGTGCAACCGTCGTTAAAAGAACCTCAGCGGTACCACAGCCCAGCTCTACCTCACCAGAAGCCAGACAAAGGGTGCCGTCCGGATCAACGCTGATCACCACATTGGACAGATCCATGGACTCGTCATAACCACTGTTACTGACACAATGGATATTACCCGATAAACCATAACCATATTTATAGCGTTCTGATGAAGGGTAATCATTCATCAATCGGTGGACTTTCATTTGCGCAAGGACCGTATCCAAACATTCCCCATAACCGCAACTGCCAACCTCCCACCCATGGATGGTGGTATCACCAGATCCTGTGGCGTTTCGTTTTCGCAATAAAGCGGGGGGCATATTTAATTTTCGCGCCAACTCATCAATCAATTGCTCTTGGGCAAAAGTCGATTGCGGGATGCCAAAACCGCGAAAGCATTCCGACGGCATGGTGTTGGTATAGACCAATTGCCCATGGGCTTTGACGGCGGAGTATTTATATAAATTATCACCCCGTATGGTAGCCGCCAACATCACCGGGGGGCCATGTAATGAATACGCCCCGTTATCGGCCCAAACTTTGGTTTCTTTGGTGACCAGATCACCATCCGCTGTGGCACCGATGCGCATTTTAATGCGCATGCCCAATCGGGTCCGCCCGGCGATCATATCATCACGGCGCGACATAACCATGCTAACGTCACACTGTAATTTATGGGCAAAAGCCAGACATACCAAATGCGTAGGATGCTCCCACTTTGCCCCAAATGATCCACCAATATCGGGGGTTGTCACACTGAGCGTCGCGCCCCATTTTTCAACAACATCTTTATAATGATCGGCGAGAATAGAGGGTGCGTGGGTTCCCGTGATCAATTCCAGATGCATACTCTGTTGCTGAACTTGTGCATGCACCCGCACAAGACAGGACCGGGGCTCCAGATAGGCATGGGGGACGGCGGCTGTATCAAATGTCCCCTCAACCCAATGAACAACCCGAGCTTCCGCCGTGTCCCAATCACCCGGTGATGACATAAACCGCCCGGCAATATTATCGGGTGATTCAGGGTGTAATGGGTGTTGAGATTTAAGCGCGTCATCCACCGTTATGGCCGGCGGCAAAATGTCATAGTCTATTTCAAGGGCGGCGATGCCGGCGATCAAGGACGCTTCATCAACGGCTGCTACGGCTGCTACGCCCTCACCCACATAACGGGCATGGTTGGTCAGAATTGGCTCATCCGCAATATGATGACCAAGGGCAACGCCGGCGAAATCATCGGGGCCCAAGACCCCCAATACGCCAGGAACCTCTGTGGTTTTTGTAGCGTTAATCCGGGTCACCATGGCATGAGCATGGGGGCTGCGCGCCAAACCGACAACAACGGTTCCTTTTGCAATCAGATCGGATGTGTAACGGGCTTTCGCCGTCGCGCGGTCTTTTACGGTGGCAACTTTTGGGGCGGTCAGGGGGTTCATTCTATGGTTTCCACAATTGCTTTATTCAATTGTTGATACCCGCCGCAGCGACAAATATTACCTTCCAATAATTTTGTAATGGGCTCGATGCCTGTTTCCGTGCCGCCGTCTTTGACCCAAGAGCTCATGACAGCGAACCCACCAATGCAAAACCCGCACTGCACCCCACCGTTGGTTTCACACGCACTTGAGAATTTATCTAAATGTTCGGTTGGCAAGCCTTCGATGGTGGTAATTTCTTTTCCGCCCACAACGCCACTAAGCAACAAACACGAACATAGGGGATCACCATCAACAATGACCGTACACGCCCCACAATCACCTTCACCGCAACCTTCTTTAATCCCGACCAGTCCCAGTTCCAGCCGCAGATAATCAAGAAGGCGTTTGGCTTGCCATGCCGCTGGGATTTCATGATCAATGCCATTGACCCGAATTTTATTGCTGACAGTCATAAATTTATTCCAAATCGATCGGCAGCTTGATTGATAACATCACCAACCAGAACTTTGATCAATTGATGACGGTAATCACGGCTTGCCCGGTGATCGGATATGGGTTTGGCGAGCTGGCTGGCAGCATCACAAACGGTTTTTAATTTTTTAACATCCAGCGTCTGACCGATTAAAACATCTGCCGCTTCACTGGCATCAATAACCGTCGGGCCAACCGCGCCAAGGGCCAGCTTCACCGACTGGATGGTTTGCCCATCATCTTCAAACGCGAGCTTTACCGCAACACAAGCAAAGGCCAGATCGAGGGCATTGCGTTGGGTGAAACGTTGATAGGCGCTCATTTCGTTATTTTTTATAGGATGCAAGTCTATGGCCGTAACAAGCGCGCCTCTTTCAAGGTTTATCTGCCCCGGTCCTTTTATGAAATCTTTCAATGCCACCTGATAGGATTGTTTAAGTTCATTGGTGATTTCGACAACCGCGTCATGAACCATCAGTCCCGGCACCGTATCGGCCGAAGGTGACGCGGTGCATATATTTCCAACCATGGTTGCTTGATGACGTAACTGGGTTGACCCCACAACGTGCGCCCCGTCCATAACCGCCGGAGCCATTGTGCGGAAGTCTGCAGATCTAATCAGGGTTGAAAGGGGGACAGCCGCGCCGACTTTGATAGAATCACGCGCTATGGATAACGAATTCAAGGACTTAACACCCCCGGTCCACACCAGATGATCGGGGGATCCATGCTGCCCCGCCTGTAATAATATGTCGGTGCCGCCCGATAAAAGCTGTGCGCCATTGGCCATATGGGCAAACACATCACCCAATTGCGTAGGTCGGTGTAATTGCATTTCTGGCAGAAAGCTGGGGCGCAATGAACTGGCCGCTTCGGTAGTGTTACCAGGCACCATCAAGTTTTCCATTACAGTTTGAATTATCCGCTCAGTTAATGCACTTGTTTGTGCATCGTAAACTTGAAAAAGGGTTAGTATTACGTAACAATCTTTTCATGCAAAATCTTAGAAAATTTTTACCCCCTGTAAATAGCCTTGTCGCCTTTGAAGCATCGGCGCGTCTTCTGAGCTTCACCAAGGCTGGACAGGAATTATTGATCAGCCGTGAGGCCATTTCACGCCAAATACGCATTTTAGAAAACTACCTGCGCATAAAGCTCTTTGTCCGACTTTACCGGGCGCTAGAGCTAACCCCAGCGGGGGTTGAGCTGCAATCTGTTGTTGCAGAAGGTTTGGATAAAATTGCCCTGACCGCCACTTCCTTGCAACAAAATCATCAATCGGTAAAAATATCTGTGGGCGCCACCATCGCGATTACAACGTTCTGGTTGACGCCTAAATTATCACATTTCTCACAAGCCCACGGCGAAATCGACATCAGCATCAGCGCGTCCGATTCTCCCTTAGAGCTCATGGAGGCTGGTTGTGACGTCGGATTATTTTACGGTAAAGGTAAATGGCCGGGTTATAAATCCACCCATTTATTTGATATCGACTCCTTCCCCGTCTGCTCGCCACGCTATCTTGAACAAACCGATCCCATCACCACACCCGAAGATTTAAAGAATCACACTCTACTTTATTTAAATGGAACCATGCACGCGGACGAAAACTGGGATTGGTGGATGGAAAGTTCGGGTCTGGATATGCCAAGCAACATCCGGAAATTAGGATTTGATAGTTACGCCAATGTTATCCAAGCCGCCATGGATAGTCAGGGGGTGGCCCTTGCTTTTACCAATTTAATTGGCGATCAGCTTACCAAAGGGCGTTTGGTGCGTCCGATCGATACCGCCTACAGCAAAGGGAAAGCGATTTATCTTGTGGTCCCCCGTGGCAAACCCATGACCCCCAATGCACAGAAGTTCTTTAATTGGATCAAATCAGAAGCGGCCACCTGATTAAACCTTATTTTGCTAACATGACCTATACGTTACGCTAGCCCAATCATTTTTAAAGTTTACGCTATCGACATTCCTGATTATTACCCAAATCATCAGAATTTATGCGAAACCATCCGTTTTTACTTCATGAGAAGGACACCATCATGCATATTGGTACGTCATTGGGCATCAGCCCCCGCGAACCCATCACCCATTCCGTTGACGTTGTAAAAAGCGCAGAAAATTTAGGCTTTGATAGCGCGTGGATCGCTGATGTACAGCTCTCTATGAAAGACTGTTATACTGCCTTACCTCTAATGGCGGTTGCGACGTCTAAAATTCAATTGGGAACCGGGGTAACCAACCCCATTACCCGCGACCCAACAACACTGGCGGCATCCTTCTCTGCCCTCAATGAAATCAGTGACGGCCGAGCCATTTGTGGTATTGGCACGGGGTGGACCGGGGTTTACTCGATAGGCAAAAAACCATCTACTATTGCGAATTTAGAAAAATCTATTAACGACATCCATACCCTAACCGAAGGCGGCGAGATCACAGGCCCCCACGGCTTGGATTACCGGCTGACCACCCATAATGGTCGGGTCAGTATCTTTGTTGCCGCTAACCAACCCAGAATTTTGCGCATGTGTGGTCGCGTTGCTGATGGTGTTATTATGATGGGTGGTGCCAATGTAGAATTCACCCAGTGGCAAATGGATTTGGTCCGCGAGGGTGCCGAAGAAGTTGGTCGTGATTTCAGCAAGATCAAACTACATCTATGGGCCGCAATCGGCATGAACGAAGACAAAGTTCAAGGGCGTGAAGATGTAAGCCATTGGGCCGCATCACAGGCTGAAACATTCAGCAAGTGGAAACATACACCGGAATTCTTGGAAAAATGGCGTGATGATTTCACCGCCGCCAGCAGTGCCTATGATCGTTTAGAACATATGTCATCCCATGCCAGCCACAAAAGCGTTCTGTCGCCAGAATTCATCGATTGGGTTTCCTTCACCGGGGGACCAGAAGAATGCAGGGATCAGATCACAAAGCTGAAAGCTCTTGGGCTGGACGGTGTAACTTTGGCCTTCCGTGCAGGTGCGGGTGGACGTCAGGCGCGCATGGAAGAATTATCCAGAGAAATCATCGAGCATTTCAAATAAGCCAATAACAAGTAAGCTAATTAAATGAGCGCACAAAAAACAGTCGTCCTAATCCACGGACTTTCAGAACAACGCACAGCATGGGATCGGCAGACTAAGTTCTTGCGCGATCACATGAATGTCATTTCCTATGACGTTCGCGGTTTTGGCACCAGTCCGGTTGGGGCGGGGAATGGATGCGTTCACCAAATGGCCGATGATCTATCACAAATCATCAGCGCTGCCGGGACCGGTTCTGTTTATTTATGCGGCTTTTCCATGGGCGGGGTTATATCGCAAAGGTTCGCTTTGGATTTTCCTGATATGTGCGCGGGCTTAATCCTTGTGGCGAGTTCTTGTGTCGTTGGTCGCGCTGGCGCCGAATTCTTTACCCAGCGATTGGCTGATGCTGAAGCGGGCGGACTTGCGGCGCTGAACGAGACCAACCTCAACGACGCCCGTGGCTGTTTTTCGCCCAAAGACCGTAACGAACCGCTTATCGCCGAATACCAAAAACTCAGAACCGGTGCGGTTCGTGATATTAATGGCTATCTGAATGCAGGTCGGGCCATGTTACGACTGAATACGGAACCCATGATCGAGGAACTGGGAAACATCAAACACCCTACGTTGGTTATCGCAGGCGAGCTTGATCCTTACTGCCCCCCCAAGGCATCAGAAATGATCACCGACGGCATTCCAAATGCTGATATGTGTGTGATCCCCGATGTGGGACATTGTTTGCATTGGGAGCAACCTGATGTCACCAATAATTTGATCAAAGATTTTATCGATAATCATTAAGAAGATTTGGAATTATTATGAGCACAGAATCAAATACGGCTTTAAATTCGGCGTCAGATACAAAAGAAGGTGATCCCCTGCTTTGGGAAGTCCGTGGACACGTCGCCATTCTAACCCTGAACCGTCCCAAAGCGATGAATTCATGGGACGCCGAAATGATGGAAGAACACCGCCGTCTGCTCACCGAGTTTGAAGAAGATGATAACTTACGGGTTTTAATTTACACAGGAACAGGACGCGCTTTTTCCACCGGAATTAACATTCGCAAAGAACCTGACTTTCTATACCTGAGCCCCAAAGAACGCACCAGCAAATGGATTACACCCAATTCCCAAAAAATCAACAAACCGACCATCGCCGCAATTAATGGCTACGCGCTTGGTGGCGGTTGTGAACTGGCCCTTGGTTGCGACATACGGATCATTGCCGAAAGCGCCAAAATTGGCCTGCCAGAAGTAAAGCTCGGTGCCCTTCCCGGTGGCGGTGGCACACAGTGGCTGCCGCGTTTAATCGGTTATGGCGACGCCATGATGATGATGGTATCGGGCGAGCCCGTTGATGCGGCTGAAGCCCTTCGCTTGCGTTTGGTGCAAAAAGTAGTGCCCGACGACACGTTACTTGAAGAAGCCATTCAGTTGGCCGAAAAAATTGCTGAAAATGGTAAAACCGCTGTACGGTTAACCAAGGAAGTGGCGCTGCTAGGGCTGGATGCATCCCTCGCCGATGCATTATGGTTGGAAGAAATATATTTTGCCCGCAACCGTACCGATGCCGCCGATGAAATCAAGGAACGGCTCGAAGCCTTCCAAAATGCCAAAAAGAAGAAATAGGATATCGACCATGGATTTAGGATTTAAAGGGAAAACAGCCATCGTCACGGGGGCGGCGTCCAACATTGGGAAAGCCATCGCCACCGGATTATTTGCCGAGGGCGCAAATGTTGTTATCGTCGATCTGGATGTGGAGCAGGCAGAAAAAGTAGCCGCAGAATTTAATGCCCGCGCTGAAGCCAACGCAGATGGTAATGAAGCAATGTTCATCAAAACGGATGTTGGAGATAAAAACCAAGTTCACGCCATGGCGGAAACCGTATTGGAAAAATTCGGCTCTATCGAGGTCTTGGTCAACAACGCAGGCTGGACCGCCAATAACTTGTTTTTAAACAAGCCGTATTCAGATTTCGAAAAAGAAATTTCGATTAACCTTTGGGGACCGATCAATTGCATTCGTGCCATCGCGCCATCCATGATCGAAAACAAATACGGCAAGATCGTCAATATTGGCTCTGATGCTGGTCGGGTGGGCGAGTATAACGAAGCTGTTTATGGGGCGTGTAAGGCCGGTGTGATTTCACTAACCAAAACGCTGGCCATTGAGTTTGGCAAACATGGCATTAATCTCAATTGTGTTTGCCCCGGTTTGACGTTGCCAGAAAACCCACAAGCCGATGCAGGCATTGATAGCCTGTGGCATCCTGATAGCCCACAAAGCAAAATATTCCGCGACGCAGAAACCATGAAAAAAGTGGTGAAACATTATCCACTGCGCCGCGCCGGTGTGCCCGAAGATTTGGTGCCCATGGTTATGATGATGGCGTCCGATCAAACATCTTATGTTACCGGACAAACCATTAGCGTCAGCGGTGGCTACGCTATGTAATCTTGCTTTAGGGGAGCAATTATTTTGAATGATCTAGCGGCAACATACCGCGATAAAGGGTATTGGACGGATAAGCAATTAACGGACTTTTTTGAAAGTGCTGTGGCGGCTTCTCCTGATAAGATCTTTGTGAAAGATGATCGTTTTGGTGCCTTCACGTACGCCGAATTTTCTCCGCTGGTATCGAAATTAACCGCCGCACTTCAACAAAAAGGCATCAAACGGGGCGACCGTTTTGTTATCGCCTTACCCAATTGGCACCACGCGCCGGTATTTGCTTTGGCCCTGAATTATTTAGGGGCGGTTTGCGTTCATATGCCCGCGACGGGCGGTGCGCACGAATTTGCCGGGGTGCTCAAAGTCTCCGGCGCCAAAGGCATCGTTACCCCCTGTACATTTGGCAGCAACAATTATATCGAAATGATCAATGGGCTTTCTAAAGATCTCAAAGATCTAGAGGTTTGCATCGCCGTTGGCGACGACCCACAAGACGAAAACTGGATCAGCTATGACGCGCTTATGGCAAGTGCGCCCTCGACCCCCGCTGAATTAAGAGACCGTGCGGCCCCAGATGATATGACGGCGCTGTTATTTACATCAGGCTCTTCCGGTAGTCCAAAGGGTGTGATTCACAGCTCGGTTTCTCTGACCGCGTTTAATACCACCATCTATCCGATGTTTGAGCTGGGTCCCGATGATATTATTTTCATGGGCGCTCCGCTGGGATTTTCGGCGGGTTTGATCCACGGTCTTCGCCTCGCAACCGTGCTGGGTTGCACCCTCATTTTACAAGAAGCATGGAATTCTGAAAAAGCCTTGGAAACCATGGCAACTGAGAAAGCTACCTTCAGCCTGACCACGCCAACACTGTTACAAGATATGTTCAAAAGCCCGGCTTTCGATGAATTCGGTGACAAGATCAATCTGAAATTAATGTTCTGTGGCGGCATGTATGTACCGTCCCCCTTATTGGTTGAGGCCCGCAAACGCTGGCCTAACACGCTGACGACGGTCATCTGGGGCATGACCGAAGGCAATGGGGCGAGTTGTCGTTATGATACGCCTATCGATACCATCATCAATACCGATGGCCGCGCATTTCCCGGTACTGAATTACGGATACTTTTGGAGGATGGCAGCGAAGCCGACCCCGGTGAAATTGGCGATTTGGTCATGCGCGGACCACCGTTATTTCTGGGCTACTTTGGTCGTCCCGAACTGGACAGCGTCGCTTTCTTAAATGATGAAACGGGCCGTTGGTTCTATACCGGAGACGTGGGTCGAATTGATAGCGATGGTTATTTGAAATTAACCGGCCGCAAAAAAGAATTGATCATCCGGGGCGGCGCAAATTTATCACCCTCCGAAATTGAAGAAAAATTGATGGGTGATCCCCGCATTAAATCCATGTTGATTATTGGTATTCCCGATGATCGATTGGGCGAGCGGGTGTGCGCCTGTGTCATTCCCCACGCGGATCATACAGATTTCTGCCTTGATGATTTAACCCAGATTGCCAAAGCATCCGGCATCTCAAAAGCCAAATGGCCCGAGCGATTGGAAATAATTGATCACATTCCCACAACTTCGGCAGGCAAAATCCAGCGTCATGTGTTACAAGAACAAATCTGCAATAAAATTAAAACCGAACAGGCTTAACCCCGATGGATTTTTCTTTAACCGACGACCAGCAAAGCATATGTGATACCGTCCAGAAAACCTGTGACGATTTCGGTGATGAATACTGGCTCGACAAGGATAACAAAGGCGAATTTCCCTTTGATTTTCATGCCGCGATGGCCGAAGGCGGTTGGTTGGGCATCGCGATGCCGGAAGAATTCGGCGGTGCGGGACTTGGGGTAACCGAAGCCGCCCTGATGATGCATAAGGTTGCTAATTCCTCAGGCGCCATGGCGGCGGCGTCCAGCATCCATATTAACATTTTCGGTCCCCATCCTATTGTGGTGTTTGGTACCGCTGAACAAAAGAGCGAATGGCTGCCCGCTTTGATCAAAGGCAAAGACAAATGCTGTTTTGGTATTACCGAACCGGACGCGGGCCTCAATACCACCTCTATCACCACCCGCGCGGAACGGGATGGTGAAAACTACAAAGTTTATGGTAAAAAGGTCTGGACCTCGACCGGATTACAAGCCGACAAGATTATGTTGCTGACCCGCACCACGCCCAAAGAAGAATGCGACAAACCAACCGATGGCATGACACTATTTTATACCGATCTTAACCGAAAATATTGCGATGTCCGTGCCATTCCCAAAATGGGGCGACACGCGGTGCCATCGTGCGAAGTGTTCATTGATGGCTTGCCCATCCCCGCCAGCGACCGGATCGGCGAAGAAGGCAAAGCCTTCAAATACATTCTGCACAGCCTAAACCCAGAGCGGGTATTGGTCGCTATGGAAGGCATCGGCATTGGCCAAAACGCGCTGGGCCGGGCGGCGACCTACGCCAAGGACCGCATGGTTTTTGACCGTCCCATTGGCATGAACCAATCCATTCAACACCCCCTAGCCGAAAACTGGATTGAGCTGGAAGCAGCCTTCCTTATGGCCATGAAAGCAGCCTACTTATATGATACCGATCAGCCGTGTGGGTTAGAAGCCAACGCCGCTAAATACTTGGGCGGAGAAGCCGGATTCAAAGCTTGCACCCAAGCCATCATGACCCACGGCGGCATGGGGTACGCCAAAGAGTTCCATGTGGAACGCCTGCTCCGCGAAGTCCTGATTACCCGCCTTGCCCCCATCAGCCCACAATTGATCCTGTGCAATATCGCCGAAAAGGCTTTGGGGCTGCCAAAAAGTTATTGACCGGCCGTAAATTATTTTCACCCTCAACAATCCATTCTTGGGTTTACAAAACAGATCATTCCAGCCCATAACCACGCGGTCCCAGCTTTACTGGGGGTTAGCATAGTCAAGGGTTCTACACATGCATAAACACATTAATGGTAAAGCAATCGCGGCCAAGATACTGGAGCAAGTATCAACGGATGTGACCTCTTTGGTTCAATCCGGATGGCTGCCAAAATTAGTCGCCATTGTAATCGGTGATTCTGAGCCCGTGGCACTTTATGTTCGTAATCAACGACGCATATCCGAAAAATCCGGCATTCAGTTTGAAGAACGTAACTTCGCCGGTGATAGCACCGAAGATGAAATCTTAGCAGCCATCGCTTCCATGAATGCAGATCCCCGCATTACGGGCGTTATCATTCAACGCCCGGTGCCCGAACATATGTCCATGCGTAAATTACAAACCGCCGTTCACCCCTTGAAAGATGTCGAAGGGATGCATCCCTCATCCATAGGGGACATTGTTTACAACGACATTCGCCTTGGACCCTGTACGGCGATGGCATCGGTAGAAATCCTACGGCAAACCGGATTGAACTTAAAAGGCTTAGAAGTCACCGTCATTGGTCACTCTGAAATTGTTGGCAAACCCATTGCGTTTTTGCTCATGGCAGAGGGGGCAACCGTGACGGTATGTCACCACATGACCCGGGATTTATCGGTCCATTCCCGCCGTTCTGACGCGGTCTTTGTGGCCGTTGGCAAACCTGCCTTGATCACAGGGGACATGATCAAGCCCGGCGCCGCCGTCATTGATATCGGTATCAACCAAGTCATGGATAGTGACGGTAAATCCAAAGTTGTCGGTGATGCCGATTTTGAAAGTTGCGAGAAAGTCGCCGGGTGGATCACCCCCGTCCCCGGCGGCGTTGGTCCTGTAACGGTGGCCATGCTCATGCGAAATTCCGTTGTCGCCGCCACCCGCCAGAAAGATCATTACGAAGCTCGATTTGGAACCAATCCCTAAGTTTGGTTTATAGCGCCTGAACAGCCTCTAAAACTTCATCCACATGACCCGGTACTTTTACTTTGCTCCAAATACGTTGGATCGTTCCCGAAGCATCGATTAAGAATGTTGAGCGATTGGTTCCCATGTATTTACGTCCGTACATGCTTTTTTCGACCCACACACCATAAGCTTCGTTAATGGCGACATCTTCATCTGAAACCAGACGAATTTCCAAATCATATTTAGCAATGAACTTGTCATGCTTTTTAACCGGGTCTTTAGAGACACCAATGATAACCGCGCCGGCCTTGGTGAAGGCTTTTAACTGGGCGGTGAATTCGATGGCTTGTTTGGTGCAACCGGATGTGTCGTCCTTGGGGTAGAAATAAAGCACGACGGCTTTACCCTGTAAGTCGCTCAGAGTAAGCGTTTCGCCTCCATCGGTGGGGGCGGAGAAGTTCGGGGCTATTGACCCGGTTTCTAGAGTAGTCATTATAAATTCCGTTATTTTTGAATAAATTATTATGGATAAACCTTAAGAGAGCAACCAACCGCCATCAACGTCGATCGTTGTACCCGTAACAAATTCATTTTGGACCATAAAGACAATACCTTTAGCCACTTCATCAGCCGTACCAGCGCGGGGGATAATATTGTTGGCCGTTATTTTATTATAATGAGCTGTGCGTTCGTCCCCTTCTAAGGCAACCATAGGCGTATCGATTATTCCCGGAGAAACCACGTTTAAGCGGCGGGGGGCAATTTCAGGAGCAACCGCGCGAACCAGAGCTTCGACCGCGCCACCAACAGAACCGATGGCAACCTGTCCCGGTCTGGTTTTGCGGGCTGGCGAGCCACTAACCAAAACGATTGAGCCGTCTTCGCTCATGTGCTGTGCGCCAAAACGGACGACATTGGCGTAGCCCCACAGCTTATCAAATGATGCTTTGTATCCATCCATGTCCATTTCAAGAAAAGGACCGATGGCGCGCCCACCGCCGGTTGCGGCACTGATCAGAATATCGAAAGGGGCACATTCTTTGAATAAGGCTTCCATACCTTCGCGGTCTAAGACGTCGCATTTCTTAAGGGTGATACCGCTTGGAACATCGCCCGCTTTTTCTGGATTACGGCTGATCGCAATAACCTCGGCGCCTAAGGCAGCCAATTGTTTTGCGGCGGCAAGGCCAATGCCTGAAGTACCGCCAAAGATGATTGCTTTTTTACCTGCTACGTCCATTTTTAAATTTCCTATAATGATTTGGTTGGCTTACCCGGAGATGGGTTCTACTTAGTTTGTATTCCTAAGTTTGAAAAATGTAAATAAAGATCGAGACTCTGAATTTTAAAAATTTTTGTTACGCTACTGTATTGAAAGCGCTTCTCGGAATTCAGGAGCCGCCAGTTCGATAAGCGCAGCGGCGCGATCATTAACCGACAGATGCTTAAGACGTCTAACACCGTATTCTGTCACCACGTAATCAATGTCGCTGCGCAGGGCGGTTGTGGCATTTTGCGGTGACAAGCGCGTCACGATTCTTGAGACCGTACCCCCTGAGGCCGTTGCGTTTAGCGCGACGATGGAGCGCCCCCCCTTGGAGAGCGCCGCACCGCGCATCATATCGACGCTGCCCCCTGTGCCGCTAACTTGTTGCGCGTTTAGCATATCGGCATTGACCTGACCGAATAAGTCGATCTCTAGGGCGGAGTTGATGGAAACAAAATTATCGATCTCGCCCAAGATACGTGGATCGTGGGTATGGCTAACCGGACGGATTTTTATGTGTTCGTTTGAACCCACCCAGTTGATTAGTTCTTGCGATCCCAATGTTGCACCGATGGTCATGGTGCCGCTCATAACCCCCGCCTTGGCAAGGCCCATAACACCATCAGAGATCATACCGGAATGAAACCGCAGGTTCTTTTTATGGGTGAGGGCCGCCAATGTTGCCTCGGGGATACTGCCAATACCTATTTGCAAACAATCACCATCGTTGATCAAATCGGCGACGTGATTTGCAATCGTTTTCGCCGTGCCAGAAATCTTTGAGGGGGGATAGGATAATACCGGACGATCCACACGAATGGCATAATCGAGTTTGTTCTCGGGGCTGAGCAAACTACACGGTGGGGAAGGCTGGCGATCATTGATCTCGCCAATTATAACCTTAGCACTGGCGAGCACCGCCGGGACAAAGTCTGAGCTGACCCCGTGAGAGATCATGCCATCTGATCCTACTGGCGGAAATTGTATTATGGCAATATCGATATCCAAATCACGCTCTAGATAATCATAAATCGCCCGGTATTGGAGGGGGATATAATCAACGCGACCAGCGGCCATACTGGATTTATTTTGCGGTGTTGCGAAAAAATTGGTTGAACGAACATCTGAGCCAAGGCTTGAAAAATCAACCGTGTTTAACCCCGGTATGGAAACAGAGACAAAATGCACACCCGCACAATTTTTACCGGGCGTGCTAAGTTCTTCAAGGATCGCACTTGGTTCGGCTGTCGCACCGGCGATAAAAACCGTCATGCCGGGTTTCAATAAATCTGCGACTTGGGAAACGTCGATCCATTTTGTCATGTGCGTCATGTTACGCGCTTATCGCTGGTGCGCGGAGCGCGGATATTGATGGTGCGCGGAGTGCGGATATTGACGGGCGGCGCCCCGCCCAGGGTTGGGCTTCTTCTAACTGTGCGGCAAGGGATAACAAGGTTGCTTCATCACCATATTGCCCGGTGAAGTGCACCCCAATTGGTAAATTATCATCGTTCCAATGCAGCGGCAGCGAGATACCCGGCTGGCCCGTCGCATTGGCAATCAACGTAAACCCGGTAAAATCACCCAGCCGTTTGAAATGTTCATCACGGGTTTCGGCAGAATAATCGAAGTACCCAAGCGGCACGGGAGGTTGTGCCAGTGTTGGGCTGAGCCAGACATCATAATCTTCAAAGAATGCCCCAAAATCACGATTACATTTTTGGAGTTGCTGCATGGCGAGAAGGTATTTACCGCCGTTCATTCCCAATCCATGTTGATACATTTTCCAGGTGACCGCCTCAAAATGTTCTTCTTGTGGCTCCCGTCCGGTTATTTCCTGCCAACCGTTGATGGCCCAAACAAGATAATTAGTAAAGGCGATGCCAAAGGCTTTTAACATGGCCCGGCTATCGGTTTGGGGGGAGGCAATTTCCACCTCATGCCCCAGTTCTTCGCATAATTTGGCGGTCAGTTCAGCGGCCTTTATACAATCGGGATGGCTGTCCGCACCCGTCAGGGGGGTGGTACCAAGGGCGATGCGCAATTTCTTAGGCGGTTGCTTTAGGCACTCTAAATACGGTTGATCGGGAGGCCTTGGCCCGTACGGTTCACCCGGTACGGGTCCGTGGGTGGCATCCAAAAGGGCGGCACTGTCGCGGACCGAGCGGGTCACCACGTGCTCGCAAATGATCCCGCCCAATATATCGCCGTAATTTGGGGCAAGCGAGTTGCGCCCGCGCGTTGGTTTCAAACCGACCAGACCACAGGCCGATGCGGGAATTCGGATCGAGCCACCGCCATCATTGGCATGGGCTGCCGCCACCATGCCAGAGGCCACCGCCGACGCCGAACCGCCGCTGGACCCACCGGTGCCACGGGTTAAATCCCATGGGTTCTTGGTCGGTCCGTAATGAGCGGGCTCCGTCGTGGGCAGTAAGCCATATTCGGAGGAATTGGTTTTGCCCATCATGATCAACCCCGCCCGTTTGTAGCGGCTGACTAATTCGTTATCCTCGGCTGAAATATACTGTCCCGCTAGATACCCTGAACCATCGGTTCGGGGCATGCCCTTGCATTCAGAAACCAAATCTTTCAACAAAAATGGTACCCCGGCAAAGGGGGATTCTAAATTAAGCTGTGAATTTTGCTGTAATTTCGCCGCATCACGCGCCATGTCGAAAAACGGCATAATGACAGCGTTCAGCTCTGGATTAAGCCGCTCGATACGATCAATTGCCCCCTCGACCATTTCAAGGGCGGTTAGTTCATTACGTCGAACCAGATCGGCTTGCGCCGTTGCGTCCAAAAAGGCAATGTTATCCATCGTTTATCAAATTCCGGTATTTTTCTGTTGCCGTAAAACTTACACGTCAGTTTAGGACAAGATTAACGGTTTTTCGACACTTTAAAATACAATTCGCCGTCATAAATGAGCCGAAATTTCTACGTAAGTGGGCATGGATGGTCCGGCCCCTTGTCGTTGAACGCTGATGGACGCTGCAACGTTGGCAAATATTATGGCCTCTTCAAGGGCGGTATTATTTGATATCTGCACCGCCAACACCCCCACAAAACAATCCCCCGCACCCGTTGTGTCCACGGCGGTGACGGAGCGAGCGGGCACACGAATGACCTTATCCCCCTGAACGGCCAGCACACCGCGTTTGCCCAGTGTTACCAAAATAATTTGTTGATTTGAGACCGCCAATTGCAGGGCGACTTTTGTTATATCGAGGTCGCTTGAGCTTTCCGTCAATGCCTCACCCGCAAAGAACGATAGTTCGGTCTCATTAACCACCAGCACATCAACGCTGTTGAGTAAGCTGAAAGGTATCTCAATTGCCGGGGCAGGATTAAGCACGGTACGCGCTCCACAGGCCTGCGCCCGAAGGAACAACCGTTCAATCTTGTCTTGGGGGACTTCCAATTGAGAGACGACCACATCACCGGATTGCAGATCTACCGCGTCGATTTCAGCATTGGAGAATACCCAATTGGCACCGGCGATAATAACGATGGAATTTTCCCCACTGCCCCGTTCGACCTGAATAACTGCCGTACCCGTCGGGGCGTCCGGCGTGGTCATTATAGAGTCCGTTGGAAAATTTTTGCTGTGGTAAAAATCCATTAATTGTGTGGCGGCTGCGTCCTCGCCGACTTTGCCAACCATCACAACATCCGCGCCAGCCATATGGGCGGCCATGGCCTGATTAGCGCCTTTACCACCGGGAAAAGTATCGAAGCTATGGCCGCTTACCGTCTCGCCGGGGCTGGATATTTTTTCAACACCGGCGACCAGATCAAGATTGAGGCTACCAAAAACGACAACTCTGCCCATAACAACAATTCCCTTAATACCTTTTGGCATACAATCAATTTAAGATTATATTGCAACCACTATCAAAGATAACAACACAAAGCACAACAGGATATTGTCGTTTAATGAAGCGTTCAGCTCAATTGCCCTTTGGTCCCTTGGATAAGTCCACATTGCATATTTGTATTGATATGCAGCGATTATTTCTAGAGCCGGGGGTCTGGTTTGGCCAAGCGTGTTTAGAGGTCATCGAATCGCTGAGCCGATTAATCAACTACGCGCCAGAGCGGTCTTTGTTCTCGCGATTTATAACCGCCAACACGGCCGACGATGCAACCGGAGCATGGCAGCGCTATTACCGCCAGTGGCACACCGTTACCCAAGCTGAAGCGGGATCCGCCATTCTCGATTTGCACCCAGAAATCGCTCACCTTGCCCAACCAGAGAATATATTTGATAAAACCACCCATGATATTTTTGGCAGCGAAATTTTTGCTGATTACATCAAAAAAGCCAACCCCAGCGCCTTGATCTTAAGCGGGATTGAGACCGATGTGTGTGTGTTGGCGACCGCTATGTCTGCCGTTGATCTGGGATACCGTACCATCATCGCCACCGATGGTGTGGCAAGTTCGATGCCCCAATCCCACGCCGCCACTTTGGAACACATCTACCCCCGCTTTGATCAACAAATCGAACTAGCAGATATTGATACAATCATTGCTAATTGGCACCTTACATAATCTTTCAAGCAGCAAGAGTGGGGAATTGCTATGGGAACAAAAAAACCTAATGCAGGCTTGTTCTATGCTTGAATTGACCACATATTCAAAGCGAAATCTGGCCCCTATCATCTAAACCGAAGGATACCTACTTGGTCCGTAATGCTGCATCGCTTGATCGACCCAAAGGCAAGGATTTTAAATATCTTCGCCGAACCGCTGAATTCTTAAAGCCCTACCGTTGGCAAGTGGTGGCCGCGGCTGTTGCATTGTTGATTACCGGGTTGTCCGTTCTGGGACTAGGCCAAGGCCTGAAAGGCTTGATTGACGGTGGGTTTGCCAATGGCAATGCACAAGCGTTGGATGACGCGCTTTATTTACTGCTGGGTTTATCCGTCGTCATGGCTTTCGGCACCTTTGCGCGGTTCTATTTTGTATCGTGGATCGGTGAACGCGTGGTTGCCGATTTACGTAAAGCCGTATTTGATCGCATCCTGAGCCTGCACACCGGTTTTTTTGAGATCACTAAAACGGGCGAGGTCCTCTCACGGCTGACCACCGATACCACTTTGTTACAATCAGTGATTGGTTCTTCGGCTTCTGTGGCGCTTAGAAATGTGCTTAACCTAATCGGCGGCATTACCATGCTGTTCATCACCAACCCCGGTTTGACCGCCATGGTATTATTGGTGGTCCCGGTTGTTGTCGTTCCCATTTTGATTTTTGGACGGCGGGTTCGACGGCTTTCTCGTGATAGCCAAGATCGTATTGCCGACGTGGGAGCCTTTGCCGAGGAAACCATCAACGCCATTTCCACGGTGCAGGCCTTCACCCACGAAACCGTTGACCGAAATCGCTTCAGACTAGAAGTTAGCAATGCGTTTGATACCGCCATCGTCCGCATTCGCACACGCGGTATGTTGATGGCGGTGGTGATCTTATTGGTGTTCGGCGCCATCGGTATCGTATTATGGGTCGGCGGGCGGCAAATGCTGTCGGGCGAAATCAGTGGTGGTGAGTTGGCGGCCTTTATCTATTACGCCACGCTGGTCGCCATCTCCGCCGGGGTCATGAGCGAAGTCTATGGTGAGCTACAACGGGCAGCCGGGGCCACGGAACGTTTAATCGAGCTACTGGAAGCGCAGAGCGACATCCAAGCACCGGACGCTCCCTTGGCTTTACCGGAGACGGCGCAAGGGCGTGTGAGCTTTGAGAATGTCACCTTTCATTATCCATCTCGCCCTAACATGGCGGCCCTCACCGACTTTACACTTGATGTAAAACCCGGTGAGACCGTCGCCCTTGTTGGCCCTTCCGGCGCGGGAAAATCAACCGTCTTTCAATTGCTCCTGCGGTTTTATGATCCTATGTCAGGCACCGTTCATGTGGATGGCGTGAATGTACGCGAAGCTGATCCTGAAGAAGTTCGCTCTCGGTTTGCCTTGGTTCCACAAGACCCGGTTTTATTTGGCACCAGCGCATGGGAGAACATCCGTTATGGAAAACCGGACGCCGACAATGAAGCGGTTCGTAACGCCGCCGAGGCCTCCGCCGCGGCTGAGTTCCTTGATGACCTGCCGGAAGGTTTCGCCACATTCTTGGGCGAGAAAGGGGTGCGATTATCCGGCGGACAACGCCAGCGTATCTCTCTTGCACGGGCCTTATTACGCGATCCATCGGTACTGCTACTGGATGAAGCAACCAGTGCACTGGATTCTGAGAGTGAACGATTGGTCCAGCAAGCATTGAAAAAACTGAAAGCCGGCAGGACCACGTTGGTGATCGCCCACCGCCTTGCCACCGTGATCAATGCGGACCGAATCGCCGTAATCGATCATGGTCATATTGTGGCAACCGGGACCCATGAAGAGCTTTTACAATCAAGCCCGCTTTATGCCCATTTGGCGGCGCTGCAATTCGATGTTAATATCCAGGTAAAAGAAACTGCCTAAATGAAACAGGAAATATTATGCCCTCTAAGAAAAACCCCTTGAAGCTCAATAAACTGCAACAACGCACGTTGGCTTTGGCCCAAGTATTAGCCGCCGATCCGGGGCTGTCACGTCCTGACGCAGAAACCGGCGATGTCAGCATCTTGCAAATCCCCCATGCGCACGGCGACCATGTCCATATCGGTAATTTTACAGTGTCCTCTAAAGATGTCAGCGGACTTTCTAATCAAGCGGTTTGGGTCGCGCTGGAACGCAAAGGACTGGCCCGACATGGCGATCCTATGGCCGTTGCCACAATCACGGCCTTTGGCATGGCCTACGACACCGGATTGGGGGATCGTTTCATCCAGCCATCTAATCATTAATCTGGATCATTAAAGATGAAATCGGTCCCTATTTATTACATTACATGCTATAATACCGTATTGGATAGCTCTCCGAATTTATGAGAAGAAGGAGCACCATCATGAGGCTTAAATTTCTTGGGGCAACAGGCACCGTTACCGGTTCAAAATATTTACTTCAACACCGCAATGAAAACATTCTTATTGATTGCGGATTATTCCAAGGTCTGAAAGAGCTGCGCCTCAGAAACTGGGAAGCGCTGCCCATTGAACCTTCATCCATTACCGCGGTGGTACTTACCCACGCTCATATTGACCACAGCGGGTATGTACCGTTGCTGGTCAAAAATGGTTTTACGGGGAAAATATATTGCTCTAAAGCGACATATGAGCTGTGCCGAATATTGCTGCCCGATAGCGGGTATTTGCAAGAAGAAGATGCCAAACGTGCCAACCGTTATTCCTACACCCGGCACGAACCCGCAAAGCCCTTATATGACCGACGAGAAGCCGTGAATTCTCTGGATCAATTTCAAGTTATTGATTTTGGAAAACCCATTAATCTGGGTGATGGTTTGAAGGTAACGCTAAGTCGATCTGGTCATATACTGGGGTCCTCCTTTGTCCAAATCAGCGATGGCGATAAATCCATTTTATTTTCTGGTGATATTGGACGCAAGAATGATCCCGTCATGCTGACACCCGCAATCATGGAGCGTGCGGATTATTTGGTGGTTGAGTCCACTTACGGTGATCGATTGCACCCGAAAGATGACCCCCTAGAAATGATTGGTGACATCATTCGTACCACGGCGGCGCGCGGTGGCTCTATTATCATTCCCGCATTTGCCGTGGGACGGACACAAAGCATGTTGTACTATATCGATGCGCTTAAAAAATCCGGTGGGATTCCCGAAATTCCTGTGTTCCTGGATAGCCCCATGGCAATTAATACCACCAAGCTATTGAACAAATTTAAAAATGAACATCGTTTGTCCAAACAACATTGTTCCGAGGTCAGTCAAGCCGCCGAATATGTTCAGACAGCTGAAGAATCAAAGGCGCTCGACCATAATAATGGTATGCCCTGTGTTATTATATCCGCCAGCGGTATGGCGACAGGCGGTCGGATATTGCACCACCTTAAATTCTTCCTCGGTGATATGCGCAACACTATATTGCTCACAGGGTTTCAAGCGGAGGGCACCCGCGGAGCACGGCTATTAAAAGGGGAGTCTGAGATTAAAATTCACGGGAAAAAATGGCCTGTGAAGGCACAAGTTGCCACTCTAAATAATATTTCAGCCCATGCCGATTATGGTGAAATTTTGGAATGGCTTGGTCACTTTAAAAAAGCCCCGACAAAAGTATTTATCACCCATGGCGAGCCAAAAGCCTCAGAAGCTTTGAAAATCAAGATTGAAGAACAATACAATTGGAATGTAAGCCTTCCTCAATATTTACAGGAAGTCGATCTATAAATAAAATGAATAGGAAATAAGCATGACAACAAACTATCCCGAATTAGCCAAGGACCTCAATGTCTCTATCGGACGCTTGCGCGAAGGCATCCCCGAAACCATGAAGGGCTTTTCTGCAATGGCGAAAGCCGCTACAGCAGATGGCGTGCTTGATCCCAAAACAAAAGAATTATTGGCAACCGCCATTAGTGTTGCTGTACGCTGTGATGGCTGTTTAGCCTTTCACGCAAAAGCCGCCGAGAAAAATGGTGCAAGCCGAGAAGAGTTTCTCGAAACATTAGGCATGGCCGTCTATATGGGCGGCGGTCCATCCATGGTCTACGCCGCACAGGCATTGGACGCGTATGACCAGTTTGCTGATACCTGACACCTAGTCGAAACCCAGCGATTATTGATCATTCAAAACAGGATTGTATTCCATGGATGCAACGGTTGTTTCATCAACCGTAACCCCAATCCCCGGTTCATGGGGTAACGCAATACAACCGTCTTCATCCAGTTTAACCTCGAAGGTCGAGAATGTATTGGAGCCCGTCACAAAACGGGAAAAGTATTCCACCATCGTAAGATTAGGGATGACGGCAGCCGCCTGCAGGGCGGCGGCGAGGCCGATGGTCATGGTGTTGTTGTTGTGAACTGAAACGGTGACGGAAAAGGCATCTGCCATGGCCGCGATTTCCGTAATGCCCAGAATTCCACAAAGGGTTATATCAGGGTTCAGGGTGTCGGCTGCCTTGTGTTCGAGAAGGCGGCGGAAATCCTGTTTCAAATATAACGTCTCCCCTGAAATCACGGGCAAGTTTGACTGGGTACGAATTCGGGCAAGTGCCTCCACATCTGTTGCAACGGCAGGATCCTCAAACCATGAAACCCCATGGGCGTGGAGCGTATCAATAATCTGAGGCAGGTCGTCGTTGTTCATCTTGTACCACATATCAACAAAAACTGAGACATCAGGGCCGACCGCATCGCGCACGGCATCGAGGCATGCGTTGCCATCATCCACGGTGTTACCGTACAGAAAGGGATAGACTTTAACGGCTTTGAAGCCTTGTTCCACTTGCGCCGCCGCGAAGGTCGCAAGCTCATCCGGTGATCGCGGGACGTCACTCCAGCAGTTTGCGTAAACGCCGATACGGTCGCGACAGGGGCCACCCAACAATCGGTGCACTGGCACGTTCAGAGCCTTGCCAACTATATCCCAGAGCGCAATTTCAATACCGGCCGCTGCCGCCGAGGTTTCATTGCCACCACCGGGATCGGTGATGCTGAGCAATGCTGTTGTCATGAAGTGTTTAATGCAGAACGGATCCATGCCATCTAGGGCGGGGGATAGTTTGTGAACTGCCGAGGCAATGACCTGCTCACGTTCACGAAACGTATAGGCCTGTCCCCAGCCCACGATACCGGCATCGGTTTCTAACTTGACCAATACCCAAGCTACTCCCGGACCCCACGATGTCAAAGATAATTCTGATGGCACGATGTATGTTTTGACAGCCGTTATTTTCATATGTGTAAATCTCGCCTTAAGCGGCGTGTTTTCATAAACCTAACACTACTCGCCCATTTAATAATAACACCCTGAAGAGAAAACGTAATCATCTAAGGTGTTGCCCTCATGCTTAGATAATCATCTATCCAAAGCATTTGCCAATATACTTTTGCCTCTTCTTGTTTTGGAGAAACAAATACCTCAGAAATTAGATCAGAGTGTGGTGGCATTAGGAATATCGATGAAACATGGTGAAATAAGGAAAGTGGCGGAGGGACGGGGATTCGAACCCCGGAAGGGCTTGCACCCTTGCTGGTTTTC
>CBFDBO010000032.1:0-33458 GCA_965603075.1 uncultured Rhodospirillales bacterium | reverse complement strand
TGGCGAAATTGTCGTTTCTTCGGGCTCTGAAGAAGATGAACTGGTATACTAAAAAAGACCACTTGAATTACATAGTATTTGGAAAAGAATTAAATGGCGCCTGCTAAAAAATTTATGTTTGATATGAGCTTCGATGTTGATGCTCCACCTCCGGTACCGGACGCAGGGTTAGCCACGCCAGAAGAAAAACTTCAAGAGGCTGAAGATGCTGAAATCATTGAAGAAATCGAAGAAGAAGAGATACTTCCAACATTTAGCGAAGAAGAATTGGAAGCCGCCAAAAAACAAGCCTATGAATTAGGTCATCAGGAAGGTACCCAGAATGCATCAGAAACAACTGAACGCGACACACTGGCAATCATTCGTGCCATATCACAACATATAACGGATTTATTTGGCATTCAGGAACAAACCAATAACCGATTGGTAAATGATTGCATTGGAATTTCCTCCAGCATAACACAAAAGTTATTCCCCGATTTATCTGATAAAAATGGTGCTGGAGAGATAGATCGATTGATTGAAAAAACATTACTCCGTTTGATTGATGAACCCCGTGTCGTTATTCGCATAAACCCGGGTCAAATAGCGCAAATCAGTGAGCGGATTGACGGTTTAAAGGCAGGCTCAGGTTATGAAGGCCGCGTCATCATTAAAGATGACGAAAATATCGCACAGGGCGATTGCCGTCTAGAATGGGGTGAAGGCAGCGCTGAACGAAACGCAGAATTGCTTTGGAATTCAATAGATGAGATCATTCAGGGGCACTTAAATGGCACCCGTCAACCTGAACATGTAGACAATACGGTTGATGTAAATCAGGAACCGGAAATTGCTACTCAGGAAGCATCTGAAACGTCAGCAACAGAATAAAAAAATACAAATTGTGCGAATCGATATGATCGATCGACACATAAATTAATAAAAACAGTTAAATATTTAAGATTATGAATAAAAACACTCATAAATACCGCAGAATTCAGGGTTTTTTATGAATTATGAATGACAATATGATGGTTCCTGTAGATGCTATAGAATGAAACGAGCAATCCCATAAGAAGTTTCTGTAAAAAAGGTTCCTCCAGATATAATTTTGGATCGACCTAAACAGAAAAAAAATGAAAATAGGAGAGTTAAATGGCCGAAGAAGAAGACCTGTCATTAAACGAATTTGACGAAACCGATAATCCGGCCACTTCCGGTGTAGAGCCTTCACCGCCTGCCAACATTGGTCAGGCTATGGTGGACGCCAACGATCTGCCAAAAAGCGCAAAGGACCTAGAAGCGGTTTATGATATTCCAGTAAAGGTATCAGCCGTTTTGGGTAAGGCGACCATGCAAGTGAGCCAATTGCTCAAATTGGGCCGTGGCGCCGTTATCGAATTAGATCGTAAAGTTGGTGAAGCTATCGATATTTACGTCAATGATCGTCTCGTCGCCCGAGGTGAGGTTGTTGTGGTCGAAGATCGTTTGGGCATTACCATGACTGAAATTGTAAAATCAGATAAGAGCTAACACATATAGTATGGCTGATGACATCGACATTTCTGTTAGAACCCAACACGACGGGCTTGATTTTGCAACAATCTCGGGATTAACCCTCGGCTTTGGCCTTATTATTGCGGCTATATTCTTTGGTGGATCACCCGGTTCATTTATCAATATTCCCTCAATATTGATTGTTATCGGCGGCACCTTTGCCATTACCACTATTTGTTTCAGCTTTGATGAAATGTCAAAAACAATTAAAATCGTCTCACAGGCTGTTTTCCATACACCTCGCAATTCTACCGTAGCAGCCCATCAAGCCCTTGGCGTTGCCGAATTGGCCCGCCGTAAGGGCGTATTGTCCTTACAGCCTATCGTTAATGAAATGGGCAGCGAACAATTTTTTCAATCTGGTCTAACAATGGCCATGGACGGGACACCAGGTTCAGAGATTGAGACCATTCTCCGTCGTAATTTGAGCGCAACCCTGCAGCGTCACAATAAATCGGCAAGCGTGTTACGCAAGATGGCAGAAATATCCCCTGCAATGGGTTTAATTGGTACATTGGTTGGTCTTGTTCAGATGCTGGGCAACCTTGCTGATCCAACAATGATTGGCCCCAGCATGGCGGTTGCTCTATTGACGACTTTCTACGGTGCGGTGCTGGCCTATATGGTTTTTATGCCGCTTGCTGCAAAGCTAGAGCGCAATTCTGCTGAGGAAGCCACCATTCGGACAATTTATATGATGGGAGCTGCATCTATCGGTCGTCAAGAAAACCCCAGACGGTTGGAACTAATGATCAATAGCATCCTTCCCCCATCGGATAAGGTGCAATACTTTGACTAAGATCAAGAATAATAATTTACTTTCTAACGGAGCTTACGTTTAATGCGCGTACTGATAATGGGAAATTTAGGGGGCCAGATTGGCGCAGCAAGTCAAATTGCTATGTCCCGTGGTGCGCAAGTATCTCACGTTGATAGCATCAACGAGACCCTAAACGCCCTACGTGCTGGCAATGGTGCGGATGTTATCATGGCCGATGTGATGCTCAATATTGCTGATTTAATTGCCTCGCTCGAAGCAGAACGTATTAATATTCCCGTTATCGCATGTGGTGTTGGCACAGACTCACAAGCCGCCGTTCGCGCGATTAAAGCCGGTGCAAAAGAATACATTCCCCTGCCCCCGGACGCAGAATTAATTGCCGCTGTCTTAACCGCCGTTGCCGAAGAAGAGTTTGATCTAATTGCCGCTGATGATCGCATGTTAAGTGTCGTGCGGTTGGCTGAACAGGTAGCGCCAAGCGAAGCCAGTATCATGATTACAGGTTCTTCCGGTACGGGCAAAGAAATGATGGCGCGTCATATCCATGCTAAAAGCCGCCGGACCGACAAACGCTTCGTCGCCATCAATTGTGCGGCCATTCCCGAAGCATTATTAGAATCTGAATTATTCGGACATGAAAAAGGCGCCTTCACGGGTGCCATAGCCCGTCGCATTGGAAAGTTTGAAGAAGCCGATGGCGGTACTTTGCTGCTTGATGAAATCACCGAAATGGATATCAGCTTGCAAGCCAAATTACTGCGCGTCCTTCAAGAAAAGGAAGTCGACCGCATAGGCTCGAATAAACCCGTAAAGGTGGATGTTCGCATTATCGCCACATCGAACCGCAAGATTGAAGAAGAAGTCTCCAAAGGAAATTTCCGTGAAGATCTCTATTTCCGCCTGAATGTTATGAACTTGCGCATGCCAACACTTGCGGAACGCCCAGGTGACATTCCGGTATTAATCGATTTCTTTGTTAAAAAATACTCTGAGGCCAATGATGTTGCAGAGCGCCCGATTTCAAAGGCCGCCATGACTTTACTCGAAGCTCATTCTTGGCCCGGCAATGTTCGAGAGCTGGAAAACACAATTCACAGAAGTGTCTTGCTGGCTACGGGTCCCACCATTGATATAGATGCCATCATGTTGAATGATATGTCTGGAAGCGGCAGCACTCAATCCAACGATGGTGGGAATGATGGAACGGGCGGAACGGGCCAACTCGTCGGCCAAACAGTTGCAAATGTTGAACGACAATTGATTATTAATACGCTAGAACATTGCATCGGCAACCGCACCCACGCGGCAACAATTTTAGGTATCTCAATCCGGACCCTTCGTAATAAGCTCAAGCTATACAATGACCAAGGTATTGCCGTTCCACCGGCGGGCGAAGATCGCCCTTCCTTTAGTTAAGATATACAACTTCTAGAACCCTTTTATAAGATTAAGAAGACCTCAAAATGGCCGAAGGTACACCAGAAAATGCAGTAACGACCCCTGAAGGTGAAACCCTTCCGGACAGTTCTGTTGTGATGGGACAGTTCGCCCAGGGTGCTTTAGGTCGATTATCTCAACTGTCGCGACAAGGCGATATCTTCCTCGCATTGGGTATGGTTTTAATCCTTGTGATCATGATATTGCCAATGCCATGGTGGATGCTTGATTTCTTCTTAGCGATCTCGATCACTTTTTCTGTGATGGTCTTGATGACGGCGTTGTTCATTGATCGCCCCCTTGAATTTAGCTCCTTTCCTACGGTATTACTGATCGCGACCATGATCCGGCTGTCGTTGAATTTGGCTTCTACGCGATTAATTCTTTCCCATGGACACGAAGGTCCCGCCGCTGCGGGACAAGTCATTGAGGCATTCGGCAGCTTTGTCATGGGTGGTAATTTCGTCATTGGTATTATTGTTTTTGCCATCTTGGTTATCGTGAACTTTGTCGTTATTACAAAGGGTTCAGGACGTATTGCAGAAGTCTCCGCCCGCTTTACTTTGGACGCTATGCCCGGCAAGCAAATGGCCATCGACGCGGATTTATCGTCAGGTCTTATTGATGAAGATCAGGCTCGTAATCGTCGGCAAACATTGGAAGACGAAAGCACGTTCTTTGGTGCCATGGATGGTGCCGCAAAGTTTGTTCGCGGTGATGCTATTGCTGGATTGTTGATTACATTCATCAACGTTATCGGTGGAATGATCATTGGCGTGGCTCAAAATGACATGTCTTTTGGCGATGCGGCCAACAGTTATGTTGCCCTGACTGTGGGGGATGGCTTGGTTACACAAATTCCAGCTCTGGTGGTCTCCACCGCAGCAGGTATGGTTGTCACCAAAGCGGGTATCCGTGGCAATACCGATAAAGCGCTGTTCACACAGCTTGGTGGTCAACCTAAGGCGATGGGGCTTGTATCTGCGTTAACAATCAGCCTTGCTCTATTACCGGGCATTCCAGCAATCCCCTTTGTTTTTATCTCTGTGGTTTCAGGTGGTCTCGCTTATTATAACTTCAAATCGGTAAAACGTGCCGTGGTTGAGCAAGCAGAACAAGTGGAACAGGCCGAACAAGTAGCCCCGCCAATGCCGGAAGAGCCAATTTCAGCGACCCTCAAGATTGATTTTCTGCGTTTGGAATTGGGTTACGGCTTACTCGGGCTAATCAATACACCACGCGACGGACAGCGCTTAACGGATCAAATTAAAGCCCTACGCAAACAAATCGCCGCTGATGTAGGTTTTGTTATGCCCAGTGTACGCATCCAAGATAACATGCAGCTTCCGGCGAATACCTATGTCATTCGGGTCAAAGAAATTGAATCTGGCAAAGGTGATTTACGCCCCAACCAAATGTTAATCATGGACCCTCGCGGTGAAGAGATAACCTTGGCGGGTGAAAAAACCACGGAGCCAACATTTGGATTACCTGCCATGTGGATTGATGAAGCCAACCGCGAAGAAGCGCAATTCAGGGGGTATACGGTGGTCGACCCAGCAACCGTTATTACCACCCACATTACAGAAATCATTAAAGACAACATGTCCGATTTACTGTCTTTTGCTGAAACGCAAAAGTTATTGGATGACCTTGAGAGCGATCACCAAAAACTTATTGCGGATTTGGTACCCAATCAAATTACGGTGGGCGGTATCCAACGAACCTTGCAAAACTTGTTGTCTGAACGTGTATCCATTCGTGATTTACCCACAATTTTAGAAGCCATATCTGAATCCTCTAGCCAGACACGAAATATTTTAATGATCACCGAACATGTCCGCTCACGATTGGCTCGACAGATCAGTGACATGAACGAAAATGACCAAGGCTTTATTCCGCTTGTGACACTATCACCTCAATGGGAACAAGTTTTTGCAGAATCATTGATTGGCACAGGCGATGAACGTCAATTGTCGCTGGCACCCTCGCATATGCAAGATTTCATCAATGCCATGCGGGCCACGTTTGAACGCCAAGCCATGTTGGGCGAAACACCCGTTCTGTTATCCAGCCCCGGTATTCGTCCCTATGTAAGATCCATCATTGAACGGTTCCGTCCCGCAACCGTTGTTATGTCACAAAACGAAGTTCACCCGAAAGCCCGCATTAAAACTGTCGGCCAAATTTAGCTCAGGCCACAGCATCTAAGGTAATAATTTCTCATGGCGAATACCCCACCATCCTCTCCGATAACGCCCTCCGAAGCAAAGTCTCGGAACGTGATTGCGATTGCTTCAGGAAAAGGCGGGGTTGGAAAAACTTGGTTTGCTATTACCCTTGCCCATGCTTTGGCAAATCGTGATAAAAACATTTTACTCTTTGATGGTGACCTGGGCCTTGCAAATTTGGACATTCAATTGGGGCTGACACCTAAGTATGATTTAGGCGGTGTCATCAGTGGCAAGATTGCCATGTCACAAGCCATCACTCATTACCCTGAAGGCGGTTTTGATGTTATTGCTGGGCGATCCGGTTCTGGCTCACTGGCTAATTTACCCCCCAGCCGATTACGCATGTTATCCAATGAAATCGGCCAAATTGCGGGTAATTACGATAACGTGTTACTCGATTTAGGCGCAGGTATCGATCGCTCGGTCCGCCAGTTGGCGACCAATGCTTCCATGTATATTGTCGTTGTAACGGATGAGCCGACAGCGTTGACCGATGCCTACGCCTTTATCAAGGTCACTCGAAACGAAAGCCCAAATGCAAATATTACCGTTGTCGCCAATATGGTAAATTCAACACGCGAAGGTGAGCGCACCTATAATACGTTATTAAAAGCTTGTCAGGGATTTCTGGATTACACCCCGACTTTGCTCGGTATTATAAGACGCGATGATAAAGTCCGAGAAGCGATAAGAAATCAATCGTCATTGCTGACTCGCTTTCCAAATAGTGAGGCCGCCGTAGATATAGAGGCTGTATCAGCAAAAGTTCGAGATCTAATTTAATATAATACCAAATTTCGTATATACTCGTTTCTTAACCAAACTGCGGAAGGCCTCATTTATAGATCATGAGCACCATACAACCGCCACCGCCCTCAACCGCTCCTTCGGTGTCAACGACGGCATCGACACAACCCAGCTTGGTCATTAAAACGCCCCCGCCGTTAATGGCCCAATTAAATACGGGCACCCGCATTGAAGCCAGTATCATTACGGTTACGGGTGGGCGCGTTGAAATTAATACACCACTGGGGAAAGTCACTGCTGAAACGTCCTTTCCCCTAACAGCTAATCAATCCCTGACCTTGCAAGTTCCCTATCGCAGCAGTAATGCGGGCTTCCAATTACAAATTTTGGACGTAGCGGGAAAACCTGTTCAAACGGGCAACGCGCCACAATCTATGCAAGGACAAGGCGCGCAATCAACCGCACCACAAATCAGCCAGACCATCACCCCGACAACCCTCACAATGACAACCGGCTCTACGGTGTTAGCAACCGTCATTAACCCGACATCTTCATCTGGCATGATGGGAGCGGGTACGGGACTAGGTACGGGCGCAGGTGTGGGAACGGGAATTAGCGCGGGGAATGCACTCACAGGGACCGTATCACCAAACGCAGCGGCATCCTCTGGGCAAATTGCACCCCCTAATTCTGGAACTCTGACGGCACAAACAACGCCTCAAACCAGTATAACAAACGCCCCTTTAGGACAACCGAGTAATCAAGCGCCCTCATCTCCAGCACCCTTAACAACATCTCCGTCGGCGCAAGCGGGACAAGCAACTCAAACACTGTTTCAAACACCTCTATCGAGCTCGCCAACAGCCCTCCTAACAAACACCATCCCTCCGGGCACTCAGTTCTCGATCACCATAACAAACCTCACGCCACCAAAGGCCGAAGGCATGATCATAGCCCTGCCCTCAGGACCATCATCAACACCCAACATCGCCCCTATTTCCACGGGATCAATCCTAACTGGTATGGTGGTCGGTTTAGGCAGTCACGGAACATCAATTGTAAGCACATCAAATATCCCCCTTTCCCTTTCGGTTGCCACCACGCAATCCCTTCCTGTGGGCACCGAGGTTACATTTACAGTGGCAAGCCAGCCAAAAATTCCAGCACCCCAACAACCTATGCCTTCCATTATTCACCGCGAGGGCATGATTATGAACCAATCGTGGCCCAGCTTAGATGACGGGTTGGCGACCTTACAATCCGCAGCCCCACAAATGGTCGAGCACATCACAAACCATATTCTACCCAAACCCAATGCACAGTTTACGGCTATGACATTATTTTTTCTGAGCGCCCTGAAAGGCGGGGAAGTTAAAGATTGGCTTGGCAGTAATGCAACCAAAATACTGGCAAAAGCAAAACCCGGAATTTTGCAAAAATTGGGGGAAGAGTTTAAATTACTGGGCAGAAGTGATGATGATGTTGCCACCCCTACCAGAACCGATGATTGGCGGGGAACTTTAATCCCCCTGCTATCGGAAGACGGCCTTCAACAAATAAGGTTCTTCAGTCGCAACCTTTCAGACGATGAAGATAACGATGAACAAAACCGCAAGGGGCAAAGGTTTTTAATCGATCTTAATTTAAGCAAAATTGGCCGATTACAATTAGACGGTATTGTCGAAAAGGGTGAAAAACGATTGGATATGATCATTCGTACCAGTGTGAAATTGCCCGATGAAGTTCGGGCAAACATTATGACGATCTTTGCCAGCGCCAACGAAATTGTTGGCATGAACGGCGGCATGTCATTTCAGGCCGCACCCGATGCCTTTATCGATCCAGAGCTGCCGGACGAAAAACCACAAACCAACAACACTGGCATTGGTATCACCGTATAACCCGTATAACCTTTCTACACATTCAGGAATAATAAACATGGCGATTAAAAAACCGACTCAGAAGACCGCGCGGGATAATGGTTTCTCTCCAGAACGACTAGAAAGACTTCGGGATTGGGCAAAATCGTATATCGATAAAGAAAAATTACCCTGCACCGTCATTGCCATTATGCGTCATGGAGAATTGGTTTTTGAGGACCACCAAGGCTTTATGAATGTTTCACGTGAAACAATGGTAAACCGCGATACTTTGTTCCGTATATTTTCCATGACAAAACCAATCACAAACGTGGCGGCCATGTCCCTCTATGAAGAAGGACGATTTCAGCTTGATGATCCGGTTTCTAAGTTTATCCCCTGCCTTAAAAATATGACGGTGCTCGCCAAACCCGGAGGGGATGTTGAGGATACTGTCCCCGCTCAATCAGAAATCACCATACGCCAATTGATGACCCATACCTCGGGATTTATTTATTCTTTTAGCGATCCGTCAGCCCCTCTTTGCAAACTCTATACAGAACACCAACTGGACTTTAATGCCAAGGGTGCCCCCCTTGCGGAATGGATCGAGACATTAGCAAAGCTCCCCCTCGGGTATCAACCCGGCGCCAAATGGGAGTATAGCATTTCAACCGATGTGCTTGGGCATTTGTTAGAGGTCATTGCAAAACAGCCGCTTGATCAAATTCTGAAAGAAAGAATTCTCGATCCTTTGAAAATGAAAAACACCAGTTTCGAAGTTGCCGATCAGGAGCTGAAAAAATTTCCAACTCTGTACAAATACAAAAATGGCGACCGCATGGCCATCACCGAAGAAATTGAGAACTCACAATTTCGCGCGCCCGTTTCTCGTTTTCAAGGCGGCGGTGGATTAATATCAACCACCGGCGATTATCTGCGGTTTTTGCAAATGATGCTCAATGAAGGTGAATTGGACGGTGTTCGTATACTGGGCCGTAAAACGGTCGAGTACATGACCATGAACCATCTACCCGGTGACATAGCATCCATGGGACAACCAAGGTTCGGCGAGTCCGTTTTTGAGGGTGTCGGCTTCGGCCTAGGTTTCGCCATCATGATGGACCCCACACAAGCACAACTCATGGCATCCGTGGGCGAGTACAACTGGGGCGGGGCGGCCCATACCGTATTTTGGAATGACCCGGCCGAGGATCTCTCCGTCGTCTTCATGACACAGCTAACCCCTTCTGAAACCTACCCTCTAAAACGAGAGCTCAGAATTTTGGTTAATCAGGCCATTATTGATTGAGATAAGAAGTTCAGCTTACGTTTTTGCGGACATAGCTTTGCAGGCCGACTTCGTCGAGTTCGGCTTGTTCACGTTTGTTGCGTTCCAACAAGGCGCGTTTTTCGCGATTTTCCTGAGCGATCTCATATTTCTTGAGTTCCACATAGGCTTCGCGTAATTCTTCGCGGGCAAGTTCGATGGAGTGTTCCATTTGAGCAATGGATTGGGCAATACGTTCACGGCGGTCGATCACCGTGCCAGCGTAGTTACCATAAAGAACCCCC
This sequence comes from uncultured Rhodospirillales bacterium, assembly GCA_965603075.1. Classification (GTDB taxonomy): domain Bacteria; phylum Pseudomonadota; class Alphaproteobacteria; order Rhodospirillales; family Casp-alpha2; genus JABJOR01. The sequence goes on along the minus strand of CBFDBO010000032.1, from coordinate 23,286 downwards.
GCTTCATCCGGTGATTCTTGTGCGATACGTTGCTCGCGCACGAGTTCTTCTTCCAATGCCTGAGCCTGAGCTTCAAGGTTATCGAGCAAACGCAGCAATTCACCCAATTTGCGGCGTTTTTCATCCACTTCCCATTCGTGGATTTGAATCAAATTTTGTAAGTCTTTAGCCATGTATTATGGATACCCTTGAAGTCTTAACAAATCGTGCATTCCGATACATTCTTCTTAATTAGGTTGCCCGATATCACCGATGATCGGTGTTTCTGTCACGGGAAGCTCTGACGAAGCTTGTTCTTGGGTTGATTGCTCTTGAGGCTGTCCCTCTGTCATCACAGGGGCCTCTTCTGGCGTTGCCCCCAGTAATGCAGCAAGTTTGATATAACAGTCATCCAAGGATGTGGAATCCTCGATACTTTGCGATAGAAACGCCTCGATCATTGGATAGTAATGGATGGCTTCGTCAATGGCACGGTCGCTGCCCCGTCGATAGGCCCCCAAGCGGATTAGCTCTTCCATGTCTTCATAGGTCGCCATTAAACGGCGCGCCCTTGTCACCAATGCATTTTGCTCATCGGTATTACAGCGTGGCATGGTTCGCGAAATACTTTTTGTCACATTAATTGCCGGAAACCGCCCGCGCTCTGCAATAGAGCGTTCCATGACGACGTGACCATCCAAAATCCCCCGCACAGCATCGGCCACGGGTTCATTATGATCATCGCCTTCGACAAGGACCGTAAACAGTCCCGTAATATTACCTTTGCCATCCACACCCGGTCCGGCGCGTTCTAATAATTTGGGCAATTCTGCGAAAACCGATGGGGTGTATCCTTTTGTCGCCGGAGGCTCACCCGCCGATAAACCAATTTCGCGTTGCGCCATGGCAAAGCGGGTAACACTGTCCATAAGGCATAAAACTTTTTTATCACAATCACGCAGGTATTCAGCCACACTGAGGGTCATATAAGCCGCTTGTCGTCGTACAAGGGGGGGTTCATCTGACGTCGCGATAACAACAATGCTGCGCGCTAGGCCTTCTTCCCCAAGATCGTCTTCAATAAATTCACGGGCTTCGCGTCCCCGTTCGCCAATCAGACCAATGACACTGACTTCGGCTTCTGTATGGCGTGCCATCATGGACATCAAGACTGATTTGCCAACACCCGAGCCCGCAAAGATCCCCAGACGTTGCCCCTCACACACTGTGATAAAGGTATTGAGCGCACGCACCCCAAGATCCAGCTTCCCCCCTACTCGACTTCGGGTGTGAGCTGAAGGTGGCTTTGCGTGAATGTAATAGGGTTTGTTACCATTGCTCAACGGGCCTTTGCCATCGACAGGCTCACCATGGGCATTGATCACCCGACCAAGCCAACTGACATCGGGGTAAATTGCTGGACTGGTAGAACTGATTTCAACCTTGTTGCCGAGTCCGATACCGTCGAGAGCACCAAACGGCATTGCCAAGGCTTTCCCGTCCCGGAAGCCGATTGCCTCGCACAGGATTGTGGTGCTACCCCGTCCATGTATTATACAATGATCACCAACCGAGAAACTGCCTTCAACACCACCGATCTCAATGAGCAGCCCAATAATCTTGGTGACGTGCCCATATACCTTGTATTCAGGCAGTCTCGTTATCTGATTGATGATTGAATTACCGATAATACTCAAGTTTCAAACAAACCTTTCGAGAGCTTGCGAATCATCGATTCTCATACTTTTTAAGAATCCAACAATCCAATCCATATTTAACATTATAACCCAAAATATCTTTAAGTAACATTAAGGTAATTATTTGAATACCTTAGCACTGTTTTATAAATAACACTTGTCGGAAATTTTGAAACCCCTTGCTTCAGTCTTCTTTGGAAATTATGGTTAATAATTATTAACAACCATATTGGAGGGCCGATTCATGCGGGTCCTACTCGTTGAAGACGATCAATCGACCAAAGCTAGTATCGAAATTATCCTAAGAAAGAACGGGATGGTTGTCGATTCTACCGATCTCGGTGAGGACGGCTTAGAAATCGGAAAGCTTTATGAATATGATATCATTATTCTGGATATTATGTTGCCCGATATGAATGGCTTTGAAGTCCTTCGCCATCTCCGTGATGCAAAAGTTCGCACCCCCGTCCTTATTCTCTCAGGCCTTACAGAATCAGAAAATAAAATCAAAGGACTGGGATCTGGTGCCGATGACTATTTGACGAAACCGTTCAACAAAGAAGAATTGGTCGCCCGAATACAGGCCATTGTTCGTCGTTCTGCAGGCCATTCTCAATCCATCATCCAAACGGGTAAAATCAATGTGAATATTGATGCTCAAACTGTTGATGCACATGGACAGCCCATCCATTTAACAGGCAAAGAATACGGCATTCTTGAGTTGCTCAGCCTGCGCAAGGGAACGACATTGACGAAAGAAATGTTCCTCAACCACCTCTATGGTGGCATGGATGAACCTGAATTAAAGATCATTGATGTCTTCATCTGCAAACTCCGTAAGAAACTTGCGACGGCAACCGAGGGCGACAACTATATTGAGACGGTCTGGGGGCGTGGTTACGCTCTGAGAGACCCAGAAGAAGTTGAAGAGGTTATTCAAGCCGAGGCTTAATAGACCGGTTTCTCCGATTATTTACTAAAAAAGGCCTGCTGATAATTATCACAGGCCTTTTTTAGTAAATTCAATTTAGCGGTATGTTTATCAAGGCACTTTCGCATAGACGCCGCGTTGCCCTTTAACAGGGGTAAATCGATCAGATATACCGAGGACCGTTTCAGCGCCACCCAATATCAACAATCCATCAGCAGGCATAAGCTTCGCAATCTCTGACAAGACCTTTGTTTTTGTTTCAGGGTCAAAATAGATCAAAACATTTCGACAGAAAACAATATCAAATGTTCCTAGAGCACTTAAGCTGTCGAGAAGGTTGAAATATTTAAAAGTAACTGAATCTTTAATTTCCTGTTTGATCTGCCAAGCATCATCAACTTTATCAAAATATTTTACCAGCAATTGAATTGGCATACCCCGTTGCACTTCGAACTGTGAATAGATACCGGTGCGGGCTTTATGAAGAATATCGTGTGAGATATCTGTACCAACAATACTGGTATTCCATCCAGCCATCTTTGCGGCGGCTTCTTTAATTATAATGGAAAGTGTATAACATTCCTGGCCACTAGAAGCGGCAGCAGACCAAATCTTTATTTTCTTTTGTACTCCCCGTTTCTCCATCATTGATGGTAACAATTCATCGCGGAATAAATCGAACGGCTTTTGATCGCGGAAGAAGAATGACTCATTTGTCGTCATTGCCTCAGTTACACTGGTAATAATTTTTTCCTCTTTTGTCATCCGCATTTTATTGATAAGCGCTTCTACGGAATCCAATTCATAAGCACGAGCAACAGGCATAAGCCTGCTTTCAAGCAAATAAGCTTTATCACTGGACAGAACGAGTCCAGATCGCTTTTTTAACAGTGTGCTCACATAATTAAATTCGTCTGGAGTCATTTTTAAAACCTTGTAATAAAGTTGTTAATATATCCAGCCATGTCTTTTTTAGAGACAAGCATACTACACAATCCTGCGTTGGCCACGGAACCAGGCATTCCCCATACTATGCTGGTCTCTTCATCTTGAGCAATTAATGTCCCCCCAGCATTAATAATATCTTGCCCGCCTTTCGTGCCATCATTGCCCATACCGGTGAGGACTACCGCTAGAACAGCGCCTCCAAAGGCTTGGCTGACACTTCTAAACAATGGATCAACAGCCGGACGACAATAATTTTCCGGGGGATCTTCATTGATCTCAATAAGGTATTTGTTATTTAGCTTTTTGACCAGCATATGTTTGCCACCTGGCGCAACTAATGCCAGCCCTGGCTTCAGTTCTTCGCCGTGTATGCCCTCACGACAATCCCACGCTCCGCTTTCTTTTAAACGCGCAGCCAAGAGGGTTGTGAAGGTTGGCGGCATATGTTGGGTGATAACAATAGGGACACCTAAGTTTCCTGAAAGACTTGCAAATACGTCTCTCAACGCCTCCGGCCCCCCCGTTGAGCTGCCAATAACGATAATCCTAGGCTTGATAGTACCTGATTTACGAAACGAAACCTTCGAGGAAGATTTAAGATTCCAAGCGAGAGGTTTATTGTCGGGTATTGATGCAGGCGCTGTTGGCGCGCTTGGTCTCGGTGTAATTGGTTGAGGTCTTGGCTCTACAGTGCCCAAAGTAGGCCGAGCCGCTGTCGCCCCACGTAAGCGTATAGTATTGCGACGTAAAGCTTCCCCAAGAGCATTTATTTTCATCAATAAATCAGTACGGAAGTCTGTACCAGATGATAATGCGATATTGGTTGTTGGTTTTTGCAAATAATCTGCCGCACCAGATTGCAAGGCGCGCATGCTGTATTCAGCATTTTGAGCCGTTAATGTAGATGACATCAATATCATCACACCCGGCTTTGCTTCTAATAAATGCGGAATGGCTGTCAGACCATCCATAATCGGCATTTCAATATCAAGAATAATAACTTCTACAGAGGGTGTTTCTTTCAGTCGTCTGATTGCCTGTTCGCCATTTCCAGCATCTGCTACAATCTCTACTTCTTTACAATCGCCCAACATACGGCGATAGAGGCCCCTAATAATAGCCGAATCATCAACCAACATGACCTTAATTGGGTCAACGGTGTTTTGACTGGCTAAAGCCATTACTTTCCTTCCTGCAATCAGGTTCGCATATAACTCATATTACGATGTGCTGAGTTAAAGAAGTCCAACTTGAATGAATTTCGCTTGAATAATTTCGCTATCGAACGGTTTCATAATATATTCATTCGCGCCAGCTTCGATCGCTTCTTGAATATGCACTATATCGTTCTCTGTTGTGCAGAAAACAACGATAGGGGCATCGCCACCGGGCATGACCCGAAGCTCTCTTAAGAATTCAATGCCGCTTTTCACAGGCATGTTCCAATCGAGCAGGATTGCATCAGGCATTTTGGCAGTACACTGATCAACAGCTTCCTGTCCATCAGCAGCTTCCACCGTTTCAAAAGAAAGTTCCTGTAGAATTTTCCGAGCAACCATTCTAATTACTTTTGAATCATCGACAATAAGGCAGGATTTCATCGCAGTTCTCGATCCTTCATATAAAATGTAGTATAATCATATGTACTATACGCAATCTATCAACCGTTAGTCTCTAACACAACGATGAAAATAGATATTACAGATTTATTATTTATCTGCATTATTTGCGGCTACAGTGATTGTGTTCGCTAAAGTATTAACCAAAGCATCTCTGTCGTGTTTTGCTAAATAATCATCAAATCCAGCATCACGTCCTTTTGTGAAATCTTCCTCAGTTGCACTCACGGAAAGCGCTACCAAAGGTGTTTTCGTCCAAGAACCGCTGCTACGAACAGTTTCAGCAAATTCAAAGCCATTCATACCCGGCATTTCGATATCACTGACGATAACATCAAATTCCATGCCTTTATCGCGCAGCGACAGAGCTTCTTCAGCACTTTCTACCGCCCGTACATTCCAACCCGCAACAGAAAGCAACGGCGCCAGCAGGTTACGGAAGAATTGGCTGTCATCTACCAATAAAACACTACGGTTTTCAGCTCCAGATGTTGTATCCTCTGAGCCACCAAACCAATCAGGATAAGCTTTTATCAAGTAATGGCTTGAATCAATAATATCCGTTGCTTTTCCAGCTACATTAGCGGTACCAAGCACCCCTTCTGATTCAGATACTAATTCGATCGTTAATTCTTCTTCGACGATATCAACGATCTCATCGACAACCAATCCCATAGAGCGTTCCCGGTCTGTAAAGACCAGAACAGGTTGACGTCCTTCATCACCGAATTCAAAACCTGAGTAGAAGGGGATCAGGGGCATGATGTGGTCACGATATTGAACCACAGAAACGCCTTGTGCTTTCTCAATTGCAGCCAAATCAACTTCTTCAAGTCGGGCAACAAGGGCCAAAGGAACAGCTTTAAGTTCTGGGCCTCCCGCACGGAATACAAGGAGCGATGTCGTTTGATCATTAATTGTTGACGCAGCTGAATCAACGGCGTTCTCATCATTACTAATATCACCGGTGTGAGAAGCTATACCGTTAGGATCAAGGATCATAATAACACTGCCATCACCTAGAATGGTGTTACCGGAATAAACAGCAATATTTCGCTGTACAGGTGCGACGGGTTTAACCACGATTTCTTCTGTATCAAATACTTTGTCAACGATAATACCGAAAGTCTGGTTACCCACTTGGGTAACAACAATGAACATGCCATCATTAACGTCATTTTCGTTTTCATCAAGTTTTAGAAGAGTATTAAGCTTGATAAGCGGTAATAGTCTATTGCGCAATCGCAAGACAGGAGAGTCATTGATCATTTCAATGGCATGCTCTGTGTTGAAAGAAGCACGAACCAATTCCAGAACACTGAGTTGAGGAATAGCAAATCTTTCTGAACCACATGCGACAATAAGCGCCGAAACAATAGCAAGTGTCAGTGGAATCTTAATGGTAACAACCGTACCTTTGCCTTCGGTTGATTTCAATTCACAGGTACCACCAATGCGTTCGATATTTGTACGAACCACATCCATACCCACGCCACGGCCAGAAATATTGGTAACTTTTTCTGCTGTGGAGAAACCAGCCTTAAAGATATACTGCTGAATCTGTGTTTCTGTTAGGTTTTCAAGTTCAGATTCAGTGGTCAGACCGTTCTCAATAATTTTACTTTTGATGCGATCCATATTCAAACCACGACCATCATCAATAATTTGAATGATAATATGGCCGCCTTCATGGAAAGCTTTCAGTGTAATTGATCCGGTTTCAGGCTTGTCAATTTCTGTACGATCAGCAGGCATTTCCATACCGTGATCGGCTGAGTTACGCACCATATGAGTAAGCGGATCTTTGATGAGTTCAAGAACTTGACGATCAAGTTCTGTCTCAGCACCAACCATAACCAATTCAATCTTCTTACCTTGTTCAACAGCAAGGTCACGAACAATACGAGGCAATTTTGCCCATGCATTACCGATTGGTTGCATACGGGTCTTCATGACACCTTCCTGCAAATCAGAGGTAATGTGGCTTAGTCGTTGTAGGGGTACTGTAAATTCACTGTCGTCATGTCCACGAACCATTTGCAGGAGTTGGTTACGTGTCAGAACCAATTCGCTTACCAATGTCATAAGGTCTTCAAGCACATCCACATGAACACGAATACTGGACGCAGCAACACTGCTTTCTTTCTTAATTTCTTCTGTAGGAGCAGGTGCTGCAGCTTTCTTCGCAGCAGGGACAGGTGGAGAAGCTTTAACGGGTGCAGCAGGTGCTGGTGCTGGCGCTTCAGCCTCTTTCGGAGGACCGCCGGCCATTTTCGCATCAGAAGCCGCCGTAAATCCATCGGCTTCTGCTTCCGCAACTTCTGCCAACAAATCGGCGGCAACGGGTGCGCCAAATTCATTTACAGGGGGAGAAGAACCACCAACATCAGCGCTAGCGGTGGCATATTCTTCAAGTAATTCTGCCGCAACAGGCGCACCAAATTCATTAACAGCCATCCCTCCAGCAGAGTCTGCATCGGCGGCTGGCGCAGGTGCTGCTTCAGCAGGTGCGCTTGAGGGCGTTTTGCCATCAGCCATCAGATTAAGGACATCAATCAGAGCTTGATCATCGCCTTCGGGCTCTTCACCGCTTTCTTCCAATTGGGCAAGCAGGTCACGAATAGCATCAATACATTGCAAAATGAGGGTAACTGCTTCGGGTGTGACTTCTAAAACACCATCACGGAATTTACCGAGAATATTTTCACCTGCGTGAGCAACAGCTTCAAGGCGCGGAAGGCCTAGAAACCCACATGTACCTTTAATTGTGTGTACCAAGCGGAAAATGTTTCCCAAAATCCCTGAATCATTTGGATCTTGCTCAAACCTGACCAGCTCCACGTCAATTACAGCAAGGCTTTCTGAGGTTTCTGTTAGAAACTCTGTCAGCAAATCATCCATTATCCACTCCTCATTATCAAAGCGCATACTTTAATAAAGTACACAAATTATTCTGGTTTTTGTTATTAGCACTTAGCCCAGGTCGTAAAATTTTTGAATTTTCTACATTAATTAATATGCAACCATTAATGCATCATTACATCTAATTTTAAATCAATACAAAAGAACGTCTAATTGTTCATATATAATAAAGGGCTAATTGAGCAATAATCAAGCAACTATTTACTGCAAAGTTCTAGAAGGAAGCAAAATAGCTAGATTAATTAAGCTTTCGCCCGCCCCTATTTCTATTTTAGTTTCAGCAATATCTGTAAGTATTTTTGTATAATAGGCATGAACTTCTCTGGAGGAGAGATCATTTACTGATACATTGCCTTCCAAAGTGGATACAATTTCTTCACGAATGGCAGCACCAGCCCCTTCTGCCGCACAGGCCAATCCAAGACCTTCGGGAAAAGATTGAATATGCATACTAATCATTCCTCCCCGTGGCAACGCATCATAAGAAATTAAAGACATCATATAAATTAACTTGGCTGCTATATTCGGTAAAGCTGTGGTGGTATCCCCAACCCACTTAAAATTAACCTTTCCGCCATTCAATAAATCTTCAACTAACTTTTTAATTTGCTCAAAATCAATAAGCGTACTGTTGCTACCGCCCAAACCGAATGCTGCCCGGTAGAAAGATAATTTTCGGGCTGCTTCCCCGGCACTGGTCGAGAGTAATTTAATAACGTCTGGGTCAACAGTGTTACCGCCCTCGTCCTCAATTATTTCAACAGCAGCATTAACCGCACCAACAGTGCCGACGAGATCATGGCAAAGCCTTGAACACACCATTTGCAGCACTTCAAAATCAACTTGCTTACTCATTTACTTCCCTACTAATTCTTAGCCATAATTCATATGAACGAAACGTACCTTACGATGATTGACTTTTAAGCCATTTTTCAGCCGTAAGCAGATCATCCGGCCTATTAATATTAAAGAATGGATCAATCTCTTTGGCTTTATAAGAAAATTCGACATTAAGTGTGTTATAACGTCCCGTCCACAAATCTATCTTTCGAACCCCTTCATCTTCCATGGCCTTTCTAAGATCACCTGCCAATGCAACAGGCCACAGGGCAAATACGGGATGTGATCGGTTGTTCGATCGCGCACAGGCCATATCCGCCCCCGCATTTTGTATTTCATCGAACAAACATCGAATAAGGTTGAGTGGGAAAAAGGGGGCGTCACAGGCGAAAGAAGCTAACCAGGCATTCTCGCCATCCTCTACATTTTCACGCGTCCACTCCATACCGCTCAGAATACCCGCCAGTGGTCCTGCATATCCTTCAATAACGTCTTTAACAACGGGAAGTCCATACGCCTTGAAACGGTCTTGCTCACCATTGGCATTCAAGATGAGCGTATCGACTTGTGAACGTGCCCTTTCAATGACTTGATCCAGAATTGGCTTGCCGCCAAGAGTTTTTAGGGGCTTGTCACCACCCCCCATCCGTCTAGCAAGTCCCCCGGCCAATAATACGCCAATAATTTTCTCAGTTTTATTCGTCATCTTTTTTATCTTTATTAATAGCCGTATCATTAACAATCGCATCGAAGATTATGCGGAACGCCCCCGCAAGAGCAACAAAGCGTTGCCCTCTCAAGCGGCCTATTAATGTCATGTTGGACTGCTTCGCTAAATCCACCCCCCAAGCCGTAAACCCGGAACGTGATGCCAGCATGGGGATTCCCATATGGACCGCTTTTATAACCATTTCGCTGGTCAACCTTCCCGTCGTGTAAAGCAATTTGTCATGACCACTCAGTTTATTCATATGCATATAACCAGCAATTTTATCAACCGCATTATGCCGTCCGACGTCTTCCATATAGAGTAAAGGTTTATCATCGATACAAAGCACACAGCCATGAATGGCCCCAGCATCAAGATAAAGACTGGGTGTTGTATTGATGGTTTTGGCTAACGTGTATAAATCTGACGTTCGAACAACGCATTCCTTATTAAGTTCCACGTTATCAAAGTTTTCCATCATATCGCCAAAAACCGTACCTTGGGCACAACCAGAGGTCAGCGTTTTTTTCTTAAGCTTATCTTCAAAATTTGTTTCGTGGGCCGTTCGTACAATGACGGTATCTATATCTTCCACGTATTCTATGGCGGTGATTTCATCGCCTGGAAACAACATGTTTTGATTAACCAAGTATCCAACGGCCAGATATTCAGGATAATCACAGATTGTCATCATGGTAACAATTTCATGTTTATTCAAATACAGCGTAAGGGGTCGCTCGACAGTAACATTTGCTGTAACAGTCGTACCGTCATGAGATACACCTTCAACCCGCTCTTTCAATCTTGGGTTTTCAGGGTCAGGGCGAATGATAAAACTATCGATCAAACTATTATCTTTCATTGATTAAAAGTTGAATGAAAACAGATGCAAGAACACCCACTATCAAAGCCATTCAAATTGCGGTATTAGAGAAAGGCATTATTGAATATAATTTGACATATTCCAATACGCTACCGCTATGGTTTACTGAAAAAGAATAATAATTGAACAATTAGAGTATAATCCCTTTGTACGTACACATAACCAATGACTAATTTATCTGCCGCCCTTGAAGCCGCCCTTGCGCTGGTCTTTACTTTTGATGCAACCCTTGTTGAAATTGTTGGACTATCTTTAAGGGTGAGCCTTTCTGCCGTTTTTTTTGCTGCATTAATCGGCTTGCCCATTGGTGCCGCCGTTGCGGTATTCAAATTTCCGGGGCGGTCCTCTGTCACGGTTTTATTGAACGCCCTTATGGGGTTACCGCCTGTTGTGGTCGGATTGATCGTTTATTTATTACTGTCACGAAGCGGGCCATTTGGGGTCCTTGGATTATTATTCTCTCCCACCGCCATGATTATTGCCCAAACATGCCTGATCACACCCATCATTGCGGCCCTGACACGTGAAGTCGTCGAGAAACTGTGGCTTGAATATGAGGAGCAACTTAAATCCCTTGGTTCAGGGCCAATGCGGGCTTTACCAACTTTATTATGGGACGGAAGGTTTTCGTTGATAACAACAATTCTAGCTGGATTTGGACGCGCCTCAGCCGAAGTTGGCGCGGTCATGATCGTTGGCGGCAACATTGACCATGTAAGTCGCGTCATGACCACCGCGATAGCCCTAGAAGTGTCCAAAGGTGATTTGGCGTTGGCATTGGGATTAGGAATAATCTTGATCGTCTTATCCATCGCAATCAATGGCACCGCATTTTTAATCAGACGCATGGCGGAGCAACGTTATGGCTGAGCAGACATTGAAAACACTCAAACGGCACGGACCGAATATTTTACCCCTTGAGCTAAATGACGTCAGCTTTGAAGCGCGGGGACAAAAATTAATCAAGGATATGAATTACAACTTCACCACAAACAAACGCACCGTAATTATCGGCCCCAATGGCGCTGGAAAAAGCCTGTTGTTACGTTTGTGTCATGGGCTAATAAAACCAGCCACTGGCTCTGTTAGGTGGCGCGGTGAAGGAACCCATAGCGGGCGTAAATATATCACTCACCGCCAAGCCATGGTGTTTCAACGCCCGGTTATGCTACGACGCAGTGTTGCAGGAAATATTGATTATGCATTGGCATTGAAAGGCATATCAAAATCTGAGCGTCTTGAAATCACAGACAATGTTTTACAGCGCACAGGACTAAGGCGCTTATCTGAACAACCCGCCCGTGTTTTATCAGGGGGGGAGCAACAACGACTGGCGCTAGCGCGTGCTTGGGCTTTATCACCGGAAGTATTATTTCTTGATGAACCAACCGCCAATTTAGATCCCGCCGCGACCCACGCTGTTGAAGAAATTATCCAAGCAATCCACCTTTCAGGCACCTGTATCATCATGACCAGTCATGATCTAGGGCAAGCACGGCGGATGGCAGATGACATCATGTTTTTGCACCGGGGCAGATTGTTGGAACAATCACCGGCAGAACAATTCTTTCAGCAACCGAAAAATGATCTGGCGCAAGCATTTGTTAAAGGCGAATTACTGTGGTGGAACAGAGGGCAAGACAATCGACGTGCGCCAAAGACCAGACAAGATCATCGCTAATGCCTAACAAATTACGCCTTTGATGGCAGAAGCTTTCTAAAGGGGCCGACAAGAACCTCCAACAGTCCGGCGAGAGAAACCAAGATAATCCCGGTTATTTCTTGCGCTCCGAAAGGTTCATTCGCCCAAATGGCTGCGGTAATCGTGCCGACACTGATCTCCGTCATAAATAACATTGCTGTAACACCGGGGCTTAATAACGGCGTACCCCACATCATTGTGAAGCCCGCGGGCAATACGACCATCAACAAGACGGGGATTAACCAATATAAACTATCAACAATTAGGGCGAGATCAGGCATCACTTGAACACCTGGTAACAATACCAGAACAAAGGCCCAGGCAAGGGCCCAAGTAGAATAACTGGCCGTAAGATCAATTGCATTTAAGCCTTGGTTCATTCGCATCATTACCGCAGCAATTGCCCACACAAACCCAGAACTTAAAGCAACCCAATCACCTAGATTTTGTGGTAGAGGAACGCCATCATTAATGCCAAAAATAACCAACATTCCAAATATGCCGAGAATAATAGCGATAACCCGAATGGGCGTAATTGCATCTTTCAAAATAATCCGAGCAAGCAAGGTGCTCCATATAGGGGTCGTATAAAATAAGACAACAGCCCGAACGACTTCTGTATACAAAAACCCAAGAGAATAGAGCATTAAGGCTGTTGCCACAATAAAGCCGACTAATTGCAACCTCCATCCTGCTGCAAGTACCAACCGCCATCGTAAGATGATAAGGGGCAAAACAATTATCATTGGAATGCCGTAAAATAGAACCAATGCCCAGCCCGGACTGACGCCCAAACCATCAATTGCCCGTAAGGGAATCCAAAACACCCCCCACAACATCCCTGCAATGGCGCATGAGAGTTTGGCCATATTTTCTTTTCGGATGCTGATTTGTTCTATTGCTGGCATACGGTTAAACGACTTCATCTTCTATAAATAAACACATTATACAGTGAGAATATATTTTCCTGACAAATTGATTACCATCACATGAAGGTCTCTACCAGAAGTGTTTTTTGTATACAGGCTTGCCCAGATTAAGAATCAGGTTAGATTACGAATAAGAGGATTTAACCAGTATTGTTATTAAGAAAGAAATTGCATGAACCGCTCACTAAATAATGAAGAAATACATTTCGGTATATCCCGCAATAAAATTCATCAAGGATACGCTTTGGCTGGCTTTCTAGGTATTGTCGGCATTTCCTTCCTGACAGTGCTGCGTGAAGGATCGCCAGACGCTCTGTTAACAGGGTTACTTGTGCTAATTGGTTCTGGTGTTATTGGAACGATCAATTACCGCCGTGATAACAGTTCTAAATCATTATTAGTCCTAAATAAGGACGGTTTATGGTATAAAGATTGGAAAGGTCCCATTATTGGTTGGAATTACATAGAAAAAGTGGAGCTCGGAGGCTCTAAGATTAAGGCTTCTGTAAGAATTACGTTGACCCAACCAGATGCTGTTGTTGCTTTATTGGAAGCAGATAAAAGACCCGCATTCGAAAAAAACCCCCTTATCACCATGCCTGTTTTGCGTATTCCGGCGGGAAGTCTTGATAAAGAACTGAATGAAATTAGTGACACCATAACATCTTATATGATACCTAAGTAGGTATGACCTCGTTAAGTTTTTCTCAAATAATTAATAGCAAATGGTAAATACAATATGACTGACATGATTGATCCTTTTGGAAGACACGTATCGTACCTACGGGTTTCGGTGACAGACAGATGTGACTTTCGCTGTCTGTATTGCATGTCCGAAGATATGACATTCCTGCCGAAAAAAGATGTTTTGAGTTTAGAAGAATTAGACAGGCTTTGCTCTGCCTTTATCCGTAAAGGGGTCAAAAAGTTACGCCTAACGGGGGGTGAGCCACTTGTTCGCCGGGACATCATGACGTTAATTAAAAGCCTATCTCGTCACCTCGACAGTGGTGATTTGGAAGAATTAACCCTGACCACCAATGGTAGTCAACTTGCAAAATATGCCAGTGAACTAGCCAATTATGGGGTTAAACGTATTAACGTATCCGTCGACACGATCGATCCCGTTCAATTTAAAGAACTCACCCGTCGCGGTGATTTAGATCAGGTCATTAAGGGACTTGATGCGGCCAGTGATGCCGGCATGAAAATTAAAATTAACATGGTTGCCCTTCGTGGATTTAACGAACATCACGTTGGGGACATGATTCGCTGGTGTGGCGAGCGCGACTATGACCTAACCATGATTGAAACCATGCCCATGGGGGAAATGGATTTTCACCGGGAAGATCAATACTTACCTCTAAGTGCTGTTCGTTCCAATATAGAAAAAGAATGGACGCTCAAAGATATTCCTTTACGTACGGGTGGCCCTGCACGGTACAGTGAAATCGTTGAAACGGGACAAAATATTGGTTTTATCACCCCACTCACCCATAATTTCTGCGAAAGTTGCAATCGGGTTAGACTGACCTGTACGGGCACACTTTATATGTGCCTAGGGCAAGAAGATGCTGCTGATTTGCGGGCGCCCATGCGGGCGAGTGAAGGTGATGAATTACTTGAAGCGGCCCTTGATGAAGCCATTGGCCGCAAACCCAAAGGCCATGATTTTATCATCGATCGAGAAAATGGTGGTCCATCTGTCACCCGCCACATGAGTGTAACTGGCGGTTAATCTATTCGCGAAGCACCACCAATTTACTCTATCCGTTCTCAGAAAAACTAGATTTATTGTGAATGGATTGTTGTGACTGAAATTCAGTCGACAAAGGAAACTTATTGAAATTATCAGATAATTTTCGCGGCGCGGCTTTCATGATGGCCAGTATGCTGGCCTTTACACTCAATGATGCCATGATCAAATTGGTATCCGATAATCTTGGTATTTATCAAATAATGTTTATTCGCGGGGTATTCTCTACCCTCATACTTGGCATAATTGCTTGGTATTCAAAGTCAATATTCCCGACTTTATCAATAAATGATTGGAAATATGTAGGGTATCGTTTAATTGGTGAAGTTGGTGCAACGTTATGTTTTTTAATGGCACTTTTTAACATGCCTATTGCCAACGCCTCTGCCATTCTTCAATCTCTTCCCCTTGGGATTACTTTGGCCGCAGCCGTATTCTTGGGCGAGCCCGTAGGCTGGCGGCGTTATCTTGCTATCATCATTGGTTTTATTGGGGTGATCATTGTCGTACGACCCGGCTCTGAAGGTTTTAACTCTTATTCAATCTTTGCGATGGTTTCAGTGGCGTTTATCGTTGTTCGGGATTTAGCCACACGCCGTTTATCCAAACACGTCCCCTCAATTTTTGTTGCCCTAAGCGCTTCTGTATCGGTCACCGTAGCGGGCGCCGTAATGCTACCCACTATGGCGTGGCAGCCTGTTAATTTATATGATCTTGAAATGCTGGGTGGGGCAGCATTATTGATCATTCTTGGGTATATATTTGCGATTATGACCATGCGGGTTGGCGAAATCAGCTTTATTTCACCGTTCCGTTACACGTCGCTTATCTGGTCGGTAATTTTGGGCTTATTGCTTTTTAGCGAAATCCCCGATACATGGACCATCGTTGGAAGTACCATTGTGGTTTTAACAGGTGTGTATACCTTCTACCGAGAACAAAAAGTTAAACACCCTCCCCTTCTCGATTAAGATTACCGCATTATTTCAAGTGGACTGTTATCAACTGTACTGTATTGTAATACCTACGGTTTATTTATTTTCGTTGGAGAGTTCATTTGAGCAACCACAAGTCCATAGGGTTTGATGCCGCAGACTATCCCGCCGCCCAAGAAGCGCTGGCATCGCTGGTCAAGAGATATGGCAACGTTCCCTTGGTTGAAGCCGATATCATTGTCTCTCTTGGGGGGGATGGATATATGTTGCGATCATTACATGCGGCAATGGATCAACGTATTCCCGTTTACGGTATGAACAGGGGGTCCGTTGGATTTCTAATGAACAACTATAATGAAGATGACTTATATGATCGACTAGACAATGCCGAAGCATCAATCCTGCATCCTTTACGAATGGAAGCTCAAGACATTGAAGGAAACTCTCACACCGCCCTTGCCATTAACGAAGTGGCGCTGCTTCGCGAAACCCGCATGGCAAGCAAGCTTAGCATAACCATTGATAATATTAATCGTATGGAGGAAATGATTTGTGATGGTGTATTGGTGTCCACCCCAGCGGGTTCAACTGCTTACAATGCCTCGGCCCACGGACCAATCATCCCTATCGGTTCGAATTTATTAGCCTTAACGGGCATTAATACATACAAACCCAAACACTGGCGTGGTGCATTATTACCCCATACCACCGAAGTGGTGATCAATATTCTTGACCCCCACCAACGCTGCGTTAGCGTCACCGCGGATTTTACAGAAGTGCGGAATGTAGAAAAAGTAATAATACGTGAGGACCATGATATCACCGCTACACTTTTGTTTGATCCAGAGCATAATTTAAATGAACGTATAATTAAGGAACAGTTCCTACTGTAATGATTCTATCAGTCAATATTATAGTTCGCCTTGCAGTCACTTTATCCATTGGCGCCCTAGGCGGATGGGTCATGTATCAATTCCGCTTCCCCCTTGCGTGGATGCTGGGGGCCATGATAGCGACAACAATAGTCGCACTCGCAGGTAAGGAACTACAGGCCCCCATAAAGTTAAAGACAGTGATGATGGCCGTTGTGGGTGTCATGTTGGGCAGTAATTTTACCCCAGATGTCTTTGAAAGTATCGCAAGCTGGCTTAACACCATTTTTACCATCACGATATTTGTCTGTATTGTTCCGGCCATTGGTTATCTGGTTCTAAAAAATATCTTCAAATTTGACCGTCCAACATCATTCTTTTCCTCAATTCCAGGGGGATTAACTGAAATGATTATGACCGGTGGTGCCATGGGGGGGGACGAACGAACCATTGCCCTTAATCACGCCGTTCGTATCATGATGACGGTATTAATAATCCCTTTTTGGTTTCGCCTGACAGGTGACTTCGCCCCCGTCGCTTTCATAAAAAACACTGTATCATTAACCGATGTGGCCATAATGGACATGGTTCTATTGGCTATCGTAGGGATAGCAGGGGTCTTTATTGGTAAATTACTCCGCATCCCAGCCTTTCCCATAATTGGCCCAATGATTGCCAGTGCCGCTGTGCATCTGTTTGGCATTACAGAAGCAGAACCACCGATCGAGTTGATTAATGTTGCCCAAATTGTAATAGGCGCGTCACTGGGATGCCGTTTCAATGGGACCTCAATCAGAGACATTCCTCTGGCGTTAATTAGTGGAGCCGTCACGGGAATTTATATGGTTGCCCTTGCCGCTATTGTTGCAAGCGTTCTCTCGCCCCTAACAGGGATCTCATTTGCCGCACTTTGGCTTGCTTTTGCTCCTGGTGGATTGCCAGAAATGACTCTCATGAGTTTGGCTCTGGGTGTAGACCCTGCATTTGTCACCGCACATCATCTCTACCGGGTTATCTTATTGGTAATACTCGCGCCTGCCTTTTATAAACTTATTGATGGTATCCTTAATAAACGAAACCAGACTGATCCATAACTAAGCGTTGATCCACACAGCTTGTTTAGCGGTGATCCACACCACTTGTTTAGCGGTGATCCACACCGCTTGTTTAGCGGTGATCCACACCGACAGCATCCGTGATTGACGTAAACCCATCAGCCCTCAACCGTTCAGCAAGGCCTTTAATGATTTCCCCGACCAGTCCTGGTCCTTCATAGACCATCGCACTGTATAATTGAATTAAACTAGCACCAGCGCGAATTTTTGCATAGGCCGTATCAGCATCAGAAACGCCCCCAACGCCAATAATTGGTACTTTACCATCGCTTAATTTATAAATATCTCCGAGAACTTTTGTTGAGGCTTCAAAAACCGGCTTTCCACTCAAACCACCGGCTTCACTTTTTCCACCACTTCTCAATGTAGCAGGGCGGTCGATGGTGGTGTTTGTTGCGATAATGCCATCAACACTTTGGCTGAGAACAACCGCGACAATATCTGCCTTATCTTCTTCGCTTAAATCTGGGGCAATTTTCAATAACAAAGGTGGCGTATTTTTGGGGACGACTTCATTTAATGTTGACCTCACAACTGCAAGCAACTGTTCCAATGGCTCTCGTCCCTGCAGGGCACGTAAACCCGGCGTATTAGGTGATGATACATTGACCACTATATAAGATGCATAAGGCGCAAGCGTTTTAACCCCTTTTGCGTAATCACTCGCGGCATCTTCGACTTCTTTATTCTTACCTAGGTTGATACCAACAATGCCCGGACGACCTTGGCGGAGGATCAACCGCTGTTTTGCCGCCTCCATCCCCTTATTATTAAATCCCATACGGTTAATGACCCCTCGATCATCGCTCAACCGAAATAGCCTGGGTTTTGGATTGCCTGATTGGGGCTGGGGAGTAATAGAACCTGCCTCCACAAAACCAAACCCTTGCGCTAGCATGGCATCGGGCACTTCGGCATCTTTATCAAAACCCGCTGCCAAGCCCACCGGATTAGGAAAGTCCAATCCCCATAGACGAGAGCTTAACAAAGGATCATACTCAGGCGGGTAAGCGGGAACGAAGCCACATTTTAAGGCTTTAAGGGCTAAGCCATGGGCTTTCTCAGGATCAAGACATCTTACCGCTGGTCCAATGATAGAAAAGATACCGACCATTCAATTACCATCCTTATTTATTGATTGCGTAAAATAACGGTCTAATGCAATTCATGCCAGCATCATTAACTTCCCATTTAGAGAAAATTATCAACTTAATTCTCATTTTGGCAATCAAAGCAAGAATACAATGCGCGAAACGCTTACATACACGTGTGTTTTTTATTATTTTTTAATAATTTCAATCACTTAGCGGTTAAAATTTCTAAATATTTTAATATGATCGTATTCAACGATTGGCACGGACATTGCGACTATAAAATCAGGCACTAACAATTTTAATAATTCGAAATTTTATGAAGGTAGTACATAATGTTTGATTTTTCTGCGCTAACCGACTGTACAACAGATATTTCCAACGAGATGAGATCAACATTAACTATGTTGGATTCCTATAGCGAAGCTGGACTTGTCATTGCCCCGCATGAAGCGACAGAAACCATGGTAGAAGCAGCTGGTAAGTTATTTGATATCTCTGAAAACCAACTCCGCCGCATTTATCAAGTCATGATCGACTCTCAAGATTAAGCGAGGAATAGTCTTCTACGAGCTTGATAATAGCTGTAACACTATAGATGCATTTGCCGGTCTGTTCGTAGGGGAAGCATCAAGACAACTAGAAATTATGCGCTCTAATTTATCACCGACAAGAACATCAATACCTTTCAAAGACTGCTCACCCTTTTCTGGCAAACGCCCACTTAGCATTCGAAAAGCAATCACACCGACAGAATAGACATCACTTTGCGGGCCCACTTTAAACGAACATTCCAATTGTTCAGGGCTTACATACCCCTTGCTGCCGATGTACTCATTTTCCACGTCGAAGATTCTATCCCCCCACATAGACATACCAAAATCACACAATGTTGCATTACCCCGATTTCTTTTACTCATAAGAACATTATCGGGTTTCAAATCGCGGTGGATAACACCTGCTTCATGCAAGGCACTAAGACCCGATAAGATCTGCCGAAGTAGTTGGAGGGCTCTAGCCGTTTTTACGCGCTTGGGCCGCCTTGGTGGGGCAAGTTTTGCAATGATTGCCGGGTCACGCATATCAGGGCCGATTTCATAGGATAAATTCGCCTCATAGAATGGCATTAAAAAGCAAGGCCTGCCATCTGGTAAGCTTCCCTTTTCAATCAAAGGGACAAGATGTGGATGGTCAAAGGCCGCCATAATCTCGCACTCAAGATCAAACCTCTTTCGCCAAATCTGTTCTTCTTGTGATGGGTCATCATTTTTAGCGCTTGAATTTGAACGCCGCAAATGAAAGACCTTAAGAACGATACGTCCTCCGCTAACATTATCGTCAGCGGAGTAAAGTGTTGACCATCGTGATTTTGCAATCTGGTCGCGAATTTTGAACCGTGCAGGAGCGTTCACTGATTACCACTCGATCTTATCAACACCTTCAAATGTCAGCTCACTGCCATCAGATAGTTGAATTGTTCCAGAGGCGTCACCTTCAAATTCAAGGCCAGTTTCAGTTTCAGTATACGTCATGCCGTCTTCAACTTGCATAGCCCATCCAGCGTCCGCATTAGGTCCGCCATCGACACCCTCCATCATCAGAGTATCGGACCAGCCATCGCCACCGGCGAAATAATCACTTCCATCGCCGGCACCAAAGACAAACAGATCATCACCTGCACCACCGATGGCAATATCATCGCCTTCGCCACCAATGAAGGTATCATCACCATCACCACCAATCATTATATCGTCGCCAGCTCCAGCATCGATGGTATCATTTCCTTCGTTGCCAGAAATCAAATCATCACCAACCGTACCAACAAGAACATCATCAGCACTGGTGCCTTGAATACCCGCGTCAAAATCGCCATCGAGATCGGCATCAATTTCGACGATTTGGCTAGAGGTAAATGTATCGCCATTTTCGTCAGTAGAGGTCGCATTAACAGACAATACAAAATCAGGTGTATCTTCAGAGACTGTCATGGTCACATTGGCCAGATCAGCTTGATCAACACTCCAAGAATTGGAATCTGCATCATACTCAGCCGGTGATAAATCAGCACCTTCAGGAACACCATCAATTGTAATAGTCAGAGTTTCAGATGGATCATTAACATTGGCCGTAATGTTCAATGGGTAACTAACGGAACCATCACCTAAACCACTATCCATGAAGTCCTGAACACCATCATCATAAAGGTCACTAATTTGTTCAGCCGTTAATTGTTCATCAAAAATAGCAATGTCATCCAGTTGTCCATCGAAGAACTTATTAAGATTTTTACCATCTGCGTCAGCACCAAAGATCCAAGGGTCATCATTGCCTTCAAGGCCACCTGTATAACTTGGATCAGAAGCAACCTCTGTACCATCCACATAAATGTGCATGCCATCTTCGCCCCAAGATACAGTTACCTGATGCCATTCATCAGAGGAGATATCACCGCCGGAGATTTTATGGTTTTCACCATTGCCTTCCATTTCCAACTGGACTTCGCCATCTTTGATACCCAATGTAAAACCGTCACCCGTATGCTTAGCGTCGGCAGAGGCTAACCCCTGATCTTCATCAGCATCACTGGTGTTGATCCACATGGTCAACGAACCGCTTTCGGGTTTTAGATCAGCGCTGTTGTCGACTTCGATGTATTGATCTGAATCTGCGCTCAAACCTACGGCCGTTCCGAACTGGCCAGCTTCGCCAAGATCCACATCATCCTGATCGCCGCCTGAATCTTTGCCAGAACCTTTGCCGGAGCCTTTGCCGGAGCCTTTACCAGAACCTTTGCCTGAGCCTTTACCAGAATCTTTACCACTTCCGCTACCAGACTTTCCAGATCCACTTGACTGACCATGGGCGACGCCATCGTTATCATTGATAGAGTCTTGCAACGTTGTGCCATCATCTTCATCAAGCTTCCAATACCCGACGGGTGAGGGAGCACCTGTTTCTGATTGAATAGGATCACCTAAATCAACGCTTAAATCTGGTGCATCGGCAACCGCACCGATACTAACACTGGCCGTCGCGGAACTGGTCCCACCATCACCATCAGAGATCGTGTATTCAAATGATGTATCACCACTCCAATTCTCATCAGGTGTGAATGTATAACTACCATCCCCATTGTCCACAATCGTACCGTGTTCCGGATCAGACATAGAAACAATGGTCAAGGTATTGCCATCAGCGTCTGTATCGTTTTCTAACAATTCAGCTGCCGTAAATGTAATCGCAGTATCTTCCGTGCCGGAAAGACTATCAGCTTCAGCAACGGGGCCTTCATTTGTACCCGTTACTGTAACGGTAACAGTTGCTGTATCCGTACCACCTTGGCCATCATCAACTTCGTAGCTGAAGTTCACGTCACGGGTTTCACCAACACCCAAGTCTTGGAAGTCGACGCCCGGATCAAAGCTGTAAGAACCATCTGCGTTCACCGTAACAGAACCCTCGGCGGGCGCTGTATCAAGTGAATAGGTCAGGTTATCACCATCAATATCCGTTCCCGTCAATTGACCTGTAACAGCAGGACCATCCTCGGTCGCCGTATCAGTCAATCCATCGGTGGCCATTGGATCATCATTAACAGGGCTAACATCCAAGCTGACGGTTCCAGTATCCGTACCACCATTTCCATCGGTAATAGAATAGCTGAACGAGGTATCGCCATTCCAATTTTCATTTGGTGTAAAGGTGAATGTATCTGTTGTTTCATCGTAAGTTAGGGAACCATTTTCTGGCTGGCCAAAGTTTGAGACACTAATAGTATCTCCATCAAGGTCGCTATCATTCAAGACAAGATCAGCAGCAGAGAACGTAATCACGCCGTCTTCTGTACCAGAGAACACATCATCAATAGCGACAGGATTATCATTATCGGCATCGACAGAAAGATTTACTGTTGCTGTTGAGAAGCCACCATTTCCATCAGCGATGGTATAAGTGAAACTGTCAGGACCATTGTAATCTGGATCGGGTTCGTAGCTATATCCATCATCATTAACAACTAAAGTACCATGTGCTGGTTCGGTGAATGCCGTTATATAAAGTGTGTCGGAGGCATCAACATCTGTGTCATTCGTCAATAAATCAGCAGCAGAGAATGTCAACGAACCATCTTCAGATACGTTAAAGCTGTCAACGTTTGCAACGGGCCCATCATTAGATCCCGTTACTGTAATCGTTCCCGTAGAGGTCGTCACAGAACCATTATCGTCGGTTACTGAATAACTGAATTCGATATCTTGCTCTTCACCCGCAGCCAGATTTTGGAAGTTGGCACTTGGGTCGAAGGTGTAAGAACCATCGTCATTGATTAACAATCCAGCAACAGGAACACCGATTTGGGC
>CBFDBO010000031.1:0-33472 GCA_965603075.1 uncultured Rhodospirillales bacterium | reverse complement strand
GATTTCAATTATTTAAAACGGCTATTCGTCTTTTGCCATGTGAATGACCCGTTGCGGGAATGGGATGCCGACACCGGCGTTATCCAGTGCCTTGCGAATGGCAAATCTTAGATCGCTGGCCACTTCATATTGTTTTTCGATTTCTGAAATCACCACCCGTAATTCTAGGTCCTGTGAATTATCACCGAAATTCATGAACAGGACTTTGGGTTGTGGATGTTTGACCACGAGGGGATGTGCTTCACCGCATTTTCGCAAAACCTCGGCGGCGGCTTCTGGATCGGCGCTGTAATCGATGCCGACCACGATATCCACTCTGCCCTGAGAGTCCTTATGGTTCCAATTTGTCACCGATGTGGATAGGATCTCTGAATTTGGAATAATGACAGACGCGCGATTAAACGTTCGAAGCTCTGTCGCACGAACATTAATCCGCGTCACGAAACCTTCTTGTGATCCGACCACAATCCAATCACCGGGTTTGATGGGGCGTTCGAAAAGTAGAATCAGCCCTGATATAAAGTTACTGACAATAGCTTGCAGTCCAAAACCGATACCAACGGAAAGCGCGCCAGCCACAAGGGCGATACTGGATAAATCTATGCCAAGGGTGGAGACCGCGACCATCAATGCCAGGATGGTTCCGATGTACCCTGCGACCAAGCGGATGCTCTGGCGGATGCCAATATCCAACCGTTTGGGTAGTAACCGCGTATCCAATAACCACTGGATGGCGCGGGTGATCATTAGGACTACGGCAAAAGCCACGATGGCAAGCAGGAAGTCCGATAGGGAGAATATATAGGAACCAATGCTAATGCCGTCCATGGCACGGCTAAACCAATTGCTGACACGTTCGGGGGGAACGCCCCAAATGGATAGAAAGGCAATGACGCTCAGAACCAATAAAAATCCATCAAGAATATTGACGCCGATGTTTTGAACTGTGTCGCGGTTGCGAGTTTGGAGCCCTGTCACCGTACTAAACCAATGACCGGGTCCGAACCCCCGATCAAGCCCCATGGCAATAAGTTCCTGAACCAAGCTTCTGATTAACGACACCGCGCCAACTAAAATACCGGTCAGCAATAAATTGCTCAATATAAACCGAGTCAGGTTGATATATCCAAATAACCCGATCAGAGCCGCTAGAATGGTGATAATGGCCAGCCCAAAACGAACTTTCATCCAGAGGGGTAACTCGCCTGTTTCATCATCACGGGGTTGATCACGGGATTGATCATGAGGTGATTCGCTTGGTGACGATACTATTTTCTCATCATCATCTTCGTTCTTTGTCGTCCATCGCCATGCTTTTCGTTGTAAAAGCGGCAACATGAAACAAGCAAAGACAATACCAGATGCCCCAGAGAAAAATGATGCTAAGTTCTGCGAGACATCAATGTTAACGGTCATATTGGCCAACGCATTGAGGATGGCAAAGACACCCACTAACACCGTAATGCGGCGATTAAGCAAACGCGAGCTTTCGTCATCAAAAGGTGTCATGCGCCAATTGGAATAGTTCGGTGCCAAGGCTGCACGCGATAGGGCCTCAACGGCGACAAACAGTACCAAATTGATTGCCGCTGCGGTGACCATGTCACGGAACAAACCGCTTAACACGTCAAGGGAGTCTATTGTAACCATAACAACCATGATAATGATGGCGGGCATTAACCCTCGTCCAATGGCTTCGACGAGGGTTGCCACCAACCGCCGTGAATAACTTGGCTGCAGATTTGTTGCGTCCCGACCAAAACGCCGTAACAACCAATTTCTTAACATCCACGCAATGCTGACCGAGGCGATCAGGCCAATAAAGAAGCTGGTCAAAACGGCCCGCCACAAAGCTTCTAATCGTCCATCATCGACCCATTGCGACGGTGCCAATAAAAGTGTGGCGGTTAAATCAATGATCTCTGGTATGGCGGCCACAATCACACTTGGTGCGAGGGGTGGGGGACCGCGTTCCGTAAGCATTTGCCATTTGCTATCGGGCACGAGGGCGCCCAGCTCTTCCAAAATGAGGCTTGCGCGTTCCGTAACAAGGGTGGCTTGTGTAATTTGGTAGGATATTAACGTGCTTTCGGCATCATTAAGCACCCGGGGCGGAGATTGATTTGCGACATCACTGTCGTTTGCTTTGGTTTCCGCAAGAATGAGATTGTTATGATCAACGGCCGATAATGCCTTATCGCGAATGAAATCGATTGTGCGGATGGTTTGGTTTTTAAAAACAGGTGAGTTTTCAAAATTATCACGATTTTCGTCGGCTTGATCGAGAACTTGCAACCAATAGACAAGCTCAACATTAAAAGCTTCTGTATCAAGAAGGGGGGTGAAGGTGGTTTCTTGTGCCCGCGTAGTATGAACGCTTAGAACAACAAAAAAGAGCGCGGCGATAAAGTAGTTGAAGAATCTAATAGATTTTCCCATTGCGGTCACAATTTCCCTCTGCTTTGTTGAAGGTGAATATACAGAACTATAAAGACAGAGGATACTGGAATATTTTTAGAAGAAATATTCAGGCAAAATAAATTGGACGGTTTCTTTATTCTACACCTTCATTGGGGGCAATCCTACGACCATAGGCGTCGTATTTACGAACTGACCATAGGCGTCGTATTTACGAACCGTAGGTATATAATGGTGAATTAGGCGGGGAAGGGGGAAAATGGTGCGCCCGGAGAGATTCGAACTCCCGGCCCCTTGATTCGTAGTCAAGTACTCTATCCAGCTGAGCTACGGGCGCATTCCATTTCTTTAATCGTGAAATCGGAAGGTCTATAAATTCCGTTTCGCGATTGCGGGAAGCTACTCTAGGATTTCAAGAAAGGCAAGGGACTTAAAGGCTGATTTTTTTAATATTATTGATTTTTTAGGGTATGTCTGGTTCAATTCTAATAAATGGGGCGTTAACACTTTGAATCAACAATTAAAATTCTAACTTGTGCCTTCAATAAGCTTTGGGTAGTATCCAAATTACGCTATAAGGGAATTCTTAAAAATCTATTTTTAATAACGACTTATTATTACTTTTTGAGTTAACGTGTGCATAGATAAAGAGAACACGACTAAGTTCATAAGAATTTTGGTCGGAATTAGGGACTTATAATAAATGACGTCGATCAAGACTTTGACCACATTTCTGAGCGCCATGCTCCTCACAGGTAGTGTAGCTGGTTGTTCATTTTCTGAAGAATCTTTGTGGCCTTCACTTACCGGGGAAGACCCTGCGGGCGAAGGTACTGAGGAAACTACCATGGAAGGTACAGAGCAACCCCCCGTGGTTGTCAGTGCCCAACCCACACTTGGAACAGCTACTTTTGTACCAACGGGCGTAACGCCGGGCCAGGAAACAGGCACCTTTGTTGGACAAAAAGTTATGGAATTAAGAGGCGAACTGAAAAATTTGCAGTCGGCTGTTACTCAGCATAACCAAATCTTGCAACAAGTTCGTGCCAAAGTAATCAGTGATTCACAGCGCTACCACAATACGGTTGCTGCCATGAATGCCAGATTACAGGTTGGTACAACACCGGGTAACCCAATCCTTGTGCAACAATTTAATAATGCGCAAGTCGATCTGGACCAAATTGATCAAGATATTACGGATATGAATAAACTGGGACAAGCTGTTGCGACAAATAGTTCCATGTCCGCGTTCTTGGCTGAATCTACCAGCGCCGCATTTAACGTTTCTGGCGCGGTTGATGAAGATCATCGCCAGCTAGCCATTCTGCAAGACGAGATCAATCGCACGGTTGTTCTCATTGAGCGTCTGCACAAAGAAGTTTCTCGTGATGTTCGCCGTCAATCAGCATACATCTCTACCGAACGCTCCAATTTAAATCTGCTTTCATCGGGCATCCGCTCTGGTGAAATTTATGGTATTTCTCTGATTAACCAAGCAATGGCATCCGCTTCTGGTAGTGGCCAGAGCAATACAGCGGGTAATCCGCTTGATACAACCGGCCGTCGTCCTTTGGTTGTTATCCGCTTTGACCGTACAGATATTCCATACGAGCAGGCCCTCTATAATGCCGTGAAGAAAGTTCTGGAACGTCGCCCCGATGCAACGTTTGACTTGGTTGCTGTTGTTCCGTCCCATGGTGATGAAGCAACGGTAGCGCTTAATTCTTCCAAAGCCCGCCGTAACGCTGAGAACGTCCTTCGTTCTCTGGTTGATATGGGCTTGCCACCTGCCCGTATCGCGATCTCCGGTAAAACGGCTCAGAATACAGAGGTCAATGAAGTGCATCTCTATTTACGTTAAGCCTTCATCCATAGATATTTTAAAAACGGCATCTTAACGGGTGCCGTTTTTTATTGTATTTTTACAGAAAGATTGAGAAAGCTGTATTGCTCAATGGCAGCGTATCGGTTTTAATCGGGCCAACGCCAATATGGAGCATTACAGGGAACATTGTTATGACAGATACAAACTTAGACCCCATTAAATACGCCGTTTCTTGGACGGAAGTTCATCGTGATACGCGCTTGCTGGTTCGCCGGCTGATGGATAAAGGGCCTTTTGTTGGTATCGTTGCGTTGACCCGTGGTGGTTTGGTGCCGGCGGCCATTTTGGCCCGTGAAATGGGTATCCATGTTGTTGATACCTTATGCATATCCACCTACGCCGAACAACTGATGGGGACGGTAAATGTGCTCAAGAAGCCTTTGGTTGCTATGGAAAATGGGGGCGAAGGCTGGCTGCTTGTTGATGATTTAGTCGATACAGGCACCACAGCAAAAGAAGCCCGCAGAATTATCCCCAAAGCATATTTTGCTACGGTTTATGCCAAACCAGAGGGTCGCGAAACAACCGATCTATTCGTTCGCGAAATTGATCAAGACGTTTGGGTCGATTTTCCATGGGATATGGCCCCTCAATATGTTGAGCCAATCGTCGCAAAATCTTAAGGTATTAGGTGGTTTTGGGCTTGTTAATTTGAGCCTGCTTTAGTATCACGCCTATTAGAGCGGTATGTTTAGAGCAGGATGTTATCGATCAAGCGTGTCTTGCCCAACCAAACGGCCGCAATAATCCTACCCGGCGCGCCCTCTAAATCGGCAAAATCTTTGATGTCGCTTAAAGTATCGGCGCGTGTGACCACCAAATAGTCGATATCCGTAAAGCCCGCTTCTAATAAAGACGTTTTTGCGGCGTCGATGGTGGTTTGAATAGCGCCCCCTGATCGAATGGCGTTGTTCATTTCGAACATTATTTCATGGAGCAATGGCGCAATCAGACGTTCTGGTTCCGATAGATACGCATTTCGCGATGATAGGGCCAAGCCATTTTCCTCGCGTACACACGCGCACCCTTCGATGCTAACGGGTATATTTAAATCCAGCACCATGCGTTTGATGATTTGCAATTGCTGGTAATCTTTCTCGCCGAACAAGGCGAAATCTGGCAAAGCCTGTAACAACAATTTACAAACGACCGTCGCAACACCCGTAAAGAATCCTGGTCGTGAGGCCCCTTCCAGAATATCGCCCAGCCCCGGAACGTTAATCCGTGTTACATCCCCCGGTCCGTACATTTGATCAACATTTGGTGCATATAACAAGTCCACCCCAGCATTGGACAGCATGTCGCGGTCCCCCTCTTCATGGCGGGGATAGGTGCTTAAGTCTTCGTTCTCACCAAACTGAGTTGGATTTACAAATAAGGTGACACAGACTTTTGATGCCATACTTTGCGCCCGTGCGATTAACGCCATATGCCCCGCGTGTAAGGCCCCCATGGTGGGGACAAGGGCGATGGTTTCTCCGCTTGCTCGCCACGTTGCAATTTGGAAGCGCAGGTCATCGACCGTTCGGACAGTTCGGACAGTTCGAATTGGTGTTTTAATAGTCGTATCACTCATTTATTAATCAGACTTTTTCATACCAAATAAATGCTCACTGGTGGGGAACTTACCGGAGCGTACATCTTCGGCGTAGGCCTTGCCGGACGCTTCGATCTGTTCGCCAAGTAAGGCGTATCTTTTTACAAACTTAGGTGTGTAATCCATAAACAATCCGACCAAATCTTCGGTCACCAATATTTGCCCATCACAAGCTGCCGACGCGCCGATACCGATGGTGGGGATTGAAATAGCTTCGGTGATTTCACGCGCAACCGGTTCCATGGTGCCTTCAATAACGATAGAGAATGCCCCCGCTTTTTCCACGGCTTTGGCATCAGCCATAATGAGATCGGCTTCTCCTTCTTTGCGGCCTTGTGCTTTAAAGCCACCCATTGCCATGACCGATTGCGGGGTCAGACCAATATGGCCCATAACCGGAATGCCACGCTTTGTGATGTAATCAATGGTTTCCGCCATCTCTACGCCGCCCTCGATTTTAATACCAGATGCGCCGGTCTCAGACAGCACCCGCGCGGCATTACGAAAAGCAATTGTCGGGCTTTCTTCATAGGAGCCAAACGGCATATCAACAATCACGCAACTGCGCTTTGATCCACGCATGACGGCTTGGGCGTGGGCGATCATCATTTCCAGTGTTACGCCCAGCGTATTTTCCATGCCGTAAATCACCATGCCCAGCGAGTCACCGACCAGTAACAGATCAATATGCTCATCCAACCACCGCGCTGTTAGGACGGTATAGGCGGTCAGGCAGACAATGGGTTCTTTACCCTTTTGGTTGCGGATATCAGGAATAGTGATGCGATTAACTTTGTTTGAAACCACGCTCATAGGTTTGCTCCGGTTAAATTCGTAAAGGTCGATTGTTTTTATGATGATACGTTGCTGTATAGGGAGCAACATAATACTAATTCTAGCGAAGAAGCTCAATCTCCTTATGGGGCTAGGCTGTATTGATCACAAAC
This sequence comes from uncultured Rhodospirillales bacterium, assembly GCA_965603075.1. Classification (GTDB taxonomy): domain Bacteria; phylum Pseudomonadota; class Alphaproteobacteria; order Rhodospirillales; family Casp-alpha2; genus JABJOR01. The sequence goes on along the minus strand of CBFDBO010000031.1, from coordinate 26,625 downwards.
TAAAACAGCCTAGCCCTATCCACACTATAGGCTGTATGACTATTACGTGTTCTTATGGGCCCACAATTTTATTTCCCAATTTTAATTCCCAATTTTAATTCCCATGACGGAAATCTCAGGGTAGCATAGCACAATGATGCATAGAAAAACCAAAATGGTGCATAATATTACAATTGGAATTTTGATATGACCCAATCTTACCGAATTGACGGGCTTCAATATTGCAATTGGTCTGAAAAAATATTCCAGCAGTTCAATGAAGGGAAGCTCGACGCTGTTCACGTCACCATTGCCTATCATGAACAATTTCAGGACATGGCGCGTAATATTGGTCGTTGGAACCGGTTATTTGAACAACATTCAGACCTTATTTTCCAGGGACAGACAGGCGATGATGTCCGGCGCGCCCATGATACCGGGCGCACGGCCATATTCTTTGGTTTCCAAAACCCCTCTCCCATTGAAGATGATATTGATCTTGTGCAAATCGTCCATAGCCTCGGCGTAAGGTTCATGCAACTCAGCTATAATAATCAATCCTTGCTCGCCACAGGGTGTTATGAAGAAACCGATCCGGGTATTACCCGCATGGGCAAACAAGTCATCAATGAGATGAACCGTGTTGGGTTGGTTGTGGATATGTCCCATTCGGCAGAACGCTCTACCTTAGAGGCCATAGAGCTTTCCCATCGCCCCATCGCCATAACCCACGCCAATCCTGCATTTTGGCATCCCGCGCTTCGTAATAAATCAGATGACGTCCTTCGTGCACTGGGGCAATCCGGTGGCATGCTGGGCTTTTCGGCTTATCCTCATCACCTGAAAGATAAATCCGCCTGTAGCATTCAAAGCTTCTGCGAGATGATTGCCCGTACAGCGGAACTGATGGGTGCCCAGAATATCGGTATCGGTACGGATTTGTGTCAGGATCACCCCGATAGCGAAGTGGAATGGATGCGCGTTGGTCGCTGGACCAAGGAAATGGACTATGGCGAAGGTTCCAAGGGTAATGCGGGGTTTCCCCAAATGCCCGCTTGGTTCCGCGATAATCGTGATTTTGGTAATATCGAGGCCGGTCTTCGGGAAACCGGGTTTAATGACGAAGAGGTCACAGGAATTATGGGCAATAATTGGTTAAATTTCTTTGACCAAAATTTTGGTCCGCTATAATTACCACTGAGAGATACTGAAAGACAGTGTATGACATCCGTATCAGAACCGCCGTTAACAAAGATCGCCAAGCGGCATCCTGATACTGTTATGCGTCTTTCGCGCCTTGGATCTTTTCATCAATGCCGTCTTTCTTTCATGCGGACTTTGCTTCGCCGACTAAAAAGTGAGGCTTGGCAATTTGACCGTCCGGTTTGGGAGATAAACGATCACGGCGTTGGCCGGGCGGTTTACCGCGTTATTGGCCCCAGACGGACATATTCATTGGTTGCCTTCGCTCATGACTTGCCCGCCGATCAACGCTCTGACCGGGTGATTGCCACGGCGTGGGATGCGACGTTTTGTTTGTTCGACGGTGAACCCACCCCCCAAGACTTGGATCGGTTACAAGAAAATGTACCAAAACAGGAAGCCGGACGGATCAGCGATACAGAATTATCCCTATCGCGAGCCAATCGGTCTGTAAGGTTATGGGACCATGTGGTTTCTCGCCTTGCAGGGGGGGATCAGCCCGACCCTGACCGGGTGGAATCGGTTGGATACTTGATGCGAACAACGGCGGTTTATGGTTCTGGCAAAATGGGGGCGGCTGATCGTAGCAAGATCGCGGACCGCGAATTGATGTCGGGGCCGTTTCAGGTCGAAATGTTATCTGTATACCTGACGCGCGCTTTCACGCTTGATCTTGTGGAACATATGGCACGTAGCAAGGGCGGGATAAAAGCTGTTGGCATTACGCCAAGTCTGCGCCGTCGGTTTGGTGTTGGAAATTCAACGGGTCTTGGAATGGCACCGTTTTTGATTAATCATTCGACCCTATTGAACAATTGGGTTTGCGCGCGCGAAGAAGCCCTCGCCAGAATTCGTTCGGTGCAAACACCCACGGCCTTGGATATACAGACTTTCAAAGAGTTTCTGAACCGGTCGATTATCAATGCAGAAAACTGGAACTCAGAACATGCGACCCAAATTGAAAAGCTGTCAGCCCTGCGGCAAGATTTAAAGAAGCTATCCGTTCACACAAATACCGATATCTTCACAACCCCCTATCCATGGAATGGATTGTATGAGTGGACGGAACAAAACCTTTCCTTAGAAGGTCAGGAGCAATTGGTCGCTTTGATGATGGAGCCTTACGGCGATCTGGTTGATGATTTAACACAGAGCATGGACGCTGATGAATTCGCCGCGTTCCCGCTTGATGGCGGTATGAGCATCAAAACGTTCCGGCAACTGATTGAAGAGCACTATCAATGGGCATTAGAGATTGATAAGGAGGACCGCCATAGCAAAACCAGATTTTGGTATGTCTCGCAAGAAAAGCTAGAGCCTCGCTTGGGAGAGCGCTTTGATGAACCGGGCGCGAGCTACGAACAACCTTATGATATTGGGCTGGGGGTTGCGCACTTGTATGATGATTTGAAAGCGATAAACGGTGATCGATCACTGGCTGATTTTTTATTGAACCGCCCCGATTATCGCTACCTCGCACGGCGTATTCAAAATAGTGTTAAATACCCCTACGCAGAAATTAGGGATAACCTGATATCCTCGACAATGCTGCCCATTGATATTCTACGATGTAAATTATCATTTTTTGGGGCGACCCGATTTGATCCACGGTCCGATAGATGGATCCGTATTTGCATGTATCAAGGCGCGCCCTATCCTCATGAATTGCTCAGCCTGTCCGGTGAGGATTGGTGTTATCCTGCCTTGGTAGGAAACGAGGTGGGGGAGGGCCAATGAGCATTAACAATCGATATTCTCTCACCGAGATTGAAACGCTATGCAAGAAAGCCACACGAGGTGCGGGGTATCATTGGGGCTTGGCGGAAGAAGCTGGGAAGGGTGTTCGTTTACTGAGTGGCTATGGTCTGTCGGGGGCTGAACTTTTGGCAAGGTTGCTGGTCTCCAATGATAAAATTTCCTACGCAGAAATTCGCCCAATTTCAACGGAAGGGACGTGGCATGCAAACAGGGGGACTTTGTGCCCCATAATTGCCGGGGCAACGGTTTCTGATCGGGCGCATCACATGGCAGGTTCTACAATTGAATTGGGGCAAACATCCTGTCCTCTTTTATTGATCTATTCAGCCCTGTTGGTTTCAGTTCAACATAAAAACCCGGTCCATATTGAGTGGAGCGGTGTTTCTATTATTTGCACAGCCGATCACATTGCCCTTCAAGGTGCGGAAGTTGATTTGTATGCTGTTGATACGAATCATATAAAAATATCTATGGATGAAGAGCAAAATAATACGGATTATCAGATCAATTATTTCTCGCCACTGGCGCGCCCCATTGACCCAGATTGCCTGAACACCCTCGAAGACTTTGCTTATCGCACATACGCACCAGCAACGGAAATATCCCGGGCGGGCGCGGGTGAGGGAAAGTAAACGGGAACCCTTGATGGTAATTTGGCCAAGTGGGTAGTATTCCCTAGTTTTAAGAAATCTTCATTTGAGAATGAAGTGTATTCCCATGATTGAATTCTCGGGGTAGCATGACAGTATGAATGAAATAATAATCAATAAGACATCAGGGAATTCACCTTAAATGCGTATGATCACAAAACAGTTTCTCTTTGCCGCCATGATATCGCTCACTCTGGTAGGGTGCGCCGGGAAAAAAGTAGATAAAGATGCAGCTTCTGAAAATGCACCTAAATCGGAGGCCGCGCTGGATTCTCAGGCAGAAATTCAAGCCGCACCGGAACCTGCTACCCTAACAATTACCGTGCCAGCGGTGATCCCTGTATCGGCCGAAAAACATATGGTGGCGACCGCTAATCCCTTTGCCACCGAAGCGGCTTTAGAAATGTTGCGCGCGGGTGGCAGCGCGATTGATGCGGCCATTGCGGCGCAAATGGTCTTGACCCTGGTTGAGCCACAATCCTCCGGTATCGGTGGCGGCGCGTTTTTGATGTATTATGACGCGGCCTCTGGTGATATCGGCGCCTATGATGGCCGCGAGACTGCCCCCGCTTCCGCTACGCCAGATATGTTTTTAAACGATGCTGGCGAACCCATGAAGTTTTATGAAGCGGTGGTCGGTGGAACATCCGTCGGGGTGCCGGGTGTTTTGCGGATGATGGAATTGGCGCATGGCGAGTATGGCAAACTACCCTGGGCGCAATTATTTGAACCCGCCATCCTGCTTTCCCGCGATGGCTTTCCTGTTTCGCCGCGCATGAGCGAAATGGTGGCTGGCGATAAATATTTAAAAACATTTGAAGGTGCCGCCGGCTATTTTTATGACGAAAATGGCGAAAGCTATCAACCGGGTTCTATTTTACAAAATCCCGACTTAACCGATACCTTTGAGACGATTGCCCGCAAAGGAGCAGACGCGTTTTATGAGGGGGACATCGGCGCGGATATCGTGGCGCACGTGCGTACCTCTGAATTGCACCCTTCCGGGATGACAACGGACGATTTATCGGGATACACCGCCCTCAAACGTGCCCCCAGCTGCATGCCGTACCGAGATTATCTGGTCTGTGGTATGCCGCCGCCTTCATCGGGCGGCATCACCACATTGCAAATTTTGGGGATCTTACAAAATTTTGACATGGCGACTTTCAAGCCAAATTCCGTTGAAGCGGTACACTTGATTTCAGAGGCCGGGCGGCTTGCTTTTGCGGACCGTAATACCTACCTCGCCGATCCCGATTTCTTCCCGGCGCCCCCGGGCATGTTGGGCCCGGCGTATTTAGAGTTACGCGCCCGTGAAATTTCAACAAGGGCGAGCATGGGCAAAGCTCAACCGGGTATGCCGGGCTTTGGGGCGAACAACAAATGGTCGCCGGACGCGGTAGAAAAGGGGATATCAACCACCCATCTCAGCATTATCGATAGTGCGGGTAATGCACTTTCCATGACCTCTAGCATCGAAAACAAGTTTGGTTCTCGCATGATGGTGCGGGGATTTTTGCTCAACAATCAGCTCACCGATTTTTCTTTCCGCGCAGAGAAAGGCGGCGTACCGGTCGCCAATCAGGTGGAGCCCGGCAAACGCCCGCGCAGTTCCATGGCACCGACACTGGTATTCGATGCCACGGGTGATGTGGTCTTGGCAATTGGCTCACCCGGTGGATCGTCCATTATTGGCTACGTCGCCAATACCCTTGTAGGCACCATTGATTGGGGCATGAACGTTCAAGAAGTCGTCAACATGCCACATTACCTTAATAAAAATGGCAAGACTTATCTGGAAAAGGGGACATCTGTGGAACAGCTTGAGCCCGCCCTGAGCGCGCTTGGACATGACGTCAGCGTGCGAACCCTCAACAGTGGTTTGCACGGGGTTGCGGTTTCAGATGGCGTATTGTTCGGCGGTGCCGACCCTCGGCGAGAAGGTGTTGCAGCAGGCGATTAAATTATGGGTGATTAAATAACAGGGATTTAAATCTCTTTTTCCATACTGATATCGGTAACACCGTACCCGAGTGATTGGTAAAGAGCGTACGCTGCTTTGTTGAAGCCAAAAACGTGCAGTCCAACTTTTGTAATACCCTGTGATTTGATTGTTTCTTCCATTGCCAGCATAGCGGCGCGCCCATAGCCATTGCCGCGTTTGCCCTCAACAATTTCGATGTCATAGATGAAGGCTTTGCGAAGGCCGTAGTCTTCATTAATGGCAAACCAGCACGTGCCGATGACTTGGTCGCCACTATCATGAATGTTGAAGATGTATTGATCTTTGGTCTTCAATCCATCCGGTAAGCCGCCTTCAAATGAATTTCGTGATAATTTTAGGGCCTCGTCCATGGTATAGCCGTGAGTGCGTTGTTTGTCTTTGGCAAATTCAGCAATGCCGTATTCTTTCCACGCTTCATAATCCGTATCGGGCATGGGGATTAGAGTGATCATATTTCGTCCAATTCTATTTCCGCACCCGGTAGGGTGATGTGGAATGTGGTGCCAGCGTCGCTGGTTTTACCTAACCGAAGTTCGCCGCCGTGAATGCTGATGATGTCACGGGCGATGACCAGCCCTAAACCCGTTCCGCCTTTGCGCGAAGAACCGCTGAAGGATTGAAATAAATTCTCTCGGGTCTGCTCGGGTAAGCCGGGGCCATCATCGATTAAATCAATTTCAATACAATCATTATTCATCTGGGCGTTGAGGGTGAAGTTTTTAGCCCCGGCTTGCTGGGCGTTTAACCCTAAATTATGGAATACGCGATAGAGCTGATTGCGATCAGCATTAAGGCTAATCTCAAAAGAGACATTATTATGCCAAACCATGGATACATCATCATCATCGGCATTTGTAAACATGCCGGGGTCCCGTACCGCCACATCGACCTCGGCGATCAATTCACGCAGATGGAATAATTCTGGTGATAATTTAAGATCGCTGAAGCTGACATAATCCAGTGTCTGGCTGCATAGGCGAACGGCGCGGTCGATGGCCTTATAAAGCCGTGGCATAACCCGCTGGACTTCCGGTTCGTCAATTAATGCCAAGCGATCGGACGCGAGAACCGCCGTTGCCAGCGTATTTCGCAGATCATGATTGACCCGCGCCACGGCGGAACCCAGTGTCGCCAGTCGCGTTTTTTGTTGTAGGGCCTGACGGACCTCTTCTTGCATTATGCGCAATTCGCGCTGGGCAATGCCCAATTCATCGGTACGGGTGGTGGGTTTTATGACCCGGTTTTGATCTTCTGGTTGGGCGCGAAACAATCCCAAGTTCAGGGTGATCCGGCGAATGGGCCGTACCATCAACCATTGCAACGAGAAGAACACCAAGGCGGCGGTAAAGAGGGATATAACAACCGACAGTCCTAAAATACGTCCCGAGAAATCAATCATATCTTGCCGCATGGTAAGCTCGTCGATCACGATTTCGACTTTTACATCGGGGTTGTTGGGCAGATCACCCATAACCCGAAGAACCCGGTTTTCATCTTGTGATAAGGTTTCCAGCGCACCACCAATCCACCCTAAAAAGCTGTCGTCGGCCATATTAATTATTAAATCAACTTTGGGCGGCATGGTATCGCCGACGATAAGCATACGGCGGTCTTTGAAATCAAGCGCGATGCCGTGGGTATTGGTATAGAATAATAATTCCATCTCTAACTCTTTATCCACAAATTCGGGTTTCAGAGCGCCGACGGCGACCATGGCGAGATGGGCTTTTGATAAATATTCTTCCAGATAAGCTTTTCGGTAGCGCGCCACCGACGGGGTCCAGATCAACAATTCAGCCAACATGACAAAAGCCATTGTGAGCAAGACGAGCTTACCCGACAATCCGTTTATGCGACCGGGCAGGATTAATTTTTGAGTATCAGCTTGCTTGGGGGCCATAGAATAAATCGTTTCTGTTAACCAAAGTACGATAGGAACTTTACAATCTTTTTGGTCCGTTCGCCAAACAATGTCTGGGTAAAGAAGCTGCTGGCGGCACGTTTGTTGGCCTCGCCATAGGTTGGATAGGGGGCAATCATGCCTGCTATGGCACCGATTTTCTTCTTAAGGGTCATGGCAAGAACCCAGGTTTGTATGAGCTCACCCGCCCCCGGACCAACAATACTGGCCCCGAGAATATGCCCCTTAGGTGTGGTGATGACCTTTACCATACCGTTTGTTTGATGTTCAGCTTGGGCGCGATCATTCTCGTGAAACGGCCAGCGCACAATACGAATGGAACCATTATGACGTTTTTTAGCTTCTGCTTCGTTCAAGCCAACATTGGCGAGTTCGGGGCTGGTATACGTTACCCACGGCACATTGTCGTGATTTGCTTTGGCGGGCAAACGGAATAAGGCATTTCGGATGACGATCCCTGCGTGATATCCCGCCACATGGGTAAATTGAAATCCACCCGCACAATCGCCGATGGCAAAGGCTTTTTTATTGGTGGTGCGCATGCGCGAATCGACTTGAATACCAGCTTTTGAATAGCTGATTTTTGCCGCTTCTAAATTCAAGCCATCCAAATTGGGTTTGCGGCCCGCGGCAATTAACAAATCAGAACCATTAATTTCACTGGTTTCACCGTCTTTTTTTATGGTGACGACGATTCCAGAAGCGGTCTTTTTGATATTTTGAATGCTAACGCCCTCATGAATATCAACCCCTTCCGATACCAATGATTTTCGAACCACATCGACCAATTCGGGATCGTCCTTGGGCAGAATGGTAAACATTTCCAATAGGCTGACCTTTGCTCCCAATCTTTGATGGGCTTGGGCCAGTTCGCAGCCGATGGGACCGCCACCGACAATGATTAAATGGTGCGGAAATTTGGGCGCATTAAAAATCGTCTCGTTCGTATAATAGGGAACATCTTCAATGCCGGAAATGGGCGGTACCGTGGCGCGCGACCCGGTGGCGATGACGAACCGGCGGGCTATAATACGTTGATCATTGACGGTAACCTCTCGCTCGCCTGTGAACCGCGCCGTTCCTTTAAGGACCTGCACACCCAGACCTTCGAAGCGCTCAACGGAATCATTGGGGGCAATGGCGGCAATCACACCTTTAATATGGGCGTAGACTGCCTCATGATCAATCTCGGGTTCTTGTCCTTTAATTCCAAACGCCTGTCCGGCCCGGACATTCTGTGCGGCTTTCCCGGCCGCTAACATAGCCTTAGAAGGGACACAGCCAAAGTTCAGGCAATCACCCCCCATGAGGGCTTTTTCAATCAGCACGGTTTTGGCCCCTAACATGGCAGACCCCGCCGCCACCGACAGTCCGCCAGACCCGGCACCAATTACACAGATATCGGTCTTGATTGTTGTTGCCATGAGGGGGCCTTTCTTTATGAGGCTTTAAAGCGTTTATATATAATCGGGGTGATGGATAAGAAGCCCAAACCAAGCATGGGGAACAGAATGACGGGTTCGAATATAATTTGTAAATCGGGCATTTCTCCCCGATCGAGCACTTCGCCAAGTCCGCTGCCGATCCATGTAAAAACCGCGGTGCCCGGAATGATGCCAAAAAATGTTGCCATGGCAAAAGTTTTTAACGGAACCCCAAGTAGCGCCGGAACCAAATTAACCAACCAAAATGGAAAGACGGGTACAAGTCGCAGGAACAATAAATACGACAAGGCATTTTTTTTAAAGCCATCTTCCATGCGGTGCATCATGGGACCGGCTTTGGCGTGAAAATAATCAAAACAGGCATACCGGGCGGCAAGAAAGATCAGTACCGCCCCAATGGTCGCGGCGATCACGACATAAATGACACCTTGTAAGAATCCAAAGACCAATCCACCGGCAAGCGTCACCCAAACAGCCCCTGGAATGGAAAACGCGGTGATTAAAATGTAAATCGCAATATAGCTGAAAACGGCGAGAACCATATTCATCTCATACCAGGTGATGATTTCTTCCCGGTGGGCGCTGATTTGCTCATAGGTAAGGTACTGATGGCCACCCATAGACATAAAAACCACCAATCCAGCCAGAATAAAACCTATTGGCAAAAATCTGCGTATACTGAGCGGCGCTTTTGATGGTGTTTCAGGGCTTATTTCTTGATTTTCTGTCATAAAATTATTCGTCAATCATTAAATTCAACTCTACTGCACTGATACTAGGGTATTGTATTGGATAAACGCTAATCAATTTCTACTGCTATTTGATAAACAAACTGTGATAGGCGGGGCTTTTTTTAGTAATATTTTGGGCAACAGACTGTTATCAACAAAAAAAATGGCGATTCATCGCATTTCTCGTCATTTCAGGGTAAATATCTATTAAGGAAGCGTTGACTTGATACATCTGACCTCGTATACCACGGGACTTATCAATGTCGGAGAAGTCTGGTGAAACGTACCTATCAACCAAGTAAACTTGTTCGCAAGCGCCGTCACGGCTTTCGGAGCCGTATGGCTACCGTCGGTGGTCGCCGCGTTCTTGCAAATCGTAGAGCAAAAGGCCGCAAGCGCCTTTCTGCCTAATAGCACATGTCTCCCCCTGTCATTCGTTTGCAGCACCGTCCACAATTTCTAAAAGTGGCGGGAACGCGGCGAAAATGGGTAACGCCGGGTCTGATTCTTCAGGCTAGATGTCGCCCAGAGGATGAAGCGGAGTTTGTGCTGCCTGATGCAATACGGATCGGGTTTACCGTCAGTAAGAAAGTCGGTAACGCGGTCAAACGTAACAGGGCGCGAAGGCGTCTGCGTGCGGTTGCAGAAGAAATTTTGGCAGAACATGCCCGCAGCGGTTACGATTATGTCGTTATCGGGCGGGCTGTTACTGTTAGACGACCGTATCAGGAACTGGTAAATGATCTTCGAACCGCCTTACAGCGGATCAAGGCTTAAACCACACCAAGTCAGAATAACCGTTAAAGGGGATGAACAAGATGATTAGGATGAAAGACAGTCTATTTAAACTGCTCTCTCTCATGCTGATTGGACTTGTCCAATTCTACCGTGCGGTATTCTCCTCTATTACACCGGGAAACTGTCGTTTTGAACCGACGTGCTCCTGTTATTCTATCGAAGCCCTGAAAAATCATGGGGCCTTGCGGGGTAGCTGGTTAACCGTTCGCCGTATCGTACGCTGTAATCCTTGGGGCGGTTGGGGTTATGACCCTGTACCGCCTGTTAATTCTGCAAAAGACGCCCCTAAATATAAAATGAAGGTTCAGGAACCCCATAATGTCTGATAATCGTAATATGATTCTGGCGATTGTTTTATCAATCATCATTCTTGTCGGCTTTGAATTCATCTACAAGCCTGCGCAAGCCCCACAGCAGGACGCGACGCAACAACAAAATGCCGCCGCAACCGCAACGGGGTCTGTTCCTAGCCCAAGCTCTGACCTTCCTACAATATCAACATCCGAAGGGGCAATGCCTTCTTCCTCTGCTGAAGTGCCAACGCTTGGCAGTACAGTGGAAGTATCAACCGCGGCGCGGGATGATCAATTGTCCTCGACCAGACGCATTCCCATTAGAACGGATCGCATCGATGGTTCGGTATCGTTGATCGGTGGACGGATTGATGATCTGGCCTTAATTGATTACCGCGAAGAATTAGACCCGGAGAGCCATACCATTGTTATGTTACAGCCCAAAGGCATGGAAAATGCTTATTACGCTGAATTTGGCTGGGTTTCTGGTGCGGGTAGCGAGAATATCAAATTGCCTGATGCGGATACACCGTGGACAACCTTCGATACGGTTTTGGACGAAAACAATCCGCTGACCCTGACATGGGATAACCAACAAGGCCAAACCTTTACAAAGATTATCGCTGTTGATGCCAATTATATGTTCACCATTGTTCAGCGTGTCAATAATACCGCATCAACGGGTGTTTCATTGCATCCTTACGGCTTAATTTCCCGCCGGAAAACACCCGATGTAACAGGGTTTTATATCCTGCACGAAGGGCTGTTGGGCGTATTTGATGAAACGCTGCAAGAAGTTGATTACGATGATTTACAAGAAACCGGCACCATCAAGCAGGCATCTGTCGGTGGTTGGTTGGGTATTACCGATAAATATTGGTTAACGGCTCTTGTTCCTAATCAAAGTACTTCTATTAATTCTCGTTTTGTCCACCGTTTGGATAACAACGAAGATAAATACCAAGTTGATTATTTAAGTGCGGCTGTTAGTGCGCCTTCCGGTGGATCGCTGGAAGTTATCAATAGCTTCTTCGCCGGCGCGAAAGAAGTGAACCTTCTGGATGGCTATGAAGAAGAATTAGGTGTTCACCGTTTTGATCTCGCCATTGATTTTGGCTGGTTCTATTTCCTAACCAAACCGATTTTCTACGCGCTACTTTGGATCAATAACCACGTTGGTAACTTTGGTATTTCCATTTTGCTTCTGACCGTTGTGATTAAAATTTGCTTCTACCCACTTGCAAACAAATCCTATGTGTCCATGAGCAAGATGAAAAAATTACAGCCCAAGATGGTTAAGTTGCGCGAACAATTCGGCGATGATAAAGCCAAGCTCAATCAAGAAATGATGGCGCTTTATAAAAAAGAGAAAGCCAATCCCGCATCGGGTTGTTTGCCGATTCTGGTCCAAATTCCAGTGTTCTTCTCGCTCTATAAAGTGTTGTTTGTGACGATCGAGATGCGTCATGCACCATTTTTTGGCTGGATTCAGGATCTATCGGCACCCGATCCTACAACAATCTTTAACTTGTTTGGAATGTTACCGTTCACGCCACCCGATTTCTTGATGATTGGTGTGTGGCCATTGTTGATGGGCATTTCCATGTTCTTGCAACAAAAGTTGAACCCGCAACCCGCCGACCCTATGCAGGCCAAGATATTCTTGTTCATGCCAATTATGTTTACTTTCTTGCTGGCAAATTTCCCGGCTGGTTTGGTGATCTATTGGGCGTGGAATAACTCTCTGTCGATCTTGCAACAGTGGTTGATCATGCGGCGCATGGGTGTACCCGTTAATTAAGACGGGTGTGCCCGGTAATTAATACCAACGAGGAACGAAACAATGTCCGACGAAGTAACCTCTGATAATGAGCCTTCACCAGAGGAGCTGGAAGTTGGACGCTTGTTGTTTGCCAAGGAATGCACCTTTGTTATGGGCGCGGTTAAGCTTGAGCAAATTCCAGCGACGGTATTGCCAGAAATCGCCTTTGCCGGGCGCTCCAATGTTGGTAAATCAAGCCTGATCAATGCGCTAACAAGGCGCAAAGGGCTTGCGCGTACATCCAACACACCGGGCCGTACACAAGAGATAAACTTCTTCGATCTGGATAACCGTCTGATGGTGGCTGATTTACCGGGGTATGGTTACGCCCGTGTATCACGCAGTAAAGTGGAAGAATGGACCCACGTGGTCCGGCTCTATTTAAAGGGGCGTGCGCAGCTTCGCCGGGTGATGTTGTTGATAGATAGTCGCCATGGACTTAAATCCAGCGACGAAGATATTATGAAGATGATGGACGTGGCCGCGGTCAGCTATCAAATCGTTTTGACCAAGGCCGATAAGATTACCAAAGGCGCGCTTGAGAAATTGGTTGCCGCGATCAATGACAAAGCTAAACTTCATACGGCTTTACATCCCGAAGTCATTGCGACAAGCTCTCGTAAAGGGGCGGGCATTGATGTGTTACGGGCGCGTTTGGCCCCACTTGCTGAAGATCAACAAGAGAATATGCAATGAGTGATAACAACGATCAAATCGATATGACCCAGTCGGAAGAACGCTGGATTGAGCAGGCTAAGATCTTATCAAAAGCCTTGCCCTATATGAAGCGCAACGCCGATAAAACCATTGTAATTAAATATGGCGGTCATGCCATGGGGGACCCGGCCATGGCACGGTTGTTTGCCCGCGACATTGTGATGCTGCGCCAAGTTGGTAGCAATCCGATTGTTGTCCACGGTGGCGGCCCTCAAATTGGCGCGATGTTGGATCGGTTGCGCATCAAAAGCGACTTTGTCGATGGTCTTCGGGTAACGGATAAAGAAACCGTTGAAGTGGTCGAAATGGTGCTGTCCGGTTCCATTAACAAAAAAATTGTTTCCGACATTAATGAAGCCGGGGGCTTTGCTGTTGGCTTGTCGGGCAAGGATGGTAATCTCATTCTCGCTGATAAACTGAAGCGCACAAAACGGGACCCCAGCTCTAATATTGAACAAGTACTGGATTTAGGGTTGGTCGGTGAGCCCCGCGAAATTCGCCCTCATTTGCTCGACTTTTTTGAAAAATCAGACATCACCCCGGTCATTGCCCCCATTGGTCTTGGCCCGGAGGGTGAAACCCTGAACATCAACGCCGACACGGTGGCGGGCGCGATTTCCGGTGCAACGAGTGCGCACCGTCTATTGATGCTAACCGATGTAGAGGGCGTGTTGGACGGCAAAGGTAAATTAATTCCGGAACTGACCATCACCCAAGCCCGCGCCATGATTAATGATGGCACCATATCCGGCGGCATGATCCCTAAAATTGAGACCTGTATCCAAGCCGTCGAAGAAGGCGTTAATGGTGCGGTTATTATCGATGGCCGTGTGGCTCATGCGGTGCTCGTGGAACTGTTCACCGAACACGGTGCGGGCACATTGATTGTTGCGGGCTAATTAACTCTCACCGTCAATTACTTTGCTGGCAATGTCATAGCTGAATCCTGCACGGGCGAGGGCGGCCATGTCTTTGTCTCTTCGTTCCGCGCGTTTGCTGGGCTCGGCAAAAGGGCCTAAGCGGCGACGTTTTGCCAGCCGCTGGGCGGCTCCCAGTTCACTACTGCCGGGTTCACCCGATGCCTCATCGATTAGCTTCAATGAATGATCAATCAACTCCGCCGATACGCCCTTGCTCATTAATTTCATGCGGATGACTTTGGCGCTGTTGCCGCGTTGATGCAACGTGCGCGCGCGGGCCTCGGCAAAGGAGCGATCATCGATCAATCCGGACTTTTGGTAGCGCTCCACAATATCAGCGACCCAGACCATGCCTTCGTCAACATCCGTGTCGTGATAATGATTAGATTTAAGGACCCGGCGGGCCAGCATTTTTTGCAAACTATCGGCGGTGCTTGAAAATCGTTCTACATAATAAAGGGCGGCGTTTTCAAGGTGCGAGCGCGTCGCCTTTTTCGGTAACCGCTTGCCATCATCTTTTGGGCGCGTTTTATCGGTTTCGTTTTTCATTGCGGTCTATATTGTCTATTGTGCGTTCATTCTTCAACACCCTAATAAATTTTGAGACATCATGACACCTTTACCGACAAATAATTGGATTGGCTTCTGGTCGCTTTATCAGCGCGAAGTACGCCGGTTTTTAAAAGTTTATACGCAAACTTTGGCCTCCCCCGTGGTGACCACGTTGTTGTTCTTAGCGGTCTTTACGTTGGCGCTGGGTGGTGGGGATCGTCAGATCGCCGGAATACCCTTTGTGGTGTTTCTGGCCCCCGGTTTGATCATGATGACAATTGCGCAAAATGCCTTTGCCAATACCTCGTCCTCTATGGTCATCGCCAAGGTTCAGGGCAATATTATTGATACCCTAATGCCGCCTTTTACCGCCCATGAATTGACCACCGCCATTGCTCTGGGTGGTATGACGCGCGGTGTCGCCGTTGGCGTTGTGGTTGGGATCGTCATGGCGTTTTTTGTCGATATGCAGATTACTCATTTGTTCTATATCATCTTCTTTGGGGCCGCGGCCTCGCTGATGCTGTCTTTGATTGGCATTATGGCGGGTATTTGGTCAGAAAAGTTTGATCACATCGCCGCCGTCACCAACTTTGTGGTGACGCCGCTGTCCTTTCTGTCGGGGACATTTTATTCCCTCGAAAGCTTGCCGGAGTTTGCGCAAACTTTGGCACGGTTTAATCCGTTTTTTTATATGATCGACGGCTTCCGCTATGGTTTTATCGGTACCGCCGATGCAAACCCACTGATAGGTGTGGCGGTATTATGCGGCGTCAATTTACTCCTCTGGCTCAGTTGCCATTGGATGTTTGCCACAGGTTATAAGCTCAAAGACTAGTCCCATGCTGGGGCGGGCTATTTATTCAGAGCTCATTGTAATTCGACCATCTTCACCCACTTGCCAAAACGGATTGTGGGCGACTTCCCATAGATGACCATCGGGGTCCGCGAAGTAGCCGGAATACCCACCCCAAAAAACCTCAACCGGTTCTTTTAAGATGGTGGCACCGCGTGATCTTAATTGATCAAAAATCTGGTCCACGTCTTCGCGGGACCGTGCGTTATGGGCCATGGTCATGCGTTGAGCATTGGCGGCAGGATTATTCAGAACGCTCACATTAATTTCTTTGCCCAGTCCGGTTATAGGATAAAGCGCAAAAACCAGCCCCCCCAAATCGAAGAAGATAATTTCATCTGAATCTGCGCGGGGCTTCCAGCCAACAACATTTTCGTAGAAGTTTTTCGCCACCGCCAAATCAGCGACGCCAAGGGTTATCACGCTTAATCGTTGTTCCATGAGAAATCCTTATCGTTGAGACCACCTTTGAAAGCTACGGCAGGTATTTTATCAAAGTTTCGCTTAAAAAGATAATAAATCAATTTATTATCTCGCACTGCACAAAGCATTCATTGACATGGGGTGTCCGGGACCTGATACTCCTCGGCTTTGCCATTATTAAGGAGCCTTTCCGGGGCTTTACGACAATTAAAGGGTCTTGTCTGGGCCCTTAACAGATTTTTTAAGTTGATACCCATAAGGAGAAAGCCATGGTTTCCAGTGTTATGCCGACTTATGCCAGAATTGATGTTGCTTTTGAGCGCGGTGAAGGTGCTTACCTGTTCGATTCTGATGGTCGACGATATCTGGATTTTGCCGCTGGCATCGCCGTGAACTCATTGGGGCATTGTCACCCCCATTTGGTGTCGGCGCTGACCGATCAGATCGGCACTTTATGGCACACATCGAACCTTTACCGGGTACCCGGTCAAGAAAAGTTAGCGGAACGTCTTTGCACCCATACTTTTGCCGATTCTATTTTCTTTACCAATTCTGGTGTAGAAGCCATGGAATGTAGCATCAAAGCTGCTCGTCGTTTCCATTCGGTAAACGGATCACCCGAAAAATACCGGGTGATTTGTGCGACCAATGCTTTCCATGGCCGCTCATTGGCCACCATCGCCGCCGGCGGTCAAAAAAAGCTATTGGACGGATTTGGCCCGGTTGTTGATGCCTTTGATCATGTGGCCTTTGGCAATTTAAATGAAATGCGCGCTGCCATCACCCCGGAAACCGCGGCTATTTTGGTGGAGCCTGTACAAGGTGAAGGCGGTGTCGTTCCCGCACCCGAAGGTTATCTGAGCGCTCTACGTGATATTTGTGATGAATTTGGATTGCTGTTGATGTTTGACGAAATCCAGTGTGGTGTCGGTCGTACCGGTAAGTTATTCGCCCACGAATGGGCCGGTATTGCCCCCGATATTATGGCGGTTGCCAAGGGCATTGGTGGCGGGTTCCCGGTTGGGGCGTGTTTGGTGAATGAGCGTGTCGCTGTAACCATGACCCCCGGTACCCATGGATCGACCTATGGCGGTAACCCGCTGGCCATGACCGCTGGAAATGCGGTGCTGGATGTTGTATTGGAAGATGGCTTCCTAGAGGGCGTTGAGAAAATCGCCGCCTACTTCCTAAGCGAGCTAAACACCTTGGTCACAAAATACCCCCGTGTTTTGGAACTCGCCCGTGGTAAGGGACTGATGCTGGGACTGAAATGCGTACAAGAAGGCGGTAATGCGGCCTTGAATAAAAAGTTATTGGAATTGGGACTTCTTACGGTCATGGCCGGGGACAATATTGTTCGACTGGTTCCGCCATTGATTATTACACAGGCCCATGTAGATGAAGCCATCGCAATGATCGATCAGGCTTGTCAGTCGTTGAATGCTGGAGAATAAAAAATGAATGATACAAAAAACATCACAATAGATAACACAATAAATAACGAACCCATACGCCATTTCCTCGATCTGGATCAACTTCCCAATACGGAATTGCGCAACATCCTCAATATGGGGGTGGCGTTCAAACACCAGCGTAAAGACAACCAACCCCTGATCGGCAAAACACTTGCCATGATTTTTGAAAAGCCATCCACCCGCACCCGCGTATCGTTTCAGGTCGGCATGCAAGAACTGGGCGGACAGGTTGTTTTATTATCCGGGGCTGACTCGCAATTGGGTCAGGGCGAAACCGTGGCCGATACCGCGCGCGTCCTATCACGCTATGTCGATGCCATCATGATCCGCACCGATGATCACACCAAGTTGGAAGAACTGTCGCGTTATGCCACCGTTCCTGTCATCAATGGCCTGACCGATGACACACATCCGTGTCAATTAATGGCTGACATTATGACCTATGAAGAGCACCGGGGCTCAATCACGGGCACCACACTTGCGTGGTGTGGCGATGGTAATAACGTCGCCGCCAGTTGGGTTCAAGCGGCCGCCCAATTCGGCTTCACGATTAATTTGGCAACCCCAAAGGACCGCCAGGTTAATCCAAAAATCATTTCATGGTCACAAGAACGCGGTGGTAATATCTTACAAACAGATGATGTTAGCGAAGCCGTTAAAGGCGTTGATGCGGTCATAACCGATACATGGATTTCAATGGGTGATGATGTTGCCAATGCCCATAATATGTTCATGCCGTTTCAGGTAAACGAAGCCCTGATGGCAAAAGCAAAACCGAACGCGTTGTTTATGCATTGCTTGCCCGTACACCGGGGTGAAGAGGTTACCGACGCGGTTATTGATGGTCCCAATTCAGTTGTTTGGGATGAAGCCGAAAATCGTTTGCACGCTCAGAAGGGTGTGTTGGCTTGGTGTTTAGCGGGATGATGATGGTATGAGCTATACGGATTTTATACAATCGTTTCAAGTTGAAGGCGAAGGCAACCGGGAAGACAAGGTTGCTCTTCGGGGCCGCATGACCCGTTTAGGGCCGGAATTAAACAAGGCGTTTGAACGTCAAAACTACCCTGCCATGGTGTCTAAATTATTAGGCGAAACGGTGGCGGTTTCTCTTATTCTGGCAAGTTCGCTCAAATACGAAGGGGTCTTTGTTCTTCAAACCAAAGGCGATGGCCCCATCAGTATGTTAATGGCCGATGTAACCAGCGAAGGTAGTTTTCGAAGCTACGCGATCTTTGATCAAGAAAAATTGGACGCGGTCCTCGCTAAGAACGAAGCACCGTCTTTGTTGCAATTATTGGGCGCGGGGTATCTAGCCTTTAGTGTCGATCAAGGACCCGATACGGAACGTTACCAAGGCATTACGGAGCTCACGGGGGCGTCCATCGCCGATTGCGCTCACCAATATTTTCAAAAATCTGAACAGCTTAAAACCGCCATGGTGGTTATGGCAGAAGCCAGCGGCCAAGTGGCCGGTGCGTTAATGATCCAACAATTACCATCGGATGGAACACCAGCCGCAGACGCGGCGTCAGAAGAGGTTGAAGAGGACTGGCTTCGCGCCGTGACGCTCATGAGCAGCGTAAAGGCCAACGAATTGCTTGATGATGATTTAGCCTCGGAAGATTTATTGTATCGATTGTTTCATGAAGACGGCGTGCGGGTTTTTGATGTTGAACCCGTCATCAATAAATGTCGATGTTCGGAAGACAAAGTCCGTCAAACGCTGGTTGCGTTCTCTGCTGAAGAAGTCGACAGCCTTTATGAGAATGATAAAATCAGTGTTGTCTGTGAATTTTGTAAAATCGGTTATTATTATAGTCGGGAAGATATGGCAACTTTGCGCGCAAAAGCGTAATATAGATTTATCGCTCTATAAGGGCGTTATTTCTAATGCGTGAATTAAAAGGTGTCAGGGTTATGAATAAATTTTTCCGTCATATTAGTCGTGCTGTATTGCTGAAAGCCTTGCTGGTTGGGTTAATGATCGGGGGGCTTTCCGGTTGTGCGACCAACACGGTGGCAACCCTGCCCGAGATCACTTTCACCCATCATGACACGCTAAAACTGGCGGTCAGTCAGGTCCGTGTGGAGGAAACATTTGTTGTATCACAAACCCCGCCGCGCGCAGAAACACGGCTGAACCAACCCCCCATGCAAGTCCTACGGCGCTGGGCCGGGGATCGTTTGGCGGTTGGCGGTGCGGGCGGTCTTGCCCGGTTTATCATTGTCGACGCCAGCGTCACCGAACAAGCCCTCGACACCGATGGTAATTTCACGGCCTATTTCACCAACGAACAATCCTTGCGCTATGAAGCCGTAGCAGAAGCCGTTTTAGAAGTCGAATCAGATGATGGCTTGTCCAAAGGCCGTGCCAAAGCACGTGTCTCTAAATCCACCACCCTCGCAGAAAATTCAACCCTCAATGAACGTGAACGAGCGATGTTCAAATTGGTCGAAGAATTAATGATCGAATTCAACGCCCGTATGGAAGAAAGCATCCGCACCCATTTGAGCAAATGGGTGATGTAGAGTTTAACGGCGCCCGTTACGATTGGCCGTGGTGTACTGTGTATAATATAGGCTCTCAGTTATTCAGGGCTCCATGATTAATCCATGCCCGGATTATATGCTTCTCTCGCTTTGAAAGATCGCGTGTTTTCTGGTGTGGCATACCAATTTCTTTATTAGCGCGGCCTTCAATCAATACCATCAAGTTGCTGGAAAAGGCGTCTCCAGGAATAATCATTGGGCCGAAACTGGTTCCCTTCATAAGGCTATCGTAGGTTCGCATGTCGAACCCACTATCTTCGAAGCCCGCACCATCAGGCTGGTGACATTCAAGGCAATATGTTTCTAGGATCGGGAACACTTTATTGCTGTAAACAGGAGTGTCCTTGGCACCGTCATTGATCCAAGTGCGGAAATGCATTCGCTCCACCTTGGTAAGTTCAGGAACGTTACTGCCGTGGGGCATCTTGATTGTTTTATCTGCGCGCCCTTCAAGTAACACCATCAGGTTGCTGGCAAAGGCATTGCCAGGGTTAATCATCGGACCGAATTTAGTCCCCTCCATAAGGCTTTCGTAGGTGCTCATATCGAACCCACTTTCCATAAACCCGTACCATCTGGCTGGTGACAGTCCAGACAGTATGTCTCAAAAATTGGATAAACCAGTTCCTTAAAACTGGGGTAATCGGCGTTAGCATCCGACGGCCACATTCCAGCAAGAAGCAGTGCTGCGAGGGTAGCAGCCGACGGAACTGAGTGAAATAATTTATACATGGTCATCTCAATCTCCAGTCCTATCTCATTAATCAAAACCTCCTTCCATTTTTCATTGATGCGTTTGGACGAACACCGATAGCGTCGAAATCTATCCATAAAAATTTCACTAATGATACATAACCAATATTCAAACAGGATAGTTTTCTTCGCCAATATGGAAGTCGACTATTTGTTGTTTCGATAAGTGGCGGTGAGGAGCGATCAATAAGTGTCAGTGCAAGGTGTGCTGGTATTATGAACATTGGTTCATTATCAAGAACGCTACCCTGGATAGATACGACATATCTAAGTCAGAATAACTCACACCATCATAGCGGCAATAAAACGTGACCACAGGGTTCGATCAAAAGGAACGTTAGATAGTGTATCACATACGCTCGGATATCAGGAAGTATGATCGCGATACCATCGTCCATCTCCTCTACATGAGTTTTTTAAACGAAGCCACTCTCAGAAGCGGAGTATACCACAAAAATGTTTTAATTTATAGGGTTCTCTGATTTCAGATAGAACCGTACAGTTAAAGGGGGGGGTGAAAGGTGTTAAACTAGGCACTATTCGTGCTGGTTTACTCTATCAATATTATAATGGCCACCAATTCCTGTGATTTCATAGATTGGTACAGGCTGGCTTAATCCTTTTAGCTGGACGTTTAAATGCCCTGCATAACGAACAATTTCACGGACTTCATTAAATGTGGCGTCGGAAGCAAAAATTTGCCCGCCGCTTGCCATGCCCTCAATTCTAGCCGAGAGATTTACTGTTGAGCCAATAACACTGTACTTCATTCGCATTTCTGAACCAATATTGCCGGCCACCGCATCGCCTGTGCTCAAACCAATTCCCATTGAAAGATCCGGTAAATCTCGCCCTTCGATTTCCGCATTTACAAATTCCATGGCATTTTGCATCTCAATTGCGCAGGCAACGGCCCTTTCAGCATCGTCGGGTTTGCTGATGGGAATGCCGAATACCGCCATGACGGCGTCCCCAATAAAATTATCGACACTGCCGCCATATTTCATGATTATTTTGGTCATGGTTCCCAGAAAAATATTGAGCGCATCGACAACTTCTTCCGGTGAAAGTTTTTCTGACATCGGCGTAAAACCTCTGAGGTCCGACATTAATACCGTAACCTTACGTCGCTCACCGCCTAAAGTAAGGGGGCTGCCGTTACTTAAAACGGCTTCGGCGACTTCGTTTGTAACATATTGACCGAAAACCTTTTTAATGAACTCATTGCGAAGATAAAGGTCTTCATAAGCCCTGCTTTTTTCCAACGTTAAGGCGAGTTCACCGGCGACTTGTAAGAATAGTTCAATATGCTGGTCCCGATATGTTTCGACTTCAATACTGGAAAAGAAAATAAAGCCAATGACATTATCTTGAGTAACAAGAGGACAGGTCAGGCTGGATCTGATCCCTTCTTTTACCATTAATCGAGACGAATGTGACCTTGGGTTTTTCTCATAATATTTTTCCAGATTATTGATGATTCTGGGTTCACGATTGGCCACAATATTTTGTAAGCTGCTGTCTTTCAAAGCAGCGGCATATCCTTTGTTAAGGGCCATTGGTTCGTATTCCGCCCGGCTCCATTGAGCCCTGATCAATTGATGCCCTGAATCGCTATCCTCGATTAGGGCGACACCAATTCGGTCGTAAGGTATGAGCGAGTGAAAATTTTCGTAAACATGGTCAAGCACTTCATCGAAGAACATGCCCGCGTTGACCTTGTCGGTGATCTCATTAAGGGCTTTGAGCTCAGCGTATTTATGATCCAAGCGCCCGCCTAAAGCAATGAGAGCGTCGCTCATGTTTTTTACTAGAACGGGTTCACTGTTTGAAAATTCCCGGATTGAATCATCTGGTACGAGATCAATGGCGGCGCGACGGAAAATTTGACTGCGACGATCATCGACCGTCTGCTTCTCATGATTAAGCAGTTGTTCACGAAGAGCAACAACCAAGAAATTATTCGAATCAAGTCGAGATTCCAAAGCAGCTATCTCAGTCTGTAAATGTTTGATAATATCTTGGCGCTTGGTCATGTTAAATGCCTATCAATTATTCATCGGGCACAAAAAGATTCCCCATCCTCGTTCGAAGCGTGAATTGATATAGTGTGTCTTTACAAAGCATGGATGTAAATCGATTTCCGCATTCACCTGACTCTCAATTTTTTTTCAAGCAATTTGTTTTAGTGTTGGGCCTTCAATTTGGATGTCGTTCGGAAAAGGCCGCCCTTTTCCAAGATCAAGGTACTCTTTAAGACTTAACATAAACGATGCCCATTTCATTGAGCAATGATAGTGGAATGGTGTTTCTTCGGCCCATCCGCGATGGGTGAAGTAAAGAGCTGTATTTCCGCTTTCTTCCATTTGAAAGCGAAATTCGATCGATGTATCGAGCCATTCTTCAGGACCGCTAATGCATTTCCAAATTACCTCGCTTTTAGTCACCTTCTCAACGGCCATGTCCGGTCCACCCCCACCGAAACGAAAGGCGAGGACGCCACCTTCGGCAGGATTGCCTGTTGTCTCAGTTGTCCACCATTTCTTTAAGCCATTTAGGGATGTAATCGTCGACAAGGCTTTATTCATTTCAACGGAAGTGGAAATCGTGTGAGTAATATTTGGCATTTTAAGTTTCCCTTTTTCATAAATTTTATTAAGTAACATTTATTATTTTAGTGGCTATCTACGAAAATTGAATAATTATAATAGTATATTAGAAAATTTATTAATCATTATAAAACAATTACTTATGGACTAGACAAGATAGATATTTTAATGATAGTTTCCAATTATGGAAAATGAACGCCAACTAGATAGTATATTTTTTGCCTTATCGAATTCCAAGCGACGCTTGATCCTGTCGGAGTTGTCTGAGGAGCCTAAATCGGTAGGAGAGTTGGCCGGTCGTTTTGATTTGACCATGGGAGCAGTTTCCAAGAATATTAAAATTCTCGAAAAGGCAGAATTAATTTACAAAAGAAAACGGGGCCGTCAGGTATATTGCCACATGAACTTTGACATCTGGCGCGAAGTTGCGAAATTCATTTCCATGCAAACTAAATTTTGGGAACTTCGCCTAAACGAGCTGGAATCCTACATCGACACCCAAGCACTTGGAGAGAGAAATGGCCGTTGAATTTGACGATTTAGTTATCACACGAAATTTCAATTGCCCAAAACGAACCTTATTCGATGCTTGGTCACAACCTTCAATAATGGCCAAATGGTTGTTCGCCCGGCGTGAAGACTTTTGCGAAAGTACGGTAACCAGCAGTTTTACAGTAGGTGGCAAATATACAATCATCATGCACATGCCATCGAATGATGTTCAGCTGTTTGGAGAATACACATCAATTACCCGATACAGTCAGATTGCCTTCACCTGGTCTTCTCCAGTGATTAATAATTCACGCGTTGACCTGACATTCAAGGAATTGTCTACAAATAGAACGGAGCTTATCCTTACCCAGTCTCTTTTTCCGTCCGAAGAAATTCGCGCCCAGCATGGCGAAGGGTGGCTGGCCTGTTTCGACAATTTGGAAAAGCGGGTTTTATTATCCGCGCCAGAACGACCGAGTGAATAGAATCAACACGGTAAATAATTCCAAACGTCCCAGTAACATGCCGCCCGCGAGCAGCCATTTGGCGGTGTCGGGGAGGGGCTGGAAATTGCCAGCGGGGCCAACGATGGGGCCAAGGGCGGGTCCAACATTTGAGATCGAAGTGGCGGCGCTGGAAATAGCGGAGAGAAAATCCATCCCCAACATACCCAAGCTTAGGGCCAGCAGCGCGTAACATACACCAAACACAAAGAAGAAGCTCAACACGGATGTCATCACCTCGTCCGTGATCGGGCGATTATTATATTGCGGAATGAAGATGCCGTGAGGTTGCAGCAAGTGACGCATCTGGGTCTGGGCGGCGGCGTAGAGGACTTGAAAACGGAAGACCTTAATACCGCACGTTGTCGATCCGGCGCACCCGCCAATAAACATAATAAAAAAGAACAGCGGCGTGGCAAAAGCACCCCACAGGGTATAGTCCTCGCTGGAGTAACCCGTGCCCGTAATAATCGAGACCACATTAAAGGAAGCGTAGCGGATAGAGCTATTGAACGTACGGCCGTCATCCAACCATAACCAGCCCGCCGCACACCCGACAGCCAGTATTACGGCGATCAAGAACCATTGAACCTGAGAATCAGTGGTTAATATTTTAATGTCGCCTTGCATGGCTTTTAGATAGAGCAAAAATGGTAAAGCCCCGATCAGCATGCCGAATGTGGCAATCGTATCAATTGTTGGGCTGTTGAAATAGCCAATGGATTGATCGGATGTAGAGAAGCCGCCCGTGGCAATGGTTGTCATGGCGTGGGCAATGGATTCAAACCCCGTCATCCCCGCAAACCAATATGCCGCCGACCAGATGATCGTCAGAACTATATATATAATGAAGATGGCCGCCGCGACAGAGGCCGCGCGGGGCAGGGCTTTGTCACTCTGGTCGGATGATTCCATGCGGAATAGCTGCATTCCACCAACCCGGAGCATGGGCAAAACGGCGATAGCCATAACAATAATACCGATGCCGCCGATCCATTGCAGCAACGCCCGCCACAGCAAAATTCCCGGCGGTGCGTAATCCAAACCGGTTATGACCGTCGATCCGGTGGTGGTTAATCCGGACATGGCTTCGAAAAAGGAGTCTGTATAACTGAGCTCTATTTCGCTGAAATATAATGGGATGGCTGCAAAAATGGCGAGGAAAATCCAGGCCATTGTGGTGATGACAAAGGCTTGTCGGATATTTAACTTTGCCCGTCCCGTATTGGACGCAAACGCCAACGCGCCGCCCACAAACATTGTTAACCCCGAGGATGCCAGAAAGACCTGCCAATCAGGGTTACCCACCGACCAATCCACAATGGCCGGGATTAACATAAACAGGGCAAGCGTAATCAATAGGATGCCAATAACCAGAAATACCGGGCGAAAATCCATTGAGTTCATAAGTTAAATGATCCTCACATATTCCCGGCTTGGATCATCGACGGGCTTCCGATCATGGCCAGTAATTCACGGCGGGTTGCTGGGTCATTGCGGAACGCACCCAGCATGCGGCTGGTCACCATGGAAACACCCGGTTTGTGAGCACCACGGGTGGTCATGCATTGGTGGGTGGCTTCGATTATCACCGCCGTGCCAAAGGGGTTTAAGACCTCCTCGATGGCATTGGCAATTTGCGCGGTCATTTTTTCTTGAATCTGTAAACGCTTGGCATAACCATCCACAAGACGCGCAAGTTTAGAGATACCGACAACGCGCTTGCGTGGCAAATACGCTATATGGGCCTGACCAATGATCGGGGCCATGTGATGTTCGCAATGAGATTCAAACCGGATATTCCGCAACAGGACAATTTCATCATAACCATCAGTCTCTTCGAACGTGCGTTCCAAAAAGGCATGGGGGTCGATGTTGTAGCCTGCAAAGAACTCTTCATAAGAACGCACCACTCGCGCCGGAGTATCTTGCAAACCTTCGCGCTCGGGGTTGTCACCAGCCCATTTTAGCAGCGTACGAATGGCTTCTTCGGCCTCAGCACGGGAAGGACGGTCTTTTGAGTTTTCGTTTGGCATGTATAAATCTGTTTCTTTGTTGTGAGCTGTTCTGAGCTGTTAGGAGTATTCTGATAAGGGTACTCTAAAGCACAAATGCCTGTGGGTAAATTGTCTGTGTGGCTAGCCCGCGATTAATTTAGTGATTAATT
>CBFDBO010000030.1:0-34037 GCA_965603075.1 uncultured Rhodospirillales bacterium | reverse complement strand
ACGAAACCCCCGGCGGCACAGTTCTGCTGCACGCCCGCCGCGCCATGGAAAGCCTCACCCTTGATGGGGGCGCCATGCACCAAAAAGACGAATTAATGCCCCGGTACGCCGAAATCGTCTATAACGGTTTCTGGTTCTCGCCCGAACGTGAAATGCTGCAAGCCGCCATCGATCAGGCCAGCCAAAATGTCACCGGAACGGTCAGGCTTAAGCTCTACAAAGGCAACGTGATCATCACAGGCCGTAAATCCCCGTTCAGCCTGTACAGTGAAGAATTGGTCACCTTTGAAGAAGACAGCGTCTTCGACATGCGCGACGCCGAAGGCTTCATCAAACTAAACGCCTTACGTCTACGCACCCGCCAAGCTTTGAAGAATAAGTAGTCCCGTGCCGGGACGGGCGTATTTAAGAACTATCGGGACGGCGCATTTAAACCCCGCGCGGGGCGGCGTTAAAGACGGCCGCGGCCTAGCCAGTAGCAATAGAGGGCGAGGGGCGATAAGGTGATGTCTTTTCCGCGCATGCGTCCTGGTCGGGCGATGGTGCGGGTTAGGATATAGGCGTGGGCGTCTTCGTTATTTCGTTCGATGTAATTGACCAGCCCTGCGGGTTTGTGATCGGTCGTACCATAGGTGTTCGTCCAATCCAGTTCGTACACCCGGTGGGGTTTATCCGTTTTCGGGTTCATGGACATTAAATCCACCGCCCCACCACGCCAGCTCGAGTAGGCGAGCTCTTCCACATGAGAAGACCCCAGCCATTGCGAAACAAGGGCGGTTTCAGCAAGCCGGGGGAAAACCGGATCATTGGGGCCAACGGGTCCAAATAAGGCGCTGTAAAAACAGGGACTTGTTAAATAAACTTTGAAAGCGACCGCCCGTTGAAAACGCTTGGCATCCCGGTCGAACCGCGCCACCCGACGGATTAAAAAAGCACTTTCCAGATAATCCAGATATTTGCGCACGGTATTTTTGGCGATATTGGCCCCGTGTGCCAGATCATCCATGCTGACCTCTGAGCCTGTATTAAAGGCCAACAATCCAAAAAGGCGGTTCAATTCTTGCGCGTCGTTAATGCCGTGTAAACCCGCCAAGTCCTTGCGTAATACCCGGTCAGCAACACCGTCGCGGATGAATGTGGGGGCGGGGGCGCCTTCTTGTTGTTTACCAAGCACGCCTTCCAAAAACCCACCAAAATTAATATAACGGTGAAATTCGGCATTTAAATTGGATATAGCATTTGTTTTCAAAACAACTTTATCGCCACCGTCCTCTTGCCTGCGCTCAAACAACTGTGACTCGGTGTTTCGATAGCGTAAGAATTCAGGAAAAGTCAGCGGCGGCAGAATAAACATCTTCATGCGGCCCTCATGGCTAATGGTACCGCTCAACGTCGAGGGTGCGCCAGCCGAAACGGAGCCTATAAAATGCACATGAGGATATTTCTCGGCTAAATCCAACAAGCCCTGCTCCCAATCACGGGCGTATTGTACTTCATCGAAGAACACATACATTTGGCCGCTTTTACCACCCTGATTATTGTTTTGGTCATGGTCATGATGCTTGCAAAACATGTCGTACAAATCGTTGAGGCCAATCGCGGTATAGCTAGGCGTGGTCAGCGCGCAATAAAAGATCGATTGCGGGGATACACCGCTTTCAATTAAATTCGCCACAACCTGCCGCATCAATACGGTTTTTCCGGCCCGTAATGGCCCCGCCAGCGTGAGAACCTTGCCCGGTTGGATGGCCAGTATCTGTTTTAAGAAATCAGTGTAAAAACCCCGTCTATTGGGTGCGCGGAAGCTTATCTGAGTCTCGTCAGTGAAGGCCCACCAAGGATTATCAAATTCCAAACGCTGATAGAGATCATCTTGTGAAATAGTGTGCATGGCGGCTCAAATAGCTTAGATTGTAACGATAAGATCAATACAATAATCTTAATACAAAAATGGCCAAATTGATACATAAAACCATATTCGCGGCGTTATTTTTCCTTATCTTTTTTTGACGAACCCTGCTTTGAGGCGTCTTCCTCTGCAAAATCCCTTTCTGCAAAATCTTTTGACCAGATATGATCAGGATCTTCTGGGTACCGGCCTAGATACAGTCCGTGGGTTTGATAACCCAACAACCGTTGTATGGATTCCGGGTATGATTTCACCATATCCATCGGTACGGTTAGGTATTGGTTTACTTCCTGTCGTAACCATCCCAGCGCGTAGGTGCTGATCAACCCCATGCGGGGGGACGTTGAACGGTTTTCACCCCCACCATGCAAAGTCGAGCCCCGGTAGAGCAAACAAGAACCTTTCGACATCGCCCTTTGTTGGATCTCTGATTGTTTGGGGTTCCGCCCCTCGATCCAACGGTGCGATCCCGGCACCACTTGGGTTGCACCGTTCTCCTCGGTAAAATCTGTAAGCGCCCACATCACCCCAACTTGCCATTCTACCCCTTGTATCCGCAGGGGGTAAATCGTGTCGTCCCGATGTAGAACTTGCGCTGCTTCTCCGGGCAAAATCTCAATACCAGTGGTGCTGCTTATTTGAAAGTTCTCACAGAAAGGCGATAATAGTTGATCGATCACCGCCATCACCTTGGGTTCACCAATAAGGTCCGCCGAGGTGGTTGATTTGGCCAAAATTGTTGACTGGCGCAGGGTATTATAGCCATTAAAATCATTTTCAGCGTAAGTACCGTCTTTGTCGAAATGCAGGCGCAGTTCGGCCGCCACTTGATCGCAAAGACGCGCGTTCGCAAGGTTTTCAATAATAACAGCCCCCGTTGTTGTTAATTGCTGGGCGATCTCTGAAATCGATGCACTTGAATCAAGGCTGGGTATCGTCATAGTGGTTTCCTTGTTTTTTATATTATAACCTAAATTAATCGCAATTGGTTAACCAGTTCTATAGCCTTTTCGTCATACAGTGCGATCTCTATTAATTCAGGAGGATGCGTTGGTTAAAGTTCTATTTGTTTGTTTAGGTAATATTTGTCGCTCACCCATGTCAGAAGGGGTGTTTCGGGGCCTCGTTGAGGAACAAGGCTTGAGCGATAAAATTCAAGTGGACTCGTGCGGTACCGGCAGTTTTCATACCGGCGAGCCCCCCGATGATCGCACCATCGCGGCCTGTGCCCAGCGCGACATTGATGTATCCAAATCATACGCCCGGCAAATCCGCGAAGCGGATTTCAAAAACTTTGATTATGTGATCGGCATGGACGAAGACAACATGAATTCTTTATTATCCACCTGTCCTTATGGTTTTGATAATCGGATTCATTTATTCCTAGAAATGGGTCCCTACATGGGCACCCGTGAAGTGCCCGACCCCTATTACGGCGGCGATATCGGGTTTGAGAATTGTCTGAATTTAATCGAACGGGCTTCCAAAGTCCTGTTAACGCAAATAAAAGGAACCCATTTATCATGACAACTAAAGCCGGGGTGACGGGGATCGACTTAATCATTTTTGATTGTGATGGCGTGTTGGTCGACTCAGAGATCATCGCCAATAAATGTTTCAGCGATTATTTAAACGCCCACGGTATTCCCACAACCCCAAGCGAGGTGATCGAAAAATATGTTGGCCGGTCCATGGCTTCGTGCAAGATCATGCTAGAGCAATCGGGTCATTCACTTCCTGACAGCTTCGTTGATGATATTCGCTCCAATATGCTGGAAGCGTTATCCCACGGAATTGATCCCATTGCGGGTATTCATCAGGCGCTTGATCAAATTGACCTTCCGGTGTGTGTGGCGTCCTCGGGGCGTTTTGTTAAAATCAGACAGTCCTTAAAGCTGACCAACTTAAGTGCTTATTTCGAAGACAATATATTCTCAGCATCGCAAGTCGACCATCCCAAGCCCGCCCCCGATCTTTTTTTACTGGCGGCCAAAACCATGGGATTTGATCCGGCGCGCGCGCTGGTCATCGAAGACAGCTCCGTCGGCGTTCAAGGGGGCGTTAGTGCCCACATGAACGTGGTTGGCTTTACCGGGGGCAGTCATTGTGAACCCGGTCACGGCCATGCGCTCAGACAACGGGGCGCCCATCATATTTTGGACAATATGCTGGACCTACCCGCCCTCATCAATCGCTTATAATAGCTCGTATAAATCATACTCGGCAACGTCAATATATTTAGCCGCACCGTGTCCTCTGACGGTTTCCACCAAAACAAAATGATTGGCAATAAACGCCGGAACGCCAAAATCACCAATGGTCTCTAACCACGGGGCGAGACGCTCAACCGGGGTGTCGTGCATCCGTGCCAAGGTCACATGGGGCGTGTATTTACGGGTTTCCGGTGCCAAACCACACCCCACCAAGGTGCGTTCGATCTTGGCTTGCAAGTGCAATAGCGGGTCGGATTTTTTCACCCGCACCCATATGGAATGCGCACTGCCGCGACGCTCGAAATACCCGATACCGCTCAGCTCAATAGCAAACGCCGGCTCGATAATTTTTGAAAGCTCGGCTGCTATATCATCCACGTCTGGTTCTAGTACATCACCCATAAACCGCATGGTCAGATGCATATTCTCGCCGTCGATCCAACGGGCGTTGCTTAAACCCGATTGCAAGGATGTAAGCTGGGCCATCACATCAAAGGGGAGCGGAATGGCAACAAACAACCGGATCATTTAAATTACCCACTTTCAATTTATGGCACTCTATGGCGATGGATTAGGGGCCGCCATGTGGATGTCTTCAATCGCTGTCAGTACAGTATCATCCAATTCTATAGCGTCAGCCGCAATATTTAAATCCAGCTGTTCCAAGGTTGTGGCCCCAATAATATTCGATGTCAGAAATTGACGAGAATTCACGTAGGCAAGCGCCATTTGCGCCGGATCCAGACCATGTTCGCGCGCCAAAGCAACATACTTTTCTGTCGCTGCTACAGCTTGTGGCTTTGTATAACGAGAAAATTCAGGAAAGACCGTTAACCGGGCGCCTTCCGGTTTCGCGCCGCCCAAATATTTGCCCGAAAGCACGCCCATGGCGAGCGGCGAATAAGCGAGCAAACCGCACTCTTCCCGCACGGCAACTTCGGCAAGGCCGATTTCAAAAACCCGGTTCAGCAAATTATAGGGGTTCTGGATGCTGGCAATGCGAGCACTAGCGGGCAATCCCGCCCTCTCGGCGCGTTTTAGCATATCCATGGTTCCCCAAGGGGTTTCATTGGAGCTGCCGAAAGCACGGATTTTCCCGGCTTTGATCATCGCCGTGATGCCCTCTAACATATCATCAAACGGTGTGCCGTTCTCGCCTTCGTCGTGGGTATAACCCAACTTACCAAAGAAATTCGTGGAGCGATCCGGCCAATGATATTGGTAAAGATCAATATAATCCGTCTTTAACCGCTTCAAGCTATTATCCACGGCTTCTGCTATTTGTTTGGGACCATACGATAAATCACCGCCGCGAATATGGTTAAACCGTTCGCCCGATCCGGTGATTTTGGTGGCGATAACCACCTTGTCGCGATTTTTTCGCTCCGCCATCCAATTGCCAATGATGCGTTCGGAATTCCCTTGCGTCTCAGGGCTAGCAGGGAACGAATACATCTCTGCGGTATCAAAGAAATTAACGCCGCGATCCAGTGCCATATCCATTTGGGCAAAGCCCTCTTGTTCGGTATTTTGTTTACCAAAGGTCATTGTTCCCAGACAGACCCGGCTTACGTCGATGCCTGTCCGACCCAATTTTTTATAATGCACGTAGATTGCTCCTCATTGATAGTTTGAAAGTTTGATAGTTTGATAGTTTGCGAAAGTTTGCAGAAATTTGCGGTAATTTTATTGTCAGTATGTTTTAGAAAACGATCTTAAAAAAACAGCACCAAAACACCTGTGTACCCATATAGTCTGGTATTTGAAATCTCGCCATTACCAAAGAACCCAACGATCGGGACGTCGCCCAAGGCCGATTGGATCATCCGGGCTTCTTCACCAGCGGTGCCAAACATAAAGGGGCCCCGGCCTACACAGGAATAATAAAGACCGCCCTTGGGTTTACCGGGCATGCGGGATTTTATATCGATTAACATCCGGTCCATATCGGCCCTTGCACTGGCCGGATCACGGCGCACAAAGGTGACTTGATCCCCCGGTACAATGGTTTCGCCAATGGCAATCCAGCCCCGGTCGGGATCAATGGCGGTTAAACCGCGCACCATGAAATCCCCCGTATCGGATCCCGTCACCGGGATGGCGGCGTGGACCAAACCGGAAAGGCGGGATAAATCCCGTGCCAATAATTCCCCCACATCTTCTTTCAGCACATCCAACGCCGAATCTCCATCCAGCGACATGATGACATTATCAACGGCTTCGGTAACCAAATGTGCCTCATTAAGCGGAACACAACCTTGGCTCATAACCGTCAAAACCGTGTTATCGGGTGCAAAGGCGACACCGGATATACCAAATTGGCTTACTTCATCGGCAATTTGAAAATTACTGCCCGCGGATGCCGTTAATCCACCAACCAAAAAGCTGCCCCCCAAAATTCCCCCCATGGATTGCGCCATTTGTTCCATAAGCGTAACAATATCGGGATTGGATGGATCGCCATGGGTAATGCCAAATCCGGGATTGGCTTTTCGGACCCATTTTTGGGTATCTTCCGGCAAGGAGCCTTCTAAGTCGTGAAAATTCGTCAAAATATGGAACGAATCTGTGGGAAATTGCCCGATCATCGCACCGATGGCGGGTGTATCATGATATTCCCAACCATCGACAATAATGCCCGTGCCGATAGTGCCAATCCAGTGCTGAATACCCGTTTTTTGACGTAAAAACGTCAATATTGACGTTGTTTCTTCACAAAAAGCATCTGTAACATAGATAAAGCCTAGCCACTCAGACCCGCTATCAATCGACGGAATCTCACCTTTATCGTCTACCAGAGCCTCTAAGCATTCTTTCGCTGCTAAAGCCCAACTACTACCGGTGCCATAGGCACTATAAAACGTATCTTTCATCCGATAATTTTCTACGACCCTTAAGCAATGTGCAATGCCTAAAAATAAGTTATGACGATTTTAATATATTTTACGCTAAATAGTTGATTATTATGGCCGTCATGCCATATTAATGACATTAATGATCCGTATTAACACTGATAATTTTCTGGCAGAAATGCTGCCTTACACAAAAGCGACCAAGGAGACGACACACCATGAGTTCTAATAATCCCTATGAATTGAAAACAGCCAGCATGAATCGGGCGCAAGCCAATGCGGCTGATATCGATCAAGGCCTGCGTAGTTATATGCTTCGTGTTTATAACTATATGACCATGGGACTGGCTGTAACAGGTCTAGTGGCTTTTTCTGCCAGCACCAACGACGCCCTCATGCAAGCCATCTTTGGCAGTCCGCTCAGTTTTGTTGTCATGCTCGCCCCCCTCGGGTTTGTGCTGTTTTTCAGCGCGCGCATTCATAAAATGAAGGCTTCTACCGCACAGACCGTTTTCTGGGCCTTTGCCGGCCTTATGGGTTTGTCGCTAAGCTATATCTTCCTTGTCTATACAGGCGCTAGCGTGACCCGCGTATTCTTCATCACCGCCGGTACCTTTGCCGGTATGAGCCTTTATGGTTACACCACCAAACGTGATCTTACCGGTTTCGGCTCCTTCCTTATGATGGGCCTGATCGGCGTTATCATTGCCTCCGTGGTCAATATGTTCATGCAAAGCGACGCCATGCATTTTGTTATTTCTGTTGTGGGTGTCTTGGTCTTTGTCGGACTGACCGCCTATGACACACAGAAAATCAAATCCATCTACAACGCAGCCGATGGTGGCGAGGTTCAAGAAAAGAAAGCCATTATGGGCGCTTTGAACCTTTACCTAGATTTCATCAACCTGTTCATCATGATGTTGCATCTGTTTGGTAATCGTGAATAATCGCTAATTCATCGTCCAAGAATTTAAACACCCGGCAGAAATGCCGGGTGTTTTTTTGTGCGTTACGTAAAGTTTAATAAGCAATTTTACAATTTATTTACCCCTACTGACTACCATCTCCCGCACTGAGGAAAACAATATCAGAACTGTGGCAGATGGCATGTATCCAATGAGCTTTGACAATCCAAATGACCCATCAAAAGATGCCAATAAAACCATATCTGCTAGCACGGGCCCTATGGGTAATATTCTCAATATCTTTGGTTTGAAGAAACCCACGCTGCGATTGGTTAAGACCCTCAATCGCACCACGGCAAAAATTATCCCCTTCAAACAACCCTTGGTGCTGATCGTCGGTGGTTTTGTGCTCAGTATTTATGCGTTAGTTTAACGGGCCGCAATCACCAGGCCGAAGGCCTCAATACCGTTTCAAAATATTCATGGCATCATTTAACTGGCTCATACGGGTATGGTTACCATGATCGCTGTCCGGATGATGGATGCTTGCTAGAGATCTAAACCGGGAGCGTATCGATTCCATTTTGGGTCTTTGGGCTGGGAAATAGCCCAAAACATGCAAGGCTTCCTCGCGTGTCTCTACACCGTTTATCAGCGGCTCAAACATCAGTGTCGCTACGGTCATACTCAACCGGGCATTCTTTTCCTCCACCTCCTGCAGCGCTTGTGACTTGGTCTTAGCCAATACACCGGGCGCGTCCAGTTCTAAACTGGCCGTTCCATTATCCATGGCCAAAGCAATCGCCAATGCACGTCTGATATATACGCTATCGAAACCATCAATCATGCGAATTTGCAGCCTTGGTTTACGTTGCCAGGGTCGCCCCGCTGATGGACCGGATTTAAGCGTCACCATCTCGCGGTCATCGCGCGCGGGTCCCCCCGGATCGGGATATTTAGAAATAACATCCTTTGGGAAAACCAGAATAATCGACCGGGCAATATCCGCCGCATTCGCACCTCGTTGCTCTGCCAGCTCAAGCACCTTATCGCGAAACTGAGAACTACAGTTAATGGTGTAAGATCGCTTGGTTTGTTGCTTTGCCATATTTTATTTTTGTCCGTTTTATCGAAATTTGGCGTTGAACAAATCTTGGTTTTAAATCTCCAAACAACCTTCAGACGCCATAACTATACCCATTACGCAATGATACGAGGACAGCAAGCCGACTTGCAACTACAAAAGCAGTTTAATTGACCCTCTTTATGATAATTCCTTCAATTTTTTAACCTAATGCCTATAACGGTTATGTCTGAAGCTTTTCATTTTATAGAAACCAAACTAAATCATTGAAAATAAACACTTCTACTGCATATACATGTAAGAGAATCCTGTCTTAAAAGGACCCTTTATTTTAATTTTTTGGTAACAATTTCCTGCTCCCAAAAAAAGTAATACTTTTTACCTCTTCATTTACAGCAAAATGAGGATTCTAAATTGAAAATAAGACAAAAATACAGCGTGAGATTCGACACAACTCCTGAATTCAGCATCCTAACACTGCCCCTAATCTAGATTATTGACATGCCGTAATTTTAGATTTTATTAACCATGATTATTCAAGTCTGGTTTATCCGTTAGTGCCCACCAAAATAATTCAAAAAAACTCTAAATTCCGTCCTCGCAATAAAAATAAGACAGCATCAACGAAGGCGCATTATTCTCTAAAGTCTTCCCGTCAGTCACAATGCATTCTGCGCCAGCCCTGATACGTCTATATCAACCCCCCACAACAGAACAAACCGAAACAATTTATAATGAACCACACTAACACCCCCGTATCGCTACCGTGATATTCGGATCGATGGTTTTTGTCTGCGTTTATGGCCCCAATCACACCCGCCCTACCCAAAACAATTTCTGTCCCGTATCATTACCTATTCGGAACACTCTATTTTATAGCGGTATCTTTGAATTTTTAAGTATCGTTTTCGTAACGATTTGACGGGGGCCCTGCGAAACTCGACCATCATCACCGGTCACCCGCCACACAGGGTGACAACGCCCGACATGAAGCTATAGGGACGCGCAGAAAACGATTAACGTTTTACGGGTTTAGGCACGTTGGCTTTGGCAATTTTATCCAAAGCACCGAACATTGGTTGGAACGCGGGTCGGTTGATATAGCGCCCTGCCCCTTTCACAGCCCGTAGCTCACCCTCTTTATAGGTGATGTTACCCTGAGAAATGGTATGGGATGGAATGCCTGTTACTTCCATGCCTTCAAAAATATTAAAATCAATATTCTGATGATGGGTTTTGGCCGAGATCGTTCTGGTACCAGCGGGGTCCCAAACCACTAAATCCGCGTCCGCGCCCACGACCACATCTCCTTTACGGGGATGGATATTAAAAATCTTCGCCGAATTGGTAGAGGTCACCGCAACAAATTCGTTGGGGGTTAGTTTGCCTGTGCTAACCCCGTGGGTCCACAGCACGGCCATGCGATCTTCGACCCCGGCGGTACCGTTGGGGATTAGGGTAAAGTCGTCGCGCCCAGCGGCTTTTTGATCCGCGCAGAAACAACAATGATCCGTTGCCGTTGTTTGCAAGTTGCCTGATTGCAAGCCTTTCCAGAGCGCCTCTTGATGCCCTTTCGGACGGAAGGGCGGTGACATGACATGGGCCGCGGCGGTATCGAAATCCGGGTTCAGATAAACACTATCATCGAGCAATAAATGCCCCGCCAGAGCTTCGCCATAAACCCGGTGACCCGCACTGCGGGCACGGGTAATTTCATCCAACGCGTCTGATGTGGATACATGCACCAAATAGACCGGCACGCCGATAACCTCGGCCATGCGAATGGCGCGGTTGGCAGCCTCGCCTTCGGCGGCGGGGGGGCGTGATAGCGGATGGGCTTCCGGACCGGTCATGCCGCTTTCCATTAACTTTTTCTGTAGCTGGAAAACCAGCTCGCCATTTTCCGCGTGGCATGTGGGCATAGCGCCCAATTCGAGAGACCGGGTAAAGCTGTTATAAAGAATTTCATCGGTTGCCATGATGGCACCCTTATAAGCCATGAAATGTTTGAAGCTGTTCACGCCGTGATCTTTTACCAGCGTCCCCATGTCTTCATTCACGGTTTCGTCCCACCACGTAATCGCCACATGGAACGAATAATCACACGTGGATTTCTCCGCCCACTCCCGCCACGTATTATAGGCCTCCATGACACGTTGTTGCGGGCTTGGAATAACAAAATCGATGATCATGGTGGTACCACCGGCCATGGCCGCCGCCGTACCCGTTTCGAAATCTTCCGATGCGACCGTTCCCATAAAGGGCAGTTGCATATGGGTGTGGGGATCGATCCCGCCGGGCATGACATATTGTCCACCGGCGTCGATTACTTCGGCGCCCAGGGGCGCTTCTAGATTTTCACCAATAGCCTTAATCACCCCGTCGTCGCATAAAACGTCGGCCCGCTTTGTTATGTCGGCGGTGACAATGGTGCCACCCTTGATTAAAATGGACATGGTCAATCTCCCTTAAATAAATTCATCACTTTGGTCTGTATTTATAGTCGTCTAAATTATAGTCATCTAAATTATAGTCGTC
This sequence comes from uncultured Rhodospirillales bacterium, assembly GCA_965603075.1. GTDB lineage: Bacteria > Pseudomonadota > Alphaproteobacteria > Rhodospirillales > Casp-alpha2 > JABJOR01. Next base: position 22,536 of record CBFDBO010000030.1, on the reverse strand, counting down.
TTACGTATAGAAAGTATCCATGGACACGCAGGGGTTTTAAGGCCCCGACGCGCCCATGGAGAGTATCTTTTAATTGAGCAATGATACGCTCAATTACATTCCCATCGCTTTGTCAATGACAACGTGTGTCCAAGCACCCGATGGTTTAGCGGTGATAACCGGATCAGAACCACCTGATAGCAATGATGCTACGGTACTGTCATAATCAGCCACGTTTAATTTACCATTGGAACCAGCGGTCAGTTTGTTAATCTCGCTCATCATGCGAACTTGATGTTTTTCTGTTTGCGCACCTGTGGAATCATTTTCCAAAACGATCAGAGCGGCTTTTTTCGGATTAGCACGTGCCCAATCCCAACCCTTCATGCTGGCTTTAACAAAACGAGCCATCTTATCGACAAAGGCTGCGTCTTTTAAATTGTCTTCCAAAACATAGAGACCATCTTCAAGTGTTGCGACACCTTGGTCTTGATATTTAAAGACAACAAGCTCATCGGCGCTGAGACCAGCGTCGATAACCTGCCAGTATTCGTTATAGGTCATTGTGGATACACAATCGGCTTGTTTCTGTAACAGCGGATCAACGTTAAAGCCCTGTTTCAGAACTGTTACGCCACCGTCGCTGCCATCCGTTGCGATGCCCAGTTGGGACATCCAGCTAAGGAACGGATATTCGTTACCATAGAACCACACACCCAAAGTACGACCGGGGAAATCAGCAGCTGTTTTAATGCCGGTTTCTTTACGACAGGTCAGCATCATGCCGGAACGAGCAAATGGTTGGGCGATGTTTACAAGTGCCACACCTTTTTCGCGAGATGCCAAAGCAGATGGCATCCAATCAACAACCACATCCGCGCCGCCGCCTGCAATCACTTGCGGTGGGGCCACATCAGGACCACCGGGGTTGATGGTAACATCGAGCCCTGCGTCCTTATAAAAGCCTTGATCTTGAGCGACGTAGTATCCACCGAATTGGGCTTGTGTAACCCATTTCAGTTGCAGAACAACACTGTCTGCGGCCTGTGCCAGCGACGCGGTCAAACTGAACGCCACAACAGAGGCAGCAATAATTAGTTTCTTCATTAGACTCTCCCTTTTTGGTTTTTAGTGTTCGTTATAATTAGTAATTCTATAATACCGTCATCATCAACGTTTTCAATCTCGTTATCATTCTCGTTATTAGTGTCGCTGACGATACGACGGGTGCCAAAAGGTAACATAACGCTCCAACAGCGCCATTAACCCATAAAACGAGGACCCAGCAAGGGCGGCGACAAATATTTCCGCCCAGACCATATCAACGTTCATTCGTCCTACTTCCGTAGAAATACGAAACCCCATACCAACAATTGGTGTGCCGAAAAACTCCGCAACGATGGCGCCGATCATGGCCAGCGTAGAGTTGATTTTCAACGCATTAAAAATAAACGGCATTGCCACGGGCAACCGTAGCTTGATTAAGGTTTGCCAATAATTCGATGCGTAGGTTGACATTAAATCTTTTTCCAACTGGTTGGTGGCGGCAAGTCCGGTCACCGTGTTCACCAACATGGGGAAGAATGTCATAATCACCACAACGGCAACTTTTGATTGCCAATCAAAGCCAAACCACATGACCATAATCGGCGCGACACCAATAATCGGCAACGCGCTGATCAAATTGCCCAGCGGTAAAAGCCCGCGTTTTAAAAACGGCACGCGATCCACTAAAATTGCGGTTAAAAAAGCACTGCCGCTGCCCAGGATGAAACCGGTAATAACGGCTTTGACAAAAGTTTGCACAAAATCAGCCCAAAGAATATCCAGCGACCCCACCAGTCGAATGGCAATGGCGCTCGGCGAGGGCAACAGAACCTGCGGCACGCCCAGTCCAATCACGATCATTTGCCATAGGAAAATCAGCCACAAACCGAATAAAACGGGCACGGCAATGTTGATCGTACTTTGCACATATTTATTCAATGTTCGATAAGCCGCGATTTGGGCAATGCCCCCCCAGACCATGGCCCAAAGGGCAATGATATAGACCCAAAATCCGGTGCTGGTCTCGCCGGGTAATTCACCACTGGTATTCAATAAAAATATAAGACCAAAGCAGCCGGCAATGGCGCTGCCAACCAAAACAATACCATCTTCGATTTTTGATACCCCGCGTACGGTATAATAACCTGCAACAATAAAAACCAAGACCAACGGGCTTAGGGCTGTCATTGAAAACAACCAATAGGTTCCTGCATCTGGCGTGCTTAAAGGTAAAAACAGGGCGACAATCACAAGAAACCATGATGTCAGGCAAAACTTATCAAACTTAAAACCCTGCATCAGTCTCGCCCTCCCATCCGCTTGAGAACCAACCGTTCAATCAGGCCAATTAAAGCCACCAATGATCCGGCAAGAATGGCCGCTGTCACCAGTGCCGACCAAATTTGGATGGTTTGGCCGTAATACGACCCGGCCAATAATCGAGCACCCAAGCCCGCTTGCGCGCCCGTTGGTAATTCACCAACAATGGCACCAACCAGTGCGATCGCCACGGAAACCTTTAAACTGGTAAACAAAAACGGCATTGCCGAGGGCCACCGTAACATCCAAAAAGTTTGCCATTTGGACGCATTGTAAGTTCGCATTAAATCCATCTGTAACAAATCGGGCGAGCGAAGACCTTTGACCATCCCAATGGCAATGGGGAAGAAACACAAATACATCGAGATCATGGCTTTGGGGACCAACCCCTTTAGACCAATGGCCCCCAACACAACCACAATCATGGGCGCAATAGCCAGAATCGGTATGGTTTGCGACGATATCACCCACGGCATCAAGCTTTTCTCGAGCGTCTGAACATGAACAATGCCCACCGCCAACAAAATACCCAACAACCCGCCAATAGCAAATCCAAGCAGCGTAGACGACAGAGTTACCCATGAATGATAAACAAGCGAGCGCTTAGAGGTGACGCTCTTTTGCAAAATGGTTTTGTTCATCTCAACCAAAATTTGATGGGGGGCGGGTAATAACGGGCGCTCTTGGGCCATGGTATCGCGAGCCAAATCGGTCATGGTCCACGTCGTATTCGACGCGCGATTGTATTTATCCATTTGCCAGGGCGCGTTCATATAAATAGTGCCCACGTACCAAACCGCAATAATCAACAGCGAGACGACGATGATGGGGCCTGATTGCCCCGCCATCATACGCTGTATCATTGTTGATTGCGGCAGCGTGCGCACCTCAGTCTTCATAACCGTGCTCCGCACGTCAGTCGTCATAACTGTGCCCCGCTCTTAAACCTTCGCGAACGCGGTGGGCAACTTCTAAAAATTCAGGGGTTTCGCGAATATCTAAATCTCTATCACGCGGAAAATCACAATCGATCACGTCAATAATGCGTCCCGGCCTTGGGGACATCACAACGATTTTTGTCGACAAAAACACCGCTTCGGGGATGGAATGCGTGACAAAAGCAACCGTCTTATTGGTTTTATCCCAGAGACGGAGAAGTTGTTCGTTCAAGTGATCACGGACAATTTCATCCAGCGCCCCAAACGGTTCATCCATCAACATCAACTCTGCGTCGAAGCTCAACGCCCGAGCAATCGAAGCACGTTGCTGCATGCCACCCGATAGCTGCCATGGAAATTTCTTCTCAAACCCGCTCAGGTTGACAAGATCAAGCACCCGAGCCGTACGTTCCTTTTGTTCTTGTTGGCTTTCGCCCATGATTTCAAGTGGCAGAGAAATATTGCGCTCAATTGTCCGCCATGCCAGCAACGCCGGGGCCTGAAACACATAACCATAAGCCCGTTCCATTCGGGCTTGTTCAGGGCTGACCCCGTTTACGGTAATGGTGCCCGCGGTTTGGTGCTCTAAGTCGGCAATGACCCGCAACAATGTGGTCTTGCCACAGCCCGATGGGCCAATGAATGAGACAAATTCGCCTTTGTTAATTTCCAAATTCACATCCGACAGAGCAAATACAGGCCCATCAGAGGTCTGAAAGGTCAAAGCCAGATCGTTGATCGAAACAATAGATTCTGCAGTTTCTGCCGGTTTAGCCACGCTTGTCGTCATGAAATTAAATAGCTCCCTATACATCGGGCTGATGATGCCATACAAGCTTATCGCTGCTTTATGAATTTATCAGTGAACCCCGATGAGCCCCGATTTTTTAAAACCTCTATCCGCAACTATTCTTTAAAATGATAGTTTTCTGGATGTATTATGAAATAGAGTATGGTATCCTGACCAAACGGTCAAGATAATATCATGCAAAATAATAAACCCCCTTGGGATTTGATATGCCAAAAAAAAATAAACCTGATCCTTTAAAACACAAGGCGACAATACGTCTTGAAAACGAACAACTTATTTTAAAAGCCGCCGAGCGTGTTTTCTCCGAACAAGGCTTCAAAGGGGCAACCACGGGCATGATCGCCAAGCAGGCAAACATGCCCAAAGCCAATGTGCATTACTATTTTTCCACCAAAGATGAACTTTATCGAAAGGTCATCGAAGACATTTGTGATACGTGGCTACAATCGGCTGATCTATTTGATAATGCCCGTGATCCGGTGGAAGCCCTTGGGGGTTATATCAGAGCCAAAATGGATCTATCCCGCGACCGCCCTCTTGGATCACGCATCTGGGCCAACGAAATCATTCGCGGCGCTCAATTTACCGAAGATTATATCACCATCAATGTCAAAAACTGGCTTGCCGGTCGCACCAAGGTTATTGAGGAATGGATCATCGATGGAAAAATTGATCCCATCGATCCGCGCACTCTGATGTACATGATTTGGGCAACCACGCAGCACTACGCCGATTTTGGCACCCAAATCAACATTCTAAATGATAACGCCGACTTAGATAACGAGCAGTTCGCCATGGCCAAGGAAATGGTTGTGAAGATTATCCTTAAAGGTGTGGGCGCGAAAAAGTAATCAAAATAAACGCCGACCTCAATATTACAATCGAGGTCGGCAAAGAATTTATCTCAATAATTTTTAAAATTAACCAGCCTGCACACCTTCGTCTGCTTTGGTGAGCATGGCTTGCAGCAGAACTTGCCCGCCAGCGGAAACCCATTCTGGCTTGGCGTCTTCCACTTCGTTATGGCTGATCCCATCCACGCAGGGGATAAAGATCATGCCCGCCTTGGTAACCTTGGATAGATAACAGGCGTCGTGTCCGGCGCCGGATACCATATCACGGGATGAATAACCGCCTTGTTCAACGCCCGCACGAACGGCCGCGACACAACTGTCTTCAAACTTGATGGGAGCGTAATACCAGAACGGATCGAAATCCATTTCCAGACCGATATCGGCTGTGATCTTGTCGCAGGCGGCTTTAAGCTCTGCGTCCATCTTGGCCAGAATCTCGTCACTGGGGTGGCGCATATCAACGGTCATGAAAACTTTGCCCGGAATAACATTTCGGGAATTAGGATAGCTTTCCAACATACCCACCGTGGCACAGGCGTAAGGTTGATTATCCAAACCGATTTTGTTGACCGCGTCCACAATACGGGCGGCCCCCAACAAGGCATCTTTGCGCAAGTTCATGGGCGTGGGGCCAGCGTGGGCTTCCACCCCGGTTAAGTTAATTTCGTACCAGCGTTGCCCTTGTGCGTCGGTAACCACACCAATGGTTTTTTCTTCATCTTCCAAAATCGGGCCTTGTTCGATGTGCGCTTCAAAATAAGCGCCAACAGGGTGGCCGCCAATGTGGGGCTCGTCCGGCCCATTGTAACCAATGCGTTCAAGCTCTTCACCCATGGTCTTACCATCGGAGTCGGCGCGGCTGAGGCCGTAATCCAGATCAAAGACGTTTGCAAACACGCCCGATGAAATCATTGCCGGGGCAAACCGCGAGCCTTCTTCGTTGGTCCATACCGCAACTTCCACAGGGGCTTCGGTCTCGTAATCTGTATCATTGAGCGAACGGATTACCTCTAGCCCGGCCAGCACACCGTAAACGCCATCAAAGCGTCCACCTGTCGGCTGGCTGTCCAGATGACTGCCTGTCATAATCGGGGGCAAACTCTCGTTGCGACCGGGTCGCCGGGCAAAGATGTTGCCCATTTTATCAATACGAATGGAACAACCCGCGTCCTTGCACCACGTAATAAAAAGATCGCGGCTTTCTTTATCAAGGTCGGTCAACGCCAATCGGCATACGCCGCCTTTTTCCGTTGCACCAATTTTTGCCATCTCCATCAGGCTTTCCCAAAGACGGTCACCATTGATGGTCATATTTTTATGTGTTGCGATTTGAGTCATAATTTTCAACCTTATTCAGCAGCTTTTAGGGGGTTGGCCGGATGATCGGGCCACGTTAAATGGGGTAGCCCATTATCCACTTCGTTCATAGAAATGCAATCCGGTACCGGGCATACATGCAAACACAAATTACACCCAACACATTCATCATCAATCACCGCGTACGCATTACCACCGCCCTCTTTTGCGGTCTTGGTGATGGCTTGATGGGATGTATCTTCACAGGCAATATGGCAACGACCACATTCAATGCATTCATCTTGATTAATCGCGGCTTTGATATCGAAATTGATATTCAGCTCGTTCCAATCTAGCGTATTGGGGATGGCAGACCCCCGGAAGTCATCGATGGTTTTATAGCCTTTTTCGTCCATGAACGTGGACAGGCCTTCGATCATATCTTCCACAATACGGAAACCATAGAGCATGGCAGCGGTACAAACCTGAACGCCACTGGCACCCAAAGCAATAAATTCTGCGGCGTCCCGCCATGTGTTTATGCCACCAATCGCTGACATTTCCAAATTACGGGTCTCTGGATTACGAGCGATTTCGGCGATCATGTTAAGCGCAATGGGCTTTACTGCCGACCCGCAATACCCGCCGTGCGACCCCTTGCCGTCCACCGTTGGCGTCGGGGCCATGATGTCCAAATCAACACTGGTGATGGAATTGACCGTATTAATCAGCGACACCGCGTCCGCACCGCCCAACAGGGCGGCCTCTGCCGGTTCCAAAATATCGGTAATGTTGGGGGTCAGTTTTGTAAACACCGGAATGTCCACGACTTCGCGAACCCAGCGGGTGGCATTTTCCACCATTTCGGGAACCTGTCCAATGGCCGATCCCATGCCGCGTTCACACATGCCGTGAGGGCAACCCAAATTAAGTTCGATCCCGTGCACACCAGAAGCGGCAATTTTGACGGCCAAGGTTTTCCACGCGTCTTCCTCTACCGGGGCCATCATCGAACCGATGATAATCCGGTCGGGCCATTCTTCACGTATTTCGCGGATTTCTTGTAAATTGACTTCAAGCGGACGGTCGGTAATCAGCTCGATATTATTAATACCCAAAATACCGCCGCCTGCATCAAAGTGCGCGCCGTAACGGCTGGACATATTAATCACCGGTGGATCGATGCCCAGGGTCTTCCAAACCACGCCGCCCCAACCCGCTTCAAACGCACGGACCACATTATATTTTTTATCGGTCGGTGGTGCAGAGGCCAACCAAAACGGGTTGATGCTATCAATTCCTGCAATTTTACAACGTAAATCGGCCATTTTATAACACTCCCTAAACTCAATATTTCATTAAATAATCGTGGATGGCATGGGCGGCTTGCGCGCCATCATCAACGGCTTGAACTGTTAAGTCCTCACCCGAATGGATGCAATCGCCGCCGGCAAAAACACCAGAAATAGAAGTCTGGTAATCCTCACCAACCTTAATTTTTTTACCGTCTAATTCCAGCCCCCCGAGCGGCCCATCATCAAGAACCTGACCAATGGCTTTTAAAACCTGATCCGCAGCCAGTTCAAAAAATTCTCCGGTGCCTTCAAGCTTATCATTTTTTAACACGGTTTGTTCGAACATCATGCCATCTACCTTGCCGTCTCCTTGGACTTCAACGGGTTTAGCCCAATGATGGACCGTTACACCATTGATCAAAGCGAGATTTTGCTCCCACTCGGTAGCGGTCATTTGGTCGGCTCCCCGACGGTACACCAACGCCACTTCTTTGGCGCCTAATCTTTTGGCTTGGACCGCCGCATCGATGGCAGTGTTGCCCCCACCGATGACAATAACATTATCACCGATGGCCACATCGGTTTTGTTCGGTGACTGGCGTAAGTCCTCAATAAAGCGAATGGCGTCGCTAACCCCGTCTTTGTCTTCACCGTCACAGCCCAGAGAATTCACATCGCCCAGGCCCGTACCGATGAATACCGCATCAAAATTAGATTTCAATTCAGTAAGATTTAAATCAGCCCCCTCATTTGCCAGCGCTTTACCATGTTCAATAACGATGCCACCAATTTGGGAAATAAAATTAACTTCCTTTTGGGCGAAATCATCGACCATTTTATAAGCCGCTAGACCGTATTCGTTTAAGCCACCGGACTTAGCCTTGACTTCAAACACCGTCACATGATGACCGAGCATTGCTGCGCGATGCGCGCAAGCTAACCCAGCAGGGCCCGCGCCAATGACCGCGATACGCTTTGAGGTGCTTGTCGCGCGCTCAAACGGGTGATCTATGTTTGAGGCCATAAACCCATCCACGGCATGGCGCTGTAATTGACCGATTTGCACCGCGTCTTCACCCGCGGCCACGCGAACGCACGCACCTTCACATAGAACCTCTGTCGGGCAAACCCGCGCACACGTCCCGCCCATAATATTTGACGACAAAATCGTCTTTGCCGATCCGGTAATATTTTGGGTACGAATTTGATGAATGAATTTAGGAATATCAATTGAGGTCGGACAGGCCACCACACACGGTGCGTCATAACAAAATAAACACCGCGCACTTTCCGCGATTGCTTTGACCGCACTTAACGGAGGGTGCAAATCTGTGAAGTTTGCCTCAACCTGGGTCGTCGTTATGGGCATGCCATTGGGGGACCCCACCATACGTTCGCTCATTTTAATAATCCTCCATTATAATTTATGGCGTATAATCTACTTTGGAAGACAGACCAGAGGAACCATTGGACTATTGGGGTTGGTTTAGCGGTGTTTCCCTGATGGCTTAAATGTTGATCTTCTTTGCAAAGTTATTCAACACTAGATCTGTATTTGCCTCCCAGCTTCATAACAATGAACAATCCTGACCAATTGGTCAAGAATAAAATTACAGTCTGTTATGACTATTGAAATTTTAGAACTTATAGAAAATCTTCAATGAAATTTTCGACAATCGTATCTAGGCTTTCATCGGCGGGTAAACCAAGCGCTCGGGCCTTGTCAGAATTCATCCGCGTTGCCCAGTTGGAAACAATTTCCCTGATAGAGGGATCGGGTTTATCGATGATCGGTCCCAAAGTTATACCGCGCGCCCCTGCAACACGTTCCACGGCATCAATCATTTCAGATACCGTGCAATCGATACTGGGTAAATTAACCGCGCGATCGTCGCCCAGGCTATCCCCCGGCACGTCATGCAAGGCGATGATGCCATCCACACAATGTCGATAACCGATTAATGGCATACGGGTAGAGCGCGCGACAGGAATGTTACAAGAGTGCCCTTGCAATGGCTCTCGAAACAAGCCGCTACAGAAACTGGACGCGGCGGCGTTGGGTTTGCCGGGCCGGATGATCACCGTCGGCAAACGCGCTGTTCGACCATTTAAGAACCCTTTGCGGGTGTAATCATTGACCATTAATTCGCCAATAACTTTGGTCATGCCATAAGTGGTTTGCGGCACGGCCTTGGTGGTATCGCTAACAGTATCGGGCATATCGCTGCCGCCGAAAATAGCCACTGAGCTGGCAAATACCACCCGGGGCATACCGCTGCGCGCGCGGGCCGCTTCAAACACATTCAATCCGCCGCTTAAATTAACCGCCATGGCCAGGTCGAAATCTTTTTCACCGCCGCTGCTAACCACCGATGCCAAATGAAAGACCGACGTATCATCCCGGTCGATTAAGGAGAACACCGTGTCACGATCGGCTATATCCCCTTGTTTGATCTCTACACGTTGATCTAACCCTTCGGGGCGATGCGTTGGTACAAACGCATCAAACAAGACAATCTTATCAACATCTTCCAATTGGCCCGACGGTCCTATTAACTGACCCCTCTTTAATAAACGGCGACAGATATTAAGGCCAATGAACCCAAGGCCACCCGTAATAACAACTTTCATTTTTGTCCTTCTAAGGCTTCTAACAACGGTGATAATTGTCTCTGGTAACGCTTCCACAAATCAATAGAATCTTTGTACATAGGTTTACGGACTTGGGCCGCACTGGCGGTGCGAACGGGGCGACCTGATTTGTGGAAACTGAGACACGCTTCATCCCAATCTAGTCCACAAAAATCAAGCAGCGCTTTGGTTTGTTGCGCTTGATTGTCGACCATGTCTTCGTATCTGACATCATGAATAAAACCCGGTAAGACCATATGCCAATGATCCATCATGGATTGATAGAGGGCATAATAATGACCAAGCTCATAAAGGTCATAGGCGAAAGGCTGCTCGCCTCCGAAAAAGTTCTTGAAGATTGATAGACACGTATCGGCGGGCGAACGGCGGCAATGAATAATCTTTGCGTTGGGTAAAATCAGTTTAATAAACCCAATATATTTAAAATTAACAGGCATTTTATTAATGATAAATGGCGCGTCGCTATTATGCTTTCTCAACCTATCAATATAATTTTTACCTAATTTTTTTAGTTCTGAGTTTTTGATTTTTTTGATGTCTAGCGGATAAGAATGTTTATTATCCGAATTAAAAAATGTCCGTACTTGTTGGTCGAGAAATTCCAATTCTCCCGCCCCATGAACCAAAGGATGGGACGATAAAATTTGCTCTACCAATGTGGTTCCCGAACGGGGCATGCCGAGCACAAAAACGGGTGTCTTATCATCACACCCCACCCCCTTCATGTTTGAGAATAACCCGTCATTGAAGGCCTTCATAACAGATATAAAATACGCGCGATCATCTTCAATTTCATAGTCATACTGACACCGTTTTAGGGCATTACCTTCGCTCAGGCATTCAAAGCCTTTTTCGAATTCTTGAATATCTTCAAACGCTTTACCCAATCCAAAAGTCAGGTGCATTCGTTGTTCCAGCGTGGTCGAAGGCCGGTCATAGACTTCCTCCATTGCCTTAATGCTGGCATCGTATTCGGTGTGTTTTTGCAAGTAGGATAGTTGACGGTGTGCTTCGGTATAATCGTCTTTGAGGGCGATCGCATTAGCATAATGTGTCGCTGCGCCTTTCATGTTGCCTTGGTCCTTGCAAACATTTCCAAGGTTATAATGTGCTTCGACAAATTGGGCGTTTAGTTCTAGGGCTTTATTATAAACCATCGTGGCATCTTCAAGTTTACCAATACTTTTAAATGCCGTTCCCTGATTATTTAAGGCCTCAAAATAATCAGGCTTCAGATCAATCGCTTTCTCGTAACTATCGATTGCCTCCAGGTAGGCCTTGCGTTCTTGCAAAACAATACCGAGATTATTATGGACTTCTGCGTAATCGGGGTTCACCACAAGCGCATCACGGAAAGCCGCCTCGGCTTTTCTCAATCTGCCCAAATCTTTTAAAATATTGCCTAGATTATTGAAGACATCGGCATTATTGGGGTTAATCGCAATAGCTTTTTGGTAAATACCGGCGGCCTCTTCCAACTTGCCAAGCGCGCGGTAAGCAATGCCAAGATTATAATATGCCTCGGCGTATTTAGGGGCTACGGAAATGGCTTTGCTGATCATATCAACGGCGGCCTGAAATTTACCGCTTTGATGGGCAATCACGCCCAGCAAATGCAGCGCAACTGGTTGATCGGGGTTGGCTTGTAAAATTTTTCGGTAAATAGCTTCGGCTTTTGGCAACCTACCCGCATTGTGATGTTGCACGCCTAAATCTATCATCTGTTGCAGTGTTAACGTACGCGATTGCTCTGGTGACGTGCGCGATTGCGCAGGGGTATTCTCCGCTAACTTTTTTGCGCGTCGTTTATCCGCTCTGCTCATGGTGCTTATTTTTTCCTTAGAGAAGACTTTATGTGTTCATGATAGCTTTCTTGATGGCTTTGACACAAGAAGCAAAGTATTTATCGCCGTTTCGATACCGGATAAGATATAATAAAGCCCCGGCAAGAATAAATGCGGCGAAAATCATGTTGAATTTTGAAACGGGCGAGATAAACGTCAGCGACAAATAACCACCCAAAAAAGCACCAACCGTCGTGACAATAAGATGCCCCGCCAAGCGCCGATGATCGGTCTCTGTATAGATGGTTGCCATCCATCCCAAAACTTGACCGATGGCAACCAGAATAAACATATCAACAACGTGCATTAAAGCGAACCTTACGTAAGTATCGTTATGAGGCCGCTGTGATTGCCCGGTCCCATTCTGCTTTGATCAGGGGCAAGACCGCCAAGCCGTGGTCGGAATGGTCCGGATAATAACCGATGGGATCTGGGATCAGGCCCTTGCTCATACCAAGGGTCCCTTCCAACATACCGTGGGCACAGTACGCGGTATAGGTTGGCGAATAGCCGCCTTCCTGCACCAACAATAACTTTCCATCACAATGTTTATCCGCAAGCCCCCGCGCAATCAGGCCCATTTTCCGAAACCCATCCACGGTCACCACCATACGACCATTGGGATCGAACGCATTGGCATCTTCGCCTGCGGCAATAACGATGACCGAGGGGGCAAAGTCATCGATCAGGGGTGTCACCAAATCAGTCATAATGGCTTCGTAACAGGCATTGCCCACACCATAAGGAAGCGGAATGTTGCGATTATAGCCGATACCCGCACCAAATCCAATTTCGCTGGCGAGGCCCAATTCCGGATGATTAGGGCCCCATGATCCGTGGTCCATGTGTATTGAAATTGTCAGTACATCGTCACGATCATAAAAACCCGCTTGGGTTCCATTGCCATGGTGCACATCCCAATCGATCACGGCAACCCGCTCCGCCCCTTGTGAACGAGCAGATTCAACGGCTATGGCCAGATTATTAAACAGACAGTTGCCATCCGCCATGCTCGGCTGGGCGTGATGTCCGGGTGGGCGCACCAACGCATAAACCGGACCCCCAGGGGCCTCGGTCATGACAGCGTTCATGGCATCCAGCGTGGTGCCCGCCGCCGCGTAAGCCGCTTCCAGCGTACCGTCATTGATAACGGTCCCCGCGCCGTCAATGCGCACGGGATTTGGATTAGTGGCCGCGGCTTTAATTTCATTTAACAAAGTTGGGGTATGAAAGCTTAAAATTTCATCGTCACTGGCATGGCGACCGTTGCGCAGATCAACCCGGTCCTTCAGGGGACCTTTTTCCAGCATACCCTTGATATTAAGAACCCGCTGGGCGCTTTCCACGTGCGGTTCGGGCAACACAATAAAATCGGGCGGTTCGTTCTCAAGCACACTGTCGCCCCCATCGTGCAACATACAATCGTCATGCCAATAAACCCGCAATGTTTCATCAATCATCGTTATTCTCCCATTTTTCTATTTTTATAATCGTAACGAAAGAAATCAATGGACGCAATAAGACGATTAGGTCCGCCTATTTTACATAAACACCTTAATTTTTTAACTGACAGTCTGGCGGTCAGTTCCCTGCGGATTCCATTCGGCGTTCTTCCAGAACTTTTTCAAGCCAGCCGATTTCCATTTCAGGTACCGATGATAGCAGCAGATGGGTATAGTCGTGATGGGGTGGCGACAATATTTCTGTCTTCTGACCACTTTCGACCACTTTCCCCAGATACATTACGGCGATGGTATCGGCGATTGCCCGTACCGTTGCAATGTCATGGGTGATAAAGATATAGGCCACATTGGTCTTGTCTTGTAATTTATCCAACAGCTTGAGGATTTCATCGGCAACCAAAGGATCAAGCGCCGACGTCACTTCATCGCAAATTATCACACTGGGGTTGGCGGCGAGGGCGCGGGCGATACAGACACGTTGTTTCTCGCCCCCCGACAGCTTACCCGGCAATCTGTTCATAAAGCTCTCATCAAGCTCCACGGCTTCCAGCAGCTCAATAATTCGTTCGCGGCGTTCCGCGCCTTTCATACCGAAATACAAAGACAGCGGACGTCCAATAATGACACCCACATTTTGGCGGGGGTTCAACGCAACGTCTGGCATTTGTGAAATCATTTGCAGATCACGCAGTTGCTCGCGAGAGCGCTGTTCGATAGACGCTGGTAACCGCACACCGTTAAACAAGATCTCACCGGTTTCGGGTGGCAACAATCCTGTCATCACCCGCGCGGCGGTGGACTTGCCGGAGCCGGACTCGCCGACCACGGCCAAGGTTTGCCCGGCACTGACAGACATAGAAACGTCATCGAGAACCTTAACCGTTGTACCGCTGTAGCTTGCCGTTACATTGCGCATTTCAACGATGGGGCTCTCAGTTTCCGTTTTCTCAAAGGCCGCAATACGCCGTACGGAGACCAGTCGCCGTGTGTAATCAGCCGTGGGGGTGTTTAGGATTTGATCGGCGGTGCCGTGTTCAACCATTTTGCCATATCGTAGCACCATGATTTCATCGGTGACTTGCGCCACCACCGCCAAATCGTGCGTGATATAAAGGGCGGCTGTACCAGCGAAGTTAATGGTTCGCTTAATGGCGGCGAGAACATCGATTTGCGTGGTTACATCGAGCGCGGTTGTCGGCTCATCAAAGACGATTAGATCCGGATGAGAGCACAGGGCCATGGCGGTCATGGCGCGTTGTAATTGCCCCCCGGAAACCTGATGCGGGTAACGATCACCAAAATTTTCCGGATCCGGCAGGCCCAACTGGTTAAATAGTTCTGCCGCATACTGAAGCGCTTCTGCGTGAGAGCTGGTGCCATGACGAACAGCGGTTTCAACAATCTGTTTATTAAGCTTGTGCGCCGGGTTAAAACCAGCAGCAGCCGATTGAGCAACATAGGTAACCTCTTCACCGCGAAACTGGCGTAACTTGCCAAGACTGATTTTGCGAATATCACGACCATTGATCGTGATCTCTCCCCCCGTAATATGGCAACCCGCTCTGGCATAACCCAGCGTGGTCAGACCGATCGTTGATTTCCCAGCACCGGACTCACCAATCAGGCCGAGAACCTTGCCTTTTTCCAAATCAAACGAGACATCATCAACCAAAACAGCGACAGGAATACGCCTATCACGGGGGTTGGTTTCGACCCTTAAATTACGAACTTCAACAAGAGCCATCAGCCTTCTCCCCCCCGCAGATCAGATGTTTTACTTAACAACCAGTCGGCGACCAGATTGACGGAAATCGTCAAGATAGCAATCGCCGTGGCAGGAACCAGTGAGGCCGAAATACCAAATGCAATACCGTCTTTATTTTCTTTCACCAACGCCCCCCAATCGGCAGAAGGCGGTTGAACACCAAGCCCCAAGAACGATAGAGAACTGAGGAACAAAATAGCAAAAGAGAACCGTAATCCAAACTCGGCAATCAAGGGCGTCAGCGCGTTGGGAAGAATCTCATTCAGAATAATCCAGAGCTTTTTCTCTCCACGCAATCGGGCCATTTCAATGAAGTCCAAGGCTTCAATATCAACAGCAATCGCCCGACCAATACGGTAGACACGCGTGGCATCCAGAACGGCCATAACCATGATCAAGGTAAATAAATTGGACGGTAAAACCGACAGCACGACCAAAGCAAAAATCAAGGTCGGTAGCGCCATCAGAGTATCATTACCACGCGACAGGATTTGATCGAGCCAGCCTTTTTGCACGGCGGCAAGGAAGCCAAGAACGGCCCCCAAGGTAAATGCAATCGTTGTTGCAGCGGTGGCAATAAACAAGGTGATCTGAGCGCCGTAAAGCAACCGTGACAACATATCCCTGCCAAGGTTATCCGTGCCAAGAAGGAATTCTCCGAACATCGGTTCCCAGACATCACCGACTAACTCGGAATGTGTATAAGGTGCTAACCACGGGCCGAATATACCAAGGAACACGATGATGGCAATCATCAACAATCCGATGCGGGCACTCCAGGGTATTGTATGAAAGTTCATCTGGGATGCCTCAGTCGGGGGTTGCTGATAATGGAAATAATATCGGCGGTCAGGTTAAAGAAAATATAGATGCCACCAAAAATCAATCCACAGGCCTGAACAACAGGAACGTCACGTTTGGCAACATGATCTACCATGAACTGTCCCATACCGGGATAGACGAAAATAACTTCAACAACCACCACACCGACGACCAGATAAGCCATGTTCAAAACGATCACGTTGATGATCGGGGAAATAGCGTTTGGAAAGGCATGGAGGAAAATAACGACCTTGCCCGACAAGCCTTTTAATTCGGCGGTTTCAATATAACTTGAGGTCATCACATTTAAAATTGCGGCCCGCGTCATGCGCATCATGTGTGCCAACACAACCAGCGTCAGGGTCATCACAGGCAGGATTATGGCGTACAGGCGCTCGGTGAAACTCATGCTATCATTGATACTGACGATGGGATCGAACCAGCCCAAGGTCATACTAAAAAACAAGATCAGCATATACCCAACAAAAAACTCCGGCAAAGAAATTGCGGCCAGCGTCGTCATGGAAATAAATTTGTCGATAAAACCGTCTTTGTAATGGACGGCAATCATACCGAGAAAAACAGCAAGCGGGATCGATGCGACCGCTGCGGTACCAGCCAAAAACAGTGTATTGCTTAAACGTCTGCCAACAGATTGAGCGATATCTTGGCCGTTGCTCAGCGAGACGCCCAAGTCACCTTGAACGAAGGCTGCCAACCAGCTGAAATACCGGAAAATAGCCGGTTCATCCAGCCCCAGATCACGGCGGATATTGGCCACGGCGTCCGGTGTGGCTGATCGCCCAAGAATAGCCGTTGCAACATCGCCCGGCAGAATTTCAGTGCCGACAAAGATAAGGATCGACACAAGGAATAATGAGAGAATGCCCAGCGCAATGCGCTGGGCAATCAATGTTGTTATATTCACGCTTCGAACCAGCACCGCATTGGAGCAAATCCGTTAGAGACAGCCCCCAGTGGATCGCGAACGAAACCAGCTAGGTTTTTAGAACGCGCATCAATGAAGTCGTTGAACATAGGACAGATCAATCCGCCTTGATCGCGAAGGATAAGGGCCATATCTCTGTAGATATCTTTACGTTTTGCGCCATCAAGTTCGCTGCGCGCTGAAACCAGCAGGCTATCAAACTTGTCGTTCTGGAATTGCGTATCGTTCCAAGCCGCGTCACCCTTATAGGCAACAGAATACATCTGATCCTGAGTTGGACGGCCACTCCAGTACGATGCACAGAATGGCTTTTTCATCCAGACATTATCCCAGTAACCGTCTGCTGGTTCACGCTTGACGTCGATGGTAATTCCAGCCCGTGCGGCCTGAAGCTGATAGAGCACAGCGGCATCTTCAGCGCCTGAGAAGGCGGCATTGGAAACATGGAATTCGATACTACCTGAATGACCAGATTTCTTGAAGTGGAACTTAGCTTGTTCCGGATCGTAGGCACGCTGTTCAATACCATCATCGAAATATGGATAGGCGGCATTAATTGGCATATCGTTACCAACAGAGCCGTATCCACGCAGCACGGTT
Source organism: uncultured Rhodospirillales bacterium (assembly GCA_965603075.1). Taxonomy (GTDB): domain Bacteria; phylum Pseudomonadota; class Alphaproteobacteria; order Rhodospirillales; family Casp-alpha2; genus JABJOR01. The sequence continues at coordinate 4,901 of CBFDBO010000030.1, read as the reverse complement.
TTTACGATTTCTTCGCGATCAATCGCCAATTTCATCGCCATCCGCAGATCGTAATTATCAAACGGTGCCATCTGGGTCTGCATTAAGAATACATAATGCGCGCGGCCCGAGGTGTTCTCGACGACAACCTTTGGATTTTTATTCATCAGACCGGCGGTTTTGGGATCAACACGCGAAATAAGATTTGCCTTACCGGTCATCAGGGCCGTGGTGCGCGCCGTTGCATCATTAATCGCAAGGTTTTCTACGGAATTAAACCAACAGCCATCACCCCAGTAATTTGGATCGCGGCTGAGAATTGCGGCTTCACCCGGACGGAATTCCTCAAGTTTATAACCACCGGTACCAATACCATCATCTGTCGAGCCTTCAGGCTGAACCAATAGATGATAATCGGTAATAATAAAGGGTAAATCAGCATTAACTGATTCAAGCACAATCGTGATCTCATACTTACCGGAAGCCTTGATTTCCGTAATCGATGACAAAGAGCCAGCCGCACCCGACTTAGAGTCTGCGCCGCGATGACGATTAAGCGAATAAACCACATCGGCTGATGTCATGGTCTTGCCATTGTGGAAGGTCACACCTTCACGCAATTTCAATACCCAGGTTTTACCGCCATCTGTTGAATCAATGGCCGTTGCCAATTCAAATGTGTAATCACCGGTTTCCGGATTGTTGCCAAGCAAGCGCTGGGCATACTGATAGCCGATATTGGCATCGTACGTGTTCGTGTAAGTGATGGGATCAAGGCTACTGGTTGCGCTGGAGCCTTCCATGGCTTGCACGAGGTTTCCGCCACGCTGAGGTGTTGAAGCTGCTACGCTGCCAGACCAGAGACTGGTCGCAGCGGACATGGTTAGGCCCGCAGCAATTGTCGTGCGTAAGAAATCACGACGATTGACCTTAGGGTCCATTGAAATTTTTCTAAATAGTTCTGTATTGTTATTCGACATATTTTAAATTCTCCCTGTTTAATTAAGCTGGTTATTTAAGCTGTTTATTTAAGCTGGTTCTTAGAATTTAGGTTTATTTCGTTTTGCTGTTTATTGTCCTTAGCTATTACAAAACATCAAACTTCCATGAGCGCATGTGTTTGAATTATATGTGTCGTGATACTAAACTTTTTCTCGATTATGATCGAGCTCCCTGATAGGAAACCATAGTTTGATTGATATCGTTATACTGTCAAGGTTATTTGAAGAGACAGGGTTTCTTTGGGATCATGGCATAAATTATACCACCACTTAGAGCGCTACAGAAAAGCCTTAATAATGCAGATAACCGCAAATAACATTTGTATAGAAATTGACGTCAATGGCCCCGAAAACGGCCCTGCTATCTTGCTGACAAGGGGTCTTGGCACACAATTAAGTGAATGGCCTGAAGCCTTTTACGGCCAATTGGCACGTGATGGTTACCGGGTCATTCGCTATGATAATCGAGATTGCGGGCTATCGGAAAAGATGGGTCCCTGTATAGTTAATGGTGAAATTAACGGTGAAGTTAACGGTAAAACCAACGCTCTAACCGCCCCAAAAACCACTTCTGATTTACCAGAGCCCGCTTACACTATCTTTGATATGGCAGCCGATGCTATCGGTATTCTGGATGCTCTGAAGATTAAACGAGCTCATCTGTTTGGTATTTCAATGGGTGGAATGATTTCACAGGCCGTTGCAGCCCACTATCCCAATCGGGTTATCAGCCTGATCTCTGTCATGTCATCGGCGGGGGAAGTGGACCCTACACAAGGCAGTTCACCAACGGTCACAAGCGGCCTGACAGCAGACTGGCCCCCGGCATCCGCGCGCGATGAAATCATCGCCAAGGGCATTGCCGATTGTTACCTCTATGGTAGCCGAACGCATCGTCTTAGCGAAGAAATATTACGACCCGCCGTCACGGCCTCAATGGAGCGATGTTATTGCCCCGGTGGTATTATGCGGCAATATGCCGGCCTAAAAAGCAGTGGCGATCGGCAAGACATGCTCCGCACGATTGCCTGTCCAACCCTGGTTATTCACGGCGATGAAGATCCGTTGATCCCGGTATCTTCCGGAAAAAAAGCGGCGACGTTAATCCCCAATGCCATCTTCCGCTTGATTAAAGGCATGGGACACGACATGCCGGGACCGTTGTTACCCGAAATCACACGCTACGTTCAGGAGCATTGCAAAAAGGCAGAACTTGAACCTTAAACCCTTAAATAAACACTTCATAATAACAAGGTTATTTTGCCCGTTGCAGCCAAATAGCCGTCAAGTCATCAGGGATTTGAGCAACAGAAAGCCTGAAGAATTTTTTCAATACAGCCTCCAGTGTATTTTCCGTTTTGGCCTTAAGACTTCGCTTAACAAGTTTCACCAATCCTTCTTCCCCTAAGACGGATGATTTCTTACCAGGGGTTTCGATGAGAGCGTCCGAATACAGAAACATGAAACTTCCAGGGGGGAATGCAACCTCCCGATTGGTATATTTGGCCGATAAGGTAATCCCCAAGGGAATGCCACTGGCATCGCCTGTTATGAGCTCTTTGTTATCACAATGACCAAATATTGGACTGGTAGAACCACTGGCTGAATAGGTAACCCTATCGGTTTCTTGATCAACGATGGCATAAACCATGGTCGCAAATTGACCCTTGGGTATCAGGTCAACTAAGGCATCATTGATCTCTTTCAAATACGACGCTGGGTCATCATGGGGAAATGGCATTTTACTCATCATAGAATGTAACCTGAAAGTATTAATAGCCGCCCCTACACCATGACCCGAAAAGTCAACGTTATAGATGCCCACGCGTTTTGCAGATATATACTGCTTGCCCCAGTAATCCCCTCCGAGCTCCGAACACGGTTGAAAATGAGAATTCAACGTTACATTAAATTGCTTCTCAATTTCAGTGACCTCTTTTTGAGAGGGCAGCAATTGATATTGCATAGACCGCGCAGCATCAAGCTCCTCCTCAACTCTTTGATGATAAGCTTTGAGATTTTTTATCATATCCTGACGTTCAAGATGGAATCGAACACGGGTTATAAATACATCTGAATCAATCGGTTTGCTGATCAAGTTGGTGGCACCATTGCGAAGCGCTTCATTGCGATCTTCATATCCATCTTGCGCGGTCTGAACAATAATGGGCATATCATCAAATTGCGGATCAGCTCGAACGACTTTTAAAACTTCCATCCCGTTCATAATCGGCATGTTCATATCTAGGATTACGATATCGGGTTTATTTCCATTAATTTTTTCTAATCCGTCCCTGCCATCATAGGCAAAGGTGATGTTTTGAAAGCCCGTAGCCCGTAAATATACTTCTATAAGTTTGCAGATGCTTTTGGAATCATCAACAACCAAAATTTTTGATTTAATTAATTCTTTTTCATTTATCAAAGCAATGACTTCACATCATTGGGCTTAAAAGTTTGACCATGTGAACCCGAAAATTCGGCGGTTATATCAGCTGTTATCGGCTTTTCAAAATCAAACCGCATGGTTAGACAGCGACCATTCATACTATGCTCAATCGTGTCGGCTGCTTCAGTGATAATAAGCATCCCTCGATTGGATTTCTTATGCGAAGCATTCGCTTGTTTGTAATTGAGTTCTGATAATCTTTTAAAATCATATCCTGGCCCCTCATCTAGGACCGAAAAGTAGACCCCTTGCTCATCATGCCAAGATCGCATTAATATTTTTCTCTGCCCGTATTCAGGCAAAAGAGCCCGTTCTTTGATGACCGATTCAAAATTAATGAAACTATCAATCGTGGTTAGTTCGGGTGTCTGTAATTCAAAATTTCCATGAACGATACTATTTTGAATGACTTCGTGTAGGGCCGCTTTGATCATTGCTAAGTTGTCTTTTGGAACGGGCATCCCCTCAATTGCTCTGTGGAAGAACACTTCAAGTAAATTATTATTCAAGTAATCAACTGACGTTGCGGATAACACAATGCCGCCTAAATCAGTGCACGATAACACATATGCAGCGATTTCTTGATCAGAGCTGAAGGAACCTGTCTCTACCCCCCCAATAGAGGGGAGCTTAAGGGCGTCAAGAACCGTCTCCTCATTTACGACAGCGAGCAACGTTATCGTCATAAAGGAATTTTCAGGATTGATAACCCGAGGAAGGTCACTTCCTAACACGTTTTGAAAAAAACAATTTGAAAGTTCACGGTAGGCTTTTTCAATATTATCAATTCTCTGCCCACCGGTAGAGCAATGAGCCAATGTTGATTTTTGCATTTAAAAGTAGCCCCTTAAAGTGGTTACGAAATGCTCATCAATTCACTGAATTTTGAGATTTCCAGCATGCGGCTGACCTGTCCATTTGCCCCTGAAATTGAAAATTGGGCGTTTTTTTCTAACGCTGCTTCATTAATTAAAATCAACATACCTAGACCGGCTGAATCAATATCAGATAGGCCGTCTAAATTTAAAATATAGTTTTTTGCACTGGCCTCTTTGATTTCCGAGAGCAGTCCTCGAATGGGCTGGTTATCAGCGAAACTAAATGAACCATTCATACTAATGCGGTAATTATTTTCATCCTTATTAACGGTATAATCCATAATTTAACTCCTAAATATTTTTCTTAATTATTATAAAAATATGTAAATCAACAAAAATTATGTCGTTTTAACTATAGTCAAATATAACTATAGAAAAATTATTAATTTTAGAAAAAAAAATTTACATACACGTAAAAATATATATAATTTAAATTATATTTTCTATAAAGTACATTCATAAATAAATTTATTCTCCCGGCAAAAATGTTTTAAGGAATATGTAAAATGACAGATACGGATACGCCACGTTTTTCATTCAAGAACTTAAAAACACAGACAAAAGTTTTGATCGGGGCGAGTTCACCTTTGGTCC
>CBFDBO010000029.1:0-34156 GCA_965603075.1 uncultured Rhodospirillales bacterium | reverse complement strand
ACAGAGAAGAGTACAGGGATGAGCGCCCATTATAACTTCGAGGGCCGTGTCGCCCTTGTGACCGGTGGTGCCAGCGGTATTGGGTTTGCCGTTGTTCAACAACTTGCGGAACTTGGTGCCAAAGTTGCCATTGCCGATTTAAATTTAAGTGCCGCAAATGCCGTTGCATCGGAACTGGTGTGCGCCGAGACCTTGGCAATCGAGGTTGATGTGCAAGACCCTGCTGACGTATCAAAGATGGTCGATGCGGTGATCGAACGATATGGCAAACTGGATATTCTTATCCACAGCGCAGGTGTTGGAATTGAAAAATCTTTTCTCGAAACAACGCCCGAAGAATGGAAACGCTTAATTGATATTGACCTATCCGGCACATTCTATTGTGCGCAAGCCGCGGCACGAAAGATGGTGGAAAATGGCTATGGTCGCATCGTCAGCCTATCGTCAACAGCGGGACTTCGGGGCGGCACGGGGCGGGCGGCCTATGGCGCTGCCAAAGGGGGTGTTATCGCCCTAACCAAGGTGATGGCCGTTGAGCTAGCCTCCTATGGCATTACCGCAAATGCTCTTGCTCCGGGCGCTATTGAAACTGAATTAGTGGCACGTATGCATTCGGGTGAGACACGCGAAGTCTATAAAGCAGCTATACCTTTAGATCGTTACGGAACACCGCAAGAAACGGCATTTGCCGCCATTTTTCTGGCGAGCGAGCAGGCCGGATATATAACCGGTCATATACTCGGCATCGATGGCGGTTTTCTTGCCGCTGGCATTATGCACAAAAAACAGTAAAACAAACCATGGGTTATCTATAAAATATATCACACGGTTGAAAACCGTTTAAATCAGCTTGTTAAAAATCTTGTCCATTAAAGAGGGTTCTTAAAAATGACCAATCAATATGATGCAATTATCATCGGGGCCGGAATCATCGGGGCCGCTGTTGGGTTAGAGCTCAGCCGTAAGGGCTGGAAGACCCTGAACGTCGACAAGCTCCCTGCGGCGGGTTATGGGTCCACCTCGGCGTCATGTGCAATCATTCGCACCCATTACTCAACACTCGACGGCACCGCTTTTGCCTACGAGGGTTATTTCTATTGGAAAGACTGGGCGGCCTACCTTGGGATTGACGATGAGCGTGGTCTGGCAGAGTTCAATGATTGTGGATGCGTGATCATGAAGACCGAGGGCAATGGGTACCTTAAGAGCCTATTGGCACACCAACGCGACGTTGGCATCCCCTTTGAAGAATGGGACACCGAGACAATCAGCGCCAGAATGCCGCATATGGATATCAACACCTACGCGCCGCCCAAGCGACCAGAGGATGAAGGTTTTGGCCAATCAACAGGCGGAACAATTCAGGGCGCGGTGTTCTTCCCTTGCGCTGGTTATGTCAATGATCCGCAACTCTCAACGCACAACATACAGCGTGCAGCAGAGGCCGCGGGAGGCGCGTTCAAGTTCAATACCGAGGTTATCGAAATTCGCAAAAATACCGACGGCCGCATTGCTGGAGTAACCCTGAACGATGGCACCGAAATCGATGCTGGTGTGGTCGTCAATGTGGCCGGCCCGCATTCGTACAAGATCAATGAGATGGCGGACGCCACGTCGGACATGAATATTTCCACAAGGGCGCTAAAGCAGGAAGTTGTCCATGTACCCATGCCCGTCGATAACTGGGACGAGATCGGTGTGGTTACATCCGATAGCGATATTTGTTGTTACACGCGCCCGGAAAAGGGAAATTTCTTGCTCGTCGGCAGCGAGGACCCCGAATGCGATCCACGAGAATTTGTCGACCCCGATAACTTCGATGAGAACTTTTCAGCCCAATGGAATATTCAGGCCATGCGTGCCGCCCAGCGTATCCCAGGGCTTTCCATTCCTAGCCAGACAAAGGGGGTTGTCTCGTTGTATGACGCGTCGGATGACTGGCTTCCAATCTACGACAAAAGCTGTGTGCCAGGATTTTATATGGCCTGTGGCTCTAGCGGTAATCAATTTAAGAATGCGCCCGTTGCTGGTTTGATGATGGCTGAGTTGATTGAAAAAATTGAAGCCGGTCTCGACCATGACAACGAGCCCCTTAAATTTTATATGAAGTACACGGATACAGAAATTGATTTGAGTTTCTGTAGCCGCCTTCGTAAGATTAATCCGGAAAGCAGTTTCTCCGTTTTAGGGTGATGACTGTAATTTAAAAGGTAGAAGTACATGAGCCATAGATTTCTCGATCATATCCAAGATGAACTGGATAGCACCCGCCAAGCTGGCCTCTACAAGGCTGAGCGTATTATTACCTCACCACAAGGGGCAGAAATTAACGTCGACGCGAATGGCAAAACACAGGAAGTTTTGAACTTTTGCGCGAACAATTATCTCGGGCTGGCGGGGGACCCCCGTGTTGTCGCCGCAGCGAAGGACGCATTGGACGAACACGGTTACGGCATGGCATCTGTTCGCTTTATCTGTGGCACACAGGATGTCCACAAAGACTTGGAGAAACGTATTTCCGATTTTCTGGGCACCGAAGACAGCATTCTTTATGCCTCCTGCTTTGATGCCAACGCAGGATTATTTGAGACCATTCTGGGCGCAGAAGATGCTATTATTTCTGACGCTCTCAACCATGCCAGCATCATTGACGGCGTTCGGCTCTGTAAAGCTAATCGGTTTCGTTATGCCAATAATGATATGAGCGATTTGGAGCGTTGCCTAAAAGAAGCCGCAGATTGTCGATTTCGCCTGATTGCAACCGATGGTGTGTTTTCCATGGATGGGATTATCGCCAATTTAGCAGAAATCTGTGCGCTGGCTGATAAATATGATGCCATGGTCATGGTCGATGACAGCCATGCCGTGGGCTTTATGGGGGCAAACGGGCGGGGAACCCCAGAACATGCGGGCGTCAGTGATCGGGTGAATATCTATACAGGTACTCTTGGCAAAGCATTGGGGGGTGCCTTGGGAGGGTATACCGCCTCGCAACGACCGATTGTTGATTGGTTGCGTCAACGTTCGCGACCGTATCTTTTTTCCAATTCACTGGCCCCCAGTATTGCCGCCGCCTCAATGACGGTTCTCGATATGCTGGAAGGCAGTAGCGATTTGCGCGAACGCCTCCATACCAATGCCCGGCGTTTCCGATTGGGTATGAGCAACTTGGGCTTTGACCTGACCCCCGGCGAGCACCCCATCATTCCAATCATGTTGGGCGATGCACGGCTAGCCGCCGACATGGCCGATAGAATGTTAAAGCGGGGCATCTATGTGGTCGGTTTTTCCTATCCGGTGGTCCCCAAAGGCAAGGCCCGTATCCGCACCCAGATGTCCGCCGCCCACACGCTTGAGCAAATTGATCATGCCATTAGCGTTTTTGCCGATGTGGGCAGAGACCTTAAAGTCATATGACAGCAAAGACTATTTAAGTTTTTGGCGCGTGGAGGCTTGATCTTCTCATAGCGTACCTCCATATATGGGGCATGATGAAATCAAATACCCAGCATCGGTGGTTACGTCCCGTTATTGAATATGGCCCCATAGCCGCTTTTTTAGCGGCCTATTATTTTGCGGATTTGTTTGCCGCGACGGCGGCGATTATGATCGCCAGCTTATTGGTCCTCATACTTTCCTATATAATTGAGCGGAAAATACCAATGATACCCTTGGTCACCGCCGGGATCGTTGGTGTTTTTGGTGGGCTGACACTTTGGCTCCAAGACGAAACTTTTATTAAAATGAAGCCCACCCTTATTCAAATATGTTTCGGCGCCATTCTGCTTGGTGGTTTACTGAAAAATCGTTTGTTTTTGAAATCCCTATTAGAGAAGGCCTTCAACCTGACGGACCAAGGGTGGCGGGTTCTGACCATACGAATGTCGATATTCTTTTTTCTTTCCGCTGTATTGAACGAATATATCTGGCGAACACAAAGCACTGAGCTGTGGGTAAATTTTAAGGTGTTCGGATTAACCGGCTTAACCTTTGTTTTCTTTATGACTCAAATTCCGGTACTGAAGCGTTTTGCCCTAGAAGATAACGACGAAACAACTTCCTAAATCCCTAATTCCTAATCCTAAGACACAAAACAGCCTCTTCAGCGGACCGTCTTGAGAATCACTGTATTGAGCCTTTCAATAACCTCATCGCTAACACGCTGACTGCATAGAATGTAGCGTTTGTTTTCGGGTGGCAAATCCAGAAACGTAGTCAGGGCAATATCTTCGCTGTCGGTGCCGATTGATGCAATCAAATGATCGGCTTCTTCCGGTGCGGAAATCATGTAATCAAAACGCCGACCAATCAACATACGGGTCATTCCCACATTGCTTGCGGACGTCGTGATCGACACGGGCGTCAATTCATCGATTAACTTATCCACCGTTGCACCGTAAGAGAAACCTAATTTTTTTCCCATCTTTAACGTTTGATCGCTCATCAAAGAACGCAAACTCTGATGTATCGTCACCTTATCGTTATCGGCTCTGCTGAGAGCGATAAAGGGTTTGTTCTGGTAAATATACTCGGTGAATTTCGCAAATTTTTCGCGCTCGGGGGTCTTGAACCAACCAATGCCACAGGTTTGCTTCTTGTTATCCTCAATCAATTGCAGCTGGCGCTTGAAGGAGACAGCCACCCATTGGATATCCAGTCCCGCCATTTTGAAAATTTTCACCGCGGGGCTCGCAACAATGCCGCTCACCTCACCATTATCACCCACAATATAATAGGGTGGCCGTGACGTAATAACCACTTCGAGGGGCTCGGCAAACGACGGCATAACGAACCCGCCGTAAATTAATGCTGCTAAAAATATTTGAAGGGTATATCTATATCTCATAGGATCATGTCTGACCGTCGTTTACGGTTTGGCTAAAAGGCAAATTAACAGTTACAGAAGTTCCTTTCCCAAGTTCGCTTTCTATGGAGATCATCCCCCCATGAAGATCGACAAGTGACCGAGATATTGCCAGACCTAACCCCCACCCTTTTTCTGACACATGAGGGTTTGTTCCACCCGTTGTAAAAGGGGTTGTAATATCGGCCAGTTTTTCAGCCGCAATACCGACGCCATTATCCGTTACAACAATTCGAGCCGTTTCTTTCCAGCGGTCCGTATGAACCGTAATCTTACCGCCACCCGGCGTGAACTTAATGGCGTTGGAAAGAAGGTTCAAAAGTATTTGTTTTACGGTGCGCTTGTCTATGTAAACGGGCGGCAATCCATCCATCGCGGTAAAAATTAACTCAATGTTTTTGACATCAGCCTGCTCGGCTATCGTCCGATTGCAATCATATACAATTTGGTCAATGAATATCTTCTCTTTAAAAAGCTGTGTTTTACCTGCTTCAAGGGTAGACAGGTCAAGAACATCATTCACCAGTTCAAGAAGATGCACGCCACTATTATGAATGTCAGTCGCATACTCGCGATACTGACCAGAACCCGGCGGGCCAAAGTATTGTTCTTTTAGAATATCAGAAAACCCAAGAATAGCATTCAAAGGTGTTCGTAGCTCGTGGCTCATAGAGGCCAGAAATTCTGACTTGGCCATGTTGGCTTGTTCGGCTGTTGTCTTAGCGAATTTGAGTTCTTCGTCAGCCCTTTTGCGATCGGTAATATCCATCGCCGTACCAACTAAATAGAGAGCGTCCGGATCTTCGTCCTTATAGTTGATGACGGCCTGAACCTCTATTTGAAGGATAGAGCCATCCGCTGCGATGACTTGAAAATCGGTATGGAGAGGTTGGCGACTTTTGATAGATACTTTCAATGCATCCGCAAAGACTGGTTTATCGTTCGTGTGAATAAATCGCTGAAAATCACTAAAAGAGTGTCCAAAAGCTTCTGGAACTTGACCAAATATGCTCGGCAAATGATCGTCAAATTCAAATCTGCCCTCCTTTGAATGCCATACCCAAGTACCAATGCGCGCTGCATTGAGAGCCAAGCGCATGCGATTTTCTAATTCGTCTTTCGCTTTATAGAGTTTTTCGGCTGAAGAATTAAAAGCCTCTTCCAGTAGTTTCAGCTCATTTCTATTTTTGGCATGAATATCAACTTTAAAGTCTTTCAGGTCTTCTTTCGATAGTCGCTCAGTCGCCGCCGTCAAGATCGCCAACGGTCGGCCCAGCATTTTGCGGCTGACCAATAAGAAAATTATCCACAACGCTATGATCTCAATGATTTCACTGAGAATGACAACAAGAACGCTGTACTTTATCCGTTCTAATACGACTTTGGAATTAGAATACACTGTTGCCCGGCCGACCAATTCAAGGGCTTGAGCGTGCTGAAAGAAAATCTCGAACTCCTGCGAGAACAGCGTGTTAAAATAGCCTCGATTCTTTGATTTCTGGGGTTCCTGGCTTGGGTCAAACTCAATTAGTTCACCTTGTTCGTCTATGACAGTTCCGCCACTCCCATGGGTTTCACCGGTATTGATATCCAAAATTTTAACACCGAGTACACCGGGAATCTCCTGTAGCCCTTTGATCGAGGAGCTCAAACCATTTTCGTCGAATTCCCAAAGAGCCTTGGCGAGGCTTCCATTAAAAGAGCTCCCCAAAATTTTCAATTCACGGGACAAATCATCCTTTGCGCGTGTATATATTTCGGCGAGTTGACCTGACGTTACGATCAACGATACAGCCAAATAGATCACAAAAACGACCAAGAATAGTTGGTTGGCGATAGAATTTCTAATAGAACCTAAACCTGTAAAAGGTCGATCAGGACTGTTCGGCTGGCTCATTAGTTCTCTTCTTTCGCCCTAAGTTGATCCAAGGCCGTTTGAAGTCTGGCGACAAGATAATCACTTGTGTCCTTTTGGATGGCAAAATAAAGATATGATTCTTCTAGTACTTTAATAATTTCATAATCATCCGGGTTTTCCCCCTGTTCTAGAAGGTTCCAAAAGGCGACGCTGCCCTCATAGGCCCATAAATCGATACGCCCTGCGATAAGCATCTTCGCTGTATTCTCTGATGAATTTGTGCGGTAGATATTTTTTGGATCAACGCCTCGATTTAACAGCAATAATTCCCCGATATCATCGCGGATCGCGCCAATGCGGTACTGGCTTATGTCTTGAACTGAGTTGATCTGGATAGCGCTATTTTTCTTACCGATAATCGAAATTTTTGTTGCGGAAATAGGGCCAACCCATTTGAACAAATCCTCTCGGGTTTCGCTGCGCGTGGTGGAGAACAGAACAGTATTTTCCGTGTCTTGAGCGAGCTTATATGCCCTAGCCCAGTTCATCACTTCGATATCCTTTACCCCACGAGCAGATCCAGCTTGTTTGAACATTTTTAGTAAAAGTTCGACAGCCGTTCCCCGAATTTCGCCATCTTTTTGGTAATTGTAGGGAGCGTAGTTCTCCGTAAGGAATGTAAGCTGCCCTAGGGTATCCGCCTTCGCTAAAGAATAACTTGCAAAAACCCAAGAGAATAACACGATAACAACGAGTAGTTTCAACGGCTTATTCATAGTTCCCCTTAAAATATATTGTTATTTTAGTAGGTAGATCAGCATCGCTTGTGGTGCTCGAAAAATGCTACCACCTCTATATTTTTCACTTATCATATTCGCTGTAGTTTTCTAGATTGTCTCCAAATAAGAGCCAACCGTATACGAATAAGGCCACAGATGAAAGGGCGTTTGCTCGACAGCCTTCGGCAGTCCAAAACAGCGCGGTTCGGAGGTGGGTGATTCTGGGCGCTTTAAAGGAAGGCATAGTCTGCCATAATCCCTAGCCAAGTGGCTTCAATAATGGAATATTATTGGGCAAAATATAATGATGGGGTGTTCGGTTTTGTCGTCGTGAGAACAAGAAATGTGTTAATTTCAGTCCCTGAACGGCACCTCTGGAAGGCCTTTTACACCGGGTTCTATGACGAAGAGGCCGCCCGATAAAGGAGCGTCAGATATTTCTGCATCTGATAATCCAAAACAGGCTGTTGTGATATAAAGCTGATCGAGGTTCTCTCCACCGAATGCAACGCTCGTTACCTGCGGGACAGGTATCTCGATAACCCGCTCAATAGCGCCTTTAGGATCATAGCGGGTAACCCTGCCACCGTCCCAATGGGCGCTCCAGACAAATCCTTCTGCATCGACACAAAGCCCATCGGGCACGCCATGCGTGGGATCGACAACCACAAAATCGCGACGATTCTTAAAACTGGATGTCAGGGGGTCAAAATCATAGGCATAGATTGTTCCGTGACCACTATCGGTGAAATACATGGTGCGGCTATCAGGGCTCCAGCCCATTCCATTGGGAACAATAAGGTCTGATAGAACAACCTCAATGCCATCCAAGCCGCTAACACAATAGAGCGATCCGGTTGGTAATTCTTCTCCCCGATCAAGGCTGCCTGTCCAAAAGCGACCTTGGCGGTCACACTTTCCATCATTGAATCTGTTGTTGGGCAATGTTTCTTCAAGGCGAGCGAAGATTTCAACTTCTTGCAAACTGGGGTCTATTAAAGCCAACCCCGCGTCGACGGATGAAATGAAGCCGCCCTTCGCGCGCTTAACGATATTTCCAATTTCATAGGCTTGCGGGAAGGTTTCACATGTCCCTGATATAGGGTTAAATCGCATGACTTTTTTGCCATCAATATCAACCCAGTACAGAACTTGTTCTTCAACGCACCAGTAAGGCGCTTCACCAAGAACTGCTTTGGCGGGCCATACACACCGAAGAGAGGGTTGTCCGCTATGCTGGTCCATTTCGCTTTTGCCCTTCCCGGGCACGTAATAGGAATTGAGCGGTTACCAATAAAATTAATGAAACGGCGAGCACAATGGTACCGATGGCGTTGACCTCTGGGGTAATACCCCGACGAATGGATGAGAACACATAAATTGGCAGCGTGGTATTCGGTCCCGCGACAAAAAATGAAATAATAAAATCATCAAAGCTGAAAGTGAAACTGAGTAAGAACCCAGCCATGATGGCAGGAGATATCTGCGGCAATGTTATTTGATAAAATGTTCGCCAAGGTGTGGCATACAAATCCGTTGAGGCCTCAATGAGAGCCCGGTCCATTCCGGCAATCCGCGCCCGCACCAATACGATTACCAATGACATGGTAAACAGCGTATGGGCGGCAATAACAGAAGCAAGCCCGAGCGATAATTTCGGTGGTTTGATGCCCTCTGGCCACCAAGCTGCCAAAATGGGATTGATCAGATCAAAGACCGAGACCAGAGCAACCAAAGTGGTGATGCCAATAACGATTCCCGGAATTGTTATCGAGATATAAATCAATGCATCAAATATCACCCGCATGGGTCCGCGCAAACGCTGTAAAGCTAAAGCGGCGGCGGTGCCCATCAAACTTGAGAGGATCGCGGCAGAAAATGCAATTGTCAGGCTGGTGCCAAACGCTTCCATAACAAACGGGTTTGAGAGCGCCTTGCCATACCATTTGGTTGAAAGACCAACGAAGTCGGCTGCATGACGTCCAGAGTTGAAGCTGAACAGCACGATGATGCCAATGGGCACATAAAGGAAAAGATAAACAGCGATAGAATAAAGGCGCATCAGAACGTGTTTTCCATTACATTAAAGTTTCATCGCGGCCGTTTTTGCCGCCCAACATCAAGCGCATGTACAAACTGACGGTTACAAGCATGATGATCACCAGCGTTACAGCCAAGGCTGAACCAAAAGGCCAGTTACGGGATTGAACAAACAAATCGACCAAGGCGTTTCCAAGGAAGAATATTTTTCCACCTCCAAGAAATGCCGGGATTAAGAATTCACCCATTAACAAAATAAAGACAAGCATACAGCCCGTAGCCACCCCGGGCATGGACAGCGGTAACGTTACTTGTAGGAATGTTCGTGCAGGCGTCGAGCCCAAATCAGCGGAAGCTTCCAGCAAATTTTTATCTAATTTCTCTAACGAGACATAGAGTGGGAAGACCATTAACGGCAGGTAGCCATAGACAATACCCACAAACACCGCGAACGGGGTATTAATCATCCGTATATCGTCAAGACCAATGAGGGCCAATAGACTTGGAATTCCTGTTCCGCCAAGGATGAAAATCCAAGCGTAGGTTCGAATAAGCAAGCTGGTCCAAAAAGGGACGATAACCAAAATAAGAAGTATCATGCGCCATCGCCGATCCACCTTGATGGCAAGATAATATGCCAGCGGATAAGCAATTATAAGACTGAGGAATGTGCCAATGGGCGCAAATGTTAGCGTATTGGTAAATGCCTTTAGTCGCGCGGGTAAATTAGCGTATTGAGCGAACGTAAAAGAAGGCACGTAACCCCCAACGGGGGAGCGTTCTCCGAAGCTGAAAATGGTGACAACAATCAATGGCATAATAAGCATGAAGATAAACCACAGGGACGTGGGCGTTAGTAACGCCACCGTTAGCCATGATTTTTTCTTACTCTCTGTCATTTTAGTCATCACCATTTTCAAGTATCAAAGATCGGATTAAGCAGATTTGAACCGGGCAATTACTTCTGCGCGGATCGGATCAGTTAGAGTTTCTGCAGCACCGAATTCCAAGCCACTCATTAATTCTGCGGCTGGGAACAAGATTGTGTTGTCAGCGGTTTCGGCTGGCAACATAGCTTCAACGCGTGCATCACCCGTTGCGTAACCGTGTGAAGCAAATTCACGAACTTGTACGTAAGGATCTTGCAGGAAGTTGATGAATGCATAGGCAGCTTCAAGATGTGGTGCATCTTTTGGAATGCAGTAGAAATCTGACCAGATTTCGCCACCGTCAGTCGCCAAAGTATATTGCATTTCTGGCAAGTCTTTGTTGAGTTGCAATCCATCGCCATTCCAACAAATTGACATCCAAGCATCACCACTGCGCAAACCGGGCTGATAATCAGAGGTAATTGCAAATAGGTGAGGTTTAGACTCGATCAACAGTTTTTCAGCCGCGGCCAATTCACCGGCATCAATTGAGTTGAACGAATAACCCAAAGCACACAGTGCTGCACCGATGGTGGTTAACTGATAATCATGTACGATGGTATGGCCTGAACCTTCACCCATGGTAATATCAAAGAATTCTTTCCAAGATGTAGGGCCTTTTTTGAGGTTCTTTGAATTGTATACAATTCCTGTTGTGCCCCAGTTTTTCATAACGCCATAAACTTTACCGTCAATGGTTGCCGGTTGAGCAAACATTGGATCTACGGTGGATGGGTCATGGTTAGGGATCTTGGATAGATCTAATTCCTGAATTAAATCAAGGGCTACATAGTTTGACATGGTGTAGTTTGTTGGAACAAACACATCCCAACCCGTTGCACCGGCTTGTAACTTGGCAAGCATTTCCTCGTTAGAACCAAAAGCGTTAATCTGAACATTAACACCCGTTGCTTCGGTGAATTCTTCTACATTAACGGGGTTGTGATAATTAGGCCAAGTCGAGAATACCAAACGATCCCCAACATCACCATAAGCGTGAGCTGGTGTTGACATCATGGATGGTGCTGCCGTTCCGAGAACGGCCATGGCAGTACCGAGACCCGTTACACCCATGAAATGACGACGTGACACAGAACCTTTCTGGAAACGACGAAATTCTTCCATAAATTTCTTAGCTGTAATCGGCGCGTTATCTTTATAATCTTTACTCATATTCTATAGCCTCCATACTATATGTTGTGATTGTTGTTAATAATCTTCTCATCCGTTTTATTATTATAGTCGAACTGTCACTGACGGATTGACCGTGCAGTCTTAATCACGCAAAAAATTATGTATCACCTATGTATCACCGAGGACCAAGGCATAATCGTTCATCCAGCCAATGGACACCCGATCTCCGGTCTCAAAATTACTGTTAACATTTTCAATATGTTTAGGGGATAGCACCAGAACATCACCAAGGCCTTCGCAATCAACCAAGTATTCAGTGTGCTCGCCAAGGAAAATTCTGTTTTTGATCTGCCCCTGAATTTCAATATCGGCGTTGAGATTTTTGCCATCTGCAGCACCAATTGTTAGGAGTTCTGGGCGGATGGCGATACTGGCATCGGCTCCTTTGATAAGTTCAGGTGCGCCCTTTGAACCATTGCCAGAAAATACTTGTCCGTTGGCGGTTTTAATAGAAAACGACCCGCCATTAGCCTCGACAATAGAGCCGTCGAAGAAATTAGATTTACCAACAAAATCAGCCACGTAACGGTTAACCGGCGCGTCATATAAATGACGGGGGCCACCAGACTGGACGATTTGACCATCGCGCATAATGCAAATGTTATCGCTCATGGATAGGGCTTCTTCCTGATCGTGGGTAACCAGAACAAAAGTAATGCCCACATCGCGCTGTAGGGTTTGAAGCTCAATCTGCATCTCGCGGCGCAATTTGCGATCAAGGGCCGCAAGCGGCTCATCGAGGAGCAACACCGTTGGATGATTAATCAGCGCGCGTGCCAAGGCGACACGTTGTTGTTGCCCACCCGACATTTCCCAAACCCGGCGGTTTCCATAACCTGTGAGACGAACCAGCTCTAATGTTTCATCGACTCGACGGCTAATTTCATCCTTGGTTGGCTTGGGTGTTCTTTGTCGTAAGCCATAGCCGATATTTTCAGCCACATTCATGTGAGGGAACAGAGCGTACTGCTGAAACACCATGTTCACATTTCGTTTATGCGGGGGAATACCAACCACGTTCTGGCCGTTGATAAAAACGCTGCCTTCTGTGGGTTGCTCAAAACCTGCTATCATGCGTAATGATGTGGTTTTTCCGCAACCGGATGGCCCTAAAAAGCTGAAAAACCCGCCACGCTCTACGCTTAGGTCCACATTGTCGACAGCCGCAACATCACCGAAGCGTTTTGTCACACCGACAAACTGGACATCAGGAATGTCCGCATTGCTGGCCTGAGTTGAATTTGAAGAATTATGCTCCATACAGAACGTTCACCACTTTAGAGTTATTGCCGAGCAGGAAAAAGTTTTCCAACCGTAATTGTACATTATAATGGTTATTTAAGTGGTTAGTGTATATATCCCCTATGGTATATAAACTAATAAATGTCTATGAGAGGGGATACTCAAGTATCATGACAGATACTCTAAATCTTATGAAGTTAGATTCTAAAATTTGGCACAACCAGATTGCTAAACTTCTTATCGCCCAAAATACGCCTGACTTTACAAAGGTCATGTTAGAAACCCTCAAGTGTGTTGTCACTTTCGATCATTCGGTTATCTTTGCTTTTCATGGTCGCGAACGGCCCCACTGTCTTTT
Source organism: uncultured Rhodospirillales bacterium (assembly GCA_965603075.1). GTDB lineage: Bacteria > Pseudomonadota > Alphaproteobacteria > Rhodospirillales > Casp-alpha2 > JABJOR01. The sequence goes on along the minus strand of CBFDBO010000029.1, from coordinate 20,892 downwards.
CGAGACCTTTACCCCGCGGCAGCGTATTGTGATGGTTGCCGATTATCAGGAGGGGCCTTATCTGCTGGACCCCTTCTTTATTGCCTGCCAAGAACAACATAAACCGGGGCTTTACCGGTTACGGGAGATTGCGCCGGATCGATTTTATTATTCGGAATATTATCGTTCGTATTACCGTCGTACGGGACTTTCGGAAGAAATCGCCTTCATCCTTGAACTACCCGATAATGTGGTCATAACAATTTCACTGATGCGCGCAGCAGCCAGCCCCTGTTTCAGCGAGCGCGATATGGCCAAGCTGCGTCGAATGGAGGCCATCATCTATGCATGTGCTACCCAACACTGGCTGGGTTTGGGCAATGAGCATAGTAAATCTGCTATAACGGATAATACCCAAGCAGGGACAATTGATCTTCATATTGCTTCAGCATTTAAGAATTTTGGCAAATCAACATTAACACCACGAGAGCGGGAAATCGTCGCAATGGTCTTGCGCGGTCATTCATCCAATTCTATTGGTTACCGCTGCGGAATTGCCTCCGGGACTGTAAAAATTCATCGCAAGAATATTTATTCTAAGCTAGAAATTTCGTCACAATCGGAATTGTTTTCTCTCTTTATTTCCTACCTGTCGAGTGAAATCCCAGAAATTGGATTCCCAATTGAAAACAGGGAATTTTCAATATCTGCAGGTTGATTTTTAACGATCCGCTCTCAACTCGGCTTTTTCTGGTGGTCCAATGCTTTGCGACATTGCTGCGTAATAGCCGCCCATTGATGTTCGGCAATTTGCTGTTGTGTCGCCAACCATGATCCACCAATGCACGATACTATGGAAAGCGCCAAAAAATCGTTCATGTTCTCAAGGTTAACCCCCCCCGTTGGGCAGAATTTCAGCCCTTGGCTCGCGTAAGGTCCCGCCATTGCTTGTAACATGGACACACCACCCGCCGCTCCCGCAGGGAAAAATTTAAGTAAATTACACCCGAGCGCCATCCCCTTTTCAATTTCAGAGGGTGTCATTACACCGGGAATGAAGGTCCCGCCAAGTCGCTGGTAATGCTCTATCACATCTGGATTTAATCCCGGTGCCAAGGCGAAAGCAGCACCTGCGTCAAAGGCGCGATCGGCTTGTCCTTTATTAAGGACCGTCCCCGCGCCAAGAAGCATGCTGGGAAAGGCTTTTGAAATAAGTTCGATAGACTGAGCCGCTGCTTCTGTCCGAAAGGTAACTTCGATCACATCGATCCCCCCTTCGAGCAGAGCTCCCGCGAGGGGTACGGCGTCATCGGCATCTTCGATTACAATGACGGGGATGATGGTGCGTTTCAGTAGTTCGTCTATCATTTCTTTTTCCTTCATCATATTAATAACGTATTTGGGCTATGTTTATGACCCTATTTACGGTCCTGTTTCCGGTGGTGTTTATAACGCTAAAACATTAACGATCAACACGCGCCCCGCCACCGCCCACTATTTTTTCTACTTCAGCAAGGGATGCCATCGTTGTATCCCCCGGTGTGGTCATGGCAAGAGCGCCATGAGCCGCACCGTATTCAACCGCCATTGCCGGATCGCCCAATGCCATGAGGCCATAAATAAATCCGGAAGCAAAGCTGTCGCCGCCGCCGACCCGGTCCATGATTTCCAACGCTGGACGGGGGGTGGCGCTATAGAACACCCCATCCGACCAGCACATAGCGCCCCAATCGTTAACCGTGGCGCTTTTGACAGCCCGCATGGTCGTGGCGGTGGCCTTAAAGTTGGGAAAATCTTTGACGGCCTGTTCTATCATCCGTCTGAACGAGTTCACATCCAGATCGGTTAGATTATCATCAGCGCCGTCAATTTCAAAACCAAGACAAGCCGTAAAATCTTCCTCGTTGCCAATCATCACATCCACATTTTTGGCAATTTCTCGATTGATTTCCTGACACTTTTCCAAACCACCAAACCCTTTCCACAACGAGGGGCGATAGTTCAAATCATAAGAAACGATGGTACCATGTTTACGGGCAGCCTGGGCGGCCTCAACAACAACCGGACCCGTGGTTTGCGAAAGGGCGGCAAAGATCCCCCCTGTGTGGAACCACCGCACACCCAAGGTGCCAAAAATATGGTCCCAGTCAATATCCCCGACTTTAAGTTGTGAGACAGCCGTATTGCCGCGATCAGAACATCCCACCGCGCCCCGAATGCCAAATCCACGCTCGGTAAAATTCAGGCCATTACGCACATCCCGACCAATGCCGTCATAATCGACCCATTTGATCAACGACGTATCGACCCCGCCTTGTAAAATCAGGTCTTCCATCAATAAACCAACCTCATTTTTTGCAAAGGCCGTCACCACAGCGGCGCGTTGTTTGAAGCATCGACGTAATCCACGCGCGACATTATATTCCCCGCCCCCTTCCCATGCCCTAAATTGTCGAGAGGTACGAATGCGGCCTTCACCGGGATCAAGACGTAACATGACCTCACCCAATGACAAAATATCATAGTGGCAATCTGAGGCTGGTTTAATAGTTAAAGAATTCATTTTCTGTAGTCCTATCTCAAGATAATCTACTACCGCACGATTGACGGATGGATAATTCTGGTTTCATGATAATTCGGTGTCTTGGACCGTTTGGATCGGCAATGCGTTGCAATAAAAGCTCGCCTGCCAAACGTCCAATTTCTGATTGCTGCATATTTGTTGTTGTTAAAGGGGGGTACGTTAAGGCGGCTTCTTCCACATCATCGCAACCAACCACGGCCACATCACGACCCGGCATCATGCCCATTTCATGAAGCCCTGCCATTGCGCCAAACGCCAATTGATCATTAAAACAAACCACGCCCGTGGGTGGGCTTGATAAAGCCATAATTTTTTTAAGGGCGTCCATCCCGTCTCGCCGTCCATTGCCACAATTGACCAGCATACCCTCACCCGTGGCAAGCCCCGCTTCGTTTAGGGCGGCAATAAATCCACCGCGTCTATGGTGCCCCGTATAGGTGTCCTGTCCCCCACCGATCATGGCAATTTTTTTATGCCCCAATTCAATTAAATGCTGGGTGCCACGTTTAATCGCCAGTGCTTCATCATTGCCAACGAAATCGAAATCCACGCCTTCAATATCACGAATGATCAAAACAGTTGCCCCGTTATAATCTATCAAGGGGGCTAAGTCTTCGCTTTTGGTACCAATGGCGGGACTGATGATTAAACCATCCACATTAAATTCTGATAGGGTGGCTATGATCTCTTTTTGGCGATCAAGGGATTCAGCTATGTTGCTGAGAAAGACCATGCGTCCCTTGGGCATCATCACCCCGTCAACGGCTTTCATCATAGGGGGGAAAGTTGAATTGGATACATCATGCGCCGCAAAGCCAATGGTCTGAGTTTTATCCGTTCTTAACCCCGCCGCCGCACGGTTATAAACATAGCCCAATTCTTTAATTTTTTCCTGAACTCTGACTTGGGTTTTCTTGGCCACCAAAGGATTTGAATTGATCGCCAAAGAAACGGTCGCGGTGGAAACCCCCAGCGCGTCCGCCACGGTGCGCAAGGTCACGCGCCTTGTTGCTAGCTGTTTGGCTTGTTCATTATGGCGCACCATAAGGCTTCTTTCGTTCTTAATTCCTGATTTGTTTTTTTAGGGCATCCTTTAGGATGGCCCGCCATTGGATAATTATACAGAAAAATCCCCCCTTTTGGCAATAGATTTAAATCGATTTAAATCTATTGCCAAAAGGGATCAATTCAAGGCCTTCTTAATACCAATCGAATATAAAAATCAAAAGGTTAAGTGCAATTTTATGCAAAATAGCTTGCCAAACTGCAACAATAGATCGACCATTAATGGGTCAGTGTAAATCTATTTATGAATTATCAGTATGGGATATAGTCTTGGACATTTCAGACAGGGTAAAACAGTCATTTAGAGCACGGCTCTTTTTTATTCTAAGCGGTAATGATACCCGTGGGAATTTGGGAAAAGTATTTGATGTATTTTTAATCATCATTATCTCGGCCAATGTGCTGGCGGTTGTCCTCGAATCTGTTCAGGAGTTCGAGAACACCTTTGCAACAGCTTTTCATATCTTCGAAGTTTTATCGGTTGCAATATTCTCGGTGGAATACTTATGCCGATTATGGGTTGCCGTTGAAAGTCACGATTACGATGGTGACGGCGCATTGATGGCGCGTTTAAAATATTGCATCACCCCCATGGCGATGATCGATTTACTGTCGGTTCTACCCTTTTACTTAAGTTTCTTGGTTGGCATTGATCTACGGTTCTTGCGGGTTCTTCGTTTGGCGCGTATTTTTAAGCTGACCCGGTATTCATCGGCGATGACAACACTGGTGAAAGTCTTTCGTAAAGAAGCACAAGTCTTCGGCGCTGCGTTATTCGTCCTTTTTATTCTAATGGTTTTCTCGTCCAGCATGATCTATCTGTTTGAACACGAAGCCCAACCGGAAGCCTTTTCCGATATCCCCAAAGCCATGTGGTGGGCCGTGATTACCCTGACCACCGTTGGATACGGCGATGTTTATCCGATTACCGCAATGGGGAAATTATTTGGATCGGTGATCAGCGTGATTGGTATTGGTATGGTCGCCTTGCCCGCGGGTATTTTAGCGTCTGGGTTTTCCGAACAACTCCATCAAAGCCGGACAGAATATCAACACCGGGTCCATGACGCACTGGAGGATGGCATCTTAACCGACCGGGAAGCATCCAGATTGAACGATTTACGAGAAGAGCTGGGCCTGTCCCCCCAAGAAGCGGCGATCGTTTTTCGCAACGCCGTACGGGGCGCCACCGTACAAGAAATCACCTGCCCCCATTGTGGGGAATTGATTAATGCAGAGATTGTCGAACTCGACGATGCGACGTCGTAGCGTAGAATTATCATTACCGGTTATCTTGTTTGATCAGGCCGGATTTTTTCCATGATAACAAAAACCGTTGCGGCCGCTCTCTTTTACTTTGTACATGGCGCGATCAGCAAGTTTAATAAGGATTTCTGAGTCGTTGGCATCTCTCGGGTAGATACTAATGCCGATACTGGCGCCAATGGTGCATTCATGCCCCTTTGCGCTGATCGGTTTTGACAATGCCTGAAGGATATTCTCTGCTGTTCTCTGGCTAACATTTTGTGGTACCGGCGGGGCCATAATAATAGCAAACTCATCGCCGCCGATGCGGGCAACCGTATCGGTTTCGCGTATGATCCCTGTCAGTCGTTTGGCGACTTCTACAAGCACCGCGTCACCAGCATCATGCCCCAAGGTATCGTTGATCGGTTTAAAATTATCCAAATCGATGTAAAAGAAGGCTATTTCGGCGTCGAGGCGTTTGGCCTGGGCAATCGCAAGCATAAGTCGATCGCCAAACAAATTGCGGTTTGGTAGGCCCGTTAACGCATCGTAATGCGCCATTATCTTTAACTGTAGGGCAGCCCTTTGCTCGGTTATGTCTGTGCGGATGCTAACGTACTGAAAAGGTTTCCCTTGATCATTCATAAACGGAACGACAGTGGCCTTAACCCAATATTCGCTGCCGTCTTTTCTGAAGTTCTTAACACTGCCATGCCACGTTTTGCCGCGGCCAACAGTTCCCCATAGATCTTTGTAAAATTCTAGCGAATGCTCATCACTTTTCAGTATACGGTGGTTTTGGCCCAGCAATTCCGCGCGGGAATAACCGCTGATTTCGCAGAACTTATCATTAACGTAAGTGATATTTCCTTTAACATCGGTACTACTGACAATGGCATGTTCATCAAGGGCATATTTTTGAAAATTTAGTTCAACGACATTGTCCTTAAATATTTCTAACGTGCTCTCCATTTTGCCGATTTCGTCATTACGGGTTATACTGTGGGTTTCAACCCGAGTATCGCCATCGGCCAACCTTCTCATCAATGCCGTGATTTTGGTAATGGGGCCACTGACGATACGGTTTAAAAGCAAAATATTGAGAGCCGAAACAAGAATTGAAATGAAAATAGCGATAATGATTGCTGACTTTGTAATGTCTAAAAAGTGGGTCCATAGTTCAGTGTCGGACATTGCAATGGAATAAGCACCGATGACTTCGCCCTTTTTTATTCCCATTTTTTCGCCATGGCATTCAAAACATTTGCCATAGGTCGCATCCTCCTGCCCCAAAATAATAGGCACACTAAGGCGATACATATTGGCCCCCTCCATACGGCCAATTATCTTTCCTGTGTTCAGGGCTTCTAGATCAACATCGTCTTTGGGCAGCTCCAGATCCAGATGCCCCATATGCTGTTGATAAGCGACAACCTTGGGACCCATCACCGCCCAAAGAGCAAAACGATCTTGCTGTTTACTCAGTTGCTCTAAGGTTCCATCCAGAGTCTTAATAACAGGATTATTATCCTCAGAAGTGCCGCGGTTAAGCATCGCTTGAATGTGTAAGGCCTGAAAAATAATCAAAGAGTTTTCAGCCTCTGTGCGAATGTTATTTTTGAAGTTTATATACCCTTGCATAACGAAGGCACTGGTGCTCAAAAGCATTGCCACGACAAGGAACAAGCTAACGCTGCCACTAATTTTAGTACTTAACTGCATGGAATATATATGGCTTTCAAAGCGGCTTGGATTAGGCATGGCCTGAAAGCATTGAATACTATACTGCTCGATTAATATATGCAACAGCATCATGATCACCACACGATGTCCGAATGCTTTTGAAATAATCTATGAAGAACCGGTTTTAACCAGAGCAATAATCGTCTATATTATAGCATCAATAATTGATCTCATTACAGAGATCATCTCCCTCCCATCCTATGAGGAATTCAACGTGACTTACACACCCAGCAATGATCGATACGAAACCATGGTTTATAACCGATGTGGAAACAGCGGTGTAAAATTACCCGCTGTATCGCTTGGTCTGTGGCATAATTTTGGTGGTGATTCCAATCATGATATGAAACGCTCGCTATGTCAGACGGCATTTGACTTGGGTATCACCCATTTCGATCTCGCCAACAATTACGGCCCCCCAGCGGGCAGCGCCGAAGAAGCCTTTGGTGATATTTTGAAAACTGATTTCAAGGGTTATCGCGATGAACTGCTCATTTCATCCAAGGCCGGCTACGATATGTGGCAAGGGCCCTATGGGGAATGGGGCAGCCGTAAATACCTTGTATCCTCATGCGATCAAAGCTTGAAACGTATGGGCCTGGATTACGTCGATATTTTTTATTCCCACCGTTTTGATCCCGATACACCCCTTGAAGAAACCATGGGTGCGCTCGATTATATCGTTCGTTCTGGGCGGGCTTTATATGCGGGCATCTCATCGTATAATTCTGAGAAAACCCGTGAGGCTTGCGCCATCTTAAAAGATCTGGGCACGCCGTGTCTTATTCACCAACCAAGCTATAACATGCTCAATCGTTGGGTCGAGCGGGATGGTCTTAAAGACACGCTAGCGGAACTTGGTGTTGGCTCCATCGCTTTCACCCCGTTGGCTCAGGGCATGTTGAGCAATAAATATTTAAATGGAACCCCCGAAGATAGCCGCGCTTCACAAGGAAAATCATTATTTCCAAGCATGCTAACGGATGAAGCCATCAAGAATATTCATAAATTAAATGACATCGCCAAAGGCCGCGGCCAGACCTTGGCACAGATGGCGATCGCTTGGGTGCTGCGCGGGGGTGGTATTACATCGGCTTTAATTGGCGCCTCTAAACCACAGCAAATTGTCGATTGCGCAGGTGCCATTAGCAATCTTGAATTCACTGTAGACGAATTGAGCGATATTGATCTTTATGCAACGGGTGATGATATTAATTTGTGGGCCAAATCCTCTTTACTCGATTAATCAACAACCACGATTATTTAACAACCACAATCCTTTGGACCTCGCCCATGAAATTAGATCATATCAACATTCGAACCAATAACATCGAAGCTGTTAGACAGGCGTTTGAAAACCTGTTGCTATTGGAAATCGGCGCCCGTCCAGCCTTCAGCAGTTCCGGATATTGGCTCTATGGAAATGGGCATCCAATCGTCCATTTGAATGCCATCGATACTGACCCCGGTTCGATATCCGGGGCGGTGGACCATGTGGCGTTCAAAGATGATGATTATGATGGCTTGCTCAGCCGGTTAAACGCACGGCAGGTGGAATACACACTAAAAACCGTACCAGGCTCCGGTGTGCGTCAGGTGTTCTTTAATATCACCCACGGTATTACAATCGAGGTTGATTTCGATCCCGTCCCATAATGTTACTTAAGTGGCACATATAATAGTTTACGGTATCTACAGTTAAAAAAGGTAGAATTGTTTCACGTGAAACAATCGTCACAGGGATACCCTAGCCATGCCCAAAAACAAGGCATCAACCCATCTGGACAGCCCTATCATAGATAACTTTTGAAAACGGGTCCCCCCACCACATATCTTAACCCTAAATCTATAGAATTTTATAGATTGTGATTTACGGCTTTGTCATTTTTATTGAACAAATGCACGTGGTCCATGGACGCACTAAAAGATATTGTATCGCCCACGCTGGCCGCTGAGGTTCCGGCTTGGCTGGCAATAAATTGATCGCCATCCTCATCGCGTATATAGAGATAACTTACATCCCCCAGTCGCTCGACGACTTCGACTTGCCCCGAAATTACCGGACCACCCAACGTGTTATCTAGGTTCATATGTTCAGGGCGAATACCGACGGTAACTTTATCGCCCACGGTTAGATCCGCTAGATCCGCATCATCCCCTTTAAAGGTCGATGTGCTGCCCCCTGTTAGTTTTACAATAATCTGACCATCCGTAATTTGAGAAATTTTACCCGCGAAAAAATTCATTTTGGGGGAGCCAATAAATCCGGCCACAAATAAATTAGCGGGGCTATTATAGAGTGTCAGCGGAGAGCCGACCTGTTCAACGTTGCCTTTATTTAAAACAACAATTTTATCGGCCAAAGTCATCGCCTCGACCTGATCATGGGTTACATAAATAACGGTGTTTTTTAAGTCCTCATGCAGCTTGGCAATTTCCAAACGCGTTTGCACACGCAAGGCAGCATCCAAATTAGAAAGAGGCTCATCAAACAAAAAAACTTTCGGGTCACGCACAATGGCCCGACCAATAGCGACACGCTGACGCTGACCACCCGATAGCTGTGCGGGTTTGCGATCGAGCAATTCGGTTAGTTGTAAAATCTCGGCTGCATTATTAACACGTTTTTTAATTTCAGATTTATTTTTGTTACCCATTTTCAGGCCGAACGCCATATTCTTATAAACCGTCATATGGGGGTAAAGGGCGTAGGACTGAAAGACCATTGCAATGCCACGGTCAACCGGCGGCAAATCGTTGACCAGTTGATCCCCGATATAAATATCCCCGGCGGTTAATTCTTCAAGCCCGGCCACCAATCGTAAAAGGGTTGATTTACCACATCCCGAGGGGCCCACAAAAACCACAAATTCGCCATGGTCGATATCAATATCAACGCCGTGTAGAACCTCTACCGGGCCGAATGCTTTATAAACTTTTTGCAGTTTAATTTCAGACATTTAAGAAACTTTCCATTATTTATCAGCGCCCGTTATTTAACAGCGCCAGAGGTAACACCCCGAATAAGTTGACGCGAGAATATGATGTAAAGAATCATGATCGGAATTATCGCTAAGGTTAGTGATGCCAAAACCGCATTCCAATCGGTCACATATTGTCCAATGAATTGTTGCACACCCAACGTTACGGTACGGGCTTTCTCACCGGGGGCCAGAATAAGCGGGAACCACAAATCATTCCAGACGGGTAACATGGTAAAGATACCAACCGTGGCAATGGCTGGACGGATCAACGGCATAATAATTTGAAAGAAAATCCGGTACTCACTAACCCCATCACACCGGGCAGCTTCTTTTAAATCTTTAGGAATTTGGCCGATAAATTCGTTTAGAATAAATATGGTCAGGGGTAAACTTTGCGCCGTATAGATCAAAATCAAAGCGGTCAGGGTATTGGTTAAATCCAACGCCACGATCATATTAAGAATACTGACACTACCCAAGCGGATGGGTATCATAATGCCGATGGCCAAATACAAGCCCAACACTAAATTACCCTTGAATTTATATTCCGATAACGCCCATGCCGCCATGGCGCCAAACAACAAAGTGACGCTTAAGGTAACCACGGTGATGGTGACGGAGTTTAAAAAATAAACATCAAAACTAGACCGCCCGAGGACTTTATCAAACCCGATTAGGCTGAAGGTATCAAAAGTTGGAAAGGCCATTGGCTCGCGGAATATGGCTTTTCTGGATTTAAAGGAATTCATTAAAACCAGTAAGATCGGCCATAACGCCAACACCGTATACGCCAGCAATATGCCGTGAACCATAAAGGCGCTTAGTCGTTTTTGATTTTTCCCACTGTTCATGACACGCCCCTCACGTCCGGTACAGGCGGCGTTGAATGCCGAACATATAGATCATAATACCGATCAGAATAATAAGGAACATTAACGTCGCTACCGCGGCGCCCATGGTCGGGCTGCCCAATTGTAATTGGAACCCAAAGAACACCCGGTAGAAGAATGACCCCATCACATCGGTCGAGAAATTCGGTCCCGCCAAGCCCCCTTTGAGAGCGTAAATCAAATCAAAGGCATTGAAATTTCCAACGAATGTCAAAATAGACACAACACCCAAGGCAGGAAGAATAAGCGGGAATTTAATGTGCCAGAATACGCGCCAGTGGTTCGCACCATCAATTTGTCCCGCGTCCACCAAGTCTTCGGGTATATTTAAAAGTGCGGCATAAATCAGCATCATCGGAATGCCCACAAATTGCCATACTGAAATTAATGACACCGTGATAAGGGCTGTGCTTTCTTGTCCCAACCACGGTCCAAAATATTCAACCAGACCAACGGCGTCCATCAACGATTCCCCAACCCCCCAAAGCGGATTAAGGATCAACTGCCAAACAAAGCCAACGATGACCACCGACATCATGGTTGGCATAAACATGGCGGTCCGATAAATGTGCCGTCCATTTAATTTTGGTAAACTTAGAATTGCCGCTAACATCAAACCAATGGGATTTTGCACCGCCATGTGAATGGCAAATAGAATAAGGTTGTTTTTGAAGGCATTCCAGAATGCCTGTGACCAATCCGGGTTGGTAAATATTTTCACATAATTGGCAAAACCCGTAAATGTTGTCGTGCCCTTTACATCCATGTCGAAAAAACTGAGCCAAATTGAATCAAGCAAAGGATAGATCATAAAAGTCGTATAGATCAGTACCGCTGGCGCCAAAAATATGACGATGTGGGTAGGAAACCGTTTGGATGATTTCGAAATCGCAGTCATGATCATTCAATTCATAAAAAGAATTCAAAAGGTAAAATGAGCGGGCTCAAAACCGTGCAGACCTTTGTGGTTGCAAGCCCGCTCAAATCAAAAACCACTTACATATGTGGCGCGTACCATTTAGCCAAATTATCTTCAGCTGCTTTTGCTGCCTCAGTTGGTGTCATGGTGCCGTTTAGAACTTGTGCACTGAAATTCCACAGACCCGTTTCTAGATCAGGTTCGCCACGGGACAAAATCTGATAAGAGTTACGGATTGTAGAGTTGCACTTTCCACGCCAGCTTACAAACTCCTGAGCAACAGGATCTTGCAAGGACACTTCATGTTTACTAAGCGAGAAGAAACCAGGCAATGAGTTTGCGTACATTTTGGCAAAATCAGATGTTGCCATCCAACTTAGGAATGTCTTGGCAGCGTCAACATTTTTAGAGGCTGGATTGATGCCAAGGGCGATATCAGTGTGATCAGAAATGTAGCATTCTGACTGACCTTCGGGTACGGGCGGATAGAATGCACCGAATTTAAAGTCAGCTTGATTGTTGAAGGTTGAAATATCCCATGAACCAGCGGGATAAATTGCCGCCCGACCCAGTGTGAACAAGTTCTGCGAGTCAGGATATTTCTGCGCTTTATAACCGTTACCCAAGTAGGGTGCCCATGAAGCCAAATGTTTGAATGTATCAACATAAGCCGCGTCGGTGTATTTCTGAGAACCGTCGATCAATGCTTTACGGCCGGTTTCACCTTTCCAGAAGTTAGGACCAACGTTTTGGAAACCCATTGTTGCGGCTTCCCACTGATCGGCACTGCCCATGGCGAGGGGGGTGTATTTGCTGTTGGATTTTATGTTTTCCAATGTTGCCATAAATTCAGGAATGGTTTTTGGAATGCTCAAGCCCAGTTCTGCAAAGATTTCTTTGTTGTAGATGAAACCATGGATCACAGAGGCCATCGGCAGACAGAATGTGGTTTTACCATCATCGGTTTGCCATGCGCTTTTAGCCACATCGGAGAAATTTTCCAAACCACTAAGACCGTTTAAGGCGAGCAAGTTACCCTGTTCGAATAATTGCAAGGATGCATCAAACGGACGACAAGTGATAAGATCACCAGCCGTTTTACCCGCCAATTTGGTGTTAAGGCCTGAGTTATAGTCCGCAGGGGGCATCGGGGCAAAAACAACATTGATATCAGGATGGATTTTATTGAAAGCGGGGATCAGCTTATCCATCCAGATTTCAAGATCATCGTTCCGCCAGCTTTCGATGGTCAGATCGGCAGCATGAGCAGCGGGCGTGAAACCCACAGCAGCGATTGCCATTAATCCGGCGAGGGCGACGCTGCCCCGTTTTGCCAGTTTGTTTGTCCATTTTGTCATTAAATCTCTCCTGTAATTGATTGTTAGACGGTTTTGTTTAAATCGACTTAATTAGCTCTCTAGGGCGGCTCTTAGGTGGCCGTTCGTTGTCTTTAGTTTTTCTGTTGCTTGTTCGATGGTATGACCACCAACAAGCATGACCGCGAGCTTTACATCACCCGCACTTTCTTCCAACGCTGATATCGCCGCCTGATTTGTGCACTGTGTAATGCTTTCAACCATACGAGCGGCGCGCTCTTTTAATTTATTATTGTCAGCAACCATGCTGACCATCCAGCCATCAACCACATGCCCCAATTTTGTCATAACAAGGGAAGACAACATTCCAAGGGCGGCTTTCTGCGCTGTGCCCGCGCCCAACCGTGTGGACCCGGCAATCACTTCTGGGCCGCTATCGAGCAAAATTGGATACCGCGCTAGATTTAAAACGGGGGTGTCGGCGTTATTGGCAATACCAATGGTAACCGCACCCGACTCAAGGGCTAATTCCAGCACCCGAACGCTATAGGGTGTCGAACCGCTGGCTGCGACCGCAATGATGACATCATCTTTGCTCAAGGCAATATTTGCGAGGTCATCTTCGGCGGCTTGTGCGTCATCTTCACCCGGACCGGTCGGCTGCAACCTTGCTTGATCGCCGCCCGCCATTAGGAAAACGAGTTTCGATGCAGGCCAATTAAAGGTCGGTGTCATTTCCATACCATCTTGCATGGCAAGCAAACCGGATGATCCGGCGCCCGTATAAATTAAGCGTCCCTTGCTTTGGGTGATTGTGTTTTGGATGATTGTGTTTTGGGTGATTGTGTTTTGAGTGATTGTGGCGACAATTGCTGTGGCCGCGTCTGAAATTTGGGGGATGGCGGTTTTAACGCTATCAATAGCGCGAACCTGACCCTCCCATAATGCCGACAGAATGGCATCATTATCCCAACCATCCATGCCTTGAGAGGCTGGATCGAGTTGTTCAGTACGGGCGGGCAAAACTCGCTGCAATTTATCCACTCCTAAATTTAGATACCAATTAGATACCACATAAAATTATAAAATAGGAGTCCTTTTTTTCACTGAGTGAATTTAATTTCTAAATTTTGGAAGAAATCGCTTAAAATAGGCATTTCTTGATGATATATTCAATTTAAATTGAGATACTTTTAAGAAATTTTATAAATGGTAGCTAATTGGTATTGTTAATCTTCGTTTTTTTCAGTAGTCTTTTATCAGACACACGTTTGCATGAGGTGCATTTAAGTGAATACAGGGTCCGGACATGAAGCATTATTCCTAGGAATTGATGGCGGGGGCACCAAGTGCCGCGCCCGGCTTTGCAATGCTTCAGATATGGCATCAGGAACAATATTGGGCTCTGGTGAAGCGGGCAGCGCCAATACCACCCAAGGTCTCGACGCTGCCTTTCAACAAATCATGTCCGCCACAGAAATTGCCGTTGGCAAAGCAGGGCTGAACGCGGACTGTTATGACCGTATTTACGCCGGGATGGGTTTAGCGGGGTTATCTCTGAAGCGGGATTTTGATGCGATCAACACCTACAACCATCCCTTTGCCGCCCTCCACGGGGAAACCGATGCCCATATTGCGTGTCTAGGGGCGCATCAGGGTGACGATGGCGCGATCTTAATTATTGGTACAGGGACGGCGGGGCTTCTTATTAAAGACGGTCAATCCATTACCGTGGGCGGTTGGGGATTTTTAATGTCTGATATCGGCAGCGGGGCGCAATTGGGGCGTTCTGCTCTGCGGCGTGCCCTTGAAGAGCATGACGGGCTTTCGCCTCAATCTGAATTGGGCTCCGCCTTAATGAATGAATTCAATGACAACCCCGAAGCCATGGTCACATGGTCGGAAACCGCCACCCCTAAATCTTATGGCAGCTTCGTTCCAGAAGTTATTGAATATGCACGTCAAGGCGATGAGGCCGCAACCGCCTTATTATACAGTACAGCCCGTGACATCGAGCGTATTATCATGACATTACGCGCCAAGGGTGCCGACAAAGTTGTCCTAATCGGCGGCATGGTCGACCCCATCACCCCCTGGTTATCTAATGCAGCCCTCGCCGCCATCATGGATACCAAAGGCACGCCGCTGGACGGGGCCTTGATGCTCGCTGAACGGCTTTATAAACGGAGCGTCCCATGAGCGGACACCAACATCTTATAGAGGGATTGCGCCATGAGCTGGGCGGTACAAGCCCTGCGCCGCTCTATAAACAACTGATTAAAGGCATCCGCCGGGCGATGGACGAAGGCACGCTGGGCATTGACGATGCACTTCCCAGCGAGCGGGACCTTGCCACATCTTTGGGGGTTTCGCGGATCACCGTTCGTCGCGCCGTGCGGGGTTTGGTGGAAGAAGGCTTGCTCAATCAACGCCAGGGGGCCGGAACATTTGTGTCGTCGCGCGTTGAACAGCCACTTTCTGAGCTGACCGGATACACCGAGGACATGGCCGCCCGTGGCATGGCACCGGGCGTTGAATGGTTGCAACGATCCATTGGCACCGCCACACCCGACGAAGCCTTGGTCTTGGAATTATCCCCCGGCGCACAAGTGGCGCGATTGTACCGATTGCGCACCGCCGATGGGCGCCCCATGTGTTTGGAATATGCCACCCTGCCCGTGACCTACTTGCCTGATCCGGAAAAAGTCGAAAACTCGCTTTATAGTTATTTGGATACCATGGGCATTCGGCCCGTCCGTGCCTTACAAACGTTGCGGGCTGAATTGTTTGGTATTGAACAAGCGCGTTTGTTATCCGTCCAACCGGGAAGTGCTTGTTTATACATCGAACGGCGATCCTTTTTAGCGGATGGCAGCGCCATTGAATTTGTGTGCTCCCATTACCGGGGTGACAGTTACGACTTTGTTGCGGAGCTTCAGCTATGATGACCAAAATGGAAACCGAAGCGCGCGAGGCACCGGACGCGGTTGCCAAGATGCTCGCCAATAATGCGGACGCTTGTCGCGAGCTCGCCGCCCGGTTTGCCAAGTTACCGCCGTCGTTTATTGCCACCTGCGCCCGGGGCAGTTCTGATCACGCGGCAACCTACGCCAAATATTTATTTGAAACACAATGTGGTATTCTAACGGCCTCCTTTGCGCCCTCCATCAGCTCTGTTTATAAATCGACTGTTCACATGGCGGGGTCTTTATTTATTGCCATTTCACAATCTGGGAAAAGCCCCGATTTGGTGGCAAGTGCCGAACAAGCCAAACAATCAGGGGCTTATGTTGTGGCGCTCTGTAATGTCACCGACTCCCCCTTGGGCGATCTCGCCCATATGACGGTGCCGCTGCACGCCGGGCCGGAATTAAGCGTTGCCGCAACCAAGTCGTTCATCACCGCAATGGCCAGTTTGCTGCAAATAACCGCCCTATGGTCCGGCAATGACGGATTGAAAGATGACTTAGCGCACTTACCAGAGCAACTGCGCATTGCGGCAAATTTAAATTGGGATCACGCCCTCCCGACTTTTAAATCCGCAAAGGATTTGTTTGTTGTCGGACGGGGGTACAGTTTTGCCATCGCCCAAGAATCAGCCCTCAAATTTAAAGAAACATCTAAGCTGCACGCCGAACCCTTTAGCACGGCAGAAATCTTGCACGGTCCGTTAGAACTGATGCGGGATGGTTTTCCTATTTTGGTGTTTGCCCAAAATGATGAAACTCGCCCCAGTACAGACGCCCTTATCGATGCCATAAAGCAAAAAGGCGGTACGGCTTTCATTGCGGGAACGGGCATTAAGGACGGTCGGTATTTGCCCGTTGTCGAGAACGTTAATCCCCTTATTGCCCCTATTACCATGATCCAATCGTTTTACCCCTTCGCCAACGCTTTATCGCTGGCCCGTGGCATGGACCCCGACAGGCCTGAACATTTATTGAAGGTGACAGAAACGCGATGATACAAGCACTCACCAACGCACAAATCTTTGATGGCGACAGCATCTTGGAGAACCATGTTGTTCTGATAGAGGGCGGCAAGGTTATATCCGTCACCCTGGAAAATCAGGCCCCCGCCAACGCTGAGGTTATCGACTTGGGCGGTCAATTGCTCGCACCGGGTTATATTGATATTCAAATCAATGGCGGTGGCGGCATATTGTTTAACGACGACCCAACGGTTGAGGCGCTAAAAACCTTGTCTGATAGCCACCGAAAGTTTGGCACCACGTCCATGCTTCCCACATTAATCAGCGATGATTTCGCGGTTATGCTCAAAGCAGCTGAGGCCATCAAAGGCGCCCGCGCCCAGCAAATGCCCGGTATCATCGGCATCCATTTTGAAGGTCCGTATTTGAACGTGGCCCGAAAAGGGGTGCACGATCCAAATAAAATTCGTCCCTTTGAGGACGCCGCTATTGATCTTTATACGAACCCCGACTTAGGGGTGGTCATCGCCACCCTCGCCCCCGAAAAAGCCCCGCCGGGATTGATAAAAAAACTATCTCAAGCCGGGGTACGGGTCTGTGCGGGACATACGGCGGGTACTTACGAGCATATTCAAACCGCCCTCAACGACGGCCTTTCCGGGTTCACCCATTTATTCAACGCCATGACCCCCATGGAAAGCCGCGCGCCCGGCGTGGTCGGTGCGGCCTTAGAGGACCAAGGTACGTGGTGCGGTATTATTGCCGATGGCCATCATGTCCACCCCGCCACCTTAAAAGTGGCAATCGCCGCCAAACAAACCGGCAAGATGGTTTTGATTAGTGATGCCATGCCAACCGTGGGCGTCGAGGACGCTGCTGATAAATCCTTCACCATTCGCGGAGAAACAATCACCGCCAAAGACGGCCTGTGCGCCACCGCAAGTGGCACGTTGGCTGGTTCCGATTTGGATATGGCGTCGGCGGTTCGTAATACGGTGTCCTTGTTGGGCTTACCCGTGGAAGAAGCCCTGCGTATGGCAGCCCTTTACCCGGCGGCGTTCCTTGGGCTGGACAAGCACCTTGGGCGCATTGCGCCGGGCTATCAAGCGGACTTTGTTTTGCTGGATGAGGGGTTAAACGTTCAAAATACGTGGATAAATGGGATTAATGGGGTTAATGGGATTGCAGGAGAAAGTTATGACTGAGACTGTTAAGGTGATGATTGTTGGTTTGGGCAATATGGGATTATCCCACGCGAAAGCCTATCACAATCTGGCTGGGTTTGAGGTTGTCGGTCTTTGCAGTCGCACCCTCAACGATCAAACCAAATTACCGGATGAACTCGCAGGCTATCCTCGTTACAGCGATTATGATGACGCAATAACATCGAGCGGTGCAAACGCGGTCTCTATCAACACGTGGCCTAACACCCACGCTGAATTTGCCAAAAAAGCGTTTGCGGCGGGATGCCATGTGTTTATGGAAAAACCCATCGCCGAAACGGTCGAACAATCACAAGAGGTCGTCGACGCCGCCATAGCCGCGGGCAAAAAATTGGTCATCGGTTATATCCTACGTCACCATCCATCATGGGCAAAACTCGTGGATATGACTCGCTTGTTGGGCAAGCCGTTGGTGATGCGTATGAACCTAAACCAACAAAGCAGCGGCGAGACTTGGGGGGTGCATAAACACCTGATGGACAGCATATCCCCCATCGTCGATTGCGGCGTTCATTATGTCGATATGATGTGTTTAATGACCCAATCAAAACCCGTATCGGTTCATGCCATCGGTGCGCGCTTAAGCGATGAAATCCCTAAAGGTATGTATAACTACGGTAATTTACAGGTCAGCTTTGAGGACGGCTCTGTCGGTTGGTACGAAGCGGGTTGGGGACCGATGATGTCTGAGACAGCCTTCTTTGTAAAAGATGTGGTTGGCCCCAAAGGATGCGTCAGTATCATGGCCGCCGAAGAAGCCGGGCAAGGCACAGACTCCGATGATGTCGATGGTCACACCAAAACTGGTGCCTTACGTTTTCACCACAGTGCACTTGATGCCGACGGGGAATTCGCCCAAGCCGACGAAATTATCCGTACCGCTGACGAGCCGGGGCATGATGATCTTTGTCAGTTAGAGCAAGCTTATTTCTTAAAGGCGATCAGCGAGAATATCGATTTAAGCGATCACATGAATGATGCCATCGCCAGCATGCGCATTGTGCTGGCCGCCGATAAATCCATCAAAACAGGGCAGGTGGTAAAGCTGTAATTTTTACCCTCATACAATCGATATATCCGTCGCATCCAAAGTCGCACTATCGCCTTGGATTTGCGCAACGTATGAATACCCCCCCGATGCATTCCCGTTTGTATCCACAAAAAGATCGCCCGCACTATCTATAATAACATTGGCACTGGGGTTTGCGGCATTGGTGCCATCATAGGTAACGCCAATACGTTCGAAAACCGCCGAACCAATACCAAACGACGCCCCATCCAATTGGATTGTATCAACCCCATGGGTGAAATCAGTAATGATATCGGCGTGCCCCGCGTTGGCAACAACATTGGCTGTTACAACGGTAATAAGCGCATTTTGTGTCGCGGGAACAGCGTTTGTTGCCCCCGTCGCGAGCGTGTACGCCGTGCCCGCCGCATCGGCGGTAATGGTTAAAGTCGCCCCACTGCTTGTCACCGAAACCGGTTCAGCGCCACCATTTATTGTCGCCGTTAAGGCCGTCGCAATGGTCGTTTCGGTATCGCCTAAAATAGTTGTGTGAGAATAGGAAGTGCCGTTTATGGTAACGGAGAAATCATCCCCAAGCTCGGCCGTACCAATCGTCACCGTATCAACCTGCACCACACCGACCGTGTTGACGGTGGTCGTTGCGGGTGTTGCGGATTGTGTTGCATCCAAGGGGGCATCTAATGCTGTCGATGATATGCCGGTGAAAGCCTCATCTATTGTATTGGCGGTTAAGATCAAATCGGCACCGGATTGGCTTGCCGTAATAGCACCATTAATTGCAGCATCTGCATTGATCAATGTAACAAGACTGGTGACAACATTTGTGGCGGTATCCCCCGGTGCAGCAGTATATGAATTCAGACTTGGACCACCGCCACCGCCTGTCATCGTGCTTGTATCAAGGTTTATATCAAATTTGTCTCCACTTTCAATAGTGCCACCAATTGTAATTGTTTGGATTTCTGCATTACCGCCAGCCCCTGGAGTTGTCAGCACCCTATTGGCAGCTTGTGTATTATCTGCTGGTCGATCTGTGGTTCCCACAGCAGTTAAGGCAAATGATGTTCCGGGGGTGTTCGCCGTGATGGTAATAACGCTGCCAGCGGCCGTGGCACTGACGGCGGGGTCTGCATGGATCAATGACATTAATTGGGCGGCCGCACCATTATGGTTCGAATCGAGAGTTCCCGCTGTATAACTATAAACATTACCATTTACAGTTGCCGTATAGATATCACCCGTTTCATAAGTCCCGGAAAGTGTAATGGTCTCCACCTGGGCAACGGCGGCAACGCCGGTTATATGACCGCCGGGGGTCGCGGTTTGTGTGTTGGCGACTGAACGGTTTGTATCGGAAGACGTGATTGTATAAGGCGTACCCGCCACGTTTGCCGCCAATGTAATGACCGCACCCGATGATGTGACAGTCAGGCCCGTTTCACCACCAGAAATCGCCGCGGTGAGAGCCGTCGTGACCCCGGTTAAATCGGTATTCCCCGGTATGACGGTATGAGAATAAAGGTTGCCATTTACCGTAACATCAAAAACATCACCGGGTTCAAAGGCACCGCTTAACGTGACCGTATCAGATTGGGCCACGTTGACGGCTGGTGGTGGCTTGGCAACAAAATGAAAAGTATCACTGCCGCCGCCGCCGGTTAAGGTATCGATACTGTTGGAGTTATTAAAACGATCGTTATCCGCCCCGCCGGTCAAGGTATCAACGCCGGGGGTCCCAGAGAATGTCAAACCTGTTGACGGAGGCGGCGGAGGCGGCGGCGGCGGCGGCGGTGGTTCTGTGGTGGTTGTATCCGGTGGCGGTGGCGGGGGGGCGACAAACAACGGGGGCGGCGGGGGAAGTTCTGTAAATTCACCGTCGAATTCACCGTCGAATTCACCGCCAAATTCGCCCTCGCCAAATCCATCACCAAACTCACCACCGAATTCGCCTAATCCACCCGGCAATCCATCCGGGGGACC
>CBFDBO010000028.1:0-36960 GCA_965603075.1 uncultured Rhodospirillales bacterium | reverse complement strand
GCGAGGTTGACGTTCAAGTTCAAATCGCCAACGGATTACCGTCTTTTTCCATTGTTGGATTACCCGACAAAGCCGTATCGGAGGCCCGCGAACGGGTCCGGGCGGCTTTGCACGCTATGGGCATGGCGCTTCCCCCCAAGCGCATCACCGTAAACTTGGCCCCGGCGGATTTATTCAAAGAAGGCAGCCATTTTGATTTGCCCATCGCCATTGCCTTGCTGAGCGCCATGGATATTCTCAGCGATCCAGAAATTGAAAATTATTGTGCGCTGGGGGAGCTAAGTTTGGATGGCAAAATATCCCCGGTCAATGGTGTGCTGCCCGCCGCGGTTTATGCCAATCAACGGCATATGGGTTTTGTTTGCCCCGCTGTTCAAGGCGGTGAAGCGGCGTGGGCCGGAACCGAGGCCAAGAAAGAAGCGGGGAATGCAGAGGGGGGCGAAGCCGAAGGCTTCAAAATCATCGCGCCCCACAATCTATTGGAATTGATCAATCACTTTAAAGGGGGCCAAGTTCTACCCTCGCCCGCCCCCAACAGCGCCACGACGCCCCCGCTTTATGCCGATCTCGCCGATATAAAAGGCCAAGAAAGCGCCAAGCGGGCCACGGAAATTGCCGCGGCCGGGGGCCATAATCTGTTATTCATTGGCCCGCCCTGTGCGGGAAAGTCCATGTTAGCACAACGCTTGCCCGGTTTACTGCCACCCCTTGCCACCGACGAGATTTTGGAATCAAGCATGATCCATTCCCTCGCCGGAACCCTACCGGAAGGGGGCTTGTTAACCCACCGACCCTATCGAGATCCCCACCATTCAGCCTCCATCCCGGCTTTGACTGGCGGTGGCATGCGCGCCAAACCCGGCGAAATATCGTTGGCCCACCTCGGCGTCTTATTTCTTGATGAATTGCCTGAATTTCAACGCGGCGCGCTTGAATCCTTACGCCAACCCCTAGAGACCGGGTCGGTCACCGTGGCCCGGGCCAACGCCCATGTTACCTATCCGGCGCGGTTCCAATTGGTTGCCGCCATGAACCCGTGTCGGTGTGGTTATCTGGATGATCCGGCCCAATGTTGCACCAAAGCCCCGCGATGCGCGCGCGATTATCAATCGAAAATCTCTGGTCCGATATTTGATCGCATTGATTTACATATTGATGTGGCCCCCGTTCATCCCCTCGATTTAACCCATAGTTCACAAAGTGAAACCAGCGAGAACACCGCCGCCCGTGTATTAGAAGCCCGCCGAATTCAACAAGACCGTTTTAGCAATCATAAAGGTCCCCGCCCCGCCCGTCCCGTGCGCACCAATGCGGACGCCGATGGGCAGCTCTTAGAAGATATCGCCCACCCCGATGCGGCAGGACTACAAATTCTGGGGGAAGCGGTTGACCGTCTGTCCCTATCGGCAAGAGGGTATCACCGTGTTTTACGGGTGGCGCGAACGCTGGCTGATCTCGAAGGTAGCGACAGTGTAAAGCGCCTGCATATTGCCGAAGCCCTCAGTTTTAGGCGCAGCGTTCCGGGCGTCAGAAACTAACCTCGATTGAGGTTACTTTACCATATGGCTTCTAGTAATTGACATTTTTCCACAACTTATACTATATTAAGATTTCTAAATATAAATTAAAAAAATATAAAAAATCATACCGACTGGTTGGGGATGCCATGTATCGATTTATTATAGGAAGCGGCATTGTTGTTTTATTTGCAGTTTTTCATCAAAACATAACATCACAAGGGCTTGCTTTCGATCAAGTCGCAAATACAACTTTGATCTGTTTATCCTCTATTTTAGGCGGTGCCATCTTAGCCATATTTGGCCTGCGTAAAATGATCAGACGCGGTGATTTAAGGCCCATGCTTTTAGCTTTCTTCAAAATATGGACGCTTATTACGGGCCAAGAGATTAGCAAAAAGTCTAATGCGAAAAATACGGCACAACAAAAAGTGGAAGAGATGGCGGTGTCCATGACAAAAGGCCCGCGCCAAAACATCGCGCAAAGAAAAGCCCAGGAAAGAAAACGCCAACAACAGGGCGCGAGGCGGCGCGCCCCCCAAAGACGCGGCACCGTCAAACCCACAGTCTAAAACCATAATTTAAGACGACCTATTTCTCGGCAATAGAATAGGTTAGGGGGCTTAGGCCCCTTTAGTTTGCGAGCAGAGCGCCTAAATTCTTGCCGCCCAAAATATGGACGTGTAAGTGGGGAACCTCTGCATTGGCGTTTCTTCCAATGTTGGCAATAACCCGGTAACCTCCCTCGACGACCCCAAGCTCACGGGCAATATGCCCGGCGGCGCGCATAAAGGCGGCTATTTCTGCGTCCGTGGCGGTGGCGGTGAAATCATCCATATTCACATAAACCCCCTTAGGGATCAGCATGACATGAACCGGGGCCTGAGCATTAATATCATGGAATGCCAAAACGTGTTCGTCTTCATAAACTTTGTCGCAAGGGATCTCGCCGCGCAAAATTTTTGCAAAAATATTTTCCGGATCATACATCTTTTCGGGCCTTCTTTTCCTCAATGCCCGAAACACCCTGTCGTTTTTCAAGGGCGGCCCAAACATCATCCGGCGTGATACCCGCATCGGCCCAGAGAACCAGCAAATGATACAGCAAATCAGCACTTTCGCTGGCAAGGTCTTCCGGGGTTTCCGTGACCGCGGCCAACACCACCTCGATGGATTCCTCGGCAACTTTTCGGGCGATCTTCTCGCGGCCTTTGGATAATAACTGCGCCGTGTAGGACGAGGCGGGATCAGCCCCTTTGCGACTTTCAATGACATCGTACAGTGTTTGCAGGGGATGTTTTTCTGATGAGTTACTCATTGAATCATTCATTGAATTATTCTTTCAATCAAGTCTAACGGTTACGCCGTTTATAGTCTCACGGCTGCGCCGTTTATAATCTCACGGCTACGTCGTTTATAATCTCACGGCTACGCCGTGGGCATGCATATGTGCTTTGGCTTGTTCAACCGTGTAGGTGCCAAAGTGGAAGATCGAGGCCGCGAGCACGGCAGACGCATGCCCCTCAACAACACCTTCCACCAAATGATCCAAGTTCCCCACCCCACCCGAAGCAACAACCGGCACGGATACCGCGTCCGATACGGCCCGTGTGAGGGGAATATTAAAACCGGATTTTGTGCCATCGCGATCCATAGAGGTCAGCAAAATTTCTCCCGCGCCATAACGGACCATTTGCTGGGCAAATTCCACAGCGTTGATGCCTGTCTCGGTGCGACCGCCGTGGGTAAAGATTTCAAAATGATCGCCAACAGACTTTGCATCGATGGAAACCACGATGCATTGGCTGCCGAATTTCTCGGCGGCCTGGCGAACAAACTCAGGATTGTTTACCGCGGCGGTATTGATCGATACCTTATCCGCACCCGCCAGTAACAATTTCCGGATATCCTCTAAGGTCCGCACCCCCCCACCAACGGTGAGCGGCATAAAACATTCTTCGGCGGTTTTTGCCACCACATCGAAAATTGTCTCCCGATTGTCACTGCTGGCGGTGATGTCGAGAAAACAAAGCTCATCCGCCCCCGCCTTGTCATAAATCCGCGCTTGTTCAACGGGATCACCCGCATCAACCAGATCGAGGAAGTTGACACCTTTGACCACCCGACCGTTTTCCACGTCTAGGCAAGGAATAATGCGCGCTTTTAGCATGATATTTCAGTTTTCTGTATTTTAAGTGTTTTAAAAAATTTTAGGAATTACCCCTGAGCACTTTATTTAAGCAACTTAACGGCCTCTGCAATGTTAATGCGGCCATCATAAACTGCCCGGCCCGTAATTATACCCGACAAATTAGGAATGTTCTCTTGCAAGGTTTTCAAATCTTCCATGCTGGACACGCCACCCGATGCAATAACCGGGGTATCGACGCTGGTCGCTAATTTTTGGGTTGTCTCGATGTTGGGACCTTCCATGGCACCATCGCGTTCAATATCGGTATAAATAATAGCGGCAACACCGGCATGATCAAAGTTGATCGCCAAATCAAGGGCTTCTAATTCGGAGACTTCGGCCCAACCGCCCGTGGCGACAAAACCACCTTTGCAATCAATGGCGACCGCGATTTTGCCCGGATGCGCGTCACAAGCTTGTGCGACTAACCCAGGGTTTTCAACAGCGGCTGTGCCCATGATCACCCGGCTTACGCCCCGGTTTAACCAAAATTCGATGGTTTCTAAGTCACGGATGCCGCCGCCCAATTGAACGGGGACGTCAACAGATTTTAAAATACTGTCCACCGCATCAGAATTAACCGGCTGTCCGGCAAATGCGCCATTAAGATCAACCACGTGAAGCCATTCGCAACCATCATCCACAAACGATTTGGCTTGTTGGCCCGGATTATCGTTAAAGACCGTGTCCTCTTCCATTTTCCCTCGAAGAAGCCTTACACATTGACCGTCTTTGAGATCGATTGCTGGAAATAAGATCATTTTAGTATTCCTATTTTAGTTTCTTTGTGAATTCCACATATCTTACGATATTTTAGGATGGATTCCAGTCTAAGAAATTGCTTATCAATTGTAAGCCAGCGTTCTGGCTTTTCTCTGGATGGAATTGAACGCCGATCATATTATCGCGCCCAACAACCGCTGTTATTTCCCCCCCATAATCCACCACAGCCAACCGATGGCTTTCATCATCGGTAACAAAGTGATTAGAGTGCACAAAATATACATGAGAATCTTCTGGTATACCATCAAATATCGAATGATTCTGAAGGACCCGCAGTGTATTCCACCCCATATGAGGAATTTTTAGGTTGCCGGCCCCCGGCAGGGGATTCGAAGGGGCTGTATCTGACGGTGTGTTTGGTTCTATCAATTGAACCGTGCCGCCAATCCAGCCCAGACCAGCATGGTCGCCATGCTCAATGCCTTTGCTTGCCATCAATTGCATACCCACACAGATACCCAAAAACGGCCGACCACCCGATACCACAACGTCATTCAGGGTATCAATCATACCCTCAATCGCCCCCAGTCCCGCCATGCAATCACCAAAGGCACCCACACCGGGCAACACAATACGATTAGCGGCTTGAACTTGTTTAGGATCGCTGGTCAGGACAACGGCTATATTCAGTCCTTTTTCCGCAATCACCCGCTCGAATGCCTTGGCGGCAGATCGCAAGTTCCCCGACCCATAATCGATAATAGCAATGCTTGCCATACTAGATTGTGCCATCAGTCCTCTAAACCTTCTGCAATGGTGGCGGCGAGGGCGGGATTGTTATCATAAAACTGTCGCTCTGCACTTTGTTTTGATTCTGCAACGACCAAATCGACTTGCTCAAAACCCGCTTGCGTCAATGTATAGCGCTGTAAATCAAACGCGACAAAGCCTATTAAAACACCCATGCCAAGATGAATAAGCCCCGTCAGCCCCGGATTTAGGTTCAGAAAACCCGTTATTGCGCCCGATAAACTCATGACCAAGATTATACCGATGGAAACAGTCCATAACCGGTTCCACGCCGCCCATAAAAACGAGAAATACAGCGCAAGCCAACTAAAGCCTTCCTTAACCAGAACAACGTCCCGGTCCGGATCCAACCCACTGCGTCTGACATGGACAGAATAAGTTTGCATTATCTACAGCGCACCCTTGGTAGAGGGCACCGCGTCGGCTTTGCGCTGATCAATTTCAATCGCCACCCGAAATGCCCGCGCACAGGCCTTGTAACAGCTTTCAACAATGTGGTGATTGTTCTCGCCGTACAGGTTTTCCACATGCAACGTCATACCAGCGCCTTGGGCAAAGGCCTGAAACCATTCTTTAAATAACTCCGTATCCATATCGCCCAGTTTGGGTTTGGAGAAATCCACTTTCCAAACCAAATAAGGTCGGTTTGATAAATCCATCGCAACCCGGGTCAGGGTTTCGTCCATGGGAATGGTCGCCTCGCCATAACGGGTAATGCCTGCGCGACTGCCCAACGCGTCAGAGACCGCCTTACCGATGGCAATGCCCGTATCCTCAACCGTATGGTGGAAATCAATGTGCAGGTCGCCCTTGGCGCGCACCGTCAAATCCATCAAGCTATGACGCGATAATTGCTCCAACATATGATCGAGAAATCCAATCCCGGTTTCAATGTCATAGGTGCCCGTACCATCCAGGTTGAGCGAAACCTCGATACTGGTTTCACTGGTGCTGCGTTCTACTTTGGCCTGTCGCATAGCTTAACTCCGTCCTTAACGTAAAGGGTCGATCTAAATTCCAAATCAGGTTCTATCATCTCTTTTTACCATTGCCCAGTTAACAAGGTATTATATTTTTCAATAGAAACCTTGAGATCAGCCCTTGAGTAGACTACATCTCAACCTTAATAGTATACCCAACTCTTTGGAATATCAGCATGTCCCATAACGAAACCCCCTCTTGGCACGGTACCACCATCGTCACCGTTCGAAAAAATAATACCGTCGTGATCGGTGGTGACGGTCAAGTCTCGCTGGGCAATACCGTCATCAAAGGCAATGCCCGCAAGGTTCGCCAGCTTGCCGACGGCAGTGTCATCGCCGGATTTGCCGGGGCCACCGCCGATGCCTTTACCCTGTTTGAGCGCCTAGAAGGCAAGTTGGAACAATACCCAAAACAGCTCACCCGGGCGTGCGTCGAGATGGCCAAAGATTGGCGCACCGATCGGTATTTACGCAAACTCGAGGCCATGATGATTGTCGCCGACAAAGATGTCTCGTTGGTCCTTACGGGAACGGGCGATGTGCTGGAACCCGAAGAAGGGTTGATCGCCATTGGGTCCGGTGGCAACTACGCGCTGGCAGCCGCCCGGGCCATGGCAGACCGCGATGACATGGACGCCGAAGCCGTGGTGCGAAAATCATTAGAGATCGCCGCCGAAATCTGTGTCTTTACCAACACCAATATTACGATTGAATCCTTATGACTATTTCTGTTTTACCGACAAGCCCCCTCACCAGTTTCACCCCCCGCGAAATCGTTTCCGAACTAGACCGCCATATCATTGGCCAGAACGATGCCAAACGTGCCGTCGCCATTGCGCTGCGCAATCGCTGGCGCCGTCAACAACTCACCGATGAAATGCGCGAAGAGGTCCAGCCCAAAAACATCTTAATGATCGGGCCAACCGGTGTCGGTAAAACCGAAATCGCCCGCCGCCTCGCTAAATTGGCGGACGCCCCCTTTATCAAGGTAGAGGCCACTAAATTCACCGAAGTCGGCTATGTGGGACGTGACGTTGAACAAATCATCCGCGATTTGGTTGACCTGGCCATCCATATGATCCGCGAGCAAATGCGCAAATCCGTCGTCGCCAAAGCCGAAATGCACGCCGAAGACCGCGTCCTCGACGCGCTTGTGGGTGATAATTCCAGCGCCGATACCCGTGATAAATTCCGTAAAAAATTGCGCGAAGGCGATTTGGACGACAAAGAAATTGAGCTCCAACTATCCGATAATCAAGCCGCCCAAATGCCCACCATGGATATCCCCGGCATGCCCGGCGCACAAATGGGCATGTTAAATTTAGGCGATATGTTCGGCAAAGCCTTTGGCGGTCAAACCAAGACCAAAAAAATGAACGTCTCCGACAGCTACCAAGTCCTCATTGCCGAAGAAGCCGACAAATTGCTCGACGAAAGCCAGATTGTCGCCGAGGCCATTTCACTGGTAGAAAACAACGGTATCGTGTTCATTGATGAAATCGATAAAATAACCGCCCGCTCTGAAAAATCCGGCTCCGACGTCAGCCGCGAAGGCGTTCAACGCGATCTGCTCCCCCTCATCGAGGGCACCACGGTCAGCACCAAACACGGTACCCTGAAAACCGATCATATCCTCTTCATTGCATCCGGCGCCTTCCATTTGGCAAAACCCTCCGATATGTTGCCCGAATTACAAGGCCGCTTGCCCATTCGTGTCGAGCTAAACGCCCTGACCCGTGATGATCTAAAACGTATTCTCATTGAACCAGAAGCCAGTCTGATCAAACAATATATCGCCCTAATGGGTGTCGAAGACCTTGAGCTATCTTTTGAGGACGACGCCATCGAAGAAATCGCCAAGCTGGCCGAAGAGGTCAATCACGGCGTCGAAAACATCGGCGCGCGGCGCTTGCATACGGTCCTCGAAAAACTGCTCGAAGATATCAGCTTCTCCGCCAGCGATAAAAGTGGCGCCGTTGAGGTCATAACCGCCCAATTGGTCCGCGATACCGTGGGCGAAATGGCTAAAAACGCCGACCTCTCAAAATTCATCCTCTAGTCGGTCGGTCGTGCGGCGACAGCGGTTAAGGGTCGCGGGGCGATAGTGATTCAGAGAACGTGACAGGGGCAATGGAATCCATGTCGCGGCGCGACCGACCTAGTCAGGGGCATCTAATATGAGCGGGGCGATTTTAGGACTGGTTTGGGGATTTGCCTTTGTTTTTACCGAGTCCTTTCAGGCTGTCTTCTTTGGGGCTTTATTTCAGGACCTGAGCCCGTTTTTGTTTGGGCTTTTTGTCTTTGGAATCACCAGTTTTTTATTCATCGGCTGGACAGCCTTTAAACAACCAGAACAAATTACCGCCGCCCTAAACAATCCGCGTCCCTTGATCACCATCAACGTGTGCGTCAGTTTGGCGGTTATGGCGTATTTCACCTCCATAAAACTTATAGAGCCCGCCATCGCCTATTGTATTTCAGCCGGGGCCATGCCGATCACCACCTATATTCTCTATCGGTGTGGCGTGCGCGAAGGCGAGGGCATGCGCAACAAAGTGGAGGGCTTTGGTAATCTGCTATTGCTTGGCAGTATCCTTTATTTGGGGGTCATTACCATCGCCGGGTCATCTGGATTTGTTCGGGGCAATCAGCTATATGCCCTGCTTGGGGTTTTGCTCGCCATCACTGATGGCTTCTTTTTTACCTGGGTCTTGGTCCACAGCCAGCGGCTGGATAAAGTCGGGGTGGGACCGGGCGCGGTATTTGGGCTGCGGTTTATCCTCTATACGATTTTGGTGGGCATCATCGCTTATGTTGAACCCGCTACCAACGTAGCTGGCATGCCCAGCGTTCTCAGTGAACCCACAGACTTTTCTTTCATCATCTTAATTGGTGTATTGCTGACAATCCCGCCGCTTTACGCCCTACAAAAGGCCGTGGCGTTGTTATCCACCCTAACCATCAGCACCCTAACGGCCTTGGGTCCGTTTATTATCTTTGGCCTACAGCTCTATGAAGGTCGGGTCGAGTACGCCCCCGCGACCCTCATCGGGCTCGTTATTTATAGTGCAGGCGCCTTGATCGCCGCAGTAGGGGCCATAAAAGCCACCTCCCATAAAACAGCGATTAATAACACGGTTTAAAACCGAAAACAGATTGCCTCTAATACCGAGGGCCACCCTTAACATCCATGTTATCGCCCAGTTGTTTAGCGCCAATTCGGCCGCGAATTTCGTTAATGACCCAAACGATGGTATCATCGTCTAAATCAGCGATATTCTCCGATAACATATTGGCCAGTTCCGTGGCGCGCGGTGATAATCCCGCCGTATCAATGGTCACGCGGGGATGAGACAAGGCAGCCAAGCGCTTTAATTCTTCCGCGTCATCCCAAATCAGATTAAAATAACCACAAATTTGCATGACCATGCCGGGGGCCGGTTGACCGCGGTGACCGTGCTCCAGTGCCGAAATATACGCGCTCGACACCCCCAGATCAGCCGCCATCTGTTTAAGCTTGATCGATTTTGCCGACCGTAAATCCCGTACCCGCGATCCAAACGGTGTCATAACCTTATCCTTAAATCTGCGATTTAATGCGTTTTATTGGTGCGGAGTATAGAGCCTAAAGTTTACTGTTTGGTTTATATTTGAGTAACTTTCTGCGTAAGAGGGTTTATTTAGGCGGGTAACACAATAAGAGGCACCAATGAATGCATCTTACGCAGTAAGTAAGTTAACGTCTTTTGCGTAATAATACGTATAAGGCGCCCTTGCCTCCGTCTTTGGGGGTGGCGTAACTGTACGCTAAAATTTTAGATTTTAAGCTCACGTCATTAAGCCAATTTGGAACGCTTTGCCGTAAAACGCCAATTTCGCCCGATTGAATGTTTAACCCTTTGCCCGTTATGACCAGAACACAGCGTTTATCCGAATGCCAGGCCGCATTGATAAAACCCTCTAATGCCCGGTGACCACTGTCTCGTGTATGGCCATGCAAATCTAGGGTACCTTCGATTTCCATCTGCCCCTTAATTAAGCGTTGGTTTGTGCGCTTATCCACACCCGCCGCCAATCCGTGCTCAAGTCGAGGGGCGAGGGACTGTTTTGGGGGTAGGGGTTCTGAGGTTCGTGTGGTGTATTTATTTTTCACTGTGGCTGTGGTTGTGGCAGTAGAGGGCGCGGGCGGCTGTTTTACGCTGGCTTCATCGTGTTCCAGTAATCGGTTTTTATTTTTATTCTTTTTAAGCGGTCGAACATCACCCGTAACCCCCGCCCACAGGGCATTATCGTCCTCAACCCCAGACGCATTTTTCGATCGTTTGCTTATTTTCGCTTTACCCTTAGCTTTGCCTGTATCTTTCGCTTTACCAGACGTCATGTCTCAAATGCCTTCAACAAGGATAATCACCAGCTCTTGTGGCCCGTGTGCCCCCATGAGCAATTCAAGTTCGATATCCGCAGTTCGAGAGGGTCCCGTGACAAATGACGCCATTCGAGGCATATTTTCGCGTATAAGCTCAAGCGATTGTTCATAATTACCCATTAATCGGCTTTCCGGCAACAACGCGATGTTAATTAAAGGTAACATATTGATCATAGAGGGGCTGTCGGCGCTTGATGCCAGTAAAATTGTTCCGGTTTCAGCGATGCCCGCTATCGCCACATTTACCCCGACAGGGTCATCCGGTTCGGCCGGACCTGTGTTTGTCACTAAAAGAGGGGCTTTGTCCCAGGGAATATCCGCCATAAAGGGATCATTGCCTAATCGCAATGAGCCGGGGACGTTCTGATTTTGTAAAACCTGTGCAATGATCGCGGGGATTTCTGCTTTGTTTGCTGCCCGTTCAATAATTGCCCCCGCCCGTTTGGCTTCCTCTATAAACGTCGCATGGCTAGCAGCATCTCGCCCCGCCCCGCCCCGTGCGGGCACCACATTGGGTTGGCGGTCGGTGATGCGCGAGTTGACGGTTTCAACGACACTCTTCCCACGATTCTTTATCTTGCGGGAAACCTTGCTCAGTATAGCCTCGCGGCTATTCAAGTTGTCTCCAGCCAGGCTCATGACCGTTCCCCCGATTTATAACGCGCCATAAACGTTTTACCCTTACCCTGTGGCGCCGCTAAATCACGTTTGTCCGTCCACCCTTTTGCAAAGGGTAGCGATTTAAAGCGACCAGTTTTGGGGGCGATCATAGACAGAAAACGTACCCCTAAGCCCACGAGCAAGCCATAAACCCGAGGTCGCCGCGCGACATACGCCCAAATTTTAAGGCCCCAGTGTTGACGCGTTGGCATCTGACCCGCTTCAAATTGACGGGTGCGCCAATGACGCAACATAGCCGGCAAGGGAATGCGTACCGGACAGACGGTTTCGCATTTACCGCACAGGGTCGATGCATTGGGTAAATCGTTGGCGCTGGTATCACCCAAAAGCGCCGGTGTCAGGACCGACCCCATGGGACCGGGATAGACCCAGCCATAAGCGTGACCACCAATTTGGCCGTAAACCGGGCAATGGTTCATGCAACTACCACACTTGATACAGCGCATCATATCGTGGAATTCGCTGTTCAGCATATCGGAACGGCCGTTATCCAGCAGGATAATATGAAACTCTTCTGGGCCGTCCAAATCGGCGGCTCGTTTAGGGCCTGTAATGAATGATGTATAGACCGACAGATCCTGCCCCGTCGCCGATCGTGCCAATACCCGCAGCAAGGTCCATGCGTCCTCAAGTCGGGGGACGACCTTTTCAATGGTGGCAAGGGCGATATGAACACGCGGTACGCCGGTGGTCAGCTCGGCGTTGCCTTCGTTTGTCACTAGCGCAATCGAGCCCGTTTCAGCCACCAACATATTAGCCCCCGACAAACCCACATCGGCGTTCAAAAACTTACCCCGTAATTTTGCCCGCGCTTCATCGAGCAACACCCGGGGATCATCCAATTGCCGCGCGGGGTCCAAATCCGTATGAACATCGCGAAAGGTTTCCGCCACCTGTTCTTTTGATAAATGCACCGCCGGGGCAATAATATGGCTCGGCGGTTCATTGCGGAGCTGGATGATATATTCACCCAAATCGGTTTCCACCGGCTCCATACCGATGCCTTCTAGGTAATCGTTGATACCGATTTCCTCGCCCACCATGGATTTAGACTTGGTAACGGATTTAGCCCCTGCTTTCGTGCATATATCGCCAATGACCTGGCGGGCTTCTTCCCCGTCACGGCACCAATGCACAATCGCGCCATTCTCAATGGCTTTCGCCTCGAAACGCTCCAAATAAATATCGAGATTGTCCAACACATGAGCGCGAATATCACGCGCTGCATCCCGCAAATCATCAAATTCCGGCAACCGTGCCACGGCTTGGGCGCGTTTAACCGGGAAGCCGTTTGCAAATTTTTTCAAAACCGCCTGTAACTGCTCATCCGCTAGTGCGTGGCGGGCGTTTTCTTTGAAAGTGTGTGTTGTGCTTTGCATGGCTGTCACTTACCTAGATTTTGTTATTCACGGGGTATTCACGGGAATTTCACAGGACAATTGTATTAAGGATACCTTGCCCTTAAATATCTTCCCCGTCAGTATTCTCGGGGGCCATATTGGCGAGGACTTCGGCGATGTGCAAGGTTTTCACGGCTTCGCCGCGTCGGGACATGCGCCCAGAGAGGTTCATCAAACAGCCTAAGTCGCCGCCAATGAGGGTATCCGCACCGGTTTCCACCACATCATCGATCTTGCGATCCACCATCCCGCTTGAAATATCGGGGTATTTTACACAAAACAACCCGCCAAACCCGCAGCAGGTCTCCGCCAGAGGAGATTCCGTTAGCTCCAAACCCTCCACATTCGCAAGAAGCGCACGCGGTTGATCTTTTATCCCTAATTCCCGCAACCCCGAGCAACTATCGTGATAGGTAACTTTGCCGTGCAATGTGGCGTTTGTGGGGGTGTAACCCATAACATCGTTCAAAAAAGCGGTTAATTCCCAAGTCCGTTCCGCTAATTCGACCGCTCTGTCATGCCACGCGTGCGACGCGCCCTCGAATAATTCGGGGTAGTGCGTGGCGATCATGGAGCCGCAAGACCCTGAAGGAACCACCACATAATCAAAGCCAGCAAAGGCTTCAATCACTTGTTGCGCCAAGGCCCGGGCATCACTTTGGTCCCCGGCGTTATAGGCCGGTTGACCACAACAAGTTTGTAATTCTGGTACAGACACCCGGCACCCGGCATCTTCTAATAATTTCAGGGTCGCAAAACCCACGCTCGGTCGATTAATGTCCACCAGACAGGTTACGTACAAAGCGACAGTAGGGTTTTCTGGTTTTTTTGACATTAGATCAATTCAATGCTTCTAATTTAATAAAATTTAATAAATTAGCTTAATTGGTTGCGTTTAAATCAATATCCCCGATGGGTGCCGTTCTGGGCAGCAGGACATAATAATTCCCGTATTCTTTCATGACACCCGCTGCCGCCGCCGCGTCCCGGCCAAATCCCCAGAATAAATCACCCCGCACAACTCCACGAATGGCGCTACCCGTATCTTGGGAAACCACCAATCTTTGGAGCGGGGTTTTATGGTCAGGATCCCGGGGGTCAGTAATATCCAACCAAATCGGCATGCCATAAGGGATGAAGTCATCATCCACGGCCAGCGAGTAACCGGGGCTGAGGGCAACGCCTTGGGCACCGACGGGGTTTAATTCGTCCATGATGCGGAAGAATATATAGGACGGATTGGTGTTCATAAGGTGTTCAGCGGCGATGGGGTTAATTTCCATCCACGCGCGGATGGCTTGCATGGACATATCTTCTTGGGAAATGATGTTTGATGCGATCAATTCACGACCCACCGCCACATAGCGTTGGCCGTTTCGTCCGGCGTAACCCACACGGACGGCGCTGCCGTCTTCCATGACAACCCGGCCTGAGCCTTGAATATGCAAGAAAAAGGCATCAACGGAAGAATTCACCCACATCAGTTCCAATTGACGGCCCTGCAAGGCGCCCGCGTTAATATCTTCACGGCTATAAAACGGCACGAAGCTATTTTTTTCGATCCGTCCGGCAACGGAGGTCCCCGCAAGCTCAGCGCGAAAGTCGCCCAAATCGGCAGAAATAATATCTTTCGGCCGCGATAAAATTGGCACGGTAAAGGCCCCGCCCGGTTGCCAAGCACCTTGAAGCTCGGCTTCATAATAACCGGTGAACAGGCCCTCCGTTTTATTGTTATCAGAGACCAGATAGGGTCTGAAGTTTTTCTCTAGGAAATAACGCAGCGTATTGTGGTTCTGGCTTTGCAAAGGGACCATCTTTTCACAAAGAGCCATCCAATCACCCACCGTGCCAAAGGACGCAACCGGGCCCACCACACCATCAGCTGGTTTGCCCGATAGTTTTGCACACGACCGTAAAAATGCCGGCAAGAAAGGCGTTAAATCTTGAGCCCCCCAACCGGGCAACCGATCAAAGGGAACGTGTTTAACGGAGAAAACAGATTGCGACACGCCCTCGGTGGGTGTCACGCTAACCCCGTCATTCATGGGATGGCTGCTTTTAGAGGATGGAAACAGGCCCGGCGCACAGGCACTTAACACCATGCCTGTGACAACCAAAATCGCAAAACGAGACGTAAACCCCGCTAATCCCCAGAAAGACCGGAAACCCATGGTTTTAATCCAAGCTGCTTGTCGCCACCAATACCCAATTGGGATCACGCGACCGGGTGTCGCGAGAAAACGTCCAAATATCGGTAACTGTAATAATCTGGTTAGGATCGCCATCGACCACATCACCATTTTCGTCGCGCGTCACGTTTACTTGTTCGCTCACGAATTTAACCGTTAAATATGCCTGACGGGCTTCAACATAGGCCTCTAAATAATCGCTGCGTTTAAAGCCTACCAGCGTATCTTCGAGAACCTCTCCCGACTGTTCGCGGTCTTTTATAGCTTGGGCAAAGTTGCTATATACTTCCGTAGACAAAAGGCTTTTTAAGGTTTGGGTATCGCCCGCTGCGTAAGCGTTCAAAGTCATCTCAAACGCACCGCGCGCGCCACTCATGAATTGGGCTGAATCAAAACTGCGATCGATCATTTGGATTTGGATCATACCATCGACAAGCGCGTCGCTCTCTTCGCTAGAAACAGCGCCATCCGCATCATTATTAAACCCAACCTCATCCGCCGGTTGATCGTCGTTGGCTTGATCGGCCTGCCGGTCAGAAAAATGCACAACGTTATCATCATCTGCGCTGTCTGTTTTTTCTTCATTGTCGGAAGGTTTGAAAGGGTCATTATAATCACCCTCTTTGCCATCGCGTTTGCCGAGCGTGTTTCGAAGGCGGAACACCAAAAATACAGCGATCATGCCAAACAAGATGATGTCGAAAAATTGGAAACCGTTACCCATTATTACGTTACTCTCCTGAGCTTTTTGGCAAAACCTTGCTGATTCGAGGTTCCAGCCATATATACGTGTACAGAATGATT
Source organism: uncultured Rhodospirillales bacterium (assembly GCA_965603075.1). Lineage (GTDB taxonomy): Bacteria > Pseudomonadota > Alphaproteobacteria > Rhodospirillales > Casp-alpha2 > JABJOR01. Next base: position 21,236 of record CBFDBO010000028.1, on the reverse strand, counting down.
TTATTTCAATAAAATTCAACTATAAAGCTATACTATTAACTAATGTCTCTAAATTAACTTATCTTGTCATAAGCGCAACCGCTATAAAGAAATATAAAGGATAATCAGGGATAATCATGGGTTTGATCCTTCTCATTTTAATGATTGGCGTCCCAATCGCTGAAATTGCCGTATTTATTGAGGCGGGCTCTATGATTGGGTTTTGGCCAACCATCGGCATTATCATCCTGACCGCCCTGCTGGGCACCTTCTTTTTGCGGTATCAAGGCATGAGCGTCATCGCCAAGGCCATGGACACTCTTCACAATAATCAAATGCCCGTCCGCGAATTGGTTGAGGGTCTCGGCTTGTTATTTGCCGGGGCGCTGTTGTTAACGCCGGGGTTTCTAACCGACGCGGTGGGGTTTTTGTTGTTGGTGCCGCCTTTTCGTCAGGCCCTCGCCGGATCGGCGATAAAATATTTTATGCACTCGGGCAGGGCCCGTACCTTTTCTAGTCGCGGTGGGTATCAAAGCGCGCACTGGTCTACAGGTGGATCAACACAAGGCCCAACAAGACAGCCCCCCCCTGCAGGCGATGGTCCCATTATTGATGGTGACTATAAAGAAATTGACCCAGATGCCGATAAATTACCGCCAAACAAACCCTCTTAATCCAAACCTTAATCATGGACAATCTACCGCCGCGCGCCTATAGAAAACATAGAATTTATAACACATGATTATTTCTAGCCAAATAGTTCAGGAGCGACCCTTTAGATGACCGATGAGAATACAGGCGATACCCCAAAAAAAACAGAAGCTGAAACAGAGACCGGAACGGACGCCGCAACAGATGCAAATGGCGCGGCTGGACCAACAGTTCAACCCGTAACCATCAACGCGCAATACATCAAGGATCTCTCTTTTGAGGCCCCCGAAACACCCGCCATCTTTAACCTTATGGGCAGCGAAGAGCCAAACATCTCCATTAATGTGGATGTCCGCGCGGGTAAATTGGGGGAAAACACCTATGAAGTCATTCTTAACATCAAAGCGGGCTGCCAAGTCGGCGACAAAACAGCCTTTATGGCAGAACTTGCCTACGCTGGATTGTTTAGCCTGAACGTACCGGAAGAAACCTTAAAAGCCGTGCTGCTCATCGAATGCCCCCGCTTATTGTTCCCCTTTGCCCGCAACATCATCGCCGATGCCACCCGCGATGGCGGCTTCCCACCCCTCATGCTCAACCCCATCGATTTTGTTGCCCTCTATCGCGACGGCATGGCCAACGAAGCCAAGTTAAAAGAAGAACCCCCTGCGGGTAACGCGTAAGCCGTCCCGAGCCGTCCCGGCTGGGGATAACCGTCCCGGTTAAGGGATCAAGCGGTCCCCGCTAGGGATTAAAGGCGTTCGTGTTGGAGGGTAAGTAAGCCATTCCGGCACGGAACTATTTTTGCCTTTCCGGCACGGAATTGAGCCAGGTGGGGTTGGTTAGGTCTTTTAGAAACTCTTCGTGGGCAGCGAGCTCCTCGGGGTGAACCAGCCCAACCAAATGGGCGCGGGGTTCACGGAAGTCCTTTGGCAGAACTTCGTTAGCCTCAACTTTATTATCTTCTTTCAACGCTAAATCTGGTTGCCGGCCACCGATCAATTCCAAATAAACATCCGCCAGCAATCGTGCATCTTTCAACGCCCCGTGCAAAGCACGGTCATTATTTTCAATTTCAAATCGCGAACACAACGCGTCCAAATTGACCCGCGCGCCGGGGAATTTACGCCGTGCCATGGTGACCGTATCCACCGCCCGGTCTTTATCAAGGGTGGCCAGATTTATGGCGTCCAGCTCGGCATTTAAAAACCCCATATCAAAATTAGCATTATGAATGATCAGCGGCGCATCACCGATATAGGTGATGAAATCCGCCGCTATTTCGGCAAAGATCGGAAAGTCTGAAAGGTATTCTTCCGACAATCCATGCACATCAAAGGCGCCTTCGGGCATGTCCCGTTTGGGATCGATGTATTGGTGATAGACATTATCTGTCGGCATATGATTGATTAATTCGACACAACCGATTTCGACAATCTTATGACCGCTGTGCGGATCAAGCCCGGTGGTTTCCGTATCAAGAACGATCTCACGCATGGTATTTATCCTGTTGTTTTAAGCGTTTTAAGTTTTTAATCAAATTGCCATAACCATCAAACCGTTTTGAGGCGGGTCGCCCCGGTGGCCAACGCGCGCCGGATCGGTCTTTTAAATCGGCGAGAATTTTTACTATTTGATCTAACGCGGTTCGGTGACCTATGCCGGTATCGATCACAAAATCAGCCCGCTGACGTTTTATAGTATCGGGGGTTTGACGCGCGAGAATGGCTTTAAATTTTTCCGCCGTCATACCGGGACGGGCCATCACCCGTTGTCTTTGTATAGAAGGAGGCGCGGAGACCACAATCACCACATCACAACGTTTCTCTGCTCCGGTTTCATAAAGCAAGGGAATATCCAACAAAACCGACTTGGCACCACGGCAAAGAGATTTTTTGACAAAGTCAATTTGGGCGGCTCGAACCAAAGGATGCACGATCGCTTCTAACTGTTTTAAAGCCGGGTCATTATCAAAAACCGCCGCCCCCAGTTTGTGTCGGTCAATAACCCCGTTTTGATGAGTGTCAGGAAACTTTTTAATAATCGGATTAAACGCAGGCCCCGAGGGCCCTATGAGGTGATGGACGCAGGCATCGGAATCAAAAACCGGCACGCGCAGCGTCCGAAATTTTTCCGCTGTGGCGGATTTTCCCATCCCGATTGATCCTGTCAGGCCCATTATCATCATGATTTTATCATCAACGTTATTGTGTATATTACTAAAGCGCTGCCAAGACATGGTCGCGTTGAGCAAGCGTAACCTCAGGATCATGCCCAAACCAAGCTTTAAATCCGGGGCGGGCTTGATGCAATAACATGCCAATCCCATCCACAACCGGATTTGATCGCAGTGCGGCCTGATTTAATAATCCCGTTTTTAAGGGTGCGTAGACGATATCGGTGACAAGAGCGCTTTGCGGTAAGTCGTCCAGAATAATCTCTAAGGGAGGTTGGCCCACCATACCAAGGGAGCTTGTATTAACCACAAGCGATGCCCCCGCCAAAGCCTCGTGGCGGTCTTCCCAGGCTTCAACGCACATCGGTCCTTCGATTTGTGACGCTAAAACGTCGGCCCGTTCCCGGGTTCGATTAAGCAACCGAATTTCAGGGGCGCCCGCATCAAGCAACGCCGCGCACACCGCGCGCGCCGCACCGCCTGCGCCCAAGACCACCGCTGGTCCGCTTGCAAAATCCCAGTCTTTATAGCGCGCTAGAATGTTTTGGATAAAACCGTAGCCGTCTGTGTTGGAGCCGTATTTTTTTCCAGCTTGATCAAAGACAATGGTGTTAACCGCGCCGATCCGTTTTGCGTTATCATCCACATGGTCCATATGCGCCATCACCGCTTCTTTATGGGGCACGCTCACATTCAGTCCGGCGAAGCCCATTTTGGGTAGGGCTTTAAGAACCTGTTCAATATCAGACGGCTCTACACCAAGGGGTATATAGGTCCCATCAATACCGTAATGATCGAGCCAGTATCCATGCAAGCGGGGGGAGAGGGAGTGGCCTACGGGCCACGCCATAATACCAGCCAGCTTTGCTTTGCCTGATAAACCGATCATAGAAAAATCCTCTTAAACACTATTTATTCAATGACGCTTATTTTACGTAAGTAAGCCAATAAAGCCAGTAGCGGCAAACCCAATACGGAGAAATAATCCCCTTCGACGCGGTCGAATAAATTGGCACCGAGACCTTCCAATTGATAACCCCCGACACAATTAACAATGTCGGGATTTGCATTTTCAACGTAGCGATCCAGAAAATCATCGCCAAAGTTCCACATGGTCATTTCTATGCTTTCCACAAAAGACCAGCTAACCCTGCCATGACGAACCACACAAACAGCGCTATGCAAAAAATGCTTTTTTCCCCGTAGCTGTGACAATTGAGCTCGGGCATTGGATATATTACCCGGTTTTTCAAATATTTCACCGCCACATTCCAAGATTTGGTCGGCGCCAATAATATAATAATCGCTCTCTCGATCAGACGTGGTCACGGCGGTGGCGGTGGCCTTTCGAGAGGCCAAGACCTCAGCGATATGGGGAATGGGTAAATTATCAGCCATTAAACCATCCCGCACGGCGGTCTCATTCAAATCAATAGGGCGGGTTTCAAATTCTAATCCCGCACCCGTCAAGATTTGCGCGCGTGCTTTGCTTTGTGAGGCAAGAATTAAACGAGCGTTTTGTTTCATAGTTTCTAGAAAGCCTATTTTATTAACCAGCAATCCCTCACCATAAATCAGCCACCCTTGGGTTACAAACGAGAGCCTAATTTTTTATATATTTATTTTAATTAGATGAATAATAACAAGGCTTGCAGAAGATCAAATTAATATTTAATTTCCTGAGCATTAATAATTTTGTTGTCGAGGTCTATTCAAAGTAATTTTATGTACTTTAGGTTGAATTGTTTTATTATCGGTATAGATAAATTTTAATTTTTTTTACGATTTTTCTTCCCCAACCCACCTGATTATGCCATCTTGCTTACAGAGCTAAATGACGTTTTAGCTTGGGGCTTGGTATCCTCCTAACAATAAATGCTGCTTGATCTTTGGTCGGGGAGCCTGTGGCGTATGTCCAGGTTCTAATTACTAAAGGTCACAGGGGTCGAATTGTTACGGCATACTAACTCCCCGATCATTAGGGTCAAGAAACACATCAAAACGGTGGACGCATCGTTTGTGGTATATCGGGGGGGCAAAATGAATAAACGTAAAATAGAAAATACAATAGAATCAATAAGTTCAGAACAAACTGTCCCCATTGATAATCGGATTGGAAAACGGCTGCGTCAACAACGTACGGCCTTGAAGCTTTCCTCTGAAAAACTGGCTAAAACCATTGGGACAACCATTAAACAACTTAACGAATTTGAACAGGGTACCTCCCCCATCGGCGCCGGCTTGTTATTCCAATTAAGCCAGGTTTTAGAGGTGCCCATTCAGTTTTTTTATACCGATGTATCCGATGATGATGATTTGCTTGCGAAGGATTTATCAAACATAGTCAAGAACCTGGACCCTACACAACTTTTGGAAAAGCCGGATACACTGAACGAAGTTTTTGAGCTGGTTCAGACATATGTAAAAATTGAGGACCCAAAGTCCCGCCTGCGCCTTCTGGAGCTGACCCAAACTTTTGCCGGTATACACCCCTTTGATGGTCGACCCTTTTAAAAGTCCGGCTTTTTTACTTACTGCCCCCCATAAACACCCGAACGCTGAGCGGTTACATTTTCATCGGCTATATTTTCATCGGTTACATTTTTTCAGTGCGACGTTGGAGAAGTTGGATGATGGTGGCGGCGGTTTCCTCGATGGATTTGCGCGAGACATTGATAACCGGCCAGCCCTCGGCTGAAAATAACCGGCGCGCATCATTAATTTCTTTAGAGACAACCTCCAAATCCACATAATCGGTATTTTCGTCTTGATTGAGGATTTTAAGGCGCTGACGTCTGATTTCTACCAACCGTCGAGGGTCTTTGGTGATGCCGACGATCAAGGGATCTTTTACCTTTAACAGTTCCGGCGGCAATCCAATACCCGGGACCAACGGCACGTTGGCAGCCTTAACCCCGCGATTGCCCAAATAAACGCTGGTCGGGGTTTTAGACGTCCGCGATACACCCACCAAAATAACATCCGCGTCATTTAAGGATTGTGTCGATTGTCCATCATCATGGGCCAGCACAAAATCCATGGCTTCGATACGGGCGAAATAATCCGCGTCCAATACGTGTTGCCCACCGGGACGGGGTGAGCCTTCTTGGCCCAAATACTGTCGTAATTTATCAACCACTGGATAGAGCACAGAAACGCAAGGGATCGCGAGCTCTTTACAGCCGCGCTCTAACATTTCTTGAATATGGGAATCAACCACGGTAAAAAGCACGAAGCCGGGTTTCTCGGCAATGCTTTTTAGGATATCTTCGACCTGACGATCGGAACGAACCATAGACCACAGGTGCTCTTCAAAATGAATATCGCCAAATTGAACGAGTGATGCCCGCGCCACATGCGAGACAGTTTCGCCCGTGCTGTCTGAAATTAGGTGAAGATGCATGCTTTGCAATTGAATAACCCTCTTGAAAGGTGGTGGAACAAACTGGGGATAACTTTAATTTAATTTTTTTTAGAGACTTACACCCATTTGATGTTTTTTTAATAGATAGTATTTGCACCCGTTGAAAACTTTATACTGTATTCTGGATATCTTTTTTAGGGACATATATTACCTTAAATTTGCTCTCGTTTTAAAATTTTTAGAATTTTATCCCCGCAATTCATTTAAATTGTTAAGGGTGCGTTAACTATAATCAAACCGTCATTGCTTGTGCCAGAATATGATCATCATAACAAGTTATCCCGAATTTTATCCCTAAATTTATCCTCATGGATGAATCCACACAGGCACTGTTGGATAAAAATGGGGATAAAAAGTTATCCCCGAAATTCACACTACAACTACAACAACAACATTTTTATCTATATATCTTATATACTAAGTTGGTGCTGGCGCTTTCCTCGAAATTAGGCAATTTTACAATCATGAAAACAGCAGACAAACTCCTTATTCGTGCCCTCAACGGGGAAACTCTTTCCACACCACCCGTGTGGCTAATGCGACAGGCTGGACGGTATTTACCCGAATACCGAGAGGTCCGAAAATCATCGAAAAATTTCCTCGATTTTTGTTACAACCCAGATTTAGCCGTCGAGGTCACCCACCAACCCATCCGCAAATACGATTTCGATGCGGCAATTATGTTTTGTGATATTTTGGTCATCCCCGATGCGTTGGGGCAAGACGTACAATTCAAAGTCGGAGAGGGGCCAATTTTGGAACCCATCCGCAATGTTGCTCAAATTGAAGCTTTGAATACCGCCAGGGTGCTTGATCATATGGCACCTGTGTTTGAGACGATTTCTCGTTTATCCAAAGAATTGCCCGAGGATAAAACCTTAATCGGTTTTGCTGGTTCGCCGTGGACGGTGGCGATTTATATGGTGGAAGGGCGCGGCGGCACCCTGGGTGAGCGGGCACGAATTTGGGCCTATGAAGACCCAACTGGATTTGCCAAATTGATTGATATGTTGGTCGATGCAACCATTGCCTATTTGATTGAACAGGTACATCACGGCGCGGAAGTTCTTCAACTCTTTGATACTTGGTCCGGATTGCTTTCTGAGGATCAATTTTATAAATGGGTGATTGCCCCTACCAAACGCATCGTCGATGGCGTTAGGGCGGTTCATCGCGATATTCCTATTATCGGTTTCCCCAAAGGGAGCGGATTACTTGCCCTAAAATTTGTCGAGGAAACCGGGGTTTCCGGGGTTAGCATTGATGCCAACGTGCCGCTGTCATGGGCGCGCGGTGTGTTACAGCAGCAGTGTACCGTACAGGGAAACTTAGATAATCAATTGTTGGTCGCGGGCGGTGACGCCCTTACAGAGGCCGTTCGCAAAATTGTCTTGAACCTTAATACCGGACCGTTCATTTTTAATCTCAGCCACGGTATCGTGCCGCAAACGCCACCCGAACATGTGGCACAAGTGGTTGAGACCATCAGATCGGTGTAATTTTTTGAAGAAAATAGCGATCATATTATTCAATCTGGGGGGGCCGGACAAACCGGAAAGCATTGAACCATTTTTGTTTAATTTGTTTGTTGATCCAGCGATTATCACCCTACCCAATCCTTTTCGTTGGATGCTGGCTAAATTTATTTCTTCCCGACGTCGCTCGAAGGCTGAATTAATTTACGCTCAAATCGGGGGACGTTCGCCCATCCGTGAATTAAGCGAAGATCAGGCTTTAGCGCTTCAATCTTTTTTAAATTTAGGGATCAACGATACATTCAAAACATTTATTTCAATGCGCTATTGGCATCCAATGAGTGATGAGGTTGTCCAAAATGTCGCTGACTACGCACCCGATGAAATTATTCTATTACCGCTCTATCCCCAATTCTCTACCACCACAACCGGATCATCCATCAAAGATTGGGAGCGGGCCGCGCGGGCGATTGGATTAAATGCGCCGACAAAATCCATCTGTTGTTATCCAACAGAACCCGGTTGGATTGCGGCTCAAGTTGACCTAATCACCACAACCATAAAAGCCAGTCGAGCATCGACAGAACCCTTTCGATTGCTTTTTTCGGCGCATGGATTGCCTCAAAAAACCATTGACGGGGGGGATCCCTATCAAGAACAAGTAGAACAAACGTGCCATGCTATAATGGCGGCATTGCACCAAAAAATTCCCGATATGGACTGCCATCACCGGCTTTGTTATCAAAGCAAAGTGGGGCGGCTAGAATGGATTGGTCCCTCACTGGATGATGAGATTAAAGCCGCAGGCAACGATAACATCGGGGTGATTGTTGTCCCCGTCGCGTTTGTGTCTGAGCATTCAGAAACGCTTGTCGAGCTTGATATAGAATACCGCGAAATTGCTCATGAACTGAACATTCCATTTTATGAACGGGTTCCGGCAGTAGGTGTTCATGAAAACTTTATTCGTGGGTTGGCACAATTAATTCAAAAATCACGAAGTGATCCGTTAAAAATCTTTTGCGGAAGTGATTGCGAGTGCGGCTTAAAACATTCACAATGTCCTCATAAATAATAAATAAAGATACAAAACAGGGTTTATTGCGTTCTAAAAACAGGGGCTTCAATTGAATTTCGAGCTTGATCTTAGCTATGAAATGTCGCGCTGGCTATTGGCTGGCCATGTGATCAGCGTTATTGCATGGATGGCAGGCTTGCTCTATTTGCCACGACTATTTGTTTATCACACGCAATGTGATCCTGGCTCCCAACAATATGAAACCTTCAAAGTTATGGAGCGGCGCTTGCAAAACGCCATTATGCATCCGGCCATGGTGGCCTCGTTTGGCTTTGGTCTACCGCTTCTTTTGACGTTACCAACCTCGGTTTGGGAAGAAGTTTGGATCTATGTGAAATTGCTAGCTGTGGTATTTTTATTGGTTTTTCATTTTACATTATGGTTTTGGCGGCGTGATTTTACCAAAGATCGCAATATGAAGTCAGAAACTTTTTTCCGGGCGACCAACGAAGTACCAACGGTTTTAATGATTGCCATCGTCATTTTTGTTATCGTGAAGCCGTTCTAGTAAATAATTTATCAATTGACTTGAGAGCTTAATGTGAGTATGTCTCTAGTTATTCTAAAACAGTCGATATAATCAATATCGATCTAAATTCAAATCTATTAGTATAATACTCAGGATTTCCTATCCGATATTTTGCCCAAACAATTTTGGGCACTCTATACCCTAAAACAGCGTCCGCTGTGATTTCTTTCCTAAACGATCCAATTCCCCTTTTTCCCATATAAGTGAAAAGAAACCTTATGAACCTCAAAGAATTAAAAACCAAAACCCCGGCTGATCTATTGGCCCAAGCTGAAGAACTGGAAATTGAAAACGCCAGTTCCATGCGTAAACAAGATACCATGTTTGCGATTTTGAAACAGCTCGCTGAAAATGGCACGGCAATTTACGGCGATGGTGTTTTGGAAGTTTTGCAAGACGGATTTGGTTTTTTGCGCTCGCCAGAAGCCAACTATCTTCCCGGCCCGGATGATATTTATGTCAGTCCCAGCCAGGTCAGACGCTTTGCCCTACGGACGGGCGATACGGTAGAGGGCGAAATTCGCTCTCCCAAAGAAGGCGAACGGTATTTTGCGCTGCTTAGAGTTAATACAATTAACTTTGAAGAACCCGACAATGTCCGTCACCGCATAAACTTTGATAACCTGACGCCGCTCTATCCTGATGAGCGCTTTAAAATGGAACTCGCCAATCCCGATCAGAAAGACCCTACCTCCCGGGTGATTGATTTAATTGCCCCCATTGGTAAAGGTCAGCGCGCGCTTTTGGTGGCACCGCCGAGAACCGGTAAAACCGTCATGCTTCAAAACATCGCAGCAAGCATCGCCGAAAACCATCCGGATTGTTATTTGATTGTATTGCTGATCGACGAACGCCCCGAAGAGGTTACCGATATGGCGCGCTCTGTGCGCGGCGAAGTGATCAGCTCGACCTTTGATGAACCGGCAAGCCGTCACGTACAGGTCACCGATATGGTTTTGGAAAAAGCCAAACGTCTGGTCGAACACAAACGCGATGTGGTTATCTTGCTTGATTCCATCACCCGCTTAGCGCGCGCCTATAACACGGTGGTTCCTTCTTCTGGTAAAGTCCTTACCGGTGGTGTGGATGCCAACGCGTTACAACGCCCGAAACGTTTCTTTGGTGCGGCCCGTAATATTGAAGAAGGCGGCTCGCTTACCATTATCGCAACGGCCCTTATCGATACAGGCTCCCGTATGGACGAGGTTATCTTCGAAGAATTTAAAGGCACGGGTAACTCTGAACTTATCATGGATCGTAAACTTTCCGATAAGCGTACATGGCCGGCGATCGATATCACCAAATCCGGTACGCGTAAGGAAGAATTGCTGGTTGATAAAGCGACCTTGTCGAAAATGTGGGTGCTGCGCCGGATCCTCACCCCAATGGGTGTTACCGATGCCATGGACTTCTTGCTTGATAAGCTCAAGCACTCCAAAACCAATGATGATTTCTTTGACAGCATGAATACATAATAATCTGGATGGTCTCCCCTTTATATGAGTGGGAATTCTAAAAATACCTCAGGTGTTCATAATTCTGGTGTCGATAATATCGGACTTGGCATTACGGCTGTTTGTTTTGCGGTATTTTTGGGCTCGGTTGCGGATGCGTCGGCAAAATGGTTTGGCACGCAAGGTTACCTAGCGACCCAAGTTGTTTTCCTTCGATATGTATTCGGTTTAATCCCCGTCGTGTTTTTTGTCTACCGCAGCGGTGCGGGTGCGCTTTATACCAAACGTTATGGTATGCATATAGTGCGCAGCTTTTTGGGCTTTTGCAGCATCCTGTCTTTCTTTTGGGGCATCACCATGATGCCGCTTGCCGAAGCCATTGCCATTTCATTTACAGCCCCGCTTTTCACCACCGCCCTTTCCGTACCCATGTTGGGTGAGCGGGTCGGTCCCAGACGGTGGGCGGCAGTGGGTATTGGATTTTTGGGCGCCCTGGTGATTATTCAACCGGGGACGGACGCCTTCCAACCCGTTGCGCTGGTGCTGACATTGTCGGCCTTTTTATATGCCTGTATGCTGAATTTAACACGCCGACTTTCCGCCACGGAAACCAACGTGGCAATGTTTACCTATACCACCATTATCGCTGGTTTATTAAGTGCGCCGCTGCTGGTACTGGGATGGCAAACCCCCAGTGACATTCATTGGTTGATGTTTTCGGGCTTTGGTATCGTTGAGGGCTTGGCTTCATTTTTACTGATCATTGCCTATCGCAATATGCCAGCGGCCGTTGGCGCCCCGTTCGATTATACGTCCTTGGTATGGGCAACATTATTTGGCTGGCTTTTATGGCAAGACACCCCCGGTATGATCGTTCTGGTCGGCTCCAGCATCATCATCCTATCGGGCATCTATATCGCCCGGCGCGAAGCCCTTAGCCGTTTAAACTAATATAGAAATAACGATTACCTTAGAAAATAAGATGCCAAACCAAATAAACGCCCGTCGTGCAACGACTAAGCGATTATGGCGCCTTCGTGTTGCAGCAACCAGATTTTGGTTTCTACCCCTTCGCCGCCGGAGAACCCGGTCATGTTTCCATTGGCGGCGACAACCCGGTGACAGGGGATAATAATCGGAATGGGGTTGCGACCACAGGCACCCCCCACGGCTTGCGCGGGCTTGGATAGATTTTTGGCAATATCACCATAGGTCCATTGCTCGCCAAAGGGTATTTTGCTCATTTCCAAACAGACATTTTTTTGAAAGTCAGAACCCGCTGGATTGAGCGGTAGATCAAATGTTTTCAAACCTTCGTAGAAATAGGCCTGTAATTGGCTGGTCGCTTCACGGGTTAGATCGCTTTCAAAGCCATCCGGAACGCGGCCCCAATCAACGGCGACTATACAACCGTCTTCTTCAAAGACCGACAGAATGCCCACGGGGGTGTTGATGGATTGATGTGCCATGCTGTTATCCTAACCGACTTTCATCAATAGGTCAGCCAATTCATTCATATCGGTTATGGGCAAAGTACACGTTTGATTGCGACAAACATAGGTAGTCGCTTTGCCGTCAATACTTGATTTGCCAAATGCAGGGTGAGCAGTGGGAAGAACGCTATTTGGCGTAACCACACTGACAACATAAGACGCGGGGGCCGTGGCAAGAACCATCTTAAACATCGCGTTTTCTTTTATATTTACATCACCGGGAATGGCAATGATAACCTGAGGCGCGCTCACCAAAATATCAAACCCCAAGCCAAGGCTCGGTTGATTTATTATGCTGCGCGCGTCCACCGGACACAGTACATCAATCAGGTTTTTGGCGCGGGTTTCATGAGCTGCTTCCCCGGTCAGAATAAACAACCGTGCCAACACTTCGAGCATGACACCATTACCCGACGGGGTTGGATTATCATAGATGACCTTGTTTCGCATAAAGACATCGTCCGTATCACTGGCGCTGAGATAATAGCCGTGATCGTTTGTATCCCAGAACCATTCGTTGGCGGCGTTGGTGAAATCAATCGCCGCCGTTAAATAGGCTGGCTCGGTGGTAGATTGATAAAGATCGAGGGCGGCTTTTGCCATATTGGCATGATCATCCAACGTTCCCCTATGACGAACTTGCCCATCACACCACGAATGTTTTAGTCGAAGGTCGACGACCATATTATCCTCAACGAAAGCGAATATTTGTTTTGCGTGATTTAGCCAATCGGTATTATCGAATACCCCCGCACATCGTACTAAACCTGATATAGCCAAGCCATTCCAATCGGCGAGAATTTTATCATCGCGCAGGGGGGGCACACGGGCCTCTCGAACTTTTAGGAGCACGGCGCGGGCGGCGGTTAGTTTTGAATTTTGTTCCTTAGTTAGATTTGGAGACGGTAGTGATTTGTGGGGGATGTTTGTGCCTTCCCAATTACCGTGTTCTTTGATGTTATAGGTTTGGCAAAATAGCTCTGCATCGTCGCCCAGTAATTCGGTGATCTCGGCTTTTGACCAGACGTAATATTTACCCTCGACCCCTTCACTGTCGGCGTCCCGGGCGCTGGCCAATCCATAATGATTGCCGTGATCAATTCGCAAATCTGTGGTCATCCATCCGATAGTCTCAGTAATGCGCTCTTTATAGAGTTCGGATTTTGTGACTTTCCATACATCGCTCATTAATTCGATCATTTGTGCATTATCGTACAGCATCTTTTCAAAATGCGGGGCCAGCCATATTTCATCCACACTGTAACGCGATAACCCGCCACCGATATGATCATAAATACCACCCAGACATATATTATCGAGCGTGATGGTAAGCGCGTCTTTAAATTGGTCCTGGCCGGACTTGCGATATCCCAACCACAGGAAGTTTAATAATACGGGTTGTGGAAATTTGGGCGCCCCTTGGGTTCCGCCAAGAACCATATCCATCATACCCAAAGCGGCGTGGGTGGCTTGATTAATTTTATTAAGACTGAGCGCACCGCCCGATTTGACCACTTGATTATCCATCAAAGCGGCGGTCATCCGTTCGCTGTTGCTGGTTATTTTTTCAGGCTCTTCGGTATAGACTTTTGATATTTGCGCCAAAATATCGCTAAACCCTGGCCGTCCATATTGAGATACCGGGGGAAAATAGGTGCCCCCCCAAAATGGCTTACCCTCAGAATTGAGGAACATGGTTAGGGGCCAGCCCCCTTGCTCTCCCATAATTTGAAGCGACATTTGATAGATGTTATCCAGATCTGGGCGTTCCTCGCGATCGACCTTTATATTAATAAAATGCTGGTTCATCTGGGCGGCAATTTGCTCGTCTTCAAAACTTTCGTGCGCCATAACGTGGCACCAATGACAGGCAGAATATCCAATTGATAGCAGAATTGGTTTGTTCTCTGCCCGCGCACGGTTTAAAGCATCAATGCTCCACGGCACCCAATGAACAGGATTGTCCTTATGTTGTAATAAATAGGGACTGGTTTCAGAGGCTAGTAGATTTTTCATATGTGGAACAAACTTTCGTAAAACGCGCATTTTTGGTCTTTAGCAGAATTTGCTGTATTCTACTAATTCATTTAAGAAGCTTTTTCGAATAACGCGTATCATGATAACTGGAAATAACATGAAATTTACCATTGATATAGAATGCACACCAGAAGAGGCTAGAACTTTTCTAGGGTTACCCGATGTTAAGGGGTTACAAGATAATCTAATGAAAGAATATGAAGCTAAATTTCGGGAGGCCATGAACACCATGAATCCGGAACAGGCTTTGTCATCCATGATGAAAGGTTTTAGCGATCAAATGCCCGGTTCAATTTCTAACACCATGGGCGGTGACCTTGCCGACCTTCAAGATATGCAAAAAGCATTTTGGTCCAATATGGTCAGCATGGCCGGCCAAGCTAAAACGGACGATAAAGAATGAATGAGATTTCAGAGCGTATAAATAACTGCAATGTGCCTGACGCGTTTTACGACATCCATGTATTTGTGTGTGTCAATGAACGGATTGCGGGTCACCCACGGGGGTGTTGTAAAGACAAAGGCTCTATCGAATTACGCGGCTACATGAAAAACAAAGCCAAAGAACTTGGTTTGAAAAATATACGGGTTAATTCAGCCGGCTGTCTTGATCGCTGTGAACGGGGTCCGACCATGGTGATTTATCCGCAAGGGATCTGGTATACTTTTTCTACGGCCTCGGACATCGACGAGATCTTATCTACGACTTTGCAAAATGGAACGCTTGTTGAACGACTGTTATTACAGCCTGACGATAAATAGGACTAACCGAGTCAAATATTCCTAAATTAGTAGCTCGCACAAATAAAAGTACTACATATGGTATCTCAAAAAACGATCTTCGCCCTGTCCTCTGGACACCCGCCTGCCGGTTTAGCCGTGATTCGCGTGTCTGGTGAAAAATCCGCGACCGCCTTAGAAGCCCTTACAGGTGCCAAGCCGGGAAAATCCAGAGTGCTAGTCCACGGAAAAATCCATCACCCCGGAGACCCCTCAGCGGTTCTTGACGACGGTATGTTTGTTTGGTTCCCCGGGCCAAACAGTTTTACGGGCGAAGATTGCGTCGAATTTCACCTCCATGGTGGTCGCGCGGTAATTTCGGCGGTTTTGGATGTTTTAGAAACTTTTGACGATTTTCGAATGGCTGAACCGGGAGAATTCACCAGACGGGCATTTGATAATCAAAAACTGGATCTTTCAGAAGCCGAGGGCCTGGCCGATTTAATCGCCGCCCGAACAGAAGCCCAACGACGACAGGCTTTACGACAATTAGATGGTGGGCTCGGTAAAATCTGTATGGCTTGGCGCGATCAATTAAAAAATGCTTTGGCCCATATGGAAGCCACGATCGATTTTTCCGACGAAGATTTACCCGATACTTTGGATTCTGGTGCACGGGCAACTTTGGAAACCATTTGCGCCGATATCCAAAAAGCCTTGAATGTCAGCAAACGGGGCGAAAGCATTCGTGACGGCATATCCGTGGCGATCATTGGTCCCCCCAATGCAGGGAAATCATCCCTGCTTAATTTATTGGCCAAACGGGAAGCCGCCATTGTATCTAAGCATGCTGGAACCACACGGGATGTCATAGAAATCCAAATGGATTTAGGCGGTTATCCGGTTATTTTATCGGACACGGCGGGTCTGCGTGATACCGACGACGAGATCGAAATTGAGGGCGTGCGACGTGCCCATAATGTTGCGGATACGGCTGATATTTGTCTGGTCTTATATGATGGTGAACAGTGGAATTCAGACACAGCAGAAGATGATTTTCCTGATCTCAATGCTTATTTATCCCCCCAGTCTATTGGCTTGCTAAACAAGGTTGATCTTCTTAAGGGGAGTCAAAAATTCATCATACAGGACACAACGCTTTTTGGAATTTCTGTGAAAACAGGTGTTGGTATCGATGCCTTTATGCGCCAACTGGAAACCCATTTAGATGACCGTTTTGGCTCGACAGAAAATGCCATCATCACCCGTCATCGCCATCATCAATCTTTGGCTAATTGCCATGAATTTTTGACCCGGTCGTTATCGATTTCTGGCTCTGAACTCTGGGCAGAGGACCTGCGTTTGGCCATGCGAGAATTGGGGAGTATCGTTGGGCAGGTGGGTGTCGAAGATTTATTAGACGTTATTTTCTCTGAATTTTGTATTGGAAAATAACCACTTAAGCGCCAATTGTTTCACGTGAAACATTTTTTGAATTATTCTAAACTACTTTAACCTATAATATGAGCTGATGATTGTAGAACCGTTATGATAAGTGAAATGAAGTCGAAACTAACAACTGCAGATGTAATAGTCATCGGTGGCGGTCACGCTGGTACCGAGGCCGCGGCCGCTTCTGCTCGTCTCGGCGCCGCGACTTTACTGGTCACCCATAAAGCATCCACCATCGGCGAAATGTCCTGTAATCCAGCCATCGGTGGATTGGCAAAAGGACAGCTCGTGCGTGAGATCGATGCCCTTGACGGGGTCATGGGTCGGGCGATTGATCGTGGCGGAATCCAGTTTCGTATGCTCAATCGCAGTAAAGGTCCCGCGGTGCATGGACCCCGCGCCCAAGCCGACCGCTCGCTGTATAAAAAAGCCGTTCAAGATATACTAGCAGAGACTGAAAACCTCACCATCATGGAAGGTTTTGTCGAAGATTTAATCGTCGAAGACAATGCTATTGCTGGCATCGTCTTAAATGATGGTGAACGAATAAAGGCGCGCAGCGTCGTTATCACCAGCGGTACTTTTTTACGCGGCATGATCCATGTGGGTGATGTTATTTATCCAGCGGGTCGGGTAGGGGATAAACCGGCCATCGGTTTGGCTTATACCATGCGACGGTTGGGTTTTAGCACGGGACGTTTGAAAACAGGAACGCCGCCTCGATTGGATGGCACCACAATCGATTGGAAATCCTTGGTCGAACAACCGGGCGATACACCACCCGTACCTTTTTCTTATCTAAATTCAGAAATTACCACACCCCAGATTTCATGTTATTTAACCGCTACAACGGTTAAAACTCACGATATTATTCGCGCCAACCTAGACCGCGCGCCCATATATTCTGGACAGATCGGTGGTACGGGCCCGCGTTATTGCCCGTCTATTGAGGATAAGGTTATCCGCTTTGAGAAACGTCAAAGCCATCAAATTTTTCTGGAACCTGAAGGAATAAATGACACAACCGTTTATCCTAACGGTATCTCGACCTCGCTGCCCAAAGACGTGCAGCTCGAGTTTATAAAGACCATTCCAGGCCTTGAGAATGCTCGAATGACCCAGCCGGGTTATGCCATTGAATATGATTTCATTGATGCCCGTCAGCTTAAACCAACACTCGAGGCCCGTGATGTGCCCGGTTTATTTCTCGCCGGACAAATAAACGGTACCACCGGATACGAAGAAGCCGGGGGGCAGGGTATACTGGCGGGGCTGAATGCAGCTTTGCTGGCCGGGGGTAATCAAGCAGGAATCGTGTTGGATCGCGCCACGTCCTTTATCGGTGTAATGGTTGATGACCTGATTAATCTGGGAACCCGCGAACCCTACCGGATGTTTACATCCCGGGCTGAATACCGCTTGTCCATTCGCGCTGATAATGCCGACCAACGTCTTACCCCTCTGGGCATCGAATTAGGCTGTGTAAGTGCGGCGCGCACGGCGGTTTTTGTGGCCAAATCACAAACCTTACAACAAGGCCGCAGCCAACTCAGGACCTTGGCGGCCTCCCCCAATGAACTAAGGAAACATAATATCGAAGTTAATTTGGACGGCGTGCGTCGTTCTGCGTGGGAGATGCTTTGTTATCCAAATATGTCCATGAAGCGTCTGGGAACAGTATGGCCTGACCTTAATACCTTACAGCCCGCTATTGCCAACCAACTGGAGATCGAAGGTTTATACGCCAGTTATCTTAAACGTCAGGACGCTGATATTGCAGCCTTCCGCCGGGATGAAGCTTTGCGTATACCGGATGATATGGAGTTCAAAGGGATTGCCGGACTTTCCAACGAAGTCGTTGATAAGTTGACACTATCCAGGCCAGCCACATTGGGGGCGGCATCGCGCATCTCGGGTATGACCCCGGCGGCATTGACGGTTTTGTTGACCTATATTAAGCGCGGCAACCCTTCCAGAAGGACAGCATAATGGTTCAGAGGCATTGTTTAATTATTTATTTACACTAAAATTATGTAGAATTGATTCACGTGAAACAATTTCACACTAAAAATATGTAGAATTGTTTCACGTGAAACAATTTAACACTAAAAAAATGTAGAATTGATTCACGTGAAACAATTTACCCCCATAAATTTGTACTTTAGAGACCGACCCTATGACCGAACCCCTCAGCTTTGAAGCATTGCAGTCTATATTATCAATCAAAGATCAAACCGTCGAGTCTCTTCGTCTCTATGATGAAACCCTGCGCAAGTGGCAGAAACGTTTCAACCTTGTCGGTCCCTCTACGTTAGAGGATAGTGTGCGACGGCATTTCCATGATAGTGCACAATTGATGAGTCTAATTGACACGCGCGATAACAAGATCGTTGATCTGGGCAGTGGGGCGGGGTTTCCTGGTTTGGTGCTGTCACTATTGGGGGCGGGTGAGGTCCATTTGGTTGAAAGCGATGCCAATAAATGTGAATTTCTGCGGCAAGTTATTCGTCTAACAAAAGCGTCCGCTACCATTCATAACGTCCGTATAGAGAATTATCAGGGGCCAAAAGCCACAATAATTACCTCACGGGCTTGTGCACCATTGAATAAACTAATGGAATTATCTAAATTTGTCTGCACAGATGGCACGCGAATGCTTTTCTTAAAGGGCCGAAACTGGCAAGATGAATTGACGCAAACCCAAGCACTATGTCATATAGACGTTCAACATCATCAAAGCGCTTGTGACCCCGAGGGTGTCATCCTTGAAATAACTGGTTTTACAGATCAATGACTCAATCTGCTAATGTTCAAGTCGATAATAAAGATAGCGTCGCGAGCCCTCGGTCCGCTGGCAAAGCGAGGATAATCGCGCTTGCCAATCAAAAGGGCGGGGTGGGTAAAACCACCACGGCGATAAATTTGGCAACGGCGTTGGCCGCGGTTAAAAAACGCGTGCTGATTGCTGATATGGATCCTCAAGGGAACGCCAGTACGGGATTGGGGTTGGGTCATGAATTACGTGAAATCAATGCTTATCATGTAATCATGGGCGAAGCTGATATGGGCGATGCCATTCATCACACGGATATTCCGGGGTTGGATATCATGGTCTCGGGTATGGATTTATCCGGGGTCGAGATTGAGCTGATCGATGCGCCGCGCCGAGAATTCCGTTTGCGTGATGCCATTGAAAAAGCCGAAGCAGCCCACCAAGATTATGACTATATTTTAATCGATTGCCCCCCTGCCTTAGGATTATTGACCATTAATTCCTTGGTTGCGGCCCATACGGTAATGGTACCGCTGCAATGTGAGTTTTTTGCCCTGGAGGGTATCAGTCATATCGCCAAGACCATCAAACAGATTAAGTCTCGATTTAATCCCCGACTGGATATAGGCGGTATCGTGCTGACCATGTATGATAAACGCAATAACCTATCGGAAATGGTTGCCAATGATGTCCGCGAATTCTTTGGCGATACTGTTTACAATACCGTTATTCCCCGCAATGTCAGGGTATCTGAAGCCCCGTCCCATGGACGTCCGGTGCTTATCTATGACATTAAATGTGCTGGCTCGCAGGCTTATTTGAACCTTGCCAGTGAACTTATTCACCGTGAACGACAGGCGTTATCGTTATGAGCAATCCTAAGACAAAACGTAAAACATTGGGCCGGGGGCTGAGCGCTCTTTTAGGTGATGATGCACAATCCACCGAAGAGGCGGTTGTTGCCATTGGGGGCCAGACGGTTCCCATCGAATTTTTGCATCCGGGAAAATATCAGCCACGCCATTTTATGGACCCCGCCGCTATTTCTGAATTAGCCGCCTCTATTGCAGCAAAAGGTGTGTTACAGCCTTTGTTGGTACGCGCCCATCCGGACCGCGATGGTGAGTATGAAATTATCGCAGGCGAGCGGCGTTGGCGGGCTTCCCAAGAAGCCCAGCTTCATGAAGTGCCGGTTATTGTTAAAGAGTTCAGCGATGAAGAAGCGCTTGAGGTTGGTTTGGTTGAAAACCTACAGCGTGAAGATTTATCCCCCATTGAAGAGGCCGATGGTTATCAGCGTTTGGTTGATGAATTTTATCATACTCAAGAAATTATGGCCAAGATCGTCGGCAAAAGCCGCAGCCATATTGCCAATACAATGCGGTTATTGAGTTTAGGTGAAGATATTAAGTCTATGGTGGAAAGTGGTGAATTGTCCGCTGGGCACGCGCGCGCTTTAATCGGGGTGGATGCGCCTGTACCGATTGCCAAGAAAATTATCAAAGATGGTATGACCGTTCGTCAGGCTGAAAAATTAGTTAGCAATGCATCAGCTACCTCACCCTCCTCAAGTGGCGCTAAATCCTCGGCGGTGGCGAAGGATGCGGATACGCTGGCCCTGGAACGAAATATGACGGCGCTGCTCGGCTTGCAAGTGGATATTGCCGCGCGGGGTAGTTCCGGTGGCGTTGTGACCATCCATTATAAGACCTTGGATCAATTGGATGATGTGGTTCACCGTTTGAGTAACGGCCCACGGGGGGCGTCTAGTATTCCGTCTGATTCCGGTGATATTTCATTTTCAAACGATATATCGGATTTAAATGAAATTTTTGAATCTGATGGCCTGGATGATTTGGACGGCTCGGGTGAGGTTGAAACGGATGTTGAGAGTATAGAAGATATCATCGCCGACACAGAACCAGAGCCAGAATCTGAACCAGTATCCGAACCAGTATCTGAGCCAGAAACAGCAACGTCTGATTGGGAAACCAT
>CBFDBO010000027.1:0-38235 GCA_965603075.1 uncultured Rhodospirillales bacterium | reverse complement strand
GCTCCCACGGCGGCATTATCAACCAATGTGGATGATTTCTTAGGCACCATTCGAAGTGAATAATATTATTGGCGCCCCAAGATAAAACCAAAATCAACCGTGTCATGGGGTGTCTTGGGGCACGGTTGATTCTACTCCAACAATGATAGATTTTTTATGCCGCAATCTTTTTATATACTGACCTATTAGCTAACCTGCCCCATTGAAAATCCTCTCGCCAGATGTTTTTTAACAAAAATAATCAAAATAACACCGGGGATCAATGTTAAGACACTTGCAGCAGCTAACAGGGCCACATCAGCAGATAATACACCCCCAGCACGTGTCATAATCGCACCGATTGGCTTTGCCTGAACCGTCGTTAATGCATTTGCCAACAATAACTCAACCCAAGAAAACAAAAAACAAAAGAAGGCTGTTACGGCAATTCCCGGTGCAATTTGTGGCATAAGTATATGGGCCAAAAACCTTATCAGGCTATATCCATCCGTTTTAGCCATATCGTCCAACTGGCGCGGAACAGAAGATACAAACCCTTCCAAAATCCAAATGGCAATTGGTACATTAAAAAAGCAATGGGTTATCGCCACAGCAATATATGTATCGATCATATTAAAATATGAAAAAATCTGTACGAATGGCACCAATAAAATTGCCGGCGCTAACATTCTGAAAGCCAGAAAAGAAAAAAACAGAACCCGGTCACCGAAAAATCGATAGCGTGAAAAAGCGTAGGCCGCAGGCACGGCTACAAATATCGTAATAGCCACGTTCATTAACACATAGATTGCAGCATTCACGTACCCCATATACCAGCTGGGTTCTGTTAGAATAGTTTTATAATTTTCAAATGTTGGATTGTGGGGTAAGAAAGTAAGAGCGCCAAAAATTTCACCATTGGTTTTTACGCTCATAATAATTAACCAATAAATTGGCACCATCAACAAGACCACATAAACAAAAGGTGCCATGGGAATTTCGTCCATAAATTTCCTTATGGAATTCAAGACCGTCCCCCTTTCTTAGAAAGGGTTTTAGCAGGTACGATCAAAGAGAAAAACACCCAAGAAATACTGACGACAATCAAGAAGTAAATCACAGACATGGCGCCACCTTCCCCCAAATCAAACTGTATCGTCGCTGTTTGAACCAGTTCATGCGAAAGAAAGGTCGTTGAAACACCCGGCCCCCCACCTGTGACCACATAGGCTTCGGTAAAAATCATAAAGCTGTCCATAAAACGTAAAAGAATGGCTATGAGGAGGACACGCCGCAATTTGGGTAATTGTATATACCGAAAAATAGCCCAGCGACTGGCCCCATCAATTTTTGCTGCTTTATAATAGTCTTCTGGAATAGCACGGAGCCCGGCAAAACATAAAAGAACAATCAGACTGGTCCAATGCCATGTATCCATCAACCCCAGAGTAAACCAGACCACAGCGGGATTATTCATGTCATAATCAAGGCCTAACCAGTTGGCAAATGCACTTAGCAAACCTGCATTAGGTAAGGTTAGAACTTTCCAGATATAACCAACCACAATTGCTGGTGTTAAAAGGGGAATTGCCATCAGGACAATTAAAATATTTGAAGCCAATCCTTTTGCCGGCATCCTGAGAGCAATGAACAAACCGATCGGCAGTTCCACCATTAACACCATGGTAGAAAAGCCCAGACTACGACCAAGGGCGCCCATAAACTCTGGAGAAACTAATATTTGCTGGAACCAGGTGGCCCCAACCCAAATAAAATTATTCCCGGCAAAGGTATCGTGCACCGAATAAAAACCGACGAACATCAGCGGAATGACGCCAACAAACGTCATCAAGATCAAGGCGGGTGCTAAAAACCTAAAGGCAATAATATTTTCAGGTTTAGCACTCATGGCTTTGCACTCTCCAGGCTAAATTTAATCCATCAGTATACTATGTTTGGTTTATCAGACCCACCGAAAAACGAAAAACCCCCAGCCGATTGAAATCACAAGAGCGCCCCACAATGGGGTGCTCATGATAGCAAGCCAAGCAAGAAAGATAAAAGCGCTACCCAACAAGGTTATAAACAAACGATCACCGCGTGTTGTATTAAGCATGAAGACACCACGGCGCGGTGCTCCACCGGGGTGTTTGTGCTCCCAGACACACATGATCGAGATGCACGTCCCTATAAACAGGAAGAACGCTACCGTGGGCCATGTCCAGGCCATCCATGATAAATCCATCAGTTTTCTCCTATTAACAGATTAGACACGGCCAAGTGCGAAGCCCCTGGCAATATGGTTGCGGACAAAATAAATCACGAAGGCGCCGGGTATAATGGTCAAGGTTCCTGCGGCAGCCAGCAACCCCAATTCATACCCCGATGACGACGCGGTTCGTGTCATCGTTGCGGCAATCGGTTTGGCATAGACGGCTGTCAGAGTTTTACCCAGCAACAGTTCAACCCACGAGAACATAAAGCAGAAGAATAACGCAACACCAATACCGGCGGCAATTGTCGGCATGAAAATTTTGGTAAAGAACCTCGGGAAGGAATAACCGTCCACATAAGCGGTTTCGTCCAATTGTTTTGGTACACCTGACATAAACCCTTCCAAAATCCATACCGCCAGTGGGACATTAAACAGAGTATGCGCCAGAGCCACGGCAAAATGTGTATCGAACAAACCGACGGCTGAATAAAGCTGGAAGAAAGGCAAGGCAAAAACAGCAGCCGGTGCCATGCGATTGGTCAACAGCCAAAAAAACAGATGCTTGTCACCCATGAACCGGTATCTTGAAAATGCATACGCCGCAGGCAACGCAACGGCCACGGACAACGTCATATTTATGCTGACATATATCAGTGAATTCACATAGCCCATATACCATGTTGGATCTGTAAAAATTTTTCTGTAATTTTCCAACGTAAAATTCTGCGGGTACAGTGTAAATGATCCGAGAATTTCATTGGTGGATTTAAAGGACATACTGACCAGCCAATAAATCGGCAACATCAGAAACAATATGTATATTGTCGGAATGACCCAGCTTGCACGTTTCATCACTGTTCCTCGTCACGCATCATAAGTGTATAGAAAATCCAGCTAAACAATAAAATCACCAGGAAGTAGATCAACGACATGGCCGCAGCCGGTCCCAGATCAAACTGCCCAAGGGCGATTTTGACTAGATCAATTGAAAGCAGTGTTGTCGAATTACCCGGTCCACCGCCGGTTAAAACAAACGGCTCTGTGTAGATATTAAAGCTGTCCATGAAACGTAACAGCACGGCAATTGTCAAAACACGCTTCATTTTGGGAAGTTGAATATATCTGAAGATTGCCCAAGGCCCTGCCCCATCGATTTTGGCGGCCTGATAAAACGCGTCAGGTATTGAAACCAATCCGGCGTAAGCAAGCAGGACCACTAGGGATGTCCAGTGCCATACGTCCATCAATATCAGGGTGAACCACGCATCCCCAATCTGGCGGGTAAAGTTATAATCTATGCCCATAGAATTGATCATCCGACCAAGCAACCCTATTTCGGGCAGGGCAAAAATATTCCACATAGCGCCCACAACATTCCAAGGAATAAGCAAAGGTAACGACATCAAAACCAGGCAAACCGGCACCCAGAAACCTTTGCGTGGCATGGCCAACGCGATGATCACGCCCAAGGGAATCTCAATTGCCAGAATCGTAAAGGTAAAGGTTAATTGACGCATAAGCGAGTCGTGGAACCGTTCAGAATGAAGGATATCCTCAAACCAGATGACACCAGCCCAGAAGAATGTGTTATTGCCAAATGTTTCCTGAACAGAATAATTAACAACGGTCATAATAGGAATGATCGCGTTGAAAGCCACAAGGATGATCACCGGTAAGACGAAAAGCCACCCCTTTTGATTGACGGTCTTATTCATACGCTTGACCCCTGATCCATTAACCAGCCATCGCCGTACAGATAAGTCCGCTCGGGGTTAAATATCAAACTTGCATTATCAGCTGGAATTTCACCGCCATCATTAACCAGCATTTTTATGAGGTTTCCTTCATAGCGGGTATCAACGATATTAAAACGGCCGGCGTCAATTACACGTTCGACAGTAACTGGTAAGCCCCCTTCGCCAAACTGAATGAATTCTGGACGCAACCCGATTTCCAATTTCTTTGTAGAGCCTTTATTGGAAATTTTATTGGCTGTCTGTACGCTCTGATTGCCGAGCATCACATTGCTGCCATCAAGGTTGCAAGGTAGAATATTCATTCCCGGTGAGCCGATGAAATTTCCAACAAAGGTATGTTGTGGACGCTCGAACAACTCTACGGGCGTTCCGATCTGTACCACCTGACCGAAATTCATCACCACGACCTGATCAGCAAACGTTAGGGCTTCCGTCTGATCATGGGTAACATAGATCATCGTGGTTTTGACGCGTTGATGTAGCTCCTTCAATTTGGAACGAAGTTGTGATTTAAGATGGGGATCAATCACCGTAAGGGGTTCATCAAACATGATCACATTAACGTCTTCACGGACCAAGCCCCGCCCAAGTGAAATCTTCTGCTTACCATCGGCGGTCAGTCTCGATGCTCGACGATCTAGCATGGGCGTCAATTCTGTCATCTCTGCGATTTCTAAAACCCGCTGCTTCACATGGGCTTCATCCACACCGCGATTGCGCAAGGGGAAAGCCAGATTGTCATAAACCGACATGGTATCGTAGACCACCGGGAATTGGAAAACCTGGGCAATATGACGGAGATCCGGCGGTAAGTGTGTTACATCCTCACCATCAAATAACACACGCCCGTGGCTGGGGGTTATCAACCCGGAAATAATATTCAGTAATGTGGTTTTACCACATCCGGAAGGGCCTAACAGCGCATAAGCCCCACCATCTTTCCAATCCACATCCAGTTGCTTAAGGGCCCATTCCGCGTCAGAAGTCGGATTTGCAAAATAACTATGCTGCATGTTCTCTAATGTTATTTTAGCCATATCATTATACCGAAATTAATTTGTTATTTTGATCAAAGTACAAGCCATGGGAAACATCGACATACAGGTGCACAATTGCACCAACGTCATTGCTATGAACCCCGTGTGATTGTGATATCCAGTCATTTCCGCGCATTTCAAAATGGATAACACTTTCTGAGCCGCTGATTTCTGTAATCTGTACTTTGCCATCAATCTTTATGGGGTGCTCGCCTGCTTCATGGACCGTCACATGATGGGCGCGGATACCGAAAGTATATTTGCCGTCTTTCAAACTTTCCAATCCACCTTTAGCTTTCCATTTAATGTCCGTAGTCGTGTCCGTGCCCAAAGTAAATTCATTGCCTACTTTCAAGACTTCCGCCGTATTAATCGGTGGCTCGGAAAAGACCTTGGCACTTATGAGATCATCGGGATTGCGGTAAACCTCACTGGATGGTCCGAATTGAGTGACACGTCCCTGATACATGGTCGCGGTATGCCCGCTGAACAGCAAAGCTTCCATCGGTTCTGTGGTTGCGTAAACCACAACGCAATTTCTCTCTGCCAACAACTGGGGTAAATCGTCGCGCAACTCCTCACGAAGCTTAAAGTCCAGATTGGCTAAAGGTTCATCCAAAAGGACAAGGCTGGCATTTTTTACAAGAGCCCGTGCCATGGCGATACGTTGTTGTTGACCCCCTGATAGTTCAGAGGGGCGTCTTTCCAACATGCCATTTAATTTAAGCAAGTCCGCCATCTCATGGACCCGTTTTTTTATTTCGTCATCGCCAGTTTTGGCAACCCGGAGCGGCGAGGCGATATTCTCAAAGACAGTAAAGTTTGGATAATTGATGAACTGTTGATAGACCATCGAGACATTACGTTTTTGAACAGCAACGTTGGTAACATCAATGCCATCGAAGTGGATCGAACCACTACTGATTTTATCAAGTCCCGCCATAATCTGCATCATGGTTGTCTTGCCCGCACCGGTGGTTCCCAATAAAATATTGAAACTGCCCGACTCCAACCGCAGATCGGTGGGATAGATGTGCGTTACACCATCTACCTGTTTGCTTACACCCTTAAGCTCCAGTGACATACTTTTTATTCCATCTTTTGCTGGATTGTATCCATGCGATTTACTTTATCTTTTTTGATAAACTTTTCCAAATGACAGGCTTATCAAAAAAGTCTCCGGGGTATTTCACCCCGGAGAAGGTTTTGTCTATTGTGGGAGAGATTAGTTTGTTGCCCACCGCTTAATTAACTCTTCATATTCGATTGTCTCGCCTTGTGGCTTCTCGCTAGCAAGCTTCACTTTCGCGCCGCCTTTACCGAGCCATTCAGCTTCGTCTTTTTCTTCATTTAGACGAGGACCACAACCACCATATGTACCGTTAGCTTCATCAGCACGTTGCATACGGCCCATGACTTGATCCATCTCGCCTGCAAGACGGTTCATTGCTTCTTGTGCTGTGAAAGCACCGGAATTAACATCCCCAATGTTCTGCCACCACAGTTGTGCCAGCTTAGGATAATCAGGAACGTTTACGCCCGTTGGTGTCCACATTTCACGATCTGGTGAACGATAGAATTCTACCAAGCCGCCAAGATTAGGCGCCCGTTCAGTGAACGATACGTGACGGATATCACTGTCACGAATTGGTGTTAGACCAACATGTGTTTTCTTCAAAGAAACCGATTTTGAAACAACAAATTGTGCATATAACCAAGCCGCTTTTTGACGCTCAACTGGTGTCGATTTGAACATTGTCCAAGAACCAACATCCTGATAACCCATTTTTTGGCCTTCTTTCCAATACGGGCCATGGGGTGAAGGTGCCATGCGCCATAAAGGCTTGCCAGCTTCATCAACTGTATTGTTACCTTCGCTTTGCGGGGCAACCATTGAGGCGGTAAAGGCTGTGTACCAGAATACTTGCTGGGCGACATTACCTTGCGAGAGGGCAGGAAGTGATTGATAGAAATCATAGTCAGCGGCACCTGGAGGCGCGTATGCCCGTAACCACTCATCCCATTTACGAATAGCATAGACAGCCGCTGGACCGTTCGTGCCACCACCACGAGAAACAGATGCACCCGCTGGATTACAAGAACCTTCTTCCATACGAATGCCCCATTCATCAATTGGGCGACCGTTTGGTAAACCTTTGGAACTAGCGCCAGCCATTGAAAGCCAAGCATCCGTCATCCGCCAACCTAGATCAGGGGCACGTTTACCATAATCCATGTGACCATAGATACGTTTACCACCGATTTCTTTAACGTGAACTGAAAAGAATTCAGCGATATCTTCATAAGCAGACCAGTTAACCGGAACACCTAGGTCGTAACCATAGAGCTTTTTAAAGTTCGCTTTGTTCGCTTTATCGTCGAACCAATCTTTACGGAACCAATACAGGTTTGCAAATTGTTGGTCAGGCAACTGGTATAGATCACCATCGGGACCTGTTGTAAAAGATAACCCCATAAAGTCTTCTAGGTCTAGTGTCGGTAAAGTAACGTCACTACCTTCGCCAGCCATGAATTTAGTTAGGTTAACCGCTTGTTGTAAACGCGCATGTGTACCGATCAAATCGGAATCGTTTACATAGGCATCATACAAATTACGGTTCGTTTGCATTTGTGTTTGTACGGCTTGAACAACTTCGCCTTCACCCAAAATTTGGTGATTAACTTTAATGCCTGTAATTTCTTCAAAAGCTTTGGTAAGAACTTTTGATTCGTAGTCATGTGTTGGAATACCTTCCGACAGTACATTAATTTCCATGCCTGAAAAAGGCTTGGATGCGTTGATGAACCATTCCATCTCGCTCATTTGTTCTGCTTTAGAAAGGGTCGACGGTTGGAATTCATTCGTCACCCATTTCTCTGCTTCTGTCATCCCCGCATGGGCCAAACCCATTCCAGACAGAAACGCAACGGACACGGCCGTCGCCATTAACATCTTTTTCATAATCGTCCTCTCCACTGTTAAATCTTTAATGGTCAATTATTAATAATCGAAGCGAAGTCACTTAAATACGAAATAAAACGAATGTCAATAGAATAACTTTTCTTGATTAACGAATGCAAAACGAATATAAGCGAACCTCGATAAGGAATAAAATGAAAATACTAACGACACGACATCAAGAAATTATAAGCCTTGCAAAAAAGCAGGGACGTGTGGATGTAGACGGGCTCGCCGAACATTATGATGTTACGCCGCAAACCATTCGTCGCGACTTAAATGAATTATGCGAACAGAATTATCTTGGGCGCATCCATGGCGGTGCAGTCTACCTTTCTGGCGTCGCAAATTTTGCCTATAATTCAAGGCGGACTCTGGCCGTTGAAAGCAAAAAAAGAATTGGCCTAACCGTCGCAGCGCTCATTCCCGATAGTGCATCAATCACCTTGAACATTGGAACAACGACGGAGCAGGTTGCCAAAGCATTAAACAATCACAAAGGGCTGATGGCGATTACCAACAATATAAATATTGCAAATACTTTATTGCAATCACCCGAAACGGAAGTCTTGATTGCAGGGGGCATCGCAAGGCGATCTGATGGTGGTATTATTGGCGCCACCGCCGTCGATTTCATTAAACAATTTAAAGTGGATTACGCAATCATCGGCGCATCGGCAATTGATGAAGACGGCTCGCTTCTTGATTTTGACCATCGTGAGGTTCGCGTTTCGCAAGCCATAATACAACAGGCCAGAAAAATAATTTTAGTATCTGATAACATGAAGTTTAAACGTAAAGCCCCTGTTCTGATTGGTCACATGTCCCAAGTTGATACCTTTGTAACAGACGCCCCCCCGCCTGCTAGCATCGTTGAAATATGTAACAACAATGGGATTGAGCTTATAATCGCAGAAGAAAAAGCCCCCCCTATCGAAGGCGCGTTCAATGAAGGATGATCAAGATATATACGATGTTTTTGTCGTTGGCGGCGGCATAAATGGGTGCGGTATAGCCCGCGATGCCGCGGGGCGGGGGTATAGGGTGTTTCTGGCAGAGAAAGATGATCTGGCGAGCGGTACGTCTTCGGGTTCAACCAAGCTCATTCATGGCGGGCTTCGCTACCTAGAACATTACGAATTTATGTTAGTACGCAAGGCATTGCAGGAACGCGAGGTTCTTTGGAAAATAGCACCCCATATCATCAAACCGCTTCGTTTTATATTACCCCATCACAAAGATTTACGCCCGGCGTGGTTTATCCGCCTTGGTCTTTTCATGTATGATCACATGGGGGGACGAAAATTATTACCCGCAACAAAAACCGTTAATCTAAAAACCGACGAGGCGGGCGTCCCGCTGCAACCCCTCTTCGACAAAGGGTTCGAGTATTCTGATTGTTGGGTTGATGATGCTAGGCTCGTTGTCCTGAATGCCATGGACGTTAAAAATCTTGGTGGCATCGTTCGCACGAAAACCAACGTAACATCAGCAAAACAAATTGAAGGTGTTTGGAATATTCAAATTGAAGATAGTGAAACGGGTCAAAATGAAGCGATAAAAGCGCGTGTTTTAATAAATGCTGCGGGCCCCTGGGTCGATCGTTTTCTAAACCAATCAAGCGGTGCCGAAAGGATCCACAATGTGCGCCTTGTCCAAGGCAGCCACATTGTTGTTGATAAAATGTTCGATCACGACAAGTGCTACATCTTCCAGAATGCCGATAACCGCATCATTTTTGCAATTCCCTACGTAAATGATTTCACGATGATTGGCACAACAGATCAAGATTATGAAGGCGATCTGGACAAGGTTTCAATCACCGACGAGGAAATAGAATATTTATGTAAATCAGCCAGCGAATATTTTAAGAAAAAAGTCACCCCCGATCAGGTCAAATGGCAGTTCAGCGGTGTTCGACCCCTCTATGATGATGGGGCTAATGCCGCGCAAGAGGCCACCCGTGATTATGTTCTACGCGTTGAAAAACAATCTGGAAATGGGGCGCTTATCAATATATTCGGTGGTAAAATTACCACCTATAGACGCCTTTCAGAATCCGTTGTTGAAATAATCGAAGACGTTTTAGGCAAGCGGAAACCTGCATGGACGAAGACAGTCCCCTTGCCGGGCGGTGATTTTCCTGTCGGTACTATTAATCAACTGACCTCGGGCTTGGTAGAAACCTATCCTTTCCTAACGCAAAAATTGCTAGGACGTCTTGCAAGGTTGTATGGTACAAATGCATACAATTTGCTAGGTAATCGTAAATCTATTAAAGAAATGGGGACTGTTTTTGGCGTTGATCTATACGCTTGTGAAGTGGATTATTTAATGCAAACTGAATTTGCGTTATACCCGCAAGATATATTATATCGGCGCACTAAACTTGGTCTGACGATGTCTTTAAGAGAGGTGTCTAACCTCAGCAATTATATGGAAAGCGCTAAGAAGAACTCAAGCATGTCCTCTAAAACAATGCTGAAAAGTTAAGGTCACTATATAAGGTCAGAACGCGATGAGTAATAATTCTAAGTATATTTTGGCAATCGATCAGGGAACCACTTCCACTCGCGCCGTGATTTTTGATGATTGTTATTCAGTCGTCGCAATCGGGCAAATGGAATTTACCCAACATTTTCCCCAATCAGGTTGGGTTGAACATGACCCGGAAGATATTTGGGAAACGACGGTTGCAACCTGCAAAGTGGCCATGGAAAAAGTAAATATCAGTGCAGAAGATATCGTATCTATTGGGATTACAAATCAACGAGAAACCACAATCCTTTGGGACCGGGAAACCGGCAAACCCATTTATAATGCCATTGTCTGGCAAGATCGCCGCACCTCTGATATTTGCCATGCATTAAAAAATGCGGGACATGAAGCCACTGTTTCTGAAAAAACAGGCTTGTTACTAGATCCTTACTTTTCGGCCACCAAAATTGCGTGGATACTCGACCATGTAGAAGGTGCCAGAGATGCTGCCACTGCAGGGAAACTGGCCTTTGGGACAGTGGACAGCTTTTTATTATGGCGTCTAACCGGGGGCAAGGTTCACGCAACCGATGCGACAAATGCGAGCCGCACATTGCTGTACGATATTCATCAAGGTCGGTGGCGCCATAGTTTATTAGACTTATTTCGAATCCCTGAAAGTGTGTTGCCCGTAGTAAAAGATAGCGCGGCAGAGTTTGGAAAAACTTTGGTCGATATTTTTGGTGCGGCAATTCCCATTACAGGAGTGGCAGGCGACCAACATGCAGCCACCGTTGGTCAGGCTTGTTTCAAACCCGGCATGATGAAATCCACTTATGGTACAGGTTGCTTTGCACTGCTTAATACTGGTGAAAAAGCAATTGCTTCAAAAAACCGGCTCTTAACAACAATCGCCTATCAAATTAATGGCCAACCCACATACGCCCTTGAAGGATCAATTTTTGTGGCAGGGGCCGCTGTGCAATGGCTTCGTGATGGCCTTGGTATTATCGATACGGCTGAGCAATCGGGCCTGCTGGCACTTGAAGCCAATAAAAATGAAGATGTTTATCTGGTCCCTGCTTTTGTTGGTCTGGGCGCGCCCTATTGGGACGCCGATTGTCGGGGGGCAATGTTTGGCCTAACGCGCAATACAGGGCCCGCTGAAATTGCGCTCGCAACTTTGGAATCTGTTTGTTACCAAACAGCTGATCTCTTATCGGCCATGCGAAAAGACTGGGGTGCCGCCCAAGAAACGGTGCTGCGCGTCGATGGCGGCATGGTTGCTTCTGATTGGACCATGCAACGATTAGCCGATATCTTGAATACATCCGTCGATCGCCCTGTTGTATTAGAAACCACTGCCCTGGGCGCTGCGTATCTGGCTGGCATGCACGTGGGGTTTTATCCAGAACGAGAAGAGTTTGCAAAAAACTGGAACCTAGAACATCGCTTCCTGCCCACCCTTCCCGATGATACTCGCAAGAAGAAACTAGCGGGCTGGAAGGATGCCGTCAGACGCACGCTATCGAGTCCACCATGAGCCCTCCATAATATATTTAACGGGCTATCAGATAAATTTTAACGCGTCGCAACATTGCATTAGCTTGATCTTATAACGGCCAGACCAACAAGATCAACGGCACCCCCAATGCAACAATCAAAATTTGCAGGGGCAGGCCCATGCGCCAATAATCGCCGAAGCGATAGCCTCCTGGCCCCATCACAAGAACATTATTTTGGTGCCCAATCGGGGTCAGAAAAGCCGATGATGCAGCAATCGCCGTTGCCATCAGAAACGGATCGCTGTTGACATTGATTTGGGTCGCAATCTGGACGGCGATTGGGGCCATCATCACCGCCGTTGCTGCATTGTTTATCAAATTAGTGAGCGCCATGGTCAGGATCATGACCATGGTTAAAATTCCCCAGACTGAAACGTGACCTGAAACCCCGACAACCCATTGGGCAAGAACATCAGTTACCCCCGTGCTTTCAAGGGCAGCGCCAAGAGGAATAAATGAGCCGAGTAGAACGATTACCGGCCAGTCTATACTATCGTAAATTTCACGCGGTGAGATCAATTCAAATAAAACCAGCGCGATGACGGCGGCTGAAAACGAAATTTGCACCGGCATCAAGCCCAATGACGTGGCAGCGATGGCGGCAGCGAAAATTACAAAAGGCAAGAACCGTTTACGCCGCCGGATCGGCTGCAAGCCTCGCTCGGCCAATGGAATACAGCCCAGCATCGACATCGTTTCCTGCAAGGTTTCTTTGTCGCCCTGCATTAATAAGACATCACCCGCCCTGAGTTGAATATGGCCCAAGCGTTGCTCAATAGTTTCTCCCTGTCGGGCGACCGCCAACATATTAACACCGTAACGGCTGGATAATTTAAGTTCACGAGCCGAGCGCCAATCGATACGAGCCCCCGGCATGACAACGAACTCAAGCAATGTGATATCATCCAAGGGCTGTGTATCTTCGTCTGCTTTGGAATCACCGATCAGCGACATATCCGCATCTTCCAAAATTTTATGGAAAGCCGTGCTTTGTGTTCTTAAAATAACGATATCATTTTCCTCAAGGGTTATGTCGCGCACACGCCCAAGACGCCGGAAGCCATGACGGATGACACCGATCACCATAGCTTCGTTATCGACCATCCGCTCTAGCTGGCGAATTGTTTTGCCAATGGCCCGGGCACCTTTATCAACCTGAGCCTCGGTAATATATTTTGCTCCTTCTCGAATTTCACCAAGTGTTTTACCCCCCCGTCGGCCTTTTGGGATCAATCGCCAACCAAAAACAACAAGAAAGGCGAGCCCGACAAAAGCGAGAGGAACACCGACGGGGCTAAAATCAAACAGCCCAAACGCTTGCCCACTAGCTTCTTCGCGGTAAGCCGCGATAATGATATTGGGCGGTGTTCCGATTTCCGTCATCATACCACCGAGGATTGTGCCAAAAGACAGCGGCATCAAAATCTGGGACGGTGATCGTGCCGTCCGCATTGCCAAAGGCATCATCAACGCAAGCGCGCCGACATTATTCATGAATGCCGACAAAACGGCACCGACGATTGTCAATAATGTTAAATAAGCAAGTGGATTATCGGCGATGCCGGCAATATGTTTAGCGGCAATATCGATGACACCGGATAACTGTAATGCACGACTGATGACGAGAACAGTGGCAACCGTGATGACCGCCGGGTGGCTAAAACCGGAGAATGCCTCATCGATTTCGACAACACCAAAACCAACGGCAACAATCAACGCCAAAAAGGCCACCACATCATGTCGCCAACGCCCCCAAAGGAACAGCAGCAGCGCACCGCCAAGAATAATTGAAATAAGTATCTGGGTATTAATCACATTATTATCCTATGCCATCATCTGTACCTATTATATCATGACTTTTCCCAGATAACTTTTAAATTCCGCGAACAAAACCATATTACTAAAGGGTTCTAGTAGCGAAAATTGGTGCTCAGGAGCGTTCTACTCGCGGCCCGGATAACGGACATTATTTATTGGTTTTTCTAAATTCATCGGCGTCACCATACTCGGCAAAACCGAAATATCGTCGATCCCGTCCTTTTATTTTGCGCGCATGTTTAATCGGACACCAATGCTCTTCTGATCGCCCCGCAATTTCGCGGGCGTAGCTCAAGACCCCATTTGCGTATCCGCAAAAGGCACAGTTCAGCTTTTCGATGACGTTGAGATAGGACAGGTGGTGGCGATCGACGGCAATAAAGTCATCGCGTGGTACTTTGGTGATACCGTAAATGGGGAATATAATAAATTGATACAGACTGACCGTGATATCCAAGAGGGCTAAAGGGACTATCTGGATATAGATTACAGGGGAGAAGAGTAAGCCGAGGAAATCCGTGTCCTTGATAAACCTGAAAACACCCGTGCGTAACTCACGGTGTGCTTGAATGATCGCCGCCTCAAATTTTATTTTATTTTCTTTGATCGTGTAATGAAAGTTTTGACGTTTTTCTTCAATATTTTTTTCGACCTCGGCCTCTAGATCATGTATTTTTTTTAGAAGTTCTATAACCATATCATTCATTATGCAGGCTCCCCATTGTCCAGCAGCACTACCGGTTCCCGCCCATCTTAATTCACATGCATCCCAAGCTCTCGCACTATATTCTCGAGAACAGGGGCTCGAATAGGGGCTCGACCTTACATTGTAGGACCGGTTTGTCGGTACTTAGCCTGCACTTTACGAATGCATTGCCTTGTTTCTGCCTTGAGTCTCTGTCATAAAACGGTAACAACTTAATATATTAGGACTTAGATTATCTCCATTGAGACACCAATAAGTGTCAACTCACCCGTCCCTGATCTTCCGTACTCCGAAATTACGACCTCTCATGAGCGCAATCGACAGTGGTCGAAAGTCGCCAGATCATACGCCCGGCCAGAAGTGACGCGAAGCATTCTGCAACTTTTAACGACCCTCGTTCCCTTATCGGGACTGTGGGCTCTTATGATGTTTACCGTCGATGATGCCTACTGGGCTACATTATTATTGTCGGTGCCTGCCGCCGCATTCACTGTACGGTTGTTCATCATCCAGCACGATTGCGGTCATCGTTCCTTTTTTCTATCGAGCCGACTCAACGGAATCGTGGGCGCCCTGATTGGCATCATCACCCTGACGCCGCATGAATACTGGCGCAGGGCCCATAACACCCATCATGCCACCTGCGGCAACTTACAAAAACGTGGGATAGGTGACATCAGTGTACTCACCGTGGCTGAATATACAGCCTTGTCTGACTGGAAACGTTTAGCCTACCGGATTTATCGTATGCCCGTCGTCATGCTGGGGATTGGACCAATTTATTTGTTCATCATCAAGTACCGTCTCCCCCTAGACTTGATCCGTTCCAATCCCAAATTGCTGATCGGCATCATGGGCACGAACCTTGGCATAGCAGGTGCTCTGGCAGGGCTCGGTTTCAGTTTTGGCTTTATCAATGTGCTTATGGTTCATCTACCCATTATCTTACTGTCCTCCGCGGCAGGTGTCTGGTTATTCTATATCCAGCATCAATTCGAACACACCTACTGGCAAAAGAACAGTGACTGGGACTTTCAAGAAGCCTCGGTGATGGGCAGTAGTTATTATGACCTGCCGCAACCCCTACGTTGGTTTTCCGGTAATATCGGCATCCATCATATCCACCATCTGTCTAGCCGGATTCCCAACTATCGTCTCGGCGCGTGTTTGGCCGATATTCCCGCACTCCAAACGATCAATCGCATTAGTCTTCTCGATAGTCTTTGCTGCCTCCCGCTCGCGCTTTGGGATGAAACGACACAGCGCATGATATCGTTCAAGAGTCTTCGTCGCTTGCAATTGTCCGCTGGATAGGCAGCCAATAACAACACTGGCAACACTGTTAATATGAAGATGTAGTACAAGTGTTTGGGGCTATTATTTCGTTTTAACCTCGACGCGCCTTGTCTCTTTCTTCGTGCCTTCCGTTTTCTTCACGGTAATTGAAAGAATACCTTTGTCATATGTAGCGTCAATGGTGTCCTCATCAATACCTTCTGGTAATGGCATTGAGCGATAAATTGAACCATAGTGACGTTCCATTAGGTGACGACCTTCTTCTTTTGTTTCTCTTTCATCCTTTTTCTCGCCCTTAATGACCAACTGTCCATCGGTAAGAGAGAGATCGATATCTTTCTCATTCATACCGGGAAGTTCGGCACTGATAAGGAACTCATCATCCGTTTCAGTGACATCCATACTTGGTGTGAAGCCACGGTTCAGTATTGTCGCCGTGCTCATTTTTGGAAACAGATTAAATTCATCCGGATTACGTCCAAATGGTCCAAGCGAGAAGTTTGAGAAGAAATTATCGAACAAACTGTCAACTTCCTGACGAAGTCCCAGCAACGGGTGATGCTCTCCTTTAGCTTCGGGCAGTTTGTTAACATTTTTTGTGGAAGGTGTTTTTTTTTCAGCTTTTGACATGACGTAAATCCTTTACTCCTGAACAGCAAACGCTCTGTGCACAAAGGATCTATTGAAGCAAAATCCACTGTGCTCCAAGCCCTGTAATGTACCAAAAAACAGGACAAATTACAAGAAAATTACAAGCAAATCTCGCCTATTGCTCGCGCTATCTGGCAAAGGTCTTCGTCAAATAGGGTCGCAAAATAAAACTAAAAATTTTATATAATTGCGGCGCGTCATGTTTCATCGCGCGATGAACTTTTTGGCCAAACTGGGTGGTGAGAATCGATAACGAAAGGGTGGGCATGTTTTAGCCGTGCATGCCGGTGGGTATGTTGGTGAGGATGATCAGGGGTATGCTCGCGGGCATGCTCGGGGGTATGCTCATGATCGTTATGATGATCATCATGGTTGTGCCAATGGTCATGTTCTATGTCCTCATGAACATGAACCAAGGACTCTCCCGGTTCCCCTGTCCAGACGAATGCGCCGAGAGCTGTTGCAACAAGACTGAGCAAGGCAAGAATTGCAAATGCCCAGTCAAGTCCCATAGTAGCGCCGAGCCACCCGGCAAGCGGGTAGCTGATAAACCAACAGGCATGCGATAAAGCGAAATGAGCAGAGAAGAACGCCGGACTATCCGTATCACGGCATGAAGCGCGGATGAGCCTACCTGCTGGTGTAAAAACCAGAGAGGTTCCTATTCCGATAAGGAACCAGCAAACAATCAGTATGCTATAACTCGGGGGCAACAATCCGAACGACAAACCAACAACGGCCGTAACGCATCCAACAAGCATCAAATTGCGTAATGAAACCCGGAGCATAATTCGAGGCAATAATAGGGCCGCAATCATTGAGCCACATCCGGCAGCGACGTAGGCAAGAGCCGTATCACTTTCTGAACCACCAAGAACATCACGGACATACACCACCGTGTTAACCAAAATCATGGCACCAGCAGAAGAAGCCGCTAGGAAAAACAACAGAAGCCCGCGAAGGTAAGGGGTTGCCATATAAGAGCGGACACCAAAAGTCAGATTATAAAGAACACCTGCGGGTCGATCGACCGGCATCTGTACCGGGCAATGGGTCGCCAGCACCAGCACGGCTGAAAAAATAAAGGCACCGGCATTGATGGAGAACAAAGTATCAAAGGTCGTCAACGTAAGGAATGCCACCGCTAGGGCCGGGCTTATCATATTCTCTAAATCATAGGCCAGACGCGACAAGGAGAGTGCTTTGGTATAACGCATTTCGTTCGTTATGATGTCTGGAATAAGCGATTGAAACACCGGTGTGAACAGTGCGGCGCAAGCACTTATCAAGAAGATTAAAATATAAACCTGCGCAAGGGAGTCCACAAAGGGAAGACAAAGAACAAGACCTGCTCGAAACAGGTCCAAGGCGATCAGTAAAGATTTACGCATCGACCCTAAGCGGAAAACCCCAGCAAAAGGGGCAATCCCCACATAGGCAATCATTTTAATAGTCAGAGCCGTTCCTAATACCGTCCCTGCATTTGGTCCTGCCAAGTCATAGGCTAAAAGCGCTAACGCCACAGTCGTCAGCCCCGTACCAATTAATGCTATTGTGTGGGCCGCAAATAACTGACGAAAACGCGGGTCGACGAGTGGCGAGGTGTCGCTATCTACTGACAATTTTATCTGTCCCTTGCTGAAAAATATTATGAAACTATATGTATGAATTTAGAGAATAATCAAGTTCGATGATAAGTTAGTGTTGCAGCCGTTCGCCGTTAAAGATACAATTGTATTATTGCTTAGAAAGGCAGATACGAAATTGACAGAGCGCTATCAAATCAGGATTTCTACAAAAACAACCAAGCGGGTGATGGCTTGGATGTGTATGTTTGTTCTGATCGTCAATGCCTCCCTTGGGATCTTCAGTCCTCAGAAAGCCAACGCCGGTGAATTTGCGCCCGATCTACCGCTCGGTCTCCAAGAGATATGTTTTGCGAATGAAAACAATTCTAATTTTCCTGGCGGTAATGCACCAACCAACCCTACCTTAGGGGAACATTGCCCCGCATGTCTGGTCCATAGTTCTGCGGCTCTTCTTCTGCCCAACACGATCGTTGTGTTATTGGAGCAGGCTGTTTCTTCACATCCACAGCGCCTGCTTCAGGATCAAACTTTCTCACACAGTTTCACCTATTCCAGCCTAAAAAACAGAGCCCCTCCGATCTTCATTTGAATGACAGACGTATCATCAAGCGCTTCGTGCTTGATTAACATTCTTTGATTTTAGGAGAAAGCTTCATGAAAAAGCTTATCAATGCCGCTGTTATTGCGGTAATGACACTCGTCGCCGTGCCACTACTTCCGAGCATGGCAAACGCTGACAATACACTCACTATTGCTTATGGTTCTGATCGTTATAAGTTTGACGACAAAAAATTTACATTCACCATGACAGGCCCTGCTTCATGGATTACCGAAAACGCCGCCCGGCCAGGCGATGATTTCTGGCCTGAGCCTCAATTATTTACCTCGTGGACCATCCAAGATGGGCTCTATCAGGCAACGGTTCGCGAGGGTGTAACGTTTCACAATGGAACGCCTCTTGATGCAGCAAAGGTTGTTGATGCTATTCGCCTTTATGGTAAATCAAAGTCAGATTTCACTGGAATTGATTATGACACATTAAAGGCCGTCGATCATAAAACAGTAGAATTCCGTTCTAAGACGGGTAGCTTCCTGACCCTCAATAATATGACACACCGCATGGTCGGATTTCTAGAAGCCGGTGCGGATCGCTTGACCCTACCGGTAGGCACGGGTCCTTATAAGTTTGAATCCTACACATCAAAGCAGTCATTATCGGTGGTGCGCAATGATAATTATTGGGGTGAAAAACCTAAAGTAGAACGCATCGTCTATAAATTTATTCCTGACTCCCAGACCCGCCTAATGGCACTTCTCAACGGCGAAGTTGATATCATCGGTGACGCCGATCCAAAGCTCCTTCTTTCCTTACCCGAGAGCGGACCGTTTCAGGTGCTGGCTTCGCGCCCTGTTCAGTACATTGCGCTTTTGGTCAACCGTCATGGCAAGGCACCCTTTAACAAACTTCAGGATCGCCGGATACGCGAAGCCATGGCTCTGTCGATTGATCGCGACACTCTCGCCAAGATCATGTTCAGGGGAAAAGGCGTACCCGCCAAAGGTGTCCTGCCTAGCTGGATGTTTGGTTTGGGGGACGACCACGTAAAAGGTTTCGGCTATAACCCTGAACGTGCCGCTGACATTCTCGATGAAGCTGGTTGGAAAACAGGCGCCGATGGCGTTCGGGAAAAAAATGGCGAGCGTTTAACCCTGCGCCTTGTCGCCGCTTACCCCGATGCCTCGCGGGTTAATCCCATGCCCGAAATGTTGCAACAGATGTTTCTAAAGGTCGGTATCGATATCGATTTGGTTGAGACGAATGATAGCGGTGTTTATTACGGTAGTTACATGGAAAAAGGTGAAGCTGACTTATTCATGGAAGCGGCCTCTAATAACAATAGCGACCCTACCTACCTGCTCTACAATCTGTTCCACAGTAAAGGAGC
Source organism: uncultured Rhodospirillales bacterium (assembly GCA_965603075.1). GTDB lineage: Bacteria > Pseudomonadota > Alphaproteobacteria > Rhodospirillales > Casp-alpha2 > JABJOR01. Next base: position 18,239 of record CBFDBO010000027.1, on the reverse strand, counting down.
CTGGATCCAATACGGTTACGAATACACCGTGGTTGGCCCTGAATTCGACAAGGCCCTTGATGCGGCCCGTGCTTCGGGTGATGCATCAACTGTTCTGGACAGGGTCCGCGATGCTCACCGTGAAATGATTGATACCCGTATTGCCGCCATCCCCATTTTGATGGTGCCAAATTTCATTGTTACCAAGCCGGGTATCAAGATGCCGGTTTTCGAACATCGTGACTGGGTCGACTACGGTAACGCGACCCTGCCCTGATCGCTTCAGAAAAGACGGATAAAAAGAAATGCGCCGATTAATCATTCAGAGACTTGCGATCCTGCCGGTTGTATTAATCGGCGCATTCTTGGTTTCCTTCTTGATCATCCAACTTGCGCCTGGCGATCCGATCGAGATGGAACTTCGACGTCTTGGTGTGGTCGCAACACAAGCAGAAATAGATGCGCTCAGGTCTGAATTTGGAATAGACAATCCCTTCTATCAGCGTTTTGCCAGTTGGTGGTGGCGTGCCGTCCATCTGGATTTTGGGACGTCCATTGCCACGGATCGTAAGGTTATCGATGAGATTTGGCCGCGCCTGCCGGTAACCTTGACGCTCGCATGCACAGCCTTATCACTTATTATGACCGGCGCCCTGATCCTTGGTGTTGTCGCAGCCATGTACCAAGGACGGAGCATTGATCGGGTCATACGTGTATTAACGATCCTTTCCGTTTCCACGCCTTCTTATTGGCTTGGACTGATGCTGCTTTGGTTTTTCGCTATTGTCATGGGGACCATCTCCATCATACCAAGTGGCACATGGCAAGATTATGTACTGCCCTCTCTTACACTGGCCGCAGGGTCAACTTTTTTCCTCGGACGGATTGTGCGGGAGCGTGTTATTGCAACAACAAGTCAGGATTTTGTGCGCCTCGCGCGGGCCAAGGGGCTTGATGAGAGGACGGTGCTACGCCGCCATATTCTTCCCAACAGCTTGGCGCCGCTTATGACATTGGCAGGCCTTACATTTGGTTATCTGCTTGGTGGTTCAGTGATTGTGGAGAGTATTTTTTCATTACCAGGCTTAGGTCAATTAGTTCTTGATTCCATCGCCCAGCGTGACTTCCCCGTATTGCAGGCCTATCTGGTTCTGATGGCGGGGGTTTATGTTTTGGTTAATCTGGTAGCCGATGCCCTGAGCTTGGCCCTTGATCCTGGCCGTCGACGGGCAGAGGGAGCGGATCAATGAGGCTGCCTTTTACCTCTAAGCGCATTCCAGGGAATGGTCTTTTGCTGTTTGGGTTAAGCATTATCGGCATTCTTATCGCCGGGGCTTTCGCGGCACCCTTATTATCTTCATACGGCCCGACAGCAATGGATTTGATGCACCGTCTGGAAGCACCCAGCTCGACTTATTTACTGGGTACAGATCAATTGGGTAGAAGCGTTTTCGACCGTATGCTCCACGGTGCTAGGTCGACATTATTATGGAGTATGCTGGCAACAATAATGATCGTGATTATTGGCAGTTCCCTCGGTTTAATCGCGGCCTTTGGCGGTCGTTTTGTTGACATGGTGATCATGCGGTTTGTTGATATTATGCTGGCCTTTCCCAGTCTTGTCTTGGTGCTGGCGGTTGTCGGTTTCTCCGGGCCGTCTTTGGAGGCTGCCATTTTGGGCCTTATTGCCGGTTGGGCGCCGTCTTATGCCCGCTTGGTCAGAGGGATGGTCATGTCCGCCAAAGAAAAAACCTTTGTTAAAGCTTCCATGCTCCTAGGGCTTCCCGTTCATCGATTAATTTGGCGTCATGTCCTGCCTCAAATTACACCGACAATTCTGGTCCTAGCCAGTATTGAGGCGGGCTGGATTATTCTATCTTTGGCGGGCTTGGGGTTTCTGGGCATTGGCCTGCAACCCCCAACACCAGAATGGGGCAGCATGCTCGGCGATGCGCGATTTTATGCTTTCACAGCACCTCACCTGATGATTATCCCTGGGGTCGCGGTGGCGTTAGCTGTATTAGGATTTAATGCGATTGGTGAAGGCCTGCGTGACCTCTTGGATGTACGGGAGAATATAAAATGACCTCAATACCGGCCCTTTCTATTGAAGGATTAAGCATCAGCGCGCGTTCCCGTAGCGGGAGCCAGCAACTCGTGGGGCCGCTGACCTTCACCGTACAACAAGGGAGTATCTGTGGCCTTATCGGGTGTAGTGGAACCGGGAAAAGTTTGACGGGGGCTGCCATTCAAGGTTTGACCTCGCCGGGAATTGAGTTCTCCAATAACGCTATTCGCGTAGAAGGTCCTTGCAGTAAGCGTAAACCCCCTTTGCGTAATGGCGCGCGGCGGTTGGGTCGCGCCGGTGTTTTTACAATCTTTCAAAGTCCGGATTCCGTGCTCAACCCAACCATGCGATGCGGCGACCAAATTGGCGAGGCCATCCTTCTTCGCAATGGGTGTAACGGTGTCCATATCAGACACCGGGTTGAAGCCCTATTGGGCCGGGTTGGATTGGATGGTTCCGCCCACAACAAACTTCCCGTAGAGCTTTCCGGCGGCATGCGGCAACGGATATTAATTGCCATGGCCGTGGCTCTTGAACCGACCCTATTGGTCGCCGACGAACCGACCACCGGACTTGATGTGGTAACCGAACGCAAAATTATCAAACTTCTTGTCGAGCAAGTACGCACCCTGAGCAGCTCCATGCTTTTTATTACCCACGACTTACGTCTTGTATCTCGGGTATGTGACCGGGTTCTGGTCATGGACGATGGCGAAATCGTCGAAGATCGACCCACCACCGAATTATTGGCAGATCCGGTTCATGCCGCTTCGCGGCGCTTGGTCGATAGCTATCGACGCTTTACCCGGGCGGGATGACACATGCTCCAGATAAATAAAATATGCAAATCCTTTGCCCAGAAGAAAAAGAAACGTCATCAGGTCTTGGATGGGATTTCTCTTGATATTGCGCCAGCGGAAATTGTCGCTCTGGTCGGTGTTAGCGGGTCGGGAAAGTCCACATTGGCTCGCTGCATTGTCGGGTTAGAGACACCTGATTCCGGTACCATCCTCGTCGACGGCGTGGATGTGTCACGGTGCCGCCCGGGCTCTGGAAGTCGACGTTCAATCCAACTGGTCTGGCAGGACCCAACGACGGCATTGAGCCCTTATCTAACGGCTATTGAGGCCGTAAAAGAAGCCTTATGTGTTGATGGACGACACCAAAACGGTGACGAAAAGGCCAGAGAAATACTTTTGCGTGTTGGTCTTGCCCATCGCCAAGAGACGCTTTACCCGCACCAGCTCAGCGGGGGGCAATGTCAGCGTATCGCAATAGCCCGGGCTCTAGCCCAGAAGCCTCGTTATTTAATTTGCGATGAACCCTTAACATCCCTTGATCTTGTTGCCCAAGCACGGATTCTTGACCTTTTTTCTGAATTATCACGTGATATGGGCGTTGGTCTCCTTTTTATCAGTCACGATCTGGCCGCTGTCGCTGGTTTTGCTGATCGGGTGATCGTTATGGATGAAGGCTCTCGTGTTGAGGAAGGATCAGCCGATTACATTTTTGCCCATGCGGCTCATCCCATAACACGGGAATTGGTGGCCGTATCTAAAGAAAAAGGGCCCGGTCACGATGGTGAATTTCTTTGATGGCCCCTCTTTTGATCGTGAAAATACCCTCGGTATACTTCAATTACTCTATTAATTATCATGAATTATCATAAATTATCATGGATTCAGAGGGGTCGTTGACTGCCTCTCTAACATAACCTAGTGTCATGACCTCGCATGCGCCCGATCGATGGCGCGTGTGCATAACACATATTAAAGTATGCATAATACATATTAAAAAGGGAGCTCTAAGTCACATGAAACGTATTCACACTCTCGCCGCTGCAGCGGCCTTCAGCTTCGCCGCAGCAACGTCGGCGTTCGCAGCAGATGCTGTTAAAATCGGCATGATCACCACCTTGTCCGGTGGCGGCGCGTCTTTGGGAATTGATATCCGTGATGGTTTCGAGCTCGCGCTCAAACAAAAAAATGGAAAACTGGGCGGTGTCATGACGGAACTCAGTATTGTTGATGACGCGCGTAAGGTAGAAAATGCCAAGCAAATTGTAACGCGTATGATCAAACAAGACGATGTCGATGTGGTCACCGGTATCGTATGGTCGAACCTTGCCATGGCCGTGGTGCCAAGCGTTACCCGCGCGGGGAAAATATACATCAGCCCCAACGCCGGGCCGTCCGCGCTGGCGGGCAAAAACTGTCATGCCAATTATTTCAATGTCGCATGGCAGAACGATAACCTGCACGAAGCCATGGGCCAGTACGTAACAGATAAGGGTTATAAGAACGTTTACCTGATGGCGCCGAATTACCCCGCGGGTAAGGATGCCTTGGCTGGTTTCAAACGCTTCTTCAAAGGAACTGTTAGCGCCGAGGTCTACACCAAATTGGGCCAAGTGGATTACGCCGCAGAAATCGCCAACCTTCGGGCTGCCAAGCCTGATGCGGTGTTCTTCTTTCTGCCCGGCGGCATGGGCATTAATTTCGTTAAACAGTACGCCCAATCGGGCATGACCGAAACTGTACCGCTGTTTGGCCCTGCATTTTCGTTCGATGAAGGCATCCTAAAAGCCGTTGGTACCGCGGCTCTGGGGACATTTAATACGTCGCAATATTCCCATGACCTAGACAATGCCACCAACGTGGCGTTCGTCGCTGCGTTCAAGGAAGCCTATGGCCGCAAGCCATCGCTTTATGCTTCACAAGGTTATGACACAGCAATGCTGCTAGACGGGGCGATCGCCAAGGTCGGCGGTAACGTCAAGGATACCGACAAGTTTCGTGCGGCATTGAAAGCGGCAGAGTTTGCCTCTGTGCGCGGGGCCTTTAAGTTCGGCAACAACCAACACCCTGTTCAAGATATTTACGTCCGTGAGGTGGTCAAGGACGGCGAAGGCGTTACCAATAAAGTGGTGAACAAAGTCTTCAGTGGCCACACCGACGCGTACGCTGGCGATTGCAAGATGTAATCAGGCGTGTATCTTTGGGCCGGGGTTGGTGTAAAGCCTTCTCCGGCCCATTTTTTATGATGAATTCCATATTATGACCCTCGTTCTTTTTCTCGAACAAACCCTTAACGGTCTTCAACAAGGCGTGATGCTGTTTATGATGGCCGCCGGCTTGACCTTGGTCTTCGGGATCATGCATTTGATCAACTTGGCGCATGGCTCGTTGTACATGGTTGGCGCTTACGTTACCGCAAGCGTAACGATGGCCAGTGGAAATTTCGCCATTGGCGTTGTCGCAGGTATGGCGGCGGCGGGCCTTGTCGGCATGGCCGTTGAGTTGCTCGCCTTGCGGCGATTGTACGGGCGTGAACATCTTGATCAAGTGCTAGCGACCTTCGGCGTGATCCTGACCTTTAATGAACTGACCAAGATCATATGGGGGGCGCAGGCCCTGTTTCTATCGACCCCCGAATGGCTGTCCGGCACTGTCGAGATCATTCCCGGTGCGCCCTATCCGGCATACCGATTGTTCATCATCGTGATCGGTTTAACCGTTAGCTTGGTGTTACGCCACCTGATCATTAATACGCGTCTGGGCATGTTGATCCGCGCGGGCGCGACGACCCGGGAAATGGTTGGCGCCTTGGGTGTCGACATTGACCGCCTGTTTACTGTGGTGTTTGGCATCGGCGCAATGCTGGCGGGATTGGCTGGCGGGATAGCCGGGCCGATGTTGGCCATCGAAGTTGGTATGGGGGAGACAATTTTGATTCTCACATTTGTCGTGATCATCATTGGCGGCATTGGATCGGTGCGGGGCGCACTGGTCGGCGCCCTTCTCGTCGGTTTGGTGGACACTTACGGCCGTGCGTTTCTTCCCTTGCTTATGCGCTCATTTTTTGATCCCGCCACCGCCGATAGCGTCGGCGCGTCCCTGTCCAGCATGTCGATTTACGTATTGATGGTGCTGGTGTTGATCTGGCGGCCCCGTGGTTTATTTCAAGCGTACGGGAGATAGCGTCTATGGCATTAAAAATTTCTCGTAAATTATCACAGAAAATTTCTAGAAAAACCATCGTGCACGCTATCGGGTTGATTATAATGGTGGCGTTTCCAATTTTTGCCGATGTGGCGGACAACCCGTTTCTCACCACCGTCGGCAGCCGAATTCTGATCTATGCCATCGCGGCGGTCAGCTTGGATTTAATTTTAGGCTTTGGCGCCATGGTCAGTTTTGGTCACGGCGCGTTCTTAGGCATTGGCGCTTATGTTGTGGGGATACTCACCCATCATGCCTTCAACGGCACGGTTATTCCCTTTTTACCCGGAGAATGGATGGGCACAACCAGTGCCATATTACAGTGGCCGTTGGCGATTTTGGTTTCTGGATTATTTGCCTTGGTCATCGGCGCGCTAAGCCTGCGCACCCAAGGGGTCTACTTCATCATGATCACCTTGGCATTTGCGCAGATGCTCTATTATTTCATGACCTCCCTGCCCACCTACGGCGGTGAAGACGGCCTGAATTTATGGGAACGCTCAAACATACCGCCGCTTGACCTTTATGATGACCAGCATTTTTATTATCTGACGCTTGCGGTGCTGCTTGCATTTGTGGGCTTGATGCAGCGTCTTGTGAATAGCCGGTTTGGTATGGTGCTTAAAGGTTGCAAACAAAACGAGCCGCGCATGATAGCCTTGGGTTATCCGGTCTATCGCTACAAACTGGCGGCGTTTGTCATTGCCGGCATGGGTGCCGGGCTAGCCGGCGCTTTAGCAGCAAATCATACCGAGTTCGTGGGGCCTGGGATGATGCACTGGACCCGCTCGGGCGAGATTATGATTATGGTTATCCTCGGCGGCATGGGTACTCTGATCGGCCCTATTTTGGGGGCGGCGACACTGCTGATGATGGAAGAAGTTTTGTCCCAGTTCACGGAACACTGGATGGTGATCTTGGGACCGTTCCTGATTTTCGTGGTGCTGTTTGCCCGCGGTGGACTTTACGGCTGGTTGGTTGGTCAAAACCCCGAACAAGATCTCGAACAAAATCCCGAGCAAAACTCCCAACAAAAACCGGAGAGCAAAAATGACTGACCCGGTTTTAGACGTCATTGATTTGAACAAGTCGTTCGGGGCGGTGGTCGCATCCGACGCTCTGACATTTTCGGTTAAACGCGGAGAAATTCACGCGCTCATCGGCCCTAATGGTGCGGGCAAGACGACCGCCATCAATCAGCTCAGTGGTGAGCTCAAACCCGACAGTGGACGGGTGCGCTTTAACGGCCAAGACATTACGCCTATGCCCACTTATCGACGGGCACAATTGGGCTTGCAGCGTTCTTACCAAATCACGAGCTTGTTTCCCGACTTCACCGCCGAAGACAATGTGGCGATGGCGATCCAAGCGCAACAAGGCCATAGCTTCCACTTTTGGGCCCGTGCTCAAAGCGATGCGACCTTGCGTCAACCGGCCCGGAGGGCGCTCAGGCGCGTTGGTCTGGAAGATCGGGCGAACAGGAAAGTGACGGACTTAGCGCATGGTGAACAACGTCAATTAGAGCTCGCCATGGTGCTGGCCTCCGACCCCATTATGCTTTTGCTGGATGAGCCGATGGCAGGCATGGGGCAAAGCGAGAGTCTGGCGATGATGGAAATTTTGCGACCCTTGAAAGGCGAAGTCGGTATTTTATTGGTGGAACACGACATGGACGTGGTCTTCGCGCTGGCCGACGTAATCAGCGTCATGGTCAAAGGCACGGTACTGATGAGCGGTACCCCCGAACAGGTTCGCGCCAATGCTGACGTGCGCAAAGCCTATTTAGGCGATGAGGGCTGATATGGCATTATTAGAACTCAAATCCGTCGAAACATTCTATGGTCCCAGTCAGGTTTTGTTTGGTGTCGATCTAAGCATTGATGCCGGTGAGGTTGTTACTTTAATGGGGCGCAATGGGATGGGTAAGACAACCACCGTGCGCTCTATCATGGGACTCAATGCACCGGCGGGCGGCACCATCAGTTTTGATGGGCGCCAGATCAAAGGCGTCGCGCCCCATCGCATTGCCCAACTGGGCATCGGTTATGTGCCGGAGGGGCGTTTGGTATTTCCTAATTTAACAGTGCTTGAGAATCTAATCGCCACATCGGCAAACCGCAAAAACAATGCTGATCCATGGACCAGCGAACGCGTCATGGACCTGTTCCCCCGTTTGTCGGAACGCGCAGGACAATATGCACGGACCTTGTCTGGCGGTGAACAGCAAATGCTCGCCATTGGTCGGGCATTGATGACCAATCCACAATTCATGATTTTGGATGAAGCAACGGAAGGCTTGGCACCGATCATTCGTGAAGAAATTTGGGCGGTGCTGGAAAGCAATTTAAAAAACTCAGGCCAAGCCATCCTGATCATCGACAAACACCCCAAAGCGATGGCACGCATCGCCAACCGTCATTTTGTGATGGAGAAAGGACGAGTGGTATGGAGCGGAACATCCGAACAACTTCTTTCCGATGAAGAAATGCAGCATCGCTACCTTGGCGTATAAAGTATATGGTACCCATGGCGTGTCGCAGCAAATGAACCAGTATTCCTATAAAAACACCTATGCCACAAAGAGTTTGTTATAACAGCCCAAAAATATTAATTAGAACGACGACTTCGCAGCATCCCAAGATGGAAATTTAAAGGCGGAGATTTAAAGGCGAAGATTTAACGGAGTAAAAAACACATGGTACAGATAATCGACACCCCACAGGCTGAGTTTGAGCTTGGCTACTGGGCTATTAGGGGATTAGCACAGCCAATTCGTTTTCTATTGGCGCACGCGGGGGTACCATTCTCAGAGGTGCGCATCGGCCTCAATCAAGATGGCAGTATCAGTGCTGATGAGTCCGCCGATTGGGCGTCCCACAAACAAACCCTTGAGATGGCGTTTCCAAACCTCCCCTATATGGTCGACAAAAGCGGCCCAACCGAAATTCGGTTAACCCAAAGCAACGCAGTGTTACGTTATCTCGCCCGGCGTTTTGATTTCTACGGGGATAACGAAGCGGAGCAAACCAGCATTGATGTCTTGCAAGATGAGGCTTACGATTTTCGTAACTGCATTGTGGATGTCGCTTACACGCTTGGGGATGATTATCCGGCCGCGTTTGCCGAGTTCTCCGCTTCTGCGATACCGCGTTACCTTGATGGATTTGAGCGTTATCTGGCACAGCAAGAAAATAGCTCTTACTTCGTCGGAAAGCGAACTTCGCTTGTTGATTTTGTGCTCTACGAACTTATCTGGCAGGCCAGCATCATGGTCCCCGGTTCGGTGAGTGAAACCAACAGACCGACACTGTTTGCGTTCCTCGAGACCTTTGCCAAGCACCCTGCCATCGCGACCTATATGGCAAGCGAGGAATACATTGAGCGCCCCGTCAACATGCCCTATGCGTCGTTCACCTAAGTGTAGATTTGTTGGATGCGAGGTCGAACATCTCAATCGCCGGAACGATCAACGGGGCAAGGAGAATATCTATGTTCAGTATCATGAATGGCGTTTCCCAGGGAAATTACCTAGGGGTAATAGCCTAACCAGCGATCGCCAGCATTTGGGCGATCGACGTAATCTTTTCTCTACTTTTCCCCAATTGCTGACCCTTCTGAAGTTCAGCATTGTCGATCATGCGCCATTTGTCGAAGTCGACGAAAGCAACCTTACGTGCCTTCAGGAGGGTGACGAGGCCTTCATTTCCCGTGTCGGTGAATTCGCTAAGATGGGGCAGGTCGCGGATCAATGTTTCAACGGTCTCAAAACTGTCTGCTTTGTTCGTGCCAATGAACCCGAATGGCCCTCGCTTAATCCAGCCAGAAACATATATGCCGGGCAACGAAACACCGTTGGCATCGATGACACGCCCTTCATTGTTAGGTATGATCCCGCGCGTCTCATCAAATGGCGCATCTGCAATCGGAATGCCGCGATACCCGATACTCTTAAAACAGATTCCACATGGAATATCGATTCTCGCCTCTGTGCTGAGCGCGAACTGGCTCATAGCTTCACCTGAAAGTCGGTTCCTTAGAAAGCGAATGCTCTCCAGGTGACTATCTCCGAGCATTTCAATCGGACTCAACAGAAAGTGAAATCTAATATGACGGTTATTGGTTGAATTGGGTACCTGTCCGAATGTTTTGAATAAATCAAAACATTTCACAGCGTTATTGCCGGTCTTCTCGGCCAGTTCACTCACATCAGATGGCCCCAACTGAAACCCCTCTTCCGTGCAGGTTGTCGAGCAGCCATTCAATGCACCGAGCTCTCTTAATTCCTTACTCGCAAACTTCGCTTGAACGGGACCACGCCGGCCAATTATATGCACTTCGCGAACACGGCTTTTTGCCAATTGCTCCAGTGCATGCGTAGCAATGTCTGTGGACTTTAAATCATCGACAGGTTTCATCAGGATCCGAGCAATATCGGCAGCGACGTTACCCTGACCGATGATTACGGCGACTTCTTTCGAAAGATCAAATTCAGTCTGTGTGTAATCAGGGTGTCCGTTATACCACGCGACAAACGCCGCCGCAGAGTAGGATCCTTGCAGGTTTTCACCTGGAATTCCGAGCTTTCGTTCGGACCCTGCTCCATGGCAAAGAATGACGGCATGGTGGGTCGCTTTTAAGTCTTTAAGAGAGATATCCCGGCCGAGCGATACGTTGCCAAAAAATCGTACCCTCGGGTTCTCGGCAATCCTCTGGAATACAGCACTGACCAATTTTAACTTCGGGTGATCCGGCGCCACGCCATATCGGACCAGACCGTAGGGAACCGGCAACCGCTCAATCATATTTATTTGAATGTTCGGTCCGGCATTCAGGAGCGCTTTGGCGGCATAGAAACCACTCGGACCGCTACCGACAATCGCAACAGTTAGCGGGTGCATTACAGGTCCTAGATCAGAGCTCATCGTTAAGATCCCTTAGCATACTAATGTCTATTTCTGGTTATTAGCTAATCAATCCTTGATACCTATCCATTCCGGCAGGTCACTAATTGAGTCCAGCACAGCATCGGCAGCTACAGTTCCTTTCATTTCTTCATCAGATAAGAGCCTGTATTTTCCGGTTTTTACCTGAACAGCCATGAGGCCTGCATGCTTGGCACCGGTGATATCGGAGAACGGATCGTCGCCGATCATCACACATTGCTCGGGCGAAACGCCCAATTCAGCCAGAGCCAATTCAAAAAAAGCTTGTTCCGGTTTGCCAACAAGAAAAGCCTCAACGCCAGCTGCATATTCAACAGCTCGCACGAAAGGCCCCAGATCAAGGGCGATATGCCCCGCGCGCTGACAATAGCGGTTCCGGTGCAAGGCAATCAATCTGGCGCCTTCCATAATCATGTTGAAAATTCTGTTCAGGGTTTGCCAGTCGAACTCGGTGTGCAAGTCTCCCATGACGACCGCATCGGGTGCGGATTGCGTCAGGGTAAAATCCTTGAAGTCTTCCGCCAGATCAGAATCTGTGGCGAGATAAATACGCTGCACGTTTTCGGATTTCAAATATCGACCTGCAGCAATGGCTGGTGTAAACAATTGTTCAGGAGAAATCTGGAACCCCATGTGGACTAACTGACGGGCAATATGGGCGCGTGCTTTGGTGCTTGTATTGGTTAGAAAGCGTACTGGAATTTGAGCGCTCTGTATTTGTTCAAGGGCCGAGCAGGCTCCCCTAACGGCTTTACCGTCCTGATAGAGAACACCTTCCAGATCAAACAGGATACCATTTGCTTTCATGACCACCCACAATTGTTTATTAAACCTGATAGAATATCAAAGCAACGTCTTCACCCGAAGCCAAGTTTATTTGTGTTCAAAACAATACCCCCTATTACACACATAATTGATCTATTTTAAATATGTTTTATCCTCAAAAGCAGACAATCTGAGAGCCATCATGGAATGTCTGCTGATGCCCCAAAACAGAAATATTCCTTTTACTCCTGGGTGGCGATTTCACGCATCCGAAACTTCTTTAGCTTGCCTGTGACGGTCATTGGAAACTCGGTAACGAATTGGACGTAGCGGGGCACCTTGAAGTACGCTAAACCTTCGCGGCAGTAATCGAGAACCTGATCTTCGGTCAAGGTTTCATCTGCGTGTAATTCAATCCAAACCATGATTTCTTCACCCATTTTTTCATCGGGCACGCCAAAGACGGCGGCCTGGGCGATGGCGGGGTGCTGAAATAACCATTCCTCAATTTCGGCGGGGTAGATGTTTTCGCCACCGCGGATAATCATCTCCTTAATGCGCCCGGTGATCCGCACATAACCGGCTTCGTCCATTGTACCCAAATCACCGGAGTGCAGCCATCCGGATTGGTCAATGGCGCTACCCGTGGCTTCATCGTCTCCAAAATAACCGCGCATAATATGATAACCGCGAAAGCACACCTCACCGACTTCACCTATAGCCAAAGTTGCGCCGCTTTTCAGGTGGATAATTTTAACTTCTTGGTGGGGCAAGTTGCGACCCACCGTTTGTGTCCTGAGTTCAATACTATCAATCGCGTCGGTTAGATGGGTAAGTGGCGAGGCCTCCGTCTGACCATAACCGATCAAAATTTCCGGGCAGTGCATGTCGTCTATTACCCGCCGCATCAGCGACTCGGGACATGTCGCCCCTGCCATGATGCCGGTACGCAAGGACGTTAAATCAAATTTAGCGAAGTCTGCATGTTCAAGCTCAGAAATAAACATGGTGGGCACGCCATGAAGCGCCGTGCATTTCTCGCTCTGGATCGTTTCGAGGACAGCGCTTGCATCAAAATGTTCCGCAGGCAACACAATAGTTGCGCCAACGGACAAACACAGCACGTTCGCCAGAACCATACCGAAACAATGATAAAAAGGCACAGGCACGCATAGCTTGTCTTGCTCCGTAAAGTGCATGGCATGTGCCGAAAACAGAGCGTTATTGAGAATATTGAAGTGACTGAGCAAAACCGCCTTCGGGAAGCCCGTGGTGCCGGACGTATATTGAATATTGATCGGATCGTCTGGGTCCAGTCCCGCTGTAACGGCGTCCAGTTCGGCGTCACTTATGGGTTCACCCGCCGCCAACACGTTTTGCCAATCGTCCGTTTCTTCTAGCGGATCAAAGACAATGATCGTGCGCAAATCGGGACAACGAGGGCCCGGCAATTCCAAACTTTTCAGCATCTCCAAATAGTCACTTGATTTAAAACGCGGCATCACAAACAACCCCTGCACTTGGGACTTCGTCAACGCATATTCCAATTCACGGGGACGATAGGCCGGGTTGATGTTGACCAAAATAACCCCAATGCGTGCCGTGGCTAATTGGACTAAAAGCCATTCGATATGATCGGTCCCCCACACGCCAATACGTTCGCCTTTCTGAAACTTCAAGCCCAAAAGACCTTTGGCCAAAGCATCAACTTCTGCCGATAATCTAGCGTAGGTTAAGCGCCGATTTTGATGGCGTGAGACAATCGCTTCGCGATCGGAAAAGGTTGTGGCAATTCGGCCAAAGTGCTCAGGGATGGTTGCCCACAACAGGGGATGGTCACCACCGCGGTGATGGTACGATAGCGGGCTGGCATTATGCTGTGTCATGTTCAACCTCGCTCCAGTAAGCATCAACACGTGCCTGGATTTTGGCAATGGTGATTTCATCGCGTTGGGGTAAGAACAGGTGTTTAAAGCGGCCCTGACGGATCAGGTATTCCTCCACCGGTACACGTGGGTGGGGGATGCGGGTATGAACCACCTGACCGTTCACATATTCCTTCAACGGCCAGATACCTGTCTTTACAGCCAAGTGACCGATAGCCACCGTGTCTTTGGGGTCGTAATCCCAACCCGTTGGGCATGGCGATAAAGCCAGAATGAAGCGTGGCCCGGACAACTGCGCCGCCTTTTCGACCTTGCGGGCAAGGTCCAGCGGTTCGGATGAAATCACCGTCGCCACGTACGCCGGATTGTGCGCCACCCAGATGGAGAACAAATCTTTTTTGGCACCTCTAAACCCTAGGGTATCGGTCGAAGTTCTGGCCCCAAACGGGGTCGCCCCCGAAGTCTGTTGCCCCGTATTGCCGTAACCTTCGTTATCATAGCAAAGATACAGGAAATCGAGATTGCGTTCGATGGCCCCCGAGGTCGCTGACAATCCCATGCCATATGCCGATCCATCACCCGTGAGAACCACGACATCTAGATCGTCTTTTTCTGCAATGCGACCGCTGGCTTTGAGAATATCAAGTGCATCACGCATGCCCTGTGCTCCGGCAGGTGCCGATGCCATGGCAGTATAAAGCCATGAGCCTTGGAAGGGGGTAAACGGGTAGACAGCCATGAGGGTCATGCAACCCGCCGCGTTGACGAAAACGGTTTTGGGGCCAAGAACGTCGTAAATTTCTTTAACCGCTTCCAATCCGCCACAGCCCGCACACATGGCGGTGCCCGCGCCGAGCAGATGTTCAGACGGAAGGTCTCTCATGCGGGCAAAACGGCTGGTTTTCGTCATGACTCACGCTCCTTCTGGTTTAACCCTTCCACAGCCGCGATGGACTGGAGTTTACGCATTTCACGCAATTCATGTTCGGTATAGAGTAGTCGGGGTGGCGGCGTATTCCCTGTAGCCACGGCTTTTATAGCTTCCTGCGCCAATGCTGCGTACTCATTGAATACGATGTCGCGTCCCCCCAAACCACCAATGACACTCATCAGTACGCGCGGTGCATTGGCTTGCCCATAAAGAGCGGCGGCAACTTCAGCATGCAACACGCCACCCATGCCCATAGAAATATTTTGGTCCATAACCACGACCGCTGGAATGCCTGTTAATGCGTTCCGCAACGCATCTATTGGCCAGGGGCGGATCAAAAACGGACGCACGAGCCCCGCCTTCACTCCCTGTCGGCGCAACTGCACAACAGCGTCATGAGCCTTGGTTGCAAATGAGCCCATCTGTACGAAAACAACTTCCGCGTCCTCAACGCAATAGCTTTCGATTGCACCGTATTCACGACCAAAAATTTCGGCAAAATCAGATACAGTTTCAGTGAAAACGTTTAGGGCTTCCTGTGCAGCCAAATGTATTTCATAACGGAAATAGCTATAAGGACCACCACCCAAAACAGCCACCGCCTCGCTCACCGGTTTATCTGCCCGGAAGCCAAAAGCGCTGCTATCAATGTCAGGCAAGAAACGACTGACCCGTGTGGCTTCGGGCAAGGTGACCGGCTCACGCGTAAAGGACAAATAAAATCCGTCCATATTCACAATGACCGGCAGCCGCACCCGATCATCTTCTGTCAAGCGGGTGGCAATCAACACAGCGTCCACAGCTTCTTGGCAGGTGGCGGCATGCAAAATCAAACAACCGGAATCACGAGACGCCAATATATCATTGTGGTCCGGCTCCAGAGTAACCGGCGCCGACAAGCCACGCGATACGTTCACCATCACCAATGGGACACGCCAACCGGCCACGGTATAGAGCATCTCCAGCCCATATAGCAGGCCTTGACTTGAGGTTGCAGTGAAGGTTCGCACGCCTGCCGCAGCGGCGGCTCCTGCGGCGGTAATCATGGAATGTTCACTGTCGAGCGTAACCAAACGCCCCGCCATTTCACCGTCATCGATCCAACGGCCCAACGTTTCAATGATTTCCGTTTGGGGCGTAATGGGAAAGACCGGAAAGTACTCAGCACCCGCCAATCGGGCACCCCAGGCCACAGCCGCATTACCGGTCAATAGCACCCGTGTCATGGCGCATCTCCTTTTTCCGGTTGGGCCTCAATGGCATGTGGTGGACACTGTGCTAGGCAAATTAAGCAACCCTTGCAATGATCATAATCTATGACCGGGTAACCGTTTTTATCCGCCGAAATGGCATTGTCTGGACAAAACGATCCGCATACCCAATTGCAACGTTTGCATAAATTCAGATCGACGATCGGACGTAACGTTCGCCACAAACCGGTCTTAACCTGTACGGATGTGGCAACAGCGTGGATGGCGGGGGACGCACGGCTGACGTCTTCATGGCGAAGCGTAATCCAGTCGGGCGGGGTGAACTCAATATCCTCTGAACGCTGGTTAACACGCCCTTGGTATTTTCTAAGAGCCTCATAGGTGGCCTGAGCTTTACTGACATTTGCGGATATGACGTCATCACTATGGTTGGAAAGTTCCTGAGCTATGGCCTGAAGTACGTTTCCTTTCTGTAACCCCAGTAGCCGCCCCGCTGCGCCAGCGAGTACGGAACTCACAAACGGACGCTCCGCTGCGTCTTCAGTGGAAAAGGCGGGAAGCTTGATGATCTGTGCAGCACAATTGAGACGGTCTTGCCATACCTTTATGTCTTCAAAACTATTTACGGCCAAGACTGCATGAGCATCCAGGCCTTGCATAACGCCCGCAGCGGGACTGGCTATGAACGTATCATCGGCAACCAACACCAGATCTGGATTTGGAATCACACCGCGCTCAAAAATCTGTATTTTATCCGCTCGCACATATGCAAACAGGGGCGCACCACGACGTTCAGCGCCGTAGCGGGGCGCGTCTTGCACCTCATAACCTTCAAGGAAAAAAGCCGTGCCGAGCATGCGGCTCGCTGTTTTGACGCCCTGCCCACCGCGGCCGTGAAAGCGGATGCGGTACATATGTAGACTCCTTAATGGCTATTCTAAATTTCACACCTTTTTCAACGTTAGAATATTCCGAAGCGTCGTGTGTCCATTGCGGCTAGCACACGTTCTGTGGCCAATCCCTCAGCGGCTTCACGGGCGGTGCCTTTTTCACGTTTGGCACGTTCCAGCACTTCACGAGTATTGTGGGTAATTTTTTCTTCAATAGCGTGGAAGGCACCAGTTTGCGTCGAACCAGCATATTCCATGGCCGCACAAATTACACCGCCTGCATTGGCAATGAAATCCGGCACGTTTACGACACCCCGTTCTTCAAGTTTGCGTTCGGCTTCTTTGGTGATGGGAATGTTAGCACCTTGTAGAATCAACTTTGCTTGAAAGCGGTCTGCATTTTTCATGTTGATAATATCCGGACGCGCCGCCGGTATCCAGATGTCGCACGCCAAGAAATTGACAGCATCACGGTCTAAAACTTCCCCGTGACCAAATGTCGTGACGGACTGCCCTGAGCGTTTGTGCGCGATCAACTGTGTAACATCAAGGCCGTTTGCATTGTACAGAGTACCTTGGGTATCTGCAGCCGCCACCAGCACAACACCCTTTTCAGCCAGAAGCCTTGCGGCGTGCATACCAACCGAACCGAAACCTTGAATGGCCAGACGTGCGCCGCTTAATTCAAAGTCACAATAGTCAATGGCGACAGCTGCCGCAGCGGCCAAACCAGAAGCGGTTGCCCCCAGTTCGTCTAATGGAATACCGCCCACTTCGCGGGGCAACCCAACGGCCCGGCCAATTTCATCTTTAACCCAAGCCATACAGGTTTCATCCGTTCCCATGTCGGGACCAAAAATATAATCTGTTTCACCGTTCAGGGCCTTGGCAAAGGCACGAACCGCGGCTTCTTTTTGATCGAGAGGCATTTTGGAATCACCAATCATCACTGACTTTCCACCGCCATGCTGTAAGCCCGCCGCCGCATTCTTCATCGTCATGGAGCGTGCCAAGCGGAAGCATTCCTGAACGGTTACATCAGGGGCCATTCGCAGCCCGCCAATTGAAGGCCCTGCGGCCACATTATCGACAACAAGGATGCCTTTGGTGTTATATTTAGGGACGTTGACGTGGATCACCTTGAGGGGACCGAATTCATCGGAAAAAGAGAAAGCATCAGTCATGACCATACCTTCCTTACCTTATTTACACCCCATTATTAGAACATAAATTTACCATTTTGACCAGCTGGATTAACACATAGCCTGCAAAAGTTCTGCTGCATTTCCGAATATTAATATTTTAATTTGTTCAGTGTGTTTGCTGTCTATGAAAGACTTATTGATGCACAAATTTGAATGTATTCTCATTGGCTTTAAGCGGAATCCTAATTGCAGATCAAAAAATGCCCGCTATTGCAGCTATTGCAGAGAAAGCGGGAAACATTCTCGATGTAAATTTCGGTTTATAGGTTCCGATAAAAAAGAAGGCTAGGGTTTGTATAACCTACAGAGGAAAATGGTGCCGCCTAGGTGATTTGAACACCTGACCCCCGCATTACGAAT
>CBFDBO010000026.1:0-42752 GCA_965603075.1 uncultured Rhodospirillales bacterium | reverse complement strand
ATCGCTGGCCCCTTTTTTATGCAAGCTCGGCTTGCTGCGGTTTTTTGAGCAAGCTGGGCTTGCTGCGGTTTTTTGAGCAAGCTCGGCTTGCAGCGATTCCTTTTGAGGGGGATTATTTTAGATTGTCGGGGATGATGCAAACGGGGATGGGGTCCATCTTGTGTTTGTTGGCCGTATTTAATCGTTGATAGATTTTTAGAACTTCTTGCTGACGATCTGTAAAATCGCTTTCATCCCCACTAGATTCCCCGTCATGGGACATGACCCCGCCATGGGTCATGGTGGCCATGGCCCATTCTAGTTCGGGGTAGCTGGCCCCTAACTGGTCTTCGTCGGTGCGATCGTCGCCCCACAGACCATCGGTGGGCGGGGCGACCATGATATCGTCTGAAATCCCCAGCTTTTTGCCGACGGCGTAGACTTCGGTTTTGGTTAGATCGGCAATGGGGGATATATCCACCCCGCCATCACCGTATTTGGTATAAAAACCAACGCCAAAGTCTTCGACTTTATTGCCGGTTCCGAGCACCAATAGGTTATTGGCAGCAGCGTGGTAATACAAAGTGGTCATACGCAAGCGTGCGCGTGTATTAACCAAGGCCATATCATGACCGGGTGATTTTGGGTCACAGCCAAGTTCGTCAACCAGTGTATCATAAACACTTGTGAGCTCGACTTTCGCAGAGCGAACGTTTGAATATTGAGATTTGAGCCAAGTAATGTGGTCAAAAGCCCGCCCGACCTGCAAGGTCTCTTGGTGGATGGGCATTTCTAGGCACAGCATATCCAGTCCTGTTCTGGCCCCCAACGTTGATGTGATGGCACTATCAATACCGCCGGATACCCCGATTACAAATCCTGTGGTCCCGGATTTCTGGGCGTAATCAGATAGCCAATTGGTAATGTGGTCAACGACACCGGAAGTATTCATAATCAAATCTCTCAGTTGGATGTTTTGTAACTTTATGACAGATTGTACCGTAAGATGGTAGTCTGGAAATAGGGCAGAAATTCAAATAGGGCAAACCCTGTACAATTAATCAGCCCGTTAAGCTTTTTTAAAAAGAGTTTCTGATGGGGTGAAAGCCACAAATAACTTTATTGCATAACCTAAGAGTATTCATTTGCATGGGTGATGGCTCTGTGGTTTACCCAAGTGTGGTTTACCCAGTTAGTAATTTAAATAGGGGGTCTCATGCCTGATCAAGCTAGCTCTGACGCGATAACATCCCACGCGCGCGTTGTGGTCATTGGGGGCGGTGTTGTTGGGTGCAGTATTCTGTATCATCTGGCCAAAATGGGTTGGACGGATTGTGTTTTGTTGGAACGCAAGGAACTGACGTCAGGTTCTAGCTGGCATGCGGCGGGTAATTTGTTCACCATGACATCCCCCAATAATGTGTCGGCTTTGCAGAAATACTCATTTGAGCTGTGGCCCCAATTGGAAATTGAGAGCGGGCAAAGTTGTGGTTTTCATCCCACGGGGGGGATGTACCTGATCCGTTCAGAAGAACAAGAAATCGCCTCAAAAATCGCGCGCTCTCGGGCCAATCGATTGGGCATTGAGAGCGAATTTATCTCTATGGCGGAGGCCAGAGAATTGGCCCCTGTCTTAAATACGGACCCCTTGCGCTCGGTGCTTTATGAACCCCTGAAGGGCCACGTTGATCCCGCCAGCGCCACCCAAGCTTTTGCCAAGGCCGCCCGTAATATGGGCGCCAAGGTGCACCGCTTTACCGAGGTCATGGAAACCAACCAACGGTTAGAAGGTGGCTGGGATGTTGTCACAAACCGTGGCACCATTACCTGTGACGTGGTGGTGAATGCGGCGGGTCTTTGGGCGCGTGAAGTAGCGGCCATGGCGGGGATTGTTCTGCCATTATTACCCGTTGAACATCATTATTTGGTGACCGAAGCCATTCCAGAAATTGAAGCCATGGCGAAAGAATATCCGACCGTGTCGGAACCCGAATCAGGGTGGTACTCCCGCCAAGAAGGGCAGGGGTTGTTGCTGGGGGCATATGAGAGCACCTGTGTGCACTGGGCCAAAGACGGCACGCCACTTGATTTTGATCACGAATTGTTACCCGACGCCCTAGAGCGCATGGAATGGAATTTCGAACGCGCCTGTGAGGTCATTCCGGTCTTTGCGGAAACCGGTGTGAAACGCGTTATCAACGGTCCGATGATCTTCTCACCGGATTTGGGCCCCTTGCTCGGGCCTTATCCCGGCTTGCCAGATTATTTCTGTGCGGCGGGGGTTATGACCGGGTTCAATCAAGGCGGTGGCATCGGTCGCACCTTGGCTGAATGGATAATCGAGGGTGAACCGGGACTTGATATCAATTGCTGGGACGTGACCCGTTTCGGCGAGCATGTCAGCAAATCGTATGTAGAGCAACGCACGAAATTTTTCTATGAAAACCGGGTTAAACGTATCCACCCTTATGAAGAATTTCCAGCGGCGCGTCCGGTCCGCACGTTCCCGGTTTATGATCGGCAAAAGGCCGCGGGAGCTGTCTTTGGCGAAAACTTTGGTTGGGAAACACCCTTGTGGTACGCCCGCGCAGGGGAGACGGCGGAGGATATCTACAGCTACAAACGGGGTAATTGGTTCGACGCGGTGGGCGAAGAATGCCGCGCGGTACGCGAGGCGGCGGGTTTGTTTGAAGTCTCTACCTTTGCCAAATATTTTGTCATGGGCGAGGACGCGGAGGACTGGCTGAATATGGTCTTGACCAATCGCGCCCCGGCCAAAATCGGTAAGACATGCCTCAGCCCCATGCTCAGCCCAGAGGGTAAAGTGATTGGTGATTTTACCATCACAAAATTAAATGACACGGGTTTCATGATGCTGGGGGCGGGTGCGATGCAACGCTATCACATGCGTCATTTTGATGAACTTCTGCCGTTTGACGGTACCGTTGAGCTTGAAAACCTATCGCCTGCGTGGACCGGATTGATGTTGGCGGGTCCAAACGCGCGAGCGATTTTACAGGCCACAACGGACGCCGATCTCGGCAATGAAGCCTTTCCTTTTTTAAGCGGTCAGGTCATCGCCGTGGGCAATGTACCCGAAGCCATTGTGGTGCGCGTGTCGTTCACGGGCGAGTTGGGCTATGAGATTTACTGCCCGTCAGAATATCAGCGCACCCTATTTGAGGCATTAACAACAGCGGGCGAAAGCCATGGTCTGCGGTTGGCGGGCTCAAGAGCGCTGATGTCGCTGCGTCTGGAAAAAGGCTTCCCCAGTTGGGGGGCTGATTTATCGCCGGATTATTCAATCTATGAGACCGGGATGGAGCGTTTTATGAAGATGGATAAAGAAAATTTCATCGGCAAGGGCGCCACACAGGACTTTCAAGACCAAGGCCCATCGGTGCAACGCGTTACGGTGGTTGTTGATGTGGGCGATAGGGACAGCGATGCATTCGGCGGCGAGTCGGTCTTTGTTGAGGGGGACTACGCGGGCTATGTGTCCTCCGGCGGGTATGGTCATTGTGTGGGCGAAAGCTTGGCGCTGGCCTATTTAAAGCCCGAAATGATCATTGAAGGAGGGGCGTGTACGGTAGAAATTTTGGGCGACCCTAGACCTGCTATTATGACGATGATACCGCTAATAGATGCTGCTGGTACTCGTATGCGCAGTTGATATACTCCGCCCATGAAAACGCAAAAAATATCACTTTTTGAAGAATTTAAGATCCATATCATGATCGCCATGCCTTTGGCGGCGACCTATATGGCGGAAATCGGTATGGTTCTAACCGATAACGCCATTGTGGGACGATTGGGCAGTGTGGAACTGGCCTCCGTTGGTCTCATGGGCAACATTCTGTGGGAAGCGTTGTTTGTGGGCACATCCATTATCTCGATTGTGGGGGTTTTGGTGGCGCAAGCGTACGGTGCCAATGACACCGGTAAAATCGGTCATCATGTCCGCCAAGGCTTTTGGGTTGCCACCGCCATCAGTATCCCCGGCACGGCACTTTGTTTCTTTGGCGCGCATTTGGTGGGCCTGACCGATCAGGATCCAAGGGTCTTGGAAATCGGAAATTCATATCTGCGAACCGCGTGTTGGAGCTTTCTTCCCAATATGTTGTTTATTGTGCTGCGGTCTTATACCGCGTCCCTCATGCGGGTGAAGGCGGTGATGATGATTACTGTCGGCGCGGTTGGGCTGAACGCTATTTTAACATACGGCATGGTCAATGGTGTATGGGGATTTCCACAATTGGGCGTGGTGGGGGCCGGGTGGTCAACGTCGATCGTCAGCTGGATGATGTTTTTCTCGTTGCTCGGTTACACGTTTTATTCAAAAAAATTAAAGCAATATCATATTTATCAAAACATGGTTGATCTTGATCTGAAGGAATGCTGGCAAATCATCAAACTGGGAACACCCATCGGCGGGATTGCGCTGATGGAGGGTGGATTGTTTATGACCGCGGCGATCTTAATGGGGACCATCAGCGCAGCCGCGCTGGCGGCCAACCAAGTTGTTATTAATATCATTGCCATATCGTTTATGGCGTCCCTCGCCGTGGGAGAAGCGGCAGGAATTCGTGTGGCCCATGGTGTGGGGGCTAAAAATATGGCGGCTTCTCGACAATCGGGGTTGCTGGGCTTTGGTCTGTCCTTTGTGATCGGCAGTTGCGCTGCTTTATTCTTTATCTTTGGTTCACACCTTCTCGCCGGAATATTCCTTGATGTGAACGACCCGGATAATGCCGAGGTTATCGCCCTTTGTACTACCCTATTTGCCATCGCCGCGGCCTTCCAATTGGTCGATGGCATCCAAGCCGTTGCCACACGGTGTTTGCGCGGTATGAAAGATGTCGTCGTCCCCATGTGGATTGCGGGAATCGGTTATTGGGGGTTTGGTGTCGGTGGTGGTTATATTTTGGGCTTCATCATGGGGTACGGCCCCGAAGGCATCTGGTGGGGGCTGGCCGCGGGCCTTAGCGTAACGGCTATTTTGTTGACGGGTCGTTACCTAAAGCTCTCTAAGATATTCTAAATTACTCTAAACTTGGGCGTTATCACCCACATACGGATTAGTTTTGCGTTCATCGCCAAAGGTCGACATTTCTCCGTGACCGGAAACAAACGCAACGTCATCGCCGAGGGGCCATAATTTGGTTTTGATGGCCTCGATCAGGTCAGCGTGATTGCCCCGTTCGAAATCTGTGCGACCAATAGAACCTTTGAACAGGACGTCACCCACAAAGGCCACGTTGGATTGTTTCTCGTAAAATATGACATGGCCGGGGGTGTGACCGGGACAATGGTAAACATCCAACGTCATATCACCGACCTCTACCGTATCGCCGTTTTCTAACCAACGGTCTGGGGTGAATGCTTCGGCGGGGGGGAAGCCATATTCGGCGCACTGGGCGGGTAATTGTTCGATCAAAAAAGTATCGTCCACATGGGGGCCGACAATAGGAATGTTCAATTTGGCTTTAAGCTCAGCGGTACCGCTGGCGTGATCCAGATGGCTGTGGGTTAGAAGAATTTTTTCTAATTTCACGCCGTGATTTTCGACCTCTGCCAAGATTTTATCTAAATCGCCACCGGGGTCGACCACCGCACCCTTCATGGTGTTCTCGCACCAAATAACAGAACAGTTTTGCTGAAACGGGGTAACGGGGATGATGGTTGCTTTCATGGGAAATTCTTTTCTTTTGGATTGATAATTTGCAATAGACTATAGGGCTGTAAGCATTGAAGCTAGTGCTTATTATGGTGAGCGCATGTCCTCACGGGGTAAGCGGATATCAAATTTTTCGCGCAAATTTCTGTCCAAATCTGAACCGATATGATGCGGATAATGTTCACTGAGGGTTTTTTCAACATAATCCCGCGCCCGGCTTTCTATATCGGGGGCATCTTCTTCTTGCCACGCATCAATGGATTGGCGGTCGGCCAAATCCGGGTATCTGTATTCGCTTTCCATTAATTCAATTGTCTGGGCGTGCCCCAAATAATGACCCGGTCCTTCCAGATTAACATCGGCTATTACATCCAGCGACAGGGTATCATCGGAAACCTCGATCCCCCGTAGGGCGCGTTGAATAGTGCCCAGCATATCATTATCGATCACGAAGCTTTCCAACACACACCCCATAAGGGCCGCGTGCATGCCCGCACTCTCGTGGACCATGCTGGCCCCCGCCAAACCCGCCAATATGTTGGTGTAAGCTTTCTCAGAACCCGATTGTGCGTCGGGGGCTTTTGCGTCCGCCATGCCCGCCGGAACGCTGGTGGGTATATCATAAAACCGACCCATTTGCGCACTGGCGGCCGATAACATAGCTTGTTCAGCGCCGCCGCCGCTCATGGCCCCGGTGCGTAAATCAGAGACAAAGGCCCAAGGCGCAAACGTTACCGGGTGGCCCGGTGCCACGGCGTTAACATAAACTAAGCCCGCTAGGGCTTCGGCGGTGACCTGAACCAACGTACCGGCAAGGGCTGCTGGTGCTGTGGCCCCGGCTTGGGGGGCAGAGGCGATCATCAATGGCATACCAGCACGGATGCAGGCTTCTTTAATTAGGCATCGTTCATAAGCAAACCGCAAAGGCGGCACGCCATCACCCTGTACACTATGGGCGCAAGGTGCTTGTTTGAATTTGCCTTCTCCACCCAATACTGTATCGAACATCGCGATAACGGTTTCAACGGACTTAGCACTGCCCAGCGTGATACCAAGCGGTTTGGACGTGCCGGTTATAAGCGCGTAGGCGGTGTTAATATCCAGCGTTTCGGTCTGGATCATGTCGCGGGCGATGAGCGGACGGTAGCACCAATGAATGTTATCCAGTGTATCGATCAAGCGGGTTACATCATATAAATCTTTGAGCGTGGTTTCGCGGTATTGCCGAGTATGGAAATCCCGAATGTTGACCGCGCCCCCTGCTGTTCCATAATGAGTATGCCCCGGTGTGATGTCGATGGAGCGTGACTCGTCGATGCCATGCAAGGTCCATTTACGACAGGTTTTTGCAATGGTGTCCTCGACCATGGTACGGGGGAATAATAGTCGCCCCCCATCCGATAACGTGGCCCCTTGTTCAATAATGGCTTTTGCGCCGGGGGGCAGATCCCCGATCACGCCCATGCCAACGGTTTCCAAGACATGCAACGCGCCGGAATGAATACGCCGGACATCATGCTCGCTTAAAGGTTGGTACGTGCCACTGGCAAAACCTTTGGCATAGTCCGGCGGTGGGCTGTTTGAATTGGCCCGGTGTTCTTTTCGGGCGGTACGCCCACCGCTGCGTTTAGAGGACATCCTGGATTTTCCAGTTATATATTGCGGGCGACCATCAAGCCTTCATAGACGGCTTCTTCGGCCGAACGGGGGCTGAGACAATCACCGACCATGTGGGTTTCCAAATCCATGCCGCGCAATTGATCCTCCAAGGTGGTGATTTGTTTATGACCTTGGGCAAGCACCAAGGTATCAACGCCTTCGGCCATAATGGGTTCACCACTGGCATTGTGATAGAAATACACGGTGTCCCCATCCGCACCATACAGGCGGGAATACAAGGTAACCTCGACACCCAATTTATGCATCACGCCAGCCCAATGGGTGCGTAAGTATAATTGCAAAGTCTGGCCCAAGGTTTCGCCGTCGACCATCAAGCGTACAGAGCAGCCTTCCAAGGCTAATTTTTCAGCCACACCCACACCGACCCAATCACAACGCCAATCCGCCACCACAACATTGCTGCCGGGATTGACCTCGCCGCGCAAGACTTGCCACGCATCGACGGTATGACTGTCATCGGAAATTTCCATACCCAAATCTTGATCGGGGCGGAAGGGTTCTGCGCCCGTGGCAATGATAACAGCGTCCGGTTTAAGGCTATCGATTAAGGCCGGATCGACAGTGGTGTTCAGCCGAATATCCACCCCGGCTTGATCCATCTCGTATCTCAGGTTGGTGACGATCCCGCCAAATTCGGAACGGTTGGGCAGTAATTGCGCGAGCAGAGCTTGCCCGCCTAACTGTTTGCCGGCTTCGCACAAAATGACCTTGTGTCCACGCTCCGCGGCGACCGCGGCGGCCTTCATACCACCCGGTCCGCCCCCTGCGACAAGTATCGTGCGGGGGTTTTCCGCCTTGGGGTGGGCGCCCAATTTAAGCTCGCGACCGCTGAGCGGATTTTGGATACACGATATGGGAACGCCCATATGGTAATGACCGATGCAGGCTTGATTACAGCCAATACAGGCCCGAATCGCATCGAGATTTCCAGCGCGTGCTTTATTGGGCATTTCGGGATCAGAAATCATCGCGCGGGTCATACCACACATATGGGCTTGGCCATCGGCCAGGACTTGTTCGGCGATTTGGGGTTGATTGATCCGTCCGGCAACCATGATGGTTTTATCCATCACAGCCTTAATTTGACCCGCCGTCGGGGCGGTATAGGCGTGCTCGATCTGCATGGGCGGTACCACATGGATAGAGCCACCCGGTCCCATCATGGAACCCACGGTGACATTAACAAAATCCAGTTCGGGTTCTTGGTTCAACCGATTGCAAATTTCCAACCATCCCGCCGCATCAAGGCCATCGGGCTCATGTTCTTCGGCGGATATGCGCAGGCCGATAACTTTATCAGGGCCGATTAAATTGCGCGTGGCGGCAATGCATTCGGCGACAAACCGGAAACGGTTCTCAGCGGAGCCACCATATTGATCGGTGCGGTGATTGGTCAGCGGGTTTAAAAATTGTGACATTAACATACCGTGGCTGGCGACCAGTTCGACCCCGTCGAGGTTTGCTTCCGCCATGCGCCTTGCGGCTTGGGCAAAGGCGTTTACGAGGTTTTCGATATAGCTGACATCCATCGCCCGGGGCATGCAATGAAAGCGATGGTCGGGCACAATAGACGGGCCATTAGAAACCATAAACATGCCTTCATTCATATAAGCAATGCGGCCACCGTGGTTGATCTGGGCGAAGACTTTTCCACCGTGTTTGTGCACCGCGTCCGCCACCATAGCGTAACCGGGAATACAATCATCGGTGCTGGAATCCAGATAATAACTGGCAGACACATCATCGCTAAAAGGCCGTGATGATTCCATGATGATCAACCCGGCCCCGCCTTTGGCGCGGGCTTCGTGATAGGCCGCCATTTCTTCACTCGGCGAACCATTTTTGGCCAAAATGGTTTGATGCCCTGTTGAGAAAATTCGATTTCGGACTTCTAATCCCCGAATTTGATGGGGGGTGAAGAGGTGCTTGAATGACATTTTTAACTATTCCCTATTTATTTTTTCAGTTTATTTATTCAATCTTACCAAAGTCTGTTAACTGAGCCAATTGGTCAAGTGTCACAGGTTTGATAGGCGGTCGAATATTATAATAACCAACGTCGTCCGGTGAAGAGCGATTTTGGCGGGCCATCAACTCGGATATGGTGAGACCGCACATGCGTCCCTGACAGGGTCCCATACCCGCGCGGGTAAAGGCTTTCAACTGATTGGGACCGGGGCAACCGAGGGCGGTTGCGTTGATAATATCGCCCACGGTGACATCTTCGCAGCGACAAACAATGACATTCTCAACCGAGGGGGCAAGCAGGAAGTCGGCGGGTTGATACAAACGATCCAAAAAGGGCCGGATGGCCATTTGCGATTTTTTGGCCCGTTGCCAAGGGCGGGCCAATTTATTGCGTTGGGCCAAATTGATTTTACCCAATTGGCTGGCGATGTTGAGCGCGCTTATATGTCCTTGGCTCACGGCGGCCAGCGCCCCGCCAATGCCACCGCCATCCCCGGCGATGTGGATGGAGGGCAAAGAGCTTACCCCCCATTGATCGGTTTTCGGTTGCCAGCATCGTTGAGCCTGATTCCAAATATGCTCACACCCGACCTGTCTGGAAAGCTGGGTTTCTGGAACCACACCATTATGCAATAAGATCGTCCCGGCCGCGATCAAACGGCCATCGACGTCAATGCCGTTTGCATGGTCAGTGCCGCTTATGGCAAGTGAGCTTGCCCCGCTGATCAGTTCAACGTTTGCCTTTGAAAGTTGATGCACCATACCCAGACCTTTAAATAACGGCCCGGGGGCGCGTATAGCCCTTAATAAATGGGGCAATGCGGCTCCGTAATCAGATGGTTTGACCGTATCAATAACGGTGGTGACCTGAACGCCCACCCCTAATAATTGAATCGCGGTAAGCAGCAACAGTGGCCCGCACCCGGCTAAGACGACGGTTCCTGTGGGGATTGCGTTGTCGCCCTTTAACATCATTTGCGCGGCCCCCGCCGTCATCACGCCGGGTAGGGTCCAGCCGGGGATCGGCACCGGGCGTTCCATGGCACCGGTGGCAATTAGCACGGCCCGTGCTTTAATGGTTCGTGCGATATTTGCTTGGGTAAACCAAACGGTGCCGTCTGGGTCAAGTCTAAATACCGCTGCCTTGTTTTCTATGTGCGCGCCACACTGGCGGAATTGGTCGAGGAGAGCTGCGCCGTCGGTGTAGTCCTTGCCCAGTTGTGCATGGCTAGATTTTGGCTTCTCTAAGCCGTGATAAATACGCCCGCCCGGCCCGGGCCCTTCGTTTAGGACCAATGTTGAGAGGCCGTTTTGGGTAGCCTCAATAGCGGCCGCCATGCCACAGGGGCCCGCACCGATGATGATAAGGTCGATCATGATTTGATCTCCCGCTTGCCAAGTTGACGGGTTACCACCATACCGTCTGCAACGATGCTCTGACACGCCCGCTGATTGGCGGTGCCGTCGATGGTCATCAGGCAATCAAAGCAAACTCCCATCATGCAATAGGGTGCGCGAGGGGCGCCGTGCTCCGTTTTGTGTAAGGCCGTTTTGTGTAAAGCTGGGGTTTGGCGGGTGAATTCTAGACCGCTAATGAGGGCGGCTGTGGCGACGGTTGTGCCCGCGCCCACGGTGACATCAAGGCCATCAATAGAAAGGGTAACGGTGTTACCTGTAACGGGGGTCAGGGCCTTAAACATGGAACCGCTCCGACGAAAACGCAGGGAAGACGTCCGGTGCGCGGTCTTCCAAAATCCAATCTGACGCACAATTTACATTGCTGGCGGCAAGCGTTACAGCACTGTGCGAGGTTGCGGCGAAGGCACCGGGATATTGTTTGGATTGGTCATAGACCGGGTTGTGGTCCGGGGTCAGCACCCGAAGGGCGCTCCATGTACGAACCAAATTAAGCTGTCCTAAAATAGGGAATGAAGCCACGGCACGGCTGGCTAATTTTGACGTAATTTCGGCTGTGGTATGGATGTCATAGCCTACATCCTCATTAGACGCACCGATCAAGATTGTCCCTTCATCGGTTTGACGCAAGCCCGACAAGGGGCGTGAGAACAATGGTTTTATACGCTCTGTAACAAGGATTTGTCCCCGCTCAGCGATGATGGGAATGTCCAATCCAACGGCAGGGGCAAGCTTTGGAATGCCATGTCCGGCGGCAATCACCACCCGTTTACAAGCAAACTCATTGTTTTGGGTTTTGATGCGGAAACTGTCTCCGTTTGGCATGATGTCAAGGACCGGATTATTG
Organism: uncultured Rhodospirillales bacterium; assembly: GCA_965603075.1. GTDB lineage: Bacteria > Pseudomonadota > Alphaproteobacteria > Rhodospirillales > Casp-alpha2 > JABJOR01. The sequence continues at coordinate 31,185 of CBFDBO010000026.1, read as the reverse complement.
GCTTGATAGAGGCCGCCGTGTTTTTGGAATCCCGTGTGAAGGGCGCGGACTAATTTAAGTGGATTTAGATGTCCATCACACGCGCCGTAAACCGCGCCGACCACTTGCGCCCCGATTTCTAAATCGCTTCCAAGATAATCGTTAATCTCTGAACGGTCGATATAATGGGATGTATAGGTGCCACCCGGTGATTGCTCGCGCATGATATCAAGGTCGGCTTTGAAGGCGTTCGCTTCATCGTCGCTTAGACAAAACTCAAGGCCGCCATTTTGTTGAAGTTCTATATTGATGTCTACATCATCGATTAATTGTTGAGAGAATTCAGGGTAGTGTGCCACGGAGCTTTGGGTCCATTCGGCGTAGGGCTGGCAACCCAATCCTTTGGTCGTGTACCAAACCAGTCCGAAATTCCCCCGTGCGGCCCGAAAGGCTTCATCACCATCATCGAGCATTAAAACGCTGGCCCCGCTTTGGGCAATACCATAGCCCAATGAAGGACCGATGATACCGCCGCCGCAAATGATGACATCGTATGTTTGCACAGATTACCCCATTTTGAATGACACTGTTTGTATGGCTCTGTTTATTTTCTATTGATTACATTACTATTTCAGCACCCGATGTCTATAGCCATAAACCATATCTACCTATGCGGAGGTATGGTAAATTTAAATCAAAAAGAGCAAAGTTAGATGAGTTGAGAATTATTGATAAAACAGTGGAGATAGATCATGACCGCTCGAAATTTTAACTACAACACGAAAGAAATTTGGCAAAAAGATAAGGATCACCATATTCATCCGTGGACTGATTTTCCGTCTTTTAAAGAAAAGGGATCTTTGGTCATTGCCGAATCCGAAGGGTGTTATGTTTATGATTCTGAAGGCAAAAAGTACCTTGATGGTATTGCCGGCCTATGGTGCGTGAACGTTGGATATGGCCGCGATGAAATCGCCCAAGCGATGGCGGACCAGGCCCGCAAAATGACTTATTATTCCTCTTTTGGGGCGCATACATCCATTCCAGCGGCTGAATTGGCCTATAAACTGGCTGAACTAACACCGGGTGATTTGAACCATGTGTTTTTTGGTACGGGGGGGTCCATGTCCAATGATACAGCCGTTCGTATTATTCAATTCTATTTCAATCAGCTTGGTAAACCGACCAAAAAGAAAATGATTTCTCGCCATGACGCGTATCACGGTAGCACCTACGCCGCCATGAGTTTAACCGGCGTTGCCTTTGATCACATAGGGTGGGATTTGGCGCCGGGTTTGGTGGAGCGGGTCGCCAATCCAAATCCTTACCGCAAACCCGAGGGATTAACCGACGCCGAATTCCTCGAAGTTTTGGTTAAAGAATTCGAAGATAAAATCATCGAGCTGGGGCCTGATAATGTAGCGGCTTTCTTCGCCGAACCCATCATGGGGGCGGGCGGTGTTATTGTGCCACCCGTTGGATATCACAAACGTATGTTAGAGATTTGTCACAAGTACGATATGCTCTATGTCGCCGACGAAGTGGTCACGGCATTTGGACGTTTGGGACATTTCTTTGCATCTGAGGACGTGTTCGGTATGGTGCCGGATATTATCGTATCGGCAAAGGGAATTTCTTCCGCGTACGCGCCGCTGTCAGCGACCATCTTGTCTAAGGCTATTTACGATGTGATTTCGGTACCCCAGTGCGAGGGCGGGATGTTCACCCATGGGTTTACCTATTCCGGTCATCCGGTTTGTTGCACGGCGGGTCTTAAAAATATTGAAATCATGGAGCGCGAAGATATTTGTGGTCATGTCCGTAACGTGGGACCCTATTTAGAAGAACGCCTACAGACCTTGCATGATCTCGCCATCGTTGGTGATGTTCGGGGTAAAGATTTCATGATGTGCGTTGAAAACGTTGCCAACAAAGATACCAAAGAATTGTTGCCGGGTGACGCGCACGTTGGCGATCGCATTGCTGATGCATGCGAAAAACGGGGCGTGCTGGTGCGACCGATTGCCCATCTGAACGTCATGTCACCACCGCTTGTTCTCAGCAAAGAACAAATTGATTTTATGGTTGATACGCTACGCGAGAGCATTGTGGAGACACAGGATGCGTTGGTGAGAGACGGTTATAAAATAGGCTAGTATCCCTTAAATATAATAATAAAAAAGGCTGGAGCATATTGTTCCAGCCTTTTTTTTATGCTTTTGGATTGAAATTTGTTTATTCAATTAATTGTGGTATACCTTAGATATAATTCTTAAAGGTTGATCAAAAAGCTATGCTGAATATCAAAGATGTCAATGTCCTATTGGTTGTCCCGGGGAAGGGGACGTCCAGTAACATCCGGAGCATTCTTCGCGATTTTGGGATCGATGAGATTAATGCTGGGGCATCGCTGAAATTTTTGACCACGCAATTAACAGAGCAAACACCCGATCTAATTATCTGTAACGCAGAATTTCCCGATGGAAACAGCAGCGATTTGGTTCGTGATATTAGATTAAATGGTGCGGGTCATAACCCGTTTATACCCATTATTACCATTACAGCTTCAGCAACAGAAGATAGCGTGCGGCGGATTATATCATCGGGCACGGACGCGCTGATAATTGAACCGTTTACCTCGCAACAAATTCACGACAGGTTGGACGGGGTTGTGAATTCCAGAAAACAGTTTGTCGCCACCAGCGATTATCTGGGACCCGATCGTCGACCCGGCAGCCGCGGTGCCAGTGATATGGAGATTTTGAAATTTGATGTTCCCAATACATTGAGGTCCAAAGTCATAGGAGAAGACCACCTTGATGATTTGGATGTGATGATTAATACCACCATGGGGCAAATGACCAACAGCCGATTGGAAAGACAATCGCAACTTATTGTTCTTATTACGGAACAAGTTTCAAAGTCGTTTGCGCAAGGTGAGCCGACACAAAAAGTTCAATCATATGCCAAAAATCTACAAGAGACTTTAAACGATGTAATGGGCCGCATAAAGGGCACGAATTATGAACACGCCAGTGGCCTGTGCGCCACTTTGTTGCAAGTGGCCTTTGATATTGGTGATAACGAAAGCAATGTCACCGAAAAAAATATTCAGCTCATTACCCAGCTAGCCCTCGCCATCAATGTTGGATTTGATTCTTCCAAGGATGATAGCGTTGCCAGGGCAATTTCTGATACCGTCAGCCATATCTAAGGCGAAACTAAACGCCTGTGATAAGCCGCCGGTAATAACTAGGCGCGTAATTTTTCGTTTTCAGGATCATAAACAGGGTCCGCAAGGACGATCGCTTTATGGTATTTGCCAACGATTTCGATGGTAAGCTCCGTTCCCGGTTTTGCAAAAGCCGCATCCACATAGGCAAATGCCAAGCTCTTGCCCACGCTGTGACCGTACGCACCAGAGGTCACAACACCGATGGCTTTACCATCAACCATCACGGGCTCATTGCCACGACAGTCGCTGTCATCCACATCCACGCTCAAATAGATACACTGTGTGGAGATGCCATCGATTTTTTTAACTTCGAGCGCGTTCTTGCCAATAAAGTCGTCTTTGGTCAAACGGGCAAATCGCATGATGTCGGCTTCCGCCATGGTGATTTCTGTGGTTAGTTCAGTGCCCCAACCTTTGTAGGCTTTTTCCATGCGCAGAGAATTAAACGCGTAGGCACCAAAGTCAGCAATACCGTGTGCCTCACCCGCGGCCCAAAGAGCGTCATAGAGTTTGCCGATATCGGCGATTGGGTGATGTAATTCCCAACCAAGTTCACCGGCGTAGGAAACGCGAAGGGCGCGGCAAGAAACGCCACCAACCTCAATTTGTTGGGCGCTGAGCCACTTGAAGGCATCATTGGATAGATCGCTTTGCGTACACGCAGACAAGACATCACGCGCGCGTGGCCCGGTGAGCAACAGCATACCCGTCGCATCGGTGACATCCGTCACGGTGACATCTTCGCCCTCATTCAGGTGCTGAACCAACCAGTCATAATCATGAATTTGGGCCACCACAGATGATAACAGATAGAAATTGTTTTCTGAAATGCGGGTCACGGTGACCTCGCTTTCAATACGTCCATCGTTGGTCAGCATGTGGGCGAGGGCAATACGGCCATCTTTTTTCGGCATGGCATTGGCGCATAGTCGGTTGAGAAAGCTAAGCGCGTCGCGGCCGTTGACTTCGAATTTAGCAAAGCTGGTCAAATCCATGATGCCAACGCGTTCACGAACGGCTTTGCATTCATCGGCAACAGGCGCGAAGGTGTTATTACGGCGGAAGCTTGGGGTTTCAATGTTGCCATCCTGGGTGAACCACTTTGGTCGTTCCCAACCAAATGCGGTGGTCATGATTGCCCCTTTATCCAATAGCTTATTATAAAGGCCGTTTGTTTTTACGGGTCGTCCCGCCATGCGCTCTTCACCGGGGAGGCCGGGGGCGTACATCATTTCATAATCTTCGATGGATTTATCCAATGTGTATTTACCAAAAGCCCAATCGCCGTAACGGCGGGGTTCGAATTCGCGGGGGTTCAGCTCAGATTGGCCATTCATGATCCAATCGGCGAGATATTTACCCGCGCCGCCACCTTGTGAAATACCGATCGAGGTACCACAGAATTGCCAGAAGTTTTTAAGCCCTGCGGCGGGACCGCCTAAGAAGGAGCTATCAGGCGTGTGGGTGATGGCGCCACAGATAATTTTTTTAATACCGACTTCGGCAAATTGAGGAAACCGCTCGGCGGCTCTTTCGAGATTGCCAGAGATCCGGTCAAAATCTGGTTCCAACAAGGGGTTCTCCAAATTCCAATCGGCACCATCGAGCCAGACGGCTTCTGCCCCGGCGGTCTCATAGGCACCAACCAAAATGGATTTTCCTTCTTGACGTAAATAGTTAGAAGACCACGGGTCGCGGATAACCGGTAATTCGTAATCCAGGGCGGCGATCTCTGGTACGTCTTCGGTGACCACATAACAGTGAACCATATTAACGTACGGGACTTTCAAACCAACCATAGCGCCCACTTGGGGGCCATAACAACCCGCAGCATTAACCACGTGTTCGCAAACGATGTTACCATTTTCGGTGACCACTTCCCATTCGCCGCTCGGTAGCGCGTTGATGTCGGTTACCAAACAACGACGGTAAATTTCTGCACCATTATTGCGCGCGCCACGGGCCATAGCCTGAACGGTGCCCGCCGGATCTAAGTGCCCGTCATCGGGGGTATAGGCCCCTGCGATAACGTTATCGACATTCAAAAAGGGGTGGATTTTTTTAATCTCATCGGGACCGATAATGTCCATTTCGAAACCGATATTGCGCGAGATGCCTTTGACATAACGGAACCAGTCGACTTCCTCTTGGGTCATGGCAAGACGGATGCCACCGCAATCATGGAATCCGGCGGATAAACCGGTCTCTTCTTCTAGCCCTTTATAGACCTGGATGCTCTCTTCGTGGATTTTGGCGTAATTATAACTGCCAATGAAATTGGGGCACTGGGACGCCGCGTGCCATGTGGAACCGGAGGTTAATTCCGCCTTTTCACACAATACAACATCAGACCAGCCTTGTTTAGCGAGCGAATAGAGTACGCTAGCACCAAATATACCACCGCCAATAACGACGACACGAGCATGAGTTTTCATTGACGTAATAACTCCTCTAAGTTTTCAAAGCATTTATTTGCTTGAGATTACTTAATGATCAATATGATATCAGATTAGGGGACCATAAATCCAAAATTGAGTAAAGACCATCTGAAAAATAAGCTTAAAACAGGATATAATTTTTTCTTAAAGTGAATAAAATTTCTGTAGCGAACCCCGACAATATCGTAAACAGGAGGGGCTGCAAATATTCCAATTGGGATATTAATAGAGAGTAGGGACTGGGACAATGGATCTTGATCGAAAATACCCCTGTGTAGAAGATATGAAAAAGGGCGCGAAGCAACGTATGCCGCGCTTTGTCTTTGACTATCTCTACGGGGGGATTGATCAGGAGCATTGCAAAGCGCGCAATAAACGTGATCTCAATGACATACACCTGATGCCGACGTACGGTCTCGGATACAAAAATAAGGCATCCTCCCCTGATTACAGTCGCATTTTATGGGGAAAACAATATGATGCCCCCTTTGGGGTGGCACCGCTTGGTCTGAGCGGGTTGATGTGGCACGGATCGGAGGCATATTTGGCCGCCGCCGCCCGCGCCCACAATATCCCCTATATCCTCAGCACCTTTGGTAATTCGAGCATGGAAAGCATCCGGCCCATCGGTGGTGATAATGCTTGGTTTCAATTTTACCCACCCAATGACCGTGAAATGGAAGACGATATGATCCGCCGGGCTAAGGAAACAGGGTATGAGGTTATGGTTGTGACCGTGGATGTACCGGTTAAACCACGCCGAATTCGCGATATCCGTAATGGCCTGGCCGTACCACCGAAAATTGATTTAAAGACCATTATGCAGTGCGCGACGAAACCCACTTGGTCTTTAAGGGTGTTGTTCAAAGGCATCCCTGAATTTGAGAACATGTCGCCTTATTATAAAGCGGCTTCAAACATGATGCAGTCGGCTGAGTTTGTTTCAAGTGTCATGGACGGGCATATAACGCTGGATCGCCTAAAACATATTCGGGATGCATGGCCGGGTAAGCTATTGATCAAAGGCGTTCTGAGCATTGAAGATGCAAAAGCGTATCTAAAGGCCGGGGCGGATGGGTTGATTATCTCTAATCATGGTGGACGACAATTTGATAGCGCCCCTTCAGCGGTTTCCGTCTTGCCTGGGTTGCGAAGCGCCTTGGGTAAGAATGCGGTATTAATTGCCGATGGGGGGATCCGTACGGGCATGGATATTGCGCGCATGATGGCGCTGGGCGCGGACTTTGTTCTCTTGGGTCGGCCCTTTATGTACGCGGTGGCCGCAATGGGTGAAGCGGGCACGGATCATATAATGACGATCCTAAAAGAAGAACTATCGGGCAGCATGGGCCAATTGGGTTGTTCTGAGCTTGGAGACTTAAAAAATACGCTTTTGGCGTAGTACTTTATTTGATTCTTCATGTCCTTAAACACGATTTTTCTGCATCATAAAATTTTAGTAGTTATAAAGTTTTATTATGAATTAAATTTTTATTAGTTAATTTACTATCCTATAAAAACATTCAATAGAAGCCAATTTATTGCTGTGAAGCTCATTTCTGAGCCTGTAATGATTTTATTACAGGTTGGCTATTTTTATGCGTTTGATCCTTAATTTTCTTCTGAATGAGTTGAATATTTTTGGTATATCAATAATGAAAAAAAACTCATATAATTAAAATCTTTCAATCTAAAATTAATCGTATAATTCTAGATAAACTTTAAAAATTATAACCTATAGAATTTGAATAAAGTAACATTATCATTAATTTATAAGATTTTTTTTATTTATGTTCGTACGTTACAGATTAGCAATGAATTTATCGAAATGTATTGGTATACAATATTCCAATACTTTCAACAGGTTAGAAATTTAAGCCTGTTTTGTAAATATAATTACTAGAAAAATAATAAGTTTAATAAAACGAAGGACTCCATAAATTTTACTTAATAAATAAAATAGAAAAAAAATTTCTAGTATAAATAGTAAGTATTAAATTATAAAACGATATAAATTTATGTGTATACTAAATTATTATTTATATTTATGTATATTGAAAAAATACTATAATATTAATTGATTAAATATGTAAATTTTACTTGTCTTATATTTTTAATAATGCACTTATTTAAGTGTTGAAAATGAAAATAAGAATTCGTACGTGCCTTGAAAACTCTATTAACGCTAACAATATAGATATCTGGGCTAATTTATATTGATGATAAACAGGAAAGATACTGATATGAAATATACGAGGATTTTAGCTACCGCTTTTATGGCTGTTTTTGCATTCCAAGTAGCAACAACAAATACGGCTTCTGCTAACGAATATGAAGCTGCCCTTACAGAATTAGCGAATGGTTCCGTTAAAGCATGGCTTAACGATGCAACTGTTATCGATGCAATTAAGGCGCAGAACGCTAAAAACGCTGGGTTGTCTCAGGGCGATATCGATACGCTTGATAAAACATGGCGTGCCGAAACAGGTGCAAGCAGCCAGCCAATGATTACAGAAACACTTAGCAATGCATTGTCAGGCTTTCTTAAAGGCCAGAAAGATGCAAGCGAAGGTCTTTATACAGAAATTTTTGTTATGGATAACAAAGGTCTGAACGTTGGACAAAGCGATGTAACGTCAGATTTCTGGCAAGGCGATGAAGGCAAATGGCAGAACACTTTCGGCAAAGGCGCTGGCGCCATTGACGTTGGTGAAGTTGAGCAAGACGAGTCAACTCAAACATTCCAAAGCCAGTTGAGCATTGCCATTGATGATGGCGGTACCGTAATCGGTGCTGTTACCATCGGTGTTAACGTTGAATTGTTAGGTCAGTAAATTACTGACATACGACAAAGCATTGGTGCTTTGTAGAGATTGAGGCGGGCTACTGATTTGTTGAATTATTTAAACAGATCAGTAGCCGTCACAAAAAAACTAAAATTCTTTGTAATAAATTTTGTTATTATATTTATTTAATTCTTTTACGAACTTATTTGATGAGGGCTTAGATTATGAGCAATGCTAGCGTACAGACGAATAACCAGACTTTGGGATTCTGGACAATTGGCAAAAAAATTGTTGCCGTAGTGGCATTGGGCCTGATTTTAGGTTTTTCGGCTGTCATTATCTATCAATCCATGTCGCAAAAAGAAAGCATGACCGCAAAGGCCGTTCAGAGTAATACGGACATCACGACTTTGCTTGCGGGGCAGCTTGGTGGATCGATTAAATTTAAGAAGATGGACGGTATAGCTGCGGCCTATGAAAAATTAATTTCAAACGAAGAATCCGTGGTCGCTTCAATTATGACCTTCACCCCTGAAGGTGAATTAATCACATCCTATCAATCTGATACTTTTCCCAATGTTGATCAAGAAAGGTTATTAGCTCAGGCAATGAACTCTTTTTCTGGTGAAGGTTTTGCCGATGAGTTATTTGATGATGTACACATTGTCAGTTTGACAACCACTTTTGGTAAAAAACAAGATATTGTTGGTTCCGTTAGCGTGGCGTGGGATGTTACCAAATTACATGATGAAATCCAAAACAGCGTCACAATTTTGGTTGTGGTGGCATCGATTTTAACGATCGTTTTAATTCTGCTCATCGCCTTTTTGGTAAACTCAATGGTTTCAAAACCAATTGGCTCCATGACGGATGTTATGGGTAGCCTTGCATCGGGTAATTTGGCGGTTGATGTAAATGGTGCTGATCGTTCCGATGAACTAGGTCAAATGGCGACGGCAGTTCTCGTCTTTAAAGATAATGCCATAGATAACCAACGCCTTGCCAAAGAAACCGAAGAAGCACGGGTTGTTGAGGAAGAGCGCAAGCGTAAGGCTACGGAAGATGAAGAAGTCGCCCGTCAACACCGTGTAGGAGAAGAAGAAAAATCTCGTCTTCAACAAGAAACTGATCGCAAGCAGATGATGGAAGATCTCGCAAGTGACTTCGAGCAAAGTGTTGGTGAAATTGTTGAGGCTGTTGCCTCTTCTGCTAATACCATGAAATCATCGGCGCAAAGTCTATCCACGACAGCTGGTGCAGCAACGGATCAGGCAAATTCTGCTGCCTCAGCCTCCGAAGTTGCATCGACTAATGTAGACGCCGTTGCGGCAGCATCTGAACAACTCGCCACTTCAATTAACGAGATTAGTTCTCAGGTATCACGGTCTTCGGACGCTGCAAATTCAGCTTCTTCTGAAGTTAGCAGCACGGATGAGAAAGTTCGTAATTTGGCTACCGCTGCCGAACGCATCGGCGAAGTAATCCTGTTGATTACCGATGTTGCCGAGCAAACCAATTTATTGGCATTAAATGCAACTATTGAGGCCGCCCGCGCAGGTGATGCGGGTAAAGGATTTGCGGTTGTTGCATCAGAAGTCAAAAACCTAGCGCTACAGACAACAAAAGCAACAGAGCAAATTTCTACTCAAATTGCCTCAATGCAAGAAGCAACAAATGAAACGGTTACAGCAATTGAAGCAATTGGAGGCAGTGTTAATGACATTACCGAGATTGCTACAACCATCGCTTCAGCCGTTGAAGAGCAAAGTAGTGCGACGTCAGAGATTGCTCGCAATGCAGAACAAGCAGCCTCTGGCACAAACGAAGTGTCTGCCCATGTTGCCAGCGTTAGCAAATCGGCGGCTAGCACAGGTGAAGCATCTGCCAGTGTGTTGGATGCGGCTGATGGATTGTTAGTTCAATCAGATAGCTTGAGAAATCAAGTTCAGGACTTCTTGTCACAAGTTCGTAGTGGATAATAATTTTTCAGTATAATTTATGATAAAGGCTGCATCTATGTTGATGCAGCCTTTTTTGTTTGGTCAATTCAGTTTACTTAAAGGGTCGTTTAAGCTGGGTCTGAAAGAATAATCTCCGCGGCCCGTCGCCCGACCATAATTGAAGGGGCGTTTGTATTTCCAGATGTAATATTGGGGAAGACAGATGCATCGGCAATGCGAAGGCCTTCAACGCCAAACACCCGTAAATTGGGGTCGACAACACCCGTTGTTGCATCAGCACTGATCCGACAGGTAGAGGTGGGATGAAAGACTGTACCAGCGCGTTTCTTGAAATCGTCAACAATACCGTCGTCATTGAGATTAAGGATATCGGGCGGTGTGGCCTCATTGGCGAAGCGTTTAATGGCATCGGTTTGTGCCATGCGTTGCAATAAACGTCCCCCAGAAATCACATCTTCAATGTCTTTATTCGTCGATAGGTAATTAGGGACAATCTTAGGGGCCGCCATTGGATCGGGGGAAGTTAAATCAATACGGCCTCGGCTGCTGGGACGACACGGTTGATAACACAGTATAAAACCCGGCCACGGATCGGGATTGACCACCGTACGGGTGCCAACGGGTACAGTGGTATAGGTCACCGGGTTGAGATATAGTTGCTGGTCGGGGGCTTCTAGCCCCGCGCGGGACCGAACAAACCCGCCATATTGGTTTACGCTTAAACTCAATGGACCGGTTCGGGTGGTCACGTACCGAATCCCTTGTAACAATTTACTCCACCAAGGTGACAGGGTATTGTTCAGGGTCGGCTCGCTGGCTTTGTAATAATAATTAATCCCTAGGTGGTCTTGTAAATTACCGCCGACGTTATCGTTAACGAGGATGGGCGTGATACCGTTATCTTTTAGAACCTGCCCCGGACCAATACCGGAAAGTTGTAATAATTTGGGTGTGTTAACGGATCCGGCACTAACGATGATCTCTCGTGTGGTGGTGAGGTGATGGGTATTGCCTTGGTTTTTGTAGATGATTCCCGTCGCTCGATTTTGCTCAAATACGATCCGCGTTACTTCGGCATTTTTTATGACCGTTACGTTGGAACGTTTGCGTGCCGGACTTAAAAAAGCATCCGCCGAGGACTGGCGAATACCGTGGTTGGTGGTGATTCTATAATGAGAAACCCCGTCGCGGGGAGCGTTTCCGTTGAAATCATCAATAACAGGGATGTTCAATTCGCGGGCCATATCAGAAAAGTGGCGGGTCGATTTATGGATGTCATTGCGGGTGTCTTTAATGGTTAAACCACCGGTGCCAGAGCGCTTTCCAGATGGATCGACGGGATTTTCAAACGTATCATAAACCGCACTGACCGTATCCCATCCCCAGCCTGTTGCACCACTACCCGCCCAATCATTGAAGTCTTTCTTTTGACCGCGCACGTAACACAGTGCGTTAATAGAACTGGAACCGCCGATGACTTTGCCGCGGGGCCAATAGGACGCGCGGTTAGCTATATTCGGTTCCAGTTCTGTTTGATACATCCAGTTGACGGATTTTTTGAAAAATGTTTTGCCATAGCCAATGGGCATCTTAATCCAGAAATTCAGGTCCGATCCACCGGCTTCAACGACACAAACTTGATACTTGCCATTGGCGGATAACCCTTCGGCCAAAGCACAGCCGGCGGAACCGGCCCCAATAATAATATAATCAAAGGATGATTGTGACATAACGGTTCTAACCACATCGTTTTATATAAAGGATCATTGTTAGCATGATCAAAAACGAACAAGGCTAAATTAGCAAACAAATGTTTTTTGTTAAGGTATCTTGTGAAATTGTGGGGCTAGGCTCAGTCTTTGGAATTACAGGCTTAGTCTTTGGAATTACAGGCTTAGCCGGTGGAATTTAAGCTTTGTCCGGCGATGACATCTAAAAACGGTTCTGATAAGTCTTTCAGCTTTGCAGCCCCTACACCATGAATGTCGGCAAAATCCGCCTCGTTTTGGGGTTGTTTGCTGGCCATCTCCTGTAACGAACGGTCAGAGAAGATCAAATAGGGCGGAACATTGCGGGCTTTTGCCAATTGCGTTCGTTTGTCTTTCAAGAGACCAAGCAAGGTCATTTGGCCCGGATCAAGGTCGATTTCTATTCTGGCGGATGACCGTTTTGATTTAGAGGTGGATTTTTTTAAAACATCCACGCGATAATGAAAGCTTTGCCCGTCCTCTAGCAACTCTTGACCTTTTTGGGTAATGCTCAAGCCGCCGTATCCAGCCACATCCAGATGGAGGAAGTTAGCCGCAACCAATTGCCGAACGAGGGAGCGCCATTGATCTTTTTTCAAGTTAGCCCCCCTGCCATAGGTTGGGACATTCTGGTGGTTTGAGCTGCGGATTTTTTCTGTATCGGCACCGCGTAAAATATCAATTAAGTGGGCCTGACCAAAAGATTGCCCGGTATGTTGGGCGGTTTGCAAAACCTGTTGGGCAAGGTCGGTTCCGTCGATCATCTCGGGCGGGTTAAGGCAAATATCGCAATTGCCACAGCCGGCTTTTCCAGAATGGCTCTCACCAAAATATTCAAGCAACGCCCACCGACGGCAACTCGGCGCCTCGCAATACGAGATCAATGCATCGAGGCGCTTATGTTCGCGTCTTTTGTGTTCAGCGTCGCCATTGTCTTGTTCAATAAACATCCGCCGCATGCGGACATCATCCAGCCCGTAAAACATGTGAACTTGCGCGGGTGCACCGTCACGACCCGCACGACCTAGCTCTTGATAATAGGCCTCCATATTGCCCGGCATATCCGTATGACACACAAACCGCACATCGGGTTTATCGATCCCCATGCCGAAAGCAATTGTCGCTACCATAACGATGCCGCCGGTATCCATCATGAATGATTTTTGGTTCTTCGCACGATCATTCGCATTCATACCAGCGTGGTAGGGTAGGGCGTTGATGCCGTTTTCACATAAGAACGCAGCCATCTTTTCTGTCTTGGCCCGTGACAGACAATAGACAATACCCGATTGCCCCGCATGGGTGGTCACCACATCCAACAATTGTTGTTTGGCATTGCCCCGCATGGCAACGCTTAAGTTGATATTGGGTCGATCGAACCCGGTGATAAAGCGTTTCCCCGTTCCGCCAAATAACTTGCTGGCAATATCATCCTGGGTGGGGCCATCGGCGGTGGCGGTCAGGGCCATGATGGGGACGGCAGGGAAGATATCTTTAATGTGTGATAGCGCCTCATACTCCGGGCGGAAAGACGGCCCCCAACGCGATAGGCAGTGGGCTTCGTCAATGGCGATCAGGCTGATGGGTAGGTTTGAAAGCGCGCCCGTCATACGCTGGGTCATTAAGCGCTCTGGTGATAGATATAATAGACGGACTTCGCCCGAACTGACGTTTCGCCAGGTTTGTACATTGGTTTCGCGGTCTCGGGAAGAATTGATGGTTTCCGCCTTAACACCGGCTAATTTGAGGGCGGAGACTTGATCTTCCATCAACGCGACCAGCGGGGACACCACAATGGCAAGGCCGGATTTTACAAGGGCCGGAATTTGAAAACACAAGGATTTTCCCGACCCCGTGGGCATGACCACCAACGCATGTTCTCCCGCCAAAGCCGTATCTATGACCTCACGTTGGCTGGGGCGAAAGCTGTCGTATCCAAAATAATTTTTGAGAATCTGTTCGGGCATGAGCGCACTATAAACGATGAGGGATGACAATAAAGCTCTGTTACGATGAAAGGTTATTTTTGGGGCGGATTGTATAAATTCGTTTTTATAAATTAGGATTGCCATAAACCGTATGTCGGACGCCGACATCTTTGGCTTGTTCTCCGGTGGGTGAAATGTCCCAGAACCAACGTTCGCCTTCAGGCGGCAAGGTATTACCGAATAAGGCATCTTCCTTGCTAATGACTTTCTCCATTTTGTCTTTTTCCTCACGGTGATAAATCATGCTTTCGTCGCTGATCAAACAAACCTGACCGGGCAGAGATTGAAGCCAGCGTAGATGATGGGCGATAACTTTATGACAATAATCAGAAAGCGGTGATGTGTCTTCCGACAATACATTCTGAGATTCCCGCTCTAGATATCGCATGGGGACGATGGGCAACTGTGAGAGGATATTAACGGACAGGGTCAGGTCCGCATTGATTGCGGCAAGCTCAATGGGATCCGCTGGTTTTGGTAAGTCGGAGAATTGCGATTGCTGGGCGCATTCATAAACCCGCTCCAGCGTGCCCGTCACATCACAGTTTATATACCAACAATTTTTATACCCCCGGATGGCGCGGCGGGTGCTGGGTAGAAACACCACATCAATCAAATAAACCCGCTCGAATTGCTGGCATAATTGTTCAAGTGGCACATCAAATAAAGCGCCCGCCCCGAGTACAACAGCCGTATTTTTACGCTCGCAGGCATCAATGGCGGCTGAAATAACCTCACGGGTGTTTTCTTGATGGGACCGCCAATGGGGTGCCACGCGCTTATAACGGTACGCTAACCCCGTCAGTTTTTTGTGAAACCCCATCGCGCGAATATGCGGAGTGCAAGAAATTCTCAAGGATGTTAGCCATTCTGCAATCATCAGGTCTTCAGTCCATGTTTATGTATTAACCGCCTGAATTGGTGATAGCCTAAATCCAACGCGTTAGCAGCTTGTTTCTGGTTGTGACGAGAGTGCTCAAGGGCATTTTGGAGCAAGGATATTTCATAGGCGGTGACCGCGTCGTTAAAACTTTGTTCCGAATTATTGGGTGGCATTTGGGGCACTTTGTTTGATTGCGGGATTGCAACGGGTCGCCATGGGCTTTGGAAAGGGTCAACGACGACATGATCAATGTGTTCCCCGTGTTCCCCATCGCGGGCTTCATAAAAAATTGATCGCCCCACGGCATTTTTCAGCTCACGGACATTTCCGGGCCAGTCATGAGAACGTAAAGTTTGTTCCGCCCGTTCTGAAAAACCGGGAAAGTGATCAAGCTCTAGGTCTTTGGCGACATCTAAGGCAAAATTATTGGCCAGGGGCAAAATGTCACCGGGTCTTGCGCGCAAAGGCGGGATGGTGATGACATCAAAAGCCAACCGGTCCAGTAAGTCAGCGCGGAAATCACCGGCTTCCACGAGCGAGGGCAAGTCAACGTTGGCGGACCCGACAACGCGGACATCGACTTTAAGGGTGTCGGTGCCACCAACCCGCTCAAATTCACCATATTCAATGACACGCAGGACTTTTTCTTGCACCGCCCCCGACGCACTAGCGATTTCATCGAGTATAAGCGTCCCCATATGGGCCAGCTCAAACCTTCCGGCGCGGCGCTTGGTGGCCCCGGTGAAAGCGCCCATTTCGTGACCGAATAATTCAGATTCCAGCAAGGTCTCGCTCAACGCCGCGCAATTTATTTTAACAAGCGGTCCATTCCATCGAGGGGAGAGATAGTGCAAACGAGCAGCAAACAGCTCCTTACCCGTACCACGCTCCCCCACCACCAAGCAGGATCGATTGATAGTGGCAAGCTTTGAGCACCGCTCAACGGCGTCCAAAAATATGGGGTCTTCGCCCAGAATAGTCGGAAGAGAATCATTCATGCCTAAAAAATAGCGATAATCGCTAATAATTACAATAATAAATAGCGATATATCATACTAAAAGAACGCATGGAAACGCAGTTTCCTTTATTTTCAAGGACTTAAAAACTGGCACGGTATCTGCAATATAAAGATTACATGCAACCTAACTTATTCTAACTTATCAAAACCAATGAGGACGTTATGACTATTTTTTCAAGACTGACAGATATTGTTCACTCCAACATCAACACCATTCTCGATAAAGCGGAAGATCCAGAAAAACTGATCCGTTTGATGATTCAGGAAATGGAAGACACGCTTATTGAGGTACGCTCAACAGCGGTGAAGGCCATTGCGGATAAAAAAGAAATTAGCCGCCGTTTGGAATTGTTGGATGGCGCTGCTGCGGAATGGCAAGAAAAAGCAGAGTTCGCTTTGGCTAAAAACCGTGAAGACTTAGCCAAAGGTGCTCTTATTGCTAAAAGCAAAATCATGGAGTCCATTGACGCTCTGAAAGAAGAGTTGGTCGCCGTAGAAGTTTCCATGACAAAATATAATAATGACCTAGCGCAGCTTCAATCTAAATTGGAAGAAGCGAAAGCCAAGAAAAAAGGTATCGAAATTCGTATGAAAACCGCTCAAAAGCGGGTTAAGATACGGCGAACACTTCATGACGGACGTGTTGATGATGCTATGGATCGGTATTCTTCGCTAGAGCGCCGTATTGATGAGCTGGAATCAGAATCAGAAGTTTATGATCTCGGCAACAAACGGACGCTTGATGATGAGTTTAATGATCTGGCCGCTGAAAGTTCCGTCATTGATGAACTGGAACGCATGAAATCGGACCTTGCTAAGAAAAATACTAAGTAATTTAGCAGGTAATTTAGCAAGTCTTATAATGTGCGTTAACCTACAGACCATTTAACAGGAACGGTTATGGAATTCTTAAATTTTTTAAACGTGCCACTCATCTTGTTTCTTACGATTGGTTTACCTATGTGGTTGCTCTTCCACTACATAACCAAATGGAAACAGATGAAGCAGGCCGGAGCCGGAGAAGGACAAACTGTCGTTGACCGAAAAGAGATATTACGCCTTCGAAAAACAGCGGTATCTCTAGAAGAACGAATTGAATCCTTAGAAACTATTCTCAATACAGAAGCCCCTAAATGGAGGGAAAAATGACCCGCCGCGATTACCACTTCCACCATCACTTTGATAGCAACGATAGGCCCAAGAAAAAATGTGGCGGTTTCTTCATGACGACCATCAAGGGGCTTGCCAAAAAATTCGATGTCTCTAATAAAGCCATTATCATTGGATTTATTATTTTCTTCCTGATTAATTGGTTCTTTGCTGCCGTTACTTTTTTTGTGGCTTACCACTGGGTGAAAAATCCGGGCAAGGTTGAAGACGTTGTTGATGGTGTGATTGAAAAAGGTCGCCGTGGTTTCAAAAACTTCACCTCTAGAACCGAAGCCGAGGAAGCAACTTACGCGTCAGAACAGGGGGGACATCATGCTCATTATGAGCGCGACGACTTCGATTTTTCAGATTTGAAAAGTAAGTTTGATGATTTGGAAAAACGCACAAACGGTATGGAGGAGCATGTCTCTTCTGAAGAGCATAAACTCAATAAAGAGTTCAATGATCTTAAAGGCAAATAAATAACCTTTCAGAAAATAGAACGTACTCTCGGATAATCAACCGTCTGCATTGGATGATTTCCGAGAGTATTTGATTCTAACGTTTGGATGCGTAATAGGCGACTTTGTTTTCCAAATAACCGAGGAATTCTGAAAACGTAAAGGCCATACCGAAGAGCACGATCAACACAGCCCAGAAATGCGTCATCATGAATTGTGCGGAATAAAGCTCAAACAGAGCGCCGAAGCCGACAATTGAAATCAGAAGCTGGCCGATGATCACGCCCTTCACAGCACGAATAAAGCCAATACGAACACCACTGATGATTTCTGGCAGTGCCGCCCAGAAATAGATTTTGGTAAAGGCGGCCATGGGCGTGGCGCCAAAGGAGCGTGCCATTTCCACCAATGAAGGATTGATTTGTTTCACCCCGGCCCGCGAATTCAGCATAATAACCCAAATGGCAAACAGCGTTGTTGTGATGACAATTGTTTTTAGCCCGAAGCCAAATAAAACCATCAACACGGGGACCAATGCGGTGAGCGGGGCGCTGAGGAATACATTGACCCAAGGCAGCAATAATTCATCGATTAACCGATTTTTCCCCATGAGGATCCCTGCGGGGATACCAATGAAAACGGCAAAGAATGTCCCGAGCAAAAATGCTTCGGCGGTTTCCATAACGGCTTTGATAAACGGCTTTGTTGTGGATATCTCTATCAGGGTTGCAAAGATAGCGGAAAGTGAGGGTAGGAAGAACGTTACTTCTATTTGCCCTACGATTTCCCACAGTAAACCCCAGAGCAGAAGAGACGACATAGCGGGCAGGTTATAACCAAAAAGTTTCATAGCAATGATCTACTCTACATAGGTGCGTAGTGAATCCCAGATACTATCAACAATATCAAGGTATTCAGAATCGCGTCTGATTTTATCGGCTCCTTTATCGCGGAAGCCGCTGGGACGAATGATTTTAGATACGCGGCTCGGACGGGGAAGCAAGAGAGCGATCTGATCAGACACATAAACGGCTTCTTCGATGGAGTGGGTAACAAAAATAAATGTTTTGTTTTCGTTTTTAACCAGATCGAGCAAATCTTCCTGAAATTTACGGCGGGTTTGTTCATCCACGGCTGAAAACGGTTCGTCCATAAGCAATACATCGGCGTCAACGCTCAGTGCACGGGCCAGACCAACACGTTGGCGCATACCACCAGAAAGCTGATGGGGGTACTTTTGCTCGAACCCCGTTAAACCAACATTGGCGATATATTTCTCCGCAATTGCTTCACGTTCAGATTTAGCAACACCGCGTAGCTCAAGACCGAAGGCGACATTTCTAATAACGCTGGCCCAGGGAAGAAGGGCGAAGTCCTGAAAAACAAACGCCCGATCTGGTCCGGGTTTTGTAATTGCTTGTCCGTTTACAATAACATCACCGCTATCAGCAGGCAGTAGGCCTGCAATGATTTTAAGGAGTGTTGTTTTGCCACAGCCGGAAGGCCCGAGCAGGGAGGTTAATTCACCCTTTGGAAATTCAAGGGACATATCGCGCAAGGCTTCGACATCGCCATAGTTTTTAAAGACGTTACGGACCGTTACGGCGTTGGTTGATGTGGTATCAGTATTCATGATTATTTCTTCACACTTAATAAAAAAAGGGGTTTAATCGGCAATCAAACTTTTATTGTTTCCTTTGAAGAGCATTGTTTCGATACGCTCCAAAAGGTTCAAAAATAAGACTGCAAGTAAGATGATTGAGAAAATCGCGGCATACATGGTTGGGTAATCGGCAATGGCGCGGCTAAACGTTATAATGTCGCCGACACCCGTTGGGGTGATTTTTAGTTCTGATAAAATGGCACCAATAAACCCGGCTGATACACCAAGGCGAAGCCCAACGAAAATGATAGGTGATGCGGATGGCATGATAATTTTTAAGATGATTTCCTGACGCGTGCCCAGAAAGGATTGGCCCATTTCGATGATGGAGACCGATGTGTTGCGCACCGCGCCGGCTGTATTAAGTACGATAACGGGCATGGCCATAATACAGACCACGAAGACTTTGGATGTTAGCCCAATACCGTAGACCATGATGAGTAAAGGGATCAGGGCCGCCAGTGGTGCGGATTGCATCACGATGAAAATCGGCGAAACAAACCAGTCAAATTTTCGACTTAAACCAATCCATATTCCAAGGCCAACACCTAGGAATGCAGAAATTATAATTCCGACCACAAGTGGTTTAAGGGTTTCTACATAGGCGGTAAAGATGCTGCCATCCATGGTGATAACCCAAAGGGCACTCATGGATTCCAAAAATGTTGGAAACGCAAAGCTAACCGGGATACGCCCCGCGTACTCCCATGAGCCGAAGATAAAGAGAGTCGATAGAATTTTAAGATATAATGACCTGTTTAGCATGATTATGACTTTGCTATATTAAATAGAATAAAAAATATTTTTAAAAAAAGTCAGGCGCCGGAATAAATCCGACGCCTGATAGAGATTGATTTTATTGGTTGGAGTTTAGAGGCTCCATGTACCAGAAATCGTTGATATCAAGATCAGCGAAATCACCGGTCAATTGACCAGCTTTATGGTACCATTCCATGTCAGCTTTCGCTGCCACTTCACCACCACCGTTTGGTGAGTACAAACCACCGGCAACAGCGTCAGTGTAGAAACCGTCTAGCTCAGCAAGTACTTCTGCTGGCAACTGGCCAATTGGGCCATCAGGGTTTGTTTCACGGCGAATGATCGTTGGATCTTCGTGCATGTCCCTATAAGTGCTGATCAGAGCTTTAACAAAAATATCGACGTCTTTTTTGTTGGCTTTGATCCAATCGAGGTTCGCAAACAAAGCTTCATCACTGGCGTCTACTTCAAACATAGGAAGAACGTTGAATTTGTCGCCCTGTGTTTTAACCAGTTTGTTTTTGTTGGAAAGATCAACAATGGTTGCGTCGGTTTGACCCGCGACCAATGCGACAACTCTGTTTGAGCTACCAGGAACGTAAGAACGTTTACCGAATTTGATGCCCAATTTGTCTTCGATCACGTTCGCAATAGATTCTGTACCGCCACCACGTGAGTGAAGCATAATAGGTTGGCCATCAAGATCTTTAAGGGATTTGAATTTTGGATTTGCCACGGGGAAGAATTTCAGTTTTGACAACTGGAAAATAACCCGTACAGGTGCTTTCGAACGTTGCATAGCGGCGTAAGGTGTACCAAAACCGATATCCATTTGACCGCTAAGTACGGCCTGAACGGCAAGATCTTCATCCGCGAATGCTGTCCATTCATATTCCAGACCATTGGCTTTCGCACGGTCCAGAGCCACAAAGAATGCTGCTAATTCATCAGAAGGTGTTTCGGCCAAAGCAATCCGGATTTTTTCAGCGGATGCATTGCTTGCCATGGATGTGACCATTAATAGCGATGCGGCAATTAATGTTATTTTTTTGAGAATTGATTTCATAACTTTCTCCCTAGCTTTCTAATCAGTTTTTATAATCGTGTGGGTATTTTTGTGAGTATTTTTTTGTTTTAATTTTAATTTTAGTGGACGATCATTATATCTCATCCAGATTAATATCTATAGAAATTCTAAATTGCAATTTAAAAATAACGATATTTTAAGATAAGTAAACAAGAATATCGCTTTTTTTAGATTGTCAGGCCGGAAAAATTATCGTACATAATTCATATAATTTACCGCTTTGGCTATTTGCTGTGGCGGCTTAGGGATGTTTCCTTATGGTCCGCCCATTTTTATTAGGAGAATATTGATGAATTTTGTTATTCCACAGGTCCCTGTACCTTCCGTTGAAGTCGCAGGCACAGACGCCCGTTTCCCTGTTCGCCGGATTTACTGCATAGGCAGAAACTATCACGCGCACCGGGTTGAAATGGGGCATGATGACCGGGAACCACCGTTCTTTTTCTCTAAAGCACCAGACTCGCTTTTGCCCTCAGGCACTGATTTCCCTTATCCAACACAGACCAGCAACCTGCATTTCGAAATGGAATTGGTTGTTGCTATTGGCGGAAACGAGGGCAGTAGCGGCAAAGATATTGCTGTTGAGGATGCGCTCAAGCATGTTTATGGCTACGGCGTTGGTATCGACATGACCCGTCGGGATTTGCAAGCATATGCCAAAGAACATGGTCGTCCTTGGGAAGCGGCAAAAACCTTTGATCATGCCGCTCCGATTTCTGCTATCCGCCCGGCATCCGAGATTGGTCACCCCGCCAGCGGTCGTATCTGGCTCTCTGTAAATGGCGAAATTAAACAAGACAGCGACCTGGATCTGCAAATGTGGAATGTGCAAGAAGGCATTGCCCATTTATCAAAAGCATTTGAAGTGATGCCCGGTGATTTAATCTACACGGGGACCCCAGCGGGTGTTGGCAAAGTCGTCGTTGGCGATGTCATGACCGGTGGAATCGATGGTATTGGCGAGATTGAAACCAAAGTCGTCTAAAAAATTCTTCTATTTGAAGATTGAATGCTGGTTTATTAGAATGCCCTGCTGTCAAATGATAGCAGGGCATTTTCGTTAAAAACGTACAGATTAAGTAAGGATTATATCATGGCATCGAAGCGAATTCTATTTACGGGTGGTTCGGGTAAAGCGGGCAAACATGTCGTGCCCTATTTAATCGAACAGGGGTATCAGGTGCTGAATGTGGATTTGGTGCCACTGGATCATCCGGGGGTTGATAATTTGATCGCCGATATAACAGACGCCGGTCAGATGTTTAACGCTATGAGCATGTATGCCAATTTTGATGAAATGGAACCGGGTACGGGCGTGCCAACATTTGAAGCGGTGGTGCATTTTGCGGCTGTTCCACGGATTTTAATCAATCCTGATAATGAAACATTCCGTGTGAACACCATGGGGACCTATAATGTGATCGAAGCGGCCGTTAAGCTCGGCATTAAGAAGGTGGTTATTGCCTCTTCAGAAACCACTTACGGCATCTGTTTTTCCGATGGCGAGACAAACCCGCATTCTTTACCGCTTGAAGAAGATTATGATGTTGATCCCATGGATAGTTATGGTCTGTCAAAAGTTTTAAACGAAAAAACCGCTCGGGCATTCCAACGTCGTTCGGGGTGCGATATTTACGCGCTGCGTATTGGTAATGTGATCGAACCTCACGATTATGCGGAATTATTTCCGGGATACTTTAAGAACCCCGAGGTGCGCCGCCGTAATGCGTTTTGTTATATCGATGCAAGGGATTTGGGCCAAATCGTTGATCTTTGCCTTCAGAAAGACGGTCTTGGGTATCAGGTGTTTAATGCGGGTAACGATACGAACGGAGCGATTATTCCCAGTAAAGAGCTTGCCGAGCGGTTCTTTCCGGGGGTGCCGATCACGCGTGAATTGGAAGAGCATGAAGCGCTTTTCTCAAATCGAAAAATTCGCGAGGTCCTGGGTTTTAAAGAACAACATAACTGGCGCAAGTATGTTTCTGATAAATAAGAATTTTACCTTTATGAAGGGATAAAACCCTAATACTCAACAATAAATCTTGATAGGGATTGTTTTCTGAAAATAGTGGAGTAGTGTTTATTCTTCAGTACTAGAAAAACTTAAGTAATCACTTGGATAAGTGACTTGCAATTAATATAAACCGAATTTTTATAATATTCGGATCAGGTTACTATCCAACATAAAACAAGGAGAATCCCATGAAAAGACTATCAGCATTAGTGGCTATTGGCTTTATCGGTGCGATGATGTCATCCGCGCCGGCAATGTCCGCAGGTACCCACCCCGTCACCGGTGAAAAACTGGCAGATGACCAAACATTTACATACCGAGTCCTTGACGAGCACAGCTCTCTCGATCCGCAGATCGTAGAAGACGTTACCGGTGCAGAGCTTATGCGTGACCTGTTCGAAGGTCTGATGAGCCAAGATGCCGACGGTAACCTAGAGCCCGGCGTTGCAACACATTTTGATGTGAATGACAAAAAGGATGTTTATACGTTCCATCTTAGAGATAATGCTGTCTGGTCCGATGGCACACAAGTAACAGCGAATGATTTCGTCTTTGCTTGGCGTCGCGCGGCTGATCCAGTGACGGCTTCTCCGTATTCATGGTTCATGGAAATCATGGCCATTGAAAATGTTGGCGGTGTTCTCTCCGGTGAGATGGCCCCATCCGAACTTGGTGTAACCGCTATTGATGATCTGACATTCGAAGTGCGTCTGACCGATAGCCTTCCGTACTTCCCCTTAATGACCACTCATGCCACAACGTTCCCATCCCCATCATGGGTGATTGAAAAACATGGTGCCGAATGGACGAAATCGGAAAATATCGTATCGAACGGTGCCTATGTTCTGAGCGAGCACGTACCTCAGGAACGCAGTGTTCGTGTCCGTAATACGACTTATTGGAACAATGATGCGACCATTATCGATAAAGTGATTGCTTTGGTGATCAACGACGAGAATGTTGCTCTTACCCGTTATATGGCTGGCGAACTTGACCGTACAGAAGTGCCTGCGGGTCAGTACCCAAGCTTAAAAGTAAGCAACCCTGACGAAGCTATTTCTTTCCCAAGATTGTGTAACTACTACTACACATTCAACGTATCAGATTCCGGTCCTGAAGCGTTCAAAGATGTGCGTGTTCGTAAGGCTCTTGCGTACGCTGTCGATCGTAACATTATTACGGAAAACATCTTACAGGGCGGTCAATTCCCGGCGTATACTTTCACACCGGGTGCTACCGCCGGGTTTGAAGTACCTAATGTTGCTTATGCTAAACTCAGCCAAGGCGAACGTGATGCAATGGCTGTTGAATTACTGGCCGCAGCTGGATACGGTCCAGACAACCCTTTAAAATTCGATATGCTTTACAACACTTCTGAATCCCATAAGAAAATTGCTGTTGCCCTATCGCAAATGTGGAAACAGAAATTGGGTGTTGAAGCTGTAATGGCTAACATGGAATGGAAAACTTTCCTTGATGTTCGTGGCAAACAAGATTTCGAACTTGCCCGTGGCGCATGGTGTGGTGATTACAACGAAGCTTCTACTTTCCTTGACCTTGTAACCTCGCAATCGGGTTATAATGATGGCAAGTTTAACAATGCCGAAGTTGATCGTTTAATGACAAGCGCGCGTACAATGACGCAGCCAAAATCCAACTACACCCGTGTAGAAGAGATTCTGGCAGCTGAAATGCCTGTTATCCCCATCTACCACTACGCTGGTGTTTACATGCACCAAACAAGCCTGAAAAATTGGCCTACAGAGAACGTGGAACAAAATTGGTATTCCCGTAATCTATATAAGGTTGCTAAGTAACTGACGCTGATGAGGCACCGAACACATTAATGTTCGGTGCCTCTTTCAGTTTATGTTTACGGACTTCCTTCATTGCGTATTGAGATCATGCTTTCATGTTGAGTTATATCCTCCGAAGAATTATAACCGCTGTACCAACCATGTTGGTGCTTATTCTTATTTCATTCTTATTAATGCACGCGGCGCCCGGTGGTCCTTTCACATCTGAAAGACCTCTCCCGCCTCAGGTTCTGGCAAATATTGAAGCCAAGTACGGCCTGAACGAACCCATCTATATTCAGTTTTTTAATTATACGTACAGTGTCGTCACCGAATTCGATTTTGGACCGTCTTTCCGTTATAAAGACCGCTCCGTAAATGATATTATCGCCCAAGGTTTTCCCGTTACCCTGACCTATGGTTTCCTGTCCTTTATTCTGGCGACCGTTGTTGGTGGGACGCTTGGTACGGTGGCGGCGCTTCGGCAAAATACATGGGTTGATTATATTGCCGTTGGTTTTTCTATTATGGCCCAGGTCCTGCCTAATTTTGTGATGGCGCCGATATTGGTATTGGTCTTTACGCTGTGGCTTGGGTGGCTTCCCGGCGGCGGGTGGAATGGGGGGCAATGGCAACATTTGATATTGCCGGTGATTGCTCTGTCGACAAGTTTTATGGCCTCCATCACCCGTATTACCCGCTCGTCTATGTTGGAGGTTCTGCACACTAACTTTATTCGCACCGCCATCGCCAAAGGTTTACCGAGGCGCGTGGTTATTTTAAGGCACGCGCTAAAACCTGCGTTACTGCCAGTGATTTCATATCTGGGGCCTACATTTGTTTTAATGATTACAGGTTCTGTTGTGATTGATATTTATTTTTCTACAGGCGGCATCGGCCAGTCGTTTGTTAATTCGGCGCTCAATCGTGATTACGCCGTGATGATGGGGATCACAATCCTTATCGGTGTTTTGACCATTGTGTTTAACCTTGTTGTCGATATCCTCTACGCTTGGATCGACCCAAAGATACGGTATTAAGATCATGGCGATGTTAATCGACAAAGCGCCCCTTGAAAAACTTGCGCAGAACCTCGCTTCACTGGATGAGGTCAAAGGACGGTCGTTATGGCAAGATGCCAGACGTCGTTTTTTAAGAAACCGCGCCGCTGTGACCAGCTTGATTATACTATCCCTTATCGTGATTTTCTCTTTCGTTGGTTCTAATTTTGCCATGTGGTCCAATGAAGAAATCGACTGGGACGTATTGGGCAATATTGCAAGCAAAGGCATGCCCTCGATGGCGAGTGGACATTATTTTGGAACCGATGAATTGGGCCGCGATCTCTACTCGCGTGTTATACAAGGCACCCAAGTATCACTTATGGTTGGTATTGTGGGGGCCGGGATTGCGGTTATCGTCGGCACACTTTGGGGGGCTACAGCGGGATATGTTGGCGGCCGGGTTGATGATGTGATGATGCGCACCGTCGATATCTTGATGTCTATTCCTTATATGTTTGTTCTGATCTTGTTGTTGGTGGTGTTTGGGCGTTCCATCACCATGTTGTTTATTGGGATCGGTTTGATCTCGTGGTTGGATATGTCGCGTATTGTTCGCGGGCAAACATTATCCATCAAAAATAAAGAATACATCGAAGCCGCAATTGCAATCGGTGTGCCGGATTTTAAAATTATCATTCGGCATGTCATCCCCAATTTGCTGGGCGTGGTTGTGGTGTACGCGACGTTGCTGGTGCCGCAAATGATCCTAACCGAGAGCTTTATTTCATTCCTTGGTTTGGGTGTGCAAGAGCCCAATACCAGCTGGGGTGCTTTGATTTCTGAAGGGGCCGGTACCATGCAGTACGGTACTCTATGGCAACTAATCTTCCCCTTGATTTTCTTTGTGGTTTCGTTGTTTTGTTTCTTTTTTATTGGTGATGGTCTGCGCGATGCGTTGGACCCCAAAGATAGATAGAGTGTGATTTCATGGATTTACTGACAACGCACGATCTTTGTGTTCTCTTCGATACCCCCGACGGCACGGTGCAGGCCGTGAAGAATATGAATATCAGTATTCAAGCGGGTGAAACGCTGGCAATCGTGGGGGAAAGCGGTTCGGGCAAAAGCCAGGCCGTGTTTGCCATGTTGGGATTGCTTGCCAATAACGGTCATGCCCATGGTTCTGTCTTATTTGAGGGGCAAGAAATTCTGAATGCGGGCGAGGCGGTTTTAAATACAATCCGCGCGCAAAAAATAGCGATGATTTTCCAAGACCCCATGACCTCGCTCAATCCATTTATGCGTATTTCCGATCAGATGACCGAAGTTCTCATGGTTCACAAAGGGATGAGCAACGCCGATGCCACCGTTGAGTCCGTGCGGATGTTGGACGCGGTTAAAATTCCCGAAGCCAAAAGCCGTTTGTCCATGTACCCGCACGAATTTTCGGGGGGTATGCGCCAACGGGTAATGATTGCCATATCCTTACTGTGCAAACCAAAATTACTGATCGCGGACGAGCCGACCACGGCGCTTGATGTGACGGTGCAAGCCCAGATCATGTCTTTGTTAAATGGCCTGCAACAAGAATTCGGCATGGCGATTGTGCTGATCACCCATGATTTAGGTGTGGTGGCGGGTAGTTGCGAAAAGACACTGGTGCTCTATGGGGGACAGGTGATGGAGTACGGCTCGACCGATGGTATTTTCGAAACCCCCGGTCATCCTTATACTCAAGGGTTACTACACGCCGTGCCGCGTCTGGATCAAATCGGTGAGGAACTGACCACCATTCCAGGGAACCCACCGAATATGATCCATTTGCCCGATGGCTGCCCGTTCTCACCACGGTGTGATTATGCTTCTGAACGCTGTAACGCCGACAATCCAATATTGAAAAAAGAGGACAAGGGGCTCCGTATGCGCGCCTGTCACCGCCGGGTGGAGGAGCTGGTATGAGCCCCCCCGATACGACGACAGTAGAAACACTCTTAAAGGTCGAAGACCTAAAAGTTCATTTCCGAGTCTACCCACAAGGCGCTATGCCTTGGAGCAAGCCGCTGATATTAAAGGCCGTTGACGGTGTGAATTTTAATTTAGTGGTGGGTGAGACCCTGGGTATCGTTGGCGAAAGCGGGTGTGGTAAATCCACATTGGCGCGCGCAATTATGCGGATGGTGCCTGTCGAAGCGGGGCATGTTGTCTGGTTGGGGCAGGATCTTCTCGCCCTAAATAAATCCGAAATGCAGGCCCAGCGTCAAGAGGTTCAAATGATTTTTCAAGATCCGCTGGCCTCGCTCGATCCCCGCATGACCATCGGCCAGATTATTGCCGAGCCACTCGATACACATTTTAAACATCTTTCAAAGACCGAGATTAAAGACCGTGTCAGTGAGGTTATGGAAACCGTTGGATTGTTACCATCGCTGGTTAATCGTTACCCCCACGAATTCTCAGGCGGTCAGTGCCAGCGTATTGCCATTGCGCGGGCACTGATTATGAAACCAAAATTAATCATCTGTGACGAACCCGTATCGGCATTGGATGTTTCTATTCAGGCGCAAGTCATCAATTTGTTAATGAAGTTACAAAAAGAGATGGGTTTGTCGCTGATTTTCATCGCCCATGATCTCAGTGTGGTGAAACATATTAGCACCCGGATTATGGTGCTTTATTTGGGTAACGTGGTCGAACTGGCGGAGAGCAAATCGCTTTATGCCAATCAACGTCATCCCTATACGCAGGCCCTGATCGCGGCCGTGCCTATTCCTGATCCAAAGATCGAACGCGCCAAACGCGAAGTTCTGATCGAGGGCGAAATTCCATCACCGTTCAATCCACCCTCAGGCTGTGTGTTCAGAACCCGCTGCCCGAAAGCACAAGAAGTCTGTGGATTGGAAAAACCTGCTCTGCTTCAAGCCGATCCCGACCATGAAGTGGCCTGTCATTTTCCGGATTAATCCCAAATTGATTCCAAACTGAACTTAATGCCCTTTAAGGGACTTTTGGTGGGATTGCACTTTTTTATGATATTTGACGGTTTCCTTGGCTTTTTTGCGATGCTCGGCAATGGTCGCGTCATTGCGCTCCTGTTCGGCAAGAAGCTTATTATAACTTCTTAGGCGACGTTCGCTTAGTTCATCATTCTCCAAGGCGGTTTTAACAGCGCAACCCGGTTCTTGATCATGTTGGCAATCGCTAAATCGACACGTTTTGGATAATTCGACGATGTCTTCAAAAGCGCTGGCAATGCCCTCGCCGCTTTCTGTCATTCCAATTCCGCGCATGCCCGGACTGTCGAGTAATACCGCGCCATTTTGCAAGGGAAGCAAAGATCGGTGGGTTGTGGTGTGCCGCCCTTTGGCGTCATCGGTTCTGATCCCCCCTGTCTTTTGGTGCTCAGCCCCTAAGGCGTTTACCAAAGTCGATTTGCCCACACCGGAGGAGCCCAACAATGCGATCGTCTGTCCGGGCTTGCACCATACTTGCAAGACATCCAGCGTGGCGGGATCATGGGCATTGACCGCTTCGACTATAATGTTTGCCCCAAGGGTGCGTACGTTGCGTAAGTATTCTTCTGGGTCATCGCAAAGGTCCTTTTTATTGAGGACAATCACCGGAAACACATCGGCGGCATAGGCAAAGGCTAAATATCGCTCTAATCTCGATAGATTAAAATCTTCATTGCAGGAGGTAACAATGAAGACCGTATTTATATTGGCGGCGACCAACTGTTGTGATTTATCGGAGCCCGCGGCTTGTCGTTTGATCAAGCTGTTGCGATCCAACAGGCGGATATATTCGCGCGTATGGTTTGATACCAAAACCCAGTCCCCAACGGTGATGGGATTTTCGTCATGTTCTTTTATGATTTTTCCGGCGATGGGAAGGCTATGAACCTGACCATTCATGGATAATGTCAATTGTCCCCGGTGCACGGCCATCACGCGACAAGCAATCGTTTCCTCTATTTCTTCAAGGCTCAATTGCTGTTGAAAAAAGGGACCCCAGCCTAGTTTTGATAAATCAAAAGTCATAAGTCATTATTCTATCCGGTAATGCGATAATAACGGGAGGTTAATCCTGCCAGACAGGGTAAACCCATGTTAACCCATAAGAATACCCTTACAGCGGCATTAGGGTGGAAGCAAGAACACCCTGAAATCAGCAAGTTCGATA
This sequence comes from uncultured Rhodospirillales bacterium, assembly GCA_965603075.1. Classification (GTDB taxonomy): domain Bacteria; phylum Pseudomonadota; class Alphaproteobacteria; order Rhodospirillales; family Casp-alpha2; genus JABJOR01. The sequence goes on along the minus strand of CBFDBO010000026.1, from coordinate 1,033 downwards.
ATGCGGTAATTAACGCGCTAAATTGTCCTGTTTTGCACCGCAAAACCCTGTTAATACAATTTTTAAACAAAAGGGGTAAAGTCATCTCCATGATATAATCTAAAGGAGATGATCAATTAACGACGATCCCGTACCATTAGAAGATAAGCTAGAATACTTTGATCCGCCATCTGAGCAGAAGCCAGACGCGGTTGTTACTGCCACGGCACCTGTCATTATCCCTATGGTAAAACCTGACGTTACCGAACAAAACGCGCCTGTGCGTGCACCAGAGGATGGTTTCTCCATCGATGGTGCTGAAATTTCAGAAATGCTGGAAAAGCGCTCTCAGCAACGTGTTACCATAGAATTAAGCGCAGAAATTATGCTCGATTCAGATGTCATAAATTGTAGCACGGTTGATCTATCGTCCGGGGGGGCAAAGATAAAAATCCCAGAAGCATTCTTTCAAAATGTGATGATTAATATTGCCAATACGGGCGGAATTAAAGGTGATATCAAGTGGATTGATGGTGAATACTTTGGTATTAAATTTGAAGAAGAGCAAAGTGAGATTGTCAAAGTTCTATCGCGCCTAACCAGCTAATCAACGTATTTTGAATAAAGGGTTGCAGAATTTTGTTCGCAGTTGCAATATTGCAGGTGCAATATAATTAGAACTGGAAATCGGTTATGCTTTATCACAATTATGAATTAACGCATGCGACACTTGCCCCGCTAAAGGCCTTTTCTGAATTTGCTCAGATGATTAATTCATCACCGCTAAATCCGATGTCCTATACCCCCATGGGTCGTTCTAGTGCGGCGGCTTTTGAAGTCTTTAATCGAATGACCAGCCGTTATGGACGGCCCCATTGGGAAATTGATTCAACAGATATTGATAATACATCTGTAGCCATAGAAATCGATACGGTCTATTGCACTCGGTTTTGTAATTTGCTGCATTTTAAACGCGACCTCTCTGGTCTTAAGAAAAACCGCGCAAATGATCCCAAAATTTTAATCGTCGCCCCAATGTCGGGTCATTTTGCCA
>CBFDBO010000025.1:0-46148 GCA_965603075.1 uncultured Rhodospirillales bacterium | reverse complement strand
ATCAGAGCTGAAGCAAAGTTCTATTCATATTCACGTTTTTACACAGTCTGGGTCATTAACAGGCCTAAATGATGCCCATCTTTCGAAGATTAAAGATTTTTGCCGCTATATAGACGAATAAACTACTTTTTATATAATCGCTTTAATTCGGCTAGCTCTCCAAATCAATAATCATATGGTTCGCTTGCTGCAAACGGTTGGCAAGAATTGCGCAAAGTCGGGACACCAGTTTAATGGAGATTTCCGGTAAATCCGCATTCAGTTTTTGATACCCCTGCACGTCCAGATGAAAACAATCTGTATCCTTTCTCGCAATAGCCGTTGCCGAGCGTGGCATGTTATTAAGCAATGACATTTCACCAAAAAAGGCGCCGTTGGTATAGGTTTGAAGTCGCTTTTTTTCGCCGCCACCCTCAATCTCCAACATGATATCGATATTACCGCGTAGGATAAAATAGGCTCCATCACCGGGATCGCCTTGTTGGAACACTTGATCACCTGCTTGATATTGTGTGCGATGAAGAAGCGGCTTTAAGCTTTTGAGCTCGGCAATTGATAATCCCTCTATCAACTGGTTTCGCGTCCAGCCCATTGTCCGCTCGGCGTGTTGCTGGGGCTGGAAACTATCGATCAAACAGCTTTCACAGGCGATTAACGCGCTATCGGTATCAAAGTAAAACTGCTCAAGGCCAATTTTTGCAATTGTGCCACACGATTCAAGAATACGCCATAATCCCCGATCACCATTTATAGAGCGACGATCATTTAGGTAGAGAGAGTCTTGCCCTAAGCGTCGTTCCTTTCGGATATAGCTCAGGGCCAAATACCCATCGACCTTTTGAATATTGCGGTGCACACTCATCAGGGCGCGCACGCCACTAATGTCAATTTCTTTTGTCTGCTTCATATCCAGAACCAGATACTTCACCCCATCGGCAATCAAAGCATCAATCTGTTCTTCAAAGGATTTCGCCGTTCCGAAAAACAATGCCCCCTGTAGCCTTAAAACAGCGATGGCTTTACCATGTAGGCGCAAGACCTCTTGTTGACTTTCCGGCCAAGCCTTGCGGGACTTGTGTGTCGGTCCTCGATTACAGGACCTGATGAGGTTCCGGCTGATCTTCATAACAAAAATAAAAACCGCGACCAACACGCCAACACCAACGGCAACAATTAAGTTCTGCAATAAGGTAACCATGATAACCAACATGATGATCACCAGATCAAAAATCAAATCTTTCCGGCGTGCCAGTTCTGATCGTTTGAGGCTAAATACCTGAGAAAAGGTCCAGCCATCAAACAACCCAATGCCAATATAAAGAACCATTCCACCGATAACAGAACTGGGGACCATGCTAACCCAGTCACTCGCACCGATCAGGGCCACCAACATGACAACAGCCGCAACGGCGTGAAATACAGGCGAGCGGACGCCGATATCAAGGGCGGGTTTTGATCGGTTCAAACCGCCAGAACTGATCAGACCACCGAGCAGGCTAGAGCTGAGATTAGCGATCCCATGGGCGGTCAGTTCTTTATTCGTATCGGTTTTCTCACCCGTCAACTCACTCAATGCCGATAGGGAAAAGATCGTATCAAAAGACGCCAAGGCGGCCATGGAAATGGCGGCTGGAATAACCAGCCAAAAAATTTCAGCTAACATAGCTTGCGAGAATAGAGTTTGCCATTGATCCACAATATAGAAGCTTGGCTGCCAGCTCTCCAGGGGCAGAAGTGTTGGCCCTAGATCAATCCCGGGCAGCATCCAAACCAAGCCATGATACAAAGCAATGCCGCTGACAAGACCGACAAGCGGTGCGGGAACCGCTTTGAGATACCGTTTTGACAGCATCATCAGAGCAATCGTCCCCAACCCTGGCACCACCGCAAAGGGCGCGATGTTTTCCACCTGATCCACAAGGTCGAATAATGATGGCTGCCGAGCGAGACCGAGCAGTGGCCATACCTGACCAATCACAATCAACACGACGGAAGCATTTATAAAACCGGCTATGACAGAATAAGGAACAAAATTTACAATCGTACCAGCCCGCAAATACCCTATAATGACTTGAATGAGGCCCGCCATCGCCATAGCGATAAAACCAATAGCGATAACCAATTGAATTTTTTCGTCCGCCGGTAAAATCAGAGCCGGATGGGCCATGAGTTGACTGCATAAAGCAGAAAAAATCACGATGCTTGCGGCCCGAGGGCCAACACCCATCATCGATCGACCACCGGCCGGGACGAGAAGAAAACTCGAAAAAATAGCGCCAAACAATCCGGCCAGAATGCCATGGGCCGTGTATTCTAAGCCAAAGGGCGCAAAGGCAATAACACCATATGTCATGCTAATTGGAAATGACACAAGAGCGCTCGACGCACCCCCTTGCAAAGTTTGAAAACCCCGTCTGATCGTTGTCACATCAAGTTGCTCCAAGTGTTCGCATAATTATAGTGACAACATAAAAGATAAGCCTTCTGCGTAATATAAATTTTTATAAAAAAAGTTCAATCGTATTCCCGTGTTGGATGTGCATCAGGACGAAATCACATACCCTTCTTCCAAATCTCTATCGATTAGCTCTTTTGGACGTTCGTCAGGGTTCCCCCATCCACCTCCACCTGCTGCCTGCAAGCGGAACTGGTCTCCCTTTTTGAGCTCAAGTCCGACAAATTTGGACCGCAAATTGCGTTCCTGATCCGTATCCGGATTTAGAAGAGCAAGGGACTTTGCCCCCCCTTTACCGTCGTTAAAGCCCCAACTGGCGGTTTCGTCCGTGGATTGCTGTAAGTATCCGGAGACAATTGCCGTTGAAGAGAGGATTTCATAATCGCGGCGCACAGCAAGCCCGCCACGATATTTTCCCGGCCCGCCCGAAGAAGGGACCAATTCTGATCGGACGACCCTAACGGGGGACATGGCTTCCATGATTTCGGCTGATAATAATTGACAGTTCCCGCCATGGGTGTCGATGGCATTCATGCCGTCGTTCCCATTATAGCCCCCCATACCACCACCAATCATATCTGAAATCATTGTATACTGTGCCGCTTCTCCTGTTTCCAGTCTGCCGCTACGATCATCGAAGCCACCCGATACAAATGTCGGGAAGGAGGAATGGGCGCCCCCTGAAGCGGTCTCAGGTGAGAGGGGCGAAAGTGTTTTAATGACAAGATCAGAAACGGCGTTCTCTGTGATATGGCGCGCCGATACCGCAGCCGGATGCACGGGGGATAGTGTACAGCCTTCCGGCACACGAACATCAAGCGGCCGATTAATGCCAGAGTTCTGCGGCAGGTCCGGAGCAAAAATCGCCTTGATGCCAAAGTGCACCATTGAAATGGTAGAGGAAATAGGGCAATTCAAACCATTGGCGCGTTGCAAACTTGTACCGTCAAAATCCAGAACGAGAATGCCATTTTCAATCCATGCCTTTAGCTGAAGACGGAGCGGTTCCTCCGATGCCACTTCATCTTCGATCAGAACAACGGCCTGTGTTGTCTGTCCTTCCAAGTTCGCAATAGATCGCCGAATATAGGTTTCTGTATAATCAAGACACGCCGATGCCAGTTCCTTAAAACCGTTTACGCCATAACGCTGACATAAATCCCGAACCCGCCGTTCGCCCGTTCGACACCCCGCGATCTGGGCGCGTAAATCTCCGGCGCTGGCTTTTGGATCGCGAACGTTGTTGGCAATGATATCAAAAATCGCCTTAACCGGTTTACCTGCCTCCATCAATTTGACGGGCGGCAGAACAAGACCTTCTTCATAAATTTCTTTATTATCTGCAGCCTCTGTACCCGGCACCTTGCCACCCACGTCAATATGATGGGCAATGGTTGAAGAGATCGCAATGATTTCACCATCAACATAGATTGGGCTGAACAGGCAAATGTCAGGCGTATGGGTGCAACCACGGTAGGGATCATTACAGATAATGATGTCACCGTCTGCCCAAGTTTCAAGCGGAAATTCTTTAAACATATAGTGTACAGCCGTTGGCATGACCCCGAGCTGTGCCGGGATGGTTTGCGCCTGAGAGATCATGTCTCCGTTGGGCAACAACAGTCCACAGGCATAATCATACATGTCCCATATGATGGACGAAAAAGCAGAATGCCGCAGGGATACGGACATTTCTTCGGCAATGCCGATCAACTCGTGTTGAAAAATATCCCGACTGATTGGGTCAATACTCACGATACACCTCCTTCAATTTCGTAGATCCGGATGACATTATCTTTGACAACATAAGCCCTTTGACCCGGTAAGATCAGAACAGTTGAATCCACTTGCGTAACAATGGCAGGTCCGGCGAAGTTGGCACCGGGGCGCAGGTCTTCTCGGCGATACAAATCGCCCATCTGCCAATCCCCCCCTTTTTCAATGTAGACAAGCCGAGTGCCATAAGCTTCCGGCTGATAGGGGTTGATTTCTCCGGTGGTGACCGCCGCGGGCTTGTCGATGCATCCTTGAGCCTCAACCCGCAAGTTTATCAATTCAAGTGGCTCGTCTTCATCGGCGTGCCCGAAAAGTGTGTCGTGGACTTTTACAAAATCTGCGTACGTTTTGCTTGCATCCCACCAACCGGTTTCCCCCGGCGTGGCGATTGGAATATCAATCTCGTGAAATTGTCCCACATAACGCAGATCTACACTGCAGTGGAAATGCCGCTTGTCATGGGGCACGCCATCGGCTTCCAATTCCTGATCAAGTTCATTGATAATCTCATCTAGCACGCCAGCAATTTCACTTGGATTAATGCTGTCCAGTGCTCGACGATAGGGTTTTTGAGAGGTGTGACGGATGTCGCTGAGCAACAAACCTTCTGCCGCAAAGACGCCGGGGTGACGGGGCACGATGACGTCACTCATTCCCAGATCTCGCATCAAGTATGAAGAATATAAGGGGCCAGCCCCCCCGAAAGCCAATAAAGAAAAGCGCCGAATATCCAACCCGCGTTCGACAGAAAGTGTTCTGATCGCTTGGTTCATTTTGGCATTAGCAACATAGATTATGCCAAGGGCAGCTTCTTCGACAGACAAACCCAGTGGTTCTGCGACCTGTTCCAGCACAGCTTTACGGGCGAGTGCTGGATCAATGGCAACTTCACCCCCCAGGTAATCTTCAGGTGCTAACATGCCAAGCACGACGGAAGCGTCTGTTATGGTCGCCTCCCTACCACCTTTGCCGTAACACGCTGGACCCGGAACAGATCCTGCGGAATGGGGACCAACACGGATAGCACCACCGCGATCAATCCAGCCAACGGAACCACCGCCTGCTGAAATGGTTTCAATATCCAGTGTCGGCAAACGCAAGGGTTGTCCGTCGACAGATCGGCTGGTCACTTTCTTCGGATTGCCTTCGACAATGGCTGAAAAATCAGCGGACGTTCCCCCCATGTCAAAAGTCACGAGATTTTCAGCTTCCAATCTTCTGCCCAGATATTCACTGGCAATGACGCCTCCGGCTGGACCGGATAACATCATGGTCGCTGGGTTTGTGCGGGCCGCCCTAGGGGTCGACATGCCACCATCACTTCGCATTAACCTTAAGGGAGCCGTTACACCGTTTTCGTTCAAATCTTTTTCAAGGTGGCGAATATACGTGTCAATAATCGGGCCAACATAGCCGGCTATGGCTGTCGTATTGGTCCGGGGGTATTCTTCAATTTCGGGGTTCACGTCACAGGATAGATAGACAGGTATATCCTTAAAGGTTTTGCGCAAAGCCGCACCCAATTTGCGTTCATGCGCGTCATTTACAAATGAAAAGTTCAGACAAACGGAGATCGCCTCAGGGTTTAGGGCTGCGATATCCTCAAGAATTTGTGCAATGTTTGGATCAGATAACGGCTGAACAACAGAACCAAAAAAGTCTATGCGTTCATCAATTTCCAATATGCGGGAACGCGGTACAACGGGGGCAGGTTTGTTTTGTTGCAGCGAGTATAATTCAGGGCGAAGTTGGTTGCCTATTTCAAGAACATCGCGAAAACCTTTGGTTAAAACCATCACCACCCGAGCGCCGTTTCGCATCAGAAAGGCATTGGTGCCGACCGTAAAACCGTGGACAAATAAATCCACATCAGAACGCTGAAGCCCTGCTTTATGGACAATCCTATCTAAGCCCTTAACAATTGAAGCCGCTGAGCCACGCTCCGCTGAGGGGACTTTGTCAACATGGGCGCGACCGGCCTCTGTATCGATTAAAACAAGGTCCGTAAACGTCCCCCCAACATCGGCAGATAAATAATACATAACCTTGTGCCATCTCCTATTTTGCACTCTTGTCCGAAAATATTTCTGAGAAACACTCTACGGGAATGATTTTATAAAAAACAACCCTCGATCGTTAATTTTCTAACGGTAACGTGCTTTTAAGGGTTAATAAAATTAGACAGTCAGCGAGTGCATCAGTCCTCATCAAGACCGAGGTCGGCATCTGTGGTAACGGCAAACTTGTCGCGCGGCGGCCAAGGTCGTTTTGACCAGTGGGGCTTAAAGGCGAAACTCGATATACGCCGTTCTGGCGGCAAGGCCCCGTTTCCAACGCCCAGCGCATAGTCGTAATAGGATTTTACGACCTCCTCACGGCTCACCTGTTGGGCCGCTGGATGGGCCAAGCAAGCATCACGCCAGCGTCGTACGCGCTCGAAGCCTTCATCCGGTAATTCGAAGTTATCAAAATATTCGAGAAACCAGAAGCGAACGAACATCGGGGTGAAAACCGCTTCCGCCAAACCGAAATGGGGGAAAAGGAATACGCCATCCGGGTTCTGCCAGGTGAGAAAATCTTCAAACCAAGCATATTGGGCGAGCATTGCGGCGTAAAATTCGTCCATTTTATCTGGATCGCGATTCATTACATAGCGGTAGCCTGTCGTGGTGAAATCACCTTCGCGCGCGATCAACATATTTTCAACGGCTCTCCGATAAGGATCGGTTTGCGCAATTAATAGATCAGGAAATAGCTCATCAAGATAACGCAGAATGACAAGACTTTCCTTCAACACCCCTTGATCCGTTTGCAAGATCGGTAGGGCGGTTGAGCCCCGAGACAGTTCCAAGAGCGCCGGGTCACGCGGCTGGGTGATGTCGACAACACGGAATTCAATAGCACTATCAAGTCCCTTCAAGGCGAGCATGATTTCGAGACGCTGTGAAAACGGGCAGACAGGGATATGGTATACGATTGGTTTCGGCGTGATCATCGGTTGCAGGCATCCATAAAGGGGTTGAAAAATCGGGGTTGAAAAATCGGGCGTTAAAAAAAACTTCACTGAGACGTTGGATAACAGCTCCGTACGCTATCAGAGGAAAGTCGTTATGTCACGAGAGTACCGCCCAATATAATGTCATCTTTTCCATTTTGGCAGTAAGGGTTATGCGCCGTATTATACTTGCAATGCGGTGCCTTCTTGCGTCTAAGTAAATGGCTCGACTCGGCATAATTTAGATCCACAACCAGAAGAAAGAAAATATGAATATGCGTAAAACCCCCAAAATAGGATTTACCTTAGCAGTATGTCTTGGATTAGGCGCTTTTTCTATTACCTCTACTAGTTCTGCACATGAAGGCGCGACAGGTATCCTCAAAGAACGCATGGCGTCGATGGAGTCTTTGGGCAAAGCCATGAAGGGTCTTGCCGCCATGGTTAAAGGGCAAGCCGAGTTAACCGATGAAGCGGTCATCGGCTACGCTGAAACGCTGAAAATGGGGGCAACTCAAATGCCGGAAATGTTCCCTGAAGGAATGAACCATGCCCCCAGTGAAGCCCTATCCAATATTTGGACAGATTGGGATCGATTTAAGTCTATAGCCACCCAACTTCAAATTGATGCCCATGCTCTTACCAACGCTTCCAGCAATGATGCGCAAAGCCTTAAAATTGGATTTTCGAAGATCGCTAAATCTTGCAAAAGCTGTCACAGCGAGTACCGCAAGAAAAAGGCTGAATAATATGCCCTTCCATTGCATTGAGGCTCCCTTCTCAGGGAGGGGGCATCATGCTTTCTCATTCAGTCCCCTCAGACCACCACTTCCCCTATAATAGGTTTCTACTGCCGATAATATTTATGAATTCGAACCGACGAATCGTTAACTAAAAGCAATTATGGGGTCCGCTTTTTTCGTGAAAGCGGCCATTATTTGGCGTGTCACAGGCAACCGTTTATAGCCAGAAGGAGACATGCTTGCAGATTGATATATTTGTCTTCTATTAAAACAAATCAGACTAATCCCATTTTGTCGTCTACAATTCGACCAAAGGAATTGTACCAATATCAGGACGCGTGCGGTGGAAATATCAGAATTGTTCAGAATTACGGCAAAAGCTGTCATACTCGTGAACGGCAAGGTGATATTGTTGCGTAAGCACACAAGAAAATGGGATTTACCCGGTGGTCGGTTGGACGTTGGCGAGGAAATTGAAATCTGTCTAGCGCGTGAGGTATTGGAAGAAACTGGCCTTGATGTAAACGTCGGCCCCCTAATCGAGTGTAACCTTCGCCGACTGCAAGACACGAAGCGTAACGTCATTGTCCTTGCCTATTTATGCACATTCAACGGTACTTGTTCCGATATTATGTTGAGCACGGAACATACGGAGGTTCGACTATTCAGCGACCATGAAATTGACAGTTTGGATATGTTAACCGCCTACCATAAGCCAGTTCGAAAAGTCTTCAACCAACAGGTGATCATACCCAACGCACAGAACACGGTGGTTAAATTAGAATTGCCCCATGGCGGTCGCTCCTTACTTCAAATCCTAAAGGAACGCCTTTTTTCGTCTTAAGGCTGATCAAGCAACCTTGTATTTCATCCTAATCTCGAATTTGCATGCTGGGATCATAATCGTCTAATGTTTCATAAAAAGTATCAGCGGGCCCCACAATTCTCGAATCTGGATGAAGCGAGACTTCTAGATCTACTTCTGGATAATTTAGGTTTGAGAGAAAATACCGCATGCAGTTTAATCGCGCGCGTTTTTTGTCGTCAGAACGAACAACTGTCCACGGGCAGTCGGCTGTGTGTGTGTTGAAAAACATGGCCTCCTTGGCTTCTGAATAATCATCCCACAAGTTTAATGATTCAAGATCAATAGGGCTTAGTTTCCAGTGCTTAAGTGGGTCATTTTGACGCGCCTGAAACCGTCGCAACTGTTCCTCGCGACTTACTGAGAACCAGAACTTGAACACATGGATACCACTTCTTACGAGCATTCGCTCAAACTCAGGAACCTGACGCATGAACTCCATATATTCCGCAGGCGAACAAAACCCCATGACCCGTTCCACGCCTGCTCGATTATACCATGATCGATCAAAGAAAACGATCTCGCCTTTGGTCGGGAGCTGTTTTGCATAACGTTGGAAATACCATTGGCCGCGTTCCTCTTCTGATGGTTTTTCCAATGCAACCACACGGGAACCACGTGGATTTAAATGTTCGGTAAACCGCTTAATAGTTCCACCCTTACCTGCCGCGTCACGCCCCTCGAAGATGCACAGAATTCGTTGCCCCGTATCCTTTACCCAGTTCTGAACCTTTAACAACTCAATCTGTAGCTCTTGCTTGCGAATTTCATACTTTGCGCGTGCCATTCGTTTTTTGTAGGGGTAATTATCAGGCAATGGCGCAGACCGCCCCTTTTTTTCCAGAAGTTGATGTCGAATAAGGGCGTGGCTCTTGTGCTCCTCCACGGAGGGTTTCGTGCTGTTACGTTGTTTCGTTGCAGATACTTTAGTTGGTTTTTTTTTGCCTTTTTTCGCCGTCTTAAGGCCACGCTTAGGCGTCGACTTCTTGCGCGCGTCAACGCCGGTTGATTTATTCTCCATCTCCATCACGTATCTCTCCATTTGGTATTATCGCATCAACTAACAATTCTTTCCCTCGCTCACTTCCCAATGAGCTTCTAAGTGATCGAAGCTACGGGTATTCACAATATGATCATGTGAGCCTGCGCTTATCATCGATGCTCTGACAGCCGGTTTATGCCTTCCCAACACACCAGCGAACATTCACCGATAGCAAAGGCGCATTGTGCGTAGTTAGAATGTTACTTTTTCTTGCTCGATTTTTTTGCCTTTTTCTTTTTAGATTTCTTGCTCTCTATAGCGAGAATTTTTTTCTTCTCTGCCTTGAGATTTTTGATTTTCTTTTTCAGTTTTTTAACCTTTTGCTTTACTTCTTTAGCAGACATTTTTTTCTCCTTATCTGATGATTTTTTGGACACCTGAATAGCGGTGGTCTTTGTTCCGGTTTTTACTGGAGCTACAGCTCGTTGCTTCTTCTTGGTCATGGCTGTTAGAATGCGCGGTTCGGGCAACAGCGACTTAGCGGAGTCAATGATTTGACTCGCGCTTTTTACACTGATGCCAGGCACTGTTGATAATTCAATGGGCTTCGTGGCCGCAATCTTTGCGATAGTACGAAAATTATTCTTCACACAAGCTGCGGCCAATGTAGGGCCGATGCCCTCAATCTCTGTTAAACTAGGCATATTTTTAGAATCCCTCTCCAACACTATTGCATCGGATTGACACGATTATGTGAATCCAATTTCTATATTTGTCCCATATTTTTTATACGGGTACATGATAACAAGAGGGGTCAAAAGGTGCCTTGACTTAAGTCAATAAAGCATTTCAGACACAGGGTTAAAACAGAGGCTGCTATGCCCCCAAAGCAGCCTTTTTTGAGTATGTTGTCTACTTCCGCTTATCGCCATAAGCGGCTATACCAAACCACCGGCGCGTTAAAACAGCGATGTCTGCATCAACCACCACCCTGGCGCCGGGCGCGTTCCTCATACAGGTCTTCCTGCAGCCTGCTGAGCGACTTTTGTGCTTCTAGCTTACCATTGGGTTTATCGAGATTATTGGTAATCATAAGGATTTGATCACGCGAGACTGACCACTTGGCGGCCTGATAGGTATAATCAATGAAGAAGCTTGCCAGACCAACCGTTCTGGCCCCTGCCGTGGAGACCAGTTCCGCATCGAAATCATGCAGTTGCCCTGTTAATTCCCCCATATAGGCGGCAAGCATCTCACGGTTGGCATCAGGGTTCAAAACATCTTCAGAAAGCTTTCGTACCGGACCTTCAAAACTGATGATCCGCATGCCATTTTTGGCGAGAGTTTTCATTTTTGGTAAATTTTTCCAGACCCCGTCAAACTTCTCGTCGAGCGCGACCCCCATCAGTAAAGTAAAACTTGCTTTGAGGGCATCCTCCTCTGCTTGCCGACTGTCTTCATACCATGCCTGCAAGGCGGCTGAATCAGCACGAAAGTCCTCACCCATGGCCACCATCGTCTGTTTAATATGCGCCAGTTGATCTTCCAGATGTTGATCACTCAGTGCCTCAAGCTGGACACGCCGTTCGGACGCACTTTTATATCCCGAAGGCGAAGGAACTTCATTAATTTGAAGGGAGGCCAGTTGTGAGGTTGATTGCCTCAACAATGGTACAGCATTGACAAGTTCCTCAGATGGCACAGTATCGGAAGTCACAGTATCGGATGGCACAATGACAGACTTCTCAGCCGGGACAACGCGGTAATCACCGGATGCATCGTTCAGCCAGACGAAGCCTTCTAAGGGTATCCAGCTATCACCTGTCCAGTAAACGTTTTCTGAGTCCGGATGGGTGTCACCGATGTCCGGGCCGGCTTCAACCACAGAATAGTCAGCGGGATCGTCAGTGGCCCATGTGTAACCTTCGGCGGGTTCCCATTTACTACCATTCCACCAAACATTGGCCTCATAGGGATGCGTGTCGCCATAGCTGGGCGCGGTTGAGACCACGCTATAGTCGTCCTGATCATCCGATGCCCAAGTATAGCCGTCCATTGGATACCAGCCATCATCCTGCCACTCTACGTTGGGATGTTCGGGATGCGCTGAGCCATAAATGCGCTGTACGGTATAATCATAGGTATCATCAGTTGCCCACTCGTACCCGCTGCTCGGTACCCAGCCATCGCCATCCCACACGACATTGGAATAGGTGGGATGAGAGGTGCCATAAAGCGGCTGGACACTATAATCATAAGGATCATCTGAGATCCACTCGTAGCCGTCTGCGGGTATCCAGTTCTCGCCGTTCCACACCACATTTGAATGTTCCGGATGGTATTCGCCCACATAGGTAGGTCCGTCGTTATAACCACTGTTGTAATCTGAGGTGTCATAGGCCGCACAACCACCGCCACCATATCCATAATCAGTCCCGCCACCCGTGGTCGGGGTATCAGAACAAGGGAAATTATTACCTTCATAATCGCTGCACCAACCTGTACCGCCACCTTTAGCGGGCCCTGGAAAGTCAGTCGTTATTGACATAAGAACGAGCGTCGCTGTCAATGCCGCTGCCGCTCTGAGGTACGAAAATATTTGGCTTTTTTGTATTGGCATTTACTTACGTGCCCTCCGGATTTTAAATTGGTTAAAATCATGGTGGATGCTGGTTCTGGTCGCCCCTCAGGGGCTATAAGACGAAAACCCGTAAATGCCAGTGTAACACGAAAGAGGCCAAATTACAATTAAGGCTGTCCCTGCAGTGGAGAAAGCAACCGACTGAAATATCCATTATGGGGGAGATAAGTGAGCTCTCATACAGGCAAGAGTGGACATCGGTATCTGTGTGAGAATGGTGGTTGTTAAAAAACGTTGTGGATCAAAGGTGTTTATATGTATAAGGTGCGCGTTTGTATTTTATCTCGTTGGAGGCGACGTAAGGTTTGCCCCCAGATCACGCTCATTTACCGTACTTCCTTTTCAGAGGATACGGTCATCCATTCCTTGATATAGGCTTTCAATGCATCTTAGAAATTGGCAACAAAAAATCGTCGACAGCTTTCCGTCGATCATTCGCCAACACCGTAAATTTATCCTGAAAGCGCCAACCGGCGCCGGCAAGACCGTGCTCGCAAGCGAGATCGTTGAGCGATTCTATAAAGATCAGAAGATTATCGTGCTGTGCCACCGGCTTGTGCTGTTAGAGCAACTCGAGCAGGCCTTGAGCCGAAAGCATAGTGTTCGCAAGTTAGCGGCGTCCGATACCGGGCCTGCATTTGAAGGTTACGACATTCTGCTTTCGACCAATATGCGTGCCAAAGAGATGTTAGCCGATGCCATATCCAAGGCCGACCTCATCATTGTTGACGAAGCGCACCGCGTGTCGCCAAATGGAACAGCCTATAAACGGATCATTGATTGTTTTAATGAACATGGTAAACCCGAAGCACACTTCATCGGGTTGACGGCTTCACCTGAACGCATTACGAACGATCAGCGTGACCAGCTTAACCTTGCCTTCGACACCATCATCGATTGCGCCAATATCGAGGACTTAATTGAAGAAGGTGTTTTGGTACAACCGATCTACCGTCCGCATTTTGTGCATGATCTGGACTTAAAAAACATCGATATCAGTTCTGGTGACTTTCCGGTTACAAAACTGGCCCCCGCCATCATTAAATCATCGATGATCGACTATGCCACCTGGAGCTATAGCGAAGAACGTTTAACGGTTTCTGGTAAACCTATCTCGGCTTGGTTCTGCGCCGATATCAGCGTCGCGGAAGCAACCTTGCAAAAAGTCCAAGAATTAGGCGTCAAGGCGACGCTCATCACCGCCAGCACACCAATCAAGGAACGTATGCAGCTTTTGGCCCGTCACGAAAGTGGCGAGATTGAAGCCATGGTGTCGGTGGGTGTGCTCGCAGAAGGCTGGGACAACCCCCACTGCAACATCATCGTGCACCTTCGTCCTACCTTGTCAAAGGTGTTATGGGGTCAATCCGTGGGTCGTGGATTGCGTTCGGCGCCCGGCAAGGATAAATGCGTTGTCATCGATGTTAGCTCTAACTGGAGCACATTCGGTCCGGTGGAAAAATTAGAATGGAGCCTATGGAGCACACGACGTTCCCATATGAAATACATGAACCGTTTCAATTGGATCGGCAAACAACAAGACGGCGAGGAGGTTCACGATACCTATTTGCTGTGTAAGAATGTATTAGCAAATAAAACACGCTGCTCGCACATTTATAAAAAAGACGCCAATGAAAACGACACCTGTCCTGTCTGTGGCACTTACGCGGCGACCGATATCTATAAAGAACAGAAACTCGACACCTCCTTGAATGAGGGCGGCTTGCACAGGCTGTTCTTTGAACGGGCACCAAAGGTTTATGGTGAGATGAACCTGTCTATTTGGGAAAGTCTGGGCGGTACGGCGTGGCGATCAGCAACCGACAAAGAGAAAATATTTCTCACGTTCTGTATGGCCTTCGCCGAAGTTTCGGGTGATGACACAAAATCAGAATCTGAATATTGGGACATGGCCTTAGCCACGGAAACGAAGATTCGTACTTATCTCGTAGAGAATAAATTCTGGATTAAAAAACAACAAGATTTCGAACTATCGCTCATCGCCGATGGCATGCTCGCAGGCAAACAAATTCGGGGCATGCAAGCCAATTATGGAATTTCACTTTGTGGCACCGCGTTCCATACGCACACACCGGCTGAGAATGAACGTAAATACCAAAAAGCGATAAAAATTTCCGAACGGCTCGCCATGCTCGGTTGTTCTTCCTATGATAACCTACCCTATTTCAACGCCGCTGATCATTTGACTGTATGACAGGCACCAACGAAGGTAAGGAGGCCGTCATAAGCGGCGTAAATCAACAAATCCCGCTTTGAGTTTTTCTAGATGTAACAGAAATGCTCCTCAATGATGCCTGCTTATCACCCTAAAGCAGACATCATCTGAGCTTCTTAATCTCATCCTCTGATAGTCAGAAATAGAAATGCTAAAGAAGTATTTTTGGTCGGTTTTCTATAATCAGTCTCAGCTTGCATCTGTTAGTATTAACGGTGACAATGATGATCATATGTGAAAACCTGTCGTTATGGGTAATTATGTTTTTGTTGATTGGAAAACTTGATTGAAAAGCATTGAGGATGGGATTGTTTGTGCAAAATCAATGGATTAGACCACTAAAAAACTGGCAATTGTGGACACCTCCAACCGTCATATCAATTTTCTTGATTATTGTTGCAGAGTTTGACTTTCTGGCTTTTCACACCCTAGCCGAGCTTTTTGCTATTGTGATCTCCTTCATTATGTTCGCTCTGGCTTGGTCCACCCGCACGATCAATAAAAACAATTTTCTTCTTTTCCTTGCCTGTGGTTATTTCTGGATTGGCTCGCTCGATCTGATGCATACGCTCACCTACAAGGGGATGAATGTCTTTGTCGAAGGAAGCGGTAATTATTCAGTTCAGTTCTGGATTAGCACCCGTTACTTAGAAGCTTTGATATTACTAATTTCCCCTTTTGCTGCTGCAAAAAAGCAAAATGGAAACCTGTTATTCATTATTTTTGGGATTATTACTATTGGGCTAATAACTTTAGTCTTCTCCGGATACTTTCCCACAGGATTTGTTGAAGGTAAAGGTCTTACGAATTTTAAGATCTATAGCGAATACATAATTATTTCCGTATTAATTCTAGCGATCATCTCCTTGCTCCGATACGGACACCACATCCCGACAAGAGAAAAAACCTTAATCGCTGTTGCTATTGTTCTCACAATATGTGCGGAACTCGCATTTACGTTTTATATTAGTGTTCACGGCCTTTCAAATCTAGCCGGTCATATATTCAAGCTTTTTTCCTTTTGGCTTGTTTTTCAAGCGATTATTATCTCTAATCTAAAAAGTCCATTTTATGAATTAGCCAAAGCCAAAGATTACAATCGGAACCTATTTGAAACATCCTCGATAGGATTGGTGTTATGCAAAATGGATGGTACTTTTGTCGATATGAATTCAGCCTGTGCGCAGATCATAGGCGTAACAGTAGATGAAGCCCTTAATCTGGACTATTGGCAGGTCACCCCAAAGGAATATGCCGCTCAGGAACAGAAACAACTCGATAGCCTAGAAAAGACGGGGCAATACGGCCCCTACGTGAAGGAATACACGCATAGAGATGGACGCTTAATACCCGTTCGGCTTTCAGGCCGGATCATTGAGCACGATGGCGAACGGCTAATTTGGTCCTCCATAGAGAATATTACAGAGAGCCTACGAGCAGAAGAAATGATCATCGTTTCTAAAGAGGAAGCTGAACTGGCGAACCGGGCTAAGTCAGAGTTTCTAGCAAACATGAGTCATGAGTTACGGACTCCGTTGAATGCCATTATCGGGTTCTCAGAAATGCTAAAGTATGAAACCTATGGTTCGCTTGGCGATGCAAAGAATCGGGAAGCTTTAAATTCTATTAATGAAGCAGGAACCCACTTGATGGAGATCATCGGTGACATCCTTGACATCTCTAAGATCGAGGCCGGTGAAGCAACTGTGGAAGACACAGAAGTAGATATTGAGAAGGCCATCAATAGCTGCATTGCCATGCTAAAGGAACGCCTACTAAATTCAAATATTAATGTTAATATCAATATTCAAGACAGTCTTCCAGCCGTGATTGCAGATGTCCGCCAAGTAAAGCAAATCATAATCAACCTGCTCTCTAATGCAGTTAAGTTCACGCCACCTCATGGACAGGTTACAATCAACGCAAATCTGAAGGATGATGCCTGTATAGAAATTATCGTCAACGATACAGGAATCGGTGTTGCTGCCGACGATATCTCAAAAATTTTATTACCGTTCGGGCAGGTGGGTGAAAGCTTCATACGTGACCAAGGCGGTACGGGTCTTGGATTACCAATATGTAATTCTTTAATTCAACTTCACGGTGGAAACTTGAAGATCGAAAGTGAAGTTGGAAAAGGGACCTCGGTCACCATCACATTCCCATCCAACAGAACGGCCCAACAATAAGATCGGTTACCTACCATTAATTGAAAGTAATCAGACTGTGACAGATATCCTACTTGAGACCGTTCGAGCAATCGTTTTATTAGGAATTCTATTGTTCTTGTGGAATTCTGGTCGCCAGCGATTTGGACAGCTCAGAAAGGGTTGGAACTATATCCTCCTCGGGTTTGGACTTTTATTATTTGGTAGCCTTCTGGACATTAGTGACAATTTTGAAAACCTAAACAGGTTCATCGTTATTGGTGATACTAATACCGAAGCATTCTTGGAAAAATTTGTAGGATTTTTAGGGGGCTTCTTTTTTCTTGCCATTGGTCTGTACAAATGGATTCCCGGTGTACAGGGGATATCGGATCTGGTTGAAACGCGAACGCACGATCTCCAGAAAATAAATGACCAATTAAACAAAGAAATTGTGGATCGTGAACGGGCGGAGAATATAAAGCATGAGTTTATCTCGATCGTCAGTCACGAACTTCGCACACCCCTAACGTCGATCAAAGGAAGTCTGGGGCTTATCAAGTCGGGCACCGTCGGCGATTTACCAGAAAAAATGCAATCAATGTTTGATATCGCCTACAGCAACAGTGAACGGCTGAATTTATTAATCAACGATATTCTGGATATAGAGAAGATCAAGTCCGAGGTTGTGGAATTTCGCATGGAACCTATGGATATCGTCTTGTTGGTCGAAGGGGCAATTGAAGCCAATGAAGGGTATGCGGTTGAAAATAATATTACCTTCCTCAAAACGAGGGGCGAAGAAACAGCGTTCGTCCTTGGGGATCGCGATCGCCTGATGCAGGTTCTCTCTAATCTAATGTCAAATGCCGCTAAATTTTCCCCGCAAGGAGAGCAAGTCGAGATTTCTGTAACACGGGAAAATGATAACGTGAAGGTCGCGGTGAAAGATAATGGAAAAGGCATTCCAGAGGCGTTCCGCGAGAACATTTTTGAAATGTTCACCCAAATCGATGCATCTGATAGCCGGAATTCAGGGGGTACGGGACTTGGCCTCAACATCGCCAAAACAATTGTAGAACACCACAAAGGCACAATCAGTCTTGATAGCGGAGTCGGATTTGGCAGCACTTTTTACTTCACCCTCCCGGCCCTGAAATAACCATCCCTCAAATTTTCCATGAGAACCTTTCCTTAACCATATTTCAATGTCTGCCGCATATTTTTTCTGTACCGAAGTAAACAGGAGCTTAAAAAATGCAAATTCAAAATATGACAATAAATTTAAGAACCGAGTTGGGGCGTGATGGGTTTATGGAATATATGGCGAAGGTTGATAACCCCTTAGAAGTATTCGAAGTGGCCTATGAGGACGGGCGGTTAAGTGAAACTCTGTATCAGAGCTATCTTGATTTTCAAGTTGAGATTTCCAAATAATTCTTTGTTTTAAGGTTTATTACAAAGCTCACCAAAGCGTCATGGAATCCTCATAGATTGTCACCAGTAATTTTTCGGTAACGTCCACAGGGGCTTGTGCCAGGGGGCGTTTTTGGGTGAAGCCGCTTTTGGCCATCTCAGAGATCTCACTTGCCTTAATCCCCAGTCCGGACAGACCATTATCCAGCTTGGCGGCTTTCATTAAGTCCGTCATGTAGGCGGCCAAAATAGCCCCCGCATCATTAAACCCTGCCCCAGATATATCAGCCCCCAAAGCCTCGGCCACACGCAGGTGGCGTTCCGGCGAAACAATGCCTGTCTGGCGAAAGACCGCCGGGGCCGTCATCACCACCGCGATGCCGTGCGGCACCATGGGTTCGGCGCTCTCGTAGCCGCTCGCCACATAATGATGGCCGTGGGTGGCGATAGAATAAGATAGCGCGTGGGGGATGTGGACGCCCGAACTGCCAAAGGCCATCCCCGCCAGCGTGGCCGCAAACATCAATTGATTACGGGATTCCTTATCGCCCTCAATACCGGATAATAAATGTGCGCCGCCAATACGGATGGCCTCTAAGGACCCGATATCACAATACGGGTTGGCCCCTTGGTAAGGCGGTCGCGCCGCCGGGTTGGTGCTGCGGGGTCGCGAGGTAAAGGGCCGTGCGGTATAACTCTCAATGGCGTGTGTCAAAACATCAAAGCCCGTAGAGGCCACAACACCCGCGGGCAACGTATAGGTGGTTGTCGGATCAATCACCGCCATGGAGGGCTTTAAAAGGGCCGAGGCGATGCCCGTTTTAACACCCACACGGGTGATATCAAAAACGATGATCCCTGTGGTCTCGCTACCCGTGCCACAGGTGGTGGGACAGGCGATATGCGGTTTGAGGGCCCCCGGAATGGCTTGTCCGTCCCCAATGGGGGCGTTTACATAGGCCAGAACGTCAGCCGGGTGGCTACTGAATAAGTTGGCAGCCTTCGCCGTATCCATTACCGACCCGCCGCCGAGCGAGACAAAACCATCAAACTTGCCATCGATGACAAATTGGGTCGCATGCTCGATTGAAATATCCGTGGGTTCTACATGGCATTGATCATAGAGCACCGCGTCAATATTTACCGCGCGTAACGCGTCCATAATAATCCCCGTAGAGGGTGTTTTGGCAATATTGGGGTCGGTAAACAGGGCGACCCGTTTCATACCAAAGTTTATGACATCCGCACCGATTTCGCCCAGCGCCCCAACGCCAAATTTCATAGCCGAAGCGGCAACGGTGTAGACGCTCTCACCCCCCTCAACGGGATCGTAATAATTTTGTGTGGTGCTTGGCTGCATTGGTGATCTCGATTTCAATCGTTGATGAATAAAGTAATAAAGTAATAAAATAACGTATTGCGGTAATTTTCAATTGTCAAAAATATTTGGTGGTAGCTTTTATAAACTACATTTATTGATAGAGAGATAAACCGCTGATTAATTTAAAGAACAAACATGGACATTAAAGCTGTAACAGATACCAATAAGACCAAGGCGTTTTCTTTGCTGGAAAGATACAAAGAAAGCTCGCTGTTTTTGCTCGGCAATTATGTGAATTATGGTCCGGTTTTAACCGATCATTTGAATTCGGGTAATTTTAAATACTTGTTAGACGGCCATAGGGTTCGCGCGGTTTGGTGCTTAACCCGACGGGGTAATGTGCTGATACAAAGCGACCGCAAGGCTGACTATTCCCCCATTATTTATGAGGATTGTTTAAAAGAGCCCATCCCCCCGAGCGGCGTGCTTGGGCCCTTTGATGTGGCCGGTCCATTATGGGATTATTTACGTCATCACAATGAAAAACTGCTGACTAAATTTTATTCAAAAGAGGCTCTCTTTAAACTGGATTTAAACAATGATCTATCATCACCTGATCTCAGTTCACAATTTACAGCTCGATTTTTAGGGGAACAGGATTACACCCAATGGGATCAACTCGATAGAGCCTATATTCAGGAAATGGGTCTACTGGATCAAGCTGATACCGAGCAACAAAAACAAATGTACCTGGAACAAATCAGCCAAAAATATATCTGGGGGTTATTCGAGAACGAGCATTTGGTATCCACATCATCTTTTAATACCCGGTTTAAAAACATCGCGCAGATAGGCGGTGTGTATACACCTCCACACTTACGCCGTCGGGGTCTCTCAAAACTTTGTGTGCAACAACAAATCCATGACGCGCGGCACCATCACAAACTAGATCAGATCATTTTATTTACGGGTCAAGACAATATCGCGGCCCAAGGGGTATACCAATCGCTGGGCTTCCAACGTATTGGTTATTTTGGACTGTTAATTGGTGAGATCACCTAATCACGTTTAGGTATGCACATTTAGGTGTGCACATTCACCACGCCACGGGCTTCCAATTCTTTACGGTGTTCTAACACCCCTTCGAGCCAGTCCGGGTCCATTTCTGGCACCGATGATAGCAACAAATCCGTATAGTCGTGATGCGGCGGTGTTAGGATATCGTCCTTTGCGCCCTGCTCCACAACTTCGCCTTGGTACATGACAACGATGTCATCTGAAATGGCTTTGACAGTGGCGAGATCATGGGTAATGAACAAATAGGATACACCTAATTCGTTCTGTAAATCTTGCAACAACGTCAGAATACCCTTGGCAACCAATTGATCAAGTGCGGAGGTAACCTCGTCACAGACAATCAGTTCAGGTTCAGCCGCCAGCGCACGCGCGATACACACCCGCTGTTTTTCACCGCCCGATAATTCAGACGGAAAGCGATCCATATAGCTTTCGCCCAATTCTATTTTATCAAGCAACTCGATCACCCGAGCCCGTTTTTCTTCGCCCCGAAGCCCCATGTAAAATTCAACCGAGCGACCGATGACGTCTTTGATTTTCTGGCGCGGGTTTAACGCCACGTCGGGCATCTGATAGATCATTTGGATACGTTGCAGAACATCACGCGACCGCGCATTAAAGGACGGTGCGAGGGGCACGCCATGGAATAGAATTTTTCCCTCTTCAGGGGGAAGCAGCCCGGTGATGACCCGGGCCATGGTTGACTTACCCGAACCGGATTCTCCCACCACAGCAACGGTCATACCCTTGGTGATTTTGGTGCTGACGTTATTGAGCACACGAATACCGTTGCCATAGCTGGCGGTGATGTTCTTAACTTCCAAAATAGCGGTTTCGCCCGATGAATGGGTCATGGTGTCATGACGCACATTGCGCACACCCAGCAATTCGCTGGTATAGTTTTCTTTCGGATCATTGATGATCTGCTTAACGTCGCCCTCTTCCACTTTATTGCCATAGCGCAGCACCATAATGCGGTCAGAAATTTGCGCCACAACCGCCAAATCATGGGTGATGTAGATCGCCGCCGTATTGTGCTGTTTGATGGCTTTTTTGATAGAAGCTAAGACTTCGATTTGCGTGGTAACGTCCAGCGCCGTGGTTGGCTCATCAAAGACGATTAAATCAGGATTGCACGACATAGCCATGGCAACCATGGCCCGTTGAAGCTGTCCACCCGATACCTGATGGGGATAGCGTTTGCCGATATTTTCCGGATCCGGTAAATCAAGCTCGCGGAAAAGTTCGATGGCTTTTTGCTCAGCCTCTGCGTACCCCATAACACCGTGGAACATGGGGGTTTCAACAAACTGTTGCATGATGGTGTGGGCTGGATTGAAAGAGGCCGCCGCACTTTGCGCCACATAGGAAATTCGCACACCCCGTAGTTGACGCAATTCTTCATCGGAGGCTGTTGTCAGCTCCATGCCATCAAATTCAATGGTACCGCCACAAATACGACAGCCCGGTCGAGCGTACCCCATGGCGGCGATGCCAATGGTGGATTTCCCCGCCCCCGATTCGCCGATCAAGCCAATGACCTCGCCGCGATCAAGGTCGAATGAGACTCCGTGGACAATACCGTTCCACTTTTCTTCCTGATAGCCCTCTATCTTAAGGTCTTTTATGGTCAACAATCGGGACATAAATTCAATCCTGTAATTCAATCCTGTAAATTAATATTTATTCTTTAACATCACGAATGCCGGAAGCCTTATGCAAGAACCAGTCGACGACTAAGTTTATGCCAACGGTTAACAAAGCAATCGCCCCCGCGGGGATCAGAGGAATAGCAACGCCGTAAGATATCAGGGCGCCATTTTCCCGTACCATGCTGCCCCAATCGGCTAAGGGAGGTTGCAAACCCAACCCTAGGAAACTGAGCGATGCGATAAACAAAAATACAAAGCAGAACCGCAGGCCAAATTCAGCAACAAGTGGGGCCAAGGCATTGGGCAGGATTTCGCGAGAGATAATCCACCACAATCCTTCACCGCGTAATTTGGCGACTTCAACATATTCCATCACCTCTACATCCATGGCGACGGCGCGCGATATTCGGTAAACCCGCGTTGCATCGAGGGCCGCAATAACAAAGACCAAGACCATTATGGATGTTCCCGTCACGGACAAGATCATGAGCGCAAAAATCAATGTAGGAATTGCCATGAACACATCAACGGTGCGACTAAGCACTTGGTCAACCCAGCCTCGCAGGGTGGCAGCAACAAAACCACCCGTAATGCCAATGGCGAAAGAGATTAATGTTGTTAAAAAAGCAATGCCAATGGTATTGCGCGCGCCATAAATCAAGCGCGTTAGCATATCGCGCCCTGTCTGGTCCGTTCCTAGGTAGGATGGGGGATCATATTGTGGGGCCGTATCGTCCCAAAATCCACCTTCCCACTGATCGCCAATAACATCCGTTTCGGCGTAAGGGGCGATGACGGGTGCGAAAATCGCCGCGAATATATTTAATAAAACGATGATCATGCCCAGTTTTGCAGAAAACGGGGCGCTCCTCATCAATTTCCAGAAATTGTTCATAACTGTGCGCCCCTTATTTCGGATGTCTTAGTTTTGGGTTAGAGACAATCGCCAGAACATCCGCTGTTAAATTCAGCAAGACATAAGCCGAAGCAAAGATCATCACGCAGGCTTGCACCACCGGAACGTCACGTTTAGAGACCGAGTCCACCAATAATTGCCCCAGTCCCGGATAGACAAAGACAACCTCGACCACCACAACACCAACCACCAGATAAGCCAGATTTAAGGCGATGACATTAATGACCGGGGAAAGTGCATTGGGGAAGGCGTGTTTAACGATGACCCTGGTCCGGGTCAGGCCTTTTAAATTGGCCATTTCAATATAGGGGCTGGCCATCACGCTTAAAATTGCCGCGCGGGTCATACGCATCATCTGGGCAATAACAACCAAGATCATGGTCAACGCGGGTAGTGAAATGGAATACAGTTGATCCCAAAAATCCATGCGGGAATTGACTTTGGCAATACTGGGCAGCCAATGAAACTTTACCGCCAAGAAATAAATCAGAATGTAGGCCACAAAAAATTCAGGAAACGACACGATGCTCAGCGTGGACATGGAAATGAATTTATCAAAAAAACTTTCCCGGTAAAGTGCCGCAACCATCCCTAACATTATCGCAATGGGAATAGCAACGGCGGCAGAGACCGACGCCAAAAACAGTGTGTTGCTCAATCGTTTGGAAATCAAATCAGCAACGGGGCGATGACTGGCTAAAGAGTTACCAAGATCACCTTGAACAATTCCCGATATCCATTCTAAATAACGGATATGCACAGGCAGGTCTAAGCCAAGCTCTTTACGAAAGGCTGCAAGGTTCTCTGCTGTTGCGGATTGTCCCAATAAGGCTTGCGCCAAATCACCAGGCAACATTTCCACACCAAGTGATATAATTATTGAAATCACAAGCAACGTCACCACACCAAAGGCGAGACGCTTTATGATCATTGCGGTTAGGCTACCCATAGAAGCGAAATCCTTTTTCTCCCAAAATAGTACCGACTGTAAACTCGGCCATATGCGTTTTAATTAATACCCGGATTGTTACCATCCAGTGCAGCAATATTTAACGTTCCCTATATTTAGGATAATAAAATATAATACCGAAACAAGTATAATAATACTTATTTACATCGAATCACTAGAAATATAGTCCACCTTCTAACCCCGAAAGGGTATCGCAAACATGATATATCACTGGGTTTATCCTTCCAGTATGCTTAGTATATACTCCAAATAATTAATTTGGAAAATCGAGTAGAGCTTTTCAATAACATTCACGTTTATATACTTAAAAGAGGTTTGAAATGAATATCTTATCTAATCTGGGCACAGAACAACTACAGGAAAAGGACAACCATTTCATCCATCCTTGGGAAGGTATGAAGAAAATTGGGACTAATAAACGCCCCATCATCAAACGGGCCGAAGGTATTTATCTCTATGATACAGACGGTAAGCGTTATCTGGATGGTCCCGGCGGTATGTGGTGCGTAAATATTGGCTATGGTCGCACAGAAATGGCCGATGCGATTCGCGAACAGGCCCTTGAGATGCCTTATTGCTCACCTTGGTCTGAAGGCAACGAACCAGCGGCTTTGCTTGCGGGTAAACTCGCTGAGATATCACCCGGTGATCTCAATAATGTATTCTTGACCAATTCTGGCTCAACGGCTGTTGATAGCGCCCTACGTTTTGTGATGTTCTATAATAATGTTCTCGGCAAACCCGATAAAAAACACATTATTTCCCGTCATTCTGCCTATCATGGGTCAACATATTTGGCATCGTCAGCCTGTGGCAAATCCGGTGATAAAAAATTCATGGATATGAATACCGAAACTTTCCACTTTGTTTCAGATCCAGAACCCTATCACAAACATGATCATGTTGATGAAGCTGATTGGTTGGAATTCTTAATTAAAGAATTCGAAGATAAAATTTTAGAAGTCGGCGCTGATAAATGTGCCGCTTTCATTGGTGAACCGCTGCTGGCATCCGGGGGCGTTAGCATACCGCCGAAGGGTTATCACAAACGTATTTTGGATGTATGTCACAAATACGACATGCTTTATATCTCCGATGAAGTTGTGACCGCTTGGGGCCGTTTGGGACATTTCTTTGCGTCGGAAGATGTTTTTGACATCAAACCCGATATGATCACCACGGCCAAGGGCATTACGTCCGGCTATCAACCTCTGGGCGCGGTATTTATTTCCGATGAAGTCATGGACCGATTAAAAGGCGATGATGTTCCTGACAGTTATTTCAGTAATGGCTTTACCTATTCTGGTCACCCTGTGGCGTGTATGGCGGCCCTCAAAAACATTGAAATCATGGAGCGTGAGAACCTGTTGGAACATGCCCGCGATGTGGGGGCTCACCTTCAATCTCGCCTTGAAGAATTGCGAGAAATCCCCATCGTAGGTGATGTACGGGGCATCGGATTGTTGGGTTGTGTTGAATGTACCGTCACTGACGATGGCCATGATTCAGAAGAACTCGCAGATAATATCGGCTTCCGGATTGATGATCATTGCGCTGAAATGGGATTGTTTGTGCGCCCTTTAGGCAATATGTGCGTCTTTTCACCCCCGCTAATTATCACCATAGAAGAAGTCGATACCATGGTTGATATGTTACGTGCTGGTATTGAAGCTACCATGGAAGATTTGCGTAAAGAAGGCATCTTTAAAGGATAAGCTTCTTGAGCATTGTCAGCAAAAAAATACGGCCTCTTTTAATTAAGAGGCCGTAATGCTAGGGAGAGAGGTCTTTGAGAGAGGCTTAAAACTTAGACGAGTGGGTTTTTAAATGCTCTGTTAACCCTATAATCCCTCTTTATCTCAATCTTTGCTGTGATGATCATCACAGAAGCAAATTATTCCCAAAAAATCTAATAGAATCAGAGCATTGTTCTTCCTGAATACCCAATTTAGAGAACAGGAACATTGACACCGGCTCACAATAGACCCATTTTATGGCTATCTCAGGTCCCTGGCAGTGCTTTTAAGGCTGCTGGAGACTGGTTGCTAACCAAGAACCCGTATAAAGCATGCCATGCGCTCATGGATCAAGGAGGCCCCTATGGCACGTCAATCAGGCTTTAACAGCCCCTTATTCCTCGGCTTTGACCATCTGGAACAGATGTTAGACCGAGTTGCAAAAACGTCTGCTGAGGGCTATCCGCCCTACAACATCGAACAAACAGGCAAATACAAACTGCAAATAACCCTCGCCGTGGCGGGGTTCTGCATGGATAACCTACAGGTGACTGTTGAGGATAATCAATTGGTTGTTCGGGGACGCAGCCAAGATGATAGTGAGGAGCGTGTCTATCTACACCGGGGCATCGCCGCACGACAATTCCATCGCAGTTTTGTTTTAGCAGAAGGGATCGAGATCACCGGCGCGTCCATGGAAAATGGATTGCTGCATATTGATTTGGAACAACACTTACCCGAACCAGAAATCCGTACCATTGAAATTAGTAAAGGGACAACAGGCAGCGCAAAGCCCAACCCAGCCCAGAAGGCGATCGATATCTGCCCTGAGAAAGACTGATTTCTTAGTAAGTTGGGCTGCGCTTTCTTATTAAGTTGGGCTGCGCTTTCTTATTAAGTTGGGCTGCGCCCAACAGAGCGCCGGACGACCGGCGGCCCGCCGTGCGGGCTTGTGGTCGCTACTTGTTATATAATGGTGAGCGAACTCTTAATAAGTTGGGCTGCGCCCAACAGAGCGCCGGATGACCGGCGGCCCGCCGTGCGGGCTTGTGGTCGCTATTTTTATAGCGACCCGGCGCTTGAGTGAATAAAAAAAATCAGTTTCTGATTTTTGAAACTATGCCGCGCGGTTTTCAGTGGATTCGACCAGAAGGGCGTATAACGCATCGTCACTGTCTGCGCCCCGAAGTTTCTCACACATGGATTTATCCCGTAATAAACGAGAAACCCGTGCCAGTGCCTTAAGATGATCCGCACCAGCGGATTCAGGGGCCAATAATAAGAAAATCAGATCCACGGGTTGGTCATCAATCGATTGGAAGTCGATAGAACCATCCACATGGGCAAACAAGCCATACAGCGTTTCCAGCTCAGGCAACTTACCATGGGGAATGGCAATGCCATTACCAACGCCAGTTGTGCCAAGACGCTCGCGTTCCATCAGAACTTCGAAAATAGCGCGTTCATTCTGGCCCGTAATTTCGGCCGCTTTTTTGGCTAAGTCTTGTAATACCTGCTTTTTGCTCGTCGCCCGTAATTTTGATACGACGCTAGCAGGCGAAACGAGATCAGAGATCTCCATGACAATTCCCCAAATGCTTATTCTATAGAATCTGATCTTTAAGTGTAGCGCTTAAATGCCAGAAATCCGATCTTATTCAGCCGGATCAATCCAACCAATATTGCCATCTTCACGTCGATAAACAACATTCAAGCGACCACTGGTACTATTGCGGAACATTTGAGCATGAGAATGCGACAAATCCATACGCATAACCGCGTCGCTGACACTGGCCGTGACGATTTCTGTATCCATTTCGGCGATAATAGCGGGACCGCCTTCTTCGGATATTTCATCCTCGGTGTCATTGGCTTCAATCACAAAATGCTGCGCAGCCATAAATTCATCATCAGGACGTGCCTTATGATGGTCCTTTAGACGACGTTTATAACGGCGTAGCTGTTTGTCGATACGCTCCAACGCGCCATCAAAGGCACCATAAGCGTCGCCACCAGAAGCGCCGGCTTGAACCACCATCCCTCTGAACGGGTGAACCGAAATTTCAACACGAAAACTGTGTGACGTGTCACGTGAGAACGTAACTGCCGCATCAATAGCCATATTGAAATATTTTGTTACACTTGTTTGGAGATGATCGTTGATATGATCTGTTAGCGCTGTGCCAACATCTACATTTTGTCCCTTAACGGATACTTGCATGGGTGTTTACCGTACCAATGTAATTATAAAAAATTGTTGTCGTACTATCTTTATTTAAGCTTGTTTGCTCTGAAGTACAATGACCACACTTTAATCATATCACTTCAGCAAGCGAAGCTCCAGACTCCACAA
Organism: uncultured Rhodospirillales bacterium; assembly: GCA_965603075.1. Taxonomy (GTDB): domain Bacteria; phylum Pseudomonadota; class Alphaproteobacteria; order Rhodospirillales; family Casp-alpha2; genus JABJOR01. The sequence continues at coordinate 17,867 of CBFDBO010000025.1, read as the reverse complement.
CGGACCGGAAAGTAATTTCGCCACACCATTAAGTCAATAGCCGGACATTGAGTTTTTTGCTCAAAATTTATTAAAGTGCGTCAAAAAATAAAGTTTTTACTTTTATTTCGGGGCTGATTTTTCTCTTCTGCGTTGCACAGAAGATCCTAAGCTCAATGATTCCCGATACTTAGCGACTGTTCTACGGGCAACATCCGTTCCATCTGCTTTTAATATTTCAGCTATTTTGTCATCAGAAAGAATTTTGTTGGAATCCTCTGAATCGATCATTTCTTTGATTTTATGACGTACTGATTCCGCAGAAATGGCATCTCCGCCCGAAGAACTGTTGATAGACGAGGTGAAAAAATATTTTAATTCGTAGATTCCACGAGGAGTCGCGATGTATTTATTCGATGTTACGCGGCTAACCGTACTTTCGTGCATTTCGATAATTTCTGCAATATCGCGTAAGACCAATGGTCGCAAATGTTGAACACCATGCCGGAAGAATGCATCTTGTTGGCGAACGATCTCGCTTGATACTTTTAATATGGTGGTGGCGCGTTGGTGCATGGCTTTGACCAACCAATTCGCCGTCTGAAATTGATCATTCAAATAATCTAGATCTTTTTTGTTGCTGGTCTCGCCGGTGACCTTGGCTAAGTATTGGTTATTGATCAGCACACGGGGCAAATTATTGCTGTTCAGCTCTAACATCCACCCGGCATTATCGACCATGCCGTTTACATAAGTATTACCCGGCATGGCCCGCATGAGGACATCAGGGGTGATGGGTTGAATTATTTCATGGTCGAAACTGGACGCGGGTTTTGGGTTTAGGCATTTGATTTCTTCTACCATATCGGTGATGTCTTCAATATCAACACCGCAGATCTGGGTCAAATTGGTAAACTCTCGTTTTGCCACCATCTCAAGGTTATTGACCAAAGCCTCCATGGCAGGATCGAACCTATCTTGATCTTTAAGTTGCAGAGCCAGGCATTCCTGTAAATTACGCGCAAAGATGCCCACTGGGTCAAGTTGTTGCATACGGGTGAGGATGCTCTCGACCATCTCAAGTTCACACCCCAAAGTCTCTGCCACCGTCCCCAGATCACCCGTGAGATATCCCGCTTCATCCAACATGCCGATTAAATGCTCACCGATCAGCACATTGGCCGGGCTTTGGATATCCATATTCAATTGATTTATCAGGTGCTCACGAAGCGTAGATTGGCCTTGTAGGGTTTCTTCAAGCCCGGGCAGATCATCAAACCCTGAACCGCCACTACCCCCACTGCCGCCCCCTGCACTGCCATCATAATTTCCCATAGACATATCTGAGTATTCCTGAGAAAAATCAGATGGGTTTTCCGTATTTCCAGCGTCAGATGAATTGTTGTACATATTATCATAATCAACATCCAAGCCACCTTCGTTGGAAATCTCCACATCGCCGGGACGGGATTCAAAATTCATCTCAGTAACCATGGGTTCTAGATTTTCAGCGTCCGGTGCCACTTGTTCATCCAGTCCCTTTTCCACCGCATTCTCAGCGCTGGTATCAACCGCGCTTTCATTATTTTGGTCGCGATCATCGCGTTCTAATAAAGGATTGTTCTCAAGTTCTTGTTCGACGAATTCCGATAGCTCGATGTTATTCATTTGCAACAGCTTTATGGCTTGTTGCAATTGTGGGGTCATCACCAGCGATTGTGATTGGCGTTGTTCTAGGCGCGGAGACTGTCCGGGGGTTAGCGCCATGAAGGTACGCCCTTAGGTGCTGAATACGAATGAATTGAAGGCATCAGGTCTCTGAAGTTAGCACCGTGGGGATCAAAGGTTAAAGCGATCACCAAGATACACCCGCCTAACGTCTGCATTATCGACGATATCTGTTGGAGCGCCTTCCATCAACATCATGCCATCATGGATGATGTACGCGCGATCGATAACATCCAATGTTTCACGAACATTGTGATCCGTGATTAAAACGCCGATCCCGCGGTCTTTTAACTGACCAACCAGATCACGTATATCGCCTACGGCAATGGGATCAATGCCGGCGAACGGTTCATCCAACAAGATGAAATGGGGATTGGTGGCAAGGGCTCGGGCGATCTCTACGCGTCGACGCTCCCCGCCTGATAGGGCAAGGGACGGTGTACGACGTAAATGTGTGATCGAGAATTCAGCCAACAAGGCATCCAGAATGGCTTCGCGTTTTTCCCGATTAGGTTCGGTTACTTCCAGTACGGCCCGTATGTTATTTTCCACCGATAACCCACGAAAGATCGAAGCTTCTTGCGGCAAATACCCAATGCCCATTCTGGCTCGGCGATACATGGGCAGCGCACTGATATCCTGACCATCCATATAAATTTTTCCATGGTCGGGTTGGATTAATCCAGTGATCATATAAAAACACGTGGTTTTACCAGCCCCATTAGGACCCAACAGTCCGACAACTTCACCACGTTGTACAGATAAAGTAACCCCCCGCACAACAGGTCGCTTTTTAAATCGCTTTCCCAGATCATGGGCAAACAAACCACTACGATCAATGTCGGGCACCAATTTAGGACCACCAGATACGTTCGGATCTATGCCAGTATTATTACCCAGGTTACTATTTAAATTATTACCCAAGCTACTATTTAAGTTATTGTTATCGTTTGTTGTACTCATAACAATACTATCCCACTTAACAAGGGATTTAGGCAAGCAATAATTGTGCCAAGCGGTTTTAAATCCCGGTGTTTATTGGCTCTATATCGCGGCATATATTACTGACTTTCAGGCTGCAATATGCCCTGCACCCGTGTTCCTGTCCCATCGTTGCAAGAGAACAATTTGCTCACGTTTGTATTCATATTAACCACGGCCCGACACCCGGTTAAGACATTCTGCCCTCTGGTGATTCGGACATTTCCGGTCATATTGGCGATCCCGGTTGGCACATCATAAACAGCCCGGTCCGACGTTACGTGATCGGCCTTGGTCACAATAGTGACGTTATCATAAGCATCGATCCGGTGGACGGCGGTCTCCCCGCTCGCGTTGCGTTTAAAGTGGGCTGCTAGAACATCGGCCTTTAAAGTCTTTTCGCCCCGAACAGCAACCGCATCACCACGCGCCACCGCCATTTGTTTTGTTTCCCAATATTCCAATTGTTTCTTGGCGGTAATGGTATCCGCCCCGGCCACAAACCGAACATCATTGCCAGTGATTACCATGACCCCCTTCAGCACATCATAGACAGCCATATCGCCGAAAGCACTTTCCGTGGGGGAGCTGATCTTAACAGAACCTTCGGCGTCCATGCGCCAAATTTCTGTTGACCCATCTTTTTCGTAATAATAGGCACGAAGCAGATCTGATTTTACACTGACTACCCCCCGGTTCGCCACGGCATTACCACGGGCGATAAAAATATTCTCATTCTGAAGCCATTCAATACCATCATCGGCCAGAATTTCCACCGCGCCGCCCTCATCCCCACCACTGGTAATATTCAAACTTTGAGCCGCGACGCTCACCGAACCGGTAACCGTCAACAAAGCCATCAGGGAGAAAACTCTAAAAGCATTAAACATCGATACTGTCATTCCTGTTGTCCCATAACATCCGGATACAGATGCAAGCTGGCCTTACCGGTAAAATGAATAATATTTTTTTTGTTATCCATACGAAAACCTTCAGATTTTAAATCACCGATGGGGCCATGCCCATTGACGGGGGCGGTGCCTTCAGCCGTGGCGCTGTTTAAGTCAATATGAACCGATTGGGTTACTATTTCGTAACCTTTATCATGAAATAGATTAACATTACCGTTCAAATCCAAAATTTGTGCGTCCCGACCATAGATACCTTCTTGCGCGGTAATCAATAACCACGACCCATCGCGCATGGTGATATCAGCTTTTGGCATTTCCAAATCAACACGGCTGCTGTCCATGATCAAATTTCGAGCAATATCCGCCGTTACAGAGAACGGCATACGGTTGGAATCAAACCCCGTATAGCGGGGGTTAATCATGGCTGGTTTTTCATTTTCAACCGCTTCAATTGATGAAAAGCTAATCGAAAACTTCTGGGTCTGTTTTTTCAAATAAGGCCACGCAATGACCAGAACAATCAATAACGCCGCAACGCCGGGAAAGAACACTTTCAGCACCCGAACCAAATTGCTGTAAAAAGGATGAAGCCGTCTTGCCGGATCGAGCTTTAAGATAGAGCTTGTTTTGGGTGCATCTGCGGGCGCATCTAGCGGTGAAGCGGCCTTAGAATAAGCGTCATCTCCGGACAGACTATCACTCATGATTTCAGGCGATCCCGGCGCGCAAACAATCGTGCAGATGCAATAAGCCAATTGGCTTTTGATCTTCAACAATAAATAAAGTGGTAATGGCGCTTTCATTCATAATCAGGATTGCTTCGCTAGCAAGCATTGAGGGCGGGATCATTTTGGGTGACGCCGTCATCAGTTCAATGGCTGGAGTTTCCAATTTTGGATTGGCAAATGCTCGGCGTAAATCGCCATCGGTGAAGATACCAATTAATATGCCTGCGTCATCGACAATACCCGCACACCCAAAACTTTTTTCGGTAATAACAACGAGCATATCAGCAAGTGTGGTGTCTTCAGACACCAAGGGTAATGCATCGCCCGTATGCATCAATTCGCTAACCTTTAATAATTGTCTTCCCAATTTTCCACCGGGATGGAAGACCTGAAAGTCATCTTTAGAAAACCCTTTGCGCTCCAAAAGCGCGACCGCTACCGCGTCCCCCAAACCCAACATCATGGTGGTTGAAGTGGTTGGCGCCAATCCCATTGGGCAGGCCTCTTTAACATTTGGGTAGACCAGCGCAACGGTTGATTGGCGTGCCAGTGCGCTATCCTGGCGCCCTGTCATACCAATCAACGGAATGTTAAATCGCTTGGCATATTCTATCAAATCAACAAGTTCTGCTGTCTCGCCAGAATTAGATAGGGCAAAAATCGCATCTTGTTCGGTGATCATACCTAAGTCGCCGTGACTGGCTTCGGCGGGGTGAACGAACATAGCCGGGGTACCCGTGCTTGCCATGCTAGCGGTGATCTTGGCGGCGATGTGACCACTTTTGCCCATACCCGTTACCACAACACGCCCTTTAACGTTTGAAAGAACATCCAGTGCTTGCGAGAATTCATCGCCCAGACTTTTGGCAAGCTCGCCTAATGCAGCGGCCTCATTGTCCAGCACCCGACGTGCGGATTGCAAATCCATTTGCCCTTGTGAGGAACCGGCATCATTTGTTTTTGTGGCATTCGTCATTTCTGATAACCTTAGATCTTTGAGATGCTCGGACTATTTTTTATCTCAAAAAAGTCATTTCGTAGTGGCGGCCTAGGGGCGGCTTAAGGGTGGTCTAGTAGTGGTTGAAAATATCAACGTCGGCCCAGCCAGCGATATCCAACTCCGCGCGAATAGGCAAGAACGCAAAACAAGCCGCAGCCAATTCCGTACGGTTTTCCCGTGCCAACATATATTCCAGCTTTGCTTTCAACTCGTGTAAATAGAGCACATCATTGGCAGCATATTGATGTTGCGCGGGGCTAAGTTCTGGTGCCGCCCAATCAGAGGATTGCTGCTCTTTTGAAAGCTCTATACCGAGCAACTCGCTGCACAAAGTTTTTAAGCCATGTTTATCCGTGTAGGTCCGCACCAATTTGGAGGCGATCTTGGTGCAATATACGGGGGTACAAACAATGCCCAGATGGCGTCTGATAATGGCAACATCAAACCGCGCATAATGGAAAATTTTGGTAACATTAGGATCGGAAAGGACTTTGCGTAAATTTGGCGCACTGAAATCCGCCACCGGAAAATGCACCAGATGAGCAACCCCGTCGCCCCCCGATAATTGCATGACACACAACCGATCACGGTTCAGATCTAACCCTTGGGTTTCTGTGTCGATGGCGATGCTATCGCCAAAGTTAACATCGTCAGGCAGATCGCCGATGTGATAATGAATTGTGGATGCAGGATGCTTTGCACTCATTTAAATACTCACCTTAAAAATTTGGATTAACAAGCAGTTCTAATGCTTTATACACATAAAGCATGTTGCTTGTGAATACCAACTCTACATTAAGGAATTATAGCATAGAAAATGCCGAGATGTTATGCGGGGTATTATTCCGAAATAAGTTGCATACGCCGTGTTGCCAAATAAACCAACGCATATACATCACTTGGGGTTTTACCTTCAACGGCTTCGTTGATGTAAATGTCCCCCAAGCCATCAGCATTACCTTTGGCTTCCGCAACAATATTCACAAAAAGGCCATCAAGCATATTGGTTGCATTTACATAAACAACACCCGGTGTAATATCTCTGCCCAAAGGATCTTTATAGATAGCCGTTGGGCTTTCTAAGTTGGCATCTAGGAGTGCGCGAAATATATCGCCCTGAGCCAATACGTGGCCTGGTTTTTTCCCCAGGGCAACAACGGGGGACATTGCAGAGACTTGTGATTTCAGAGCCTCGCCACCTTTATGATAAGCAAGCTCCACTAAGCCTGCGTTAATGGATGACCAAATACGATAAGGACCGTTGGGGGATATCTTTCCCAATTCTACTACTTCGGCCGCACTGCTATGGAATGTTGGCAAGGCTAACAATCCAGCGACTAACACAGAACTTAACAATGATCCCAAATATTTTAACATCGTAAAAATTTCCTATATTAAAGTATGTCTTAAATTTAATTAATCTTATTTAATAAACAAAAACTAAATAAGATTATAATTATAATTATACTCAATAATTACACATATGCAATTATATATTATATAATACTCAATATTATTCTTTAGATGAATACTTTTATTAAAAAAATTTAATGAATTTTTTTTAACCTGATACATAATTTTAATAGTCAGATATTCTAGTATACGTAATAATGATTTAAAATTAACGGTTTAAACAATCACAAAATAGTTATATCGGTAAATTATTTACAGACCTATAGTAATCCCCATAATATATATGGTTAATAGATAAAATCAGCTTTGATAAAAAATCAGGGGTATATCAGGTGAGCAAACAACCCAAACAAACGGCAGCACGATTAAAAAGAATTAAATCTCAACCGCGTGTGAACACCGTTACCGTCAATGATTTATTAGAAGTTCTTGAGGCTGGGCTGCGGGATTTTAAAGCCGCCCCGATTTATGGATTGTTTTTTAGCGGCATATACGTTTTGGGCGGTTGGTTGTTAATCCTTTTATTATTATATTTTGAATTGCCTTATTTGGTTTACCCCCTCGCCGCTGGTTTTGCCTTGATCGCCCCGTTTATTGCCAGCAGCTTCTATGTGGTCAGCAAATGCTTAGAAGATGACAAAAGTGTCCTTAGTTGGGGGCTGGTCTTTGGAGCCGTAAAAATTCAATTCAGCCGTGATTTGGGTTGGATGGCTTTGGTTACGGGGTTTTCCTTGTTCATTTGGATGGATATTGCCGCGTTTTTAACCTTTGGTTTTATGGGCTTTCAACTCTTTAATACCACCGAATTAATCGAAACTGTTTTCAACACGCCCAAAGGTCTAGCCTTTTTAGTGGTTGGAAATATCACGGGGGCTATTATTGCCTTTGGGGTTTTCTCATTCTCGGTTATCTCAATCCCTATGCTTTATCACCGCGACATTGATTTCATCACCGCCATGATTACCAGCGTCAGATTCGTAAAGCACAACCCCAAAACCATGATCGTTTGGTGCACCGTCATTGCGGCATTGGTTATGATATCCATGTTATCCGCTCTTATAGGATTATTTGTCACCTTGCCCATTTTAGGACATTCCACATGGCATTTGTATCGCCGCGCGATAGAAGATAATTAATGGTGGGTGACTAATTGAGAATTAGGCATCGATAATCATTGCCGTGAAATCAATAATTCAAAGCATGCCGACTTAATATAAAAAAGTATGAAATCTCCAAGCTCGATTAGGGCAATAAACAATGCTTGGCAAAGCTGCCTGCTTCGTTGCTGGTCCATTCGCCTTTTGGTTTTTCTTTCATTTCAGCACACCACTCTGGGCTACCGACTTCGGCGGAACAGGCCGCCATAGCGATACTGCTTAGACCTAATAATACGGCCATAGCCGCTGATTTGACGTGTTTAGATGTCATGGTATTTCCTTATATAATAAGTTGATGAAAAGTAATTTTTCACCATACCAATATTATAAAATATCATATTTCTGTGTGTAAAGTCTTCTTAATAAAACACCTTTGTTAGTATATCTATTTTAAAAACTGATAGAGATGGATACCCGTAACTAAACCCCCAATTTGATCATGTTACGTATTTTCAAAGCCTTTTCAAAGTGATCCAGTTTATGGGTTTTGATCCACCATTCGGCGGCTTCCATGAGCGACTCTGGATCGTCATTTTTATTGGCAAAAAAGGCGTAAAATGAAAGGCCTACGGTTTCACCTTTCTTGGCAATTTTTTCGTCACACACAGCAATCGCTTTGGTTCTTAAGATCGATTTCAAAGGATCATGCCTTCCACCGGCGAATTGATAAATGTTCGTTACGGCCCTTCACTTGTATTCTCTCCGTCGCGTCAAAATCGCTGTCGGCTAATGTCTGCTCTACGACAACCTCGCCTGCTTTTGCCGCCGCGCATAATCGTGCCGCAACATTAACGGTGTCGCCAATAACCGTGAAATCACGTCGATCTGCGGGTCCAATCGCACCGGAGATAACGCTACCATAGTGTACACCAATTCCTAATTCTCTAGGGTAACTTCCTTGTTTCACAGTATCCAATATTTCTCGTGCTGCCATAACGGCCCTTTTCCCACCACCCTCACCATCAAAGCGGGCAAGTAGAGCGTCACCGATCATTTTATCGATATCACCATTATGTCGTTTTACGACTTCAACCTGAAGGGTCATTATTTCGTTTAAAAAACGGACAACCACTTCTGGTGAGTTGTCTTCTGAAAAGCCTGTAAAATCACGAATATCAGAAAACAAAAGCGCCGTAGTTATATTCTGGGATGCAATGCTACCACTACCATCTGCACTTATCGCTGCACTCACCGCCGTTGATGAAACAAAGGATTCGATCCTCTCTCTCAACTCATTGATGGCATTAGAGCGAAGATTTATGTCCGATTGAGCCCGGCCCACCGTCCGGTCAAGAGCCACCGCTAGAAACAGAAGCAATAAACCGGGAATAGTCAAAATTGGGATGGCAGCATTGAACAGAATATCGTCTAAATATCCAGCAGGCTCATACAGTTCGTATACGGTGCGCAAGTCTCCTTCATCACTAAAAACAGGGACATAAAGTTCATAAAGCTTTGAGCCATCGGCGGTGATTTTGGTCGCAATCTCTGGTGTCGCGTGTTCAATCACACCTCGGAGCGCTGCGCCGTTCTCCGTGGTGCCGATCTCGTCTTTGTGGGTGGCAAACAAAACTTCTCTGTCAAGGTTATAGACCTTTAACTCAAAGAGGTTCATGGCACTAACCTCACCCGCGAACGCTTCTCTCAGGTCGCTTCGGTAGGATGCAATTTGTGACTCCGTTAGGGTCTCACGCGTCATCATCGAACTCCACGCCGCCGGTGCTATATCGACAACAGCGCGGGAAATGCTCTGCGCACGGCGCTGGGCCTGTTCAAGATAAATAGACTCAATAACTTGGTTGGCCGTCAGACCAATCAAAAAGAGAAACACACCAATGAAACCAATAAATGCAGGAATAAACCATCGACGAAACTTTCGTTTCAAGGGAAACGGCTGGCCTAGTTTCGAGGGATCGGTCCTAGTCATGATTGCCAAACTTTACAAAAATTTGATTATCCACAATATTCTCCGTATTCGCCTAAAATTTTAAAACATTCAGAAAGTTTTGTCCCGTCAATATATTCAATTCAGAATTATACAATCAAATAGCAATACAATTCTTTGCCGCCCTTCTGGATCTAATAAAGCTGCTTAATTGGCTCTATGGACACGGCAGCCAAAATGCAAAGATTTTAAAGAAATAAATAACGTGAGAAATCAGAAAACTAGGAAAGTGGAAATTAGCCATGTGTAACGCACCAGTTCCAGGAACCGCCAAGCCGACCGTTTTTATTGAAAACAACAGAACCCGTGTGACGGAATGGCGGTTTCCAAAAAATGGCGACAACACGGGTTGGCACCGACATGAATTTGATTATGTGGTCGTGCCAATGTTTGATGGCATCTTAAACATTGAACTTGAAGGCGGCGAAAAAATACAAGCCCAAATGCAAAAGGGCGTCCCCTATTTCCGCGACCTCGGCGTTAAGCATGACGTCGCCAGCGGCAATGACTTTGAATGCGCATTTGTTGAAATTGAGTTTTTGGTCTAGCCCTTAAACTTAATGCTCTGAATAAGTCTGAATAAACCTGAATAATACAGTACCGCGCCGCTATATAGAATTACGCAAAGTCGTTAATTGATCGCGCAACCAAATCGGACCATACAATCGTTGGGTCGCGTAACATCATTTCAATCATGGTCGCTGCTTGTTCTGGCGATAGGGCGATGTCTAGGTCACGATTTATACCGGCGCTTTCGTACATGTTACTATCAACTTTTCCGGGGTAAAATCCCATTACTCGAACACCCTTCGGGGCATATTCAGCTGTCAGACATCCCGTAAAGCCACGGATCGCCCATTTGCTCGCCGCATAAATGCTGATGAGTTTGCGGCAATATAATCCGCCTGTGGAAACCACATTGACAATAGTCCCTTGGCCCCGTTCAACCATTTTCGGTAAGGCCGCATGGGTCATGGCAATCGTGCCCATCATATTAATGTTGATGACCGTTTCAATCTGGTCCATCGAATAGTCGATAAATTCACCTTCTAACCAAATCCCGGCGTTATTTATCAATCCTCCAAGAGGGCCATAATCACGTTCTATTTGCGCTACTTTGTCTGCACAGGATTTGGTATCACTGACATCAATTGGAATGGACAACACATCGTATTTTGCACTCAATTCAGAGAGCTTTTTTTCATTGCGGCCACTGGCGATCGGAACATAACCCAATTGTTTCAGGTGCAGGGCCAAAGCCAGCCCGATACCGCTCGTTGCGCCGGTGATCAAAATTGGTTGTTGTTTCAGAATTGTCGTCGCTCCCGTGTTTATGTTTTGGATATAAAGTAAGGGAACCAATATAGCCTTCAATCAATTAAGTGTCTCTTAATTTGTCTTTATCACTCAGGTAGCCACATCAGGCTTCACCATTATGTGCAATCATGTGTCACCCCGTGTCCACATCAAGGGTAGACCAAACGGTAAACCAAAGATCCCTCTATACATCGAACCATAGGTAACTTAAGGTGTTGATATTACTAAATATCAGCAGTGACCTGATGCCTGTGGTGGGAGCTAGCCTTTCTCCTGGGCACCAATCTTTAAGTTCTCTTCAGGTTAACCCATTGATATCTCAGTGTTCTCTACTGGACCACCTGAGGAGGATAGACCACTCAAGGCTTGGATATAATAGCGGTTTCTATGAGGTTCTTATGACAGTTTACCACGTTGATAATGATTTAACGTATGAGTATTTTGAACTTGATACGGACCCTTCTGTTTTTACAGGAGCAGAACAGTTTGTTGAATTATGGAATATCAAGCGGGGAAGTAATCAACTTCCCAAGTGGTCTGATTATGATTGGGACGATTATACACCATGGTCGGGTTTTATCGCGATTTCAGATATTACATGGGACCCTTATGATTTTAAATACAGGCTATACGGAACAAATCTCGTCACAAAATTTGGTAGGGATCTAACGGGTCGAAAAGGTAGCGATCTATACGGGCATGAATATACCGAGAACCTTAGCTATGAATTTTATAAGATGGTTGCCCAAGGGCCATATATATCAAGGGTACACGGTAGTAGTCCTATTATAGGTCGAGAATTTATAAGACGTGAATATGTTGAGGTGCCGCTTTCTGAAACCGGTGATCGTGTTACACATACTATTGCTCTTGTGACCATATTCTAGCCTAACCCTAATCGAAGATATGGGCCGCCACGTTGCTCCCTCAATATTCAACCATCTTCTTCATCCAATCAGATATGACTTCAAGGGGGTGTCCGGAGCCATAGGTCTCACCTATGCCATTTACCGACCATCCACCAATACGATCAATGATGTCTGGTGGACATTCAACTGCCCGTAAGCGATCTCGTAGGCTGTGCCTGAAAGAATGAATGACACATCCTTTAGACACTCTTGGTGATAGCCACTTGTTCAAAGCTGCACTTGCAGAGTTTACCTTACAGGTTGCTTCATCGCAGTACCGTGGGAACAGGAATGAAGTGTTTGATGTATCAGAGGCTCTCCTTGCGGCCCATAAGGCTTCTCCGACCAAAGGAATGGCTCTTTCACTGTTACTTGTCTTCAATCGCCTCCAAGGGTGTTCTCTGAGTCTAATATGAGGGCTATGATAATCGAGAATGACATCATCCTTCACCAAACCAACAGCTTCACTTAAACGCATTCCTGTATCGCTTACCCTCCTCAGGTGGTCCAGTAGAGAACACTGAGATATCAATGAGTTAACCTGAAGAGAACTTAAAGATTGGTGCCCAGGAGAAGACTCGAACTTCCACGACCTTGCGGCCACAGGCACCTGAAGCCTGCGCGTCTACCAATTCCGCCACCTGGGCACTGTCCGGGTAACCATGATTTTTAAAGCCATCATGGCGGGAATTTGCCGTTATGAAACGGCTGCGCATTCGATACTGTGCCTGCCTTGCCTTGTCAACCATATCGTCAACCCTAGGGGGCAATTCACGCGTCAGTCTTCGTGTCTATCCACTCGACATTATGGCGGGGAAAATTCTCGGATTTTTGACGTGATTGCGCTGTTCTAAAGGGGGCATTTGTGGCATTGTTTGCGGAACAAATTATTTATATATCAGGAGCCCGCATTATGTCCCGTCCCGTTCACCGTCCTATCGTAACCGTATTTGGCGGTTCCGGGTTTATTGGTCGTCATTTGATTACCCAATTAACGGCCAAGGGTTACTCCGTCCGGGCGGTCGTTCGGGATGTTCAAGCCGCACAATTTTTGCGCCCCATTGGACACATTGCCCAGGTCACACCATGGCCCGGCAATATCACCGACCCTAAATCGGTATCATTGGCCATTGAAGGGGCCAGCATGGTGGTCAATCTGGTTGGCATTCTTTCCGTATGGGGAAAACAAACCTTCGAGCGTATCCATGTGGAAGGGTCAGCCAATGTAGCGCGCGCGTGCAGTGAGCAAGGCGTCAAAAAATTAATTCATATGTCCGCTATCGGCGCCGATAAAACGTCTGAATCTGATTACGCCCGCACCAAAGGTGAAGGCGAAGAAGCCGTTTTGGCGAGCTACCCGAATGCAACAATTATCCGTCCCAGCGTTGTGTTTGGACCGGAAGATAGTTTCTTTAATAAGTTTGCAGCCCTCAGCCGTATCACCATGTTCTTACCCGTTATAGGCGCGCCGTTTATCCCAGAGATTACTTTGGACTCCGACACAGGCATCCATGGTGTCGAGATTAACATCTACGGAAAAGGCGGCCCCAAAATGCAGCCTGTTTATGTGGGTGATGTGGCACGCGCCATGGTTAATGCATTAGAAACCCCGGATGCGGCTGGTAATACATACGAACTCGGTGGACCCGCAGAATACACATTCAAGGAAACAATGGAATTAATGTTGAGCGTTACCGGCAAAAAACGTTGGCTGGTGCCACTGGCTTATCCCGTTGCAGAAGCCATTGGTTATGCCCTGGGCTTACTGCCCAAACCCATCCTGACCGCCGACCAAGTCAGGCTCTTACGCAATGACAATGTGGTGTCGGGTGATCTGCCGGGGCTGACCGATTTAGGCGTGCAGCCACAGGCCTGTGAAGCGATCTTGCCCACATACTTGCACCGCTTTCGCGCCAGTACATATTCGAAGGTTTAACACCTTCAGTACATATTCAAAGGTTTAACACCTTAATAGCGTGATGGGATATTATTGCCTTCTGAAGATAGGCTCTCGTCCGCATTTGCTGCACGAACAACCATTTCACCAAATTCGCGTAAAAAGACCGAGCCTTTGACCGTGCGCTGAATGTGCACGCTGCGGCGATCATTCTCATCGGGTTTACGACGAACCATTCCCAATTCGCTCAACCGGTCAACCGCGCGGGTGATAGCCGGCTTGGAAATATTTAAGGTTTCAGAAAGGCCGCGAACGGTATGTTGTGGCGGTGTCAAATAAACCGTCAATAACAAAGCCATTTGTCGGGCGCTGAGATCCGGCGCATCAATTCTAACACTGGCAACGATGGATCGTCGCCATAAATCAAGAGCCTGTAGTTCACTCAGATCGATCGGCATAAAAGTACCTCAATATTTTGTTTCGACTAGACAACGAAACTTGTACCCTAGATCGTCTATCCACTGCAACCTCTTTTCGAAATTTTTATTTAACGATCGAAACGTTTTTCCAAATAAGCGAATAAAGCCCGGATGGACATGGCCTCTCCACCCTCAGGTCTTCCGGGGCGCGAGGACTGATTCCAAGCCATTAAATCGATGTGCATCCAATCGGGAACATTTCCATCGTCATCCGAAACGAAACGCTCTAGAAACAAAGCGGCGGTGATAGCCCCGCCCATGCCGCCTTCGGGCGCATTGTTTAAATCGGCAACCTTGCCATCGACCATCTTCTTGTATCCCTGCCATAAGGGCATCTGCCACATTGGATCGTTTAATGCCGTTCCACAGTCGATAACATCTCGGGCAATTTTGTTATTATTACAAAACAAAGCCGGAAGTTCCGCCCCCAGCGCAACACGAGCCGCCCCGGTCAACGTGGCGAAATCGACGATCAATTCTGGCTGTTCGGTACAGGCTTCATAAAGTGCGTCGGATAAAACCACCCGACCTTCGGCGTCCGTATTGCCGATTTCGATGGTCAGACCTTTACGTGTATCAACCACATCCAACGGGCGCATAGCGTTACCCGAAACGGCATTTTCCACCGCCGGAATAAGCACCCGCAATCGCACCGGCAGCTCTGCGTCCATGATCATGGATGCCAACCCTAGGGCTTGGGCTGATCCCCCCATATCCTTTTTCATCATCTTCATGCCGCCCGCATTTTTCAAATCAAGGCCGCCCGTATCAAAACAAACCCCCTTGCCGACCAACGTGATTTTCGGATGACTAGCATCTCCCCATGTCAGATCGATCAGGCACGGGTCCCGGTCGCTGGCGCGGCCAACGGCGTGGATGGCGGGATAACCCGCTTCCAATAAATCCTCCCCGGAAATAATAGCGCAATGAGCATCATGGATACCCGCCAAATCGACCGCGGCGGCGGCAAGTTCTTCGGGCCCCATATGATTGGCCGGGGTGTTGACCAAATTACGGACCAGCGAAATAGCGCGCGCGGCGGAAACCGCGCGGGCTTTGGTGGTCTCGTTTATACCCTGCCAAACCAAAATACGGTCAACCTCAGGTGCCGCGTCATCATCGTTTTCTTGCTGATAGCGATCAAAGCTGTAATTAGACAGCGCCCAACCCAGTAAACACGCCGCAACAGCGTCCTCATCAAGTTGCTCTGCTAAGTTATATGTGCCGGGGGGCAGTATTTTTGCCACCGCAGCCCAATCCCATAACGTGATACTATCCTCAGCGGGCATACCAACAACGGCCTGTGAAATCGTTCCGCCCGTTGAGGGTAATAAACAAAGCGTGCCGGGTTTGGCTTTGAAATTGGATGATCCTACCCATTCTTGCGCCCCTTCATCCAAGCCGATTAGCCAGTTATCAAAATCAGATTTGGTTATGGTAGATAAGCTAATGGCGGCATCAGTGCTATCGGTAAAACAAGTATCAGGCACGGTCTTTCCTCTCAAAAATTCGGGAATCATCATTTAAAGATAATTCTACTCTGCCATCTCAAAGGTTGAAAGCTATCTTACATTGCTTTTTCGTCAACTTTCCGATACAACCGCGCCACCTGAACGCTGTCACAACAGTATCCTATTTCAACTTTATAAAGAGCATTAAAACCATGGCCGCCTATCAATACGCATATGTGATGAAGAACCTGACCAAGACCTATCCCGGAGGGAAAGAGATTCTCAGAGGGATTACCCTGCAATTCCTGCCCGATGCCAAGATCGGCGTGTTGGGTCATAACGGTGCGGGTAAATCCACGCTCATGAAAATCATGGCGGGTATGGATACGGATTTCGGTGGCGAAGCATGGGCCGCCGAGGGCATTCAGGTTGGCTACTTATCACAAGAACCCGATCTTGACCCCACAAAGACTGTTGAAGAAAACGTGGTTATGGGCATGGGCGAGACCAAAGCTTTGCTGGATCGTTTTAATGAGATTTCCAACGCGTTCGCCGAACCCATGGACGATGACGAAATGAACACTCTGCTCGCCGAACAAGGTGAGCTTCAGGAAAAGATCGATGCCGTCGACGGCTGGGATCTGGAACGGGTGATCGATATCGCCATGGACGCGCTGCGCTGCCCCCCCGGCGACGCCGAAGTCACGAACCTTTCCGGTGGTGAACGCCGCCGCGTAGCACTTTGTCGTTTGCTGCTTTCCAAGCCTGAAATTCTGCTACTCGATGAGCCTACCAACCATCTGGACGCGGAATCCGTATCATGGCTGGAACGCCACCTGCATGACTATCCCGGCATGGTCATGATCGTAACCCACGATCGTTACTTCCTTGATAACGTCACGGGCTGGATTTTGGAAATCGATCGCGGCAAAGGCATTCCCTATGAAGGCAATTATTCTTCATGGTTGGAGCAACAAGAAAAACGCCTAAAACAAGAAGAAGGCGAAGAATCTGCGCGCCAGCGTACACTGAAAACCGAGCTGGAGTGGATCAGAACCTCTCCCAAAGGCCGTCATGCCAAATCCAAGGCCCGTATTACGGCCTATGACGAGCTACTCGAAAAAGCCCGCGAAAGCCGTATTGGTCACGCCCAAATCATGATACCCCCGGGACCACGCTTGGGCGATTTGGTTATTCAGGCCGAAGGCTTACAAAAAGCTTTTGGCGACAAATTACTAATCGATAACTTAGAATTCAAACTGCCCCCCGGCGGCATCGTTGGGGTCATTGGACCCAATGGCGCGGGTAAGACGACGTTGTTCAAAATGATCACCGGATCAGAAACCCCGGACGAAGGGACATTGCGTGTCGGCGATACAGTGAAGCTCGGTTATGTGGATCAATCACGGGACACGCTGGATGATAATAAAAACGTCTGGCAAGAAATCTCCGGCGAGTTGGATATGCTCACCCTCGGTAAACGCGAAATCGCCAGCCGGGCCTATGTGTCATGGTTCAACTTCAAAGGCGGCGACCAACAAAAGAAAGTCGGTCAACTATCAGGCGGTGAACGCAACCGTGTCCACCTCGCCAAGATGTTACAATCCGAAGCCAACGTGCTGTTGCTCGATGAGCCCACCAACGATCTCGACGTGGATACCCTTCGCGCGCTTGAAAGCGCCCTGGCTGATTTTGCCGGTTGCGCTGTGGTCATTTCGCATGATCGCTGGTTCCTCGATCGCCTCGCCACCCATATCCTCGCATTCGAAGGCGACAGCCAAGTGGTCTGGTTCGAAGGAAACTACGAAGAATACGAAGCCGACAAACATCGCCGCTTGGGATCGGACGCCGACCAGCCGCACAGGATCAAGTACAAACCCCTCACTCGTTGATGCGGTGCGTTGAAAATATATTCTAAAATGTCTGCTTTCCTCACAGGAAGCAGACATTTTTATATGAGTTTTTTAAAGTCC
>CBFDBO010000024.1:0-47903 GCA_965603075.1 uncultured Rhodospirillales bacterium | reverse complement strand
TGAACGGGGAACCGTTCGTAAAATTAAATGAACGGGGAACCGTTCGTAAAATTAAATGAACGGGGAACCGTTCGTAAAATTACGCGCAAATAATCTTCCTCTATTCTCTTAAAATCCTTTTACCCTATCGTAAACTTGGTGGATAAGCATTTACCCAAGCCCCGTCCTGCTTTGATGATTGAACGGCTGCATGGACGGCTGTCATCGAACGCAAGCCATCAACGGCTCTTGGGAACAAGTTGGATGCAGGATCAATAACGCGTCCTTCTTTCTCAGCTTTTATAACGTCTGCTATATCAGAATAAATATTGGCAAAGGCCAGCGGCATTCCCTCTGCATGGCCAATTGTAACACGGGTTGAACGATCGGCTTCAGGCGATAGGCATGCTTCTCCTCGTTCAATTATTTGCACACGCCCACCCGTCGGGGTGTAAAAAAGCTGATTAGGCTGTTCTTGAGACCACCGAAGCCCCCCATCTTCACCAAAGACTTGAATGCCTAATCCATGCATTCTGCCAACCGCTACAGATGACGTCCATAACCGTCCCGTTACGCCACCATCCATACGGAAGTTAACCATTGCATCATCTTCCAATGATCTTGATTGAATGGTCGAAACAAAATCAGCGGAAAGGGTATCCACTTCTTGGCCCGTCACGAAACTGGCTAAATGCAAAGCATGAATACCGCAATCGGCAAATTGAGCAGAGATACCAATTTGTTCAGGATCATAGCGCCACCGAACACGAGGGTTATCTGCATCTTTTGCATCGGCATGATGCCCATGCGAAAATTCTGTTACCACCAATCTAACTTTCCCTAAATCTCCGCGTGCCACCATGGCTTTCATATGGCGAACTAACGAATATCCAGAATAGCCATAATTGACGGCGCAGATTTTCCCCGTTTTATGAGCAACTCTGACAATGTCTTCGCTTTCTTCAACGGTCATGGTCATGGGTTTCTCACAAAGCACATTGAACCCGGCTTCCAGAAAAGATTTTGTGATTTCAAAATGCGTAGAATTGGGTGTCGCTACCGTGACTAATTCTACTCGATCGTCGCGTTTGCTTTCACCAGCTAACATTTCCCGCCAATCGCCGTAGGCGCGATCCTTTGATATGCCAAGTTCCTGAGCGAATGCTTTGCCAGCCACAGGGTCATGATCGAGCGCCCCTGCAACGAACGAATAATAACTATCAACACTAGCGCCAAGTCTGTGCGCAGGTCCGATCTGACTTCTAGCACCGCCACCGACCATACCCCAATTTAATTTAGCCATAAAATACCCCCTAGATAAAACCGATGGATTCAAGATAGTGACGATTTTTTGTTGCATCTTTCATCGGTGATACATCCAACGTTGGGTCACAATCTTGCTCAACGGTGCACCAACCATCAAAACCATTATCATTTAAAAGCTGTTGTACGGCCGGGAAGTCGACTTGCCCCTCACCTAAGTTACAAAAGATTCCTTGCCCACAGGCGTCATAAAAACCTGTACGGTTTGAGATCACTTCCGCTTTAACGGTCGGGTCTATATCCTTGAAATGTACATAGGAAATGCGGCTGATATGGCGCTTCATAAAGGCGACCGGATCATAACCCGCGTAGGTATGATGTCCCGTATCGAAACATATTTTGAGGATACTTTCATCAATTTCTTCTAACAATCGCTCTAGCTCAGGTTCAAAATCCATGAAGCCCGCAGCGTGAGCATGCATCCCCACGCTCAGTCCATATTCCTCTGTACCCATCTTGGCAATTGTCCGAAAGCGTTCAACGTATGCATCCCATTCAGCCTTATCCATTTGTTCTGCCTCATCGGCGCGCCCGGCTGTTGGTGCTCGGCGTTCAGAAATCGAGTCGATCAAAACCAACTGTTGAGCGCCATGCGCCTTCAGCGCCTTACACGTCCGTGTCGCCCCATCAACCACATTATCCCACGCGTCAGGATCGTGAAAGGGGCGAAAGACAACCCCACCGATGAGCTCAAGTTCACGTTCCGCTAATGCAGAACCCAAAATTTCTGGATCCTCCGGCATATATCCGATCGGTCCAAGTTCAATTCCTTTGTACCCCGCCTCTTTGCATTCATCTAATACAGTAAGCCACTCTGGATTACGGGGATCATCTGAAAACTCTACTCCCCAGGAACAGGGGGCGTTTCCTATTTTTATTGTCATCGAACTTCCTTACATTATTTAAATCTTAAATAGTTCTCTTAAATTTCACCTATAGAAACCCATCTTTTGTCATCATGGCTACGCCATGCCGCTTCTATAACTTTGCTAACATCTAAGCCATCTTTGAATGTTGGCCAGATATTTACGCCTGTTTCTATTGCTTGCAAAAAGTCTTTTGCTTCAATGATGATTTGATCTTGATACCCCGTGCCATGCCCTGCCCCTTGACAGAAAGCCAGATAGTCTGGATGTTCAGGGCCTGTTAAAATTTTCGTAAACCCTTGCCGATTTGATTGGCTGGAACTGTCATAAAGCCATAATGCGTTTTGGTCTTCTTGATCAAAACTAATCGCCCCTTTCGTGCCATAAATCTGATAGGCATATCCCATTTTACGACCCGTTGCGATGCGGCTAAAATAAAGGGAGCCCATAGCACCATTTTCAAACTGACATAAAAATTGTCCGTGATCATCATTTGTCACATCGGTCATATCGTTTGCTCCGGATGCACCACGACCATCAGGTCTTTGTTTGTGGACGGTATGAATATCACTCACCAGTCGATCTATAGGTCCAACCAGCGCTAATGCCCCATTGATCATATGGGGCGCTAAATCACCCATTGTGCCGTTCTCTCGACCCTTGGTTCGCCAAGTCGCCGGCGTATCAGACGCAGCGTAGAAATCTTCGGTATGCTCACCTCTGAATGATGTAATCTCGCCAATTTCACCAGACTTTATTATCTCTCGTGCCAATTGAGACGCGGGTGTTCGAATATAATTAAATCCTGTCATGTTAACGAGGCCGCTATCATTTGCGGCGTCCACCATTGCCTGAGCGTCGGCGATACTCGCACCCAAAGGCTTCTCGCAAAAAACAGGTTTACCGACGTTAAAGGCAGCAAGGGCGATCTCACGATGAAATTTTTGTGGAGAAGCAATTACCACAGCTTCGACCAGAGGATCGTTAACCAGAACGCTCCAATCAGATGTGGAACGATTGAAGCCAAAGGCTTGTGCTTTTTCTTGCGCGCCGGCTTCTGTGGTTGTGCAAATCATCTCACATACAGGGCGTAAGCTTGTTTCAAATAGTGCACCGACTGCATGATAAGCAGCTGAATGGGCTTTCCCCATATATCCACCGCCAACAACGCCAATTCCAATTTTACGCATTTTAACTTAAACTCCATGACTATTGCTCTGCTACAATGATTATGACCATAAGCAACATATTTAATATTATATAAGAAAACCATAATTGCAACCGGTTGCAAAAATAATTTGAATGAATTATAGTCATCACCAAGAAACAAATTAAAATTTGGAGTCTTCAATGTCCGAACAAAACAAAACGATCACCTTAACATTGGCGCAAGCATTGGTTCGCCATTTGGCAAATCAGTATATAGAAATTGATGGGCAACTGGTTCGTCTCTGTGGGGGCGGCTTTGCAATATTTGGACATGGGAATGTAACGTGCCTTGGTGAGGCCTTTCATAATCATAAAGATGAACTGCCACTTTACCGGGGACAAAACGAACAAAGTATGGGGTTTGCGGCGGCTGCTTACGCCAAACAGAAGCTACGCCAAAGATTTATGTTTTGTTCAGCAAGTGCCGGCCCCGGCACCAGCAATCTTCTGACATCTGCTGCTTTAGCCCACGCCAATCGTTTACCGATGTTAATGTTGTGTGGAGATACTTTCGTCACACGCTTGCCGGACCCCGTTTTGCAGCAAATGGAGCATTTCTACGACCCGACGCTTGGGGTTAATGATGCTTTTAAATCAGTGACCCGGTATTGGGACCGCATCACTCACCCCGCGCAAATCATACAATCCTTGCCGAACGCTATCGCAACGATGCTCGATCCGGCTGATTGTGGCCCAGCGTTTATTGCCCTGCCGCAAGATGTTCAAGGTTGGACGTACGATTACCCAGAAGAATTCTTTGAGAAAAAAATACACCGAATTCGACGCGCCCCTGCGGACAGCCATGACATTGACGAGGCAATTCAGCTTTTAAAGGCGGCTGAACGCCCCATGATCATTGCTGGTGGTGGGGTGCAATATTCTCAAGCCACTTCAGAACTGACAAAATTTGCTGAGAACCATTCTATACCCGTTGTCGAAACAATTGCCGGGCGCGCAAATTTGCTCGACGATCATCCGTTGAACATTGGGCCTATCGGAGTAACCGGCTCCGATAGTGCTAATGCCATCGCGGAAAAAGCTGATGTTATTGTTGCAATCGGTACTCGGTTGCAAGATTTCACAACCGGTTCGTGGACAGCGTTTGATAAACGAGCACAATTTATCTCGATCAATACAGCCCGGTATGACGCGGGAAAACACCGCTCTATTCCTGTTGTTGGCGATGCTAAGCTGGCGATTTCAGCCCTCGATATTGCTTTGAAAGACTACGTTGCACCAAATGACTGGGTGAACGCGGCGCAAGGCTACCGAAAAGAATGGAATGCCTATGTTGCTGAGAACATTCGCCCCGGAAACCGCCCTAATTCCTACGCGCAAGCCATTGGTGTTGTAAATAGTTTGTGTGATAAACGAGATCGCATTGTTGCTGCCGCTGGTGGTTTGCCCGCAGAAGTAACCGCGAACTGGCGAACACTGGATACCGGGACTGTTGATGTCGAATTTGGCTTTTCCTGTATGGGCTATGAGATCGCCGGGGGGTGGGGCGCCAGAATTGCACAATCAGAGACCGAACCCACAAAAGATACCATCGTCTTTGTCGGTGATGGGGCTTATTTGCTGATGAATTCAGATATATATTCGTCTGTCTTGACCGGGAAAAAATTAATTATTCTCGTACTCGACAACGGTGGCTTTGCGGTGATCAATAAACTGCAAAATGGTACAGGAAATACATCATTTAATAATCTGATCTCCGATTGCAATATTGCCACAGAGCCCTTTGCCGTCGATTTCGAAGCCCACGCTAAATCTATGGGCGCTTCGGCAGAGACAGTTTCTAATCCTACTGAACTCGTTGATGCGTTCAAACGCGCAAAGTCATCCGATAAAACCTATGTCATATGCATGCAAGTTGATGCATATGACGGCTGGACACAACAAGGTCATGCTTGGTGGGAAGTTGGAACCCCTCACACCACGGAAAATGAAGATGTTCGTACTGCCCACGTTAATTGGGAAGCAGGACGCGACAAACAGCGTAGAGGCGTATAATGCCTGCACCCCAATTTATAGATCAGTTAAAACGTAAAAGGTTCATTTCCATAGGGCGTGCCGGTATGGATTTCTATGCTGACCCACCGGGAACAGAGCTAGAGCATGCTGATCAGTTTTCTGCCCATGTTGGTGGTTCTGCTGGGAATATAGCCGTGGCATTATCTAAGCTAGGGTGCACCTCCGAAATTATAACTTGTTTTTCTGATGACGCTGTCGGTCGTTTTGCCAATAATAAATTAATTGAATTTGGCGTGGATACTTCGCGCTGTCGTATCGTCGGTGGAGAAGCCCGCAATTCATTGGCGGTGATCGAAACCCGTCTGGATAATTGCCAATCTGTTATTTACCGTAACGGTGCGGCTGACTTTGAAATGAATTCAGATGATGTTGAGCAAATAGAGTACAAGGACGCTGCTGGTATTATTCTTTCTGGTACGGCGCTTGCTGATGAACCCTCCCGCTCTGCTATATTTCAAGCCATACACAATGCGAAAAAATCGGGAACACCCATCATCATTGATATGGACTACCGTCCATATTCTTGGGCCTCACCAGAAGAAGCTCAATCCACCTATACATCAGCGATCAATCAATGTGACATCGTCATTGGAAACGATGTGGAATTCGGGGTTGCTGCGGGTGATTATTCAAAAGGTTTTGATTTCGCCACTGAATTGGCCTCAAAAAAACCAGAAATTGTTGTTTATAAAAAAGGCGAATTTGGCTCAACAACGATCACTCAAAAAGGCTCGTTTGATACAGGCATATTTGATGTCGAGGCTATTAAACCTACAGGCGCAGGCGATGCATTTATGGGTGGAATAATCGCCGGTCTAGCGAGTGGGCTAAGCCTGGAAGACGCCGTTATTCAAGGCTCTGCTTCTGCCGCAATTGTTGTTACCCGCGTTGCCTGTTCAACGGCCATGCCAACACAAGATGAGCTCACACAATTTTTACAATCCACCCCGATGGTATGATTTGAAATGGAAATCTAATGCATTTGCCTCCTTTTGATAACGCAAACAAACCTCTATTTGATACGGACGATAGTCTGGTCCCCTTAACATATTTCAACATTGTTAAATTGAGTAAGGGCCAAGCATTTAGCTATCAAACACCGGGATATGAAACCTGTGTTATGCCCGCGACCGGGTCTGTCGACGTTTCAGTTGAAGGCGAAAGTTATACCGGCATCGGGCAAAGAACGACAAATGTTTGGGATGGCGAGCCCGAAGGTGTTTATGTGCCATCCGGTGCTAAATCAGAATTTGTTTGTGTTTCAGATAACGCAGAAGTTTTTATTGCAGGGGCAAAATACGATAAAGTTTTGGAACCCTTTGCTGTGCGTGCAGACGAAATAGACATGATACAATATGGTTCTGATGAAACAAAAACCCATCGAAAAATAAAACATATACTCGGTTCAAAATACCATGATCGCGTGGGCCGGTTGTTGGTCTCAGAATTATTTACGGTTGGCGCTGGTGGGTGGTCAGGGTTCCCATCACACAAACATGATACCGACCGCTTGCCCGATGAAACCTTACATAACGAAATTTATAATTTCCGTTTCAAACCTGATCATGGCTTTGGTATGCAACTTCTTCAACGCGATGGAGATAGTGTTGGCGAAGCTTTTCATCTGGTAAATGGATCGACTTTTGCCTTTAATGCCGGCTACCACCCTTGTGTCGCGGCGCCCGGTTATGAAATGTATTATTTCACCATTTTGGGTGGATTAAGCCAACGCTCCTTAATTCAATCGTTTCAACCAGAACATGCCTATCAGGTCGAAACTATTCCCGGAATCAAAGATATGATTGCTAAATTCAAATGACGGCTGTCTCCCTGGCTGACGTCCTGCGACCCGCCATGGCGAACGATTATGCCGTGGCGGGATTGGTTGTCTTAGGTTGGGAAGATGCCAGAGCCTACGTAGAAGCCGCAGAAGAAACCGGTATACCAATTATTTTACAAGCCGGTCCCGGATGCAGGGCCCATACGCCCGTACCAATTTTGGGAAAGATGTTGCGTCACCTAGCTGATCAAACCTCAATCCCCATCGCGTGTCATATTGATCATGGGTACTCCTATGAAGAATGCATGGAAGGGATTGATAATGGTTTTACATCCGTGATGTTTGATGGATCAAAATTACCCATTTCAGAAAATATAGAGATCACGGCCCGCATTGTTGAGGTGGCCCATGCTGCGGGGGTATCTGTCGAAGGCGAAGTTGGTTTTGTTGGCTACGCGGATGGTATAGCATCGTCCCTGACATTGCCCGAAGAAGCCGCAAGGTTTGAGCGTGAATCAGGCGCGGATTGTATGGCAATCTCCGTTGGTAACGTTCACTTAAAATCAGAAAAAACAACGGGCATTGACTTCGGTGCCTTAAAAGCCACAGAAGATATAACCTCTATTCCATTGGTGTTACATGGTGGCAGCGGGATACCAATAGCATCCCGGATAAAAATTGCCCATGAAACACGGGTTTGCAAAATTAATATCGGCACAGAATTGCGCATGGCATTTGGCCAATCGTTACGCCAGTCACTTTGCGATACCCCTGATAGCTTTGATCGAATTACCTTACTCTCCCCCACGATTAAAGCGGTGAAAGAAACGACGATTGAGGTAATTCAGGCATTGTATAAGATTGCATAAGAAAGTTTAAATTTCGACGGGTAAACCAAGACGGGTAAACCAAAATGTATTCAGAAGAATCCTGCTCATTAAAAGAATTTCAAGATTTAATCTCGCGTAAGACGAACCCAGCTCAAGCAAGCCATGCCGCATCGATCGAACAAAATATACCGATCTATGATTCCTCTCGTTTGCGTCTGAACTTATCGGATACCGCTTTTAAAGTAGAAATAATAGAAGAACTCGGCTCTGTTTTGTTAGAGGGACCCGGCGTGTTTGTTCTGAAGAATGCCTTTGTAGATATCGCCCCTATTGACCATGCGACTGAAATTTTTACTGAAATAATTCAAGATGAACGGGGGAAAATGAGGGGCGAAGATCACTTTGCAAAGACCGGCGCAAATGATCGCCTCTGGAATGCTCTTGAAAAACTTTGCCTAAAAGCCCCTTCTGTATTTGCCGAGTATTATGCCAATGACATGATTGCCTTGGCCGCCAATTCTTGGTTAGGACCGGGGTATCAGGTAACATCTCAGATAAATGTTGTTCGCCCAGGTGGAGAAGCACAACAACCCCACTGTGATTATCATCTTGGCTTTCAAACATCTGAAAGAGCGGGTCAATATCCGGAACATGTTCATCAGCTATCATCACTGCTGACATTGCAAGGGGCGATAGCCCACAGTGATATGCCCGTTGAAAGCGGTCCAACAAAGATCCTACCGTTTTCTCAATTATTTAAGGGTGGTTATCTGGCATGGCACCGTGAGGATTTTAAAGCCTGTTTTGAAGAACATTATGCACAACTCCCTCTTCAAAAAGGAGATGGCATCTTTTTTAACCCCGCTCTCTTTCATGCCGCGGGAGAAAATAAGACGCCTGATGTTTTACGCATGGCAAATTTATTACAGATATCATCGCCATTTGGTCGCGCCATGGAAAGTGTAGATCGAATAAATATGGTTGCTCGTATATTGCCGGTCTTACAACGCAACTTTGCATCTGGGGATATGGATATAGGGCAAATATCCAATATCATTGCGTCCTGCGCTGAAGGCTACCCCTTCCCAACCAACCTAGATACAAACCCACCTGTTGGTGGTATGGCCCCTAAATCGCAACAAGACTTAATGCTAGAACTTCTTGAAAAATGAGCGAATAAATTTTGATGGCTTAGTCATCATACCCCTTCTAGTCCATGTCATTATGATCCCTTTAAACCCAACGTCATCATTACGGTTCACAAGCGAGCGGTACTTTTGACCTTTTATTTCTTAAGTTGAGAACGACTGAGCCTCAGGAACCAACAAAATTGCGGTTAACCTAGGATTGTTTAGTACGCAAGACGGTAAGTCTGGTACATTGATTAGGATAATCCTAAGCAATACTTAATTAATTTCAACTTTACTAATGCAATAGTTTGCTTAATTTAAGGGTTAGAATGATTGAAATATAAAATTTGAGAAAAGGTTCGAAAATGTCAGTTGAAAAAACAGAGGCTCTTGTTGTTGGCGGCGGTCAAGCTGGCTTGGCGATGAGTGAGCATCTAAGCAAGATTGGTGTGTCTCATATTATTCTAGAACGCAACAGAATTGCCGAGCGATGGCGCACTGAAAGGTGGGATTCATTAGTGGCCAATGGTCCTGCTTGGCATGATCGGTTTCCCAGTCGGGAATTCTCTGATTTCGATCCTTCAACTTTTGTCCCGAAGGAAGATATTGCAGACTATTTTGAGGCTTTCGCACAACAGATTGAAGCCCCAATCCGTTGCGGTATCGAGGTGATGAGTGTTGAGAGAAATACCGGCAAGTCAGGTTTTCGCGCGGAAACATCAGATGGCGTGATTGAAGCTGATTACGTCATTTCCGCCACGGGCGCTTTTCAGTGCCCCCTCATTCCAGCCGTTGTTCCTGCCAACGCCAACATTATGCAAGTTCATTCGAACGCTTACCGTAACCCCGAACAGTTGCCGGAAGGGGGTGTGCTCGTGGTTGGTGCAGGGTCTTCTGGGGTACAGATTGCCGATGAGCTCCTTCGTTCAGGCAAACGTGTGTTTTTGTCAACAGGTCCACATGATCGCCCGCCCCTTCGCTATCGTGGGCGCGATTTCTGTTGGTGGTTGGGGGTTCTTGGCAAATGGGACGCGGCGGCTATGGAGCCCGGTCGGGAACATGTAACGATTGCCGTCAGCGGTGCTCATGGTGGCAATACGGTGGATTTCCGACAACTTGCGGCAAAAGGGATAACCCTCGTTGGACGGACGGAATCCTTTAATAACGGTGTCATGAACTTCGCCTCGGATTTAGCGGATAATATTGCAAGCGGTGACGCAAACTATTTATCGGTATTGGACGAAGCGGATGCCTATGTTGCCCGTAATGGTCTTAATTTCCCGGAGGAGCCTGAAGCGCGTCATATTGATCCAGATCCAGATTGTGTAACCAATCCTATTCTTGAATTAGATTTAGCAGAGGCTGGCATTACCTCGATCATTTGGGCAACAGGTTTCGCTATGGATTTCAATTGGTTAAAAGTTGATGCCTTCGACGAGAATGGAAAGCCGGCCCATGAACGCGGTGTATCTTCTGAACCAGGGGTTTATTTTCTTGGGTTACCGTGGTTGTCGCGACGCGGGTCTGCTTTTATCTGGGGGGTCTGGCATGACGCTCAATACCTGTCAGACCATATTGCGACGCAACGGAAGTATTTAGAGTACGATGCGACCGCCCATGGAAAAGCTGCACGTTCAGTATCATAATATAACGCCCGCTTAGCGAAGGAAAAACCATATGGAACACACACGTATACGTCCGTTTAATACTAAGGAAACTTACCCCGAACAAAGCCTAGATAATGATCTGTGTCAGGCCGTTGTGGCCAAAGGGGCAACCGTTTTTGTTCGGGGACAGATCGCGCAAGATCTTGATACCCGCGAAAGCTTGCACATTGGGGACGCGGGTAAACAGGCAGAAAAAGCCATGGCTAATATCAAAATGCTGCTGGAAGAAGCGGGCAGTGATATGAGCCACATTTGCCGGGTCGTTGTGTACCTGATCGATATTCGCTACCGTGAAGACGTGTATAGAGAAATGGGCAAGTGGCTAAAAGGAGTGTATCCCGTTTCAACAGGTCTTGTCGTGTCCGCCCTTGCGCGACCAGAATGGCTTGTAGAAATCGAAGCGACTGCCATAATCCCTGAGAGAGATAAAGTATGACATTTTCAATTGCTGCTAGATGTGAAGAAACCGGTATGCTCGGCGTTGCTGTCTCATCTTCGTCACCCGCCGTTGCCGCGCGATGCGCTTATGCTCGTGCTGGCGTGGGGGCCGTTCTTAGCCAAAACATTACGGACCCAAGATTAGGAAACCGCCTACTTGATTTGATGGAGCTTGGTGCCAGTTCTGAAGAAGCGATAAATATTGTCAAAGAGAATGCCGAACACATTAATTATCGACAACTCATCGCCGTCGATCGTTTGGGGGGCGCGTCCCTATATTCTGGTTCTGAGGCTCTTGGCAATTGCGGCGAAGCAAAAGCAGCCAATGTGGCTAGCGGTGGAAATTTATTGTCCAGCAGCACCATTCCGCAAGTGATCGTTGATGCTTTTCAATCAAGTAACGGTCATCTCGGATCGCGATTGCTCAGCGCGATGAAAGCAGCCATTGACGCCGGCGGCGAAGCGGGGCCTGTACATTCAGCCGGTATGAAGCTGGTTCATAAAGTTACGTGGCCCATTGCTGATCTACGCGTTGATTGGACCGACGGGTGTCCTGTTTCTGAATTACAGAAATTATGGGAACTGTATGAGCCTCAACTAGAGGCCTATGTTACGCGGGCGAGCATGCCGATGGACGCGCCGAGTTATGGTGTGCCGGGTGATGAAAAATAGGCGACATACTCTATTTATGAGGACGGTACATATTATGATAATGCGGAGGTTGATATTTCTGTAAGATTCACATTCCGCCAACTGGAATATTTTATTGCTGTGGGAGAACTCGGTACCATTGCTGCAGCGTCAACACAGCTAAATATTTCCTCTCCCTCATTATCAACAGCAATCTCACAACTTGAGTCTGAATTCGGCATTCAACTTTTTGTTCGACACCATGCCCAAGGTTTATCGCTAACACCCGGCGGAAGGCGTTTTCTTGGTGCAGCAAAAACCATAATGGAGAATGCAAATGCCTTGCATGATATAGCCAATAACGTATCAGAAAAAATTCGTGGTCCCGTTACAATTGGTTGTCTGCTAACGTTGGCACCGTTTATTTTACCCGAACTGCGCAGTGGGTTTGAAACAAAGTATTCTGATGCAAAGACGCAACAGATTGAAGCTCATCAAGCTGATTTGTTTCAAATGCTGAGACGCTCTGAAATTGATATGGCGATAACCTATAATCTTGAAGTCCCTTCAGACATAGAGTTTCTACCTCTATCGGCCTTACCACCGCATGCTATATTTCCACCGGGTCATGCCCTTGCGCAAGAAACCAGCGTAACGCTTAAATCCCTTGAGGCGTTACCGATGGTTTTATTGGATTTACCATTCAGCCGTGAATACTTTTTATCGTTATTTATGGATAAAGGATTAAAACCGCAAATTGCGGAGCGAACAGAGCATTTGTCTATGGTCCGTACACTCGTTGCTAATGGATTTGGATACAGTCTACTTAATGTACCCAGTATGAATGTGCATGCCCCTGATGGTAAGCCACTGTGTTATGTGGCTCTAGAACCAGATTTAAGGCCCATGACGATGGGAATTATAACCATGAGGTCAACGCGAAAACCTCGCATTATAAAAGCGTTCGAAGAATACTGTCAGACACAAATAACAGCCAAGTCAGCCCCCGGCATGACGCTATTCTAGAATGTTACTGGCTAAGCCGCTCAATTAACGTATCCAACATTGCATCACATTTTTCAATTTGGTTACAGGATATGAACTCATCTGGTTTATGACCTTGGGCCATTGAACCGGGACCGCAAACAACGCTGGGCACCCCCAGTCTCTCGCTGAATAATCCACCCTCGGTTCCAAAGGCTACTTTTATCGTATTATTGGCACCGGTAAGAGATTTAACAAAGTTAACAATTTCTGCATCCGGCGCCGTATTCAATCCCGGATAACTGTTTGTTTGTTCAATGTCAACGCCAGCACCATCGGGATAGCTTTTCAAAATATCTCGAACGTCTGATTTTATACTTTCCATAGTTTCATCAGGATTATCGCCCTGCAAGTTTCGAATTTCCATATCAATATAACATGTATTTGGCACAATATTTAAGGCCGTACCGCCTGATATTATCCCGGCATGTAGTGTTGAATAGGGGACGTCATAATCACCATCCTGAAGGCCTGACTGCTGAATTTCATTTTGTTTGTTTCGTAACATTTGCACAAAATCAGAGGCCAAATGTATGGCGTTACAGCCGAACGGTGCCAAGGCAGAATGAACTTCCTTTCCACGGCATGTGACCCGGTAAACAGTTTTACCTTTGTGTCCAGTGGCAACGGCAAGCTCTGTTGGTTCACCAATAATACAGAATTGCGGGCGGAACGGGGCGTCTGCTAGTACATCAATCATTCTGCGAACACCAACACACCCAATTTCCTCATCATAGGAAAGGGCAAGATGAAGGGGTGTCTCCAGATTATATTCTGAGGCCCTGATCATAGCGGCGGTTGCGCAGGCAACAAAGCCTTTCATATCCGTTGTGCCACGGCCATATAAGAGGCCGTCTTTCTGTAACATTTTGAAAGGGTCCACCGTCCAGTCTTGACCCTCAATCGGAACAACATCGGTATGTCCAGATAACATGACACCCCTTTTTTCTTGTGGACCGACAGTGGCATATAAATTTGCATTATTACCACAATCACTTTCAATCAAAGTGCAGGGAATACGACAATCTTCGAGCAATCCCTTAATATAGTTGATCAAATCCATATTCTGGGTCCGGCTAATCGTTGGATAGGCGATCAGTTTATCCAATATTTCTAAGCTATTATTCATACCGACCCTATTGTTTTATGTGCGAATTGTATCACGACCACTATGCCAGTATTTAGTGATAATCTAAACCGTAAGTTTATATCTGTAAGCTTAATCTGGTTTGTGCCTTCTGGTTTGCACCGTTGGATGCTGATAGACGGATGCGAATGAGGGCAACCGTTATTTGAGAAAAATGATTGACGGTACATACGAGTAGAAGCCATTGTTAAAACGAACAAAAGAAGCGTAAAATGGCGCGGCGTGTTCACAGATCATTAAAGGGGTTTCACCATGAGCAAAACCTTCATAAAACTCACTCCAAAACAGCTCTACACGCCCTGCCCTCTCAAGAGCTTTGATTTTGAAACAACGGCTGACGTCAAACCACTAGACGGTGTCATTGGTCAACCCCGCGCCGTGGAGTCCATTCGCTTTGCAATTGGTATGCCCCATGATGGCTATAATCTTTTTGCTTTTGGCCGTGAAGGCACGGGTAAAACATCAATTGTACGACGCTTCATCGAAAATGAGGCCAAAGATATGTCGCCCCCTGATGGATGGTGTTATGTCAATAATTTTAAAGACTCACATAAACCATTGTGGTTACGCTTACCCCCCGGAAAAAGCGATCATTTGCACGATGACATGAAACGCCTGATAGAGGAATTACAAGACGCTCTACCATCTGCATTCCAGGGGGAAGATTATACTCACCGTAAGAATGCCCTAGAAGACGAGCTAAAAGAACAACACGAAGATGCTTTCGCTAAACTTCAAGCCCGCGCTAAAGAACATGAATTTGCCTTGGTCCGCTCAGCATTAGGGTTTGGCTTGGCACCGACAAAAGATGGTGAAGTTACAACCCCCGATGAATTCAAAGCATTATCACAAAAAACAAAAAACAAACGCATCAAGGAACTTGATTCTTTGCAAGAAGAACTTGATTCAATTCTTGTGCAAATCCCAAAAACGGAAAAACAGCATCGTGAAAAATTGCGGGCCCTAAATCGTGAAACGACGCAACGCTCTGTTGATCACTTGATAGAAGAACTTAAAAAAAGCTGGAATTCATTTGAGCCAGTGATGACGTATCTAGAAGATGTGCGCAATGATGTGATCGAACATGCTGCTGACTTCATAACATCTGGCGACCAACAGCAGCAAATAATTGGGATGCCAAATCAAAATCAGTTGGCGGGGCAACCGGGTGCCTTTCGGCGCTATCAAGTTAACGTGTTGGTTGATCGTAGTTTATCCCCGGGTGACAAAGCAGCCGGTGTACCGGTAATCAAAGAGGACTATCCCACCCAACCAAACTTAGTCGGACGCATCGAACATCTCAGTCATATGGGCAACCTGATGACCGACTTTAATTTGATTAAAGGCGGGGCCTTACACCAAGCGAACGGCGGCTATTTAATCTTGGACGCCCGTCGCGTTTTGATGCAACCCTATGCTTGGGAAAGCCTAAAACGATCCTTGCGTAGCGGGCATATCCGTATCGAAGGGCTTGCTGAATCCATGGGCTTTGCAACCACCATATCCTTGGAACCTGAACCCATCCCCCTCGATATTAAAGTTATTCTGTTGGGCGAACCAATGATCTACTTCTTGCTGTCCATGCATGATCCAGACTTCAAGGAACTGTTCAAAGTCTCGGCTGATTTTTCTGACCAGATGGAAAGAGACCAACACGGCGTTAACGAATACGCCCGTTTAGTCGCCGCTCAAGTCGAACAAGAAAACATCCGACACCTTGATCGAAGCGGAGTAGCTCGCATTGTCGAACAAGGTGCTAGAATGGCAAGTCATGCAGAAAAACTTACCACACACATGGCCAGCATCGTCGATTTAATGCGTGAAGCAAACTATTGGGCAGGAACGGCCAACGCCAAGTTCATTACGGCGGATCATGTTCAAGAAGCTATTGATACAAAAATTTATAGATCCAATCGGTATTGCGAACGGCTTCAAGAAGAAATTCAAAGTGGCACCTTGGTCATTGAAACCGAAGGTGCCAAGGTCGGCCAAATCAACGCCCTTTCCGTCATCCAGCTTGATAGCTTTATGTTCGGCAGACCTTCCCGTATTTCCGCGACCGTCCACATGGGCAAAGGTGAGGTCATCGATATTGAACGCCAAGTCGAATTGGGTGGTCCCCTACATTCAAAAGGCGTGATGATCTTGGAAAGTTACCTGACGTCTCATTACGGTCAGCAGCGCCCGTTGATTCTAAGTGCGCGGATTACCTTCGAACAATCGTACGGTGGTATCGAAGGTGATAGTGCCTCGTCTACAGAGCTTTATGCCTTGTTGTCGGCAATTTCTGGGATTCCTATTCAGCAAGGCATTGCCGTTACAGGCTCTATCGATCAATATGGAATGGTTCAGGCCATCGGTGGTGTAAACGAAAAAATTGAGGGTTTCTTCGATATATGTATGCAACGCGGCCTTACCGGAGATCAAGGTGTGATCATTCCATCAAGTAACGTCAAACACCTGATGTTACGCACCGATGTGATTGCTGCTGTTAAAGATAAAAAATTTAATATTTGGTCCGTAAAAAATGTAGATCAAGGCATTGAAATCCTCACAGGCTCACCCATGGGAACAGCAAACTCTAAAGGAAACTTCCCCATGAATAGTGTGAATTACGCCGTAACAAAAAAACTGCGCCAATACGCCAAAGCCTTAACTCCCTTTGCCGTACAAGCAGCTCAACCAACCAATACCATCATCAAAGTTCAGTCTGATCGAGATAACTGAAGCCGGAATTCTTACTGGCTTTGATTCTACACGGCGTGGCATTTCATAGCCAAATGGGATCATCTTCCCTGAAGTAATAAATTTAAGAGCACGTTTTTCAAACACTCCACGTAAATTACTATTTATATCTATTCGATCATAAAAATCATCGGGGACTTTAAAGTCTGACTTAGCCATTTCCGTAAATGATTTAATTAATTCTGGAATACCAAACTTATGCTTCTCATATTCAGCATATTCTTCTTTAGAGGAACAGCGCCTATAAAGCTGGTAGAGAGACAATCGGGTAGAACTCATTACCATATCCGTCTACTACTACATGGTTGTAATACCTTATAAACCTGTTGGCATAGTTGCCATACTCATGCATAGACCTATACTACCAAGA
Organism: uncultured Rhodospirillales bacterium; assembly: GCA_965603075.1. GTDB lineage: Bacteria > Pseudomonadota > Alphaproteobacteria > Rhodospirillales > Casp-alpha2 > JABJOR01. Next base: position 30,711 of record CBFDBO010000024.1, on the reverse strand, counting down.
TCAAAACATATCAAACTGTCAATCATGAGTTTTTAATGAATAACAAAACCGTCACCACCTTACCAAAGCTAGCCATATGGAAAATCGTTTGTGAATCCTACTCATTCGTCTGGCGCAAAAAAAACCAGCTGATAATGCTAGGTTTGATTCCATCTTTCCTAATATTGCTAATCTCTATTTACGTTGACCCGTCAGCATTACTGCAGCAAATCTTCTGAATCATCTGCGTCACAGTCTTCTTTGCTTCAATCGATTGGGAAATATCAACTGTTAAAAATATTTGCCTCACTCGTAGTTAGTATCATTATCGTACGCTGGTCGATCATGTTTCCATCGATTGCTGTTGATAAATCATTTTCTTTCAATCAAGGATGGCGAACCACGAAGGGAAATGGACTTCGTCTGTTTGTAATAAGCATACTCGTCATTTTGCCCTTCTATTTTCTAGCAATCCTAATTCGCTTAATAATTCTACTTGGTGAATTCCCCGGTCTAGAGTTGATCAATTCTCTATTCTTCATGGTCACAACAGCTGTGAGCGTTTCAGCTTTATCTGCTTCTTACAGAGATTTATGTGTAGAAACCTCGAAATAGCTAAAAAAGATCGCCCTATCCTTATATTTTCTTCCATACAGGATATGAGTCTAATACGATTTTCATGCCGTAAACTCCGCCATTTTACGCCCCGGCTTGCTTCCACCGTGCTTCCACGCAATAAAAAGGACCTAGCATTTGACTGCTAAGTCCTTGATATGTTTGGTTGCGGGGGTAGGATTTGAACCTACGACCTTCAGGTTATGAGCCTGATCGTATTTTGTATAAACAATTGATTATATTGATTTATATAAGACTTTAGCAATCTGATGTGTATGATTTTGTGTAAATTTTGAGCACACAATATATTTGAATGAATGCCATATTTTGCCTATGGGGTTACATCATACCTAAATCAGCCTATTCCTGACACACTGAGACGAATTCGCATTTGTCTGACAGCGTCCCTAATTTCAGATCAACCCACTCGGATTTAATATTTTGACAGTGATATTCAATTTTAATAATAGATCACCAGCAAATATTAAAAAGCTACCTGCAAAAAATATTCTAAATCAACCACTTGAATAAAATTCACCCTAATCTCTCAGTTTTGTGATGATGAATGAAACAACAAATTCATAAAATTCGATTGACACTGTTTAAAGAATCACATTAGAGTTCGCATAATGAAATTAAAATCAATAAATGAAATAAATTTCATTACAGTTAATTTGGGGATAACCCCAGGTCCGCTGAGGGAATATAAACAGGAAACATCAGGAGAGAATTATGAATTTAAAGAAAGTATTTATGACAGGTCTATGGGCCACATCATTGATCACAGCGGCAAGTATTGCCACAACGGCACAAGCTAGTGGCGAACGGATTGCATTTTTCGTATCCGATTTGTCTAACGTCTTCCATCAGTCACAAGCTGCTGAAGCTAAACGCTATGGTAAAGAAAAGTATGGCGCTGAAGTCGTTATCTTTGATGGCCAAGCCGATTCTGCTGTTATGACACAAAATGTTGATCAAGTCGCGGCTGGTGCATTCGACGGCGCTACTTTGCACATTTGGGATGGTGAAGCCGCTACCCCAGGTGTTAAAGACGCTTTAGCTGACGGCATTGCGATGACTTCGTTCTTTAGCCCTATCACTGACACAGGTATCCCAACAGCACGTAGTGATGAAGCTGGTGTATCTTTTAAAATGGGCGCTGAGATGGCCAAAGCTTGGAAAGACGCACACCCAAGTACGCCAATCGTTATGGTACAGCTTGGCTGGCCTAACCACACAGAAGTAAACTCCGGTCGTACAAATCCTTTTGCTGCTGGTGTTCTTTCTGTTGATCCCGGCGCACGAAACCTCGGCGCTCTGGATTCAAGTGGTGGTCAAGAAGCTGCTAAACAGATCATCGTTGATTTGTTGACACAACAACCTGGCGTGAACATCATCTATTCAGAAGCTTCAAATCTAACTGTTGGTACTATGGCTGGTCTTTCTCAGCTTGGTCGAGGCAAATTTGCCAACGGTAAACCTTTGACAGAAATCGTTGCTAGTGTTGATTTTGACTCCGTTGAGTTCGAGCAAGTTTATGATCCAAACTCAAGCCTTAAAGTTTCAATGGGCCTCCCTCCTGTTGAAACTGCACAAGGTCGTGTTGATTTGATCATGGATGTTATTAAGGGCAAAACAGCAAACTCGAAAAAGACTGCTGAAGAGTTTTTCTATAAAGCTTACACAATCTCTTATTGGTCAATGCCTAAAAGCGATGCCAAGAAGTGGTTAACGGCTCAATTTGGCGGATAATTAAGATAATTGGCGGTCGTCTTTTAATAAGGGCGACTGCCAGTTTTTAAATGAGTTAGATATGATAGTTGGATATTTTTGTCTCTGCCTCCCCCGAATCGCGAACTCAACAAAGTTTTAATCACATCGTAAATTGACTTACCTACCAAATAACGTAGGCCATTCTGAGCCGTCTTGCCGTCTAAATTAAATACGAATAAAAGGAGAGACTAGTTTGACAAGCCAACAGCAATTACCAGTCCTCTCGGTCGAGGGACTCATAAAAGACTACCCCGGTGTAAGGGCCGTTGATGATGTTAGTTTTTCAATCAATCGCAGTTCTATTCATTGCTTGGTTGGCGAAAACGGTGCAGGAAAATCAACGTTGGTCAAAATGTTAACCGGAGCATTAAAACCTACCAGTGGAACAATGCAGGTACGAGGAAACACCTACGAACCAAACAGCACCTCTCAAGCGCGTGTCTGTGGTATTGCCACACTATTCCAAGAGCTTCACGTTGTTGATGAGCTTACAGTCTTAGAGAATTTAACGTTGGGGATGGAACAAAGTCGATTTGGGTTCTTGGTTAAATCTGACTTGGAGGATCGCGTGATCAAGACACTCGCCATGATCGAACCCTCAATCGATCCATCGGCTAGAGTATCCGCGCTCAGCGTCGCTCAGAAACAGATTATCGAAATCGCCCGTGCCGCATCATCCGGCGCGAATGTCATTATTATGGACGAACCAACCGCCGCCTTATCCGAACGAGAAGTTGAACGGCTTTTTGGCGTGATCAGACGTTTACGCGAAGGCGCCGTGACCGTGATTTATATCTCTCATAAGCTTGACGAAATCCTTGAACTTGGGGATGACGTTACGGTACTACGTGATGGCAAACACATTGCAACAAAACCATTATCAGAAATTAAAGGTCGCGCCGAATTGATCGAGATGATGATCGGTCGTAGCGTATTCCAAAACTATACCCCCCGTACAACGGTTACGAATGAGCCCGTTCTGACAGCGAAGGGACTTACCAACAAATTTCTTAAGGATGTATCTTTTCACATCAACAAAGGCGAGATCGTTGGGTTCTATGGTCTTGTTGGCGCGGGTAAAACAGAAATCGCCCGCGCGATATTTGGCGCAGACAAAGTCGATGGTACAATTCTTTTTAAGGGGCAAAAAATTGGAAGCTCTCCCAAAGAAGCAATTGCCGCAGGAATCGCTCTGGTACCCGAAGAACGCAGAACTCAGGGTCTGTTCACCAATATGACGATCCGGGAAAACATTCCGGTTATGAACCTACAACAATTATCTGATAATGGTGTATTCCGGTCAGCGGATGAACGGGCGGCGGCTATCAACTATGTGGACAAGCTCAGCATCGCGACAGATTCCATCGAAAAGCATACCGATAAATTATCCGGCGGCAACCAACAAAAGGTCGTGCTAGCTAAGTGTTTATTCTCTGACGCGGACTTGCTTTTATTGGATGAACCTACTCGGGGCGTAGACGTCGGCGCAAAAACCGAAATTTACGACATCATCAAGAACCTCGCCGACGAAGGAAACTCCGTCGCTGTATTTTCTTCGGAGTTGGAAGAAGTTCTTGGCATTTGTGACCGTATCTTTCTGTTGTATGGCGGCGCCTTAGAATCTGAGATTGTTAATAGTACCGATATGGATATACCCCACATCCTCAATGTCGTCACAGGCGGTCATGAAGGAGTTGCGCAATGAGTGCTTCATTAAAAACAATTACCCACCGCCACCGAATAAGTGATGAAATGTTTATTACCCTATTGGTAGCCTCGGTTGCCATTGGATTGTTCCTTGTCGCCTCTATGTTGGTTCCAAATTTCTTTCAATGGCAGAACTTGGTTAATCTTGTGACCAATAATTGGGCGGTGATTTCGCTCGGTATTGGGGTGTCATTTTTATTGGTGTCTGGAAACTTCGATTTATCGGTAGGTGGAATTGTTGCCCTATCCGGTGTGCTTTCGGTCTGGTTCTCTCAATCTATCGGCGGTGCCAATGAACTGGCAAGCGGGCTGGGATTGCCATATTGGTTGGCCGTTGTATACGCTCTTGGTGGTGCGCTAACCATCGGTGGGGTTAATGCACTCTTTGTTGTGCGCTTTAAAATTCCATCCATTATCGTAACCTTGGGTACTATGATGCTTGCACGGGGAATTGCTCAGGTCATTACACAAGGCTCACAACGAAATACGAATCTTCCGCCGGAGTTCGGTTTTCTCGGTAACCTGACCATGTTTGGAACGTCCATAAAATTCCCCGTGGTTTTAATGGCAGTCATGCTTCTTATCGCCATTTTTGTTGAAAGAAAGATGGTATTCGGCCGGTTAACCTATTGGATCGGCGCCAACCCGGTTGCGGCCACATTGTCCGGTATAGATAAAGCTAAGCACGTAACATATTTGTACTTAGTCAGCTCTGGCATCGCCGGGATAGTGGGCATTCTTTTATCTTCTGAATTTAAATCGGGCTATTCCAACCGTGGAACGTTGATGGAATTCGATGCGCTGGTGATCGCGCTATTGGGAGGTATAGCCATCGCCGGCGGCTTTGGATCGGTTGTAGGTATGTTCTTTGGTGCAATTATTCTTGCTGTGGTGACCTCCGCGGCTACGGGTTTAACTCTGTCACCAGATTGGCAGTTTATCCTTAAAGCGATAGCTGTCTTTTTAGCGATTATGACACAAACATGGGCGCTCGCCCGCAGAAACCGATGAAAGGGGTGAATATGATGACAAAGCAAGCCACACTCACCCAACCAGCACCCACATTTGCGAACGACCTGGCACAATTTATTCGGAACTATTATATATACTTCGTGCTCCTTGCGGTCGTTGTTGTTCTCAGTGCCGCAAACCTCGATAAGTTCGATCTGTTCCAGCGCGGAAATTTCCTGAACGAAAGAAACCTCATCAACGTCCTCAGGGTCTCCGCACCATTGTTGACCCTCGCGGGTGCCTTTACCCTGTTAATGGTCTCGGGTTATATTGATCTCTCCGTGGGAAGTACAATGGGCTTAAGTGCAGTTGTGTACGCCATGTTGGCAATTAACGGTGTACCATTCTTAGCCGCTTTTGGTATCACAATGATTGTAGGCGCCGCCTTGGGTGTCTTTAATGGATTGCTGGTCGTCCGGTTTAAAATAACCCCGGTAATAGCCACGCTGATCACCCTTAGTCTCTACAAAGGGATCGCGTTACTTTTAGTCCAAGATGGCGTTTCTGCCATAAAATCCATTGGTGATCTAAAGATGCCCGGTTGGTTTAACTCTTATGGCAGAGAAGGTGTTTTAATAGGACTTCCCATGGCTTTTTGGGTAGCTGTTGGCGTTACGATCCTACTGGTTGTTTTACAGAACCGTTCATTGCTTGGTAAATACGCGGCGGCCACGGGTGGTAATCCCACAGCGGCAAAGCTGTCAGGGATTAACACCGGGAAAGTCGTCTTCTTACTATATGCAATCGTGGGCGTCACAGCGGCCCTTGCGGGTATCGCACGCTCTAGCTTCATGTCACTGGGTGACCCGCTATCCGGCGACGGTATGGAGTTAAATGCCATCCTTGTCGTTTTGATCGGCGGCACAGCGTTTAGTGGTGGTGAAGGCAGGGTCTTGAGATCATTTATTGGGGCTTTAATTATCATGGCGTTGACAGTAGGAATGCTCACCATCGTGCCAGCCTACTATCAAACATTGGTCATCGGCACCGCTCTCCTCGCGGCGGCGGCCTCAAATCACCTTATCAGCCGCAAAGAAACCAACTCATGAACAAAATTACTGAAAATTATGGATGAATAAAATGGCATTTGGAAACGATCTTCAATCATATGAGACAGCACGGCAAATCCACCGTGTGCTCGTCATGCATTACCTAGAAGGATTAAAACAGTCCGAAATTGCCGCGTCCATGAATTTATCAACGGCCAAAGTAAATCGTTTGATCAAACAAGGCCGCGACAAAGGCATGGTGGAAATCACCATCAAATCACCGTTCCAGCCCTTAATAGATGTTGAAGAAAAACTCAAAAAAATCAGCAGTGTTCAAATGGCTATGATCGCCCCTACGGTATCGGACAACCCAGACGTAGTCTTACAAACCGTTGGCGAGGCCGCTGCTAGTATGTTGCTTGATCATTTAAAAGATGGCGACACAATTTGCATCACGGGTGGGAAAGGTGTGGGTGCGGTGGTGGACGCATTAAACCCTAATCGCAAATATGATGTCGAAGTCGTCCCCGCGACGGGATGTGTACAAGGTAAGCATTACACCGACGTCAATCATGTAGCGACCCAGCTTGCTGAAAAATTGGGCGGACGGGCCTATCAAATTCACGCGCCTTTGTTTGCAGAAAGTGTTGAGCAAAAAGATATGTTAGTGAACATGCGTTCTGTCGAAGACATCATGGAACGCGCCCGCAGAGCAAACATCGCTATTGTCGGTGTCGGCTCGATTTTGAGTGGTGATTCTAGTTATTACGATTTGCATCCCATGGCAAAGGGCGATCAAAACGAGATCAAACAAACTGGCGCTGTCGGTGAATTATTGGCGCACTTGGTTGATGAAAAGGGAAATGTTTGCAGCTACGAGTTAAATTCACGGCTTGTCGCCATTAGCCCCGAAGACCTGTCCAAGATACCTTTAACTGTTGGTGTTGCTTCGGGCGAAAACAAAGTCGCCCCCATTTGCGCCATGCTACGTGGCAATCATATTAAGGCATTGGCAGTTGATGAAACAACCGCCAACAGCGTTATCGAAAACCTTTGAAAGGAATAATAAAATGAGCAGCTTAATCAGGAGGGAAATAGGATCGTCTGGTATTCAAACCACGGCGGTTGGTCTTGGAACGTGGGCAATGGGCGGCTGGATGTGGGGCGGAACAGATGAAGATTTAGCCATTAAAGCCGTACAAGCATCCATCGATGAAGGTACCAGTTTAATCGATACGGCCCCGGCTTATGGCATGGGTAAATCAGAAGAATTGGTCGGTCGTGCCATCCAAGGTCGCCGCGACAAAGTTATTTTGTCAACAAAATGTGGATTGGTTTGGCATACCCAAGAAGGCAATCATTTTTTTGATCAAGCCGATAAACCCGTTCACCGTTTTCTCGGTAAAGCATCGATTATTCATGAAGTGGAAGAAAGCCTAAAACGTTTAGGCACGGATTACATCGATCATTACATTACCCATTGGCAAGACCCAACAACGCCCGTTGATGAAACATTGGAAGCTTTAAACACTCTTAAAAAACAAGGTAAAATTCGCTCTATTGGTATCAGCAATGTATCAAGCGATGATTTAAATGCCTATATCACCAACGGTGGTATTGATGCCATTCAGGAATGTTATTCCATGTTGGATCGGGGCGTTGAAGAAGAATTACTGCCGATCTGCCAATCTAATAATATTTCAATACTGAGCTACTCATCATTGGCACTTGGATTGCTTTCTGGAAAAATTGGCCCCGACCGTCAGTTCCAAGGGGATGACCTTCGTAAAGACAGCCCCCGTTTTAGCATTGCCAATCGCACTAAAATTTCATCATTATTTGATGATATCAGATCTATTGCTGATCAACATAACGCTACCATAGCCCAGTTGGTTATCGCGTGGACAATTCAACAGCCCGGCATCACTTTTGCCTTATGTGGCGCGCGTAATCCACAACAAGCTATTGAAAATGCAAAAGCAGGATCTCTGTCATTATCAGGCGATGAAATTAATACCATAAGTGCTTCGGTAAATGCGTACCTCAAAGATATGGATGCGTAATTCAACATATTAATTTATTGGAAACCCTGTAATGCCTGTCTGCGACCGCGATCACTTATTGACCAAATTACGAAACAACCCGAACCCGGATGTTCTGGTTGTTGGTGGTGGTATCAATGGGATCAGTACTTATCGCGATTTGGCGCTACAAGGAGTCAATGTAGTACTTGTTGAGCGCAATGATTTTTGTAGCGGGGCCAGCACGGCCCTTTCCCGAATGATTCATGGTGGCTTACGCTACATGGAAAATGGTGAATTTAAGTTGGTGCAAGAATCTTTACTAGAACGCAATCGGTTGTTAAAAAATGCCCCGCATTATGTCTCTCCCTTACCGACGGTTATTCCAATCTTTGACTATATGTCTGGTATTTGGGGAGCAACGCGTCGGTTCTTTAAATTGTCTGTGAAACCAAGCAGACGGGGCGCGGTAATAATCAAGTTCGGCTTGTCGCTGTATGATTTATTCACTCGAAAAAATCAGGTGATGCCATCTCATAAATTTCATAACAAAACAGAAACCTTTCAAAAGTGGCCTAATTTTCATACCGATATAAAATGCAGTGCGACGTATTTCGATGCGTGGATCACCTATCCTGAACGACTTGGCTTGGAATTAATTCAAGATGTTGAAGCGGTTAATGATCAAGCCACGGCGTTAAACTATCTGGACGTGTACGGATCAAATGGAAAAACCGCCCTCATAAAAGACAAACAGACAAATGAAGTTTTCTACGTCACACCGAAGATGATTGTCAACGCCACCGGGGCGTGGATTGATTTCACCAATGGGGCTCTCTCAACATCTGTCGATAATAAAAAAACCGATTTGGTTGGCGGCACAAAGGGATCGCACTTGGTGATCAGGAATGACGCCTTGCTAAAAGCAACAGGCAATCAAATGGTCTATTACGAAAATCAAGAAGGCCGCGTTTGCATCATGTTCCCGTATTTTGGCAATGTACTGGTTGGTTCGACGGATTTAAAACAGGATGATCCCGACAACAATAGATGCGAGCAAACGGAACGCGATTACATTCTAGAATCATTGTCCTTTGTATTCCCAGAATTAAAAATCGCACCAGAACAAATCCTTTACGCTTTCAGTGGTGTCCGCCCCTTAACACAGAGCAACAGCGCCATTACTGGGAATATCAGCCGGGATCATTATTGCGAGCTAATATCGGATAAAGAAGGCTTTGTTACCCCGGTTTTATGCTTAATCGGCGGTAAATGGACAACGTTTCGCGCCTTTGGTGAACAAGCAGCAAATAAGGTCATGAAGGAGCTTGGCATCTCTCGGAAAGTCTCAACACACGATATGGCCATCGGCGGGGGGCGAAACTTTCCTGTGTCGGAAACGGCATTGGCAGAAAAATTCAATTTAGATATCTCAGTTATACAACGGCTGATCAAACGATATGGCTCGAGCGCAGAAAAAGTCGCCCAATTTATGACCAGCGCTGAAGATCGAGCTTTAAAAAATCATAACGGGTATTCAAAACGCGAGATGGAATACATTCTTAAAACCGAACAGGTTATGACTCTGAGCGATATATTATGCCGCCGCACCGCTATGGCAATAAGTGGTGAATTATCATTGGGCTTGATCGAAGAAATTCTCGACATTCTGGCCACGCAAAAAAGCTGGTCCGTCGATAAGAAACAACAAGAGCTAGCGGATACGCTGGCTAGATTATCCTATTTTCACGGTCTCTCCGAAGAGACCCTTCGACAAAGAAAAGTAGCTTAGGAGTTACCCCATGTTAATATCTAAAAAAGTACGCATGAATCGCCTGTTTGGGCATGGTAAGTGCCTTGATGTAGCCATAGATCACGGGGTTTGTAACGAACCTTCTTTTCTAGATGGTTTAGAAGATATCAGCAAAGTTGTTGATGTGTTGGTCGATGCTGGACCCGACGCCATACAAATGAATTACGGTGAATGTGATTTGCTGCAAACCAAAGAAGGTAAAGACAAACCCGCCCTAGTAATGCGTATAGATATGGGCAATCCCTATAATAAAGATCGTCACCGGGTTATGTGGGCAGAACTTCAAAACACCGAAGAGCCAATTTTGGCGGCCTTGCAGATGGACGCGGCTTGTGTTGTTGTGAACTTGTTCATGTTGCCGGATGAGCCAGACTTGTTCCGCCAATGTGTTGCCAATATTGCGCGTGTTCGTAATGATTGCGAAAAATACGGTATGCCGTTGATGATCGAACCTCTGGTCATGTTACCCAATAGCGAACGCGGTGGTTACATGGTGGACGGCGATACAGAAAAAATCGTCACGCTAGTAAGGTTAGCCCGTGAAATGGGTGCGGATATTGTGAAGGCTGATCCGACCTCAAATCCCGAAGACTTCCATAAAGCTATTGAAGCTGCACGCTGCCCTGTATTGGTTCGTGGCGGTGGCAAAGAAGATCTAAAAACGGTCTTTGATAAATCGTATGCTTTGATGGCGCAAGGTGCGCAAGGCATGGTTTATGGTCGCAACATTTATCAACACGATAATCCAAAACAAGTGGTTAAAGGCCTAATGTCTATGATTCACAATAACGCCACAAGCGATGAAGCTTGGGCTATCTATAAAAACGTATAGCTCGGAGACTAATCATGGCTGGATATTTATTAGGACTGGACGCGGGTAATACCATTATCAAAGCGGTACTCTTTGATCTGGACGGGCAACAGCTTGCGGTTGCCACAAAAGATGGTACATCGCAATTTCCAAAACCCGGCTACGTCCAGCGTGATATGAACGAGCTTTGGGGCCAGGCCATTGATGCAATTTCAAACTGCATCAAAAAATCCGGCGTTGATGCCAAGGATATTCAGGCCATCGGATGTAGTGGCCATGGCAATGGATTGTATCTGCTTGATCAAAAAAAAGAAGCTTTGTTGGGTATCCAATCTTTGGACAGCCGGGCCATGGGGTTGGTCGAACGCTGGACGGTTGATGGTACAGCAGAGAAGGTCTATCCGCTTTGTTTGCAAAAGCCTTGGCCATCACAAACACCAACATTGCTGGCTTGGGTTAAAGAGAACGAGCCCGAAACCTACGCCAAAATCGGCACCGTCTTCTTATGCAAAGATTTTGTCACCTATAAATTAACCGGCGTATTAGGCACCGACATTTCAGATATGAGCGGTTGTGGGTTTTTAAAATTACCAGAATGCCAATACGACACGACCATATTGGATGCTATGGGCATCGCCGATTGTAAGGATATGTTACCACCTCTTGCCAATCCATTTGATAAAATTGGCACCATCACCAGCGAGGTTGCGGACTTGACCGGTCTCGCCGAAGGCACCCCCGTGGTTGCGGGATTGTTTGATGTGGTTGCCAGTGCGCTGGGTTCCGGTGTTATTGATATGGGTGCGGCGTCAATCGTTGCTGGAACATGGAGCATTAATCAAGTCATCGTTGAAAAACCATTGATCGACGATTCGATTTTCATGGCATCTAGTTTTCGAAAAGATCTCTATATGGAGATAGAAGCTAGCGCCACGTCAGCGGCCAATCTTGAATGGTTTGTCAAAGAATTCATCGAGCCGGGCCTCGATCACGCTAGTGAAATTTCACCATTTGATATTTGTAACGATTTAGTTGCCACGGTGGAGCTTGACCCCACTCTACCGATCTATCATCCGTTCCTTTATGGTTCCAGCACCAATGGCGCAGCCCGTGCTGGATTTTATGGCATTGGCGGGTGGCATGGTCGGGCACATATGTTGCATGCGCTTTATGAAGGTGTAGTCTTTGGCCATCGTAAACACGTCGAGACTTTACGTGCCGCAGGTGCGGAGTTTGACCGAGTGGTGTTATCCGGTGGTGGCTCTCGCAGTCCGGTCTGGCCACAAATGTTTGCCGATATTCTTGATGTCCCCATTGCCGTTGCCCAGTGCCAAGAAACAGGTGCGCTTGGGGCGGCTATAGCCGCAGGAATTGGGACCGAGGTCTTTGCTGATTACGAAACAGGCGTTGCCAAGATGGCGCGAATTGATCGGCATTATGAACCCATCAAGATCAATCAAGACATCTATAACGCACGATATGAAATTTACACGGACCTATGCGATGATGTATCTGGCTCGTGGGATAAACTTAAAAACACATAATTTAGATTAATCCCCAAAGGAATAATAAGATGAAACAATTCGGATTTGTAAATTCGCTCCCCATTGATGAAGAGCTTAGTCTCTATGAAATTGAAACCCCTACGCCTAAACCCACAGGACATGACTTGTTAGTGGAAATTCGTGCAACATCTATCAATCCGGCTGATGCAAAACGCCGTAGATTAACAGCGCTCGACAAACCCCATGATGAACCCATGGTCGTTGGTTATGACGCGGTTGGTGTGGTTCTGGATGTGGGCAGTGACACGAGCATATTCAAAAAAGGTAATGAGGTTTGGTATGCGGGTGATGCAAACCGTCCGGGCACTCACGCTGATGTGCAATTGGTCGACGAACGTGTTGTTGGCCCAAAACCAAAAAATCTGACAAATGCTGAAGCCGCTGCTATGCCACTGACAGGATTGACTGCTTGGGAAATGTTATTTGAACGTTTTGGTATCAAAGAGGGGGACGGTGAAGGAAAAACATTGTTAGTCATCGGTGCTGCAGGCGGTGTTGGCTCGCTCACCATCCAACTTGCTCGCAAGTTGACCAAGTTGAAGGTTATTGCGACCGCGTCACGACCAGAAACTATTGCTTGGTGTAAAGAAATGGGTGCGCACGAAGTTGTTGATCACCGCAATTTAGTAGAAGCTATGAAATCCAAAGGTTTGGAAGATATCGATTACATCACTCAGTACGCCGATCTCTCTCAACATTGGAATGCCATGTGTGAACTGGTCAAACCTCAGGGTAAAATCGGAACGATCGTTGAAACCAATGATCTGATCGACATCTCCATGTTGCAAGGAAAGTCAGTTTCTCTGCATTGGGAATTGATGTTTACGCGCACTATCTTCCAAACCGAAGACATGGCAGAGCAAAATGTTATTCTAACTCGTTTGTCAAAATTAGTCGATGACGGCGTAATTCGCTCAACCCTTCAACAAACTATTCAGGGCTTTTCCCTCGAAAACTTTAAAGAAGCCCATCGCCGTATTGAAAAAGCGAACGTGATCGGTAAATTAGTCATTGAATACTAATTTAAGTTGATGCGAGAAAACAGGAGAGACCAATGATAAGTCAGCCGCAAAAAGATCATGGAAGGTATGATTATATTATCATTGGTGCGGGTTCGGCCGGTTGTGTGCTGGCCAATCGTCTAAGCGAAGACCCTAAGACCCGGGTTCTATTACTGGAGGCAGGCGGTAAAGATAATTATCACTGGATTCATATTCCCATCGGTTATTTATTCTGTATGGGCAACCCCCGTACAGATTGGATGATGCAAACCGAACCCGACGCGGGGTTAAACGGTCGCACGCTTAATTATCCTCGTGGCAAAGTCCTTGGCGGTTGTTCGTCCATTAACGGTATGATCTATATGCGGGGCCAAGCCGCTGATTATGATCAATGGCGCCAATTGGGGAATACCGGTTGGGGTTGGGATGATGTCTTACCGTATTATACAAAATCCGAGAATCACCATGCCGGCGAAACCCCGATGCATGGTGCAAACGGAGAATGGCGAGTTGAAGAGCAACGTCTGTCTTGGGATATTCTCGATAAATTCCGTGATGCTGCCCAAGAAGCAGGCATTACCAAAGTTAACGATTTTAACGATGGCGATAACGAAGGCTCCGGTTATTTTGAGGTCAACCAAAAGGGCGGGGTGCGGGTAAACACATCTAAAGCCTTTCTCAAACCCGCAGCAAACCGTGCTAACTTAACCGTTTTAACCCACGCCCATACCACATCCTTGATTTTTGTTGGCAAACGCGCGATGGGTGTTAATTTTGAGATCAAAGGAAGACCCGCAAAAGCAACGGCGTCTAGAGAAGTTATCCTCTCCGCCGGTGCCGTAAATTCGCCCAAAATTTTGGAACTGTCTGGTGTTGGACGCGGGGACGTGCTGTCTAAATTCGGTATTGATGTGCATCACGAACTTGAGGGTGTGGGCGAGAACTTACAAGACCATTTGCAAATTCGGACTGTATTCAAAATTAAAAATGCCGTGACCCTTAATCAAAAAGCAAATAGCCTTATTGGTAAGATGGCAATGGGCATTGAATACGCTCTGTTTCGCTCTGGTCCACTCTCCATGGCGCCCAGCCAATTGGGCCTGTTCGCCAAAAGCGACCCCAACTTAGAAACAGCCGATCTGGAATATCATATTCAACCGCTGAGTACCGATAAGTTGGGCGAGCCATTGCATGCGTTTCCGGCGATTACCGCGTCGGTTTGTAACTTGCGCCCTGACAGTCGGGGCAGCATTCATATTAAATCCCGCGATGGAGGCGTGCATCCGGCAATTTCGCCGAATTATCTATCGACACAGAAAGACCGTGATGTTGCGGCGAAGTCTATACGGCTGACCCGTGAAATTATGCAAACAAACGCCCTCAAACAATTTGAGCCAGAAGAACTTTTGCCCGGTGCTCAAATATCGTCCGATGAAGATTTAACCCGTGAAGCAGGCAACATTGCCACAACAATTTTTCATCCGGTAAGCACTTGTAAAATGGGTACTGATCCAATGGCGGTTGTTGATAATCGATTACGGGTTCATGGTCTTCAAGGCCTGCGCGTGGTTGATGCGTCCATCATGCCAACCATAACGTCCGGCAATACCAATTCACCGGTTATTATGATTGCTGAAAAAGCAGCTGATATGATCAAACAAGATAACCGGTAATAATAAACTGAATTTACGACGATGCCGCGTTGAGCAATTGTACTCTAAAGTTGAAATTCAAAGTCATAAACAATTTTAAATTCAATCTTCAGTGACAGCATTCTGTGTTTGCTCTCCCAAGCCTTCAATGCCCAGATGAACCACATCACCTGCTTTAAGGTATACTGGCGGGGTCATGCCTAACCCGACGCCGGGAGGGGTACCCGTTGAGATAACATCCCCTGGGTGAAGGGTGAAGAAGTTTGATAAGTAACTGACAATATGGGCTACTGTGAAGACCATGGTTTTTGTATTGCCGTTTTGATAACGGTTGCCATTCACTTCAAGCCAGATGTCGAGCGCTTGCGGATCGGGAATTTCATCGGTTGTGACCAGCCAGGGACCGATGGGACCGAAAGTATCGCAAGATTTTCCCTTGGTCCACTGGCCTGTTCCTTCAATTTGTAATGCCCGTTCTGATACATCATTGACGACGCAGTAACCGGCAACATAATTTATTGCTTCATTTTCAGATACGTATTTTGCCTGTTTTCCAATGATGATACCAAGCTCGACTTCCCAATCAGTCTTCGTTGAACCGCGCGGCATAACAGTATCATCATTTGGACCACATATTGCGCTGGTGGCTTTGGTAAACAGAACAGGTTCCTCGGGTACTGTAAGGCCTGTTTCTTCTGCGTGGTCGGAGTAATTCAAGCCAATACAGAGAAATTTCCCAACCCCACTGACACAGGGTCCAATACGCGTTGAATTATCAATTATTGGGAGATTAGAGAGATCAAGTTCTGATATTTTCTTTAGGCTGCTTGTCGATAAAGCATCCCCTGAAATATCATCAATATAGGCCGACAAATCGCGAATCTTGCCCGCATTATCTATAATGCCTGGTTTTTCCTGTCCTGGCATACCAAATCTCAAAAGTTTCATAAAAATAGTATCCTTATAATTTATTTAATCGGGCTATTATTGAACACGTTCTAGAGCAACGCCCCGAACATCCATTTCATAATCTAAAACATCAAGTGGTGGACGACAGTATTGCCACGTTACACCCCCTTCTGCAGCACCCCGCCCAACGATTTCTTCTTCTAGGAATGGATGAATGTCATAGACGCTGTAAACTTGTGTGACAGACACATCAGCCCATTTAAATTCCAGCGCGCTTAACCGTCGTTCCATTTCGCCCAACACCCATTGTGCTTTTTCTCGCATGGCATCGGGACTTTGCTCGCCGTACCGGACGGTTTCTTCTTCGTATTTTGTATTTCCTTCGGGTGATTCGGCACTACCTGCGATGATAAAGCTGCCACGCGAGGATGACGTTGATGGCACTGTATACGAAAAGGCATAAAAGACAGGTTCCGTAGGGGCACCGACTTTGGGGCAAACGTTACTTCGCGCAATGGGGTTGTCTTCTCCGACCACAATCCCCCATTCCATTAAAGGTTTTATGTATTCACGGTTAAAGTCACGAAAACCGTCATCATCAAATGGAGCGGGTGAGCGTAGCTCGCAAGCGCAAAAGGCTTCAATGGGACGGCCCATGCTTTTCAAGTGGTCTTCTATGGCTGCGTAACCCTCTTTGATCGGCAAGGGGGATGAAAACCGAACACGTTCAATTTCAAATCCCGGTAGTGCTGCTACACCCGCAGAATATTGAAAAAGCCCTTTGATGTAGCGATAGCCACCTTTGGTAAAATCTTTAGTTTCAGACACCCTTAGCACTCCTTATACGTAACTTGTTTTTACCAGACACGCTGGTGGAATTAATTAAGATCAATGATTACCGTTTTTACATCTGTCATTTCGCGCAGAGTATTACTGCCACCGATCCGACCGATGCCGCTATTTTTTCCAGAAGCCCCGCCGAATGGGATATGCAGTTCCCAATAACAACTCGGAGCATTAATATTGACGATGCCTGTTCGTAATTCATCGCCAAATGTATGTGCCTTCTTAAGGTCTTTGGTAAACACGGAAGCCGCCAACCCATGTTTGGCCGCATTGGCAACCTGTAACATATGCGCTTCGTCATCACACAAGATGATCGGGGCAATGGGGCCAAATGTTTCATCCATACTTAAAAAGGAATCCAAGGCAACATTCGACATAACCGTTGGTTCAAAATAAAGCTCGCTTCCAAGCTCCGGGCGATTTTTACCGCCAACTGTAATATTGGCACCACGGTCCAAACCATCTTGTACGTGGGCTTGAATTTTGCTTAATACAGCGGGATTATTCAAAGGACCCATCGTCGTTGAAGGATCAAGTGAAGCCCCTAGGACAATCTTTTTTGCTTCACGCATCATAAGGTCAACCACATCGTCATGGGTATTTTTTGTCACCAAAATTCGGCCTGTCGCCGCGCATACTTGACCTGCATTAAAGAAACATCCAAAGGCTGCACCGGCGGCGGCCTTTTCAAGATCAGCGTCATCGAGAATAATAACCGGGCCATTTCCGCCCAATTCTAAGATCATAGGCTTACCTGCGCCTCGTTCGGCGATTTTCTGTCCTGTTGGTGGGCTACCTGTGAAACCGATACCGTCAACATCAGCGTGGCTGACAAATTCATCACCAACCACCGGGCCGGGACCCATAACCATATTAACCACACCATCAGGCAGGCCCGCATTGATAAGACATTCACATAGTTTTACAGCACAAAGAGAGGTTGTTGGCGCAGGCGCCCAAACCACACAGTTCCCCGCCGCAATAGCAGGTGCCAAATATTCAACTGGTATATTTATGGGGAAATTCCAAGGCGTGACCACCGCGTAAACACCCCGAGGCTGGCGATAAGAGATTACTTGTTTGCCCGGTGTTTCGGTGGGGATTACTTCGCCGTTCAACCATTTAATCAACTCACCTGCTTCACGAAACCCAGCAGCGGCGGCATCAACTTCACCGTATGCTTCGGCATTTAGGGGTTTTCCTTGTTCGGAGGATAATACGTGTGCTAGCTCATCTCTACATTTTGTAATTTCATCGGCAATCTTGTGGCATAATTGAGAGCGCTCCCAAATTCCCATTTTTGAAAATGCAGACCATGCTCCCCGTGCCGATTTAACAGCCGCTTGGGCATCAGCCCGGTCGCCTTTAGCTAGCTCGGCTAATGCCTCACCGTTTGCAGGGGCGGTTGTGGTAAATCTTTTACCCGATTGGCTAGCGACCCAATTGCCACCAATTAAATGATCATATGAAGGTGTTGTCATCGTTATGCTTCGCTTTCAAAGGTAATCGAGTTTTTAGCTTTGCCATTTGCACCAATTTGCTTACCCGCAACAAAAAGGGATTTACAGACAAGATGCTTCTCCGTTGTTAATTCTTCACCCGGTGCATCGATGAACGTTTTTGGCTCATGATGCCATTTGAATATTGATATATCCGCTGGGGTACCAACTTTAAGGCTGCCAAGCTGATCCTGTCTGATGACCTTCGCCGGATTTATGGTGCACGCCGCAATGGCATCGACCATTGGCATACCAAGAGCGATCAATTTATTAAGGGTATTTAACTGGTCATAAGAGGGACCATCGACACAAAGTGCATGGATATCGCTGCTGATGGTGTCAGGCTTGATTCCTAATTTCAGCATGCGTTCACACGTATCAAAGGCGAACCCCCCCATACCATGACCAATATCAAGCAACACACCTCTTTCAATGGCCTTCTTTAAGGCAGGTAAAATGGAACCGTCTTCTTCAAGAACGGAATTGGGAGATGGCTTGCTGCAATGGGTTAATAGATCCCCCTTTTGTAGTTGCGCTAACCCTTCACTGATTGAGGGCGGGTAGGCATCAACATGACACATGAGGGGTAAATTAAGTTTACTAGCAACTTCCCGACCCACATCTATGGCAAGCGCACCATTTTCGCCCGCTGCATGGGCACCGGCGCGAACTTTGATGCCAACTATTATATCACTGTTGTCACGGGCGGTTTGCTCACACATTTCTGTATCGATAAGTCGGGCAATCTCGCCCTCACCGACCATGATCTTTTTGCTAAAACCGAAAATTCCCGCAAAAGAGACATTTAGAAAGGCAAAACAACGCAGGTCAATTCTATTGGCAATAAACTCTCTAAAGCCTAAAAAATTACCACCGCCGGCGGAACCCGCATCAACAAAAGTACCTGTACCAGAACGATGTGCTACGTTTTCTGCATTTACCCCAAGGGAAGTTGCCCCCCAATATATATGGGTGTGAAGATCAATTAAGGCCGGTGTGACGATGTGTCCCTTTGCATCGAGGACCTGAACGTCAGTACTTTCAATTGAAGGGGCGATTTGCTCAATAACCCCATCTCTGATAAGGACATCCATGACAGTGTCATCAATCCCCTGATCAGGACAGGTTATATTTCCGTTGCGAATTAAAAAATCAGTCATGACTTTTTTAGCTCCGTAAAATTAAAACGATAAGATGAAAACTACGTTGTTTATCGTATCGAACAAATAGCAGGTCAATAGCATTGTACTATTAAGTTAGTCGTTAACTGACCAGTCTGTCAAATAAAATTAACTGACCAGTCTGTCAATTAGTTGACAGATGCAAAAAAGGGAATTACTGTAGCCTTACTAAAACAAAACAAGCAAAGACTAAAAGACTTTAAAAACCATCATCTCTCGAGCTAGGAGGCTTCGTAATGAAACTTAAGTTTATTAATATGTGTGCTGTTGGCGTACTTGTTGCGGCCAGTACATTAGTAAGCGTTGGTGTTGCCGACGCAAAAGACACAATTCGTGTCCGTCTTGCTGAATACAGCACAAAGACAGGTCCATTCTTCATTAAACTAGCTGAAGAATACAATTCTATGCAAAATGATGTCACAGTTAAGGTTGAACATCTTCCTTGGCCTGAAATGCAGCAACAGTTGATCACTGATATCTCTGCTGGTACAGCACCTGATATTTCTCACATGGCGACTCGTTGGATGGCTGGCTTTGCTAAAGACGGCGCTTTGGCCCCTATCGAAGGCATAATGTCAGATAGCTTTACAAATAGCTTCGTGCCAACATTCCTCGATCTTCAAAAACAAGATGGTCACACATGGGGTCTTCCCATTGCGGCATCTGCTCGTGGATTGTTTATCAATAAAGATTTGTTTGCTCAAGCTGGTATCGCTAACGCCCCAACCACATGGGACGAAGCTTACGCAGCGGCTAAAAAAATCAGCGCTTTAGGGGAAGGCATCTATGGTATTGGTATGCAGGGTCATGATCTAGATACGGAAGGTTATTGGTTTTATTCACTTTGGACCCACGGTGGCGACATTCTTGGTGCTGACGGTCAAAGTGGTTTTGCTAGCAAAGAAGCTATTGCTGCAACCGAGAACTATATTCGTTTCATTAAAGGTGGTGTAACCCAACCTGGTGTTACAGCATCAAGCCGTGAAGACCTTCAGAACCTGTTTGCTGCTGGCAAAATGGGTATGGTTCTTTCCGGTCCATGGTTAAACAAACAATTATCTGACGAATCACCTGACCTAGCATATTCAATCAGCAAAATTCCGATGGAATCTGCTGACGCTACTTATGGTGTGACAGATACGATTTCAGTTCTTGAAACTTCTAACAACAAAGAAGCTGCTATTAAGTTTCTTGAATTTGCTTTCAACGATGCCAACCGTCTTGAATTTGGTAAAATTGAAGGTTTCGTACCTGTATTGAAGTCAATGTCTAAAGAAGCATTCTTCACAGGCGATCCTAACATGGCTGTCTTCCTTGAAATGTCACCAGTAGCACACTTTGCTCCACTGGTACCGCATTGGGAAGAAATGGCTGACGCTCTGAAATCAGGCTTGTCACAAGCTTACTCAGGCGACGTTTCATCCAAAGTAGCTCTCGAAAAAGCAGCTGCAAAAATGAACGAACTGTTGGCTGAATAGTCAATATATTATAGGCCAGTGGTATGCTCCCTATGCCGCTGGCCTAATTTTTTTATTCCTATAATCTAATATTTCTTATTCTATTTTTTTAATACATTTTCGAACTTTACAGTAGGCCGGGAATTAATATGAAAAAATTTGGCAACACCACGCCCTATTTGTTGATTATGCCAAGTTTTCTCTTGTCCATATTTGTCATCGGGTACCCCATATTTGACGTTATCCGAATGTCTGTATTTAAAGTCAATCGATTCGGCAAACTAATCGAATTCAATGGCATCGATAATTTTATTAAAGCCTTCGGCGATGACATCTTCATTCAAACCATTGGTCAGACAGCTATTTGGACGCTTTCCGTTGTTGGCGGTACAGTGTTACTTTCCATACCCATCGCGATGATCCTCAATGAGGATTTTTATGGACGTTCGGTTGCCCGTACGATCATATTACTGCCTTGGGCTGTCTCGCTTGCTATGACAGCCGTTGTCTGGGCATGGGTCGTCAATGGTGATTTTGGCACTCTGAATATGACATTAACGTCTTTAGGGCTGATGGACAGGAACTTTGTTTGGCTGGCGGATGCTGATACGGCCTTTGCAATCGTAATCTTGATCGGTATTCTTGTATCCATTCCCTTTACGGTCACGATCTTTTTAGGCGGACTTACCTCCATCCCCGATACGCTCTACGAAGCAGCTATGTCAGATGGAGCCTCAGGGTGGCAACGTTTTCGCCATATTACATTCCCGTTATTGAAACCGTTTATGCAAATTGCTGTGGTTCTTAATGTGATCTATGTGTTTAATTCGTTCCCTCTGATTTGGATTATGACCAATGGTGGTCCTGCCAATCAAACTGACATCATGATCACGTATGTCTATAAACAGGCCTTCCGCTATGGGAAATTAGATAAGGCCGCCGCTGGGTCCATTGTGATGTTTGCCATGCTTGTGGCGTTCACCATTCTTTATTTCTATGTGACACGCGACAAAAAACCCGCTGAACAAATTGAGGAGCCAATCAATGCCTCCTAAGATAAAACGAAGCCTGATATGCTGGGGGTTATTATCTCCTATTGTACTTGTGATTTTGTTTCCCTACGCGACGATGATTTCGACGGCGGTTACGGCCAAAGCTGAAATTTTTGTTTTTGCCAAAACATGGTTTCCAGATAATCCAACCTTAGAAAACTTCGCTATGGTTTGGACTGAGCGTGGGTTTGGTCGGGCGCTCGGGAACAGTCTCTATATTTCAATCGGCGCCACGCTTTTGTCTATTATCATTGCTGTACCAGCAGCATATGCCATTTCACGACTAGAGTTTAAAGGCCGTGGTGTTTATCGTATCTTCCTGTTGGTAACCCAGATGATTTCACCGATAGTGTTAATTATTGGTTTATTCAGATTGTTCGCTTTCTTAGGCATGATCAACAGCATGAACGCCCTTATCGCGGCGCAAAGTGCTTTCTTCATGGCCTTCGCGATTTGGATGACGGCCAGCTATTTTGATACCGTACCCAAAGAGTTAGAAGAAGCAGCATGGATGGATGGCGCAGGCAAATTTAGAGCCTTCATTCGTGTGTTCCTACCCCTATGTTTGCCAGGGATCGCAGTAACGGCTTTGTTCACATTCATTAATTCTTGGAATGAATACGCCCTTGCCCTGACCATGTTACGTGACAATGCTTATCATACAGTACCCGTCACCATCGCATTCCTGACAGGGACGCTATATGAAATCGAATGGAATTTGATCATGGCGGCTACGTTCATGGCGACCATTCCTGTTGCTATTATTTTCGCCTCTATACAACGTTACCTGATTAGAGGTTTGTCTCTCGGAGGCGTAAAATGACCATAGGAGAAGCAATTCATGTCGTCTATTGACATTATTAATGTATCAAAGAACTACGGAGGGATGGGTGTTCTCTTTGGCGTCGATGTGTCGATTAAACAAGGTGAATTTGTTGTCTTGGTCGGACCATCGGGTTGTGGGAAATCCACGCTTTTACGGATGATCGCAGGGCTAGAAAATATCTCTGGCGGTGAAATAAGAATTGACGGTGAAGTCATCAATGATATCACGCCCCAAAAACGTGACCTTGCTATGGTCTTCCAAACCTACGCACTCTATCCCCATATGACAGTCGAAGAAAATATTTTGTTCTCCTTGAAAATGAGAAACGAAAATCAAGCGAACTGTAAATCTGCCCTTGAAAAGGTTTCTGGAATTTTAGGTCTTGATGAACTTTTAAAGCGTCAACCCAAACAATTATCAGGGGGACAACGTCAACGTGTTGCCATGGGACGTGCTATTGTACGCAACCCCCGAGCCTTTTTGTTTGATGAGCCACTTAGTAATCTGGACGCTAAATTACGGACCCATATGCGCACCGAAATACGCGAACTTCACCAACGATTAGAGGCTACATCAATTTATGTGACCCATGATCAAATTGAAGCCATGACCATGGCAGACCGAATCGTTGTAATGAATGCAGGTAATATTGAACAAATAGGCTCACCCCTTGAGCTTTATGACAAACCGGTCAATCAATTCGTTGCTGGTTTCCTTGGCTCCCCCACCATGAATTTCTTAAAGGGTGCTGTGCAGCAAAATGATGGAAAGTCATTCTTTGTTCCCAATGGCGATCACAAAATAAACATTAATTTACCGGATGCGGACTCTACCACGACCGAAGGACCAATTGTACTAGGAGCAAGGCCCCAACACATTTTTCTGTCTTCAAATTCAACTAATAGCAATGCCATTAACGCCGTTGTTCGGGTGGTTGAGCAAACTGGTTCAGAGACCATAACGGTTGTTGATTTTTTAGGTGAAGAGGTGATTATGCAGTCCCCAGAACGGCAGTTATTTAAGCCTGGTGATCATGTACTATTAGAATTTTCAACACCTGAGCTCCATTTGTTTGACGCTGAAAGCGGCGCCAGACTAAATTAACTAAATAGCCCCTGATTGTGATGGTAGTAAATGGTTAAACGCGATATAGCCCGTACAGAACGAAGCATCCTTAAAGCCGCTCGGCAAGAATTTGCCAAGTCCGGGTATGCTGGAGCACGTGTTGAAAAAATCGGCACCCGCGCAAAAGTTAGCAAAGGCATGATTTATCATTGCTTCGGCAGTAAAGATGGTTTGTTTGTGGCCGTCCTTGAGGAAATGTACCAACAACTGAGTGAGAGCAATGAGGATTTGGTTGTAAATGACTGTGAACCCGTAGAGGGCATTGAGCGATTGATAGCGCATACCTTTACCTATTTTGCAGAAAATCCCGAATTCATCATTCTGGTTAATTCTGAGAATTTGATGAAAGGCCGGCATCTTAAAAAATCAAAAGCTATGAAGGATATGTTCCGTCCTGTACATGATAAGCTCGATTACTTGCTTAAAATGGGATCGGATCAAGGTTTATTTCGCAAGGATGTGGACACTACCCAGTTTTATATTTCTATCGTGGCGCTGGGTTATTTTTTCTTATCAAATCGTTATACACTCGGTGTGGTTTTTGATTCTGACCTTTTCGCAACCGATATTCTGAAAGATCGATTAGATCACATTCAGGATATCGTTCTGGGATATTTGTCGAACGCATCCAGTGAAATGAAACTGCGTCCAACCGGATAAAAACTGATGGTGGTCTCTCAATTATTTTGGATTATAGGCGATAACATCCATTTCGATTTTGGCATCAACCATGATCGCAGAGGCAACAGTGGAACGCGCTGGCGGGGCATCGGTAAAATATTCAGCGTAAACTTTATTGAACGACCAAAAATCACGGGTATCATCAAGCCATACATTGACCTTCACCACATGAGACAGATCACAATCAGCAAGCTTCAAAACCTTGATAATATTTTCGATAGTTTTGTGAGCTTGACTGACAATGCCGCCCGAAATAATTTCGCCATTATCATCCATTGCAACTTGCCCAGATACATAAACAAAGTCTCCGGCCCGGACGGCTGGGACGAAGGGAAGCTTTTGTCCTCCAGCCCCAGATTTTTCTGCGCCAATACGTTCAATCATAAGTTATTCTCCAAAATTAAAAAAACTATGTGTCATTTAGGTACTGAAATCAAACCCAACTACTTTAACTTTTTACGGGATAAATTCAGCCGTGCCAAGGGTGCGGTATGAAGCATCGTAGCATCTATGTCTATCCTTGGGATGTAACCTCCAATAAGACGAGGGACGTTGATAAATTTTGTGCTTGGACGAAACAATCACATTTGACTGCCATTACCGTGGCCACAAGTTATCACGCTGGAAAGTTTATCAGGCCCGCACCCGAAACCGGTCCCCGTGTTATATTCCCTGAAGATGGAACCATTTATTTTCAACCTGATTTAAACATGTATGGTGCCGTTAAACCCAAGGTTTCTGAATTTACAAGCTCTCATGATGTCCTCCGTGATTTATGCAACACGCCTGATCTAGATGTGTTTGGTTGGACCATACTATTACACAATACCCGGTTAGGGTTTGAGCATCCCGATAAGGTCGTGAGAAACGCCTTTGGTGACCCCTACCCCTATAGTCTGTGTCCATCCCATCCAGACGTACGCACGTACGCCATTTCACTGAGCGCTGATGTATCGCAACATTATCCGGTAAGTGGACTATCAATCGAAACACCGGGGTTCTTACCTTTTGCTCATGGCTATCATCACGAATTCGCGCAAGTACAATCCAATCAATGGTTAAACCATATGCTGGGGCTTTGCTTTTGTAGGCATTGCATGCAAGGCGCTGAGCATATGGGCATTGATGCTATACAATTAAGAAATGCAATATCCTCAGTTACTGATGATTATTTACAATCCTCAAACTACATGAACACAGATGAAGCGGCGCAACGCCTAGAAACTGATGTGGCTGAAATCGATGATCTTGCCGGATATATAAGATACAGATGTAATACCGTCACCTCTTTGGTTGGTGATATTAAGGCCGCCATGCGTCCAGATTGTTCATTGTTTATTATACCAACCACGGACCGCCCCACCAAGTCCTGTTGGATTGAAGGATCTGACTTAGTGGCATTAGCAAACACTGCTGATGGTCTAGAAATTCCCTTTTATGAACCCAATCCCGCACGTGTACTTAACGACGCCGCTGAAGTACGACAAATGCTCGGTAACACAGCAAGAATCCGTGGCATCATTCGACCCGGCAATCCTGACTTAGACAACCAACAAGACCTGATCGATGCAGCGGTAGGCCTTGATGACGCAGATATTGAAGGTATTTCATTTTATAATTATGGTCTATTAAGGCCCCACCACCGACGCGCCATTGGTGAAGCCGCAAAGGCAGCCAGTCAATTACCAACAAAAGAGAGCTAATATGACCAAAAACATTGTACTGATTTCAGGTGCTGCCGGTGGCATTGGCGGCGCTATTTGCCGCAAATTTATTGAACAAGGATGCTCCGTTGCCGCCCTTGATCGTGATGAAGAGGGCATGGCGCGTCTTTCCAAAGAAATTACCGATGAGTGCGGTGTACCTATCATCCCTGTGCTTTGTGACCTAACCGACGGAGCGAGTATTCGAAGCGCTGTCGATAATGTGGAAGCAAATCATGGTCCCATCAATTACCTTGTCAACAATGCAGCCTTTATCACCGAAACTGGAAATTTAAAACGCATGACACCAGAGAAATGGGAAATTGAAATTTCGGTTAACCTAAACGGTGTTTACAATTTAACGGCACCTGTTCTGGACCACATGATGGAGCGTAGAACGGGCGTGGTAACGACAATCGCTTCGGTGAATGGTTTAGCAGCCCTAGGGCATCCCGCCTACAGCGCGTCTAAAGCAGGGATCATTAGTCATATGCAGAGTATTGCCATTGAATATGGCCCGCGTGGAATCAGAGCCAATTGTGTATTACCGGGCACCGTTTCCACACCAGCATGGAAACACCGCATGGAAATTGAACCCAAAGTATTTGAACTCTTGAAAAAATGGTACCCGTTAGGAGAAGTGGCAACACCAGAAGATGTTGCCGAAGCGACTTGGTTTTTATCTTCTCCGGCAGCCCGCGTGATAACCGGCACAACATTACGTGTTGATGGTGGGCTAATGGCAGGTAATCGTTTGATGGCCCAAGAACTTTCACAGGAGGACTTTTCATGATCGACCGTTATATTCCCAAAACCATCGAAACCCCTTGTGTTGTGGTTGATGTTGAAATTGCCAAAAACAATTTAAAAAAAGCGCAAACCTATTTTGATGGTCACGGCATTAAAACCAGACCGCATATCAAAACCCATAAACTACCTATGTTTGCCTTAGAGCAATTAAAGCTTGGAGCCATAGGTATTACGTGCCAGAAAATCGGTGAAGCTGAAATAATGGCAGATGCCGGCATTAAAGATATTATGATTACCTATAATATTCTTGGTGCTGCAAAACTCGAAAGACTAAAAAAACTTTCTGAAAAATGCTCCTTGAGTGTTGTTGCAGATTCGAGTGCCATCATTGCTGGATTATCGGAATGCTTTGCAGGGCAAGACACGCCCCTATCCGTTCTTGTAGAATGTGATACAGGCCAGAAACGGTGTGGTGTACAATCACCCGAACAAGCATTAGGGCTGGCGTTGCTCATTGAAAAATCGCCTGGCATTTCTTTCGGGGGTCTCATGACCTATCCCGCGAAAAAAAACCATCAGAATGTCGAAGCCTTTCTTAAAGAAACAATCGATCTCTGTAGCGCAAACGGCCTTACTGTTGGCGTTGTCAGTAACGGGGGAACACCGGACATGCTAAACTCTCATTTGGTGAAATCCGCGACCGAACACCGCAGTGGTACGTATATTTATAATGACCGCAGCCTTGTCCTTGGTGGCGATTGCACATGGGATGATTGTGCATTACAGGTCATGGTGACAGTCGTTAGTTGCCCAACGAAAGACCGGGTGATTATTGACGCAGGGTCAAAAGCCCTGACCTCTGATACCATGGGTCTAAAAGAGTTTGGGTACGTCGTAGAATACCCGAATGCCATAGTTAAAGAACTCCATGAAGAACATGGCATACTTGATTTCTCACACTGTGATGCAGACCGACCAAATGTGGGCGATGTGATTCACATCGTCCCAAATCATGCCTGTGTGGTCAGCAATATGTTTGATCAGGTATTTCTTAAATCAAGCTCCGGTGATATCGAGCCTGCCCCTGTAGCCGCCCGTGGACAAGTTTGGTAAATTAATAAGAATTCCTATTTTGGGTGAACACTGCTTCAATATTTTAGTAGATGTGATATTGGCTTGGGCCGTTTAATATTTTTTTAGCCAGCATCTACATTTAAGACAGTCGGAACTCAGCCTCTAAAAAGGAGCTAATATCCTTAGAATCATATAACCATGTAACATTTTTAGGCCCATTATCAATTCGCAGGCAGGGGACTTTATGCTTTCCACCTTGTTGTATCAGTTCCTCTTTGAACGCAATATTGTTTTTGGCATCACGCAATTCAATATTTAACGCGTATTTCCTGAACTGCCGTCTGAGCTTCACACAAAATGGACAAGCATTAAATTGGTAAAGTGACATGTTCACTGTTAAAGCATCAATGATATCTTGTTCTTTCTGATCCCGATTAATGGGCTTAGGTCTGGTAAGAAAATCTAACGCAAGAATTAATCGTCCTAAAATCCACCGAATAAATTTCATAGTTCTTTCCAAATTTTTGTAAATTGATCATGTTTTATACATGCTTAATGATCTATGATAAAAGCACCATAAATAAATAATTTAAATTTAGGTAAGTACAAAGATTTACTTCAACCCCCACTATTTACCTCCCCTGCTCTGCTCCCACGCACAAAAAAACCGCTAACCCATTGGGATAGCGATATATTATTTGGTTGCGGGTGGTAGGATTTGAGAAGACTTTGTCTTCATCCTTCGGACCGCGCTTTGCCCGTCTATCGTTCGCGCTTTGCGCTCCCTCACGAACCAGTAGTCTTCTCCTCCAAACCCCACCTACAATAACTACGCATGTGTAATTTTCAATGTAAGTGATTACTGAAGCTTATCAATGTCTGCTTCACCCCCCGAAAGCAGACATACTCAGAAAGCATCAATAAGGTCTGCTTCTGACTGAAGCAAAATAAAACACCGCCACCTTTCCGACGCCAATTTAGAGACTGTTTTCTTGTCCTTGCTTCAAGGGCAACCAAATCTTAAATGTCGAACCTTGTCCGATTTCAGATTCGACTTCTATACGCCCATTATGTTCA
Organism: uncultured Rhodospirillales bacterium; assembly: GCA_965603075.1. Classification (GTDB taxonomy): domain Bacteria; phylum Pseudomonadota; class Alphaproteobacteria; order Rhodospirillales; family Casp-alpha2; genus JABJOR01. The sequence continues at coordinate 1,594 of CBFDBO010000024.1, read as the reverse complement.
TCACAAACAATGTAATAGGTAACCGACATGCCAAGGCCAGTTCCCTTTCCGGGGGGGGGGTGGTTGAGAAAAACGGTTCAAATACGCGTTTGCGCACCTCTTCTCGCATGCCTGGCCCGTTGTCCGCCACTTCGATTAAAACCATGCCTTCATTCAGGTACGTCCTAATGGTGACTTGAGCAAGCTCGGTTCTCATCTCATCCGCCTGAAACGCGTGGGCTGCATTTGCAAATACATTGAGAAGAACTTGTTGGAGGTTGGAGCGCACACACTCAACTTTCGGCAAGTCAGGTGCAAACTCATGATGTATCTGAATGTCCTTGATGGCCTCTACGTCTCCTTCGGAATTAAAAATAGGCGTTTCACTGACCATAAGCCGATGGGCGCTACCATCCTTATGCTTTATTTCTAAGTCATAGGGCTGTTGCGCCTCGCCCTTCATGGCAACGCTGGTTCGCTGTTCAACCTTCTTGTTGATTGAACTGTCGGTGAGGTATGTCGTGTAGTGGGTGAAAAATTCTACTTGGGTATAACCAAGAACATCCGTAATCGATGGGCTCACATAACTAAACACACCCTCTGTGTCATGGGCATAAATGATGACATTGTGTTTTACGCCCTCAACGAGACGACGGTATTTGGTCTCACTTTTCGTAAGGGCTTTGAGTGTATTCTCATTCTCGGCAGTTTTGCTCGCAACCTGACGGCGAAACAACCAAATAAATATCCAGCCGACGATAACGCCACCGGCCAGAATGCCAACCGTCCACCAAAGCCACGTTGGCAGTCCACGCTCCTCCAAGAGAGGAAGCCATCGATCAACGGCTTGAAAATAAGCGGATCCCTTTTGAGCCTTCAGGCGATTTAACTGCCGATCAAGCGCGGAGATCAAATCGCTGTTTCGGCCTTTAGGCACCACGAAGTGTAGAAGCGATGGACGCACCAAAATATTCGAGCGTTCGATGTCATAGTCCCACGCAAATTGAACTCCATAGAGGCGGTTAACCAACCCGGCATCGACTTGGCCCTGGTCGATAAGCTTAAAAAAGCTGTTGGAAGTTTTGCGTCTCAATAAATTCCGGGTATACGCCGAACGTTTGCGTGCGTTCCTTAAAGGCCTGATGCTGGATGCTGTCCTTGACGACAGCGACTCTTTTGCTATTCAAATCCATGATGGAGTGGATGTCACTTCCCTTGCGGACATAAAGAACGGACCAATTGGACAACACAACTTCACGATTGAAATCGAAACGCTTGGCCCGTGCATCGGAATAAGCCACGTCCATCATTAGATCCAGCGTGCCATCTTCGATTTGCGCCAAACATTCGTTCCAGGTGCAAGATTCGTATTCGAGCAGCCAGTTCTCCTGCTCGGCGATATGGTTCAGAAGATCGGGGAAAAATCCGGCGGGCTGGTTGGCGTCATCGAGAAACAGCTTGGGCGCGTTTTGGTAAATACCGACTTTGATTGGCTGTGTTTGGCTACCACAACCATGGAGAACAACCCAATGATAACACCAGAAAGTACTGCTACCAACAGAAATAAAATCCGAACAGGTATGAAGCTAATAGACACAGACTAAGCACCTATAAA
>CBFDBO010000023.1:0-48707 GCA_965603075.1 uncultured Rhodospirillales bacterium | reverse complement strand
TTTTCAAAGTCTTTGTAAAGATAGGCAACAACGCTCAACTCTTTCGAAATGCGGTTAATTTCTTGCTTCGTCATTACGGAGAATGCCGTGGATAATGCATCGGCTATCATTGCTGTTGGTGCGACCACACTAATTGATGACCAACGGTTGGTACTTTGTCCTGTAGCTGGGTCAAAAAGATGGTGATGTTTGCCTGTTGTGTCAAAAGTTGTGCCATAACCACCAGACGTTGCCATAGCTTGATTGTTCAAGGGCAAGGTCGTGTCTGTCCCCTTAATAGCGACCTGCCACGATAAGCCGTCTGGTTTGTTCCCAATAGTCCGAGTTTCTCCCATATTAATTAAGACATGCTCGAAACCATGACGCCGCAGCAAATCGGTAACCTTGTCTGTAATATAGCCTTGGGCAATGCCATTCAAACTTAACGCCATATTGGGGTTACCGAGTTTAATTTCATCCATTGAAATATGCACCCGCCCAAAGTCCACTAGAGACTGTGCGTTGGTTATAGCCAATTGCGCTGGTCCGGCAGTATCGGCATCCTTTGCTTTGTAATGCTTGGCATAAAGCTCCCAAAGCGGTTGAATGGATGGATCAAATGCGCCCCCGGAGATTTTAAAAAACCGCCTCGCTTCCATGAGACACACAACAAGATCAATTGGTGGCATAGGTAACACACCATCACGGTTTAAAATGCTAAGGGCACTGTCTTCGCGGAAGAGGCTGAAAACTTTTTCAAGGCGCGTAATTTCATCTAAGGCAGCCTTAATGGCATTTGCTGTACGGGTTCCGTCATTGTCGTACAAGGTCATGCTGGCCTGCGCCCCCATGGCTGACCCCATCCAATGTTTGCTTGCATACTGTGTTGATTGTGTCGACGAAGCTGACTGTGTTGACTGAGCCGACTGAGCCAGCTTTGCAAAGGGAAGCATCGACACCATAGCGGTTGCCGCGGTGATGGTAATCATTCTTCGGCGTTTTAGTGGACGATCCATTGTTTGCTCTCCTACACTCACGCTTTCTTAATTCGTCTTATGGGTAATTGAATCGAATGTCATTTCACTTGTCTGCGCTTCCATATCATCCGTGCCCAAGATCATCATATCGGGAATGTCTTGTAAATTAACGACCTTGCCACCGAACTCTTGTACAAATGATTCAGCTGAGCTCAAATCAGCAAAAGGAACAGGCTCCGGTGCGCCCATACCGCCTCTCATCGAGCTGCCGATAACAAAATGAGCTGATGCTGCATCGATCCACTTCCCCATGTCTGGCATGGCCCAGTCTTCTACATTGCTCATATCACTGACATAGATTACAGCAATATTACGGGGCTCGCCGGGCATACGGGTAAAAGCGATCGTGTCTCGAACCGAGGAGAACCAAAAGACCTCGTGATCTTTATCTAAGATGACATGCCCTTTTGATCCCACATGATCCATTACAGTCATGCTGCAATAGTACCCCATAGCGTCCATGGTCAGATTAGCGGGTGGAGGAAGTTCAGCCACTTCGTCTTTCATGCAAGCGCCAAGGGCCACTAGAGATGACACCAAAGCAACAACCATGACTTTTTTCAACATGCTAGAACTCCTTCCTTGTAAATAAGTATCCCGCCAAAGAGAGAGGAAGAATGACCCAACCTATTTGGCTCACCATTAACAGAGGAGCTGAAATATTGGATTCTCCCATCATTCCCATAGTGCCAGATAGCGCCGCAATGTTGTCGAACCCTGTCAGATTAAACAGACGATATACATCTGTGGGATTAGCCAGCAACAGTAATTGGAAAACATTTGATCCAATTTCGTCCCCCGCATTCACCACCAACCCAAGCAATGCCAAATCAAATATCAAGACAAAGATCAACCAAACACCAATGGCGACACCACCCGCGGTGGCACGTTCGCGAACGCACGTGCTGATCAGATAACCGATAGCCAAAAACGCACCACCCAAGACAATAGAAGACACGATCATAGCTGTAAACGCTTGCCAAGCTTGTGGATCAATGCCTTCATCACCATACATGGCAGCGAGCCCCGCAGCACCGTATCCGATAATGGTGGCAATGGACAAAATGGTAATGTGGCCCAAAAATTTTCCCGCCATGACTTGCCAGCGCGAAATGGGATAAGACAGTAACAATAACATGGTGCCCCGTTCGACCTCGCCCACGATGGCATCAAATGACAACATCAACCCGATCAAAGGCAGAAGAAAAATAGTAAGGCTGGATAGGCTAACGATCGTGACCAGTAAGGAACTGGTGCCGACGGTCCCAGTTGGGGCGCTGCCTAATAAGGTTAGGGATAACGCAAAACCAGCCAACATAATGGTGAGGGCAATAATCCAGCGGTTTCGAAATCCGTCGCGAATTTCTTGACCTGCTATGGTCAGTAATGGGTTCATGAAGGAGCCTCCCCTTTATTCACTTCATTGCGATAGTAGCTATAAAGTTGATCAAGTGAAGGCAGTTCTACATCCATATCCGTAACATCCACCCCCAGTTCAGCAATCCGTCGAAATAAATACATCTTGTCTTGTGGATCACAGACAAATTCTACTGAGTGCCCATTGATTTGTGATACGGTGGCCCCTGCCAATCGGTTCGCAATATCGCTTGAAGATACTTCATTGGAACGAACGCGTATCCGAACAGGCATTCGGGCATTGTGGCGCAATTCTGCTAGATTACCCGTTGCCATCAAACACCCTTTGTCCATAATTGCCACTTTATCGACATAGGTTTCTAATTCGGTCAAGGCGTGAGATGACAATAAAACCGTGACCCCACTTGATTTTAAAGTAGCGACCATATCGTAAAATGAACGGCGCAAAGCAGGGTCAAGCCCCGTTGTGGGCTCGTCCAATAACATAACCTTTGGGGCACCGAGAAGGGCTTGTGCCAGACCAAGACGTTGCCGCATTCCCTTGGAATATGTTTTCACACGATCTTTGGATGCGTCCAATAACCCAACACGTTCCAACAATTCCACATTACGCGCCAAGTCCGTACGTTTTAAACGAGCGTAAAAATTAAGGACTTCAACCCCGGTCATGGCTTGTTGAAAAGCAACAGTTTCAGGTAAAAACCCTAAGTTTCTTTTCGTCTCGGTCGAGGTCTTACACGCCGGATCTAACCCCATGACCTGCACCTTACCCTTGGTAGGCTGTATCAGCCCCAACAGCAGTTTCATCATGGTTGTTTTCCCCGCACCATTATGACCAATCAGGGCCATAATTTCACCTTCGGGAATTTGTAAATTTACATCACTCAGAACCGTGTGCTGTCCATAAATTTTCGTTGTTTGATCAAAAGACAAAGCAACTTGTGTCATTGTGTTTGTTCCCAGTTAGCCGTATTAGCCTCATTAGCCGATAGCTTAATGCTGCCAACAGGCTCGTGTATATTTGGTACCCGCATAAGGGGCGCTGTATCAATAACGCCGCCGGGATGTAAGGCAGGAAAACCCGATTGAGCCCACCGCAAGACCTGTACCGCGGGACTGTTCATTAATATTTTAGCAGTGGGATGTGCCCACATAACCTGATCGACCAAATCATTAGGCCGGTAAGCCGTATCGGCAATACCATCACCATCTAAATCAAATCCGGCGTTGTCACTCCAATAATTTCCCTGGCCTTCATAGGACCAATCCAGATGGCGGGTGCCGACATATTTAACTTGTGTTCTGTTGGCGATGAAAGAGTTTCCAGTAATTTTGTTGCGCTCTGATCCGGCGGTAAAATGAACGCCTATTTCACAACCAGAAAACTGATTGCCCTTAAATAAATTTTTGTTCGAGTTATAAATAAATACACAATTTCCACTGCTATCAGCTATTTCATTGTTTTTGATCACAGATGAATTTGTATAATTTAATAAAATTCCCCTATCTCGGTCATTGCGCGATTTATTACCAATTGCCGTAACTTTCCTAGAAAACATCAAGGCGTAAGCAACGTGATTACCCACACTATCATTACCGCTAACCACACTGTTATTAGTGTACATATAATGCACGGCAATGCGTAGGTTACGAAATCGGTTATTTTTAAAAGTATTGCGTTTGCTGGTGGTCACAAAAATACCATCGCGCCCAAAGCTGAAATCATTGTTCTCAACGATAGAGCCGGGTGTATTCCAAAGGCTTATGCCATTTCCACGTGAATTCACCCGTGGATGTTTTTGGCCGATGACCGTATTACCGCGCATGATCGCATCATTGGGTCCCCAGAAATAAACCCCGAATAAATTACCTTCAATATGATTATTCTCAACAAGAGCGCGATCCCCTGCCTTATCGACAAAGACACCAGCGTCCATGGTTTCAAGAGCAGAACCAGAACCGGCTATAAATAAATTTTGAATGACAACGTCAGGTGCGCTGATGGTAATAGTGGACCCTTCACCGTTGCCAACGATTTGGGCGCCATCTTCACCTGTAATGGTCAGCGTTTTATCAACAACCACCGGACCATGATAAGTACCAGATGTAAGAACGAGAGTATCGCCGGAACGGGCATTAGCAATGCTCAGACCGAGCACGCCCGGTTCCGGTGATAAAGTGAACGTCGCTGCCACAGCGGTTGTAGAGGTTACCCCATAAACAGCCACAAGCCCGGCTACCAGTATACTTCCGGCAACTCTCACAAAGACTTTCTTAAGACAACGACGCATCACTTTTCTCTTTCGTTTTAGCTTATTGATTGCTTACGCTTTTTCAACAAACATACGACCGCGCATTTCCATGTGAAGTGCGTGGCAGAACCATTGACAATAGAACCAGTGAACCCCAGGCATTGAGGCCGTGAAGGTCACAGAGGCACATGCCAGTGGTGGGATTTCAAAAGCGATACCATGGTTTGAAATCGTGAAACCATGGGTCAAATCATCAAGATCATCAATATTGGTGATAATGATAGTGACTTCATCACCCTGCTGCACGGTGAACTCTTCAAGGCTGAAGTTTGGTGCCATGGAATGCATATAGACACGGACCTTGTTGCCATCACGTATCACATCTGCTGCATCTTCGAGGTCAACACCATCGGCTTTTGCCATAGCTCTGATATCAGCGAACTGAGGATCATCCAAGCTCCAGGTCTGTGAAGGGTTCAAGATTGAACGATGAACAATCATACAATCATGCGGCTCGGCAAACGTCGGGCCATCATGAACGATTTTCATTACATCACCGGAAATATCAATGAGCTGATCGTTCTCCGGTTTCAAAGGACCGACGTTAATGAAACGATCTTTTGAGAATTTGTTCAATGAAATCAACCACTGACCATCGGCATCTTTTGTTTCGCCCATAGTTGAATGGTTGTGACCTGGCTGGTAGTGAACATCCAGTTTTTGGACAATCGGATCAACCTTTTCACCAGCGTAGGAGCGAATAGCCTTATCTATGTTCCACTTGCACACCTGAGAATCCAGGAACAAGGTGGTATAGGCATCCCCACGATTATCAAATGCCGTATGAAGAGGTCCAAGGCCTAATTCCGGTTCCGCTACAATGACATCACGTGGTTTAATCTTGTCATTGAACAGATCTTCTAATCTGCTGAGTTCAATAACAGAAACTGTTGGGGACAGTTTGCCATTAATCATCATGTATTTACCATCTGGTGAAGCATTTACACCGTGTGGGCTGTTGGGGATCGGAATATAACGGGTGTATTTTGATCCTTTACGACCATCTAGGACGGGCGTATCGCCTTCGATCGTACGGAAATCACCAGCTTCAACACCCGCTTCAATCGCCGCGATATTAAACACAACCGCATGATCGGCTTCTGCTGATGTCATTTCTGCCAAGTTAACGCCTTCTTCACTATTGTAACAACTGGCAATAGCGTATTTACCCTGATAATCCGCATCCACGTTATCGAGGTTTCCCGACACAATAACCTGCCATTTGACTTCCATGCTATCTCCATCGATAGCAGAGAAAACAGCATGATACTTAGTCGGGTCGTTCATATCCCGGCCATCATTTGGCAATGGCACACGGTGCTCACCGTTTGCAAAAATATAGCCTGTACGGGGGTATTTTTGAGGACGTAAACCGTGAATATCGGCAGCATTGGGAATTGAAATAACCTTGTCTACCTTCATCATATCACAACGGATACGAGCAACACGGGTGTTAGCCTTATCATTGACGAAAATATAACGACCATCATAGGCACCATCGGTAAATGACATATGTGGATGGTGGGTATCACCGTTTAAATGAATACCACCTTTATCAGCCAGATATTCTTTCTCATAAGGAAGCTGGTTTTCGGTTAGAATTTTAAGGCTTTCGTTGGTTTGTCCCCAACCTGTTGCACTGCAACGATTGAACACAGGAATACGCATTAATTCACGCATGGACGGTACACCAATGACACGAAGCTCTCCTGATTGACCACCACTCCAGATACCATAATAATCATCAAGGTCACCTGGGGCGACTTCGCCTCTATTTTTGGATGCTGCACGGACCTGTTCCGGGGTGAAGAATGCCCCTACACCAGCAGCAGCACCGAGCGCTGACATTGTAGCGACCTTTGCGGTTGTACCGAATAATTCGCGTCTTGATACTCCCGTTGCTTCAGATGTGCTTTCAGTTTTTGTCTTAGACATAGCTTTGTTTCCTTTTTCCTAAATAAACACTCAAGAGACCGGCAATTTAAAAGGATTTGATGCGACCGTCGGTCATGCCGCCTCCCTTTTTCGTATGGCATTTAGCTTTCTGAGCTTTTTGCCGATAATGACTGTGGCGATATATTTTTTGTCGATAGAGCTTCCCGTCTTTCACGTTTTAACCGTCGTTGAATGACGGGCGGGCATTTGTGATTGTCGTAATACAAGGTCTGGCAATGCAAACATTGCATACATTCGTTGGGGTTGATCTTTCCATTAGGATGGATGGCTTCGACCATGCATTCTTTGGCGCAACGATGGCAGGGAGCGCCACATTCTTTATGGCGCAATAACCATTCATTGATGCTTAACTTACCCGGAGCAGCAAGAGCCCCCCCCAGTGGGCAAATATAGCGACAGAAAAATCGTTCAATAAATAAACCGATAAACAACAGACCTACCGCATAGAGCACATAGGGCCATTCACGGGCGAAGTTCAAAATGATGGCGGTTTTAAAGGGTTCCACTTCGGCAAAATGTTCGGCCATTTCAAAGGAATAAAGCGATAGCCCAAATAATCCAAGAAAGATCAGATATTTGAAAGGCCATAATCGTTCATGCAATCCCCACGGTACTTTTACTTGTGGGATTTTGATAAATTTTGCCAAACGATTGAGCAATTCCTGTAACGCACCAAAGGGGCATAACCAGCCACAATAAACACCTCGTCCCCAAAACAACAAAGACGCCGCCACCGCTGCCCACAAAATAAAGATCAGCGGTTCCATCAAGAAAAAGTCCCAACTGAAATCATGCATTAAAGAGCTGATGAACGTCAGCACATTCACAATGGAAAGTTGGGCATTGGTGTAGAACCCCAGAAACCCAACAGAAAAAATAAGAAATCCGATCCGGAAACGATTGGTAAATACGGGATACCGGACCATCCAGTTTTGGAAAAAGAAAACAACTGTCAAAGCACCAATAGCCACCAATAAGATCGCAATTTCTAGCAGTTTGCTCATCCAAAGTTTTTGCCACAATGGTGCTGCATCACCAAACATCTGTTGTCCATTAGAATCATCTAACCCAACCATGGTTTTTGTGATAAATCGTTCCGGTGGCTGATAACTAGCATCAAACGTTAGAAATTCTTTTTCAATGGGACCAATGGCTCGATTAACAAGCAGTTCCAAACGCCACGGATCAGCAGGATTAAAGCCAATATCTTCGGTGATTATAAATAAAGCAACTTCTGTAAACCGAGGGGAACCCGCGGCATCAAATTCACCAAGACGTTTATGAATACGGTCCCTGAACCGAGCATTGTTATCCCCTTGAATGAGCTGTATGCGATCAAAAATCCCACCACGCACATAACCCGACCCTTTGAAGGAATAAAGACCATTCCCCGCCACCAAAATAGCGGATTGTCCGGGCTTTATTTTCTTTTGTAAATTGTTGTATTCATTTTTACCCAGCAAGCTGCGCGCGATTGAGGGGATCGACGCCGAGGCGACATAAAGATCAATAAACACATCTTCAGGATTATCTGATTCTGGCACGAGCGCGGCTTTAGATTTGCCCGCACTTGTATAAGCCTCATTAACATCACCCACCGACAATGTCATGCGCCGTACAGAACCATCACCCAACATGGTTTCCCAGTCCAAGACTTCATTGGTATCTGGCTTGAGGCTCGCAACCTCTCGGGGGCCCTGTGATACCTGATTAATCAGTCCACCGATTTGGCGGTCACGGGCAATTTTAATTCCAGCGCGAATAATCGTATCATCAATAATCATCACGGTGACGGTGGCGCCACTAACGATATCAATCTGATGAGCGCTTTGACCTGTCTTCGCAATATTGAGAATATCTAAACCAACATATTCATCGATAAAATCAGTTATTTTTTTAAGTGGGATACCAACAAGAACAATGGGTTCAGAATGCTTCACCAACTTGGCACCGGTAATGACACCCTTTACATTCATACCAACAACAATATGGATAGGTTTGCCAGAATATCCGGTAGCATTAACCGCTGTGGAATTTAAAAACACATAACCTAATAGCTCTTCTCCAGCATAAGCCGCCGCCGATGGGGGCGTCCCAATTTCTGCCTCGATCCGGTCTGCACCCGGCATGATTTCATTTAAAGAATATTTGTCACTAAAGGTCGAAAGATCTGCTGCAACAGCTTGAGACACACAAAGAAACATAAGGAGAATATACGCACTTATAATACGTAAAATTTTCCTAGTATAATTGGTATCATTCAAGTCGAGTTTTGCAGAAATCATTGTGATAGGCCAACATTAGGAATTGCATTATAAATTACTGACAAAATCCGTTCGTGATGTTGCCTTTTACTTATTCAAAATATTGCTTTGCCAAGTAAGGCGCCTTAACTTTGGATAACTTTTAGTCAAAAAAATGATCTATATTGCCTATAAAATAATTTAATAATGCGAACCATAACTGTGTGATATATTGTTATTCAAAGTCCAAGGACATTAACACCATGAACTCAGCAAACGAGCCAACTCTTCCCGCCCTTCCCATCGTTAACACGGTAGGTGATTTGAATGCCGTCATGATTAATTTGATTGATGAAACATCAAAACGATACCAAATAATCAGTGAAGAACAAAATGCCCACCAAAATATAGAAGCTTCAAATTTATTCCTAGAACTGGCCAATGCTGAGAAAGCACGCCTTAACGATTTTCATGCCCAAATTAATAGCGATTCTAGTTCACAAGGTGATAATCATAAGCTTTTTCTTTCGGGGCAAAGAGCCGGTCTTATAAGAGACTCTCAAGAGAACCCCTACTTATTAACGACCTACAGAGCATTACAACTCATTGTGAATGATAAATTATGGATGTTTGAGTATTTATCTGAGATATCCAGCAACACGACAGATGCGAATATTCGCCAAATGATAGAAAAGTTTGCTCTTGAAGAACTCGAATTAGCGGCCCAATTCAGGAAAAAGCGCCGAGTGGCCTATCACCAAGAAAAAAACAAACAAAGCAGCTTACTTTCGTCACCCCAAAGCAACCCAGCGACAACACCGGAAGCTTTTGCCCTATTCATTGATGATGCTAATTCTTCAATCCATGACATTATCTCTGTCATTGAACAACGAAAACCCGATGAAGTATCACAAAACATACACACATTGTTCCGCACTTTACGGAATAAATTGAAGGTTGAATCAGGTCCTAATGATTCTTCACGAACACACCCTGACCATCATCAAACAACATTGTTTTCCTCTCTAAAGGCTTTATTGAGTGAAATAGAAACAGCGTGTGATATGTCCCTTGAAATTGCCGAATCATCGCAAAATGAGCTGGTTGTTGAAAATGCGCAAGAATCAGTAGAGATCTATGTTGAAATGCTTGCCGCCGTCCGTGATGAATTATATTTCATATCAAATAAGCCAAGCGCCTCATAACAAAAGCCATTTATTTCAAAGCGGATACGATAGCCTTGAATATATCGAGATATTGTTCAGGGTCATCACCCTCAACTACTGCAAGCGCTGCCCGGTCAAACATGGCAGAGAGCAAAACAGTCAATTCCTTAAGCGGTAATTGTTTCATTTCTTTTTTGTGTCACGGAGTCTGGGCTGTTGCGCTGTCTGCCAGCCCAATCCGAACAGCCTATGCCGCCGTCCGTAGTTGGGTTGAGGCAACACTGGGGATATTTTTTTCCTTTGCCGCATACAAATTATTCACATCCTAAAACAGTGACTTTATGGGCATTACAAGTTCCAATAACTTAGATTGGTAACGGACGAACAAAGTGTTCTTAGTCCCTTGCCCGCTTAATTACTGGCGTGGTGTCATTGCATATCCACGGGCGACCCTCGCCATCCACCGTTATTGTAACAACAGTTAGGTTATTTATCTTATCAAAACTTTTGTTCATGGAGTTCCATTTATAAAGCGAGGAAGTACCATTTTCCTTGGCATAAACAGTGCCATCCAGTTTGCTCACGCTAATGTCATTAGCAGCAAACGTTACGTTCTCGGGCTTCACAAACGATGAACCGTTCCATCGACGTGCTTTAATATCAGCATCTACAATCCACACATCGCCGCCCACCCCGACGCTAACCTCACGCACATTGTTATAAGTGCTGAACTTTTTAAAGGTGCCTGAATTTGGTGATTTATAATAAAGGTATCGTGGCCCCGACACGCTCACCGCGACATAAACCGTTCCATCCGGCGCAACGCTTACATCGTCGTAATATGTGGCGCCGCTGATAGTATATTCCTTAGTATTGCCCTTATATGCCCGATACAAACCCGTATGTGGATTTGATGTGGACGCCCATATGGCACCATCGGGCGCAACGTCGAATGCCGCAAGATCCCAACTATCGAAAGCCGTACTTCTTTCCACAAATTTCCTTTTAGCGGCATCGTACTGTTCCAAATCCCCGCCAGAATTATGCGCCCAAATAATACCGTCTGCATCAGATTCCAACTCTGGGCACGACCCACCTGCCAAATTGGTATGAGAAACGCTTTGAAATTGCATATTTTTACTAAAGGTGAAACTAGAAACACTCGATGAGGTAACCGTACCGGTTTCGCCTGACCCTGAGGTATCGCCTGAAGTTGAAGACGCCATCAAAAGATCGGATGTTTCGTTGCGATCAAAAAATGTGGATGCAAGAGCAATGTTGTTAGTGCTGACCACCCACGGATAACCGCTTGGACCGACAGCAACCTTCAACGGGGTGTGTCCGGGAGTTTGAACGGCTTCGAATGACCCTTTTTTATTCAAACGCATCAATTTATTACGCTCAGACACAATCCAAACACTAGCGTCTGGACCAACCGCTATGCTAATAGCTTTTTGCGCTATCACCGTGCACGGTAATCTGTCACAACGTTGCACTAATTTGTCGGATCGAAGTGTCCACGGGGTTCCGTCAGGCCCCACAGCAACCACGATGCCATTGCCTTTTATCAGTTCAAAACGGCCTTGCTGATAGTTGAATTTTAAAAGTTTACCCAATGCATTGGCAATCAATACCGTATTGTCGTAGCCAATGGAAATATCAACCGCTGTGACATTTTTAATTTGTTTCCACTGGCTGCCATTGTGACGAAATACCCGTCCCAACGCTGAGATGCCCCATGGGCCCCCTTCGTTGTCCACCGCGATGCGCACCAGTGTTCCAGGGAAACCATCAAACGCTTTTTTCTTATTAGACCATCGCAAGACATTGCTGCCACCGTCCAACCCAAACACGCTCCCATCCCCGCCGATCGCTAGCGTACTGGCGGATGCAAGCGTGTTTATAAAAGTGATTTTGGCTTTAGTCGTGATGGTCGCCGGATCCCCCGCATCCGTTGTGGTAGTCGAGCTACCACTAACTTCTGGCACGCTGCCACCTGTCGCTGTCATCGATTGTGCACTGGGCACGGTGGGTATAGATACGGGCGAAGTGGGCACACCTGCGGTAACCACTGTGGATTTATTTACAGGGGCTGTTGGCACCTTCGCCGCGGGCGTGGTGGCAGTATCTTCTGCAGCACCTTCTAGGGCAATAGATCCATTGCCCAATATTATCCCACCTTGCACGACCACCCACGCTTTGCCATTTGGCGTTATACCTAAGGCCGTTGCATGGCTAATACCGGGCAGCACGACAAATCGTCTTTGCCCACCATTCCATCTAACAACGTTACCCGAAACATCAACAACCATCAGCACATTCGTACTGCCCAAGGCAAGGTCACGGGCGCGGATACGAGAGGGCAATATGCTCCATGATTTTCCGTCAAATGTATAGATTCCGCCATTTCTATCCACCGCCCATAGCTGTCCCGATGGGCTTAGCGCAATGCGAGATATTGAAAGACCCTTCGGTCCTGAAACCGCTCGCCATTCACTGCGTAACGAATACCATTTTCTCAACGTGCCATCTTTTTTGGCAATATAAACATTGCCGTTGGTATCTGCTGCCACATCAACCACATCGGTGTCTTTTTCTTCCCACCATAGGCCATTATATCGATATACTTTTCTATCGGCATTGATTGCCCAAGGGCGGTTACCTTCTGCTGCTGATATACGAATAAAATTGCCCGACATGGGTCGCCAACGTTGTTCAACTTTGTCCCAGCGCCACGGTGTGCCGTTTGGTGCGGTCACATAGGCCTGACCATCGGCATTAATAGAAATATCCACCGCCGTGCCGTCCATGCGTGTCCATGCGGTTTCTTCAACTGTTTGTGCAAACGCTGGTTCTGTAATTGAAAACCCAACGAAAACAACAAACAGAACCTGCAAGATATGGATCACGGTCCCTCCAATCTAGTTCAAATAGTTCGTATTTGATGACAAGTTAACTTCCTAGCAAGCGCTTTTGCACCTGAGTGATATGACTTTGTCCATTGGCATCATTTTGCCACGATTGAATTTTCACATCACCATTGCGGAATTCTTCAAAGAATTCTTTGACTTCCAGTTTGTCACGCAATTCATTAAACGTTGGTCGAGGGGTGTACCAGTCACCATGGCGCTGCTCCAAACGTAGTAAGTTGCGTTCTAATTCTGACATTTTTTGTTCAACTTGCGCGCGGTCCGCGGTATCTTGACGCGTATAATGTGGGCGGCGAGGTGTAAGGAGTATCAAAATAGAACGTTCAAACTGACGCTCGACCCGTTGCGAAAACAAGTAATTCAAAATTGGAATATCCATCAAACCGGGAACACCATCAGCTGACTTCGAGGTTTCACGTTCGCTCAGCCCACCCAAGATTAAGGTCTCGCCAAATTTCATTGTTACGGTGGAGTTGACGTTGGTTTTTGTTGTATCTAAACGAAATTCAAACACAACCGAATTGGATGGGTCGGTCAAAAATGTTCGTTCCGCCACAACATGTAGGCGCAGCATGTCATTGGGTAGAATTTCGGGTGTAACCGCCAATTTTACGCCTACTTCTTTTTGCACTGATACGCTATCACCGCTGCCACCGGAAACGGCAGCAGCAAGGATTTCGGTACCGGAGAAAAACTCTGAAGTTTGCCCATTTTGTGCAACCAAACTTGGTTTTGCCAGCACTTGGTTATTGGCATTTAGCGAATTAGCAATGTTTAATGAATATGTTACCGACGGAATGCCAATCATGCGGGTAATGGATTTAGTATTTGTTTCAAGATCAGATCCAAGATAATCTTTGACCACATCTTTGGTTTGGCTATAGCCAAATGTCCCGCTAAGCGGATCGCCAAATTGAAGCTGCAAACCGTTAAGCAGATTAATGCCGCGTGAATCACGAACGTCTTCTTGGGTGCCAATTAAAACCACATCTACTACCACCATGGATGAATCGGTAAAGCTGCTGTCGACTTGTTGGGCGTTTAAGTTATTTTGTTCGTCATACGTATCGACTGATTGGCCATATGGGTCAGAAAATTGGGGGGCAGAAAATTCGGGATCAATAGGTTCAGAGTAAATTTCATCCGTATTAAACTGTGCCTGCAATACCTTGGCATCGGTGTCGTAAAATGACTGCCAGCCATTTACGCGGCTTTGTAAATAATCTGTATCGCCAGCATCAACGACCGCTTTGCGATAGGCGGTAACAAATTCGGCGGCACCTGCCCTATCATCCATTGCCGACAAAGAAAGCGCGGCTGCTTTTAAAATTTCTGGTTGGACTTTTGCATCGGGGGCAACCTTCATTAGCCTGCGCAATGCGGCTTCGGACGTTTTGGGATCACGTGCGTAATATGATGCCGATGCAAGACTATAAAGTACCGTCGGGTCATCACCGCGGTGCAATGCAACGGCAGCAAAATGACCCTGTGCATAGCTATAACGACGCTGGTCCATATGCAAAAGTCCCAACTGATATCGCGCCGACAAATTTCCAGGATCAAACCTTAAAGCCTGATTGTAGCCCTGTTCGGCCATCACATATTTGCTGGCATCGCCTCGAACACCCATCAGGTGATAGGTTAGGCCGTTCAAAAATTGCAAATCCGGATTAGTTATATCCAGCTTTAATGCCAGATTGATATATTGTGATGCCTCTTTTAGTTTGTCTTTTTCTAACGCACCAAGGCTTTGGCGCACCAGTGCCTGAATGGCGCTATCTTTAGCTGGCATGCCAATAACCGTTTTAACGGATGATCCATATCCACTCGGTGTCATATTGGACCCCATGGTCTGGCAGCCTACAAGTGCCAGCATGGATACGCTCAGTAATCCTGTGCGCAGATATAGTGCTGTCAAATTTTTGGCGTTTTCCATCGAATATGTCTTAACGACACTTTTCATTGTTAATGTGTCCCTCATTTTTTTTATGTGTCCTCCTCACAGCAACCAAAATGGTTTGATCGGAGAGGTACTGAATATCAACGTTATCGTTCCTGTTTCTTACCGTCAATTATCAGCGTCCCACCCATTGGCGCCAAATTTGGTTATCTCGATCAGACCCACAGTCTTTTGAAGTAAGTACAATACTTTGAATACGCCTCCCCACGACAGTCACACACTGATTGGTGTTCACCTGCTTGATGAAGCCTTCTGAGGTCAGTTCAAATTTTTGCGCAGGGTTGTCATTACACGTTTCGACAATGAGATGTTTAGGCCCTTTGCTTTTCGCAATGGCTTCCACCATGCTCAAACAATATTTTTCGGCAAATATTAAAGTTTTATTTTTTGAATTCGGCGTGATGAACAATGCATCCGCATACTTACAGCCCTTGATGTTCATACCTAAGTCATTTCCAGATTTTTTAGACAGACACAGGCCAACCCGGCTTGACAATTCAACACGCAAGGCAGCATTTCCCTTGCCTCCAATGGCCATAGGGGCTTTAAATATATTGCGTTGTTTTCGAACAGCCTTGTTGATTGCTCCGATCATTCGTACATATTCGAGATGCGCCTTCTGCTCCGCGGTTAGGGGCTTTGCCTCAGTCGTAGGCTCGCCAAACATATTGGACATCGCACCTGACAGCCCGCCAGAAAGTTCTGTCGATGTCGTTCCCGACGTCATTCCCTCAGTCGACTGCGTACCACTCGGCTTCGGCACGGTAGCGCTTGCCGCCGAATCTGTGCCGGAATTATAGGCCGCAAGGCGGGTTTTAAAATTGACGCTTGGCTTTGTCGCTTCGCCGATTACGGCGCCCCAATGAAATAGCAACTCATCGGGCCCGTCCTTTTGCTGGAGAAGGACGCCGATGTCAACGGAGCGGTTCGCGATGGCAATCGACTGGCGAATTTCCCCCTCGGCTTTCTCTAGCTTCAGGAACTTATCAATTTCCATGGTTACGATGACCGCTGCAGCGGCGGCAATCATCATGGGTGCGACGGAGGCTGCAGCAGCAGAACTCCCCGTAAAAGCACCGGTGGCTGTAGCCCTGGCTGCCGCTCCTGCAACTCTAAACGGCAACAACGCTGCCTTCACTGAGGTGGTAGACACCGTCACGATAACAGCGCCCACCGGCCCGGCAATGGCAGCACCGGCTTGAATGGAATTCGCGACGAGCTCGTTATAGTCGGGGGGCGTTACCATGGAATCGGAATAGATGGCAGCGGCTCCCATCTTCTGCAACGCTACATCGTAGCTCGCTTTAGACGCCCGCACCCAGGTTTCGTGGGCCTGCTCCGCCTGGTAGGCGATAAACTGGCGGTTCCACTGAATAAGCTGAGCAACGCGCGCCAGCAGATTTATTTCAGACTCCGTACGTGCACTGGCAGGCTTGCGCGCGGCATTCATCACGGTTTCCAATAACATAGAAGATAGAAAGGGACTCTCCTCCGGCCGGTTGTCGATGACGTCCCATGCAAATTTGAGTGCCGTCGCCTCTGCCACGCCGTCTTTCTTCGCGACGTCTTTAATGGCGGCGTCGATCCGCGAACGTTCGGCAATCAAGCTGGCGAGAATATCGTCGGCCCCGGTGCCCAGGCCGAACAGGCCATAAACCTGACGATTGGGCACAGTCCATTTCATTTTGTTGTTTCGACAGGCCTTGGCCGTTTTGATGCCATGAAAAAATGTGCGTTTGGCCCCTTGCGGGCAGGTCCAGCAGGTTCCTCCATCGACAAAATCAAAAATCTGACCTGGCGCGCACTTAAGGTCGCTCTTTTCGATGGCCGATGCGAATGTAAATGATGTTTTGCAAGCCTTAGCCCCGGTCACGGGGTTCCCCGTCCGGTTGTAATCTTCGGGACAATTCCAGCATTCACCACCGTTGCGTGGATCACGCACGGAACCCTCCGGGCATGTTCTTCCTTTGAAGATCGCCGCCTGCGCCTTTTTACCGATTTTGCCACATGCATTCCATTTATCAACATTAGCCGCCGTTCGCCCAAAACCCGATGGACAGCTCCAG
This sequence comes from uncultured Rhodospirillales bacterium, assembly GCA_965603075.1. Classification (GTDB taxonomy): domain Bacteria; phylum Pseudomonadota; class Alphaproteobacteria; order Rhodospirillales; family Casp-alpha2; genus JABJOR01. The sequence goes on along the minus strand of CBFDBO010000023.1, from coordinate 31,681 downwards.
CATTCCCCACCGTTTCGCCTATAAAACTTGGAACCGCTCGGGCATTTTCCGGACCCAAGATAGACCGCTTTGGTCGTCGTAACCGGCGCCGGTTTACTGCAGGCTCTTTCGTGCGTTATTTTTCTAATCGTACGATTGTACCCCGAAGGGCAAGTGTAACAGGTTCCAGAATCAGCGAAGCTGCCTTTAGGGCATGTTTTAATTGATTGCTTTCTATACGTGGCCTTTTCAAAACCGCAGGGGGGTTGAAGTGTACCGTATTGATCAATGCCCCCACAGGCAGAATAACCTCTTAAGTTTTTCCAAGTCGCATCCGCCCGCGCATCGCTTGCGCTAAAACTCAGGACAAACAGCCCGACGAACAAAATTATAAAAAAATTCGGTAATAACCCTGTAATCAACGATCGCATATAAACTCCCCGTCGATGCGCAACACATCGATACCTTTAAATCCTATATAGTTTCCTTTAGGCACCAAATGATTCGAAATTCACAGCCCTACCAAGGAGTTATAGCCTGTTGAGGTGATATTTTTGCGTATTAGTGATATTTGTTGCGCAATTGAAGTACTCTCATACGTGATTTCGTGTGGTGAAACAATCAAAAAATCAGAACGGAAAGTATGGAAAATTCGTCAATTGCGTGTGCGCAGGGTCTGCGACGGCAGAATACCGAACTGCTCCAAATAGCATTTGGCGAACCAGCCAATATGGATGAAGCCCCACTTCAAGGCGACCTCGCGGACGGTTACGCCGTCATCAGCGCAGCGGAGGTCCTCATGGGCGAAGGTCAGGCGGACATATTTAACATAAGCCATTGGAGACATAGAGTAGAATTCGTTGAAGGCGACCTGAAGCGTCCTGTAGCCACAACCGGCATGAGTTGCCAGTGTCTCCAAACTGATCGCAGATGCAGCATGAGCGTGAATATAATCACGCGCCCGCTTGAGATGGTATGGCATGACCTTGGACACAGACTGGTCATGCAGCAAATCCGAATAAGAATTTGGTAAAAGTGACAACACGCTGGTCAGCAAAAGGTCCTTCAAGGAGTCGAGCATGAGGGGGTTATCGATCCCGCGTAAGGGACCATTCAATGCATCGGCAATATAATGCACCGTATTGCGCAGATGCTGTCCGCCGGACGTGCTTAGGTCCAATTGAGGATCAAACGTCATATCCAGCCCGCAGGGATCATCGCCAAGAATCGCTGACGCATGCTTTTTCAAGGCGTCATTCGACATCGGAATGACGAAGCTTGCAAAAGCGTCCTGATGCCCCGTCAAAGGAACACTCGTGTCACGCATTAGCCCTGTTTTCGTCGAAATATCAAACTCTTCTCCATTGTGGTTAATACGCGCTGTCCCGCCGGTCATAATAAACAGTAGGCGGGTATCCTCTTCATGTTCATGAGCTTGAGCACGGGTCAGAACATCGCCGTAGGTCCCATGCATGAGGCGTAATCCGCTGAAGGAGACCGCGCGTAGGGACGCGTTGACTTCATGGTCTTTGCCAATGATATCAATGTGGGTGTTATCCTGTTGCGCCAAGATATCTTGCATTTCATGCAGATCCTTGGACGCCAAAATTTCATAATTATCCAAGTGTGTCATAAGCGTAGGCCATTGTTTCCTTCTGTTAACAACACCTTACAACCCTTATATGCCTAGGGCTACCCTCACGTACACCTCGAACCTACAAGCAATTAGGTCCCGCCCCTGTGGAGAACTTAGTTATACTGATTTCTTTTCTAATGGGTATCTACACCGGGGGTCGATCGCCCATAAATAACCAGCGGCATTTTGGCGAGTGGCGTATTGGATTATCTCAATCCCAGACATACCAGTTCCCAAGTTTGACCGCATTGGAAGAATTTTAAATACTTCATAACAGTTTTAGATAAGAGGTTCTTAAGCAACCTTTATCGCCAAACGTGCTTCCTCACGCGTCATTTTTATAGTACAATATTGACATAGAAAATACATCCAATCGATAAATTCTTTCCTACAAACAATGGGGGGTTATCATATTTCAAGTACGCATTCATGGCAGAGGCGGACAAGGTGTCGTAACAGCGGCAGAACTGTTATCCGTTGCTGCTTTTCTTGAGGGGAAATACGCACAAGCTTTCCCCAGCTTCGGATCTGAACGCATGGGCGCACCTGTGATATCTTTCTGCCGAATTGATGATAAAGAAATACGGTTGCGCGAACCGATCAGCGAGCCCGACGCGTTGATTATTCAAGATACAACATTGCTTCATTCCGTCGATGTTTTTCAAGGATTAAAACCTGATGGATATATTCTCATTAACTCAAAATCCAGCTTTGAAGAACTCGGCATAGCCGATTTTGTATCTAAATTCCCAGCCCATCATGTTTGTGATGTGGGGGCGACAGAGTTGGCCATGAAACATGTTAAACGACCTGTTCCCAATGCCGCTTTATTAGGCGGGTTTGCCGCTATATCCGGACAACTTCACATGAATTCTGTGCGTAAAGCGATTATGGAGAAATTTCCTGGCGCCATGGGAGAGGCTAATGTAGCGGCAGCCCAAGAAGCCTTTGATATCGTAACAAACTCTGATTAACAGGAGAGTTGAAGTGTTAAAACAAATTGAGGGATCGGAAGCCGTTGCCGAGGCCGTAGCACTGTGCCGCCCGGAAGTTGTTTGTGCCTATCCGATTACACCACAGACCCATATTGTCGAAGGTGTGGGGAAGCTCGTTAAAAATGGCTCCCTTAAAAATTGCGAATTCATCAATGTCGAATCAGAATTTGCCGCCCTTTCTGTTGCTATAGGCGCATCGGCCGCTGGTGCGCGCAGTTATACGGCAACCGCGTCCCAAGGTTTATTATTCATGGCTGAAGCTGTCTATAATGCTGCCGGATTGGGACTACCTATTGTAATGACCATAGGTAACCGATCAATTGGCGCCCCCATCAATATCTGGAACGATCACTCCGATAGCATGTCCATGCGCGATTCAGGCTGGATACAATTGTTCGCCGAAACCAATCAGGAAGCCCTAGATCTGCACATACAAGCCTTCAGGCTGGCTGAAGAACTGAGCTGTCCGGTGATGGTTTGCATGGATGGATTTATCCTGACCCACGCCTATGAGCGAATTGATATGCCAACGCAAGACGAGGTCGATGCCTTCTTGCCACCTTATGATCCCGTTCAAATGCTCGATCCTGATGATCCATATTCTATCGGTGCCATGGTCGGGCCAGAAGCCTTTACCGAAGTTCGATACCTAGCTAATGACAAACAGTTACAGGCATTAAAACTTATACCGGAAATCGCGGGTGTTTTCAGTGAAGTCTTTGGCCGCAAAAGCGGTGGTTTGGTTCACCCTTACCGTCTTGAAGACGCAGAAACAATTGTCGTTGCACTTGGCTCTGTCAATGGAACGATTAAAGAAGTTGTGGATGTCATGCGCGATCGCGGTGACAAGATCGGCTCTCTCGCTATCAGTTCATTCAGGCCTTTTCCACAAGATGCTGTGCGTCAGGCACTCGGTCATGCCAAGCGGATTGTCGTGCTGGAGAAAAGCATGGCACCCGGCATGGGCGGCATTGTTGATTCGAACGTCCGGATGTCTTTAAGTGGTTTATTAACACCCGTGCATACTGTCATCGCTGGCTTGGGGGGACGCCCCATCACAATGACCTCCTTACAAGAAGTCTTTGAAGTTGCCGGATTAGATAGATTGCCAGACATTCAATTCCTCGACATTGATCATGCTGCCGTTGAGCATGAAATCGTTCGTGCTCGTCATACCAGACGATCCGGACCGACGGCTGAATCAATTCTGCGCCACAAAGCAGCTAACCCAGCGCAGACAAAGTGACGGAGCAGATCATGGCAAAACAAACCACATCGCAAACCCTGAAATTCTATCAAACCGGAACACGTACCGTCGGTAACCGCCTGCTTGATGAAACCAGCCGCAGTGTACAGGCAAGCACGGATCGGGCCAATGCCATTACTTCTGGTCATCGTGCCTGTCAGGGGTGCGGCGAGGCACTTGGGGCACGTTACGCCCTTGATGCGGCGATGAACGCGTGCAATAGCCAACTGGTTGCGGTCAATGCCACAGGGTGTCTGGAGGTCTTTACCACACCGTATCCAGAAACTTCCTGGCAAATTCCTTGGATCCATTCGTTATTTGGAAACGCACCGGCTGTGGCTACGGGGGTGGCGGCAGCCTACCGCGTCAAAGGTCGCAAGGATATCCGGGTTGTTGCCCAAGGTGGTGATGGCGGAACCACCGATATTGGATTTGGCTGCCTCTCAGGCATGTTTGAGCGCAATGATGATGTGCTCTATATTTGTTACGATAATGAAGCCTATATGAATACGGGCGTTCAGCGATCAAGCGCCACCCCACCGGGGGCACGAACAGCAACCACGCAAGCCGTCGGCGACGCACCGGGGAACGTATTTGGGACGGGAAAAAACCTGCCACAAATTGCCATGGCTCATAACATTCCCTATGTAGCAACGGCCAGTGTAGCAGACCTGAATGATCTGGAAGCCAAGGTGAGCAAAGCAACGGCGATCCGTGGCGCACGCTATATTCATATAATGGTTCCATGCCCGTTGGGCTGGGGCTCTGTTGCGTGCGACACCATTAAACTTGCTCGCCTTGCTATTGAAAGCGGGTTGTTTCCCCTCTATGAGGCTGAGCACGGTGTCGTGACCAACGTCAAAAAAATCCGCCGGCTAGTTAAGGTTGAGACATATCTGAAATTACAAAAAAGATTTGCCCATATGTTTAAAAAGGGAGCAGAGGATTTAGATAGCATCGCTGGCATTCAGCGTATGGCTGATTTCAACATCAAGAAGTTTGGCCTGTTAGAAAATATGGGTGATGACAAGAAGGAGCTTTATTGATGAAGCAACATCCCTATGCCATTACGCTGGATCCGGGGACATCCTTGGCAAATATGACCGGATCATGGCGAACAGAGAAACCGATATTTCTGGACCGTCTGCCTCCGTGCAATCAAATTTGTGCTGCCGGTGAGGATATCCAAGGTTGGTTGTTTCACGCCGAAGAGGGTAATTATAAAGCCGCTTGGCAGGCTCTGATAACCCATAATCCCATGCCGGCTATCATGGGCCGGGTTTGTTATCACCCGTGTGAGAACGCCTGTAACCGTGCGCAACTTGATGAACCGGTTAGCATCCATTCGGTTGAACGGTTTTTAGGCGATCAGGCCTTGAAGCATGGCTGGAAACCTGAATTCAACGTAAAGTCATCGGGTAAGCAAGTGCTGGTTGTTGGCGCCGGGCCCAGTGGTTTGTCCGCGGCTTATCATTTGACGCGTATGGGACATAAGGTAACAATCAGCGAAGCGGGTCCCATGGCCGGTGGCATGATGCGATTTGGTATCCCCAAATATCGTCTGCCACGGGAAGTCCTCGATGGGGAAATCCAGCGCATTCTTGATATGGGTATATCCCTTAAGCTCGACACCAAGATTGACGATATTCAAGCGGCCTTTACAGAAGACGGGTTTGACGCTGTGTTTGTAGCCGTTGGCGCCCACCTTGCAAAACGGGTTGATATACCAGCCCATCAGGCAGGACGTATTTTGGATGCCGCATCTGTCTTGCATGATATGGAAACAGGTGAAGAATCACCCCAACTGGGCCGACGGGTGATTGTCTATGGTGGTGGCAACACGGCCATGGACGTGGCGCGAACGGTCAAGCGCCTGGGTGTTGATGAAGCGATGATCGTCTATCGTCGCTCGCGCAAGGAAATGCCGGCTCATGATTTTGAGGCTATCGAAGCAGAAGAAGAAGGTGTCCTGATCCACTGGCTCAGGACCATCAAGCAAATTGATGAGACCACCTTTACTGTTGAGAAAATGATGATCGACAAAGATGGTCGCCCCCAACCGACAGGTGAATTCGAAGAGATCGAGGCTGATACACTTATTCTTGCTTTGGGTCAGGATGTGGATACCTCATTCCTTGATGAAGTTCCTGGTGTTGAAATGCAATGGGACGGTGTTGTTGAGGTCAATGATCAAATGATGACCGGATACGAAGGGCTATTTGCCGGTGGCGATATGGTGCCATCGGAACGTACAGTAACGGTAGCCATCGGGCACGGTAAAAAAGCAGCACGTAATATAGATGCTTGGTTAAAGGGGGAGAATTACACCCCAACCGAAAAAAACGAGACGGTGGATTTTGACAAGCTCAATACGTGGTATTACGAGGACGCGCCAAAAACCGAGCAGCCGCAATTGGATATAATACGCCGACAGACCAGCTTTGATGAAGTTCTGGGAGAGCTTGATGAGCATAACGCTCTATTTGAAGCCAGGCGATGCCTGTCATGTGGCAACTGCTTTGAATGTGATAATTGTTACGGGGTTTGCCCGGATAATGCCGTTATCAAACTAGGTCCGGGAAAACGTTTTGAATTCAATTATGACTTCTGCAAGGGATGTGGCATCTGTGACATGGAATGCCCTTGTGGTGCGATTAAGATGGTAACGGAGGATAGTTAAATTTAATCAGGAGTTTGAAAAATGAAAGTAGAACTTGTCATTATCACCGGAGAAGGTCACGACGAAGATGCGTTCGCCCATGGTCTGGAGTTTGAGTTATCAGAAATTCCTAGAACAGGAGAATGTATCAATCTATCGCGTCCCGATCAGTCTGGCTCATCAACATTTGTCGTAAGGGCTGTGCATTGGGCGCTTGATTACAAAAACTGTGACCCGAAGTCTCATAGAGTGGGTAAAGCCACAGTTGTCACGCTGGAATGCGAATTCGTTCTTGGTCCTTATGACTACGAAGAACATAAAGACATAAGATGAAAAGAATGTGCGAATATGAGATGGGCACTATCTGGATTACGGATTATCCCAATTGGAACTCTGGCGCCTAATAGGTTAAACTAATCATCAAGGTACTGAGCGACCAGTTCGGTAAGTCCAAGAACAGGCAGATCCATTCCGTGTTCTTCAAGGGCTTCTTCAAGCACATTTCTGCAATTGCCACAGGCCGTGACCAAGGCATCGGGTTTGACAGCATCGAGTTGTTTCTTTTTGGCGCCAAAAGATTTAATGCGTAATCCTTCAGCCCGTGAATTAGAGCTAACACCGCCACCACCGCCACAACAGATATTGGCGACACCAGAATTTTCCATTTCGACGAAGTTATCGCTGACGGCGTGAAGAAGATTTCTCGGTTCTTGTACAATGCCGCCGCGTCGCACAATCTGACACGGATCATGGAAAGTCACACGACGGTGATCCCGTTCGGTTTTGGTCTTAAGCCGTCCTTCTCGCACCAATTGATCGAGAAGTTCCAAAATATGGATGACTTTAAAATCATAATTTTTTCCAACCAGATTAGGGCCTTCCCAATTTAAAGCTGAATAGGCATGACCACATTCCGGGCTAACGACATATTTCACTTGTAGCTTTTCTGCCGCATCGACAATACGCTGAACAAGTATTCGGGCAATTTCCTTGTCCCCCATTTGAATTCCAGCATTGGTCGCCTCATAGGCTTCTGTCGAAATGGTCCAGGTTATGCCCGCTTGTTTGAAAATTCGTGCCAACGCACCAATGACTTCATAGAAATTGAGAATTTCCATCGCCGATAAGATAATCATATAATCCGCACCGACTTTATCCAATTCGATGGGAATACCTACTTCTTCAACCTGTTCTGCCACAATCTTGGCAAGTGTTACGGGTTTAATGCCCAGCGGGCTACCAATTTCTATGGTCCGTTTTGCCGCACCCACCAAGCCTTCTGGAACCAATTCAGCGGCCACCATCGCTTCACGAGACTTACGGACCAAACCGGCAATATCAATACCCATGGGGCAGACGACTGTGCACCGTCCACAGAGCGTACAGGAATCATAGAGCAGCTCTTCCCAATCTTTTAACATTTCTTCGTTGATTTCATCGGGGACCAAATTGAATATTTTTTTAAGACCTGAAAGAGGCGCTTTATGACGCTTATACACGCGGCGCATAGGTTCAAGCTTCCATATGGGGGTGTATCGAACGTCCCCCGTCACATCATAGAAATGGCAAGCTTCTGCGCATTGACCACAATGAACACAGGCATCCAGATATGCTGCCGCAGAGGCATCAATATTATTGATAAAGGTATCGATTGCTGGTGAAATACTCATGGTATAACTCCTCGGCGGCCAAAGAAGGCCCCTGTGTAACCACGGCTAAAGATAAATGTTACGGCGTGCATCAATCGGCTAAAGGGGAAGTACATAAGCCATATATTAACAAAAAGCATGTGGGTGGCACGAAGTGATTGGTGGCTTTCCTGTAGAGCAAGGCAGCCCGTAAACATAACAAGGAATGTTAACCAAGAGCCGATGTGGTCATCGGCATCAGAAATCTGAATCATTACAGGATCAGATATTCGCCGTACCCATAATAGAATCAACCCCGCAAAAGCAAATTCAGACACCAAGATAAAGCCCCAGCGTGGCATTGTCGCCCATTCAAAACCAACCACATTTTCCTTAAGAAACAGCATATGGGGTGTGGCATAAATCAGTAATATAAATAGACTTAGGTGGAACATATAACCAACGATTAGATGGAAGCGGGTCCGGAAGGAAAAACCACCATGCGGAATGAAGTGTAGGAATTGGCCTTTGATAGCCCCAACCAACGCGGAGGCCCGAGGAATTGAAATATCCTTTTTCCGACCAAGGCGGATGATGCCGATAACGCGCCATACCGCACCGATCACAAATACGCTTGCAGCCACGTACCAAAGCGGGCCTTCCACAATTTCAAGAAATGTCATTTGCAAAGTCCTTATTCTTCACTCGTTATCGTTCTTGGCGCCGTCATTCCGCAGGTGCGTCATCCTTTTTGGTAACTTGTTCGGCCCACCATCCGTGGTGTTCTTCAGCCCACTTTTCATCAACATAACCATATGTCATGCCATCAAGGGCGCCTTCGACCCCAATGGTGCCAAGATAAATATGCCCTATTGATGCTGCTATTAGAATTAATGCAGCCACGCCGTGAATCACATGCGCCAATTGCAGTTGTTCGATATTTTCAATAAGCCAAGGAAAATTAAGCAGTAAGCCTGATGTGGAAATTGCCAATCCCGCAAAGAAAAGTAACCAATACCAACTTTTTTCGCCTAAATTATATTTCCAGCTAGGGGGGTGTCCTTTGGAAAGGAAGCCACCTTTCAGGGCCCATGTCAGGTCCCCTTTCTGCCATAAATTATCCTTGAAATAGACCACCAGCATCGTCAGAAGGGCAACAACAAAAACGGGGCCCAACAGATTATGAGCCTGCATTGCGGCGCTGGCGACTGCCGACCAAACTTCTTTGCCGATAATGGGTGAGATTACATTACGCCCGAACATCAACATCATACCGCTTATGCCAAGCAGAATAAACAGGCTTGCTACAAACCAATGTACCCAACGTTCCGGCTGCGAGGTACGGGGAACCACTTTTCCCGTTCGGCCCCCGGTAATATTAATTCGACCCCGTATCAGATAGAATAAAACAAGGAAGGAAAGAGTGGATAAAATTAATATTCCACCCCATTTTGTAAGAGGACCATTTCTAAAGAGAAGCCATTGCTCGCTATAAGATTGAATCAGAACTGGCGTGCCAATTGCAGTTCCTGACAAATTAAAAGATTTGCCACGACGTACTTGCCGCCAAAAATCGGCATCGCTTTTATTTCCTAACGCCTTTCCTGGAACGTTACCGTCGGTTTGAGCGTATACAGGGGAATGAAGGTTCGGTGAGCCCGTAAATACGGCTGCAGTAATCCATGCCCCTAATAAAGAGACACATACGAAGAAGGTGAATTTTCTAAACGTTCGATTTTCTTTCATAGAACCCCCGTTGTAAATTATATTTCCGTATATTTCCGTATATTTCCGTATATTTCCGTATATTTCCGTATATTTCCGTATATTTCAGATGGCAACTGGGTATGAATTTTTGTTCTAATTAATTTATCATGAAATAAGAATATTTTGTACAAAAAATTTAGCAATTTTATTTGCGACCATTTTTTTAGTTTTTGTCTCTAAAACTGGAACAAAAAAATAAATCAAATTTTATCGTTGTTCTTGTCAATTCTTACTTAAAGCCGTCAAGATATCGAGCCGGCTGATCAATCCTACAAGTTGACCATCCCGCATGACAGGAAATCGGTGGAAGGACGTATCGATAAATTTTTGCACGGCACTGGTTATATCCAAGCTGGCATCGAGGGTTTTAACATCGCTTTGCATAAAATCCTCAACCAACCCACCCCAATCATCATGATAACGAGCATTCAAGGCCGTTTTCAGACAATCCTTACGTGATAGAATACCGATCATTTTACCAGAATCATCAACAACGGGCGCCCCTGAAATTCGTTTATCTAAAAGAACTTGAATCGCTTGATGAATATTTTGATTGGGTTGAAAAGTAATCAATTTGGTGATCATGATATCTTCAATGATAAGTGTCATGACGGCTCTCCTATTTTACAAAGCGGACAGTTCTTCACCACTGCATTCCCCCCACAAGACCCTTTTAAGGGCGGACGACCAAAGAACACGCCAATAAAAAGTCCTAGGCTTGCTAATCCAAAAACCAAAAACCCGATCAAAAACTCAATCACCCCAAATCCTCCGCCGGAAAACCCCCTAGGGAGACTTCCTTGAAATCATTCTCTTTTCTTATTAAAAACAGCGCCTTTGCATCATATGCTTTTAGCAACGGGTGGGACTCGTCTGGACCCAGTACCAATGCCGCTGTTGCCAAACCGTCTGCCAGCATACCCGATGGAGCCAAAACGCTGACCGATGCAACATCATTATCCAGTGGTCGAGCCGTTCGGGGATCGATCACATGCGCATATTTTCGTCCGCCAACGCTATAACCTTGCACGGCATCCCCCGAGGTTGCCAGTACTTCATTACCGGTGCTAAGCAAACGCTGGATTTTGTTCGTCCCCGGACGTTCAATGCCGACATACCATTGCCGACCAGAAGGATGACGTCCACGCGCAATCACTTCACCACCCAATTCCAGTAGGAAATCAAGGCCATCTAACGCTGCGGAAATTTGATCCAAGGCGTAACCCTTGGCGATGCCATTGAGATCCAAGGTTAGCTTGGGAGTGAATTTTTCCAACTTATTACCGACAACCCGGACATCGGAAAACATTCCCGCGGGTACTGTGGCGGAGATCGCAGCGGGGCCAAATCCATATTTTCGACCCATCGGGGCACTGGTCGGATCGAAAGCCCCGCCACTTATCTTTGCAAGGTCGAGCGCAGCCTGCACGACAAGACGTGTATCATCACTTACGGTGGACGTAAGACCAGAATTGAACTTTCCCAATTCAGTTTCATGACGATAAGGAGACATGCGTTCGTCAATGTTTCGAACGATATTACTTATTACTGCACGAGGATTTTCAGATGTATAAGGAAGAACCAGACGCCAAGATGATCCAAAGGCAGGCCCCGACAAAACCATGACGTCTTTAGGCCCTGCCCATTTTACATCGAACAGCATTCCGGACACCACAGCGGTAAATGCCGTGGCTCCACCGAGATGAAGCAAATTTCGTCGTTTGATATTCATCTAACCTCCAAAATCGTCGTAGAAGACAGCATCATCCGCGACACCCAGTGTTTTTAACATGGAGCGCACGGCTTCTATCATCAAAGGGGGGCCGCAAAGATAGTACTCACATTCGGCTGGGGACGGATGGTTCTCTAAATAGCGACGATAGACAACATCGTGAATAAACCCTTTATCACCACTCCAATCATCTTCCGGCGCTGGATCAGATAGGGCTACATGCCAAGAGAAGTTGTCGAATTTTTGCGCCAAATTTTCCATTTCTTTTTCGTAGTAAAGGTCGATAATCCCCCGCGCACCATACCAGAAACTGATGGTCCTATTGAGAGCCTGACGGTCCAATTGATCGACCACGATGGCGCGCAAAGGTGCCATACCAACCCCGCCCCCGATCAACACCATCTCACGATCTGTATCGTTGGCGAAGAAATTGCCAAATGGGCCAGAGACCTCGATTGTGTCACCCGTGCGCAACCCAAATAAATAGGAAGAGACTATTCCCGGCAGGACATCAGGTTGGTTTACCGGCGGCAGAGCCAGACGTATATTCAACGTCAGATGATCTGTTTCGCTAGATGAATTGGTTAAAGAATAAGCTCGGGCAACAGGCGCTTTATTTGAAACAGATAAAGAGCGCAAATCCAAACGCTTCCAAATTTCTTCATGTGCGGATGCGACTTCGATATCGGTAAATGACAGGTCGAACTGAGGCGCAACAATTTGAACATACGATCCTGCCCGTATGCTTTTAATCCGGCCATCTGGTAGATCTAGTTTGATCTCTTTGATCAAAGGTGAAACGGTCTGGCTGTCGTGGACCGTACACGCCCAAGTTTCCGCCGTTAATAAATCAGTTGGCAGTTTGATCGCCAATGGGCTGCGAACAACCATTTGGCATGCAAGACGGTAACCGGCTTCAACATCACCCTGTGACAAGGCCGAGCGTTCGACAGCTGTAGCATCCGTCCCCCCCGATACCTGAATTCGACACAATCCACATGTTCCTGCACCGCCGCAACTTGTCGGTAGGTGAATATCGCCCCTTGATAAGGCATCTAGCAATTTGTCACCAAGGTTCGCTTCAATTGAAATATCATCATTGACGGTTAGTTGTGTGGTTCCCTGAATGACCAAAAAACGGCGTGCGGCGAGAACAATAAATGTTAGCGCCATCACCAATCCCGTGAATACTATTGATCCTAAGATGGTTTCAGTCATTATTCTTCACCCAAAATCAAGTCCCGTGAAAACGGCAAATCCCATGGACATCAGCCCTGTTAGAATAAAAGCTAATCCTAATCCGCGCAGTCCAGCGGGAACTATTGTTTCGTCGATTTTCTCACGTAAGGCCGCAAGCGCCCAGATGGCCAATGCCCAACCAAGTCCCGATCCAAAGCCATAAGCGATGCTATCGGTGAAATCCAAACGCTTTTCGATCATGAATAAACTGGCACCGAGTATAGCACAATTAACAGTAATCAGCGGCAAGAATATACCAAGCCCGTTGTAGAGTTTGGGGAAAAACCGATCCAACACCATTTCCAAGATTTGAACGGTCGCGGCGATCACCCCTATGGTGGCAATTAGAACCAAGAAACTTAGATCCAGATCACCCCGTCCGGCCCATGTCAGGGCACCGTCTTTTAACAACCATGTATGAAGCAGGTTGTTTATCGGTACGGTGATGGTCTCAACAGCGATCATGGCCAGCCCTAAGCCAAAGGCGACATCCAGACGACGTGATACCGCCAAAAAAGTACACATGCCTAGGAAATAAGACAGTGCTAGATTATCGGTGAAAATTGCCCGAAGCATCAGGTCTGTCATTGTTCCCCCCTCTCTTTAGCAAGGTTCTGAGCAGGTTCAATTTGTTCAGGCTGTCTATTCCTAACCCACCAAACCACCAATCCCAGCAGAAAAAATGCACTGGGAGGTAAGGCCATAAGGCCGATCGGGGTAAACCACCCGCCGTCTGATACCGAGATCAGAATGGGATAACCTAACAGTGAACCGGCACCCAAAAGTTCCCGCAAGGTACCAACGATCACCAAAATCAGAGAATACCCAAGCCCATTCCCAAGCCCGTCTTGCAAGCTGCGAAGGGGTGGATTTTTCATGGCATAAGCTTCCGCACGACCAAGGACGATGCAATTCGTAACAATCAATCCAACAAAAACGCTCAGCCGTTTACTCATGTCGAACCAATAAGCTTGCATCATTTGATCAACAACAATAACCAAGGAGGCAATGATGGTAATCTGAATGATCAGGCGAATCGTGGGTGGGATATGGTTTCGGATCAGGCTGATGGAAACATTGGATAGGGCCAACACAAAAATCAGCGCAGCGCTCATGACCAAAGAAGTTGATAACGAGGTGGTAACGGCCAGCGCTGAGCAAATACCCAACACATGCAGGGTCACCGGGTTATTAATCATGATGGGCTCACTCAAGGGACGTGGTAATTTACTCACTGTGTGCCTCCTTGACGTAATCGATCCAGATAGGGACCATAACCCTCTGGTCCAAGCCAGAAACGAATTAATTTACTAACGCCACTACCCGTTCTTGTTGCGCCTGAAATTCCATCGATTTCATGAATGCCTTTGGCGCGCCCCTTTACGACTTCAAGACGTATTTTACCGCTCTCATCAGCGATCTCCCGTCCCGGCCAGAGCCCGGTCCAACTGTCATTCTCTATATTTGATCCTAATCCAGGAGTTTCGTCATGGTCATGAAACTTCACGGCGGCAACGGTGTTAATATCACTCTCTAAGGCAAGGAACCCCTTCATGGTAGATTTGTAGCCTTTTCCCCTGACAGGCAAGATCACCAGAGAAAGAACACCGCCATCACGCACTTCGTACACGGTGGCAACTTCTTCTAATTGGCTTATGCGGGCAGGGTCTTTGCTGAGGGGAATTTGTCTCCAAACGCTGGTCGCTTTATTGACGTATTTTCCGCTTGAAAGTTCAACAAATCGCGCCTCGGGTTCTTTAACACCCAATTGCTCTACAATTGTTAGCATGCCTGCTTTACTGGCCTTCTCGCGATTTGCATCACGAAGGGGTTGTAGAGTGACGGCGGTAAAAGATACGAAGAAAGAAGCGACAGCAGCAACGGCAAATGCCATACCAATAATCTTTTTCGGATCATCGTTTGAGAGCGCCAGGAAGGACTTCCACCATGAAATTGGATTACTCACGGTTTGCCCTCCACATCACCAGCCTGTTTAGCAAAGGGGCGAACAGGCACCCCAGCAAAGCTGCGAACACGATGCCATCCGGTTGATCCGGATCATATGTCCGGATGACTATAACCAGACCCCCAACTAAAATTCCGTGTAACCAACGCGCACTATTCGTACTCGGCGCGCTCTCGATACTTGCTGCAAAAAATAAAACGCCCGCAACATAGGTACCCATTAGGGGTTGTTCCCAATTTATAGATCCAACAGCCAGTAGATTACCCAGCATTGACCCTATCAGAGCACCAGCAGCCACCCGCCATGCCAAAAACCCTTTCCATAGGTAAATTACGCCACCTGCTAGACTGGCGACAATAAAAATAGGATCTATTGTTTGGTCCATTAAATGTTTAATCTGGAAACCGCCTTCGGGATAAGAAAACAGCGCAAAGGCTAAGGCGATCAGGGCTGGAGGTAGGATAGGTTTTCCACCGAAAACTTCTCGCCCGAAGATACTACCAAAGGCAATGGATATCCCTGCGCTGGTAAGGGAAACAGGGGCCGGTAGAAAAATTACAAACATCATAACAAAAGGGAAAATGCCGGGACCAATGGATCGGCCTGCCTCGCGAGCAAAATATGCCCCTATCGCATAAGCAATTAGCATTGTTATAGCGAAGAGCAACAAACGATCAGCAGATGCTTCGGGCCCGTCAGCAAAAAGGCGCGCGGCTAGGGGTAGGGAAAGGGCGATTAATTTAAATTTGTCTTGGTTCATCAATACAAGCATAAATCGTATTTTTGCCCCCGAATAAACACTCTAATAATTCGTTGAATTTGAATGATTACGATTTAATGCTATTTCATAATACGCAAGCGGTCCATGAAAATATTATTTTTCTTAAGAAATCCGTGTATTAAGCGGTTTCAATCTGCTTTGGGTTCTTCGGATTTAATTGCAGAATGACTATCGGTGATATCCACCTCTTCATACTTGCCGGCTAGATAATCATCAGTCGTTCTTGGCTTTGGTCTGAAACCTGCGAATAAAGGGTGCTCTTCATCTTCGGATAGGGAGATCACGCGGCAGTTATCGCACATTTTTAATCTCTCAAGAGCAATCGGTTCGGAAAACATGCTGTGCCCTTCAAGCTTGGCAGACATATTTTCAATCATGGATTTTGAACCAAATGGTTGACCACACTTTACACAATCAAAGGGCTCTTCTTCTTTGATGGTTTTTAAATTCAGGGCACTATTGGTAAAATCAAGTCGTGGTTCAAGTTTAATAACCCCCTCAGGGCAGGTCGCCTTACATAACCCGCACTGGATACAGGCGCTTTCCAAAAACCGTAATTGTGGCATATCCGGATTGTCTCTTAGGGCATTAACGGGGCAGGCGCCGACACAAGACAAACAAAGAGTACACGACTCAACATTAAAATTTAAGCCACCAAACGGCGCGCCGTCAGGCAATGGTAAAATATCTTGTGGTGCGGGGGCGTGTTTATGAAGATGGCTGAGGGCCATTCGTAGCAAAGAGCTTTTATCCCCAACCGGCTCGAAGCTGGCAGGCTCCAACGGATTGTAAACTGGTAAATTATAAAGAGTGTTGGAAACTTGATCAGGGTCTGCTGCATCCAACAGAGATATTTGATCATCACCATAACCAAGCCCCCCTAGAATGTGATTAACAAGGTTGATGGTATCGCTCAGGCCTTGATGTTCAGCATGTTTCACGGGGTTTACCAGGCAGACTATACTTGAAAACCCATAAGCGATGGCCGCAAAAGCCGGCTCCAGTCCAAATTGAGTAACTTCATTAACGGCAAAAGGAATAACACTGGCGGGAAGGCCGTCCCCTTGACGGGCAATGGTTGCTATCATTTCTTCCCCATAATTTAGATCATGCACAAGCAATGATGGTCTATCCGATGGCGCTTTGCCGCCCCCTGCTTGACCAAACGTTGATGACAGCATTAAAAGCCGTCTTAACATATGAGAATTAACAGACAGGTTATACGTAACGGCCCCCGTCGGGCAAACAGCGGAGCAGCTACCGCATCCAGCGCAGATATATGGATCGAACACGACATTATTGGGGCCATCCGTAATGGCGCCTGTCGGGCAAATATCCAAGCATTTTGTACAACCAATAATTCCATTACTGACATGGGCACAAATATTTGCGTTGTAGGTTACGTATAAAGGCTTTTCAAATTCACCAACCATGCTCGACAATTTATTTAACGCTTGGTGTATGGCAATGGGACTGGCCGGGTCTGGGTTAAAATAACCATCTCTTTTTTCTGCAGCACTGACCAAAGCTGTTGTACCGCGTAAATCCAAAATAAGAGAGCATTGTGCACTGCCATCCTGGGGTTCCTTACTGAAAGTAGCCTCCATTCGTGAAGCAGGATCACACTCCACCAATCCGCCAAGAGACACGTCAAAATCACCGAGATGTCCGGATAGTTTGTTGGGTGTTCCGGAAAATATCGGAAAATCGAAAATAACCGGTAGCAATACTTGAGCTCCCGGCTCGAGTATTAAGGTGATATCCAATTGCTCAGAAAGTTGTTTTACCGTATCAACGGCAACTTGATCTTTGCCAAACACCAGAACACTGCCATCACTTTCCATGGTAACAAAAGGTGTATCCTGAGGCACAAGAGAAGCCTCCACCAAGAGGGCGGCAATTTTTGGTCCTGCAGATGTTGCCTGTGCTGACCAAGATGCTTTTTCGCGAATATTTGTGAAATTAATTTCGGGGACGTTGTCGTACTTATCGGCCACATTGGTAAAGAAAGATGTTTTATGTGTGCAGGCAACAACAATAGCATCATCTGTTTCTTGTATTAATTGTTCAAAGATATGGCTTTGTTTTGCACAAAGCGCCGTCGCTGGTTCTATATTTTGTTCCGTAAAAACATTTTTCAGCGCCTCTAAATCGATAGGGGCTGTACCCTCGCAATCACAAATAAGCATTGTGGTTCCATGAACTTTTACTTTTGCTTTTGACATGTTTCCCTCAATTATAGAGCAAGCAATAAATATCTATAGGATGGTCCTTGAATATGACCTTTAGTATAATAGCTAGTATTAAAATTAGCCCAGCATAAAATGGTTTGTATAAAAAATTCCAACACTAGGTTATAATTTATGGTAGGCGCATGTTTTGATTTACGCCATAATAATTATTAAAAAATTTAGCAAGGTGCTGGAGACAATATAAACGGGAGACAGCAATCACATGGCTGATGGTGGAATTCCTCTTGGTGTCATCATTGAACGAAAAGACGCCCACAATCAATGGCAAGATAATATCTGGTCCGTTGTGGATGTGCAACTTGGCGCGTCTCCCATAGAAGACTGGGTTAAATTAAAGGATGGTGATGGTTGGGAGCACTATCACGCAGCGACTTTAATGTTGGAATTATTTAAGGGTGAGACAGAAGGATATCGATACAACCTATCTCAGGACCCACCTCAGGTTTATGTTGTTTTACAACAAGATGACGAAGCGGGCGACAAAGAGGTTATCCCCTCTCTGGTAACAGTCTGCCCCTATGAAGCAATGGGGTACGCTGAAAGCGGTGATGAAATTGTTGATGGTGCCGTTATGCCAGCCCCTCTGATATCTTGGGTTCAGGGCTTTATTGATGATTTCCATGTGGATGAGCCGTTTAAAAAACGCAAAAACAAACGACATGACCCCAATGAAACAAGACGTGGCCCCCGCCCCGGATTGGAGCATTGATCCCCACATGAGCAATCAGGAGGAAAACCGCATTGGGCGTTGGTCACGCCGAAAAACAGAAGCCAAAAAAGAAACCGTAAAAACTGTTCGCGGCCCAATTGTCACGTACGCCCAAGACTCGATAGATAAGCACACTATCGATGCCTCCCCTCCCCCAACGTCGCAAGCATCTGGCAGGCTTGGCGCTCTGGATTTAAGTGAAGAAGCCCTTCAAGAACTGAAAACGGCACCAGATACAGAATTAATAAATAACGACAAGGACGAGCTCGAGGAAGAGGAGCAAGATTTAGATATTTTATCCCAGGAGCACGGGTTACCCAACATAGATAGTCTTGACGCTCAATCAGATTTCAAACCTTTCATGCAAGGGGGCATCCCTGATATCCTTAAGCAGGCCGCAATGCGCCGATTATGGCGAATTGATAAAAGCTTCGGGTTTCTGGATGGAATGAATGACTATGATGAGGATTTTAAAGTAACAGGCAAGCTTATCACTATGCTTGATACAAATTATAAAATTGGACGAGGCTTTCTCGATGAAATCGATGAGGACGATGAAGACGATGAGGTTGACGAAAGTAATATCTCTGAAGAAGAGATAACTAACAATGAGATTGATGCAAGTTCTGATACCTCGACAAAATCTAAAGGGGTAGATAGTACGCCCGAACAAACTGATCCTGAAGTCTCAGAAACAAATGAAACTCAAATCACAGAAAGTGTGCCCCCAAAGGTGCCAACAGAAGATAATATATAATTATAAACTAGATAGATTCTAAACTAATGCTTTAGAATGCTCTAATAAAAACCTTTTGTAAGATATCCATCTATATTCATAAACTTCACTGAATTGACATAAAAATATTTTTAGTAAATAATAAAATTAACAATAAGAAATATTAAATTTTTGTGCTATTATCTTAAAATGTTTGCCAATGAAAATGATTTGGAACGACATGACAAGAACAGGACCACAAGCTTTGATAGTCGATAATACGCTGCATGCAGATGATGCGCTGCGCGCAAGTTATTATGCTTTCTTATCGCGCATTCTCATACAACCCCCTGATAAAGAAACACTTGAAATCATACGAAGCTTTGGTTCCGATGACAGTGCCTTTGGTACAGCTCTTGGTACGATGGCAAAATTTGCAAAAGCAATGAACGTTGATACGGCCGAAGATGAATTCACCAAAATGTTTTATGGTTTTGGTGCAGGAGGGGAAGTCCAGCCCTATGAATCTCTCTATTTGACGGGTTTGCTCTATGACAAACCGCTCGCTCAATTACGCAATGATATGGCGGAATTTGGGCTTGAGCACTCGCAGATCAACAGTGAACCAGAAGACCATGCCGGTTATATTCTTGAAATCATGCATGGTCTAATTACGGGCTTGTACGGGGATGATGTATCCCCCGAACGCCAGAAGCAGTTTTTCCAAAATCATATTAAATCATGGATGGAGAAGTTGTTTGAAGATTTGGAGAAAGCGGACTCTTCAGTTTTATATGCAGCAATTGGCACGGTAGGTCGGTTGTTTGTTGAGATTGAATCCGACATTTTCGAAATGGCAGCATAAGGTTGCTAAACCAAGGTTACACCATAGCCTTGGTCATATTTTAAGAAAGGCGGCATGATATTTTGCCACCTAGTAGGGAGGAAGACAAATGGCCGACAAAGAAAATGCATTACCTCGTCGGGAATTCTTCATGAAAGGTGGTGCAGCACTCGGTGTCGCTGGTGCTGCGATTATTTCACCGGCTGCAGTAAATGCAGCAAGCGCTGATACAGGTAAGCCCACTTCTGGGGATTACCAAGAAACAGCTCATGTAAAGACTTACTACGAGCTTGCAAAATTTTGAATCTATCCAATGAGTTCACATGCCTGGTAGATATTTTCAAGCCAGATGAAACATGATAGGAGAGACTAATGCTTAGGAAAAAAACAAGCGGGACAGTGAATGGCCCTCGTTTGAAAAAAAACCAGGCAGGTACGGTTGGCAATGGTATTGATCGTCGCACATTCATAAAACAATCAAGTTTGGCCGCCGGCGGCGCAGCGCTATTGTCCGCAACACCGGTTGGTGTGGTCAAAGCCCAATCAGCAACACCTACCTCAGCAAAATTAAAAACTGTTAAAACCATTTGCACCCATTGTTCTGTGGGGTGCACCGTCATGGCAGAAATGGATAACGGTATATGGGTAGGGCAAGAACCGGGCTTCGACAGTCCTATCAACCTTGGGGCGCATTGCGCCAAAGGTGCTTCCGTTCGCGAACATGCCCATAATGATCGCCGCTTGAAATACCCCATGAAGCTGTCTGGTGGTAAATGGATTAAAGTAAGCTGGGAAGATGCCATCAATGAAATTGGTGACAAGATGCTTTCTATCCGGAAGGCCGCGGGTCCTGATTCCGTTTATTGGCTTGGATCGGCCAAGTTCAATAATGAACAGTCCTATTTATTCCGTAAATTCTATGCTTTCTGGGGGTCCAATAATGGTGACCATCAGGCACGTATTTGTCACTCTACAACCGTTGCAGGTGTTGCAAACACCTGGGGCTACGGTGCAATGACAAATTCGTATAATGATATGCATAACTCCAAAGCCATGTTCCTGATCGGGTCTAACCCGGCAGAAGCACACCCGGTAGCTGTTCAGCATATTTTGAAAGCCAAAGAACAGAATAATGCAGCGCTGATCGTTTGTGATCCACGCTTTACCCGCACAGCTGCTCATGCTGATGAATACGTACGATTCCGCCCAGGAACGGATGTTGCTCTGATTTGGGGCATCCTCTATCATATTTTTGACAACGAGTGGGAAGACAAAGAATTCATTCGCCAACGTGTTTGGGGCTTGGATGATATCCGTACCGAAGTCAAAAAATGGACACCTGAGGAAACAGAACGTGTAACAGGCGTTCCGGGTACTCAGCTCAAGCGGGTAGCAAAGATTATGGCGAATAATCGACCAGGAACCATCGTATGGTGTATGGGCGGTACGCAACACACAAATGGCAACAACAACACCCGCGCATACTGCATACTACAACTTGCGCTTGGCAACATGGGTACCGCCGGTGGTGGTGCAAATATTTTCCGTGGCCATGATAATGTTCAGGGAGCAACTGATTTTTGCATTCTCAGTCACAGCCTACCGGGATATTACGGCTTAAAAACCGGATCTTGGAAACATTGGGCCCGTGTTTGGGACGTAGATTACGACTATCTGCTTAATCGTTTTGCGTCCAAAGAATTGATGGAATCCACAGGCATTCCGGTTAGTCGTTGGATTGATGGTGTTCTTGAAGACAAGGATAACATTGATCAACCAGAAAACCTGCAAGCCATGGTCCTTTGGGGACATGCTGTGAATTCACAGACCCGATTGCCAGAAATGAAAAAAGCAATGGAAAAACTGGAACTGATGGTTATCATCGATCCGGTGCCAACTTTTGCTTCGGTCATTCCTGATCGTCAGGATGGTGTTTATGTTCTGCCGGCCGCAACGCAGTATGAAACCTATGGTTCTGTTACGGCATCAAACAGATCCCTGCAATGGCGTGACAAAGTCTTTGACCCCATTTTTGAAGCTAAAACTGATCATGAGATCATGTACCGCTTTGCAGATAAACTTGGTTTTGCAGACCAGATGTTCAAAAATATCAAGGTCACAGAGAACGAACCGTATATCGAAGATATCACCCGTGAATTTAACGGGGGCATGTGGACCATTGGGTACACCGGACAATCACCGGAACGCTTGAAAAAGCACATGGCCAATCAAATCACTTTTGATAAAACATCTCTTTATGCAAATGGTGGTCCGTGTGATGGCGAATTCTATGGACTACCTTGGCCTTGCTGGGGTACGGCTGAAATGGGACACCCCGGAACACCGATCTTGTATGATACTTCAAGACCTGTTGCCGAAGGCGGTTTGAACTTCCGTGCTCGTTTTGGTGTTGAAAAGGACGGCACCAATTTACTGGCCGAAGGCTCCTATCCCGTTGGCTGTGAGATCAAGGATGGTCACCCAGAATTCTCTATGGCCATGCTAAAGAAACTTGGTTGGGATGGTGATCTGACAGCCGCTGAACGGGCCGCAATTGAAAAAGTTGCCGGTGATAAAACCAACTGGAAAACTGATCTTTCAGGTGGCATACAGCGTGTTGCAATCAAACATGGTTGTGCCCCGTTTGGTAACGCCAAGGCAAGAACTGTTGTCTGGACGTTCCCGGATCCGGTTCCCCTTCACCGTGAACCACTTTATACGCCAAGGCGTGATCTGGTGGCTGATTATCCAACCTATGAGGATAAAAAGTTTTACAGATTACCAACCCTTTATGCATCGATTCAAAAGAACGATTATTCAAAAGACTTCCCAATCATTCTGACTTCCGGGCGTCTGGTAGAATATGAAGGCGGTGGCGATGAGTCTCGCTCCAATAAGTGGCTTGCTGAACTTCAGCAGGAAATGTTCGCTGAGATTAACCCAAGGGACGCTAATAATTTAGGCATCCGGGATGGTCAGGACATTTGGATTCATAGCCCAGAAGGTGGCAAGGTTCTTGTCAAAGCTATGGTGACAAAACGTGTTGCCGCCGGGGTTGCCTTTATGCCGTTCCACTTTGGTGGGCATTGGCAAGGTAAAGATCTTCGTGACAAATATCCGAAAGGTACCGACCCATATGTCCTCGGCGAGGCATCCAATATGTGTGGAACCTATGGTTATGACTCAGTGACACAGATGCAGGAATCTAAAGTAACCCTGTGTCGTGTTGAAGCAGCTTGAGATCGGGAGATAAATAATGGCACGAATGAAATTTCTATGTGATGCCGAACGTTGCATCGAATGCAATGCCTGTGTTACAGCCTGTAAAAATGAGAATGAAGTCCCTTGGGGCATTAACCGTCGTCGCGTAGTGACACTTAATGATGGCGAACCCGGCGAACGTTCTATCTCTGTTGCTTGCATGCATTGCTCTGATGCACCGTGTATATCTGTTTGTCCCGTTGACTGTATCTACCAAACCGATGATGGTGTGGTATTACATTCAAAAGACCTATGCATTGGTTGTGGCTATTGCTTCTATGCATGTCCGTTTGGCGCACCGCAGTTCCCTCAAGCAGGTAACTATGGCAGCCGTGGAAAAATGGATAAATGCACGTTCTGTAATGGCGGTCCTGAAGAAGATCATTCCTCAGCTGAATTCCAGAAGTATGGCCGTAACAGGCTGGCTGAAGGTAAGCTGCCGTTGTGTGCAGAGATGTGCTCGACAAAAGCTTTGTTAGGCGGTGATGGAGGTATGGTTTCAGATATTTACCGTGAACGCATTGTTGCCCGTGGTTTTGGATCTGGTGCGTGGGGCTGGGGTACAGCTTACGAACTCAAATCCGGGGGTTAAGTAAAAATATGAGGGCATTGCTTGCGGCTAAAAAGCAGCGATGCCCTCACTCATTTTCATTAATGTTGAACATGTCGCAATCATCTGATAGTTGGCAGAAGAATAAAAACGCTCGGCAATTTGCCCTGCCCTTACTTTGACCAATGAAGGTTGTAAAATGATCGATGTGTTTCCATTCTCTGGCTATATTGTTGGCGTTCTTGGATTGAGTGACCACGGTTTGATCACAGCCCGTGCGTTAAAACTTAGTGGCGCAGAAGTCTGGGCATGGGACGAAGATAAGCATCGCCGGGAAATAGCAAAGACGAATGATATTCCGATCGTCGATTTAAACACGTGTGACGTCCGTGAAATTATAAGCCTTATCATTGAGCCTGATATTACCCATGCTGGAAATGAGTGTAACGACATTGTCACGCGGGTGAGAGATGCCGGCGGTGAGGTTATCAGCGACGCTGAGCTTTTAGCTCGCACACAACGCGACGCAGCATACATGGGGATTACGGGTGTTGGTGACGATACATTTTTTAATACCCTTATCAAACAAGTCCTAAACGTTGCTGGCAAAGATATTGAACTTGGCGGTTCACCTGAGGCTGCCATGCTGGGGCTGCATCAACTTGATTTAGGGGGCATGTATGTTTTAAACATGCCTCCTGAAAAACTAGACATAACCGTTTCTATTACATTTGATACGGCAATTTGGCTTGGTCTAAATGATACAATAACGGATGCTAATATCGCAAAAATGCGTACTATCTTCCACCGCCAAACCATACCCAGAACGGCCATCATCTCAATTGATGACCCTGTAAGTCTTGATCTTTATAATCACTTTAAATCAGCAAATGAACAAGTTGTTGTCCCGGTCTCTGGCATTGGTCCAATTGCTGGGGGGGTATATATCGATGGCTCGATGTTAATTGATGACATTAACAAAGATTCTATGCCCGTCACAGACCTTGGGATGTATGAATCATACGCTAATCCTGAACAGAAACGCCTTGCTGCTTTTGCCTATACTGCAGCACTTTCTGCCGGCATTGAAGCACGGGTCGCAATGGCATGTTTACAGGGTTTCTAACCATAGCTCCTCCAAAAATGATAATTGAACACATTTTCTACACGCTGCTAGGAAATAATATCTGTAGATAGGTAGCAGCAAAACCCCCTTGTTAGGGGACATACCACATGTAAAAATTCCTTAACATGAACGATGCCCCTTAAACCGCCATCAGCAGCCTGAAAGCCTTTCCCTGTATGTGTGAGTTATTGGCTATTCCAGCAATTTCCCCGTTGATGTAAACCTCTCTCTAACACAATTTGCCGAGCATGGAGGCAAGACCGCACCCAATAAGGATGGTTGGGGAATAGCCTACTATGATGATAAAGATGTTCGGCGGATCAGAGAAGCAGAGGCTGCGAGCGACAGTGAATGAATTAACTTTATTGGGGACCATGATATTCGCGGTCAAATTGTGATGAGCCACATTCGCTACGCAACAACAGGCGAGCGGAACCTGAGCAACACGCAACCTTTTACAAGGGAGCTCGGCGGTCACATTCATGTGTTCGCCCATAATGGCGATATTCCCGATATTTTTACAACGAGTCGCTTTCTAACCGAGCGATTCGCCCCAATTGGCAGTACGGATTCTGAGTACGCCTTCTGCTTCCCAATTACCGCATGCCCGAACAGTCAATTTATGCCGTTTTCCCTGAACGCAAACACCTGCCCTTAAAAGTAAGAATATTTATTGAATATTTAGTACAACAATATGGCGGCGGTGTTCCTTATTGGGATAAAAGCATGTGATATGGCTCGTATCGAAGAAATAGAGAGTGATTAGCAATTGGGCGTTGCAAAGCTATTACTTAGAGTGGACTGCATATTTCGCCTGGCTATTAGCGGAAGTGTTTAACAAGCAGCGAAAAGGTCTGCATTCGGGTGCATAGCAGACTCTTTTTGATCATATAACGGGGGATAGGTATTTAGAATACTCAGTACTGAATATCTGCGACATGATATGTTCCTGTAGATCAGCTGGACGTGGTTGATCGGTGATTTTGTTCTGATAGGCTACTTCCGCTACTGCAACGGCTATGGCAATTGAAACTTCTCGAATTCTATTCAACGACGGATAAATCCGGCCCAATGCCAGGTCTTCATCCTTTACTTGCGCACTCAGCGTCTTCGCCGCAGTAAAAAACATTTCATTTGTTACTCGACGTGCCCCGGAAGCCATTACACCTAGCCCCACACCGGGGAATATATAGGCATTGTTACCCTGCCCCGGACAATATGTTTGCCCGTTCAGGGTGACATTGGGGAAAGGGCTTCCACTGGCGAAGATGACCCGACCCTGAGTATGTTTATATGCTTCTTCAGCGGTGCACTCAGAATTGGCGGTGGGGTTTGACAAGGCCATGATTAGTGGGCGAGCGGTTTCGCCTGAATTAATGTCGGCCATGGCTTTTAATATATCCGTGGTGAAGCAACCTCCCTGACCGGCAACGCCAATTAGAACGGATGGTCTTATCCGTTCCACGGCGGTGAGCAGATCAGATATGGGCTCCTGATCATGAGCGTATGGTTGTTTAAAATCATCCAGATCGTCAATCCTGCTTTTTACCAACAATCCTTTTGAATCAAGTAAATAACAATGACCATGTGCTTCGTTTTCATCCATGCCATCATGGACCAAAGCGGAAACAATAAGATTAGCTATACCGATACCTGCACTTCCGGCGCCGGAAAACATAAATCTCTGATCTGACAGATTTTCCCTTGTTATGGATAAGGCCGACCAGATGCCCGATAGAACCACTGCGGCGGTGCCCTGAATATCGTCATTGAACGTACATATCTGATCTTTGTATTTCATTAATAATCGGAAAGCATTGGTTTTGCCAAAGTCCTCAAATTGTATAACGGCCTCTGGAAAGCACTTCTGTACAGCTTCGACAAACTCATCCACGATTGCATCATACTTTTCTCCACGTAGACGTGGTATTTTCAACCCTAAATACAAACGGTCATCAATCAATGTTTGGTTGTTCGTCCCGACATCTAGGGTTATTGGTAATGTTGCACTTGGGGGAACACCGGCACAGGCGGAATATAGAGTTAACTTGCCGATGGGAATACCCATGCCATTTGCCCCTAAATCGCCAAGTCCTAATATCCGCTCACCATCAGTAACAACGATGATTTTCGGGTTCTTGTAGTGCCAATTGGCAAAGATTCCTTCCATCTTCCCATGATCATCTGCGCTGAGGTAAATACCTCTGGGAGTGCGAAAGATGTGCCCGTACTCAAGGCAAGCTTTGCCGACAGTAGGGGTGTAGAGAATTGGTAGCATAATTTCAATGTGGTCCATCACAACACGATAGAAGAGCTGTTCGTTTCTCTCCAGAAGGGAAATCATGAAGATGTATTTTTCCAGATCACTTGTCTTGCGATTAAAATTATCCATGACCCGTTCCTCTTGCTCTTCCTGAGTGGAGACATGGGGTGGTAATAATCCGTGCAAACCAAGCTTGTCGCGTTCCTCCATAGTAAAAGCCGTCCCCTTGTTAAGTACGGGATCATGAAGGGTGCTATATCCTATTGGCAATTTTTCAGAGTGAAACGGGCTGGGGTGATTATTTGAAAATCTGCTCATCACTAACCTGCTAACAATAAGAAATTATCACAGGGGAACAGTATAGGCCTTTTTCAGATTCATTTCACTATAAACCGATGCGATCTGATTAATATTTTACGTAGTAACCGGGTTATTGAAATGTTTAGTTTTGCTTCCGTGCCAAGAAAGTTACTAATTGTTTTGAATGGAGAAATTGGCTATTTCAAGTGCAGCATATGAGTTGGCTTTGGTTATAGTCTAAGTTCCCCAGCCAATTTTCCGAACATAAACCAATAATACTGGCTAGTTCAAAAAATTAACTTTTATCAGGCCCTGAAGAGAGCATCCGCTAATAGCCAATAGCGGTAATAAAAGCTAGGTGGAGCAGAGGTAGACGGTTGATACCTACAATACCGTGCCGTTTATTGAGGCCCTCAGTGCATTAGTTCGCGACAAAACTTAGGTTGGCATCTGTCGTAACTGCAAACGCGCCACGCGGCGGCCATTCGAAAGATGCAAGAAGAGGGTGTCCTTGAGCAGGTATTCTCTAGTCATATTAGCTTGGATACAAACGACAATTGAAAAAAGTAACATTTCGTCTCAGTTGATGAGCCAGGCATTTACCCAGATGTTCCAATGCCTGCTTCTGGCTATTAGCAGAACTGATTAACGGCTCTTGATAATGTCTGCTTAGCGGGAATATAAAAAGCATCAGGACAATCATATTTGGTGGTTCTACCCGGTCAGGTCGAAACTGCTCCGGCCAAAATTACACTATCTCATCACTAAAATGAAAGCGCGCATGAAAGGCTTCGCGTTGTTTGTTGCCAAGAATAAAGTCGGCAGCACGAGCGGCTATCATCTGTGTCGGCGCATTCAAATTGGCGCTGGTGATTTGCGGCATGACGGACGCGTCAACCACTCTCAATCCTTCAATACCGTGTACGCGCATTTCCTCATCGACTACGGCCATTGCATCATTGCCCATGCGGCACGTACCACATGGATGATAATCCGTTTCTGTAGCCCCACGAATATAGGTCAAGATATCTGCATCAGTTTCACCCGTAGGGCCAGGGTATATTTCTTTGCCCCGGAATTCATCAAAGGCTTTTTGATGTATCAGGTCACGGGCTAATTTCACACCCTCTATCAATTCCCGGCGATCATGTTCTGTGCTCATGTAATTGAAATGTAGCGCCGGTTTATCTGCTGGATTATTAGATTTGAGGTTTATGTGCCCTCTACTGGTTGGCCGTAATTGGTCAATGGTCAGGGTGAATGCCTGATCTAGTTTAATCTCTTGACCGACGTATTCTACGCCCACCGGACCGAAATGATATTGCAGATTAGGATAGTCGACAGTTGCGTTGCCACGAACAAGGCCACCAGCTTCCCAAATATTGGATGACGCTATGCCCTTACGATCGATCAGCCAACGCATGCCAGCCAATGCCTTATTAATGGGGTTAGCGACTTTATGAATTGTTACCGGTTTTGTGCAAGCAAACTTTACAGCGACATTTGGATGATCTTGCAAATTCTGGCCGACACCCGGTAAATCAACCACGGGATTAATACCCATTGATCGTAAGTGATCAGCTGGACCGATTCCCGACAACATCAACAACTGAGGTGAATTAATGGAACCGCCTGAGAGGATCAGTTCTTTTTCGGCACGTACCGTATGTCGCTCTCCTTTACATTCATATTCGATACCAACAGCACGATTTCCTTCGATAATAATGCGTTGGACCATGGCACCGGTTTGAAGTGTTAAATTCGATCGTGACAACGCCGGTTTCAGGTGTGCGACTGCCGCACTACACCGTCGGCCATTTTTCTTGGTGCTATCCAATCGGGCAAGACCTTCAGGTTTATAACCATTCAAATCATCTGTTTGACCTTGTCCTGATTGACCTCCTGCCTCGAGAAGGGCGTCATATAACGGGTTTTCAAAATTGCCGCGCATAACACTCAGCGGCCCATCACCTCCACGCCAGTCGCTGGCCCCACGATCACTGGCTTCACTGGCTTTAAAGTAAGGCAGACATTGTGCGTAGCTCCATTGCGGCAAATTGAACTCTTGCCCCCAACGATCATAATCAAGGGGGTGTCCGCGCATATAAACCATTGCATTTATGGAAGAAGAACCACCAACCACCTTGCCGCGCGGTATCTCGACATTGCGCTCATTCAACTCTGCCTCATTTTCGGTATGGTAATTCCAGTTAATTTTTGGGTCCTTAAATACTTTGTAGACACCGGCAGGGACATGGATCATCAGATTATGGTCCATGGGGCCAGCTTCCAGAACCAGTACACTATTTTTACCATCTGCGGTCAGTTTGTTCGACAGGACACACCCGGCAGAACCGGCTCCAACAATAATATAATCATATGTTTTGTGCTTAGTTTGAGTCATTATCTAACAACTTCCTTTAGTAATAAATTGATCTTGTAAGGCGCATTCCCCTTACAATCCTCAGTAGAATTCCTGCGACCAGCCTCACACCCTCCTAAATTTCATCCCTAAAACACACGCAACATCATTGGATTTTTTATATCTTATTTTGATTATCGTTCTAAAGTTTATAAATAAAAATAGCCAATTTATTCAATCAATAATTTCCGAACATTTGCATCAAAATTTTGCAAAAATTCAGGTCGATCAGCGACACAGTGCCCCCAAGGGGAGACGTAAACGTTTAATGTTGCATTTGGCATATGACGAACTTCAATGGCGCTATCTTCTGGGGGGAAATATAAATCTGATGAACATGGCATAATGATCGTTTTGGCTATTACGGCAGCAAGGGCTTTTTGCAAATTACCGTTATAGGTAGAATTGGCACTAATATCGCCATTTTGCCATGTCCACAACATGGTCATTAAGTTATTGGCATCCCATGTTAGTGTATAGCATTCCCATTGAAGCAAGACGTCCTCAACGGTATCGCAACCTAGATCACGGTATAACTCTTCACGGTAAAAAGTTTGTGAATACCCCCATCCGGCATAAACTCTGGCAAATGCCTTCAGGCCTATTTCTGGTTTTTGGGTGTAATCGCCGTTCATCCAAGCGTTGTCAGCCTGTAATGCTGCTTTTACGCCCTCCAGAAAGACAAAGTTATGGGGGGATGTTCTTGCGGAGCCACAAAAAGGCAGTAATGCGTTTACCATGTTTGGGAATTGCGCTCCCCATTCGAATGTCTGACACCCTCCCATAGACCATCCACTTACCAAGGCTATTTTTTCTATAGAAAAGACTTCTCGCAAAAGACGGTGTTGATAAAAAACGTTGTCAAAAACCGTTATATTTGGAAATCTTGGGCCATTGAACGGTTCAGGCGTATTACTTGGAGAAGATGATAAGCCATTTCCGAACATGTTGATGCTAACAATAAAATGCTTCTCTGGGTCAATAGGGCGATCTTTGCCAAAGTAAATTTCATTATCTTGATGCTGCCCCATGTAGCAGGTTGGCATAACAATAACATTATTACGTTGCTCATTGAGGTGGCCAAATGTTTGGTAAGCAAGACATGCTTTCGGCAGTATAACCCCTGACTGCAGGGTAATATCACCAAGATCAAATATTTTATAATCTGACGCCATAAAACCACCCCATAAATAATGCAATAAATTTCGCACAAATTATAGAAATCATCTTCCCATGCGATTTTTATGTAAACTTATAACTAAGACATAGCTGTTAATCATAACAAGTAAAGAATGATCATATGAGTGAAGAAAAAATTGTATGTTGGGGAATATGGAAAATCTTTGCTCCCCCGAACCGCACTCTGTGTGAAATAGATAAAACGCTGTCACGAAAAAAATTCAAGTCCAGGCGAACCATGTCATCGCCTGTGGAACAAAATAGCAGGATTGCATAAGAGAGTATTTCTGGATCATCGTAACGACCGTAATGACCGAAAGGAACGAAGATGAGAAAGAAATCGCAAACACAACTGGTTTGTCCTAATAGCCGCTTATGACCCTGAGCGGACGTATTGTGCGATGACCAACTGCCCAGCTTAACTAGTATTTC
>CBFDBO010000022.1:0-56382 GCA_965603075.1 uncultured Rhodospirillales bacterium | reverse complement strand
CGCGCAAATGATCCCAAAATTTTAATCGTCGCCCCAATGTCGGGTCATTTTGCCACCTTGCTGCGCGGCACGGTGAAGGCTTTATTACCGGATCACGAGGTCTACGTGACCGATTGGCGCGATGCGCGCAATATTCCCCTATCATTTGGCGCGTTTGATTTGGACAGCCATATTGATCTGATGATAGATTTTATGCAGTTTATGGGGCGCGATACATCGGTTCTCGCGGTTTGCCAACCGGTGAATTCTGTCTTGGCGGCGGTGTCATTAATGGCGGCAGAGAACGATCCGTGCCAACCCAAAGCCATGATTTTAATGGCGGGTCCCATTGATACCAGCATCAACCCCACCGAAGTCAACAACCACGCAAATGCTAAAGATATGGCTTGGTTTGAAAAGTCAGTGATTTCCCATGTACCGTTCCCGTTGCCGGGGGCCATGCGAAAAGTCTATCCGGGTTTTGTACAGCTGTCGGGTTTCCTCGCCATGAATATGGATCGCCACGTTGAGGCCCATAAGGGGTTTTATAATCACTTGGTGGAAGGCGATGGCGATTCCGCCGAACAACATCGCACGTTTTATGATGAATACTTGGCAGTGATGGATTTACCAGCGGAGTTCTTCCTGCAAACAATTGAAACCGTGTTTAAGGAAAATGCCTTGGCAAACGGCACCATGACCCACCGGGGTGTGCCCATTGATCCAACCAAGATTAAGAAAACCGCCCTGATGACCATCGAAGGGAGCAAAGATGACATCTGCGGACTGGGTCAAACCGGGGCTGCTATTGATCTATGCACCAACATACCGGCCAAGAAAAAGCAGCGCGTTGTTCAAGAGAATGTTGGTCACTATGGTGTCTTTAATGGCAAACGTTGGCGGACCGAGATAAAACCAAGAATGGCCGAATTCATACGCTCTATTTGACCGGCAACACCAAAGCGGTGTGACGCTCTTTGCATTCTTTGTGCCTTGTTTGAGAGAAGTTTTATGCTCATAGATCAATTGGTCTAAACAAACCGAGCAATCTCAGTCTGAAATAACATTTTTGTAGATAGCGCAGCACTGAAGTGGTAAAAGATTAATAATTGTTGGTAAAATGCTTCGCATAAAGCCAAATTCAATCTATATTAACCGAAATATGGCATTTTCCGAGGTGCCTTAAACCACATTGGGTACAATGTTATTTTAACTCATCTACTGTTGCACTTGAATTCTTTAGTAAAATGATAAGTCATCAGTCACAAAGTATGGTTCACATGTCAATTTCAAAAGTTATTTTAATAGCGCTCGTTTTCTTCTTTGCATCATATCAGCAGGCATTTGCATATCTTGATCCCGGCACAGGGAGCATGATACTTCAGGGGTTAATCGGTGGTATTGCTGCAAGTTTGGCAATCATTTCAATATACTGGCAAAAAGTAAAAGCTTACTTTAACAACTTTTTTTCAAAACCGGATGACAAAGAAACATAATATTGAACATTTCATAGGTTACAGGGATCCTTCAGGATACGTGTCCATAAATAATAATCGTGTTGTTCGGACGGACCGGATGAATTATCCCATCTCCAATATGTACTTGAACATCCCCTCATCCCTTATATTTTTTACCCCTACTGATGGATCATGATGTCGTGTTAATAGGCACCAAAGCATATAACACCTAGTTTAACGGTTCCAAGCCGCCCTTTATCAATTCACGAGAAGCTGATCGATGACAAAAGATAATAATAATTCTAGCCTTGTGTCTCTGGTGTTTCTTGTTGCTTCATTAAGTTGGTACCTGACCATTCTTCAGTCCATGATTAATGATATGGGCTATTACGAAATAGCCTTAACGTCAGTTTACTGTGGGGTCGTTGTTTTCCTTGAGTTGGCATTTATTTTTACCTGCCGGAAAATTTTTCCAAAATACAGCCTGAGAATTTCTTACGTTCTATATAGTTTGTTCGGAGCCTTGAATTTCCTAGCATTTTCTCTTTCTTTTTATGAAGGATATGTTGGGCAGGTTTCAAACATAAGAACATTTATACTGATTTCAACTTGGGTATTCCTAGCATTCCTTTTCCGATTAATGTGCATAAATCAAAAGCTCACAAAAATGTTTCTTGTGTTGTTTACGTTTTCTATTTGCTATGAGCTAAGCGTTGCCGTTTATGCTGAGTACTCTCAGGCAAGTCCCTCCAAAAAAGAGGGGGAAATTTCAAATCTGGAAATGAATGCGCAAATCTCTAATTCAGAAGATCTAAATGCAATTATTTTTTCAAATAAACCCAACATTCATTTAATCTCAGTGGACGCTCTGATGCCTGAAGCTTTGGCAAAGAAACACTTGGGGATTGATAGTCTTCAATATACTGATGCTGTAAAAAAATTAAATGGCAAGATGGTTCATAATTTATTTGCTGATAAAGTTCCCACAAAAAGATCACTGAATTCATTACTTGTTTTAAACAGCGCCCCATACACTAACAGTGAGCTAGCATCTTATTACGCCGGGATTAACAACAGTCCCGTTTTTCAAATATTTCATAATAATGGATACAAAATATCGACGGGATATAGTCGTAAGGAATACTTTGGAAAAAAAGGCTCCTATTTGGATGAAGAAGTCTACACGACCTATGATCGATGCGAAGCCAGACTTCCCTCAAAATATATACAGCACTTCAATCTTTGTTATTTGATAGAATACTTAGAAACCATCACCGACATGAAGATATCAGCCAAGGCAAGAGGACGTGATTGGATAGAAGTACTATTGGAAGGCTATCTGAATAAAGCGAATGATCCGGAGCAATGGCTGACTCTGAACTATATGTTTAATCCTATTGGACATACACACGGCGGGTTCAACAATACAGAAAAAGAGAACAGGGAATATAAAAAATATGTTATTGAGCAGGACGCACTTTTGTCTGATATCTTGGTCGATTTCATAACTTCTATAAAAGAAAACGACCCAAATTCAATCGTTTTTGTTTTTGGAGATCATGGACCGTATATAAGCCGTGCAACGAATTTTGAAGATAATCCAGAATTTATTATTCAAGACCAGTATGGCATATATGGCGCTATTTGGGACTTTAATAACGTTTGTGCCGATGATCCTAACGATAAGTCGGATAGAAAATTTAGTACACTCGCAATTGAATTAACAGATATTATACGGTGCCTTTCTGATGATTCAGCCGCCCTGGATGATATTATTGATTATGACTGGGAATACGATTTTTCTAAATTTGTCTATGAGTAAAATAATGTAAAATAGAGTAAAAATTGAAAATAATATTATTTAATTTTTATGCTGCTTCATTATCTATGGCATAGCCAGCCCCCCGAACCGTACGGATCAAGTCAGGTCCTCCAGACGCATTCAGTGCTTTACGTAAGCGTCTCATGTGTACGTCTACAGTCCGCGTTTCCACATATACGCCCTGGCCCCATGCGCGATCAAGTAGGTTGTCTCGCGAAAAGACCCGTCCGGGTTTCTCCATTAAAACACGCAAGATTTTAAACTCGGTCGGTCCAAGGTGAATAGACTGGCCCGCTCGGCTAACCTTATGGCTGACGGTGTCCAGTATGATGTCATCTAAAGTAAGGTGTCCTTCTGAAGTCTCCGGCTTCGTGCGTCGAAGAAGGGCTTTAACACGGGCAACCATTTCCCGTGGCGAATAGGGTTTTACCACATAATCATCGGCACCTGCGTCGAAGCCTAGAATTCTGTCACCTTCTTCACCCCGCGCCGTCAGCATAATGATCGGTATATTTTTAGTTTCGGGGGAACCACGCAGACCGCGGCATATTTCGATACCAGAACGCTCCGGTAGCATCCAGTCAACAATAACCAAATCAGGAACGTGCTGCTCGACGGCTTCCAACGCATCGGCCCCATTATCAACAAGGATTGTACGATAACCTTCGTGATCTAGATTATAGCGTAACATTTCAGCCTGAGGCGCTTCATCTTCGACTATTAGTACCAAACTAGACATGGTCTCTCCGATTTTTTTTACGCGAGCTTTTCTACCCGATACGACCTGAAACGTAGTCACAAGTCCGTTGATCAATAGGGTTTGAGAAAACCTGCTCCGTTTCTCCGACTTCAACAAGATGCCCCATATGGAAATAAGCGGTTTTTTGTGAAATACGAGCCGCTTGTTGCATGGAATGTGTCACCATTACAATAGTATAGTCATCCTTCAATTCTGTAATCAACTCTTCTATGCCACCCGTTGCAATGGGGTCGAGGGCGGAACACGGTTCATCCATAAGGACGACTTCCGGTTGGACCGCGATGGCGCGGGCAATACAGAGACGTTGTTGTTGACCGCCCGACAGGCTGGTACCCGGGGCATTAAGGCGGTCTTTGACTTCATCAAATAGTCTGGCGCGTTGTAGACTTTCCTTAACGATTTCATCCAGTTCATCGCGGTTACTTGCCATGCCATGAATGCGGGGGCCATAGGCCACATTATCAAAGATAGACTTTGGAAAAGGGTTGGGTTTTTGAAACACCATGCCGACCCTTGCCCGTAATAGAACCACATCCAGATTGGGACCGTAGATATCTTGGTCATCAAGCATGACCGAACCCTTAATCTGACAATTATCGATCACATCATTCATACGATTTAAGCACCGTAAAAATGTAGACTTACCACATCCAGAAGGACCGATGAGGGCGGTGACTTGATGTATGGGAATATCCAACTCTATGTTATGAAGCGCCTGATTGCCGCCATAAAATACGTTCAGGTCTCTGGTTTGCATTCGAACAGTTGATTGGGCTGAAGTATCAGTAAAAACAGTGGAGGGAGGAAGGATGTCTGTGCAGATAGGATTTGTAAGGGCAAGGGTTGTCATTATATATCTCCTTTAAAAGCGGTTTTCGTATTTCCGGCGCAGGATCACAGCAAGCATGTTCATCACAACGAGGAAACCGAGTAAAACAAGAATTGTCGCGGCTGTTCTTTCTTCGAACGCACGCTCTGGACTGTCCGACCACAAATATATTTGCACAGGCAGTGCCGTTGCAGGGTCGAGAATAGTTTTGGGAACATCAACAATAAAAGCCACCATACCAATCATCAGCAGGGGGGCTGTCTCACCAATTGCCCGCGCCATCCCAATAATGGTTCCTGTCAGCACGCCCGGCATGGCGAGCGGTAAAACATGATGGAACACGGTTTGTACGCGACTTGCCCCCAAAGCCAAGGCCGCTTCACGGATAGACGGGGGGACAGCCTTTAGGGAGGCTCGACCGGCAATGATGATTGTCGGCAAGGTCATTAAGGTTAAAACCATTCCACCAACCAGAGGCGCCGATCGGGGCAGACCAAATACGCTTAGAAAAATTGCCAATCCAAGCAAGCCAAAAACAATCGACGGAACAGCGGCCAGATTGTTGATATTGACTTCTATAAAGTCCGTCAGAAGGTTTTTTGGTGCAAATTCTTCCAGATAAATCGCCGCCATTACCCCCGTAGGAAAAGCCAGAAGCAAACAAACAATGAGGGAGAAAAACGACCCCATCATAGCAGCCGCGATGCCAGCGCGTTCGGGCTCGCGCGAGTCACCATTAAGAAAAAACCCGCTATTAAACCGGGTTTCAATGGCGTCGCTCTCAATGAACTGGTCTAAATATACCAATTGAGCGTCACTCAACCGGCGGACTTCTGGTTGGTCGTCTCTGGAAACAGTGCCCTTAATGAGCATATCCACTTCATCAGATGCAGATACCCACACAGTCACTGTTTGCCCTGCAAGGTTGTTATTTTGCTCGGCAAAATCCTTTAATTCATAAGCAGCGCCTGAACTGACAATGCCATAAAGTTCTTTTTTATCTGCCCGGGTTTTAACATGGGGGAACATGTCCCGGATAGTTTGTTTCATAATGCCTTGATAATTGGCCTTAGCGGCATTTACGGGCAAATTAATTTCCAACTGAATTTTTGTCTGTTGGAACGCCAGTAATCCTTTAGAGGTGATGGTGACAAGTAAAACACCCAAAAATACTACCCCCAAAAGCAATGAGAAAAGCCCGGCGGCACGGAACATTCGTTCCTTGCGATGGCGGGATTTAAGCCCCGAGGTAATACGGTAGGTCATAAGGGAATTATTCATATTGTTCTCGATATTTCTTCACGATTCGGAGGGCGATGATGTTCATGATCAACGTTAGCAAGAACAACAACAAACCAAGGGCAAAGGCAGATAAAGTTTTTGCGCTGTCAAATTCCTGATCACCGGTCAGTAATGTTACGATCTGAACGGTTACTGTTGTTACCGCTTCAAATGGATTAGCCGTCAGGTTTGCCGCCAATCCAGCAGCCATCACCACAATCATGGTTTCGCCAACAACGCGGGACGCGGCCAATAAAAGCCCCCCCATAATGCCGGGTAAGGCAGCGGGCAGCAGCACTTTTCGGACCATTTCTGAATGGGTGGAACCAAGGGCGAGGGCGCCGTCTTTTAACGATAGCGGCACAGCAACAAGAGCGTCATCAGCAATGGAGGAGACAAAGGGAATGGTCATAACGCCCATAACCAAAGCCGCTGCAAGCGCGCTTTCAGAAGATACAAAAAAGCCCGCCCATTCACCACCTCCGCGCAAAATAGGCGCAACAACCAATACGGCAAAAAATCCGTAGACCACTGTTGGAATACCAGCAAGGACTTCCAACGTTGGCTTAATCACAGCGCGCGTGCGCTCACTTGCGTATTCGGTAAGATAAATTGCCGATAGCAATCCAACAGGCGCCGAAATTGATAAGGCTAAGACACTGATCAGGAGCGTTCCGGCAATAAGCGGCACCGCGCCAAATTCACCAGTGGCGCCCACTTGGTCTACCCGAATGGCTGTTTGAGGGGACCAGTTCAAACCAAATAAAAATTCGGTGATGGGGACTATCTGGAAAAACCGGAAGGATTCAAACACCAATGAGAGTGTAATGCCGACGGTTGTCAGCACCGCTAATAATGACCCTGAAAAAAGGGCTGCTACTATTAAACGTTCCGTAAGGATGCGTGACGCAGCGTAAGACGCACCCCGCAATGGAGTGCGCCTTCCGTTTCGCGTGACAGCGTTATCACATTGTGGGGATTGCAAAGCCGTCTACCTTCTGTTTCCACGAAGCACGTTCCTCGTCGGATAAGGGGATCATACCTTTATCGGCAAGGTATCCATCAAATCCCCAAGTGCCTTCGCTTGTAAATTCAGCGAGGAACTCAGCGATACCAGGAACAAGGCCAATATGGGCTTGTTTGACATAAATATAGAGCGCCCGTGAAACAGGGTAACTTCCATCTGCAATGTTCTCAAAGGTTGGCGATGAGCCATCTACAATACTACCCTGTACCTTATCGGCATTCTGGTCGAGAAAACTAAACCCGAATATGCCAAGTGCATTGGGGTTTGCATCAAGCTTTTGAACGATCAGGTTGTCATTCTCGCCTGCTTCGATAAAGGCACCATCTTCTCGAATTGTATGACACAGTGCTTTATAAGCGTGTTTGTCGGTTTTCTTTAGAGCTTTGATCCATGGGAATGTTTTACATCCACCTTCCATAGCCAATTCAACAAATGCATCCCGCGTTCCCGATGTGGGGGGCGGTCCGAAAACTTCAATAGCCGTTGCCGGTAAATTAGGATTAATATCAGCCCAGGTTTTATAAGTATTTGGGACAGTTGAGCCGTCTTCATTTGGAACGTTCTTGGCGAGGGCCAGAAAAACATCCTGTAAAGACAAATTATAGACATCTGATTTTAGGGAATTCGCCATAACGATACCGTCATAACCAATCATTAATTCGCCGACATTCTGAATACTGTTTTCTGCGCAGCGTTTAATTTCAGACTGTTTAATGCGTCTGGATGCATTGGTGATATCGGGATATTGATCACCGACGCCAGAACAAAAGAGCTTTAATCCACCACCAGAACCAGTGCTTTCTACAATAGGGGTCTTAAAGTTTGTTGATAAACCGAATTGCTCAGCAACCGTTGCTGCAAACGGAAATACAGTTGAGGAACCAACGATCCGAATTTGATCCCGTGCCTCAGCAGTTCCATGGAAGGCCAATAGCGCAAACGACCCAACCATGAGAATTTTTTTCAACATTATATATTCACCTTTTCAATCATAATTATGAGCAAGAGCAAATTCTCTTCTCACCAACAAGCCTATTGGAACAAGGCTTCTTTTTCATGACTGTTATGTGAACTTTTTATGACAATTAAAGCGGGCTATGGGACGGCAGATTGATAGGTAAGTTGGTCGGTAGAAGGACGGTGAAAGTAGAACTTTCCCCAGGAATACTGCTAATTTCAAGCTCCCCTCGATGGCGATACACAATATGTTTAACAATCGCCAAGCCGAGGCCTGTTCCGCCGCTCGCCCGTGAACGTCCTTTGTCGATACGATAGAAACGCTCTGTCAGGCGGGGGATGTGCTTGGGTTCAATTCCTTCACCCTGGTTGGTAACAGAAACGCGAATTTTTGTATCTTTTACCTCGCCGATCAACTCAGCCGCTATTGCAACTTCGGTACCTTTAGTACCATAAGTAAGAGCATTATTAACAAGATTACGGAAGACCTGAATAAGCTCATCCTTATCACCAGCAACCAGAGGAAGAGGTGAAGACACCTCCAGCGCAATGGTCATGTTCTGGTCCTTTGCCCTGCCAGAAAGAAGGTTTATGACTTCCCTCAACAGTTCTTGAATATTCACAGAATGATCGGGAAGAATATGCTGATCGGCTTCCACCTGAGACAAAGTCAGCAGATCATTGATCAACCGGGTCATGCGACGTGCTTCGTCTTCCATGATACCGAGAAAACGGTCTCGCGCTTCGGGGTCATCGCGGGCTGGCCCTCGCAAGGTCTCAATGAACCCCAATAAGGTAGATAATGGCGAGCGCATTTCGTGGCTGACATTGGAAACAAAATTAGCCCGCATTTTATCGGATTGTAATGCAGACGTAATGTCGTGCAATGCCAGCACAATCCATCCACTTCTATCGAGATCACGTGTGGATAAATCCATAACGTGCATTTCGTAAGTTCTTGATACAGGTGATGGAATAAAGGCGACAACTTTTTCGGAAGGCTGGCCTTCAAGAACCCGGTCAATGGCATCTATGATTTCCGGGGATTCAAGAATAGCTGTCAGCTTCTTCCCGCTGACATTCTCTCCTACAAGATTAAAGGCGGCTCGGTTTCCATCGATAAAATTTCGTTTCTCGTCAATTAATATGACAGGATCAGCCAAACCATCGAGAATACTCATCTCGAAGACAGCGCGCTCAATTTTCTTTTTTAATTCAAATTCAGGCATAATAATGCCACGTTACACGATTACATTAATCAATGTCTCGTACCTTTTTCATATATAAGTTTTTTGATCGGAAGGTGAGAATATGGATCGTCGATCAGCCGGTACAATAATGTCCCTTATGTCAGATTTGGGTTATGAACCGACATCGTTAATGACTGTTTATTACATCTGTTTTAAAGGCAAGACTGAACATCTACCTGTAAGGATGTAAGCACACACTCTTAGGGTTTGGGAAATATCCCAAAAAATTCCTAAGAACAAATGAAATCAAATAAATCGTGG
This sequence comes from uncultured Rhodospirillales bacterium, assembly GCA_965603075.1. Taxonomy (GTDB): domain Bacteria; phylum Pseudomonadota; class Alphaproteobacteria; order Rhodospirillales; family Casp-alpha2; genus JABJOR01. Next base: position 46,759 of record CBFDBO010000022.1, on the reverse strand, counting down.
TTTATTTGACGACCATGCAGGTGCACTCGGCGTCTCTCACGATTTTTTGTGATACACTCCCCATTACAAGGCTTTCTAATGCACCAAGACCACGCGCACCAAGAACGATAAGATCGATCTCCATTGTTTTCGCAGCTGTGAGCATCACATCAGCATAGTCGCCCTCCAGAACCAGACCTTCAACATGGCTGACACCATTTTCAAGACAGGCTTGTTTCGATTGCTCAACGATTCTTTCGCCCAGAGACAGGATCAGCTTCCTATTAAGGCGAGACTCTTGGGCATCTATGGACTCACTGACAACTTGGGCTCTGACATCGTTAAGGGTTGCGGAATGACGCGGTTCCTCATCGATGATATGTTCTACGATTGCCATGTGTTTGAAGGATTCAGGGGGGTCATTATGCATTAACACATGGAACACCGTTATTTTTGCTCCATATTTTACAGCGATATCCGAAGCCATCCGAATAGCCTGCATGGCTGTTTCTGATCCATCTGTGGCAACAGCGATATTGGTGAACATGACATATTCTCCTTCACTAGCTGAGACGTGAAGATTATAGCTGAATTACAGTCTATGCCTCTTGATTATTGTCAAGTTTCCGGTCGACTGCTGAAATATCCGCTAAGAACTTTTTATATGTTACTGCTTCTTTTAAGAGTGCGTGCGGAAATCAAGATGACAGCAGAAACCAAAAGCGCTCCCCCGATATTAGCGGCTAAATTCAGGGGTAAAAATGCTCCCACTCCACCCACAATAAGAACAAGCATCAATACAATATTCAGCGGACCTTCGGCGTAATTTTGAATAAGCGCGTTTATGGCATATATGCCAAACAAGGCAAAAACACCGATATGCAAAACTTCGAACCATTCCCCTGAAATCAGCGGCGTATAAGCAAACATCAGCGGCACAATATAAAGCCCCTTGGCAATCTTCCATGCTTGGAACCCGGTTTCCATTGGCTTTGATCCAGCAATTCCCGCCGCTGTGAACGCGGCTAAACAAACGGGGGGTGTCACGTTGCTGTCTTGGCTTAACCAAAAGACAATCAAGTGTGCGGTTAACAAAAATACGGCTTGCGTATCTGGGTCGACCAGCAACGGGCGAATTGCAATGGACAATTCAAATGGCATAGCTGCCATCAAGGCAACCGCGTCTTCACGGACCATACCAACGGATAATTTTGCAACATGCGGGCTGTCGACCAACGTAAACATAGCGGCTTGGACGGGATCTGAAATGCCCTGCATAATTTTTTCAATGATGATGGTGTCTGCCAAAATGCCTGCCAATGCGGGGGCTGTAAGGATGGCCAAAATGATATAAGCCGCCGTCACTGGTAAGCCCATGCCTAAAACCAACGATGCCAAGCCAATCAAAATAATCGCAACAACAATCGATCCTTGCGACCATTGGGCAATCATCAGAGAAAAACCATTCCCGATGCCGCTGGTAACGATGGCGTTGTTCATAATACCAATGGCGACCAACAAAATACCGGTCATGACCGATGCTTTAACGCCAATCAGAAAGGCCTCTGCAATGTTTTTATGGCCCATGAAGATGGGTTCAAAAGTATCATTATTGATAAACTTTGAAACAAGTGTCGTTACCCAAGAGACCAAAACTAACACGGCTATGGCCCAAGACGCCGCATAGCTGGGCGTTACCCCCGTCATCAAAAGCCAAATCATCGCGCCCAAAGGAAGCACAAACGTTAAACCACCCGAAATTAATTTGCCGTAATTTACCTTTAAATCCAAATCGTCACCGACTTGATATTTTACGGCTTCGATGCGGATGATAAAGGCGACTGACAAAAAATATAAAATTGCCGGCACAACTGATACAGCCACAATCGTTGAATACGGAATAGACGTATAGCTTGCCATTACGAATGCCCCTGCGCCCATGATGGGGGGCATCAATTGTCCGCCTGTTGAGGATGCGGCTTCGACACCGGCGGCAAATTTTGCCCGAAATCCATTGGACTTCATCAAGGGAATCGTGATCACGCCTGTCGATGCCGTATTGGCAATGGCTGATCCGCTGATGGTGCCCGTGAGGGCTGATGACAAGACCGCCACAAAGGCCGCCCCACCACGCACTCTACCTGCAACGATTTTTGAAATTTCGATAACAAAATCGCTGGCCCCGGACGCCACCAAAAACCCACCAAATATCATAAACAAGGTGATGTTGGTGGATGAAATGCTGGCAAGAATACCAAACATGCCTTCGTCATTAAAAAGGGTGCGAAATAACACATCGTTTATGGGAAGACTTGCGGCCCGAAACACACCGGGTAAATAAGTCCCCAAAAACAAGATGTACGATAAAGATAAAATAATCAGTATGGGAATAACCCACCCCGATACACGGCGGGATAAATCTAGGGCCGCAAAAATTAATATAAACCCAGCCGCCCAATCGACCACGGTAAACTGCCACGACTGTCCGGTTACGGCCAAGGTGCGTTCATAAATGCCGGTTTCTGCGGACGCAATCCATAAGCTTGCCGCCGCCACCAACAGGCCATAAGAAACGTCAAAAATAATTGCTTTTTTTGATCCTGATTTACGACCAAAGGGGCTGATGGTAATGCATGCTAAAAAGGCAAACCCGCCAAAGTGAATGGCATTTTGCCAAAGACTGGATTCATTAATAATAAGATTTGTCAGAATGTGCCAAATGCCAAAGGCAACAGAAAAGGCCACAATACTCTTTTTAAACAGACCCGTTACAGGTGTCTGCAACGATATTAAATCATATCGTTCAGAGGGTGGGTTATTGTGTTGGTCTATTTTAGTGGCATCGGTCACGGCAGCCCCCTGCTTTAACAAAGAAAAAGAGCGGAAGAAAAAATCTCCCGCCCTTTGTTCAGATCATCGATTTTATTTTGCGACCAAATGAGCCGGAACCGTTAGACCCATTTCTTCGTAATAACGGGCTGCACCGGGGTGCAACGGCACAGGCAAACCCGCCATAGCTTTTTTGACATCCATGACCTTGGTTGCAGGATGAATAGCCGACAAGAACCCGAGGTTTTCATACATCGTTTTGGTCAAAAGATAGACATGTTCTTCATCAACGTTGTCATTCACCGCCAAGAAATTGGGCTGAGCAATGGTGCTGATGTCTTTGCTTTGTCCGGGATAGGTTCCAGACGCAATGGTGTAGGGGACCCATAGGTTACGTCCACCGTCCATGGCTTTGGCTTGTTCAGCTGTTACATCCAGAATCGTAAACTTGCCAGAATTAGCCGCCATCAATTTTGTGATTGCCCCTGTTGGGGGACCAGAAGGCATACCCGCGGCAACCGCTTGACCATTTGCAAGAGCATCAGCCGAGGGGCCGTAGCCTGCGTTGACAAGTTGAAAGTCTTCGTTGACATTAATGCCAAGGCCGGACAACAACACCGTGTTTGATCCAAGCGTGCCAGAGTTTTGTTTGCCCATAGCGGCGGACTGTCCTTTGACGGCTTTAAGGTCGTCAACCGTGCCAGTGTTCACTTTGTCATTGCTCAGAACAAACTGTTCAACGTTTTGCCATAACATGCTAACGGAACGAATGTTACCTTGGGGAGCCGATACAGGACCGGTACCCGTTGCAGCATACGATCCATATAGACCTTGAAGAATGGCAAAATCTGCTGTGCCTGAACCCAGGGCTTGAACGTTCGCACCAGAACCAGCAGAATTGACAGCGGTCAGGCTAAATTTTTGCTTCGGCAACAGTTTGATTTTAGAAAGCGTTGAAATTGCCGTACCAACCGGGTGATACGTTCCACCGGTCGAAGCTGTATTTAAAATATAATCTTTAGAATCGGCATGGGCTAAGTTTGCGGTAAGGGCAAAAGCAGCACCCGCGACGATGGCTATTAATTTATTCATCTAAGTTTCCTCTCTGTTATACTGTCGTCGTTACGACAATTGGGGCCATTTTAGTGACACAATCCCATCCCATCTATGAATAAAATTGCCGGGCTTACACAGCGACCCTGCGGATTTCCGCAGGGCATGAAAAACCCCTATACGTTTAGAATTTCGTCTTTATTTAAACCAAGTTTGACGATTTTTTCGTTCAAGGTTCTGCGGCCAATGCCGAGCGCTTCGGCTACCGCGTCCATTTTTCCTTGATGCGTGGCCAAGGCCTTTGCAATCAGCTGGCGTTCAAAGGCGGCGACCGCCCCACGTAAGTTTTCCGGCACATCATCTTCGCCACCGTCCTTTTGCAAAGCGGCGGCGACCGAGCCTCCCCCCCGACGTGCCGCTAAAATACGACGTTCGCTGACGCTTCGTAATTCCCGTACATTGCCGGGCCAGTCATAGGACATCAACATGGATAAATCATCGGACGTGATTTCCGGGGCTGTGATTTCATAGGTCGTTGCAAATTGGTTTAGAAAATCGGCGTAGATCAGTGGAATATCCTCACGTCGATCTTTCAGGGCTGGAAGCGAAAGCATGATCGTATTCAAACGGAAATACAGATCTTCTCTAAAGGCCCCGGATGACAGTGCGCTTTCTAATTTTTCCATATCTGCGGAAACTATTCGATAATCCGATTGGCGAATTTCCACAGAGCCCACCCGTGTGAATTGTTTGGTTTCAATTACCCGTAATAATTTGGCTTGAATCTCTAAGGGAATGGCGCCCAATTCATCAAGGAACAGCGTGCCCCCTTCGGCCTTATCCAATAACCCGTCCGATCCATCTTTCACACCAAACAAAGTTTCTTCAAACATTGCAATGGGAATGCTTGCAAAATGAACAGGCACAAAAGGCCCGGCTGAGCGCGGGCCTAAATCATGAAGGGCCCGGGCAACCAATTCTTTTCCTGTGCCCGTATCGCCCAACAGCATGACATTGGCTGTGCTGTCGCTTAAATCCAAAATTTCTTGGCGCAATTGTACAATGCTTTTGGCGTTACCCAACAAAATCCGGTCCAATCCCGACAGGTCAGACAAACGGTCTTTTAAACGTTCTGCCGTTACAGACAGGCGGCGTAGCTGTGCGGCATTGCTTAGTAATTTCAACAATCGTCTTGGGTCGAATGGTTTTTCTAAAAAGCTGTATGCCCCTTCTTGGATAGCATCCACCGCCATGGGAATATCGCCATGTGCCGACATTAAAACAAGAGGAACAGAAGCCTCGCCCTTCAGCGCACTTAATAATTCAATGCCGCTCATCCCCGGCATGCGAACATCACATAACAAAACATCAGGGGTTTGCGATCGAAGCTTTTCCAACACGCCATCAGCCCGTGTCAATGTTTGCACTTCAAACCCGCCACTTTCTAACAGTTCGGTTAGTGAATCTCGCATTTCACGATCATCATCAATAACCCAAATGCGGTGTTTTTCGATCATTATTCCCTACTTTCACCCGGTGTTAACAAAGGCAAAGATATTTTAAAATGTGCACCGCCTGTCTTTACGTTTTCAGCAAACAAGTGACCATCATGTTCTTTGATAATTGCAGAGGCAATGGATAATCCCAAGCCCATACCATCTCCAGAAGCCCGTGTCGTGTGAAAGGGTTCTTGCAACCGTTGCAATTCTCGATCTCCAAACCCAGAGCCATTATCCTGAACGCTTAACAAAGCGCGGCCCTCTTCGGCCCCTATCGCAATTTCCAAACAAGCCCCTTCAACGCCTTCTGTAGCGGCTAAGCTGTTTTTGATTAAATTTACCAAAACTTGTTCAAGGCGCAGGCGGTTTCCATGTACAAACACAAGGGTATCACCAATGTTTGTTTTAAGCTCAACATTGGCCGCACGAATGTCATGTTCCATCAATCCCATCACGCCTGAGAATACATCTTGGAAAGAGACCCGTTCGCGTTTTTCATCGCCGGGTTTTGCAAAAAACCGCAATTGTTTAGTGATATTTTCCATGCGGTCCACAACGGTGTTTAACTTGCTCAAAGTTTTTGTTGTTTTTTGATCACCTGTTAATTCTGCTGCGGCCAAATAATTACGCATGGCCGAAATGGGCTGTCCCAATTCATGCGTCACAGATGCCGACAATTGCCCCAATGCGGCAAGCTTACTGGTCTGGGCCAATTCTTTTTGTGCATTTTTAAGTTCTGTATTTATCGTCAACAACTGTGCACGGTCGGCTTGGGATGCTAATAAAGCAACTTTAATCCGTTTTGATCTTAAAAACGTTGCAAAGGCCAACAAGGCCGACAAGACAGCACCCAGAATAACGGTGGTCAGCATGGCGCGTTCAAATATGCGCCGTTCACTCAGCAAAAAATGCACTTGCAAGTCTAAACGTTTGGTTCTGGATGACACATACACAAATTCTTCATTGCCAATAGAAACCGTTGAGGGGCCGGATTTCCGCCAATCGAATGGCGTTAACTCTTTCCCTCCAAATTGTTTGCGTCGGGCAATGTCCGCGCGTTGTTGATCCGTCAGCGGAGAAAGCGTTTTATAGAGCCAGTCTTGATGTGAAGATAAAACAATCACACCGTCTTTGTTGGATGCAAAAACCCGCTCGCGTCCGGCTTCCCAAACCCGTTGTAATTCACTGACATCCAGCTTTATGGCAATCACACCTGTAATGTCGCCAAGCGGCCCGTAAACAGGTTCAGAAACAAAATACCCGGGTCTGCCGGTTGTTGCCCCGATGCCAAAAAATTCACCACGTTTCCCTAACAAGGCGGCCTGAAAATAAGGCCGAAACCCATAATTCTGGCCAATAAAGGTTTGCGGTAGATCATGGTTCGAAGCCGCCCAAACCAAGCCCGTTTTGTCCATCAGATAAATGGCTTCTAAACCCGCTTCTTCATTAAAACGAGCCAATTGTTGGTTCAGTAATTTATGGGAAGATGAGGCTTGAGACGACATGACAACACGGTAGCGTGCCAAGACATAAGGTAAATGCTGAAACCGTTCCAGTGTATCATTCAAAGAACGGTCATACAGGGTTAAACGGCTATTGGCATCTTCGATTTCAACCGAACGAAAATACGATAACGAGGCAAAAAACAACGCAATAATAGCCAATAATGCCGTTGCAATTAAGACGACGAACACGCTACTTCGCGTTTTCGTTGTCATTTTAATTTCAGCGTCGATGCTCAATTAATTCATCTCGTTTGTTGCAACCTTGTTAACCTAGCCTTTCTGAGTTCCATAGGACCAGTATATTTATTATTGATATAACGGATGTACAATAAAGCAAAGCGTGGCACTTAGGTTTTCCTCAAACCGCCACGGCTCCAGCAATCTCTGTTATTCTGATGATTCCTTATCTTCATTTTTCACCGAAACCATCGGTATTGCGAACCACCCCAGCGTCGTTGCCACACCGACCACAGCAATGGCCTCAAAAAACTGCCCATTTGACGCCAGCCAAGTAGATAACCCGAACACGGCAATAAGAATTGCGATGCTGATGTATGCAATAATTTTTCGTTTTTTCATTTCACGGTGATCCTGATAGCTGCTTTTTGGTGTAAAATAGATATATATGATAACAATCCCGTTCCTAAAGTGCCAGTGACACCCGCACTACGCGCTCTTCAAAGTCAGTGTGTTTAGTGAAACCAAAATCGTGCATTAAGTTTAACATATGGAAGTTTTCCGGTAGCACATCGCCAACGAGGGTTTTCACTCCTCGTGAACGACAGAAACAAGAAATTTTATCCATAAGTTTCCATCCTAATCCCTGATGATGGACATCAGATCGTACGACGATGGCAAACTCTGCTGTTTTACCTTGAGTGTCGATAATGGCGCGAACTACGCCCAAAGTTATATGGCTGAATGCTCTATCTTCATCTTCAATGCAGGCGATGATGGCCATCTCTGAATCGTAATCAATGTTAACATAACGCGCCATTTTATCGTGCGAGAGTTCCTTAACCTTGCCGAAAAAACGGAAGCGGTTATCCTCAGGCGTCAACTCAGAGAGGAAAGCTCTATGTGCAGACTCGTCTTCAGGGCGGATAGGACGCAACAGAACCCGTTGGCTACTCGCCAAGACAAATACTTCTTCCAGTTCATTAGGGTAAATCTTGGGTATCGGTTTATTTGACATTTACGAGATAATCTAAAAATGAGTGTAAATTCTTCCGGTATCCTAGCACGAAAGGTAATACATTCCATCCGTTAGTAGATATATTTGTACCCAAGTTCATTTGCAAACGAGGCTAAATTTATTGTTTATTTTCAGAAAGTTATTTAATTTTCTGAGTCCGGCAGTGGTGTCGTAAGTGTGTGATGTCAGTGACTTAGGCGCAAGTTTGGATAAAATATAGTACATGGGCTTCCATAGGGTCGCACGGCATTTCCCCAACTTTTTTAGAGACTAAAATACCTGTAGATGTTCCAAAAATTGGTATGTTTGAGGGTCGTTAATTACGATCAACTGTCAGCCTGTGGCGGATGTTTAAAAAGATGTTGCCAGTTCTTGCTGCTCTTAAAAATTTAAACTATATAGATTGTATCTAAATAGTTGGAATAAGCGTATAGCTTCATGACGCATGTATGATGTGTGCTTCATGGAACGGAAATTCGCTAATGGGACGTAGACCTGCGATACTGCCGTTGGGGCCGAATTCTAGTGGCAACAAACCGCTACAGTTTTGGACGATTATTCCTGATGCTTTCTCTCTTTTGGAATGTAACAGACTTACAGATCTATATTCACGTCTCGATACTTTAGATGGGGGATTAGTCGCTGGTCACTTCGATCAGAAAATACGTCATTCCGGGGTGACGTGGGTTCCTGAAATTAAAGATTTTGCTTGGGTAGACACTCGAATGATAGGACTCGTTAGGGATGCTAACCGACAGCTTTTCGGTTATGACCTTGATGGTGTTGACGAACAATTACAATTGGCGGCTTATGGTCCTGGGCATTATTATGATTGGCATATAGATCGTGGACAGGGTGGTGCTGCAGGGCGTCGAAAATTGTCATTATCAGTTCAATTGACAAGCCCCGATGACTACGTTGGTGGCGCTTTGGTCATTAATGCTGATGGTAATCCTATCAAAATCTCTAGGGCGCAAGGAACAGCGGTTGTTTTTGCCGCATCAACGTTGCATCGGATAGAACCCGTGATCAGTGGTTTGCGCCATTCCCTTGTTTCATGGGCTCATGGGCCCGCTTTGATATAATGATCAATAATGGGCCTCTACTATGCTTCGAGCACGCGTATAAACCAATACGCAAGCATGGAAGCGAAAGTCTTTCTTAAAGACTTATCTAAAACTGGACGTTAAGGAAAATGAAGAATGGCGGAAAAAAACAAATCAATCATGTCGAAAGCTGAAGAAATTTTTGCTGCAAATGATCAAAAGACACAACGGTTTCTTGCGGAAAAAGAGAGTGTGATACTTAATCGAAATAAAAAAACTGCACGCTTGAAAGCTCTACGCTTAGAAAAGGAAAAAGCTGCAAAATAGCGCCTGTTTTGAGGGTAATAACTGATTTCGCCCAAATGGGTGTGAGTTCACACTTTAAGGGTTTGGGGATTATCCCGAAAAAGCCAATGAAATCAGGGGTGTTTGTGGGTTGCCAGAGTATTTGACATATTGTGTGAGAATTTCAACACAATTGTCAGAGAAAATGATACTGACAAATTCATGATAATCTTTGTTTTGATTGGCCCACCAAAAATTTCAAGCCATTGTAATTAAACGATTAATATCCAATCTAAGCACAACATAACTTGGCATCAATATAACTAGTTTATTATTGAAAGCAGAACTATTTGAAAACCGCTAATCATTTCTGATTATAGCCATGAGCAGACTCTCTATCTTATGTCCCCAGCATTGTAAGGGGGCTTTTTTCATTCTGCGACTTGTAAATACAGCAATGCAGACTAGATAGAATAGAGCTTATGTTTGCAGCCAAAAACAGACTAATATTTGCTCACAGTAGCAAGTGCCATCATCCATTTAACGGATCGATTTAGGACGATGCATTGATTGATATTCAAAAAATCAGGGAAATAACGAATAATTCAAAAATTCTAGAATTTTCTGAATGCTTGTCCTCTTTATTAGGTGACAGGAAATTTGTGGATGTAAAAAATATTGATTTTTTAATGAAAATCCCAAAACAAGTTCCGAATATTTTTATATTTGATATAAAACCATACAAAGATAAAAAATTATTATTTAGGTTTACCGGAACAGGAATAGATAAACAATTCAGCCGTAGTATTACAGGTAAATATTTTGAGGATATTTTGGATGTGCCTGACTCCTACATTCTCATTCAAAATTTTTATGATGTAATAGAAAAAAAGAAAATTGGTTTTGCCCGAAAACAGGCCATATTCAAAGATGGTTTTGAGGAAAAAACGATGTTCGTTGAACGGATTTCTATTCCATGTTCATCTAATGAAATGGATATTAATTCTATAATTGGGATGATCGTATTTGATTCTTACTCACGTGGAAAAAATGAACTTGTAACCTCATTTTAGATTTAAGCAAACTACTGTTAGGTAGGTGTCATCTAGGGAAGTTGGAGAATTCCACCTAGGGTCACAAGCAAAGAGCTTCAAGCATCGTTAATCATGTCTGCTTTCTGTCCATATTCGGATACGCGATAGATATAAGTAATACCCAGTGCCCATCTTTGCCGTGTCTGCGATTTCTGTCTCATCTTCATTCCCCTTCGGGTCATTACGATGAACCAGAAACACTCTCTTATGCAATACCGCTAATTTGTTCCATAGGCGCTGACGTCAAACAGTGGTGTTGATAGTGCATACTGTATGTGCTGAGGAACTTTTAAATGACAATTCACAGAAAAATATGGGGTGCAGAAATAGAATTGTATTTCTTGTGTCATTAATGTGAGAGTTTTCTCACTTACTGTGAAATCTCACAACGAGTTGAAGTTTTGATGGGCCAATCACGACAAAGATGGGCACTGGAATATATTAGTTCCAACACGTATAAGAACTTCGTTTCAGGAATTTTTGAAATGATAACTCATAATGTCTGTACGGGATGTGAGCAATTTATCAGTGATATCGGAGGGTTATCTTCTACGGTATTGTGTGGTTGAGGTTTTTGTAGGCCTTGCCCCCATTCTCCAATTTCCCCTTGCCACGTTATAACTATTGAGCCAGTATATGTTCATGGCATTTGCCTTAATCTTATGGTTTAACTATGCTGTAAATGCGTTATGGGTTGATCATCCTAAGTGCGTAAATCAGTGAATATATAGTCTTATAGAGTATTAAGGACTATTGTAGTTTTGTATGAGATATAAAGGAATAATTTGAATGTTAAATGGACTCGACATTGGCGATGGCGGCACTCTTGAAATTCAAGGTCTGTTAATCAACTTGAGCATAGGGGCAGCTTTAGCATACGTAATTGTTTTCCATTTCATTAAATTTGGATCAGCCTTGGCCAACAGAGAAGATCTGGCTCGGGTCTTCCCACTACTTCTGCTGACGACTGTCTTGATTATCTCCATCGTCAAATCCTCACTCGCATTATCTCTTGGCCTGGTTGGCGCACTTTCGATTGTACGCTTTCGAACTCCCATTAAAGAGCCGGAAGAACTGACCTATCTGTTTATCACAATTGGTGCTGGACTTGGCCTAGGAGCCAGTCAGACAAAGGCAACCGTCGTTGCAACGCTCGCCATTTTGGGGTTTGTCTCACTCTTCCGATGGAAAGACCGGAAAAAACAAAATAAAAATTTATTTCTTTCCGTCGACTGGATCAACCTAACGGAGAATAGTTCGAAACAGTCCTTAAATCTGTTGAATACGGCCCTTGGAAAACACACAACGGCCTGTGATTTAAGACGCTTCGATACCCGTGAGGATCATGTTGAAGCCACTTATTTGTTGGAACTTTCTGAATCTGTAAAATTGGAAGACTTAATTGATGAGCTTAACAGGGAGCTCCCCTCCGCCGGCATTACCTTCCTGGATCAAAACAACTTCCTGCTATTTAACCATGATAGTCGGGCCCCGACCAAAAAACTTCCTACAAAAGTTAGCGCTCAAACCTCGATTAAAATTCGGTCGGTTCTCGCTGCGACGTGACCATGCCCTTTTTTTGGCGCTGGTTGTATTTTTTGGCGTACCCGTTGAGCAAAAAATATACAAAGTATCAAAGAGTTATGTCAGAGCTTGGGCAAAAGATCATGGTTATCAAAAGAACTTCACACAGTATTCTTTGACACGACAGGTTCTTGAATATCTCATAACGTGGGATGTATTGGAACCTTTGGAACCATTACCGAATTTAATTATTGATATTAATTTTAAAAATTTTAGCAAATTAAAAGAAAAACGAGATAATGCTTTAGAACGAGGCATTCTCTTTCCCGAAGACAAAATAGAAGTTAAAACAAAAATTCGAACATCAAACGACACATTGAAGGCTAAAATTCGACTCAAAGGTGATCTTAACGATCACCGTGCGCATAAAAATAAATGGTCATTTCGCTTCAAACTTAAGGAACAAGATTATTTTCAAGGGATGCAGCGCTTTTCAATTCAGCACCCCAAAGCACGGCAATATCAATCTGAGCCCGTTACTCTACAATACTTCAGGAATCAGGGTCTTTTAGCACCGAGATATTCCTTTGTTAACGCAACCCTCAACGGTGACTATCTTGGCATAATGTCCGTAGAAGAAAATTTTTCTAAAGATTTATTAGAATCTCAAGGAAGACGTGAAGGCGTTATTATTCATTTCAGTGAGGACCTACTTTGGCAAACTTCGATTGAATATGGACGAATGTTTTCCGGCTCACCCTTTTTTGGCTTTAAAAATAATCAGATTAATTACTATGGTAACAAACAAATACAAAAATCACCTAAACTTAAAAGTGACCTAAAATCTGCAATTGGTTTGCTGCGGGGATTCAGTGAAGGAAAATTATCTTCATCTCAGGTGTTTGATGTGGAATTGATGGGGCGGTATCTTGCAGCTTGTGAAATCTGGGGGCTCTCTCACCCGCAAAGTTTCCGAAATATACGGTTTTACTTCAATCCCATAACCTACTTACTGGAACCAATTGTTTATGATACCAACGGGGTTGTACGTTCCCCCAAAGATAAACTAGCAGAACGAGATCCATTACATGTGGAATTACTAAAAGATCCAATAATTTTATCTTCTTATATATCGGAAATTCGAAAGTTAGCTACTGAATATCTATCAGGTAAGATCAAATCTCAGCTTAAACCTCTGGAGCAAAAGCTAGTTCAACAGTTGAAGCAGGAGTTTTATCTTATTGATAATATGGAATGGAATTATTATGAAAAACGCTCAGAATTCCTCCTTAGCCTTAGCGATGAAGAGTTTATGATCGAGGGAAGAAAACTGAGGCAATCTGATGATGCAAGTGAAACGGGCATATACCCCATCCTTGCTCATGCTTATATTATTATGGACGAGCTCGGAACGTATTTGGAACTTTCAAATGCGGTTCCGGAAGATATAACCATTACAGATATTAAATGGCAGAACCCCCAATCCAACATCACAAAGATATTTTCACCAAATACCCCATTCGTAAAAAATATGGTGATAAAAGGAACGCCTAAATATTCATCTCCTCAAACTTTAAAGCTATATTTTGACGAGCCCCTCACTTCCCAGCCATTGTCGCTTATCGTATCAGCCCGGCTAAAAGATAAAAATGAAATCATCAAGACCACGGCAACTCCATATTTTCCGGCTTTAGATGCACATCCGCTCCCCATTACAAATTTGCAGGAACAGCTTTCCCTGCATTCCTTCCTAAAGCTCGGGTCGGACACTAACAGCCTCATCATTCCAGAAGGCTCCTGGCAAGTGAGTGAACCTATTCTGATACCACAGGGCTATCATCTGGTTATTGAACCCGGCACCCACATCAGTTTTGCTAATAACATCAGCTTGATCAGCTATGGCGCGATCATCGCAAAAGGCACATCTGAAAAACCAATCATATTAAGCGGTATGACAACTAACGGTGAGCTTGCAATGTGGCAGGGCCTCGCTGTCATGGCACCGAATGATCAGAGCGTACTGAATTACGTTACTATCAAGGATACCGACGGAGTAAACCATGCAGATTGGGCTTTAACTGGCGGGACCACATTCTATCAGGCTGATATTCATATCAATAATTCTCGTTTCGAACACTCCACCGCTGAAGATGCAATAAACTTCATCGAATCTACGTTTCAATTCAACCAGTCCATTATGATCGATATGACCTCTGATGCCATTGATTCAGATTTTTCAACGGGCGATATTATCGGCGGAAATTTCAGCAATATTGGCCACGCTGGCGGTGGTGATGCTATCGATATTTCAGGCAGTACAGTTTCTGTCACTGCCTCCACTTTCCATAAAATTCAAGATAAGGCACTGTCTATTGGGGAAAAAAGCAATTTGGAAGGCCGAGATATTACCATCACCGAATCCGGCACTGGTCTTGCGAGCAAGGATGGTTCAATCAGCATTGTTTCGGATATAACGATCACCAATCCAGTCTTCGCCGCCATGCTTGCCTACATGAAAAAACCTCAATACGGTCCTGCTCAAATTATTGCCACAAACGTTAACATGGATAACACCGAAAATATAATTTTTGCCCAGTCAGGGAATGTAATCAGGATCGATGAAAAGCAAATCGAAATGAAAGATCTTGATGTTGATTTACTCTATAAAACCGTGATGAAGAAGAGAGCTTTAAATTGACACAAACGCCACCACAAGATGCTCGATTTGAAATTAAATTTGTAGTGTATGAGTCCAAGCTTCATGAAATTGAAAAATGGATCAAATTACACCCTGCGTGTTTCCTTAAACACCATCCAGAGCGAACCATTCATAATATTTATTTTGATACTCATAATTATGATGCTTTTGACGAGAACCTATCAGGAGTTAGTCGCCGCGAGAAATTACGATATAGATGGTATGGTGATTCAATCACACCAGAATCTGGTCGACTTGAATTAAAAATACGCCGAAACCTGCTTGGCTGGAAAGAAATTTTTAATATCTCAGAAGCCCCTTATGTTAATGGTGCTAACTGGTGCTCGATTATAAATCGATTGAAACAGCAAACCACACTTCGCGAGCGCCTCTGGCTGCATGCAAACCCTTTTCCAATATTAATAAACATTTATGATCGTAATTACTATATTTCTGCAGACGGGAAAATGCGTTTAACGATCGATATGAGCTTTAAAGTCTGGGACCAACGTTTCAAATCCCTACCGAACTTCAAACATGCTAGTCATGTTGCCCGAACCGTTGTAATTGAAATTAAATGTGATCATAATCATGGGAAAATAGCCTCGCAAATATTACAGGGCTTTCCAGCACGTGTTGGGCGGCACTCTAAATACATGACTGGTGTAAAATCATTTCAAACTTATCTTGGTGGTTAATGGTCTACGAATTATCTCATTGGGATTGAGCCAGATATCTCATAGACCCACCCTTCTTCGTCTTCGTCTTCGTCTTCGTCGTTACCCCCAATACACTCTGATAATTCCTCGTAGACAACTAATGTACGCTCAGTCTGATGCAAGGAAGTTCCAATTAGAGCAGATCAGGTGCAAGTCGTCAAAAGCACCCCCTATACATTCATTTTATCAAATCGGCATTTTGATGTTCGCTTAGGCGAGAATATCCACCCGCCGTGCCATGTTCAGTATAAAAGTGAAGGTCTGTGGAGAGAGGGTATAGAAAGACTAACAGAGCGATTTGAAACGTGGTGTAAATCAATGAAGTTTTTCCCCTTAAAGCCTGAAGTCGTTTCTTGTGCAGATTGGGCCTTTGATTACGAACTGCCCATTGTCGATTTTGAACCTGCTGACTTTATCTCACGTGCTACAAAAAAAGCCACATGGGAAGAGCGTAATACAGTTCAAACAATCCAGTTTGGCAGGAATGGATTAGAAACGGAAGTTTACGATCTCATCAATAAGCATCGTGACACACGGATTGGATAGGTACGGGCCGGAAAAATTAGGCATGGAAGGAGGTTTATTATGAGTGCCCGGTCAGAAATCTAAGAAAATTGAAACACCCGATATTTGCGTTAAAGATGATTGGACAGAAGAATTGCCAATCCTTGAAACGGAAATGAATTTGTTAGAATCGCAAATGCTCGATATCATCACGGCGATGGTTCAGCATAGCTAAACATACGTAAGGAGGTGTTGGAATGGTTAAAAGGGCAGCATTGTATCTTAGGGTATCAACAACCCGTCAGGCAGAAAAAGATCTGTCTATTCCTGACCATCGTCTCCAAGCTGAAAACTATTGTAAGACTAAAGACTGGGAAGTGGCTGGGGTATTTGTTGAGCCCGGTGCATCTGCAACCGATGACAAGCGTGTTGCATTTCAAAAACTGATTGATGAAGCGACCAGAATAGATGCTCCTTTTGATGTTGCCATAGTCCATAGTCCATAGTCCATAGTCCATAGTTTTCCCGGTTCTTTCGTGATGCATATCAATTTGAGTTCTACCGAAGAAAATTGGCGAAGCATGGTGTAGAGATTTACTCGATCACTCAGGAAATAGGTCATGACCCTATGGGTGATATGGTTCGCCAGATTTTAAATTTGTTTGATGAGTATCAAAGCAAAGAGACAGCTAAGCACGTTTTGCGGAGTATGAAGGAAAATGCTAGGCAAGGTTTTTGGAATGGTTCAGTGCCGCCCTATGGCTATAAAACTGTTGCTAGTGAACAGCGGGGTGATGTTGTTAAAAAGAAACTAGCGATTGATGTACTGGAAGAAAAAATCGTTAAGCAAATTTTCGATATGTGCCAATCAGGGCAAGGGATACGAGCAATTGCCGATGGTTTGAATACTAAAGGACTTCGCTATCGTAAAGACCGCCTTTTTAATGGCAGTCTTGTCCACCAGACATTGACGCGCACTGCTTATAAAGGAACCCATCATTTTAATAAGAAGTGCAGCAAGACACGCAAGATAAAAGATCAGGCTGAATGGGTGGCGTTTGAAACACCTGTTATCATAAACTCTGAAACATTTGATACTGTTCAAGGATTAATGGCACAGCGCCACCCCACTAATACCCCACCGCGAGTGGTCAATGGGCCAACGTTGCTCACTGGCATAGCTAAATGCGGCACTTGTGGCGGGGGCATGACTCTTCGGACAGGTAAGGGTGGGCGTTACCGCTACTACACCTGTAATTCGCGTGTGACAGAGGGTAAGACAGCCTGTGAAGGGCGCAATATTCCTATGGTAAAATTAGATGGTCTAGTCCTTGATCACCTTGGGGAACAGCTATTCAAGCATGATAGGTTAAAAGTTATCCTTGAGGAACTTATTCGGCGAAATGCGAAGAAATCAAATGACTTTCAAGATGAAGAAAAACAACTCCGTAGGGAATTACGTACCACCGAGGAGAAAATTGACCGTCTCTATGATGCTTTGACGGATGGAGTTGTAGGGAACACCGATGGCTTTAAGCGGAACCTATCCAAGCTTGATCAACGCAAGGATGAGCTCATAAGACAAGTGAGTATGCGTAAACGTCACCGAGATGTTCCAACGAATATTCTTACATTAAAGAATATTGAGAAATTTTCCAAAATTGCGCATGCAAAGCTACAGGACGCCGATAGCGCGTTTCGGAAAAGGTATGTCCGGCTGTTCGTTGATCGTATTGACGTAAATGATGATCAGATAATGATTCGAGGACCAAAAATGGCCTTGGCGAATGCAATCGCTCAATCTTCCAAGGGGGACACCAAAATGGTGCCCAGTTTTGATATGGAGTGGTGGGCCCGGTAGGACTCGAACCTACGACCAGACGGTTATGAGCCGTCGGCTCTAACCAACTGAGCTACAGGCCCACCATGACCACCGTAGATGCCAGCACTGTGGCGGGTGGTGTATTCAATAAAGGAGGTCGATTGGTGGATCGACCTCCTTAGATAGCTTTTATAGCCAACTCGACTTCATCGTCAATTACTAATCAACTTAGTGATCAATTTAGTAATCTAGGAAGCTCCGCAGTTTGCGAGAGCGGCTAGGGTGTTTTAGTTTACGTAACGCTTTGGCTTCGATCTGACGAATACGTTCACGGGTAACCGAGAACTGTTGTCCGACTTCTTCCAAAGTGTGATCGGTGTTCATGCCAATACCAAAACGCATGCGCAGCACACGCTCTTCACGCGGAGTAAGACTGGCCAGCACGCGGGTTGTGGTTTCGCGCAAATTAGCTTGGATCGCTGCGTCCAAAGGTTGAACAGCATTTTTGTCTTCGATGAAATCGCCCAAGTGGCTGTCTTCTTCATCACCAATGGGTGTTTCAAGAGAGATCGGCTCTTTAGCGATTTTAAGCACCTTGCGAACTTTTTCCAAAGGCATGGAAAGTTTGACGGATAGTTCTTCCGGTGTAGGCTCGCGACCAATCTCGTGCAACATCTGGCGGGATGTCCGCACCAGTTTGTTGATGGTCTCGATCATGTGAACCGGGATACGAATGGTACGGGCTTGATCGGCGATGGAGCGGGTGATTGCTTGTCTGATCCACCATGTGGCGTACGTCGAGAACTTGTATCCACGGCGGTATTCAAACTTATCTACGGCCTTCATCAAACCGATATTGCCTTCTTGAATTAGATCAAGGAACTGCAGGCCACGGTTGGTGTACTTTTTAGCGATAGAGATAACCAAACGTAAGTTGGCTTCGATCATTTCTTTCTTGGCTTTGGCGGCTTCGCGTTCGCCTTTTTGAACCACGCCTACAACCCGGCGGAATTCAGAAATTGAAAGACCGGCATTCTGTGATACATCGTTCACACTATCACGCAGAGTTTCGACATCGTCGCTGTATTTAGTGGCAAACTTTTCCCAAGCTTTACTGCCTTTACCAACACGTTCTAACCAGCCCGGATCAAGCTCATGACCAAAATATTTTTCTAGGAAGTCTTCGCGTTTCACTCTGCAAGAAGTTGCTAGACGAAGCATTTTACCTTCGACGCTGAGAAGCGAACGGTTGTGGGTGTAAAGCTGTTCGATTAACTGTTCAATACGGTTATTGTTCAGATGCACACCTTCCATGAGGTCGATTAACTCATGGCGGATTTTCTCATAACGCTTTTCGGCCGCCGGGGCATTTTTCTCACCCGTTTGCAGCGTTTCCAGACGTTTTTCCTGGGCGCGGTGTAATCTCTTATAGGTTTTGGTGATTTGCTCAAAAGTTGCGATAACCGTTGGGGTTAGCGTTGCTTCGAGGACGGCCAAAGACATATTGACGTCATCGCCGTCATCTTCGTCGTCTGCATTCTCGCTATCCGTTTTTTCGCGAGCCTCATCGCCTTCGCTGCCTTCAGCTTTTTCGCCTTCTTCGCCAGAGTCTGTTTTTTCAGTTTCCGGCTTTTTGGGCTCCACTTTTACTTCGGGAACGGCGGCTGCGACCAACGCAACTTCTTCTTCTTCGCCTTCAGCGGGTTCAATAACATTGCCATCGGCGTCTAATTTAGGTTGATTGTTTTGTTGCGCGTTTTGTTCTGGTTTGCCATAGGTGGCTTCCAGATCGATGATGTCGCGCAACAACATGCGTTCATCAACGAGCGCGTCATGCCATTCGACAATCGCACGAATGGTCAGAGGGCTTTCCATCAAGCCGCCGATCATCATTTCGCGACCGGCTTCGATACGTTTGGCAATGGCGATTTCGCCTTCGCGCGATAACAGCTCAACGGAGCCCATTTCACGAAGATACATACGAACGGGATCATCGGTCCGGCCAATATCGGCCTCGCCTACATTCCCCGCCGCAGACGTCTGGGTGCTGGTTTCAGCATCGTCCGTCGTCTTGGCCTCTTCGGCTGGAGCCTCTTCGGTTTCTTCGTTATCAACAACGTTAATGCCCTGCTCTGAGAGCATGGCCATGGTGTCTTCGATTTGCTCGGAAGAGACTTCGTCCGGTGGAAGGGCCTCGTTCAGCTCATCATAGGTGATGTATCCGCGTTCCTTGCCTTTGGCGATCATCTTTTTGACGGATGCGCCGAGAGCATCTAGAAGCGGGCTGTCGGTTGGTTCTTCTTGGGCTGGACGGGCTTGTGCTGCTGTAGCTGCTTTTGCCAACGTGGTGTTCCCCGATTATTCATTAAAGGTAGTGTTTAATATTAGAAAAATACCGTAACTGCAATCATCTCAATGAATTTTTCCTCTTAAATAGGTGAAAAACTTCATCAAAATGCTTATTTTTACGATTCTGCTTCATGTTTTTGCTTTTGGAGGCTTTGAAAGCGGTTCCAATTTTCTTCAGTATAGTTTTCGGCTAATTGATTTTGTGCCTGCTTTAGCTCTTCATCAAGATTTTTATCGTTCATAATTCGAAAAGTATCTTCCCACCCTTGTAACGCTTCACCTATTTCCGTGGTCGGACGGGCAAACCCAGCGTCAGTCATCACTTTTTCGCTTAAAAGAAAGTCCAGCTCTGCTGAAAAGCCAGTATCTGATAAATGGGCAGACAAAGCCGTAAATTCAAGGTCTGAGTTGTCAGAAAGTGTTCGTAGGGTCTCTTGCCGTAAATTATCGAGCTTTTGGCTGCACGGTGCGTAATTTAAAGCGCTCAATCGCTCGCTTACATCATCGAATATGGCGGGATGAGTAATGACAGCGAGTAATAAAATTTCTAACTGACGGCGGAGAGCGTTTGAATCGCCACCCGTGATTTGGGTTCCAGAAATCTCCATGCGACTCAATTGGTAATTTTTCTGTCCGCTGGGGTGAGATTTGTGGCTGCCTTGCCAGATACGCTCTTTGAAAGCGGCGGCAAAGTGGCTGCGCATGGTCGGATCGCCAATGCGCTTGGTGTGATCGCCCAACCGCTGTTGGAGGGCCGCACGGCCTTCTGGTGCACTGGGAACGGCCCCGCCACTTTCCATGCGCCATAGAATTTCCGATAGGGGAAGGGCTGTGTCCAAAACCCCTTGCATAGCATCACGGCCTTGTTTCTTGATCAACGTATCGGGATCTTCACCGCTCGGCATTTCCGCAAACCGGAGACCGTAACCGGATTTAAGGAGGGGCAATGCGCGTTCGGCGGCGCGGGTGGCGGCACGTTGTCCGGCGTTATCACCATCGAAGCATAATACCGGCTCGCGAACGATACGCCACATGGCTTGAAGATGTTCCTCGGTTAAGGCGGTGCCAAGCGGGGCGACCGCGTCGCTAAACCCGGCCATATGAAGGGCAATGACATCCATGTACCCCTCGGCAACCAGCATGTGACCGGATTTGCGGGCGCTGGCGAGGGCGTGATTAAGACCGTACAGCACCTGACCTTTATGGAATATAGGGGTTTCTGGGGAATTTAAATATTTAGCGGTCCCCTCGTCAGAACCCATAATCCGGCCCCCAAAGGCAATGACCCGGCCTTGGCGATCCAAAATTGGGAACATGACACGCCCGCGAAACCGGTCATATGGCGTTCGGTCGTCCCGCTCTTCGGGGGGACGAATAAGCATCCCCGTTTCGACCATCATGTCATCAGAGATATCTTGTTTGCTAAGGGCGGCCTTTAAAGAATTACGGGTGTTGGGGGCAAAGCCGAGGCGGAATTTTTTGATGGTTGCATCATCGATATCGCGATTATGCAGATAATCCAGCGCTGCTTTTCCCTCGGGCATATAAAGGGTTCGTTCGAACCATGCGCAAGCAGCCTCCGTTACATCTTGCAATCCTTTATACCGCTCGGCACGTTGCCGCTCTTCGGGGCTGTCGCGGGGGACCTCCATTCCTGCGTCCACCGCTAAGCGTTCGATGGTTTCGGGAAAACTCAATCCTTCGGTATTCATGATAAAATCAAAAACGCTGCCATGGGATCCGCAACCAAAACAGTGATAGAACGCTTTATCGTCATTTACCGTGAACGAGGGGGTCTTTTCATTGTGGAAGGGACACAGACCGTGCCATTCACGACCTTTTTTGATCAAACGGACGCGCCGCCCGACAGCCTCCGATAAAGGGCTGCGATTGCGTAACTCGTCAAGAAATTGCGGCGAAAATGACATGATTTTTTATAAAACTCTTGCGGTGAAAAAGCGGGATATCAATCTATATAACTTTAGCGCGTTGTTCCAGATTGCCAATCCAAAAAGCTAAACAAAGCATTGGCTCTGATGTTGTTTTTGTGGCGTGTGTCATGCCACTGGGGTGATGAACCAGGCTTCCCGCCCCCAGGATTTGGCTATCTGTACATCCAGTTTTCCAAACGGCGGAGCCTGAGAGAATAAAATACAGTTCTTCGGCAGGGTGGCTGTGTTCTTTATAGGTAACCCCATCGGTCATTAACATCGAAAATACAGCCAAATCGTGGGCATCGGATAACCCTTCGGGGCCATAGTAGGCTTGATAGGCTTGCCCCTCTACAAAGGCTTTACTTTGATTGTTGGCATTATAATTCGGATTTTGCTGCCACGCACACGTGGGTTCCAATGCCATGAGGGTGCGGCCTAAGTCGCTCAGAGCGGGGCAGTCTGTTAATGTGAGGTTGTTAAATTCCTGAAATACCGCCCCCAGAACGCGACATGCGGTGTGGTTTGTGTGGTTCTGGGGGCGTTTGATAACGGGGCTATTGGGTAATTTGGCTAGAATGCTGTTAATCATCGTTGCCGCGTCAGGGCTGATATTTTGTCTCAAAGATGCTTCCCGCAACGCTGGTTCAAGAGCGTTGCTGAAGCGGATTAAAGGATCTTGAAGGGACATAAAACCGACAAGCTTATCCACACAATGTGGTTTTAACCATCTGACTGGCTTTTCCAAAATCCATTTGGCCCGCGTATTTGGCTTTGATGGCGCCCATGACTTTGCCCATGTCTTTGATGGAATCGGCGCCGATTTCTGCAATGGCTTCTTTAACCACAACACCAATTTCATCATCAGATAATTGCTGGGGCAGGAATTGTTCGATGATTGTAATTTCCTGGCGTTCGGTGTCGGCTAATTCTTCGCGGCCGCCTTTGGTGTACATTTCAATGGAATCGTGGCGTTGCTTGATCATGGACTGTAACATAGACAGAATCCCGTCTTCATCGATTCCATCCATATTTCCCTTTGATCGATCGGCAATATCGCGGTCTTTCATGGCGGCAATAATCAACCGAAGTGTGCGTACCGTATTGGAATCCTTAGCTTTCATGGATTGCTTAAGGGTGTCATTTAAACGCTGGCGTAACATGGATGGCTCCATCATCATTTCGGAAAGGCGGGACCATAGCGGATAACGTTCAAAAATGCAATAGGGACGTAGTTTCTAAGTCATTGATTTTAAATGATTAAATTAAAAAATACACCCTTGACCGGAGGCGATTCTTTGCTTACAACCACCCAAGTGCGCCGGGTTCCCGGCTTTTTTCACGCCTAATGAGGTGTTTACTGATGAGTAGTGAATTAAATTTGCCCGTTCAGGCTTCGAAGGATGCAAAACCTTCCGAAGCTGATGCGGCGTTGGTGCTCGCCGATGGTACAGTATTTTGGGGTAAAGGTGCCGGGGCAGCAGGGGCCTCCGTTGGTGAGGTTTGCTTTAATACGTCCCTCACAGGCTACCAAGAGATCCTGACGGACCCCAGCTACGCCGGCCAAATTATCAATTTTACATTCCCCCATATCGGCAACGTTGGCACAACGCCAGAAGATATGGAAACTGTAACGCCCGCGGCGCGGGGGTGTGTCCTGCGTATGGATATCACCAACCCAGCCAATTGGCGTGCGACAGAACATCTCGATACGTGGTTAAAGGCTCGAAACTTAACCGCCGTTAGTGGCATCGATACCCGCAAGTTGACCCGTATTATTCGGGATGGCGGCGCACCGAACGGTGTTGTCGCCTACGCGCCCAATGCTTCAGACGGAAGTGCAGGCGAGAGCATTGATGTGGACGCCCTAACCAAACAAGCCGCCGATTGGGCTGGCCTTGAAGGCATGGACTTAGCGGCTGAGGTGTCCTGCACCCAGCCCTATAGCTGGGACCAAACCCAGTGGTCATTGAAAAACGGGCACGGCGTTCAGAACGAGCCAAAGCACCATGTGGTTGCCGTTGATTACGGTGCCAAGTTAAACATTTTACGGTGTTTGGCATCGGCGGGCTGCAAAGTCACCGTGGTTCCAGCACGGACAACGGCGGATGAAATTCTGGCGCTCAAACCCGATGGCGTGTTTCTCTCAAACGGACCGGGCGATCCCGCGGCCACGGGTGTGTACGCGGTTCCCATGATCCAATCCATTATTGAAAGCGGTATACCGCTGTTTGGTATTTGTCTGGGCCATCAAATGCTGGCACTGGCAGTGGGGGCCAAAACCTATAAAATGCACAAAGGCCATCGCGGCGCAAACCAACCCGTGCAGGATCTCAAAACCCAAAAAGTTGAAATCACCAGCCAGAACCACGGGTTCTGCGTTGATAAAGACAGCCTTCCAAGCGGCGTGACCATGACCCATCAATCCCTCTTCGATGGCACCTTGGAAGGCATCGCCTTAGACGGCAAGCCGGTCTTCTCCGTCCAACACCACCCCGAAGCCTCCCCCGGTCCCCATGATAGTCACTATTTGTTCGATCGTTTTGTTGGGTTGATGGAGAGAGATTAAATAGATTAATTTTAATATCATGATGCTTAAAGATGGTATTAAACGATTGTAATGTAATTGAGTAGATAGAAAAAATATGCCCAAACGTACCGACATTAAATCTATTATGATTATTGGCGCTGGACCGATTGTTATCGGGCAGGCGTGTGAATTTGATTATTCTGGGACGCAGGCTTGTCGCGCGCTTAAGGAAGAAGGGTACCGGGTCATTCTGGTGAATTCTAATCCAGCGACGATTATGACCGATCCGGCGACGGCGGACGCGACCTATATTGAGCCGATCACGCCAGAAATGGTGGAGCGGATCATTGCCAAAGAGCGCCCCGATGCGATCTTGCCCACCATGGGCGGACAAACCGGGTTGAATACGGGGATGGCGCTGGATGCAAACGGCGTTTTGGCTAAATATAATTGTGAATTGATCGGGGCGAATGCCAAGGTTATTGATAAAGCAGAAGATCGCGAGAAATTCCGCGATGCCATGACCAAAATCGGATTGAACACCCCCAACAGCGCCATCGTTAATTCCATGGAAGAGGCAAAAGCTGCCATGGAGGAAATAGGTCTTCCGGTTATCTTGCGGCCCTCGTTTACCATGGGCGGTATTGGTGGCGGGATTGCCTATAACGCCGAAGAATATATGGAACTTATCCAGGGTGGATTGGACGCATCCCCCGTTACCCAAGTGCTTGTCGAACAATCTGTGCTGGGTTGGAAAGAGTTCGAAATGGAAGTGGTGCGCGATAAAGCTGATAATTGCATCATCATTTGTTCTATTGAAAATATCGACCCCATGGGTGTGCATACAGGCGATAGTGTCACCGTGGCCCCCGCGTTGACCCTAAGCGATAAAGAATACCAGATCATGCGCGATGCATCCATTGCGGTGCTTCGCGAGATCGGTGTGGATACGGGCGGATCAAACGTACAGTTTGCGGTGAACCCGGAAAACGGCGAGATGATCGTTATCGAGATGAACCCAAGGGTTTCCAGATCATCGGCCCTTGCATCAAAAGCCACCGGCTTTCCCATTGCTAAGATCGCCGCCAAGTTGGCTGTTGGTTATACGCTCGATGAGTTGGATAACGATATTACAGGGGGGCAGACCCCGGCGTCCTTCGAGCCGAGCATTGATTATATTGTCACAAAAATTCCCCGTTTCACGTTTGAAAAATTCCCCGGTGCGGAACCTTATTTAACAACGGCCATGAAATCTGTGGGCGAGGCCATGTCTTTCGGACGTTCGTTTCAGGAATCCCTGCAAAAGGGCTTGCGATCCATGGAAACGGGCCTGACCGGGCTGAATGAAATTGAGATCGCCGGCATTGATAGCGCCCACGACCCTGATGTTGATACCATTCGGGCGGCCCTTTCCAAACCAACCCCCGATCGGTTGTTGGTTATTGCGCAAGCCTTCCGTTTCGGCTTGCCCTTGGATATCATTCAAGCCACCAGCAAATATGACCCTTGGTTTCTGGAGCAGGTTGAAGGCATTGTGATTGCTGAGGGCGAAGTTCGCAAAAACGGTTTGCCCTCTGATTCGGATACACAAGGCTGGATGAAGCTCAAACGCATGGGCTTCAGCGATGATCGTTTGGCAGAGATCGGCAATACAACGCCTAAAGCCGTCGCAGAAAGCAGGCGTGCTGCGTCCGTTCGACCGATTTTTAAGCGAGTTGATACCTGCGCGGGTGAGTTTGCAACGCAAACTTCGTACATGTATTCGGCCTATGAGAACTTTGGCGAAGACGAATGCAATCCCAATGATGCCAAAAAAGTTATCATTCTAGGCGGTGGTCCGAACCGTATCGGGCAAGGAATTGAGTTTGATTATTGCTGTGTCCATGCCGCCTACGCGCTTTCTGACGCGGGGTATGAGACCATCATGATTAACTGTAACCCGGAAACGGTTTCAACCGATTATGATACCTCGGATCGTTTGTATTTCGAACCTTTGACCGACGAAGATGTGATCGAGGTTATCCGCGCCGAGCAAAAAAATGGCTCTGTCGAAGGCGTGATTGTGCAGTTGGGGGGGCAGACTCCCTTGAAGCTGAGCCACGCATTAGAGGCCGCGGGCATTCCCATTTTGGGCACCTCGCCGGACGCTATTGATCTGGCCGAAGACCGCGAGAGATTTCAGGCGCTGGTGCAAGAACTTGAATTGCTGCAACCGGAAAATGGCATTGCTCGTTCGGTTGAAGAAGCCGTTACTGTGGCCAATAGAATTGGATACCCATCGGTTGTTCGGCCTTCGTATGTTCTGGGTGGTCGGGCCATGGAAATCGTTCATGACGAAAAAGCTTTGCTGCATTATATGCGTACGGCGGTTCAGGTTTCGGGTGACAGTCCGGTCTTGCTCGATCGTTATTTACAAAACGCAATTGAGGTCGATGTCGATGCTATTTGCGATGGTGAAGAAGTTTATATCGCCGGGATCATGGAGCATATTGAAGAGGCTGGTATCCATTCCGGTGATAGCGCCTGTTCTTTGCCGCCCCATAGTTTAAGCGTTGAAATTATCGAAGAGTTGCGTATCCAAACAAAAAAACTGGCCCATGCCCTGCATGTGGTTGGCTTGATGAACATTCAATTTGCAATCAAAGATGGCACAATTTATTTGATCGAAGTAAACCCGCGCGCCAGTCGGACGGTACCCTTTGTCGCCAAAGCCACGGGGTGTCCTGTGGCCAAAATTGCCGCCAGAGTTATGGCGGGTGAGAAATTGACCGACTTTGGTATCGACGGAGAAACCCGACCACAGTTTACACATACGGCTGTTAAAGAAGCCGTCTTCCCGTTCAAACGTTTTCCCGGTGTTGATATTATTTTGGGACCAGAAATGCGTTCAACAGGCGAAGTCATGGGCATCGATCAAGACTTTGCAAAAGCCTTTGCAAAATCGCAATTTGGGGCGGGTATGCATTTGCCGGAAAAAGGCACGGTGTTTATATCAGTGAAAAACCGCGATAAAGAAAACGTCAAAGAAATTGCTCAAAAATTATCGGATGTTGGGTTCAGCCTGATCGCGACTTCGGGCACTCAAAAATTTCTGACTGAGCAAGGATTGGATGTAACGCGGGTTAATAAAGTTTTGGAAGGTCGCCCCCATTGCGTGGATGCGATTATTAATGGTGATGTGCAGATGGTGATTAATACCACCGAAGGAGCACAAGCCGTTTCTGATAGCTTCCCGATCCGACGTTCGGCCTTGACGCATAATGTATCCTACTACACCACCATTACGGCGGCATCAGCCATGGCAACAGCCATTGCCTCGCTAGCAGAGGCCCCCCTTGATGTTGCGCCGATACAGTCGTACTTTAAGGAAGCCTAAAGGGTAGGGGTGTTATAACCTAATAGTAAATTTTTTGAGGTGCTGTCCTAATCAGGACAGTAGCCGTTTTTTATTGATTACGTGATCGTTCGTTATAAGGATAAAGTCGTATGGATAAGTACCCCATGACACCAGAAGGCACCGAGCGTCTGGTAAAAGAATTAAAAAACCTGAAGAGCGTTGAGCGCCCCGCCGTGATAAAGGCGATTGCGGATGCCCGCGAACATGGCGATCTGAAAGAAAATGCAGAATATCACGCCGCCCGTGAAAAACAGGGGTTTATTGAAGCGCGTATTGGTGATCTGGAAGCCGTTACCTCTTTTGCGGAAATTATTGAATATACCGAATTTACCGGTGATAAAATTCGCTTCGGTGCAACGGTTTTAATTTATGACGAAGACGCCGATGAAGAAGTTAGCTATCAGATTGTGGGCAGCCATGAAGCTGAAATTGCCGAGAAGCGCATTTCCATAACCGCGCCCCTTGCCCGGTCGTTGCTTGGTAAAACCATCGGTGATGTGGTTGAGGTGACGACCCCCGGCGGTAAAAAATCTTATGAAGTGGTCGACGTTAATTATCGCTGATCGTGACTTGTTTCCGGGCTTGGTTTCGGCCCTTGTTTTTTGCAGGGGCAACCTATTGATTACATAGGGGGCAATAAAGCCACAGCCCTGCGCCCTTTCAATGCAAAGTTTAATTTATTTAGACAGTTATGTGTTAAATAATTTTCTTGTTATGAGAACAAGGGAGCGCCGCATTGACAATGCCAAGAACCCATTCAAGCTCATCATCTGTAATAGCTGAAAGCAGTTGATGCAGTTTCTCAAAATGTTTATTGCGGAGCGATTGTTTTGCTGTTGAAAATGATTGTTCTGTTAACAGAGTAATCGGTTCGGTATCAAAAGATTTGGAAAGCTTGTCGATGGTTGTGAAAGAGGGTGCGGCTTGGCCCCGTTCAATACGACCGACCATGTCTAAAGACATATTTATGGACTCTGCCAAATCAGTTTGCGTCCAACATTTTTGTTTTCTTAACAGGCGAACATTTTGTCCGATGATAATCTCTAAATTCTTCATTTTTACCTTATCAACTGATTATTCAGTTCAGTTTATGCTATTACATATAATATATGTAAAATTGTAAATAAAGTAAAATAAGATATTAATAGTTGTAAAAAATTGAATATCAGTGAACTTTTTATTGTGTAACCTGGAAGCTAGTTCAATAAATATAGTCGCTCTGATTATTCTATGTCTAATAAGTCAATTGGTACGCCGGGTTGGTTTTTTTCTGTTCTAATGGTTTCCAGTGTGGAGACCGTAATAACATTGGCGCTGGCTGTTAACCGCATGGTCAGATCGTCACGGTGAGCTTTATCGCGTGCCACAAGTTTAATTAAAAAGTCGCCCCCCCCTCTGATCATGTGGCATTCGCGGACTTCATCCCATTGGCTGACGCTTTTTTCAAACTCTTGTAAGACGGGCTGCGCCTGACTGGAAAGCCCAACAAGGGCGAAGAACATTTCAGTGAATCCAAGCTTTGCTGCATCAATGCTGGCATGATAGCCATGGATATAACCGTCATTTTCAAGGGTACGTACACGCCTTAAACAAGGAGGGGCAGATATCTCAGCCTTATTGGCAAGATCAACATTGGTTATGCGCCCATTTTTTTGAAGATTTTTTAAAATGACGAGGTCGATTCGGTCCAATTTGTGTCGTTGCATGGGGGCAGTGTTCCATTTTTTGAAATGTTAATAATATCAGTACAGCATTCTGCGCAATAATATTACAAAATACCCGCGCTTTTTCCAAGCTGGTATATGGAAAACGTAGATTTTACCGGAAATACGCCAATATCGCCGTTTGAGGCGGTGGTTCCCTTGCGGGCGGGTTTGTTGCGTCCTATTGTAGGGACATAAAGGATAGAGACAGTGACAGTTTTTATTATTTCCAAAATTTTCGAAAAAGGAACGGGTCGATCATGACGCAAAGTCTACACAGCAAGGTGCTGATTATTGGTTCTGGGGCCGCTGGATATACCGCGGCTATTTATTCCGCGCGGGCAAATCTATCACCGCGTTTGATCAAGGGGTTGCAGCCGGGTGGGCAAATGACCATTACAACCGATGTAGAAAACTATCCCGGATTTGCCGAACCAATTCAGGGACCGTGGTTGATGGAACAGATGCAGGCACAGGCAAATGCTGTTGGCACAGAAATGATCGAAGACACCATTATGAGTGTGGATTTCCAAAAGCGCCCCTTTGAAGCCATTGGTGATGGCGGAACGATCTATACGGGGGATGTTGTTGTCATCGCGACCGGGGCGACCGCGCGTTGGTTGGGGCTTGAGAGTGAACAGAAATACCAAGGCTTTGGTGTTTCGGCTTGTGCAACCTGTGACGGGTTCTTCTATCGCGATAAACCTATTTGTGTTATCGGTGGTGGTAATACAGCCGTTGAAGAAGCGCTATACCTGACAAACTTTGCCTCGAAAGTTACCTTGGTGCATCGACGTGATGAATTACGCGCCGAGCAAATCATGCAAGATCGATTGTTTGCCAATGAAAAGATCGAAGTGGTTTGGGACAGTGTTCTTGAAGAAGTCATCGGACAAGATATGCCCCCCGGCGTTACGGCGGCTAAACTTAAGAATATCAAAACGGGTGAAACCAGCCAAATTGACGTGGATGGTGTTTTTGTGGCAATCGGCCATAAACCCAATACTGAGCTATTTAAAGGTCAGATTACGCTTGATGACGAAGGTTATATTGTTACCCTGCCCAACAGCACCATGACCAATATCGAAGGTGTGTTTGCCGCCGGGGATGTTCAGGATAAGATTTACCGTCAGGCAATTACCGCAGCGGGGACCGGGTGCATGAGTGCCTTGGAAGCCGAACGATATCTGGGTAATCAAGAATTGAGTAAGGATCAGGCCGCTCAATAATCAATTATAGAGATTAATAACTTATGGATTGGGACAAACTCAGAATTTTTCATGCGGTCGCCCAGGCGGGTAGTTTTACCCATGCTGGTGAAACATTGAACCTGAGCCAATCCGCTGTCAGTCGCCAAGTTAGCGCTTTGGAAGACAGCTTGAAAGTTTCGTTGTTTCACCGTCATGCACGGGGACTTAACTTAACCGAACAAGGCGAACTTCTTTTTAATACGGCCCATGATGTTTTTGCAAAGTTGGCTATGGTTCAGGCTCAAATTGGTGAAAGCAAAGAAGTTCCTGAGGGGCCGTTGAAAATCACAACCACGGTCGCTTTCGGTTCCGTATGGCTGACGTCTCGTATCAGCGAGTTTATATCGCTTTATCCTGATATTGATGTGTCTTTGGTTTTGGCAGACAACGAACTTGATTTATCTATGCGTGAGGCCGATATCGCCATTCGTATGGAGCCACCGAAACAACAAGATCTAATTCAGCGGCATTTACTGGATATTGGGTATCTTATTTATGCGACGCCGGATTACCTATCCAAATTTGGAATGCCTCACAATCCATCGGATTTGGATGACCACCATATTGTTGTCTATGGTGAAGATGCCATGCCCCCAGTTTCGAATTTAAATTGGTTATTGACGGTTGGACGGCCAAAAAACAGCCCGCCGCGTAAACCAATTCTAAAGGTTAATAGTATTTATGGCATATTCAGAGCGGTTGAAAGTGGCATTGGCATAGGGGCTGTGCCTGACTATATGAGTAAAGAAGTTGGCACGCTGGTAGAAATTTTACCAGAAATTCGCGGTCCAAATTTGAGCGTGTATCTTGTCTACGCCGAGGAACAGCGTAATTCTGCTCGTATTAATGCCTTTCGTGATTTTATTGTTAAAAAGATGCGAATGGATATTGCCCATAAGTAGGGTTCTCATACCCTTGGGCCGATAATGAGTCATGCAAAAAATGCATAGCTGTTCTGCATGATTACCACTTCACAATTAACGAATACGTACCTATATTACTTGCATACGATGTTGCTTTGCAGCATCTCTTCCATCCAAGCCTCCCTGCTTGGATGTGGGAGCCGCAAGGTTCCCGCGTCTCTCCCAGACGTGAAGCCTCCCTGTTTAAACTTGCCGGATCCTCTTATGAGGGTCCGGTTTTTTTTTTGGAAAAACGAGAATACTTTACTAAAGCTAGCGGGGAGGGATTGGCTTGGTGGATCAAGCGGTGTGGTCAATAACGCGTTCTAAGGGAAGGGTCGCTTCAACCGTGGTGCCGACGCCAAGCTCGCTTGTGATGGTAATCGTGCCGCCGTGAAGCTCTACAAGGGACTTAACCAACGGAAGGCCGAGGCCTGTCCCCTTATGAGTTCTGGTATACGGATCATCAACTTGCGTGAAGGGTTCTAGTATTTTTGAGAGATTTTCCGGTGCGATCCCTTGCCCTTTATCAGCGACGATAATCTTGCATCCAGCTTCGGGTAAGTATTCTAATTTAATCAAAATATCACTGACATCAGTTGAAAATTTGATGGCATTGGAGAAAAGATTAAGCAGAATTTGTTTAATCGCCCGTTCATCCGCGAGGATAATGAAAGGGTCTTCTGGGTAATCCTGCGTTATTTTGGTTGCTGAACTTGATGTCCAGCCCTCTGCAATGCGCAGTGCATTGGTGGTTGCAATGCGCAGATCAAATTTTGTTTCATTGAGCTGCATTTTTCCAAATTCTACTTTTGACAGATCAAGCACATCATCGATCAGTTCCAGCAGATAATGGCCGCTGTTGTGAATATCACCAATATATTCTTTGTATTTTTTATTCTCAACGGGACCAAGATGTTCTCCCATCATGAATTCGGATAAACCCAAGATAGCATTGAGGGGGGTGCGAAGCTCATGGGAGATATTGGCGAGGAATTTTGACATACTGAGTTTAGCCAACTCAGCTTCGTCACGTGCTTTAACCAAGGCTTCTGTTCGTCTTTGTACGCGTTGTTCCAAATCATCTCTGGCTGCTTTTAATTCGTTCTCATAGACGCTTTGGCGAATTTGCATGCTATTAAAGGCATGGATGACGACACCGATTTCATCTTTGTTGGATCCATCTACTTGCGTGCGTTCGCCCGTATTTTCATAATGCCGTATGGAATTCATGACTCTCTTAAGCGGGATACCGATACTCCATCTGTTGGCAATAAGCGCGCTGGCGGTGATGGTAATTGTTAGTAAAATAGCCAGAATGATCGAAAGATCGAGTCTATTTCGTGCCGCAGCTTCTACTTCAGCATTGGTTAATTGGAGCTCTAATTTACCAACAACAACGGGATCGCTTTCCGCATTAATTTTGAAATAAATGTTGATTGATGTATGTAATTCAGGGGTGCCGTTATTATCTGCAGCCCCGGCTGAAGTTATCAAATTAGAGGCCTCATCAAAAACAGATACATGGATAACTTCGGAATCAGCGATGACAGCATTTAGAACCAATTCCAGACGATCATAGTCCAGAACCCATAACGATGATGCCAATAAACGACCATAAGTGTCAGATAAGGTATCTAGTTTATGGGTTAATCGATTGGTTTCGATCTTGTTAATATTAACATCAAGAATCAATGAAGTGAATATGAGTGTAATCAGTAATAAAGGGATAACAACAAGCAAAAATTTATAACGTATTGAACCTATTCGATCATAATAATTTTTAACCACGTTTTTTTAATCACTTAATCTATTTATACATTAATGAATATAGATAATATCAGTGATTATATTGGTTGGCGAGCCGTTTTTATGATGAAATCGTTATTTTTTATACTAAGAACTGCCATCCTGGCGTTCTTTAATTATCTCATCGGCTTGTTTACCTAATAATTCCTGCAAATGATCAAATGCCCAGCTAAAAGTACCCACACCTTGCGTCATGGAGCGCAATTCAATAATCATATCATGCATTTCCGATTGCGGGATATTGGCTTGGACTTCATCCCATCCCATCCAGTCTTCTTTTGCTTGGAAACCCAAAATATGGCCCCGTCTGCCACTGACCAAACGTTGGATGTTTGAGGTGAATTCATTGGGCGTGGATACCGTGACAATGCAAATGGGTTCTAATAAAACAGGCGAACAATTTGGCATGCATTCGCGCATGGCCAATTGTGACGCTTTTTTAAAGGCCATCTCTGAGCTGTCTACATTATGATGCTGACCATCGGTCAGAGTTACCGCAATATCGACAATAGGAAACCCGAGAGGGCCACGGGCTAAATATTCTGAAATTCCGGTTTTAACGGCGGGGATATACTGTTTTGGTACCGTGCCCCCCGTTACCGTATCGCTGAAATCAAAACCCGTGCCACGGGGCAATGGCTTAATTTCGATATGCACATCACCAAATTCACCATGACCACCAGATTGCTTGCGGTGACGAGAATGTTGTACACCCGGTTTCTGGATGGTTTCTTTATAGGGTACTTGTGGTCGATCGGTAACCAGAGACAGGTTAAACCTGTTTTGCAATCGCTCAACGGCAATGCTGAGATGAATTTCACCTTGTCCCCACAACAGGAATTCCCCGGTGATGTCATCATGTCCATAGGATAATGAGGGGTCCTCTTCTATGACTTTTGCCAATGCCGAAGATAATTTGACCTCGTCCCCGCGTTCTTTGGTGTGAATGGAGATGGAGAATAAGGGCATGAGCGGTTCCGGCCAGTTTCTAGATTGCAGATTTCCTGCTTCACATAATAAATCGCCAATAGTAACGCTGTCCATCCGACCAAGGGCGACGAGGTCTCCGGCAATGGCGCTTGTTTGTTTGTCTTGTTTTTGCCCATTCAAATGATAGATGCCGCTTATGCGTTCATTGTTAAGGGTCATGCCGTCTTTTATTTCGCCGCTTAGCACGCGCCCAATGGATAGCTTTCCAATTTGTCCGGCGTGGATCGCTTTGAAAATTTGTACAAGCGGTGCGGATGACGCCCAAGATGTAATGCCCAAACGTTGTGAGACATGGTCGACGGTGGCGGTTTCGTGGCGTAAGGCTTTTAATAACCTGTGCACGCCGTTTTCGTGTTCGGCCGAGCCAAAAAACACGGGCACAATAAGGTTTTGTTGTAGATCACGGCTCAGGTTCTGGTAAATTTCTGTGGATGATGGGACGACATCTTCCAATAATTCTTCGAGCAACCCATCGTCGAAATCAGCTAGGCTCTCCAGTAATTCGGTCCGGGCTTCTTGTTCACGGTCTTGGGACGTATCGGGCAGCGAGATTAAATCAGAGTTTTGCCCCTCTTTCCATTTAAAGGCCCGCTCACTAACCAAATCAACATAACCGGTTATAATATTCGCATCGTTTTCATCGCGAATAGGGATTTCGCGTAAAACCAAAGGGTGTGAAGAAATGCCCTGTAGGGCTTCAAGGGTTGCTCTGATACTGGTATCAGGGTGATCCATTTTATTGATAAAAATAATATGCGGGATATTATGTTCATCAAGGGCTTTTAGCGTAGGGGCAAGCACAACAGCTTTATTCGGGGTTGGTTCGGCCACCACAATAACAATATCGGCCACCATCATGGCAAAAAGTGAATCCTGAGATAATTCAACAGAACCCGGACAATCAATAAAAGACCAATCTTCGTTTAAGTACGTTGCGTGCGCGATATTAAGCTCGGTGCTCATATTGCGCGCGCGTGCTTCTACAGAACCATCGCCAACAGAGTTACCCTCTTTGACGCTGCCCTTGCGGTGCAATGTTCCGCTTGAAATAAGCAAGCTTTCCAGCAACGTGGTTTTGCCCGACAAATATGGGCCAACAATGGCAGCAGTACGCGGTGAATGTGGTGAATTTGGTCCGGATTGTAAATGAGTGCTCATGAATGCCTCCCCAGAAATCTGATTTGAGTTTCTGAACGCATTCGCGGTGGAGCGATCATGCGCTCTTTTTATCAATCTTGAGGGTACGGTGCATTTGATGATAATTAAAGGCTGAAATATAAATATATTTAAAAAAAGTGCTTTAGTTTAAAATGCTTACAAAGAGCTACGGGGCCAGAATCTCGTTCTTTCGACGTTCTACGAAGGCATCCAGTTTTGACTGAACCGCGGGGTCCATATAGGGAGCTTCAAAATCTTCGAGTAATGTTTTCCAAATTTCTGTGGCACGTTCAGTCGCACTTTTCTCGCCAGCTTCTTGCCACGATTCATAATTTTGCCAGTCACTGAGCAGGGGTGTGTAAAAAGCAGTGTCATAGCGCGACATGGTATGGGTCGCCCCAAAGAAGTGCCCCCCATGGCCCACTTCTTCGATGGCAGAAACCGCCAGTGTATCTTCGTTTATTTCCAAAGGCTTAAGGTTCTCGATCATCATTTGAACCATTTCCGCGTCCAAAATCATTTTATCAAACGAGCAACATAATCCGCCCTCTAACCAGCCAAAGGAATGATTGACTAAATTAATGTGACCCATGGTACAGGCCCATAATGACATCTGGGTTTCATAGGCAGCCTGGGCGTCAACCAGGTTCGATGCGTTTGGCGCGCTGGCTCGAATGGGAATGTTGTAATGACGGGCAAGCTGACCCGATGCCAACGTTGCTTTGACATATTCTGGCGTGCCAAAGGCGGGCGAGCCGGATTTCATATCAACGTTCGATGTGAAACTGCCATAAAATACAGGATTGCCGGGATTAACGGTTTGGATGAAAGCGATCCCTGCGAGGGCTTCGGCATTTTGTTGGACCAGCGCGCCCGGAATGGTGACGGGGCTCATGGCACCCGCGAGGGTAAACGGTGTAATGACAACAGGTTGCCCGTGCTCGGCAAAGGTCATGGCCCCTTGTGCCATTTCCCGGTCCAGTACGAGAGGGCTGTTGGTATTGATGTTGCCGTAAATCGCCGGGGCTTTGCGCAAGCCCTCGTAATCAGTTTCCATAACAATACAGGCCATATCGATGGAGTCTTGTGCCCGTGTTCGCCCTAATAAACTGGCCGCAGCCATTTTATCTGTCAGGGTATAACACGCCCGAAGGGTATCAAGGTGGCGTGTTTGGGGGTTCATATCCATGGGGGCAAAAATGCCGCCATTAACCCCGTGAACAACATTCAGGCTTTGTAAAATACGCAAACCATCTTGAAGTTCGGCAAAGGTGCCACTGCGACGACCTTTTTCTCGGTCGGTAAAAAAGGCGGGGCCACCAACGGGTAGAAAGTTTATCCGGTTACCGCCAAAGGTAATAGTTTGCTGATTATTCCGGGCGCGGACATCAAACTGTGCGGGGGCCTGAGCCACTTGTTGTTCAACAAACCCTCGATCAAACAGGACTATTTCGGTGTCATGATCGACGGTGCAGCCTGCTTCTTGCATCATTTCACGGGTTTGGGGGCAATCAATTCTCATGCCGGTTTTTTCCAATACCCGCAGGGAAGCATCATGAATAGCAAGGACCTGTTCCGGCGTTAAAATTTCGAGCGGCGGATAAGGATTATCCACATGCTGAAAAGGTATCTGTGGAATTCCTGTTGGTTTTGCACTGCTAGAGTGGCGGCGGGATGAGCGTCTGACCATGACCATGCTTCCTTAAGATTTAGGTTATCCATAAAAAAGCACAATGGTATTATTGGAGCAAATCAAATGATTTTCGTAATACACAAGTTTAATTGTTGTTTGATAACGAGTTTGCCCAAAAAAACATCCGCTACAGTTGCCCGCAGCGGATGTAATTTATAACGGTGGTGGAGCCTGAATTAACTGAGTGCCGCACAGGCCCGTTGGATACGGGTACAAGCTTCTTCAAGCAATTCTGTGGATGTGGCATAGGATACCCGGAAATGCGGGGACAGGCCAAAGGCTTCGCCGTGGACCGCGGCGATGCCTTCGGTCTCCAAAATGTACGTGACAAAGTCTTCATCGGTCTCGATGACTTTACCGTCTGGGGTCTTTTTGCCGATAAGGGCGTGTAAACCGGGGTAGACATAAAAGGCACCTTCTGGTTTGGCGCATGTTAGTCCCGTTGCTTGGTTCAGCATACTGACGGCCAGATCTCGACGATCTTGAAAGATCGCATTATGCTTGGCAATGAAATCATGGGGACCGTTCAAGGCTGCGACCGCTGCGGCTTGGGATATTGATGCGGTATGGGTGGTGCTTTGGGATTGTACCTTGTTCATGGCTTTGATGAGCTCAAGGGGACCTGCTGCAAATCCAACACGCCATCCGGTCATGCAATAAGCTTTAGAGACACCGTTTAGAACCAATGTTCGGTCCTGCAAGGCGGGTTCGACTTCTGAAATGGTCGCAAAGTTGAAGTCGTCATAGACAATGTGTTCATACATATCGTCGGTCATGACCCAAACATGGGGGTGGCGGACAAGGACGGCGGCCAGTGTTTTAAGCTCATCTGCCGTATAGGCCGCACCCGTGGGGTTCGATGGTGAATTAAGGATCAGCCATTTTGTTTGGGGGGTGATGGCCGCTTCCAAATCTGCCGCGGTCAGTTTGAAGTTGCTTTCTGCTGGGCAAGAGACCAAAACCGGTGAGCCTTCGCACATGAGTACGATGTCTGGATAAGATACCCAATACGGCGCGGGGATAATAACTTCATCACCGGGGTTGATGGTGGCGACCATGGCGTTATAGATATTTTGTTTCCCACCACAGGCGACCTGAATTTGATCGGGTGTAAAGTCTAGATTATTATCGCGTTTAAACTTAGCGACGATGGCTTCGCGTAATTCCGGTGTTCCAGCGGGGGCGGTGTAGCGGGTCTCGCCGCGATCAAGGGCGGCTTTCGCAGCCTCGATAATATGGGCCGGGGTATCAAAATCGGGTTCACCAGCGCCCAAACCGATGACATCATGTCCGGCGGCTTTAAGTTCACGGGCTTTAGTGGATACCGCAACGGTTGGGCTGGGTTTTACGAGGGAAAGACGTTTGGCTATAATAGACATTTTACGACCTGATTATCTGGTTAATGAAAGAAATTATTGCTAATCATATACATCTAAATTCTATCATATGGAAACCATAAACATTAACTATAAACAATAATAAGGGACGAGCCTGTGAAAGTTTACATCAGCGCTGATATTGAGGGCACCACCGGCATTACCAGTTGGAATGAAGCAGGGAAATCCAAGGTTGATTACAACATCTATGCGCAATTGATGACACAGGAAGTAATTGCGGCCTGTGAGGGGGCGTTTAAGGCCGGTGCAACCGACATTGTGGTTAAAGATGCCCATGGGACCGGGCAAAATATTATGGCAGAGAATCTGCCCCGTGGCGTGCGTCTGATCCGGGGATGGAGTGGTCACCCAAACTCAATGATACAAGAACTGGATGATACGTTCGACGCTCTGGTCATGACGGGGTATCATTCTGCGGCAAGCACGGGCGGTCATCCATTGGCCCATACCATGACCGGAAGTGTTTCTAAAATTACGCTTAATGGGGTTACAGCGTCTGAATATTTGCTCAACCGGAATGTTGCGGCCCTTTGTGGTGTTCCTGCCGTCTTTATCTCAGGCGATAAATTGTTATGTGAAACAGCGCCGAGTATAGATCCAGATATTCATACCGTGGCCTCGATGGAAGGTAAGGGCGGTTCGACGATTGCCGCGCATCCGGGGGATATCCAAGATCAGATCAGCGCAGGCGTTGAAGCCGCATTACGCGATGGTAAGGCAATGGCAAAACCGCCTGCACTAGAGGATCATTTTAAATTAGAAGTTCATTTCATAAAACACGAAGGAGCCTTTAAAGCTTCCTTCTATCCCGGTGCTCAAGCATCAACACCGCATTCAACAACCTTTGAGACCGATGACTTTTTTGAAGTCATGAGAATGTTAAGCTTTGTTTTAAAGTAATTAAGCGCTGTCGTTGAATTTGACTTGTTTTATAAATTTATTCTCATAACGGGGCGGGACAGTAATTTCAGTATTGTTTGAAGGGGTGTATTCCATGTGAATTGATAAAATTCGATTGACCTGATCCTTATGAGCGATCGGTAATTCAACACATTTAATTAATCTCTGGGATTGATAGACAGATTTTAAATTGCCCTGCCAAACGCCGATGAAGTTATTATCCAAAAATTTTTCAGATAATCATTCTCCACATTGTGCAAATCACTATCATCTATAGGAGCCTGACTTTCTAATGATTTATGGGTGGAATCAACCCCCCACCATTCTACCAACTTTGTCCCCCACAGAATCATGTGTGAGTTTCTCTGGTCATCAAATTCCACTAATGAAATCTGCCCATACCACCCCTTGAAGTCTTCAAGTTCAAAATCTGACCAGCTTGGGAAAGCGCCATCGATAAATTTAGATTTCCAGATGCCCATAATATCAGAAAACTCATGAAAGCATTCTGGATCCGTTGTATGATCATATAGACGGTAATTACGCTCAATATTCATTGGAATCTCGATAATTGGTAGCGCTGCTATATTTTTATAGTTTGATTGATACTGATTGTCGAATACTTACTTTATTCATTCTGATAGGCGCATTATATAGTAGAGTATGGTAAATCCAGAAATATTCATCCCCCAAAAACGCGCACCGATTTCCGGGGGACGCCCGTTTGAGCTGGTTTCCCCGTTCGAGCCGGCGGGTGACCAACCACAGGCCATTAAAGAGCTGACTAAATCCATAAAACAGGGTGAAAGAGATCAGGTTTTATTAGGGGTGACGGGGTCGGGTAAGACATTCAGCATTGCGCACGTTATCCAAAATATTCAACGTCCCACTCTGGTCATGGCACCCAACAAAACATTGGCGGCACAGTTGTATGGCGAGATGAAAGAGTTTTTCCCCCATAACGCGGTGGAATATTTTGTCTCCTATTATGATTATTACCAACCAGAAGCCTACGTTGCGCGCACCGATACCTATATCGAGAAAGACAGTTCGGTTAATGAGCAGATCGATCGCATGCGGCACTCCGCCACACGAGCATTATTGGAGCGAAACGATGTGATTATTGTCGCCTCGGTTTCGTGTATCTACGGTATTGGTGCTGTGGAAACCTACGCCGAGATGATTTCAAAGATCCGGGTCGGTGATAAAATTGATCAGCGTGAATTGTTACTGCGTTTTGTCGAACTGCAATACAAACGCAATGACACGGCCTTTGCGCGCGGATCGTTTCGGGTTCGGGGCGATGTGATCGAGGTCTTTCCATCCCATATGGAGGACCGTGCGTGGCGGGTCTCGTTATTTGGCGATGAGATTGAAGCCATGTGGGAAATCGACTCGTTAACCGGCGAAAAACTTGCCAGCATCGAAGAATTTACCCTTTATCCTAATTCTCACCACGTCACTCCCCGTCCGACGCTGTTACAAGCGATGCCCAAGATCAAAGAAGAAATGCGTAAACGGGTTAATTATTTCACTGAAAATGGTCAGTTATTGGAAGCCCAACGGATCCAAGAACGAACCACTTTTGATCTTGAAATGATGGAAACAACGGGTCATTGCGCGGGGATCGAGAACTATTCACGGTACTTAACAGGCCGCGATCCGGGCGAACCACCGCCAACATTATTTGAATACTTGCCCGACAACGCATTATTGGTATGTGATGAGAGCCACGTAGGGGTGCCGCAGATCGGCGGAATGTACAAAGGTGATCGGGCGCGCAAGATTAATCTATCAGAATATGGTTTCCGTCTGCCGAGCTGTACGGATAACCGACCCCTAAAGCACGAAGAATGGGATGCCATGCGACCGCAGTCGATCTTTGTCTCGGCCACACCGGGACCGTGGGAGATCAACCAGACAGGTGGCGTGTTCGTTGAGCAATTGGTGCGACCGACGGGACTCATCGACCCAGAATGCATCATTCGCCCCGTGGAGACACAGGTGGATGATTTGTTGGGTGAAGTCCGGGCGGTCGCGGCAAAAGGCATGCGGACACTGGTTACAACATTAACCAAACGTATGGCCGAAGACCTGACAGAATATCTTCATGAACATGGAATTCGGGTGCGGTATATGCATTCCGATATTGAAACCTTGGAACGCATAGAGATCATCCGCGATTTACGCCTTGGGGTCTTTGATGTGTTAATCGGCATTAACTTGTTACGTGAAGGGCTGGATATTCCAGAGTGTGGGTTGGTGGCTATTTTGGACGCGGATAAAGAGGGCTTTTTGCGCTCCAAGACCTCCCTTGTGCAAACCATTGGTCGGGCCGCCCGAAATATAGAGGGCCGGGTTATTCTTTACGCTGATAAGATGACCGGATCACTTGAGTACGCTTTGGGCGAAACCGAACGTCGCCGAACCAAACAAATCGCTTATAACAAGGCCAATGGCATCACGCCGCAAAGCATCAAAAAAGCCATTACGGATGTGTTACAAGATATTTATGGTAAAGGTGCGGGCAGCAGTGATGAAGACAATAAAATCGGCGGCAAAGGGGCGCCCCAGAAAGGCCACAACATACAGGCTCATATTGCTGAGTTGGATAAACAGATGCAGGCCGCTGCGGCCAATCTTGAATTTGAAGAAGCCGCCGGCCTGCGTGATGAAATACGCAAACTAGAAGCTCAGGAACTGGGGCTCGATCGTCCGGGTATCGCCCCCCGCGCCTCGGGCTCAGCCTGGAAACACACAAAAACACCAAAAAAGAAACGCTCCTAAGAGAACGTGTCTGAAAAGAATAAAGTGTTTACAAAACAAAACGTTCTGCTTTGTCATCTAATTTTAGAAATGGAAAAAATGTAATGACCCGTGATCAATCAGTACAATTATTTTGCCGTAAAGATCAGAGCTTTGCTCTGGATGAACACAATGCCACCGTTAATGCGCTGGTTAATGTCAGTAATAGCAGCTCTATGGGCGGCGGTATTGGCATTTTTGGTGCGGGGAGCAACATGGAATGGACCGTTACCTATGATGAAATGCTGTTTATCCACGAAGGTGATTTCGAGCTGCAAGTGGGGGATGTTAAATACCAAGCTGGACCGGGGGATACACTGTGGATACCCAGCGGTACAGCATTGATATATAAGGCTGAAAAGGATGTGATCTTCTTTTACGCGGTCACGCCAGTGGCGAACTCACCGTCCACACAACACCCCCTAACGTTCACAACAACAGCCCCTGTTGCTGCGTGACCAAGCTGCGCTTGGAGGCGATTCTTAGGATTTTCTTAATAAAATTTCGATTTTAACTTCATATGTAGTTTTTAAATCGGGGATTTATTTATTCTGGGTCGGGGCAGTCAAATATGCTTACCAGATATCCCATAAAAAAACAGGCGTGTCCGAATTAGACACGCCTGCGTAATAAATTTGTTTTAATAGCTGGTTTAAGCAGTCACTGCTGCAACGTATGCTTCAGCGCATTTTACTTCAAGCTCAGCAGCGGCTTTAGTATCGTCTGAGGCAGAAGCAAGGGCTTCATTTGCTGCTGATAAACGACTGTTCGCTTTGGACGCATCGATATCGCCAACATGAATTGCTTCTTCAGCTAAAACTGTGCAACGTTCGGGGGAGACTTCACAGAAGCCACCGCCGACAAAGATGCTCTCGCTCACTTTGCCATCCACATGAATGTTAATCACACCGGGGCGAACCGTGGTAATGAGCTGTGAGTGACCCGGTAGGACACCGATGTCGCCATCGCCACCGGGAACCACAACCATCTCAACGGCTTCTGATTTCAGAAGGCGTTCGGGAGATACCAGTTCAAATTCAACCATTTCGGCCATGTAACTATCCTCTTAAACTGAGCTAACGTCAGATTAGACTGAATCTGCAGCCATCTTTTTAGCTTTTTCAATAACATCATCGATGGTGCCAACCATGTAGAAGGCAGCTTCTGGGATGTGATCGTAGTCGCCTTCGATGATGCCTTTGAAGCCACGAATGGTTTCTTCAAGTGATACCAAAACCCCAGGAGAGCCGGTGAACACTTCAGCCACGAAGAACGGCTGAGACATGAAACGCTGGATTTTA
Source organism: uncultured Rhodospirillales bacterium (assembly GCA_965603075.1). Taxonomy (GTDB): domain Bacteria; phylum Pseudomonadota; class Alphaproteobacteria; order Rhodospirillales; family Casp-alpha2; genus JABJOR01. The sequence continues at coordinate 2,892 of CBFDBO010000022.1, read as the reverse complement.
CGAGCACGGGCAACGGTTAATTTGTCTTCTTCAGACAATTCGTCCATACCCAAAATAGCAATGATGTCTTGCAATGATTTATAGGTCTGCAAAATCTGCTGAACATTTGTTGCAACGTGATAGTGCTCTTCACCAATGATCCGTGGATCAAGGATACGTGAGGTTGAATCAAGCGGATCAACAGCTGGGTAAATGCCGAGCTCGGCGATTGACCGTGACAGCACGGTTGTGGCATCCAAGTGAGCAAATGATGTTGCAGGTGCCGGATCAGTCAAATCATCCGCAGGCACATAAATGGCCTGAACCGATGTAATCGATCCTTTATTTGTTGATGTAATACGTTCCTGCATCTGGCCCATATCGGTAGCGAGTGTAGGCTGGTAACCCACAGCAGAAGGAATACGACCGAGCAGAGCAGACACTTCTGAACCAGCTTGCGTAAAGCGGAAAATGTTATCCACGAAGAACAAAACGTCTTGGCCTTCTTGGTCACGGAAGTATTCAGCTTGAGTTAGACCGGTTAGAGCAACACGAAGACGGGCTCCTGGAGGCTCATTCATCTGGCCATAAACCAAGGTCGCTTTGGACTCGTTACCTTCAAGATCAATAACACCAGATTCGATCATTTCGTGATACAGATCGTTACCCTCACGGGTACGTTCCCCAACACCCGCGAACACAGAATAACCACCGTGGCCTTTGGCGATGTTGTTGATCAATTCCATAATAATAACGGTCTTACCAACGCCCGCGCCACCGAACAGACCAACTTTACCACCTTTTGAGTATGGGGCGATCAGATCGACAACCTTAATACCCGTGGTAAGAATTTCTGTTTCTGTGGATTGATCAGCAAAGATCGGTGCGTCAGCGTGAATACCAGCTGTTTGCTTGGTTACAAGCGGGCCGCGTTCATCAATTGGCTCGCCAATAACATTAATAATACGTCCCAGTGTTTCTGGTCCAACAGGAACCGTGATCGGAGCACCCGTGTCGGTGACTTCCTGACCGCGTTGCAGTCCTTCTGTTGCATCCATAGCAATGGTACGAACAACTTTTTCGCCCAAGTGTTGTGCGACTTCGAGCACAAGACGCTTGCCGTCATTCGTTGTTTCCAGAGCGTTCATAATCGCCGGGAGTTCACCCACGAAGCTCACATCAATGACAGCGCCCAAAATTTGGGAAATCTTGCCAACATTCTTACTAGCCATACTCTTGTTTCCTCTGAGTTAACTTACAATTAGTAAATTAGTAGATGGGTCTAAATGACCCCTTACAGCGCTTCAGCGCCTGAAATAATTTCGATCAATTCTTTGGTAATGAATGCCTGACGCGTTCTGTTATAGGTCAGCGACAGATTATCAATCATGTCACCAGCATTACGCGTCGCGTTATCCATAGCCGTCATCCGTGATCCATGTTCGGAAGCAGAGCTTTCAAGCAAGGATTGGAAAATTTGAATCCCCATATTGCGGGGAAGCAATTCAGCAACAACTTCGTCTTCATCGGGTTCGTAGATGTAGACAGGTTGGGCTCCTGTTACGGGTTCAGCGTCATCTTCTTCGTCGCCGCCAGCAAAAGGAATGAGTTGTTGTTCTGTCACGATTTGTGTCATGGCGGACTGGAACTTATTGAAGATGATGGTGCAAACGTCAAATTCGCCTGCTTCAAACATTTTCGTTATTGTTCCTGCCATATCCATGGCGTCAACATATTGAATACCTTTTTTACCGGCCAAGCCGATAAGAACATCAACAATACTGTCCGCATACTGACGCTTCATAACGTCATGGGCTTTACGTCCGGCAAACAATAGTTTGACCGTTTTGCCATCGGCAACCAGTTTCGCGATTGTTTTACGTGCTTGACGAACGATGGAGCCGTTAAAGCCACCACACAAACCTCGATCAGCTGTGCAGATAATCAATAGGTGCGTGTCCTCTTTGCCTGTTCCCACAAGCATGGGGGAGGCACCTTCTTGATTGGCGACACTGGCAGCAACAGAGTTTAGCATCCGTTCCATACGCACAGCGTAAGGGCGGGCTTCTTCTGCGGCTTCCTGAGCTTTACGTAGCTTTGCAGCTGCAACCATTTTCATGGCCGACGTGATCTTCTGCGTTGATTTAACGCTTTCGATCCTTACTTTTAAGTCTTTTAAATTAGGCATCGGTTTTAAGTCCGGCTGTTAAAGCTATTTCCTGTTTCCGACCCAACTTAAGCGAAGGTCTTTGAGAAGTCAGTGAGGAAGCTTTTGAGCTTCGCATCGGTGTCATCCGAGATTGCTTTCTCGCTAGCGATGGTTGCCAAAATATCAGCGCCCGTTGAGCGAATAGCAGCAAGGTACTGAGCTTCAAAGCGCGTAACGTCAGCAACAGCAACGCCGTCCAGAAAACCCTTCACACCAGCAAAAACCACAACAACCTGTTCTTCAACGGCCATTGGCTGATACTGAGGCTGTTTGAGCAACTCGGTCAAACGAACACCACGGGCCAGCAATTGCTGGGTTGAGGCATCAAGATCGGAAGCGAACTGCGCAAAGGCTGCCATTTCACGGTACTGAGCCAGTTCCAATTTAATGGAGCCAGCAACCTGTTTCATGGCTTTAATTTGCGCCGCTGAACCCACACGAGACACAGACAGACCAACGTTCACAGCAGGACGGATACCTTTATAGAAAAGTTCCGTTTCCAAGAAGATCTGACCATCCGTAATGGAGATCACGTTTGTTGGAATATAGGCTGATACGTCACCTGCTTGGGTTTCAATAACCGGCAGCGCCGTTAAAGAACCGTTACCAGCTTCATCACCCATCTTCGCGGAACGTTCCAGTAGACGAGAGTGAAGATAGAAAACGTCACCCGGATAAGCTTCACGTCCAGGAGGACGACGAAG
>CBFDBO010000021.1:0-57728 GCA_965603075.1 uncultured Rhodospirillales bacterium | reverse complement strand
GCCGGGCGACAAATGAATCGTAGTCGCCGGGCGACTAGGCTACGGCTACTTTGCGGCCATCGCGGGTGATACGAACATAGGCGCGTTTGCAGTGGTCCAAGCAGTACGGCTTTTCAGCAACAGCTTGTTTTCCGCAGAAGCTGAATTCTTCGGTGCCGGGCTCGCCTTCGGGCCAGCAACACATATCGCCGGTTAGTTTATCCAATTTGATAACCTGTCCGGTTGGCTTTTCTGCTTTGACGGCGGATTTGCGGATCGGGGATTGACGCTTGGGCAATCCCAATCTGTGAACTTTGCCCACCACGGCGTTCTTGGTGATCCCTAAGCGGGTTCCAATAACACTGGTGGTCAGCCCTTCTTCCCACAACGCAATCAGCGAAGCGATAATTTCAGGTGTCCATTCAAAGCTGCTCGTTGACATATTTTTTATTCCCCTTATAGCGGACTGTAATGACGTGTTGTGAACCCCAAAATGGGGCGCAGACCAATTTTATTCGGTTCTTGTTATTAATTTATGTTAATCCACAAGATGTAGACGTTTATACCGAGTTTTGTGGAAAGTCGCAACAGGCCACGCTACATTTTGTTGTGGATAAGGGGAAATTTAAGTGTTTTTCTGATTTTCGCGACAATAAAATACTTCGCATGTGCAAAATAATCATTCCGCATTGCGGTGTAATGAGTATACTCTTTTCCACATACATATTTACCGGAGAGACCGCATGAACGACCGCATAAAAGATTGGCAGGCTGCCGCCACGAAAGAATATAAGGGGACCCCCCCGAGTGAGCGCACATGGATGACGCCCGAAGGCATCGAAGTCAAGCCACTTTATACAGCCGCCGATCTGGAAGGCATGGAGAGTATCGATACCATGCCGGGATTAGCACCGTTCACCCGGGGACCAAGGGCAACCATGTATACCGGGCGGCCGTGGACCATTCGTCAATACGCCGGATTTTCCACCGCCGAAGCCTCAAACGAATTTTACCGTAACAATCTGGCAGCGGGACAAAAAGGTCTATCTGTTGCCTTTGATTTGGCCACACACCGTGGCTACGATTCCGATCACCCCCGCGTTGAAGGTGATGTGGGCAAAGCCGGGGTTGCCATTGACAGTGTTGAGGACATGAAGATTTTATTCGACGGCATTCCGCTGGATGAAATGAGCGTCTCTATGACCATGAACGGTGCGGTACTGCCGGTGCTCTCGGGCTACATTGTGGCCGCCGAAGAACAAGGGGTCTCGACTGATAAACTGACCGGCACCATCCAGAACGATATCTTAAAAGAGTTCATGGTCCGCAACACCTTTATCTATCCGCCAGAACCCAGCATGCGCATCGTCGCCGATATCATTGAATACACCGCCACCCATATGCCGCGTTATAATTCCATTTCTATCTCTGGTTATCACATGCAAGAAGCCGGCGCGACAGCGGTTCAAGAACTGGCCTTTACGCTGGCTGATGGTGTGGACTATGTACGCGCCGCCCTTTCAAAGGGCTTGGATGTGGATGCCTTTGCCCCTCGTCTGTCATTCTTCTTTGCCATCGGCATGAACTTTTTTATGGAGGTCGCCAAGCTGCGCGCCGCCCGTTTGTTGTGGTCGGAATTAATGACGCAGTTCGATCCAAAAGACCCGCGTTCCTCAATGTTGCGCACCCACTGTCAGACCTCTGGTGTGTCCTTGACGGAAAAAGATCCGTACAACAATGTTGTCCGCACCACCGTGGAAGCCATGGCGGCGGTGTTGGGTGGCACGCAAAGTCTGCACACCAACTCGCTGGATGAAGCGGTTGCGTTACCGACACCGTTTTCTGCCCGTATTGCCCGTAATACGCAATTGGTGCTGGCGGAAGAAACCGGGATCACCAATGTGGTCGATCCCCTAGGCGGTAGTTATTATGTCGAAAGCCTAACCGCCTCTATTGCCGATGCCGCGCGTCAATTAATTTCCGAAGTTGAGGACTTAGGCGGTATGACCAAGGCCGTAGAAAGTGGCATGCCCAAACGCGCCATTGAAGAATCCGCCGCCCGTCGCCAAGCCCGCGTTGACCGTGTCGAGGATGTGGTCGTTGGGGTCAACAAATACCCCTTAGAGGTCGAAGCCGAACTGAATATTCTTGATATCGACAACTCCGCTGTTCGCGATAATCAAATCGCCCGCCTCAAGAAAATTCGCGAAACCCGCGACGAGGGCGCTTGCCGCGCGGCGTTAGAAGCACTCACAGCAGCGGCGCAATCTGGTGAAGGGAACTTGTTGGATCTATCGGTCACCGCAACCCGCGCCCGCGCCACGGGCGGGGAAATTACCAGTGCACTTGAAAAAATTTTCGGTCGGCACCAACCCATTACCAGCACCATATCCGGTGTTTATGCCGCGGCCTATGAAAACGATCCCGAATTTTTAGCCATCCGCGAAGATGTCAATAATTTTGCAAATTCAAGCGGTCGCCGTCCCCGCATGTTGGTTGCTAAAATGGGACAAGATGGCCACGACCGGGGGGCAAAAATTATCGCCACGGCCTTTGCCGATATTGGGTTTGATGTGGACATCGGCGCGCTCTTTGCCACGCCGGAAGAAACGGCGCGCGAGGCTATTGAGAACGATGTGCACATCATCGGCGTATCATCACAGGCCGCCGGTCATAAGACTCTGGTGCCTAAACTGATCGACGCCCTAAGTGCACAAAGCGCCGATGATATTATGGTGGTTGTGGGCGGTGTGATCCCGGCGCAAGATTATGATTTCCTAACACATAAAGGGGTCAGCGCAATTTTCGGACCCGGCACTCACATTCCCACCGCCGCACGGGAAATTTTGGAAAAGATCAGTGCTAAATAAATCCGCCAAACAACATACAAGAAAAAAAGCCGTCTCGATTATCAATATCGGGACGGCTTTTATGTTTGTCATATCGGCGATAATCACGGGCCGAGGGAATGCGTTTTGGCGTAAACTTTCGCACAACCGTCGCCGCCGGATTTCGCCGCTTTGGAAGCGTGCGGCGTTTCATGGTGTCTCTCCTCTATATAGTGACGGGTTGTAAATAGTCTTATGCGTTTAAAAAATCAATATTTTTTGATTAAGTCAGTGATACCAAACAACGGAACGATAAGATAGTTGTTGGGATGATTCTCAGTATTCATTATTCCCTCGACCCAAACCGCCCGTCGGGCACCGACCGCCCGTCGCGCCGCGACGAATGGACCTTCAAGGCTTTTTCGGCGGAGCGGCCCACGACGTAACCACCGATACCGAGCTTGAGCAGGTCCCACATGTCGGGTGGAATGTCGGCGGTGGGGGTGCCGAACAAGGGAACAATGAGATAGTTATTGGCGATGATAATACCGAACAGGCACATAAGCAGGGGTCGCCAGTTACGCTGCAACCAGCTTTCGCCGTTGGCTTCGGCCGCGATGATGCTGGCGGCGATTTCGAGCTCTTTCATTTGTCCGATAAGGACACGTTCTTGCAGGGCGGCTTTGATCTTGACGGCTTGGTCGATGACATTAAAAAGATCGCCTAGGGAGAACTGGGCAGCCAATTTAATTATTACATAGCCATTCTATTAATAATTTTTATTTCTAACAGGCAATTTACGGGCAACTAATATTCATGTTTTTTATGAATGTTTCTACGATAGAACCCTTTAACTTCTCATGGTTTTCTTCCATTTTTAAGAAATCATAATTAGCAACCATCCATGAAACTAATATATGTGAAGAATTTTTATCATAAAAGATACATTTCATTATACGATCATCAATACTGTCCAATTTATGAATATAGTACAATGCATCTAGCATTCCTGATATATAACGGCTCTGATCAACACCTCCCATTGCAAGATAAGATTCTTTTGGTAAAAAGACTAAACCCACTTCATTTGCCTTGCTTATATTTATGGAAAACTGCATGCATATAAATATAAATATAAATAATTTTTTTGTGTTCACATCAACAATACCTTTTTATAATGTACAGAAAATATGAAATTTGAATCCTCATATTTACGTTAATATCGATATAAGTCTTTAATTTTATCACTTATATCTTGATGTTTATTTTGTTTCTCATGCAATATTTTTAAAGAGCGGTTTAATTCATTCGCAAATAATTCTGAACTTTTCCGAGCATCGTCATAATCATAATATGATTTTATTACCGTTGAAGGCAAACCAATGCTTTTAGGAATTTTCCCTCTACTTAAGTCATGATATTCTCCGAGGGCTTTGTTAAAGCCAGTAGCATCCGGTTTGCAAAGACCCTCGGCGTAGAGCTCGGGATACAATCCACAGTCGGATCGCTTGAGCAAGGAGTGCACCTGTCGCCCGTTAGAGCTGTAGTAGTCGCCCCGGATGGTGGGAGCGGGTCGGAAGGCCACAAATATGTTATCATTATTCATAGTAATATTCCTTTATGTAAAAAATTGTCGATCTAATTCTCAGTGATCATTATTCCCGCGACCCAGACCGCCCGTCGGGCACCGACCGCCCGTCGCGCCGCGACGAATGGACCTTCAAGGCTTTTTCGGCGGAGCGGCCCACGACGTAACCACCGATACCGAGCTTGAGCAGGTCCCACATGTCGGGTGGAATGTCGGCGGTGGGGGTGCCGAACAAGGGAACAATGAGATAGTTATTGGCGATGATAATACCGAACAGGCACATAAGCAAAGGCCGCCAGTTACGCTGTAACCAGCTTTCGCCGTTGGCTTCGGCCGCGATGATGTTGGCGGCGATTTCGAGCTCTTTCATCTGTCCAGTGAGGACGCGTTCTTGCAGGGCGGCTTTGATCTTGACGGCTTGGTCTTTGTCTTCGACGGCTTGGTCGATGACATTAAAAAGGCCGCCCAGGATAGGTCCTGCGACGGCGGAGAGGAGGCTTAACATTTTGAGGTTTCCTTTCTGTGTGCTATTTATGCTTTCATAAAATGTTGTTAAAAATTTGATTATTTAATGTTATTAAAAATCCTATTATTTAACTTTGTTAAAAATCTTATTATTCAACATTGTTGTAAAAATAATGGGCACCGATTTCTGCGCATGGGGTCCGTCCACGGGACCAAGTTGGGTTGATATCTTTATGGTGATAATGGGTGGCGCCATGGGTGTTATCTTTGAGGGTGCCGGCCATGGCACGACGGGCAACCCGCAAACAGGACATGAAGGCCTGGTTAGTATTTTTCAGCCTTTTGCCCGTTGTTCTATCCGTGACCGGTTGTTTTTTTAACATCAGTAATTTGGCGCGATTAGGGTCACCGCGATTCCAGCACGAGAAACCCCATAAGCTTTCCCATAGTGCACGACGTTCAACCGCGCGACGATAGTTCTCTACCACCGTTAAACTGACTTCTGTATCTGTCTTTTCGTCGGTTGCTGATTTAATTTTATGCTGCATGATCAATCCCCCAGTAACGTTTTTTGTCGGCTAGAGATATCATTCAATCCAAGTAATCCACCCTCTGATGTGGTGATCAAACCGCGACGACCGCGTTTGCGTCGATTGATTAAGTCTATCCGTCTCTTCTCTTCGTCCTCTGCCGTTGTATCAACAGGTGTGGGTTCGGGCATTGGTAAGGGTTGGGGTGTTGATGGTTTTAACAAACCTCCCATGAGTCATTCTCCTTCTGGATCTGGATTACCAGAACAATGGTTTCTCAAAACCTAGAGTTCAGGCATAAAAAAACCCGGCGTTGGTGGACGCCGGGTTTTGGACACAATTGTCCTCTTTCGCTAAAGACAGAATTGCATGACTATTTTCATTTGTCAAGGATTATTTTCATTTAAGAGGAAATTCCACAATTGTTTAGGTGTAAGAACCCATCTTGCCTGTATGCCTAATATTCTTTTCACCACTTCCACGCAGGTAAAAAGCGCCCATGGGGCAACCTGCATTTTTGGAGCCAGAACTGTGGCAACCAACACACGATAACCGCGTGAACGGTACCAATCGACAAGGTCATGAGCAGGAAGATCACTCAGGTTGTCGACTTTCATGATATTGGAGAGCGGGTCAATAACGGCCCATCCGGCACCCGTTTCAACAACGATAAAACAATGGCGGAACCCCTTACTTAAGAACCCTAACCAAGGGATTGCATTCTGGTTTGAAAAGACCACAACGGCTTTACGATTGTTGATTTCCATGGAATTTTCTTTTAACCACTATGTCCATAAAGCTAGTTTTGCCACATATTTACTAGTGACTTAATCGATAATAACTATTTTTTTCTTGCGCAGAGGGACGCTTAAAGCATCCAATGCTTCTCGCCATAGAATAAGGGCCGTCTTCTCATCTGAAAGACGAGAATCAGGCGGGCATTCGGCTAATCCATACTTGGCTAGAACCTGTAAATGTCTGCTATGTATGATGTGCGTGCGGTGTAATCGCAGGGTCTCACGGTAAATATCGTCCGGTTCACAAGGACGCGATAAAGGCGATGAATTTTTATCATTCTTTGCATTGTCACCCCGCAACCGCTGGCACCTTGCGAACCAAAACCAAGCTTCCTCGGCAGTGTTAAATAAATTATGTTGTTCTTCCGCAAGGCCACGGTTCACATATCGTTGTCGTTTAACCATTCAATAAATCCTAATTAACTGATATATTACCTATATATCAGTAATTATTCTTAAGTCAATATATATTCCTGTAAAATAGATTATCTTCCTAATGACTTACGACCTGTCCTATATGACAATGTTCCCATGTTAAAACATGCAGACATTTGGGCAGCCATCGATCGATTGGCGATGGAACATGGCCTTTCGGCATCGGGGCTCTCGCGCAAGGCAGGACTTGATCCGACCACCTTTAATAAAAGTAAACGCATGACCAATGAGGGCAAATTGCGGTGGCCAAGCACGGAAAGTGTTTCGAAAGTCCTCAATACCACCGGGGCTACTCTGGGCGAGTTTATTTCCTATATCGGTGATTCAAAGTCCGGCGGTATCTATAAAAACATCCCCTTACTGGGCATGGCGCAAGCTGGTAACAATGGCTTTTTTGATGATTCCGGCTTCCCCGCGGGTGGATCATGGGATGAAATTCCGTTCCCCGAGGTCGGTGACAACCATGCCTACGCCCTGGAAATCAGCGGCGATAGCATGGAACCTGTCTACCGTGATGGTGATATGATTATTGTCTCACCCGAAGCGGGTTTACGACGTGGTGATCGGGTTGTCGTTAAGACGACAGCAGGCGAAATCCTAGCAAAGCAATTAAAACGCCGCACCAGTAACAAGGTAGAGTTGCTGTCGATCAATTCTGATCACGAAGATCGCGTACTGGATGAAGAGGACGTAGATTGGGTCGCCCGTATTGTTTGGGCCAGCCAATAAAATAACCGTCGCTTTCCATTAACTTCCCCACTTCAGGAGCTTCTCCATCATGCCTAAATTAGGTGAACCCGGATACACAATCAGCTACATTGACGGAGAATGGGTCCCCGGTAATGCACCGGCATTGGGACCAATGGACGATGGTGTGTGGTTGGGTTCATCGGTTTTTGATGGGGCGCGATCCTTTGGTGGCGCAACCCCCGATCTGGACCGACATTGCGCGCGGGCGATTAGGTCCGCCCTTACTTTGGGCATGGAACCCGCCATCACGGCTGAGGAGATCGAGGCCCTCGCCCGTGAAGGCATTGCAAAATTCAACAAGGATACAGCACTTTACATCTGTCCGCTGTTTTACATGCGCGAACATTTTTTTGGGGGTGAGACCGATGCCACAAGGTTTATAATCAGCGTCTGCGCCGCCCCCATGCCAGAGCCAAAAGGCTTCACCGCATGCCTTACCCGGTTCCGCCGACCATCACGCGACACCGCCCCCACCGATGCAAAAACAGCCGCCCTCTATCCCAACGTGCAGCGCAGCGTTCGTGCCGCCGCCAAACGCGGGTACGACTGCGCCGTCATGCTAGACCCCAATGGTAATGTGGCTGAGTTTTCCTTCACCAATTTGTTCATGGTGAAAGACGGTATCGTTCATACCCCGGCGATCAATGGCACGTTCCTAAACGGCATCACCCGCCAGCGTGTTATTAAATTATTACAAGATGACGGCAGGGAGGTTATCGAACGCGTCATCGATTTTGATGAGCTGTTGGATGCCGACGAGATTTTCAGTACCGCTAATTATTCTAAGGTCATGCCGTGCACCAAAATTGAAGACCGCACGTTTGATGAAGGCCCGGTTTATGCCCGGGCCCGCACACTCTATTTTGATTGGGCAAAGACTTGCGCTTAAGCGCTTAAATCTTCACCGTTCAGAACACGCTCCATCAGCGCAATAGATTCTTCAATGCCGTAGAGGGCAATGAATGACCCCATACGCGGTCCTTCGCTCTGGCCCAACAGAATTTCATAAAGTGCTTTAAAGCCATCACGGATGGAGGGGAACAATTCAAGTTTGCCAAACTCATAAACCACGGTCTGAATGTCTGACGCGTCTGAGTCTGTGGGCAGCTCTTTTAATTTTTCAACCAAATCTTTAATGGCAACTATTTCCGCGTCCGTTGGGCTGCGGAACTTTTTATTGGGGCGCACGAAGTCCTGATAATAGTTGATGGCGTATTCCACCAACTTATCCAAAATCGGGGCGTTCTCTGGCGTCGCATCCGGACGGTAACGGCTGATGAAATGCCACAACACGGCTTTGTCCTCGGTGTGACACACGCTGGCCAAATTGAGCAAAATATTATAGCTGATGTGCGCACTCTCATGGGGTGGGTTGCCGCCATGAATATGCCACGCCGGGCTTTCAATTTGTTTCGCAGGTTCCAGACCCGGATATTTTTCAACGTGAGTCAGGTACTCATCCACATTCTTTGGGATCACATCAAAGAACAACCGCTTGGCGGTTTTTGGTTTTGCGTACATAAACTGAGACAGGCTTTCCGGCGGGGCGTAGCGTAACCATTCTTCAACGGCCAAACCATTACCACGCGACTTGGAAATCTTCTCGCCGTTTTCGTCTAGGAACAGCTCGTAAGAAAAACCAACCCGATCTTTCGATCCGAGCGCCTGACAAATTCGACCCGACAGCTTCACAGAGTCGATTAAATCCTTGCCCGACATTTCATAGTCTACATCCAGCGCGTGCCACCGCATGGCCCAATCGGGTTTCCATTGCAATTTACAGTGCCCACCAGTCACAGGGGTCTCGATTTTTTGACCTGCTGCATTCTCATATACAATGGTGCCTGCGTCCGCGTTTGTTTCTAATACAGGGACCTGCAATACATGGCGCGTATCGGGATCGATGGGCATGAACGGGCTGTATGTCTGGCTGCGTTCTTCGCGCAAAGACGGCAACATGATCGCCATGACTTTCTCGTAATTGCTCAGGACATTCAACAGCGCCTTATCGAACACGCCGCTTGTATACATATCGGTAGAGCTTTTGAAATCGTACTCAAAACCAAAGCTGTCCAAAAACGCCCGTAAACGCGCATTGTTATGATGACCAAAGCTCTCATGGGTGCCAAACGGATCGGGGACCTCGGTCAGCGGTTTGTTCAAATGCTGGGTCAGCAATTCATGATTGGGCACATTGTCCGGCACCTTGCGTAAGCCATCCATATCATCGGAAAAGGCAAACAGCTTTGACGGAATATCGCTGAGTTGAGCAAAGGCATGCCGCACCATGGATGTCCGCGCAACTTCGGCAAAGGTGCCAATATGGGGTAAACCCGAAGGACCGTATCCGGTCTCGAACAGGACATAGCCCTTCTCTGGTGTCTTATTCCCGATACGCTTCAATACTTCGCGTGCTTCGGCAAAAGGCCACGCGTTGGATTTTTCGGAAAAACTTCTCAGCTCAGACATATCAGACATGGACTATACCACTCTCTAAAGATTTAAAAATAAAACGAGAGGGAACCTACGGCGCAACCGCTCCTAGGTCAACCGCTGCGCGGTGGGCATTTTGTTTGATGACGTCATAGAGCACTGGTGATAAATCAGCTTTAAGTCTCTTAATAAGATAATTATCCCTGAAATATGGAAATAATCATGTTTTATTGTCTGTAGCGAAAGAGGACACCTGCGAGCAAATCGGGGCTGTCCTGTTTTTTTGTCTAAATACCCACACGCCGCCTCCGAACACTCGGGGGCGGTTTTTTTGTTTTTAGCCACTGGATTAAACACAGGAGACCAGAATGAATAAACATAAGCCGACGACAAACTCAAAGCTCTACCGTTACCCCGTATACCTAGCCTTTCAAACGGCGCCCACTATCATTAATGAGCACTACAGCGCCAATCAGCGATCTGTGAAAGCCATAAGGAAGACTACAAATGATGGCATGTACCCCCAGCTTTACGCCGAGACCCTCTGCACGGAATCTCAAAAACCCCTTGATGAATATCACGACTTTATGGAGCAACTCTGCACCTGTGACCCGACCCGCGCGATCTCGCTACACGCCAAGGTTCTAGAGGAGATGCAAGCACGGGGTACCAGCCGTTCAAACCTAATGCAGGTCGCCCAACTCCTTCAACGCAAAGGGCGCAATGGCGACACGGTGCTCGCTCACATCTCTCCGGCAGAGGCCCAACACCTAAAAGATCACGGCGGTTCTGGCACCCGTAATCCCGATACCGGGTTAATGGAATTTTGGTTGGAGCAAAACGAAGGCACTGAAAAACAACGCATTGCCCAGCGTGACAATATCCGACATGAAGAAGCCAAAACCAGAGAACAGGCAAAGGTAAAAACTGAACAGCAACGGCAATCTAGAATAGAAACAGAAAGATTCGAACGAGAAGTCAAAAGAAAAACGGAGGAAGAGCAGCAACGACAAGCCAAAATCGAGGTAGAGAGATTTAAACGTAAAGGCAAAAGGAAAGAAGCAGACGAAAAAAATTACTAGAAAGTATTCAATCAAGAATATCCACACCGGAGTCGAATAACACATTTTCAGGTTCAATCCCGCTAACCGGGCAAGCCCAACAAGATGGCGCGAGTAACTCTCAAAACAGGACTCAGGAGACTGATGATCCAAAAAAATTTCTTGAAGGAAGAGTGCTTCAGGATAAAATTTCAGCTAATGAAATTAAGATTCTTAATTTGGATTCAGCAATAAATAAACTTGAAATTGAAATTAAGAAGGACATCTCAGATATCGAGTTCTTAAAATCTTCGTCAACGGTAACTGGTTTTGCTGCTATTGCCGGAGGTGAAGTTGCAATCGGGATACCACATCCAGTTGCAAAGGGTATTGGAGCAGGTATAAGCGCTGCTTCATCGGCATATAGTGTAAGCTCAAGTCTTAAAATAAAAAAACTTGAAACGGAGTTACCAAAGAAAATTGAAAAATTAGAGAAGAAAAGAGAAGAATTGGTCTTCCAACAGATTAAAAATTTAAATCTTAGATCTGAAGAAGAGAGCCACACCGACAAATACAATTAAAAAAAACTCTAGACCTGATCTGATAGGGACTCTTTCTTAAACGATTTCTATCAGGCCCGTTTGGAATTAAAATACTCAGGGAATTATCAAAGCCACTTTGATCTACCATATAATTGCCGGTGCTCTAATAAACTTTTGTTGTCTTCATCAGTCATAATCTTAAATAATTGCTCTGGGGAATAAACAATTATTGAAGAGATATCCCCTTGCGCAGCTATTATTCGGGTCATCCAATAATAAGCCTTTCCTAGGTTTTTATTGATCCCATCGCCTTCCAAATGACGTCTTGCTGCGTCCATCATTGCAGGCATATATTCACCGTTGGCTATTTGTTCTAAAGGAGTTATGTAGCCAAAATCTTTAATAGTATTTTGGGCATAATCAAACATCACAGGGAGATATTTAAGTTTATTTAACAATTGAAAAAGGCTAAGAGCTATTACCTGTGCTGTTGAGTTGATGATTTTAGTGTTTTCTTTTGTGGATATTTTTTCATAGCTTTTAGCTTGTTCATAGATATCTTTAAGGTCGCTCCTAAGTAATTTTTGGACCCATTGTAATTCGTGTATTACTTGAACTAAGGAATTTACTGACCATGACCTATTAGTGAACTCCATGTTTTCAGCCGCTATAATTAAACGGTCAATACAAAAGGCATGCCTTGAACCTAAAAGTCTTGGAATATCGGCTCTACGTTCTGATGGCCAATCTGTTGCAATTTCGTACCTATTTATCACTGTATCTAATTTATTAATCAAATCACCATTACATGGTTCAGTAAAGAACGTAGATTGTGCATTTACAGGTTGGGTTGCAACTATAAAAACGATCAAAGCTACCCGGAACATATAACTGCCTTTATGCATCTTGATTAAATACAGTTCACAAAGAACTTATTAAACCATAAACTTAAAAGTTGCACATTAATAGAATCAATCTTTCTTCCAAATTGATTTGCCGGAGCCTGGCAGGCCCAGTTTTTTCCAGTTGCTTGTGATCTTTTCAATCACATCATCGTCCATATAAATTTTGGTGCCCCATTCGCGTTTGGTTTCGGGTTCCATTTTGGTGGTGGCATCGACACCCATTTTTGAGCCCAACCCGGACTCCGGTGAGGCGAAGTCCAAATAATCGATGGGGGTGTTTTCAATCATGGTCACATCACGGGCCGGGTCCACGTTGGTGGATATCGCCCAGATCACATCGTTCCAATCGCGCGCATTGATGTCCTCGTCCACGATGATGACAAATTTGGTGTACATGAATTGGCGCAAGTAAGACCACACCCCCAACATGACCCGCTTGGCATGACCGGGGTAGGCTTTTTTCATAGAGACAACCGCAACGCGATACGAACACGCTTCCGGCGGCAACCAGAAATCAACCACCTCGGGGAATTGTTGGGTGAATAAGGGCACAAAGACATCGTTCAGCGCCTCGCCCAATATGGAGGGCTCATCCGGTGGACGCGCGGTATAGGTCGATAGATATATGGGGTCGCGGCGCATGGTGATGGCGGTAATGGTAAAGACCGGAAAATCCTCGACCGAATTATAATACCCGGTGTGATCGCCGTAGGGGCCTTCGCCCGCGTACTCTTCGAGCGACACATATCCCTCTAGGACGATTTCTGCTTGAGCGGGAACTTTCAGCGGAACAGTTTTACAATCCACCAGCTCGACCTTTTCCCCGCGCAGTAGTCCCGCGAATTGATATTCCGATAGGGTATCGGGCACCGGGGTTACGGCGGCCAGAATCACGCCGGGGTCCGCCCCCAACACAACCGCCGCCGGAATGGGGTCAACTCGTTTATCCTTCCACCGGGCATGATGTTGCGCCCCACCACGATGTTTAAGCCAGCGCATGAGGGTGGTATTCTTGCCCGTGACCTGCATGCGGTAAATGCCCAGATTAAAGCTGTCGCGTTTATCACCAGAAGGATCGTCCGCTTCCGGCCCTTGGGTTACTACAAGCGGCCACGTGATCAAAGGCGCGGGCTCGCCCGGCCAGCAGCTCTGGATGGGTAATTTCGATAAATCCACATCATCGCCCGTCAGCACGATATCGTGACAGGGGGCCTTGCTGACGGTTTTGGGTTTCATGGCCATGATTTTTTTGACCAATGGCATCATATCGAGCGCTTCACGCCAGCCGCCCGGCGGTTCGGGTTGACGCAAGAAGGCAAGCGTTTCGCCGATTTCACGTAGGCCGTCCGGTGCATGTCCTTTCAGACCCATTCCTTGTGCCACGCGCTCCACGGTGCCAAATAAATTGACCAGCACCGGCATGTCTTGTGGTTTGCCATCCTTATCAACCACGTTTTCAAACAATATGGCGGGGCCGCCTTCGGCGATGACCCGGGTTTGAATTTCTGTCATCTCAAGGTACGTCGATACGGGTTCAGAAACCCGAACCAGGTCATTGTTGCTTTCAAGATAGGCGATGAAGTCTCGGAGAGATGAAAAGGCCATTAGTATAAATGTCTCGCAAATATTAAGGTACAAAAAAGTGTCTTATTAATATCTTTTACCATAATTCGTCTAAGATAAATCAATTACTTATAAAAAATATCAGAAAATAACTAGGAAAACTCATAACTTAGTTCGGTTCTTGTTGAAACCATTATAAAATCACTATAGCCTCTTGTATCTAAACATAATTACGTGTCGAATAAGTTCTGTTAAAATGCCAGAATAAAGCCAGAATAAAGATAGTCAAAATGTCTACATCATTTGCTACCGAGGGCGTAAAAAACAGCATAAGCGAAGCCAATTTCCGGCGATTGATCGAGATCGGCATTGCCCTATCAGCAGAACGCGATAATGCGCGTCTGATGGAACGGATTTTGTTGGAAGCCAAGGATATCTGCAACGCCGATGGTGGCACGTTCTATCTACGAACGGAAGAAGACCAGCTTAAATTCACCATTATGCGCACGGATTCACTCAATATCGCCATGGGCGGGACAACGGGTATCGATATCCCCATTCCCCCCTTAAGCCTTATGAATATAGAAACCGGGGAAAACAACGATTCCAACATCGCGGCCTATGCTGCCAACGAAAAACAAATGGTCAATATTCCCGATGCCTATGATTCCACAGACTTTGATTTCTCTGGTGCCAAGGCCTTCGATGCCAATAATGACTATCGTACCAAATCCGTTCTGGCCGTTCCCATGGTCAATAATGAACAAGATGTCATCGGTGTGCTGCAATTATTGAACGCAAAAGATAACGACACGGGCGAGGTTATCCCGTTTGATGATAACATCGTTCCACTGATTGAAGCGTTGACATCGCAAGCCGCCGTTGCGCTTGAAAATGCGTTGTTGTTAGAAGCCCAGAAAAAACTTTTCCGCTCTTTCATTAATCTGATCTCGTCTGCCATTGATGCCAAATCACCGTACACGGGTGGCCATTGCCAGCGTGTGCCAGAATTGACCATGATGATGGTTGATGCGGCCACCAAAGCCACCGAAGGTCCATTTGCGGATTACACTCTGACCACGGAAAAACGCGAAGAAATTGAAATCGCCGCCGCCTTGCATGATTGCGGTAAAGTAACCACACCGGAATATGTGGTTGATAAAGCCACCAAGTTAGAGACCATCTATAACCGCTTGCACGAAATTCGCACCCGTTTTGAGGTGGTGAAACGCGATTACGAAATTGAGTATTTGAAAGCCGTTATTGCTGGCGGTGACAAAGACACACTGGAACAAACCTTCAAAGACAAATGTGCCAAGCTGGATGATGATTACGGCTTTATTGCCGAATGCAATGTTGGGGGTGAATTTATGGCCCCTGAGAAAATCGATCGGGTACAAGAGATCGCTTCCATTCCCTGGATGCGTACCTTTGATCGTCGCATTGGCCTGTCCGCCGAGGAGCTGAAACGCTTTGGCGTCGATCAGGCGCGCCCCTTACCCGTTCAAGAATTTCTGCTCATGGATCGACCGGATCAAATCACCCACCGTGAAGAAGGCGAAACCGCGCTTTACGAAAAGGGTAACGATTTTGACTTTGATATGGACATTCCAAAGTTCCGCGAGAACTTGGGCGAAATTTATAATATGTCCATTGCGCGGGGCACCCTGACCGAAGAAGAGCGCTTTAAAATAAATGACCATATTGTACAGACGATTATCATGCTGGAACAATTACCGTTCCCGAAACATCTGAAGAAAGTTCCGGAATACGCAGGCGGTCATCACGAGAAAATGGACGGCACAGGATATCCTAAAAAACTGAAGCGCGAACAAATGAATGTAGAGGCTCGAATGATGGCCATTGCCGATATTTTCGAGGCCCTGACCGCTGCAGATCGACCTTACAAAGAACCAAAACCTTTAAGTGCTTGTATCAAAATTATGTCATTCATGAAAAAAGATGCGCATATTGATGGTGAACTCTTTGAGCTGTTTTTATCATCGGGTATCTATCAGGACTACGCCGATCAATTCCTTGATCCAAAACAGATCGACGATGTTGATATCAGCGTCTATCTATCTTGAATGTTAAACGACCCCTATTACCGAGCCAGCCAATATCCTTATCAAATTCCGGATCGATCCTATGTGATGGAGCGGGGCAATCATAAACTTGTCACAGATGAACGGCATCTGGAGGATTTAGAAAACCGCACGCCTGTGCTGGCTGTGGGCTCTAATTTGTCACCACAACAATTGGCGCGGAAGTTTCCTGATCCGGACAAAAATTTCATCCCCGTCACAAAAATAAAATTAAGTCATTTTGACAGTGTCTATTCCACGCATTTTACGGGCTATGGTTCAATTCCGGCGACCTTATATCCCGCCCCTGATACGGAAGTATCTTTATTCATAAACTGGTTGGATGACGATCAATTGCTGGATATGCATAAGACAGAAATTCCCGGCGAGAATTATCATTTTTGTCGATTAAATAACATCGAGGCGGCAATTGAAAACGGGCCTGCTCTGGATCATGTTTTTGTTTATTTATCCAGTCGTGGCGCTTTGGGTGTAAACGGTGCGCCTGTGCCGCTGGCTGAAATTACAGCCCAGAACCGACAATGGTCCGCCCTTGCTCAACTTGAAATACAAGATCACGCCCGAACGACTATGGCCCCTGAATTAAGCCTTACCGATTTTATTACTCAATCTTTTGAAGATCACGATATTCGTCAAACTCGAACCGATTTATTGAACGTTGATGTTATCGAATTTCATCACGAAGATTATGATATTATTACGACAAACTGAGTTTATTAAATCGGCATAGAGCCAAAGACCAAGGCGACGAATAAGATCAGACCAAAATCGCGGTTGGATTTAAAAATAATCATACATTTATCCGGATCATCAATATTCACCGCCATTATTTGCCATCCTAAATGCATAATGGCGAGCAGCACTAATCCATAAAATGGCCAAGACGGATTGATCATATAAACGCTATAAATAATCAATGCGCTGGTAAGGGTATAAAACAACGCGAGCCATTTTTTTGTCGCCGCGCCGAATTTCAGAGCCGTTGATTTCACCCCAATTAGAACGTCGTCTTCTTTATCTTGATGGGCGTAGATCGTATCGTAACCAAGGGTCCAAGCAACCCCCGCTATATATAGTATGACGGGAGGCCAAGCGAGACTTCCTTGAATGGCGGTCCAACCCAGTAAGGCACCCCAATTAAATGTCAGCCCCAAAACAAATTGCGGCCAATAGGTGAAGCGTTTGG
This sequence comes from uncultured Rhodospirillales bacterium, assembly GCA_965603075.1. Taxonomy (GTDB): domain Bacteria; phylum Pseudomonadota; class Alphaproteobacteria; order Rhodospirillales; family Casp-alpha2; genus JABJOR01. The sequence continues at coordinate 40,582 of CBFDBO010000021.1, read as the reverse complement.
CAAATGGATAGATCGCCACCAATGCCAGCGATGAAATACCAAGCGCAATGGTATAGGTATTGAACTGTAGCATTACCAATAAACCAATCAGCAATTGCACAATCAAATATGCAATGGCTTGTTTTACACTGACATCTCCACTGGGGATCGGACGGGTTGCGGTTCGGGCGACCCGGCCATCATAATCTCGATCGACCAAATCGTTTAAGGTGCACCCAGCCCCCCTCATGACCAAGGCACCCAGAGCAAACAACCCCATCATTTGGGGGTCGGGCAAACCACCGTTACTGGCAATATTGGCAAGCGCCATGCTCCACCAACATGGTAATAACAATAACCACGTACCAATCGGTCGGTCCAGTCGGGACAAGCGCAGATAGGGTCGAAGGATTTGCGGCGCATACCGATCGACCCAACTATCCCGTGGGATATCACTCGCGGAAATTTTATCTTTGATTGATGTGTCATTCGTCATGGTGCATGCATACTGTGATTTGTTATAAATAGCACCCTTTTTTCAAAATATCAGGTACAATAATACATGATAAGTATCCAGAAATCAGCCTCCCGGTTATTTGTTTGCGCAACAATAACACAAGGGTCAACCCTCGCCTTGTCCAAGGACCAATCGCATTATCTTATCCGTGTTATGCGGCGGGGGGTGGGTGATGATGTCATTGTCTTTAATGGCCATGAAGGCGAATGGGTCTGCAAAATTATTGATGCCAGCAAATCTAGCTGTCTGTTATCTGTCCAAAAACAACTTCGGCCCCAAAATGGTGAACCGGACATATGGTTAGCTTTTGCGCCGCTTAAAAAATCCCGCATGGATTTTCTGGTTGAGAAATCATGCGAACTTGGTGTGTCACGGCTTCTCCCTATTTTAACCCAAAACACCGATGTAGCTCGCATAAACCGCGAACGCCTACAGGCGAGCGCCATTGAAGCCGCGGAACAATGCGAACGTCTGAGCGTCCCCGCCGTTGATGCGGCTATTGCCCTCAACGATCTGATTGCCGATTGGGATCAAACCCGGCGTTTATTGTATCTGGATGAAACAGGTAAGGGCCAACCGTTGGCGGCGGTTTTGTTGCAAGACTCAGATAATGAGCATCCTATAAAGGATGGGTTTTTAGTTGGTCCTGAAGGGGGGTTCTCTGCGCAGGAGCTTGTAATTTTGAAAACTTTACCCTTCGCAATTGGCATCGGGTTGGGACCAAGAATTTTACGGGCGGAAACCGCCGCGTTGGCGGCGCTGGCCTGTTGGCAATCAATTGTCGGTGATACTTGCAATTCTCGCTTGCGCTGACCATCTTTTGGAACAATAACAACCTAACGATAAATATAACCTATAGAGAAAATAAGGTGCTCCCGATGGCAGACACGCAAGAAACAGCAGACTACATTACCGACAAACAACAACTTGTTGATTTTCTGGCGTCCGGCTGCAAACCCGCCAATAAATGGCGTATTGGCACGGAACACGAAAAGTTTGCCTACCACCGTGATAGCTTGAAACCGCTTAGCTATGAAGGTCCCTCTGGCATTCGCGCCCTTCTTGAAGGTTTGCAGCGTTTTGGTTGGTCCCCCATTATGGAAGGCGATAAAATTATTGCCCTGCTGAAAGACGATGGCAGTACGGTATCGCTGGAACCCGCTGGACAGGTTGAATTATCCGGTGCGCCCCTTGATACCATTCACCAAACCTGCATCGAAGTTCATGAACATCTGGCACAAGTTAAATCCATTGCCAGCGAGTTGGGTATTGTCTTTGTTGGTTTGGGTTATCGTCCCGAAGACCAATCAGAAGGTATTCCTTGGATGCCGAAAGGCCGCTACAAAATCATGCGCGATTACATGCCCAAACAAGGTACCCTTGGTTTGGATATGATGCAAAACACCTGCACAGTACAGGTCAATCTGGATTTCGATTCAGAAGAAACAATGGTTGATATGTTCCGCATTGGATTGGCGTTACAACCTGTTGCAACGGCACTATGGGCCAATTCACCGTTCCGCAATGGAAAACCCAATGATTTTCTGAGCTTTCGCAGCCATATCTGGACCGATACGGACCCGGATCGTTGTGGTATTTTACCCTTTGTTTTCGAAGATGGTTTTGGGTTTGAACGTTATGTGGACTACATGCTGGATGTACCCATGTATTTTGTCTATCGCAACGGCGTCTACATCGACGCGTCCGGACAATCGTTCCGTGATTTCATGCGCGGAGAGTTACCCGCCTACCCAGGGCATTTCCCAACCATGAAAGATTGGGAAGATCATCTAACCACCGTATTTCCCGAAGTTCGTCTGAAAAAATATATGGAAATGCGCGGTGCCGATGGCGGTCCGTGGGCACGTCTTTGTGCCTTGCCTGCATTTTGGACGGGATTGCTTTATGATACGGATGCCCGACAAGCCGCCGTTGATCTAATCGCTGACTGGACACCCGAAGAACATGAGCACTTACGCAATCAAGTACCTAGAATGGCGTTGCAGACCCCGTTCCGTAATGGAACGTTACAAGATCTAACCAAAGACGTTTTATGTATTGCCCGTACGGGTCTCAGCAATCGGGCGCGTTTGGATAATGTGGGCCTTGATGAAACGCATTTCTTGCGTCCGTTATTCCAAATAGCCGAATCCGGTATGTCCCCAGCGGAAAGCCTTCTTGCGGCTTATAATGGACGGTGGGCTCAATCCATCGATCCCGTCTTTCAGGAATACGCATACTAATTCGTTAATCTAGCATTTCGTCCCTTCACAACGAATTCTTAATTTTTGACACCTAAAGTGTCATTTAGATGCCTCGTAATTTTACTGCGTCATTTTGACGCCTTGGGTGTCAAAATGAATTAAAGGTGTCATATGAACGCATTTGGGTACGACCACCACACCACACCATCGTTACAATCTATTGCGCAGGACGTGCAATCTCTGGCGCGTTTGCTGGTACGCAACACCCGCTTAAGTCAGGGTGGACAAGGGAAATCAGCGCTCAGCAATGCAATGATCCAAGTTTTAACCTGTCTTAATGAATGCGGACCGCACGCTGTGCCCCGTATTGCGCGACGATTGTCCGTTGGCCGCCAGCATATTCAACGGACCGTCAATGATTTGCTTGCCCGTGATTTGGTTGTCCGTTTACCCAACCCCGATCATCAAAGGTCATGGATTATCGATTTGACCAATGCGGGCCGCTTCATGTTAGAAAGTGAAGAAGCTGAGCCTCTTTCTTTTGGAGAGAACCCAGAACAGGCAATCAGTGAGAACGATTTGATTATTTGTCAGTCTGTCTTAAATCAATTACGGCACATGATAAAACCAACTGTTTCTGCGCCCCCTGAAATTAAGCAAAAAACAGCAACAGAAACCGTTACAGTGTCCCAACACCCCCCAGTCACGAAGCCTGAACTGCCTTTAGCGCCAGCTTTAGCGCCACAACAACCGCCTAAACCGCAGGTTTTGAACTGGAATAAGGGGAGCGGCTTAAGCCTCTGACCTTCTAATTAGACCGCCGTACCGCCAATAGTCAGCTCATCGATCAACAGGCTCGGTTGCCCCACGCCAACAGGAACACCTTGACCATCCTTGCCGCAGGTACCAACACCGGGATCAAGCGCCATATTATTGCCGATCATGGAAACTTTGGTCAGCACATCGGGACCATTGCCAATGAGGGTGGCGCCTTTTAAGGGGCGTCCGATTTTGCCCCCTTCGATTTCATAGGCTTCCGTACAGGAAAACACAAATTTACCAGAGGTGATATCCACCTGACCGCCCCCAAAGGTAACGGCGTAGATCCCTTTATCCACGCTTTCGATAATTTCATCGTGTTCCTTATCGCCGGCCATCATGATGGTATTGGTCATACGGGGAATGGGGGCATATCCATAGCTTTGGCGCCGCCCGTTACCCGTGGACTTGGTGCCCATCAGTCGTGCATTTAAACGATCATGTAGATACCCCGTTAAAATACCATCCTCGATTAATGTGGTGCATTGACCCGGCGTGCCTTCGTCATCGATGGAAATGGAGCCACGACGGTCGTCTAAGGTGCCATCATCGACCACGGTGACGCCGGGTTGGGCAATCCGCTGCCCCATAAGTTCCGCAAAAGCGGATGTTTTCTTGCGATTGAAATCACCTTCCAAGCCATGGCCGATAGCTTCGTGTAATAAAATACCGGGCCAGCCAGAACCAAGCACCACGGGCAGCAATGCGGCGGGGGCCGGAATAGATGCTAAATTAACTTTGGCTTGGCGTAGGGCCTCATGAACGCCGGCTTGCCAGCTTTCTGGGCTGACAAATGTGTCATATGATTCTCGCCCGCCCATACCGTGGCTGCCGGATTCCATGCGACCATCTTCTTCTAGAACCACCGAGATATTTAACCGGACGAGGGGACGAATGTCGGCGGCGCGAAATCCGCCAGCGCGAATGATCTGTACGGCTTGCCATTCACCGGAAATATTAGCACTGACCTGTCGCACTCTGGGGTCCAGATCGCGGGTAAAGGCATCAATATCTTGCAATAACTTAACCTTGGCTTCAAAAGCCATGGCGCTCAGAGGATTATCCGGCACATAAAAGCTGTTGTTCGTACCATCGGGGGTCCCCGATACAGTGCCAGAATGGCCATCAGAGACCGCACGAACGCTTGTGCTGGCCCGTTTCATGGCATCTTCGCTTAAATCGGAGGCGTGCGCATATCCCGTTGCTTCCCCCGCGACACTGCGCAACCCAAAGCCATGGGCGGTATCATAACTGGCATTTTTTAGCTTTCCATCATCAAAGGTCAGGCTTTCACTTTGACGATATTCCAAGAACATCTCGCCATCGTCACTTCCGTGCATGGTGTCATCGACAATGCTTTCTACCCGCGCCCGATCCAAACCAGCTTTGTCGTAAAATATGCCATCGGTGGTTTCAAGATTGCTCATGGGTATGTTTCCTTGGATTGCGTTCTGGTTTAATTCTTGGATTACGAGTTGGATTACGATTTAGATGAATTGGCATGATTATAATGTGGATTGTAACCCTGTGCCAACATTATAGAGCGGCGTAGGCAAAATAGGATGGCAATAAATAATGAGAGATTATTGCCCATCGTGGCTTGGCCAATTACAGGGCTTCCTATCGTAATTTATGATGCTTGGAAAATGTCAGGGCGCCAACGATAAAGGGGCTCAGGTTCTTCTTCACCTTCGTCAAAATTTATGTCGACAAGGTCTTTGGAATAATGAGCCACATCCCCAGAAACACATAATTCACCAGCCTTGGCAAGTGTATTCAATTTTATCACATGCTCTAAATCTTGTTCTTGAATATCTTCGATGAGGTCAGATGAAGACGCCATTATAATACCAACTCGGAAATGAACTTGATTTCTTTTTGAAATATTCTGGTTTAGTGCATTCAATTTATTTTGAATGATCACCGTTGCATTAATTGCCTCAATCACATCGGGAAAGCTTGATAAAACAACCCCACTCTCCGAAACCTTAGCAGTTACTTCATTAGGAGTATCATCTGGCTCGCTTAGCTTGCTTGGCTCATTCAAATCATTTGGCTCAATCGATTTCGGGGGAATAATGACCCCTTTACGTATTTTTATGGTTTCTACCATGTACTCCAATGCACCATTCAAACGGGCAATGGAATCTTCTGCACTTTTTTTCGATAATCGTTTGTAATCAATGATATCAGCCCTAAAAATAGCTGGATGTAATTCTTTACTGTCGACTTCATTCGTATCGTCTGATTTAACTTCTTTTTTAATTTTGCCCCTAACTTTTGCAGACTCAATTTTTTGGGCTTCTGGATTCCATAATAGCTCATACACCATAAGCTCCTCATCAAAGCCCTTAATACTAAAGAGCCCCCGAGAAGCAAATTTGATATTTTTTCCTTTGCAAATAGCCTGTACCGTTTCAGAAACAAAAACCTGACCGGCTTGTGCTTTATCGACCAAACGTGCTGCCAATTGAACCGTAACACCAAATAAATCATTGTCCTCTGCAATGGGCTCTCCGGTATCAAGCCCGACCTTAAGGTTTAAGGGTAACGTTGGGTTTGTTTTGTTATTGGCTTTCGATTGAGATTGCATTTCAGCGGCCGCAGAAACTGCATCCGTGGTATTAATAAAAGAAGCCATAATGCCATCGCCGGTATGTTTGATTTCCTTACCGTTAAATTTATCCAACGCCCCCCGCACAATGCGATTATGAACACGAACGATCTGTTGGGCTCCTTCATCGCCTTGGGATTGAGTTAATGCCGTCGAGCCTGCAATATCAGTAAATAAAACCGTGACAAGGCTCGATGTTTCCTCTTTCTGATTGGGTTTATTCCATTCTTCCAACGCATTTTTTAATTCTGTAAATCCATTCGCTTGATTTCGGATGTGCGCGTTCATCGCCCCCCGACCATTATTAAAGGCCTGCATATATTTTGCATCTGTTATTAAATATTTTTGGATTTTATCAGAAAAGTTCTCTGCATTGCTGTCATTAAGCCCAATATATTTAACAGATTCAGTGACAATCATTGTACTGACCGTGGTGTTTAAACCTCGCGCCTTTGTCAGTGCGTCACAGGCCCCCGCCATAAAGAGGGTTATGGCGAACTTGTTGTAATTATCCAACTGTTTGCGATCTATTTCAGCGAGTTTTAAGGCAACGCGTAAATAACTCAGGATAAAAGATTTATCTTTATCTGTCTCCGGTAAATCATCGGCCTCATCCTCTAGCGTATTATCATTTGGCACGGCTTCTTTTTCACCGCTGCTTACATCAGCTTTTATCTCATCACTAGAGGTATCTGGAGCTTTCGCCTCTGATTTTTGAAGTTTGGCGGCTTCCGCCCTAAAATCTGAATAGCTGACGGAATTGGCATCATCGATATTCACAACGTCTTTGGTCGGCGTTAAAGAAGGTTCAGTATCCTTGAAAATCGATTTAGCCTTCACAGGTTTGCTTGCGGAAATCATCGGCATGGCCGTCATAATAAAGACAAAGAATCCGAGAAAGAACAAGGCTGCCAATATGTATATTTGAATATGGGGGGCTACGCTGGTTTCTTGCAACCACAACATGGTGATGCCCGACATCATCAAGCCACCAGCGATGCTCAGAATTATAATCCCGATGAAACGCAACAAATATTGGCTAAAATTATATTCGTCAGATTTCTTGGCAACCGTTTTTACGGCTGATTTTTTTAGGGTATTTTGCTGTTGTTTTTCTTTTTCTAAAACCAAAGCTTTTTCTTCAGCTTCAGCTTCTTTCTCTTTTCGCTCTTTTTCTTTTTTTTCTCTCTCTTCTTTTCTCGCTTTATTTTTTTTGATTTCCTTTAATTTTTCGACAATGAAAATAACTTTTTCGATCGTATTTGCATTATTATCAAGTTCTTCTTGAACAACCTTTACCCCAAAAACCGTAGAGATACTTTCAAGCGCCTTGGCATCCTGAATGGCTTGATTTTTCTTACCTGAGCCATAAGTCCCCTGTATCTCCCAACGATTATTCCTGAGAGTATAGAGTGTAAAAGATTGATTTGTTACAGATTTAGCCATTCTCAAACATTAACCATTCGATATTTAAGAGCTTCCATATAGATCTTTGTGGCTTAATTGCCGCATAATATAGTGTCAAAAAGAAGAAAAAGTAAATTATAACATGTGCACATATATATATACATATTCATATTCATAATAATTTAAATATGAACTTGATTAAACATATTTTATTATTTTAAGAATGCTTACAACATCTTGCCTTGTTTTTTTATTAAGATGTCATCCTTGACCACGTGATAGTATCTATCATCCGAATGACATCTGGGTGACTTGTCAGATAGGGCTGAACTCTCTATATATCAACCTACCTTAATTGAACAAACGTGGCATTTTGGTCGACCGGCTTGCGGCCACGTATAAAAAACTCGCTAAAAGGTCTTCGGTTACTCACAAAACCAAAGACTGTTTTTATATTAAAAGACCTTATTTGTTTTTAGAGGACTGAAACAATGACTATCAATAAACCTGTGCAAGATGACTGGGCCCTGCAGACTAAATTAGTCCGCGGCGGTACAAACCGCTCTGAATTCGGCGAAACCAGCGAAGGCTTGTATCTGACATCCGGATATGTGTACGACTCACCCGAAGAAGCCGAACGGGCATTTAAAGGTGAGCAACAGCGCTATATTTACTCCCGCTACGCCAACCCAACCGTTACCATGTTCGAAGAGCGCATGGCTTTGATGGAAGGTGCAAAACATTGTGTCGCCACCGCCAGCGGCATGTCAGCAATGTTTGCAAGTATGATTTGCATGTTACAATCGGGTGACCGTGTCGTTGCGTCGAGGGCGCTATTTGGATCGTGTCTGTATTTAATTACCGAACAATTACCAAAATTTGGTATTAAATTCGAATTGGTTGATGGTTGCGATCTCAAAGAATGGGAACGAGCCCTTTCCACCCCCGCCAAAATCGTTTTTCTTGAAACGCCTTCCAATCCAACACTTGATATCATCGACATAAAAAGCGTTAGTGTGCTTGCCCACAAAGCCGGCGCCAAAGTTATCGTCGATAATGTCTTTGCGACGCCTATTCTACAAAAACCCTTGGCGTTGGGTGCTGACATTGTCATGTATTCCGCCACCAAACACATTGATGGACAGGGCCGGGTTTTAGGCGGCTGTATATTATTTAATGATACAGAATACCTCGAAGACCACCTGAAACCATTTTTGCGCCATACAGGCCCTTGTATGAGCCCCTTTGTGGCTTGGACCCTCCTAAAAGGTCTTGAAACGTTAGATTTACGGGTCAGGGAACACTGCAAGAATGCGCGTCATGTGGCTGATTTTTTATCGACGCAATCCACTATCACAAAAGTACTCTACCCTGAACTCGACAGCCATCCGGGGCAAAAATTGGCCGCAGAACAAATGACGGCTGGCGGCACGATGGTGACATTTGAATTAAGCGGTGGCAAAGAAACGGCATTTAAATTTCTCAATGGATTGGCCTTAATCGATATCTCCAATAATTTAGGAGATACCAAAAGCCTTACCACCCACCCCGCGACGACCACTCATCAGCGTTTAACCGACGTAGAACGTGATACCCTCGGCATTACCCCTGGTATGGTTCGTTTGTCCATTGGTTTGGAAGATGTAACCGATATCGAAGCTGATTTGAAACAGGCGCTAGAGATACTTTAAGGTCACCCTTTAAGGCCGCGCCCTAATGCCCCATTAACCTTGCGTCCAAGCCAATCCATCATTGCGCCAACCACCCAGGGTACCGCGATGATGGTTGGCATCTTTATCGCCTTCAAAGCCCTGCAAAATATTCAAACATTTACTGTACCCGTTGGCGGTCATGGTTTTTGCCGCCGCAATAGACCGCACACCCGAACGACATAAAAAAAGGACGGGCGCGTCCGGTGCGGGGGCACTCTGGCGAACCTGTTCAATGAACTGGTTGTTTTTTTCCATGGTTGGGAAGATTACCCACTCCACGAAGTTGGTTTCTTTACCCAGCATGGCTAAATCAGGTACGCCTACATAATTCCATTCCGCCATGGTGCGCACATCAATCAAAACGGATTGGGGATTGTCCGCGAGCATCGTCCATGCTTCTTGTGGGGTTAGATCTCCGGCGTACGACATGGGTATTCTCCTGGTTCATTCTTGTGCTTCGATTGGTAATCAATTGTTTTCCATCGCACAAGAGCATATCTTAAAAACAAAGATTGAAAACAGGCCTTTTATAAATTACACATTTAATTAGTATTATATATTTATACACCCTAATTTAATTGTACAATTACTTAAAGCGATGACTTCTTAGGAATAACTGAATGACACCCTCACTAACATTGGCGCATGATCTTTCATTCCCGGAGCTATACGCCCGTGATGGTCTGTTAAAAATTGATCATCTTTTCACTAAAAATTTGAAATCTATTGATCCCGTACTTGCCGCAAGGCTTTCTGAAGCGCGCCTAACCCCTGATAAATTAGAGACCAAAACACAATCTGAATTAATTCTTGAACTGGCCCCCCATGTTGATGATTTTATCGGCGGGCTATTTGGTATAACCGATTATATTAGAAAACGAGCCAGCGATCACCATGACCTTGCCCCCGTTTTCACGTGTCGTCGTTTGTTTGTGCAACGCACGGCGCTTAAAAAAATTAAACAAGAAGAGGCGCTATCATTTGACGGACCGGCTTTGCAGCGTGATCTAGAAGGCCTGTTGGGTGCAGACTTCTCCGAGATCGATTACGCCGGTAGCGTGCTGGGATGGATGGATGATTTAGCGACTAACGCTGACAAACTTGATCTGGCTGCCCGGTATGCATCGTGGCATTTTCACAGCCCAACGACCCCGAATAGCGTGCTTTTTTGGGAGCCGGAACGTATTGATCCCCTGAATTTAGTGCACGGGATTAGCCCTCATCAAATTCATAATACTTTCGTAATGACCATGGATGAAGACCATACGCGCCAACGCCCGGGCTTTGCCTTAACCGATGAGGGTATTGATCTGGCAGCTAACCTTTCTGAGGCCAGTTATTGCATTTTTTGCCATAATCAAGGCAAGGATTCCTGCTCTAAGGGTTTGAAAGAAAAAAAATCTACTGATTTCAAGAAAACGCCTTTCGGTGTCGAAATGGCGGGCTGCCCGTTGGAAGAAAAAATATCGGAAATGCATCTGGCAAAGACACAAGGGCACTTTGTCGCCGCCCTTGCCATCGCCATTATCGATAACCCCATGATCGCGGGAACCGGGCACCGGATCTGTAACGATTGCATGAAGGCCTGTATTTACCAAAAACAACAACCCGTTGATATTCCAGCAGGCGAAACACGCACCTTGCGTGATGTTTTGGACCTTCCGTGGGGGTTTGAGATTTACAGCCTGCTAACCCGCTGGAACCCGCTTAATTTTGATCGACCGTCCCCCAGACAACCCACTAATCGTAAGGTTCTCGTCGTGGGACTTGGCCCGGCTGGGTTTACCCTGTCCCATCACTTGATGAATGACGGCCATACGGTGGTCGCCATTGATGGGGCCAAAATCGAACCCCTCCAAGCCTCCATCAGCGGTATCACGCCCACAGGTGAACGCACAGCATTTGACCCTATTTTTGACATCAACAGCATAAACGAGAACTTGGACGAGCGGGTCATGGCGGGGTTTGGGGGCGTTGCGGAATATGGCATCACCATCCGCTGGGATAAGAATTTTCTTAAAATTATCCGCTTATTGCTTGAAAGACGTTCTGAATTCGCCATGTTTGGGGGAACTCGTTTCGGAGGCGCATTAACCGACCAGTCCGCCTACGCCATGGGATTTGATCATGTGGCTCTGTGTGCGGGCGCCGGCAAACCAACCATTCTTGCCATCCCCAACGGCCTCGCGCCCGGGGTCCGTCAAGCGTCCGATTTTTTGATGGGTTTACAATTAACCGGAGCGGCAAAGTCCGATACCATCACAAATTTGCAAGTGCGCTTGCCCGTGGTTGTGATCGGTGGGGGCTTGACCGCCATTGATACCGCCACAGAATCCCTTGCCTATTACCCGGTTCAGGTGGAAAAGTTTCTAAACCGTTATGAAATTTTAAGCACCCACAAAGGTGAAGACAATGTCCGCGCTGGCTGGACAGAAAATGAAGCCACGATCGCCGATGAATTCATCATTCACGCCAAAACAATCCGCCAAGAACGGCAATCCGCCTTGGACGCAGGGTGCGAGCCGGATATTCTGAGCTTGCTCCATAAATGGGGGGGCTCGACCGTGGCCTATCGCAGACGGCTGGTCGATGCGCCCAGTTACACCCTAAACCATGAAGAAATCACCAAAGCCATGGAAGAAGGCATTGGCTTTGCCGAATTGTTGTCCCCAACCGCCATTGACGTTGATGATACAGGTCACGCCGCATCCATTACACTATCAAAACAATCCATCGATGGAGACGGACGTTTAACGGACACAGGTGAATCCGTTTCATTACCCGCCAAGACAATCTTGGTTGCAGCGGGCACCAAACCAAACACGGTGCTAGCCCGAGAATACGGCGGGGTTTACCAAATGGATGGAAAATACTTTAAAACCATTGATGATCATGGCAATGACGTTACCCCACAAGCCTCCACCAAACCCGAAACTCCTTATGTATTAATGGAATTGGATGAATGCAGTGTGGATCACAGTTTTTTTGGTGATTTGCATCCCTCCTTTAGCGGTAATGTGGTCAGCGCCATGGCCAGCGCCAAGCAAGGTTATCCGGTCATCACCCGCTCACTTGCAAGGCGTAACAAAAACGATACCGAAACATCGATGTTATTTGATCATTTGCACGGCAGTTTGCGTCCAACCATTCATCGCGTCACCCGATTAACCCCCGATATTATCGAGGTGGTGGTCCACGCACCGCGCGCCGCGCGCACATTCCAACCCGGACAGTTCTATCGCCTCCAAAACTTTGAAGCCCTCGCCCCCCAAATTGACGGCACAACCCTCGCCATGGAAGGCATCGCCATGACGGGCGCTTGGGTTGACCGTGAAAAGGGTCTGGTGGCGGTGATCGTCCTAGAAATGGGCGGCTCATCCAGTCTATGTGCCCATTTGAAGCCCGGCGAGCCTGTGGTGTTGATGGGACCAACGGGAACACCCACGGAAATCCCCCAAGGCGAGACCGTGGTATTGGTTGGTGGCGGCCTTGGCAATGCTGTGTTGTTTTCCATCGGTCAGGCCCTTCGCGCGGCAGGATCACAAGTGCTTTATTTTGCCGGCTACAAAAAACCCGAAGATCGCTATTATGAGGAAAACATCGAAGCCGCATCCGATATGGTGGTGTGGTGTTCAGATGTGGGGGACGTGGAAGGGCAAGGTTTCAAACCATCGCGCCCGCAAGATCGATCCTTTACGGGAAATATCGTCGAGGCGATGTTTGCCTATGCCAAGGGAGAACTAGGCACGATCGGTATTCCTTTAAATCAAGCCGACCGGGTTATCGCCATCGGATCAGACGGCATGATGAAAGCCGTAGGACTCGCGCGTTATGGTGTGCTCAAGGATTACATGAAACCTGGTCATATTGCCATCGGGTCCATCAATTCGCCTATGCAATGTATGATGAAAGAGATTTGTGCTCAGTGTTTACAAAAACACATTGATCCGATTACCGGCGAAGAAAGTGTGGTGTTCTCGTGCTTCAATCAGGACCAATCGCTGGATCATGTGGATTTTGGTTCGCTCCGTGATAGGCTTTCGCAGAATGCCACCCAGGAAAAATTGACCGCTCAATGGATAAGCAAGTGTCTGGAGGACTTGCAGAATACCGCGCAATAAACCATAACATAGAGGTTCATTACCAAACACTTATTGATCACGGATAAAGCATGACTGATGACGAAAGAAAAGGCCTTCTTGATGGCCTGATTAAACAGGCCCTTACCGCTGGCGCCGATGCCGCCGATGCTATTTACGCCGAAGGAATTTCCCTATCTCTGGCCTGTCGTCTGGGTGAAGCCGAGCATATTGAACGCTCCGAAGGAGCCGATCTGGGCCTGCGGGTATTCAAAGGTAAAAAACAAGCCGTGGTGTCTTCATCCGACACCTCGAAAGAGGCCCTTGGTGAGCTTGTCTCTCGCGCCGTTGCCATGGCAGCAAACGTCCCCGAGGACCCCCATTGTGGCTTGGCTGATCCTGATCAATTGGCAACCGGAGATTTTCCCGATCTGGATTTGGATGATCCAATTGAAGCCGATACTGAAGTTCTTAAAGCCCGCGCGCTTGAGGCCGAAGATGCCGCCCGCGCGGTTCCCGGCGTCACCAATACCGAAGCCAGCGAAGCAAGTTGGGGTCGCTCCAGTGTTACGCTCGCCACCTCAAATGGTTTCTCTGGCTCGCGCTCCGGTTCCCGCTCCGGCATTAGTGTTTCGGTGCTGGCAGGTGAAGGCACCGAGATGGAACGAGATTATGATTACGCTAGCACTATCTTTGCAAGTGATTTGCCGAGCCCCTCCGAGCTTGGCAAACGCGCGGGCGAGAAGGCTGTGAAACGCTTAAACCCCCGACAAGCCGCGTCCTGTGAAGTGCCCGTGATTTATGATCCCCGGGTATCCAGCTCAATCATCGGTCACTTAACCGGGGCCATTAGCGGCGCATCCATCGCCCGTGGCACCAGTTTTCTAAAAGACCAATTGGGTGAATTGATTTTCCCCAAAAATATTACCATCGTTGATGACCCCTTGCGGGTTCGGGGATTGCGCTCAAAAGAATTTGACGGCGAGGGCCTACCCACCCAGCGCCGCAACATCATTGAAAATGGTGAACTAAAAACATGGATTATGAATTTAAGTTCCGCGCGCCAACTGGGACTTCAATCCACCGGCCATGCGTCGCGAGGCACCTCCGCCCCGCCCGGATCGAGCATTACAAACTTTTATTTGGAAGCCGGGGACGTTTCCCCCTCTGAGCTTATGGCCGACATCAAAGAAGGTTTATATATTACCGAAATGATCGGCATGGGTGTTAGCACCCTAACGGGTGATTACTCTCGTGGGGCGACGGGCTACTGGATTGAAAATGGTGAAATCACTTATCCGGTCAGCGAGATCACCATCGCTGGAAACCTCAAAGACATGTTTGCTAATTTAAGCGCCGCTAATGATCTGAAATTTCAGTTCGGCACCGACGCTCCGACTCTGCGCATTGACACCATGGCCATCGCCGGAAAATAAACCCCAAAATTACAATGAATACCAAAGACGAACACCAAAAATGAACATCAATCTCGACTTTTATGAAGCATGCCACATAGACGTATCAGAAAGAAAAATTACGTGAGCTTATCTCCTGAAAGCACCCACACAGGACAGACCACCACCCGCAAATTAATGGGTCGTCTGATCCGCGAGAACGTTAGCAACTATAAATGGACGCTGGCGCTCGCTATTCTTTTCATGGTCCTTGTGGCGGCGGCAACGGCGACAAGTGCTTTGTTGTTAAAGCCCGTGATCAATGATGTTTTTATCGATAGAAACCGCGATATGCTGGTCTTGGTTGGCGGTGCTATATTTTTAACGTTTTTGGTTAAGGGTGTCGCCAATTACGCTCAAACCGTTCTCATGAGCTATGTCGGTTTGCGGATTGTTGCCGATTGTCAAAACCGTCTTTACGTTCACATGGCCTCCATGGATTTAGCATTTTTTCAACGCCATCAATCAGGCACTTTAATCTCGCGTTTTATTGTTGATGTACAGGTCATGCGCGGCGCGGTTTCAAATGCCCTGACCAGTTTGGGCAAGGATCTGATGTCGCTGGTTTTTCTGATCGCCGTTATGGTCAAACAAGACCCACAACTTTCCTTGATCGTGCTGGTGGTTTTCCCTGTTGCAATTTATCCCCTTGTTCGCATCGGCAAACGCATGCGCAAAGTGGTTGGCAACACCCAACAAGAAACCGGGTTGCTTACCGCTTTACTGGGTCAAACATTTCAAGGCATCCGATTGGTCAAAGCCTATGGCATGCAATCCTACGAAGCGTCTCGTGTTAACGGCTTGATAGAGAAAATATTTAAACTGACCATGAAGGCCTCTCGGACGCAGGCCTTGTCCAGTCCTTTGATGGAAACCCTTGGCGGGTTGGCCGTGGCAATCGTGGTTGTCTATGGCGGCACACGGGTCATGGAAAACCAAACCGATCCCGGATCGTTTTTTACTTTCATCGCCGCCATTCTAATGGCGTACGAGCCAGCCAAACGGTTGGCCAATTTAAACATCAGCATGCAGGCCGGGTTGGCAGGGGCCGAACGCATGTATCAGGTCCTTGATACCCAGCCCGATATTGTTGAGAACGACAATGCACAAGAATTAAAAGTCACCGATGGTGCCATTGAAATAAACAATGTCACCTTTAAATATAATGATGAAACCACGGCGCTCAACAATTTATCAATCAGTGTCCCGGCGGGGAAAACCGTGGCCTTGGTGGGGCCGTCGGGGGCTGGCAAGTCGACGGTCTTTAATGTCATTCCCCGGTTCTATGATGTGGATACGGGCAGCGTTACCATCGATGGCATGAACGTACGCGATGTAACATTTGCCTCGCTGCATGGTGCCATTGCGCTGGTCTCACAAGAAGTCACACTATTTGATGACACGGTGCGCGCTAACATTGCGTACGGGCGCGCCGGGGCAAATGAGCAAGATATTATGACCGCCGCGCGTAACGCAGCGGCCCATGATTTTATTTTGGAATTGCCAAATGGCTACGACACCATCGTTGGTGAACAAGGCCTCAAACTATCGGGTGGACAACGCCAACGGCTCGCCATCGCACGCGCCATGCTAAAGAATGCACCGATCTTACTGTTGGATGAAGCGACCTCGGCACTGGATACCGAGTCCGAACGCCAAGTCCAAGCCGCCCTTGATTTATTGCTAAAAAATCGCACGGCGCTGGTCATTGCCCACCGGCTTTCCACCATCGTTAATGCCGATTTAATTTATGTGATTGTGAATGGAAAAGTCGCTGAAAGTGGCAGCCATGATACGCTTCTAAAACTCAATGGTCATTACGCTAAGCTGTATACTCTTCAGTTCCGTAAAGAAGAGCAAGAGGAGCAGGAGGCCGAACGATCATGAGGCTCTCGAAACGCATCATGACCAGCAACCCCCTTCGTAATACCATTTGTTGGTTGGGCTCGGTCTATATTAAGCTCATCCACAAAACCATCACCTGGCAAACCATCGCCGGGCATATTCCCAAACAATTTTGGGAAGCGGATAAACCCTTTATAGTCTGTTTATGGCATGGGCGGTTTTTGCTCATGCCACAAGCCTTCCGTTCTGACAAACCCGTTCACATGCTGATATCATCTCATTCAGACGGCCAACTTATATCAAAAACATTGCTCCACTTTGGTATTCCCACCATTAGCGGATCAACCAATAAAGGGGGGGCGGCGGCTTTAAAGGCCATGGTCAGAACCCTTAAGTCAGGCGAGTCCATCGCCATCACACCGGACGGTCCGCGCGGTCCGCGAATGCGGGTCAGCGATGGCATTGTTGCACTGGCTAAACTGTCCGGTATTCCCATTGTGCCGCTCACCTGCAGTACCAGTCACCGCAAGGTCATGCGATCATGGGATCGATTTTTGGTGGGTCTGCCCTTTGGTCATGGTGTCTATCTTTGGGGCGAGCCCATCACCGTTCCACGGGACGCCGATGCCAGCCAACAAGAAGCCTATCGCCTACAGCTCGAAGGTGCCATGAACCATATGTGTGATATGGCCGATACCCTAATGCAACAATCCACCATCCCACCGGCCCCGATCTCCACACCGGACGGTGCCCAATGAAAGCGCCGTGGTTTTGGACTAACAACCGTCATCCTCTTCTTGGGCTTTTGCTGTCACCACTCGGATGGTTATATGGTTTGGGCACAAAAATACGCCGGGCCTGTGGTACGTCCCTAAAAATGCAGCGGCCTATTATCTGTGTTGGAAATTTGGTTGCTGGGGGGTCGGGTAAAACACCCGTTGTGATAAATTTAGCCAAACGACTGAGGAACGCGCATATCGTTTCTCGTGGCTATGGCGGATCATTTCAAGGCACCCTAAAAGTTACACCCAACGTTCACACCGCCGACCAAGTGGGTGACGAGCCACTGATGATGTCAGGCGAGTTTCCAACTTGGGTAGCCAAAACCCGTGTTGATGGCTGTGAAGCATCAATAGCCCATGGCGCAGACTGTATTATTCTTGATGATGGTTTTCAGGACCCATCGGTGCAAAAAGATCTATCTTTGATCATTGTTGATGGTGGTTTTGGCTTTGGTAACGGGCACATGATCCCGGCGGGACCTTTGCGCGAAACCATTAAAGCTGGCCTTGGGCGGGCACAGGCCGTCATTATCATTGGCGATGACACAACCCATATCGAAAGCACCATCGCGGGGCATAGCCCCATCATCAAAGCAAAGCTCGCCCCAACGATCGCCGCCAATCACCCCAAAAGGGTTCTTGCTTTTGCCGGCATTGGTCGCCCGGAAAAATTCTTTGATAGCGTGCGTGAAACCGGGTGCGCGATTGCCGGGGCTGTTTCTTTTGCCGATCACCATCCTTATACAACTACAGAAATAAAAGACTTAATTGATCACGCAAAATCGCTTGGTGCGACGCCAATAACCACACAGAAAGATTGGGTTCGTATCCCCGCGCAGTACCAAGATCAAATAGACGTCTTGACGGTGGAGCTTATATGGGAAGACGCTTCTTTAATCGACGCTCTTCTCAAAAAGCATATTACGGTGTAAAAGCAAATTATGACTGCAATCGTTTCTTCAAACCTGCCCGCCGTATCATGGGGCAAAAGGCTGTATCAAGCCCTCCAAGCTGGACTGGCGTTTTTGATATTTGCTTTAGTGCGTTTGATGCCCCTATCTTTTGCATCTGCGCTTGGGGGATGGTTGGGACAGACCATAGGCCCCCATTTGGGGATAACCAAAAAAGCCCGTAATAATCTAGAACGGGCTTTCCCGGAAAAAACCACCGATGAAATCAACTACATCATACGCCGTATGTGGAATAATTTTGGGCGAGTGGCTTTTGAATTTCCTCTGTTGCACAGAATGCGTTTTGGCGAAGTGGGCACACCCGGCGTAAACGTGGAAGTTGAAGGCTACGCCCATACCGATCAATTGCGCGATGATGATCAGCCGGGTATTTTTCTATCGGCGCACCTTGGGAATTGGGAATTGGCGGGGCGCAGTATTATTCTACGGGGTATTCCCCTGCACTTAATTTATCGTCTGCCCAATAACCCCATGACCGTTAAATTGCTCATGAATCGCAACCCCGGCGATGGCGAAATGATACCCAAAGGCGCACGGGGTGCCAAACGCGCCATTGGCTTACTTAAATCCGGAGAGCATCTGGGCATCATGGCTGATCAGAAAATGAATAATGGCATCGCTGTCCCCTTTTTCGGACGCGACGCCATGACCGCCCCCGCTATGGCGCAATTTGGTCTGCGTTTTAAATGCCCCATCGTCCCCGTACGTGTGGAAAGGCTGGAGGGTGTAAAATTCAAAATCACCCATTACCCTCCCATGCGGGTGAAGGATACAGGCAATAAACAAGCCGATATCCACGCCTTTATGGTCGAGGTCAATGAATTGTTAGAAAGCTGGATCCGCGAACGCCCCGAACAATGGCTCTGGCTGCACAAGCGTTGGCCAAAGGGCTAGCCGCCCCTGCCATTCGTTATCACACGTTTTAACCTGTCGATTATTATTCAGGCATTTCGCCAGCCACCAGCATGGGGTCCAAGTGGGTCGAAAAAAGTGTCACGCCCCAATGTAAGTGCGGCCCAGTGGTGCGTCCCGTTTTGCCCACGGTGCCGAGGGGTGTCCCCTTTTTAAGGGCGGTACCTTGTTCGACCAAAATACTATCCATGTGAATGTAGACCGACGTCAGGCCATGCCCGTGATCGATCATCACGGTTTTGCCCGTGTAGAACATATCATCATGCACCACCACCACCCGTCCATCCCCCATGGCAACGATGGAGGATCCCCGGGGGGCGGCGATATCCACGCCGTTGTGGGGGCTGCGCGGTTTGCCATTTAATATACGTTGGCTGCCAAAAACACCCGAAATTGGCCCCGTAATAGGCCACATGAACCCACCATCAAACCATGTCTCTTCACTGTCTAATTTTCGAGCATCCGTAATAAAAACACGCTCTCGTTTCGTTCTTGCAACAGTTTCAGGGTTGGGGGTGACTTGATTGGTTGGTAGACCATCAATACGTTGAATTTCGTAATCGCGGGGCGCGATGGCTATTTTCTTGGACTCAAGACCATTGATGATCAATTCAGTGGTGCCGCTGGCATCGCGATTGAGACCTAGGAGGAATTTGCCGTCCGTGGACACCCGGACGGGGTTGCCATCTTGGGTAATTGTGGTCCCCGGCAATGTTTCCCCAATGATTAACGCGCCGGGGATGAAGTCGCCCATAAACTTAAGCGGTGTATCAGCAATTAGCTGTCCCCCATTTCCCAATGCAACAAACAAACAAACTATCATTGCACTTACAGAACGAATAATCATAATAGGCTTCCTTGTGGATCATCATTTGATTTAGATGGCAATTTCTTAACAGGTTTTTTTGGCGCACCGCCGGCCGTTGCCGTAACCCGGCCGTCCTGCAATTCAATGGTCAACGCCATACCACCCGAGATATCGTTTACACTACGTAACGCTTTACCCGCTTTATCGCTAATTAACGCAAAACCACGATCAAGGGTGCGCTTATAGGAATAGCTCTCTAATAAGGCCGATTTATTCTCTAACCGTAATGATAAATCTTTAAGGTGGCTGGACATGGCAATTTTAAGCGCCCTACTTTGACGTGACAGCGCATTTGCAGCATCATCGATCAAGGGTGCAGGTTTGCGAAGCCGTCCAGCCAGATCGGTAAACCGCCTGTTTTGTCGTTCCAGCCCAACCCGGAGGCCATTTTCCAGACGCTCCACCCAATCATCCAACCGTTGAGCCGCTTCCTCACTCACCCTTGCGGGATGGGGTAATCCACGGCTAATCGCTTTTAAGTGCCGGACATGATCTTGCAAATAACGATCAATCGATCCCGTCATGCGCCGACCACAGTCCGCTACTTGCGCCGCAAGCTCCATGCGTACCGGCACCGCCATTTCAGCCGCCGCCGTGGGGGTTGGCGCGCGAACGTCGGAAACAAAGTCGATTAAAGTCGTATCCGTTTCATGGCCAACGGCAGAAATTAACGGTATTTCGCTGGCGGCTGCAGCCCGTGCCACGTTTTCTTCATTGAAGGCCCATAAGTCTTCCAGCGATCCACCCCCTCGGGCGATAATTAACAAATCTGGTTTTGCTACGGCGGAGTTTTCATCTAAAGCATTAAAACCGTTTATAGCCGCTGTGATTTGATCGCTGGCGGTATCACCTTGAACTAAAACGGGCCATAAGATGACTTTTGACGGAAACCGGTCCTCGATTCGGTGCAAAATATCACTAAAGACGGCACCCGTGGGGGAGGTAACGACGCCAATAACGTTTGGCAGCCACGGTAAATCTTGTTTTCTATCCGGATCAAACAGCCCTTCTTCATTTAACCGTTTTTTCCGGTCTTCCAGCAATTTCAGAAGCGCGCCTTCACCTGCTAGCTCCATACTATCAACAATTATTTGATATTTTGAGCGTGCACCATAGGTGGTTAAACGCCCGGTAACGATTACATCCATACCGTCTTCGGGCGATAAACCAAGCTTTGCTGCGGTTCCTTTCCAACAGATTCCGTCTAACAGCGCATCTTCGTCCTTGATAGCAAAATACAGATGACCCGAAGCCGCCCGTTTGAACCCGGATAGCTCTCCGCGCACCCGAACACGTCGAAAGGATCCCTCAACGGTGTTTTTTATGGCAACAGATAGCTCCCCTACGGAAAATATCGGCACATTATTTGAATTGTTATCAGTCAGGGAATTGTCCATTATGCTAAAGGGTCTATATATAATACTAATACAGGCAGAAGTATAAAGAAGGTAAATAATAAAATGAAGATTCTTGTTGTTGGATCCGGCGGCAGAGAGCACGCTTTATGTTGGGCAATTTCTAAATCACCCAATTGTGAGCGCTTATACGCCGCACCGGGTAATCCTGGCATGGCACAATTAGCCGAGTGTGTAAATATCGCCATCAATGATCTGGATGGCATTGTCGCCTTTGCCCAGAACGAAAATATTGATTTCGTTGTGGTTGGCCCAGAAGCCCCCTTGGTCGATGGCTTGATTGATTTATTAGAGACTGCAGGTATCAAAGCCTTTGGTCCCAATGAGCGGGCCGCAATTTTGGAAGGCTCTAAGGGTTTCATGAAGGATTTGTGCGCACGGTTTGATATTCCAACCGCCGAGTACCGCCGTTTTGATGAACCGGAGGCCGCAAAAGAATACATCCACCTTCACCCCGCGCCATTGGTCATCAAAGCCGATGGACTGGCGGCTGGTAAAGGTGTGATTATCTGTCGCAATGATAACGAAGCCCACGCCGCCATCGATCATATTATGACCGAGCTCGCTTTTGGTGAAACAGCCGGGGCCGAGGTGGTTATTGAAGAATTGATGGTTGGTGAAGAAGCTAGTTTCTTTGCCTTGGTTGATGGCGCCCACGCTCTTCCGCTGGTTGCCGCCCAAGATCACAAAACCGCTTTTGATGGTGGTGAAGGTCCCAATACAGGTGGTATGGGGGCTTATACCCCAGCACCCGTCATCGACGAAGCTATGTCCAAACAAATCATGGATCGCATTATCAACCCCACCGTCAAAGGTATGGTCGCCGAAGGTCGCCCCTTTAAAGGGGTGCTTTACGCCGGATTAATGATCACCGATGAAGGCCCTAAATTGATCGAATACAATGTTCGGTTTGGTGATCCGGAATGCCAAGCCATGATGATGCGTCTTAATTCCGATTTGTTGGACGCCCTGCTTGCCTGCTGCGAAGGTCGTCTGGATACCATTAAACTTGATTGGCACAAAGACGCCGCATTGACCGTGGTTATGGCCAATAATGGGTATCCCGTTTCATACGAAAATGGCAGTATTATCCGCGATATTGATAAAGCCGAAGAGATCGATGATGTGATGGTATTCCACGCCGGCACCAAACGCGAAAACGGTAATTTGACCGCGCATGGGGGACGGGTTTTGGGTGTTACGGCACGGGGCTCCACCGTTAGCAAAGCCAAAAAAACCGCCTATAAAGCCGTCGACAAGATTGACTGGGACGGTGGTTTCTACCGGACAGATATCGGTTGGCGCGTGGCAAAATAGGCTCTCAAATCTCAAAGGAATAACAATTATGGATGATAAGACACGTACGGAATTAGAAGCCGCGGCCTTTCGGGGGTTGGTTGCACACTTGCAAGATCGAAAAGATGTTCAAAACATCGACTTGATGAACCTTGCGGGGTTCTGTCGTAACTGCTTATCAAAGTGGTATATGGCAGCGGCAAAAGAACGGAATGTGGATGTGGATTATGATGCAGCCCGTGAAATCGTCTATGGCATGACCTACGATGAATGGAAAACAAATCATCAAGGCCCCGCCAGTGATGAACAAAAACAACAATTTGAAGATACCAAACCGCTGCATGCAAAAATAGGCGGCCATAATTAATTTTTTGACAAATAGACGAGGGCTGAATTTGACAGCTTCATGTCACAGCCTTTTGCCAGAGAATTTGAATGGTATGCCTACTATAGTTTAAACCGCTTCGAACAAATCTAAACCTTGCAAAGTAGCCTTTGCGATTTTCCATAGATCGGATTCATTGGATACTACTTTTCCCATAACGTTCAGCCCCACCAGTAGGTTTTGCAGAGCCAGCGTTTTATCATGAATTTTTGTGTTCTTATCAATTTCACCATTGCTGACGGCCCGTTGAAGCAAGGTTTCAAATTGGGCCATATTGGATAATACAACGTCTTTCATGAATGGTCCTAATTCATCATTCACATTACAAAGCTCCGTAACGCTGTTGATGACTAAACATCCACGTCCTTCCGGGTCCGACGCACGGGTCTTGCAGGCCACTTTAAACATATGGCTAATCGTTTTTTTTACGGACTTGCCCGGCGCATCTTCCCATAAAATTTTATTAGGGGCGTCTTTGCCATAAAGCATCATGGCTTCTTTGAATAACTGTTCACGACTGCCGAAGGCATTATAAAAACTAGACCGGGTGATGCCGAGTTTTTCGGAAAGTGATTTAACCGAATTCGATTCATAACCGCTGCGCCATATTTCATGCATGACGGTTTCAACGGCTGCTTCACGATTAAACTTTGAAGGTCGTGCCATGTTGCGTTTCCCGTGTTGTCTTTCCCGTGTTGTCTTTCAGAGGTGATGTTCCTGAAATGAGAGAAATACTACTATCGTAAAAAATATTTTGTACAGCTATGGACAATATATAAATAATATGTTTTATACATACATGACCAAAACAGTTCTCGTCAATTAAATTATAAACAGGAGTTTATCATGTCCGCTTTTTTCATCGCAACATTATCCATAAAAGACCCTGAAGTATTCAAAGAATATTCAACAAAAGCGTCTGCAACTTTTTCTCCTTTTGGGGGGGAGGTTCTTACCCGAGGCATGAAAGATCACGTGATGTGTGGTGGAGGGGATCATCAAGCAACTGCCGTTGTTCGTTTCCCAGACATGGACGCGCTCAACAATTGGTATCAGTCAGCAGATTATCAGGCGTTAATTCCTTTACGGGATCAAGGGTCGGATATGTCGTTGGTGGCGTATAGCGTTCCGGCATAAAAAATCCGGTGTACCGCGAAGACATCATCAATCGTATGTCAACATCGGGAAAGGACTTTTCAACCCTGCAATTTATCCTTGATCAGGGGAGGGAGGAAACCGGATGATCCATGACCCATATGAGCCAGACACTTGCTTACAACATGGATTAAGCGGCGCATTGATTACCCGTCTAAAAACCTCGTAGAAAGGCTCGGACGAAGACCAGTACGATAGCAAAGAAAACCAGCACCGATGAAAAGATCAAAAGATTTTTGACCAAATGTTCTCGCATTTGTAAAAAGAAGACACTAACGGCACCCGGTGCCGTGGGCTTTGGTTCAGGCTTCTTCTTAACTTCTTTGCTTTTTTGCGAAATAGCCTTTGCTAAGTTGGCCCTATTTACTTTTTGATAGATCACTTTAGAGCCAACCACACCATTCTCATCGGGGCCCACTTGGATGACTTTAACGCCTATGGCGCTGGGCTCTTCGAATAAGAGGCGTGCTTCAAATAATGCCGCGCCCTGTTCATCATAAACGGAATCGATATTCCATGCGGATTTGTCATAAATAAATAGCTCAAAAGAGTTCTCAGATGGCATTCTAAGTCTCCTCCTTCTTCACCTTAAAATTAGCCGCACCGAGCAACATGCCAATCCCTTCATCGCTCCCTCGTAAAGGTGTGATAATACTTCGGTACAGGATGGTCTCATTATTTGAATTAACGAAATCACCCCCAATTGTAAAAGGCACTTTTAGGGCCAAGACCTTCTCATAATAGCTTGATGCATTTTTCAGCAACGTCGCGTCTGGAACCAGGGACAAAGACTCACCAACAAGATCAATATTTAATTCAGATTGGAACGCGGTGCCAACGCTTTCAAAAATAGGCGCAGCCCCTTCATGGGTAATCTTCAAAACATATATTTGGTCCGAAATACCGTCTATATCCCAATCAAGAACGTCTTCCAAAGTCAAAAATTTATTCTCGTCCTGAACCACTTGACGCCAATGCACCAGCAAGCGGTGCACCATCCTACGCTCTACACCCGTCTTTCGCACTCTAGCGGGAGCAGCTTCAGACATTCTTTCTTCCTTCTCGACAACGGTTTTACTTTCAAGCAACTTTAACAAATCACCTAAGGTAGCGTAAAGACGATTTAAGTCTGGCTCTTCAGATAGTCTGTGTCCGGCCCCTTTGACGAGTTGAATGGTTACATCATCACTTGTTAATTGAGCGCTCAGATCAATGGCCGTTGACCAAGGGACATCTTTATCTTCCATCCCGTGGATTAACCGCACAGGTATATCCAGTGGGATTGCCGCATCCAGCACACATTGATCACGCCCATCACTTAACAGTTTTTTGGTGATAATGTATGGCTCGTCCTCTTCGCTACTGGGCAGTTCAATTTGGCCATTTTCGTTTAAATCAATGAGTTGGTCATCGCTAAGCTGTGATAACATCAGCCGTTCCGTAAAATCCGGTGCGGCGGCCAAACCAATTAATCCAATAATTTTCGGGGTGCGCGCCAATGCCACACGAAGCATAATCCATCCCCCCATGCTGGACCCAACCAGAATAAAGGATTGTTCATTATGAGTGTTGGCAATGTGATCAAGAATTGAAAGAGCGTCTTCGCTCCAAATCCCGATGGAGCCCTCTTCAAATAAACCTGAGGACTGTCCATGACCTTGATAGTCAAAGCGCAAAAACGATTGCGAGCGTGATTGACA
The DNA here is from genome assembly GCA_965603075.1 of uncultured Rhodospirillales bacterium. Lineage (GTDB taxonomy): Bacteria > Pseudomonadota > Alphaproteobacteria > Rhodospirillales > Casp-alpha2 > JABJOR01. Next base: position 14,468 of record CBFDBO010000021.1, on the reverse strand, counting down.
GAATCGCTCTAACGCGGTGGCTTTGCTGCCTTCCATGTCAGATTTGAAACCACTTAAAAAGACCACACAAGCAGAAGCGACTGATTGTTGATCTTGTTTGTTCAGAGACTGGCCTTGGGTATAATGGTACGCTATTGATACGCCATCCTCGCGGTTATAAAATTGAGGCTGTTTTGGTGTATCTGTTATTGCGTCTTTGTCATTTGAGGTCATAGTAAGGGTAAGCTACCTAATCACTATTGGTTTTAATCGATAACGGTGATTATATAACACAATGGTAATCACAACCCAAGATAGAACTATAAAATAACTGATTAAAACACCCGATTAAAACACCTGAGTATAACAACTGAGTAAAACACCTGAAATGCAAGAAAGTCCATCTACCAAAAACGCCGATCAGCCATCCGAATCAAAAGCGCCGCCCCACCCAGAGACAAGAGGCGCTACCGTTTTACAGGTTTTGCCCGCCATGGGGACAAGCGGGGGCGTAGAGCGTGGCACCGTTGAAATCGCCCATGCGGTCAAACAAGCGGGCGGACGGGCTATCGTTGTATCAGCGGGGGGCGCACGAGAACACGATTTGCACCGGGTCAATGCCGAACACATAACCATGCCCGTCGACAGTAAAAACCCCTTCGTCATGTACAATAATATTTCTCGGTTGGCTGATTTGATTGTGAAGGAAAACGTGGATATCATTCATGCCCGCTCACGGGCACCCGCATGGAGCGCTTGGTACGCTTCCAAACGGACCAAAATTCCTTTTGTGACAACCTTCCATGGCACCTATGGCCACTCCAACCCCTTTAAACGGTTCTATAATTCTGTTATGACCCGCGGCAAACGGGTCATTGCCATATCGAACCATATTGCCGGACATATGCGACGCCATTATGGTGTCCCAACTGATCGTATCCGTATTATTCACCGTGGGGTGGATATGACAAAGTTTAATGCCGCCAACGTCACCGCTCAGCGGGTTATTACGCTCGCAAATAAATGGCGTATAACCGAAGGCTTTCCCGTCATTATGCTGCCGGGCCGACTAACGCGCTGGAAAGGTCAAACCGTCTTTATTGAAGCCATCGCCAAGCTGGACCGCCGTGACGTTCGGTGTCTATTGGTTGGGGGCGATCAGGGTAAGTTAGAATACCGCAAAGAGCTAGAAGCCATGATCAGCCGCTATAATCTGGGCGAAGTCGTGCGTTTGGTGGATGATTGCCGGGACATGCCCGCAGCGTACATGCTCTCCGATGTGGTGATTTCCGCTTCAACCGACCCCGAAGCGTTTGGCCGGGTCGCCATTGAGGCGCAAGCTTTAGGGCGACCGATCATTGCGACAAATCATGGCGGTGCCAAAGAAACCGTGCTCGAAAACGTAACAGGCTGGCTTATTCCGCCGTCCGATAGCGCTGCAATGGCTGCCGCGATCGAGAAAGCGATTTCTTTAAGCCCCAGTAAACGGGCAACGTTGGCTGTCAAAGCCACCGACAACATCAGAAACAATTTCTCTACCGAAACAATGTGTAAAAAAACCCTCGATGTCTATGACGAGGTGTTAGCCGACAGAGCGGCAAAATGAACACAAAATCGACCCTTTCTGAGCTTTCAGCCATCAAGAACAACACACCGAACGCCCCTCAAGAACGTATTTTAGTGATAAAATTGGGGGCGTTGGGTGATATGGTACAGGCCCTTGGCCCCATGGCGGCCATCCGCGCCCATCACCCGGACGCCCACATAACCTTTATGACAACCCGCCCGTACGCGGATTTATTAAAAGACACCGGGTATTGTGATGGCCTGTGGATTGATAATAAACCGAGGTGGTATCAGCTCGGTGAATGGTTAAAACAGCGCAAACGCCTGCGACAGAGCGGGTTCAGCTGGGTCTATGATCTACAAACATCCGACCGCAGTTGTGCTTATTTTCATCTGTTCGGGCCGGAAAAACCCCCGCGCTGGTCAGGTATTGCCAAGGGCTGCTCTCACCCCCACAAAAATCCAAAACGCGACCATATGCACACCATCGACCGACAGGCCGAACAACTATCCCTATGTGGCATCCAAAACATTCCCCTTCCCGATGTATCCTGGGCGGATTCCGATACGGCGCGATTTTCCATCAAAGAGCCCTTTGCCTTGATGGTACCGGGTGGCGCCCCCCACCGTCCCGCCAAACGCTGGCCTTTGCACCATTACAGCACCTTGGCTGAGATGTTCCTCCAAAATGGCGTTACGCCGGTTTTATTGGGCACCCATAGCGAGGGCGTGATGCTCGATCAAATTGAAAGCGCTGTTGCGGGCACCAAAAACCTGTGTGGATTGACCAGCATGCAAGACCTCGCGGCCCTTGGCAGGCGTGCCACCGTCGCCATAGGCAACGACACCGGTCCTATGCACATGATTGCGCTCGCAGGATGCCCGTCATTGGTGTTGTTTTCCCACGAATCCAACCCTGCGCTGTGCGCTCCGCGGGGCACGCGGGTCGAGATTTTACGCAAAGCCGACCTTGCCGATCTTGCCGTTGGCGAGGTCATCGACACCCTTGGCAATCTTGCCCCCGGTCTGGATCGGGTTTTAAGATGATAATACATAAGAATACAGCCGCTTATAGGGGGAAAACCGAACACCACCGCTTGACAGGCGGGATGGCTGGTATACCTTCACGAACGAATTTAAAATTTCACCCATGACAAATTACGGCACAAAAAAATGGTAACAATTACGCTTCCCGATGGTAGTACACGACCCTTTGATGGTCCGGTTTCAGGCGCCGAATTGGCCGCCGATATCGGTCCCGGTCTGTTAAAAGCAGCAATCGCAATTCGTATCGATAACGTTATGGTTGATCTGGCGACGGTTATTTCACAGGACTCTAACGTATCCATCGTCACCATGAAGGACGCCGAGGCCATTGATCTACTGCGTCACGATTGCGCCCACGTCCTGGCCCAAGCCGTTCAGGATTTATACCCCGGCACCCAAGTAACCATCGGACCCTCCATTGAAAACGGGTTTTATTACGATTTTGCCCGCGACACACCGTTTACGCCCGATGATTTGCCAAAGATCGAAGCCCGCATGGCCGAAATCGTTGATGAAGACCTGCCGTTTGTGCGCAAAGTCATGGAACGCGATGAGGCCATCAAGTTTTTCACCGACAAAGGTGAAACCTATAAAGCCGAACTGATCAGCGACCTGCCCACCGATGAAGTCATTTCATTCTACAGCCAAGGTGACTGGGTTGATCTTTGCCTCGGTCCCCATTTACCCTCAACGGGAAAAGTGGGTAAAGCCTTCAAATTAATGTCAATCGCCGGCGCTTATTGGCGCGGCGATGCCAAAAATGCCATGTTGCAACGCATTTACGGCACCTGTTGGCCCACCCCAAAAGAATTACGCGCCTATCTTCATATGCTAGAAGAAGCCGAAAAACGTGACCACCGTCGTTTGGGCAAGGAGATGAGCTTATTCCACCTACAGGAAGAAGCCGTCGGGTCGGTTTTCTGGCACCCCAAGGGCTGGACGCTCTATCGTACTGTACAAAATTATATGCGCGCCCGTCTGGAAGACGCCGATTACGTCGAGGTTAACACGCCTGAGATGGTCGATCGCGTATTGTGGGAACGCTCTGGTCACTGGGATAAATTCCGCGAACACATGTTCATTTCGGAAACAGAAGGAAAAACCCTGGCCATCAAACCCATGAACTGTCCGTGTCATGTACAAATTTTCAAACAGGGCATCACCAGCTACCGTGATCTACCTTTACGCATGGCTGAATTTGGCTCTTGCCACCGTAACGAACCCTCCGGTGCGTTGCACGGTATCATGCGGGTTCGCGCCTTTACCCAAGATGACGCCCATATTTTCTGTACCGAAGATCAAATAACCAGTGAGACCAAACTTTTCATCGATCTGCTCATGAGCATCTATAAAGATTTCGGTTTTACTGACGTCGTGGTGAAATTCTCTGACCGTCCAGAAATCCGCGCGGGCGAAGACGCTACATGGGATAAAGCCGAAGCGGCCCTCACCGAATCAACCGCCGCCGCTGGACTGGAAACAACCCTCAATCCCGGCGAAGGGGCCTTCTACGGCCCTAAACTTGAATTTGTCCTCCGTGATGCCATCGGTCGCGAATGGCAGTGCGGCACGTTGCAAGTTGACTTTGTGCTGCCCGAACGCCTCGATGCCGCCTACGTCGGCGAAGATGGCAATAAACACCGTCCGGTAATGTTACACCGGGCTATTTTGGGCTCCTTCGAGCGTTTCCTCGGCATCCTAATCGAAGAACACGCCGGACGCTTCCCCCTCTGGTTGGCCCCGACACAGGCCGTCGTCACCTCGATCACCAATGATTTCGATGATTACGCCCAGAAAGTCGCCGACGATCTCAAAGCCGCCGGATTGAAAGTCGAAACCGATTTCCGCAACGAGAAAATCAATTACAAAGTCCGCGAACACTCCCACGCCAAAGTCCCCGCCATCGTGGTGGTCGGTGAACGCGAACGCGATAATAATACCGTCGCCATCCGCCGTTTAGGCTCTCAAGGCCAAGAAGTAGTTGCGCTGGATGATGCAATTGCTAGACTAAAAGAAGAAGCTGCTGGACCTTTAGGGGTTAAATAGGCTTTAACAACACTCAAGAGTAATACATACACAAATTTATGACTAATTTATTCAACAAATCGAGAGGATCGAGCCATAGCTAGGCAACCAGATAACAAGGCGCCGTCCCGTGATGGGCCACGCGTCAACGAGCAAATCGAAGTAGCACAAATAAGATTGGTGGACGCAGACGGCGAAATGGTCGGCGTTGTACCCAAAGCAGAAGGCCTAGCAATGGCTCTCGAAGTGGGCCTGGATTTGGTGGAAGTCTCCCCCAATGCCGCCCCGCCGGTTTGCAAAATCCTCGATTACGGTAAATTTAAATACGAAGCCCAGAAAAAAGCCAACGAAGCGCGCAAAAAGCAAAAGATCATCGAAACCAAAGAGATCAAAATGCGCCCCGGTATTGACGAGCATGATTACCAAGTAAAAATGCGCGCCATCAACAAATTCATTGGCAACGGTGACAAAGTCAAAATGACCATCCGCTTCCGCGGACGCGAAATGGCTCACCAAGACCTCGGCATGAAAGTCCTCGACCGCGTCAGAGCAGAACTGGACGAAGTCACAAAAGTCGAACAATACCCAAAATCCGAAGGCCGCATGATGACCATGGTCCTCTCCCCCAAGTAGCTGCGCTACGGGCGGTTTTTGGCTGCGGATGATGAAATTATGGATAACCCTCGGAGCTACTGGCTTCGGGGGTTGTTTTTTAAGTTAGGAAGTATCACCATGTAAAAAATTTGGGGCCGTATTTCATCTTCCAATGTTCAAGCCTTAATGTGGTGTGTCGGAGAACTTAATATTCCCCATGAGCGTATTGATGCTGGCTTTCTTTATGGATTAGTTGATACCCCCAACTATCAATCAATAAACCCCAACGGAACCATTCCAACAATACAAGATGGCGATAATCCCCCCCTATGGGAAACAGGTGCCATATTACGCTATCTCGCTGCACAATATGCCAGTGATGAATTTTGGCCCACCAACCCGATTGACCGTGCGAATATCGATAAATGGGCCGAATGGTCAAAGCTCAACATTGCCCTTAAGTATACCACCCCTGTTTTCTGGCGCGTCGTTAGAACTCCACCTTCACAGCGCGATGATGATGCCATAAATCTAGCCATTCGGGCACTTGATACATTTTTAGCCACTGCAGACGCTCAACTCAAAAATACTAAATTCCTCGCAGGAGATCACTTTACTCTAGCCGATATCCAATTTGGTCACTGCCTATATCGTTACTACGACCTTGATGTCGAGCGCACTAAACACACAAACTTACACCGTTATTATACTGAATTAACTAAACGACATGCATATCAGGAGCACGTGATGATATCCTACGAGGAATTGAGAGAAACAGACTGAGAGCCTATCAGCTCAATAGGCGTTCGTTTGTATTTTGAGTATAATTTAAATGGCCCCCGTTGTTTAAAACCGGTGGGGCTATTCTTATGTGGTTCAAACCCTTTTTCCTCCACTCGAACACCCAACCATCAACCCCAGCAAAAAACCTCACTAATACCCCATTCTCTGTCTTGCCAAACTCCTCTGCACCCCCTATAACACGGCCCTTCGAGGGTTGTTGATGGCAATGACGCTCAGGAGTGGTATGGCAGGGCATGCCTGGCCGCTCACAAACGCGAATTCTGGTTTTAATTCATTTGAACCGGACTCTTTATGAAAAGGATAGCAAAATGCCCAAGATGAAGACGAAATCGAGTGCTAAAAAGCGCTTTAAAATCACAGCAAAAGGCAAAGTTGTTGCCGCTGCTGCTGGTTTGAACCATTTTCTCAGCCGTCGCTCCAAGTCAATGAAGCGTAAAGCTCGCGGAACCATGATCCTTTCGGCCGTAGACGCCAAAATGGTCAAATCCTACATGCCTTACGCTAAATAAGAAGGAGCACTGAAACATGGCACGAGTCAAAAGGGGCGTCGTATCGCACGCCCGTCACAAAAAAGTTTTAAAACTGGCCAAAGGTTATCGTGGTCGTTCTAACAGCAGCTTCCGTGTTGCTCTGCAAAGCGTTGAAAAAGCGCTGCAGTATGCCTATCGCGATCGCCGCGTTAAAAAGCGTAACTTTCGCGCTCTTTGGATTCAGCGTATCAATGCGGCCGCGCGCCAGCATGGCCTGAATTATTCCCAATTCATGAATGGTTTGTCTGTCGCCGGAATCGATTTGGACCGTAAAGTCCTCGCCGATCTCGCCGTTCACGAACCAGAATCATTTAAAGCCATTGTTGATCAAGCCCAGGCGGCTCTCGCAAAATCAGCATAAGCTGGCTTTAGTTTGTTATTCGACGCGAGCCGCCCTGGGGGGATTAACCCCGGGCGGCTTTCGTATTTCTAAATACACGTTATAAATCAATATTAAACACGCTATTAAACACAGCATTAAACAACAGTATTAAAACAGGTTACGGATATAGTCGGTATGGTTGATATAGCTTCCCAACACAAAGAATTGCTCGATGAGCTGAGCGCCGCGATCGAAGGCACCTCTGAGCTGGACGGCTTGGAAGCTATTCGCGTCAGCGCGCTTGGTAAAAAAGGCCGCATCACTGGATTGATGAAAGAGCTCGGCAAGCTGGATGGCGAGGACCGCAAGACCGCAGGCCAAAGCCTCAACGCCTTAAAAACCCAAATAGCCACCGCCATCGACCTGCGCAAAGATAGTCTCGCGGACGCCGCGTTAGATGCACGATTGATGGATGAACGTATCGATGTGTCGTTACCATCGCGTCCCCAAGCAGAAGGCTCCATCCACCCGATCAGCCAAACCATCGACGAGGTTACCGCCATCCTAGGCGAAATGGGTTTCGCCATTGCCGAAGGTCCGGATATTGAAGACGATTGGCACAACTTCACCGCCCTTAACATCCCGCCCGATCATCCCGCCCGTCAAGAACACGATACATTCTATCTACCCGGCAATGAGGCGGAGGAAAACGGCGCGCGTCATGTCCTGCGCACCCATACATCGCCCGTGCAAATTCGGGCCATGCAGACCCAAGAGCCCCCGATGCGCATCATCGTTCCCGGTCGCACCTATCGGTGTGATTACGATGCCACCCATTCCCCCATGTTCCACCAGATCGAAGGTCTGGTTGTCGACAAGAGCACCCACATGGGTCATCTCAAGGGCTGCTTAATCGAATTTTGCAGTGCGTTCTTCGGTGTGGATAATCTACCCGCCCGTTTTAGACCCAGCTATTTCCCCTTCACCGAGCCGTCCGCCGAGATGGATATCGGTTGCACCCGCAAAGACGGTGGCCTCGCCATTGGTCACGGCGACGACTGGTTAGAAATTCTCGGTTGTGGCATGATCAACCCCAAGGTTCTGGAAAATTGCGGCATTGATAGCACCGAATATCAGGGCTTTGCCTTTGGTATGGGGATCGAGCGTATGGCCATGCTGAAATACGGCATCCCGGATTTGCGCACATTCTACGAATCAGATTTACGCTGGCTGCGGCATTATGGTTTCTCGGCCCTGCACACCCCCTCTATGGTGGGAGGACTGGAACGATGAAATTTACGCTCTCATGGCTTAAAGAATTTTTAGAGACCGATGCAACCCTCGATCAAATAGTCGAACGCCTGACCATGGTGGGCTTGGAGGTCGAAGGCGTGACCAATCGCGCCGAAGGCTTAGAAAACTTCGTCATTGCACGGGTCTTAGAAGCCGAGCAGCATCCCGACGCGGATCGTCTGCGCGTGTGCTCCGTTGATTACGGCGCTGGCACCCCCATACAAGTTGTCTGTGGCGCCCCCAACGCGCGCAAAGGCATGACCGGGGTGTTTGCCCCATCGGGTCAATATATTCCCGGCACGGGTATCACTTTGAAGACCGCTGAAATTCGCGGCGTGGAAAGCAACGGCATGTTGCTCTCCGAACGTGAAATGGGTCTCAGCGACGAACACGACGGCATCATCGATCTCCAGACCGACGCGGTCAGCGGTTTTTCCGCTGTGGATGTGCTCGGGCTTAATGATCCGCTGATCGAGATTGCGATCACCCCCAACCGAGGCGATTGTTTGGGCATTCGCGGCATTGCCCGTGACCTCGCAGCATCCGGGTTGGGTACATTAAAACCCCTAAACAACACACCGGTTGCCGGTGCCTTTAAAAGTCCGGTTGATGTTAAATTAAATTTAGCGAGCGATGTTAGCGCCGCTTGTCCTAATTTTGTTGGTCGTTATATTCGTGGCGTTAAAAATGCCGAAAGCCCCAAGTGGTTAAAGGATCGCTTGCTGGCTATTGGACTGCGCCCGATTTCTATTTTGGTGGATATCACCAATTGGATGACCATCAGCCATAACCGTCCGTTGCATGTATTTGACGCCGACAAGGTGTCCGGCAACCTGCAAGTTCGCATGGCAAAGGATGGCGAGTCCATGATGGCGCTGAACGATAAAGAATATACTTTGGACAGCGCCATGACCGTTGTCGCCGATGATAAGGGGCCAGAATCATTGGGCGGTATTATGGGGGGACTGGCATCCGGTTGCACCATGGAAACCACCAACGTATTTGTGGAAGCCGCTTTCTTTGATGCCATTCGGACCGCTGTCACCGGTCGCAAACTAAATATCCTATCCGATGCCCGCTTCCGTTTTGAACGCGGCATAGATCCTCAGTCTCTGATCGACGGGGTCGAGATCGGCACCCAGATGATCCTTGATCTGTGTGGTGGTGAAGCATCCCAATTAATCAACGTGGGCGCCCCCATTACGTGGCAGCGTACCGTTAACCTACGATTGGAACGGGTTGCCGGATTGGGCGGTGTTGAAATTCATGCCGATGAAGTCATCCGTATTCTCAACGTCCTTGGCTTCGATGTCACCCGCGCGACCACCCTTGAGGGTGATGCGCTGAAAACAAATGTCCCCTCATGGCGCAGCGATATTGTGGGTGAAGCTGATTTGGTAGAAGAAGTCGTGCGCATTAACGGTTATGACAACATCCCCGTTGTGCCCTTCAAGAACCCCCATAATTTACCCCACGCCATCCTGACCCCGTTCCAGCGCAAACGCGCGGCGGGTCGTCGTACGGCGGCGGCGCGGGGTTTGGTGGAAGCGGTCACCTATTCATTCTTGCCCTCAAAACAAGCCGATTTATTTGGCGGCGTTAGCGATGGTCTGCGCCTGATCAATCCCATCAGTGCGGATTTAGATGTGATGCGTCCCTCGTTATTACCCAACTTGCTGGCTGCTGTAGGTCGCAATACCGATCGTGGCGTCGCGAACGCCTGTTTGTTCGAGGTTGGCCCCCAATTTGATGGTCCCAATCCGGGCGAGCAATCACAACTCATCACCGGGGTCCGCTCTGGTCAGACAGCCCCCCGCAATTGGGCGGAAATCCCGCGGGCCGTGGACGCGTTTGATGCGAAAGCCGACGCGATGGCGATCTTAGACGACCTAGGCATTCCCACATCTAATCTGTCAGTCTTTACCGACACCCCGGCTTGGTATCATCCCGGCCGTTCTGGTGAATTGCGTCTGGGACCGAAAACAACATTGGCCCGGTTTGGTGAGATCCATCCCGGCATCCTAAAAAAGATGGATGTTAAGGGGCCCGTGGTTGGCTTTGAAATCATGCTGGAGAACCTGCCCAAGCCGAAAGCGTCTAAAGGTTCGGCGCGGGCCAATTTGGTACTGCCAAATCTGCAACCTGTGGAGCGCGATTTTGCCTTTGTGGTATCACGCGATACCACGGCGGAGAACTTGATCAAAGCAGCGCGCGGCGTCGACAAAAAATTGATCACCGATATACGATTGTTTGATGTCTTCCAAGGCGGAAATTTGGGTGACGATCAGAAATCCATTGCCATCAACGTTGTTTTACAGCCCACGGATCAAACTTTAACCGACAGTGATATCGAAGCCGTCGCCAGCAAGATTGTTGATAAAGTGTGCGCCGTTACAGGTGGGACATTACGTGGTTAATTATGGATAATTTTGGATAATAGCGTTCTTAGGTCTGGACCACCATGGCGGCCATACACCCCGTTACCGTTTTGCCGTCATCCGACAGGGGCAGGTCAAGAAAGTAAGCCGTAACATGGCCCCTGCCGTACCAATCGAGCGTGTCATTGTTTTTACCGATTAAATTCTCACGGGCAATTTTCTCAAAATAGGGTTTGTCATCCTCTGGATAAACCCCCTGTTCATATAAATCTGAATACCATTTTTGAGAATAATCTATTTGATATAGATCTGTGATTTGCGTGCCCCATAATCTGAATTTAAAATCAAAGGGGTCGTAAGTAAAATCGATAACACACATCTTTCCCCACCATGGTTGTAGGTCCTGCAAGTCAAAATCTTTCCATGCGGGCAGAAACCGATCCGCTTTTTTCAGCTTCCACAAAGCATGCAAGTCCTCAAACCCGGGAAACATCGAGCCCTCGCTATCCAAGGGGAAATGCTCATAAGGGGTTTTTTTGGGAATACTGACCATTGGTTTTTCTTTGATCTTAATCCTATGCCCGGCCTGTTTTTTCGCCGTTTGCAAACAAACGTGCCCCTTGCTCATCGATAATCTGCTCGCCCTTACGTAACGAGAACGAGATCGCTTCATCTTGGGAGGTGAATATATCGGCGCGGATGAATTCTCGTTCCATATTTGTATCTTCGCCTTCCTCAGCGTTTTCACCGTCCTCACCGGGCTTGATAATCACCCCGGCCAAATTCCAACTATCGCCCGAACGTTGGGGGGCTGCACAGATCAGATAGTCTTTGTACTGCGTTGGTTTACTGCGCTTTGGACCGCTATCGCCAGATGATCCACCAAATAGTCGTGAGAAAAAAGAACCCATCGTAAATATACCTCTATAGTTTGTTCGCAAAAATTGGCTGAAACTTATTATAAAGCATGGTTTAAAGCATCTATATCATTAATTATGGGATGGTGAAGATTTCTGTGGGCACCGTCCGACCCCGCACCACGACATTACCAAGATTTTTGTAGCTGACCGCTGGTCCAAGGCTGGCTTGGGCGGCTTCTTTGGTTTGTTCAGACATCAGAATATAGGTGCCATAATCTTTGTTCAGGTTTTCCAACCGGGATGCCAGATTGACCTCGTCGCCATGGACCGTAAAGATTAACAAGTCCTCCGCCCCAATCGTCCCCACGGTCATTTCCCCGGTATTAATCCCGCACCGGGTGCGCAAACTAACACTCTCATTGCCAAATAAGCGATCACCGAGGATATTGCGAATTTCTAAGGCTGTGCGGATAGCATTGGCGGCATGGTCCTTATGATCAATGGTATCGTCCGCGCTTCTTTTTTCTGTATCAAATAAAATCAGCATGGCATCGCCGTGATAATTATTGATCGAGCCACCATATTTCTGCGCGCAAGCGTAAACCGCACCGAAATACTCATTGAGCACGCTGACCAGTTCCTTCGGCGAAAGCTTTTCAGAAATGGTTGAGAAGCCCTCAATATCGGTAAACAAAGCCGTGGCGGTTTTCAACACCCCGTCCCCCGCCTTGATGGTTTCTTCGCCTTGGGTTATATGATCGGCAATCTCGCGTGGTACGAACCGGGATAAATCCCGGGCCGCGAACTGGTCCATAGCCGCGCGCCGCATCATCACTTGCCCCCGGTGCAGGGTTATTGCCAGCACCAGCGTAACAATGATCATCGAAAGAACCTTATCCACCTCCGCCCCGATCAACACACTGTTTGAGGTCATATAGGCAACATAATCTCGGGTGATCATGGGGTTCGTCGCGTCGGAATACATCACGAATAGTACCAGTATCATCCAGCCAATCACCGCCGTTCCCCCCGCCAGCAGCACATATCGGGGCTCAAACCGCAGGGCGCGCAGGGCGATGAAGATAAAAACATACAACAGCGTCGGTGTCTTTAAATAAAACGAAGGCGGTTGATCGTACTGAATATGAAAGCTCCATATCAGGGTCATCAACAACCCCATGTCCAATATGACCGAACCCGTTAACACCCAAGGACTAAGCTCGCTACGATAAGAATGAACAAGTCGGGTTAGGGTCAGAATGAAATAAAGCCCCAAAGCAAAGGGGACCGCTTCAAATGCACCGAGGGCTGACATTTTGGGTGACAATGAATATAGGCTGCCAAAGACACAGACCAAGGTGAGTTGAATCCAGCCGACCAAAATTTCACTTTTATTTTGCTCGTTACGGACATCCCGCAAGATACGCTCCGGCACGCTCTGGGGCATTGGTTCACCAAGAATAAATTTGACACCCGCATCATAACAGGTCCTTAACATCGTTTTATTTAAGGATGTATTTTGCTGTTGAGGGTGAGGCTGTTCAGGCATTTAATCTATATTTCTCTGTTTTATTTCTTGGGCGATTAACTTGATTTTGTCATTAACATTGATATCCATAAATGAGGTTACTTCTAAGGAGCGATCCTCATAGGCATTGATGTCTGGATGCGTTATTTGGTGCTCCTTTAGTGCTTTATCGCGTTCTATAATCAATGCTTCAACATCGCTTTTAAATAATTGTAGCATGGATGTCAGCCATATATTTACCGGCCATGAGGGCCAAGACTGATCTATATTAAAATAATCTAAGGTTTTTATAACATCTTCGCCAGCGTACCATGTATCCCCGGTGACCCAGCGATTGACCGTAAACAATCGAATGGGCTGGCCGCGACGGTCCATAGAGATCCCCACCAAATGGCAAATATCATCATTACGGGCGGCCGGTTTTTTATAATCGGGTAGGGCCAGTGGCTTAACACCCTTTGGCATGCCCCGAGGACGCACAAAGGTATGGAAATGGCCATGTTCTGCGCCAACTTGATTGATACGATTTTTTGACGGATGGGCATGATAATAATACTGTGAATGGGTATCGTTGTCGTATACATCACCCTTAGGGTAATGGTCCCGCTCATAAAATTCACCAGCACCACTGATTAATTCACCCACCACATTGGCTTTTGATTTCAACAGCACCCGGTAACAATTCAAAACTTGTTTACCGGCGTTATGCATACCCTCTAATTGTGAGAGATCAAATTGTGATAGGTCTTGCTCTGTCATTTCATCCTCGCGAAACATTTAACGTATGGTAGCCATAGGGCGAACAAGATCAATGTTATTTTTACCATGATGAATAGACAAAAAAACGGCAGCGAACCAATCGCTGCCGAAGTTTGGGGTGTCACACTCGTGCCAAATAAATTGCCACGTTAGTGACGGGGTACACACGAAATAAGATTAACGCCTGGACTCTTCAGGAAGGAAAAATAGGAAATCATTATCTTCTGCAGCCTCATGACAATCATTGCAAAACGTCATAGCGTCAGAATTTAGACCGTTGGTAATTCCCACGACCTTGCCATTCGGTTGGATCATGGAATACCGCCAATCCATAGATGCCGCGCTAAATCCGATGGGCATTTTCTCCATAATAAACATAGGGCCTACTTTTGCTTTACCCGATCCATCAACAGAAAAACTATCTTTAGCCAGAACCGTCCCCACCGGCATGGTCCCGCCATCTTCATACTTGGCATAATCGATGGCCCCAACCGCGTTCACGTAATTATTCACATATCGCTCGGCGTGGGTATCCGAAACATAAGGCGCGCTTGAAACATTAACCCAGCTTTGATATCCCGCAATAGAAGCAATGCCGGCCTTGGCATAGGATGTCTTCATCTTCATTTCGATACTCTGGTAAGCCACCGCTGCTTCGCAAGGGTTCAAAGTTTTTGATGAGGATGCACCGCAAGGGTTACAGGGGTTTGCCGCGCATGGGTTACAAGGATTTGCAGCGCAAGGATTGCATGGATTGGCCGCACACGGGTTACAAGGATTTGC
>CBFDBO010000020.1:0-60070 GCA_965603075.1 uncultured Rhodospirillales bacterium | reverse complement strand
GTGGTCGCTACTTTGTTGTTGGAAGATTTCTGCGCGCAAACCAAGATCGAAAGCTATAGCGTACTATCGGGTGTCAAAGGCGCTGCTATCGTCGGCACAATTTGCGATCACCCGCTCAGAGCGCAGGGGTATGACCATGACGCGCGGGTGTTATCGGCTGATTATGCCACCGCCGAAGATGGCACAGGCATCGTCCACATTGCCCCCGGCCATGGCCCAGAAGATTGGGTGTTGGGTGTTGATAACGACGTTGAAGTGCCTCAAACCGTTGGCGAAGATGGCTGTTTCTACGCGCACATTCCTTTATTTGCCGGACAGCATGTTTACAAAGCGGGTGATGGTATTGCGGATGTTATTGCGGAGGCTGGCGGCTTGCTCGCCAAAGGCAAACTGGTGCATCGCTATCCTCATAGCTGGCGTTCTAAAGCGCCGATCATCTATCGTAATACGTCTCAATGGTTTATTTCCATGGAAACAAACGATCTTCGACAAAAGGCCTTGAAGGCCATCGATGAAACCCGTTTTGTGCCTCAATCGGGCCAGACCCGTTTGCGTAGCATGATCAAGGATCGTCCGGATTGGTGTGTTTCAAGGCAACGGGCCTGGGGCGTTCCAATCGCGGTCTTTACCTCTAAAGAAACCGGCGAGCCACTGCGTGATGAAGCGGTTATGGCACGGATTGTAGAAGCCGTAGAAGCAGAGGGCGCAGATGCATGGTTTGTATCACCGCCAGAACGTTTCTTAGGAAATGATTATAATGCCGATGATTATGAACAAGTTCATGATATTTTGGACGTATGGTTCGATAGTGGCTGCACGCATAGTTTTGTGCTTGAAGCCCGCGAAGATCTATCTTCTCCCGCCTCGCTCTATCTCGAAGGTACCGATCAGCACCGAGGGTGGTTCCATTCATCGCTTTTGGAATCTTGTGGCACCCGCGGTCGCGCACCCTATGATACGGTATTAACGCATGGTTTTGTTATGGCCGAAGATGGGCAGAAAATGTCTAAATCTTTGAACAATAACGTTTCCCCGCAAGATGTGATCAATCAACATGGCGCAGATATTCTTCGTCTTTGGGTGGTCGGGTCGGATTATTCCGATGATCTACGCATTGGTACAGAAATTTTGAAGCATCACGCTGATATTTATCGCCGCTTGCGCAATACCCTACGGTACTTGTTGGGCAACCTAAACGATTTTCATGAAGAAGAGCGTGTTGATGTTGCCGATATGCCTGAATTGGATCAATGGGCTTTACACCAAATTTGGGCCATGGATAAAACAATTCGAACGGCCTGCGATGCCTATGAATTTCATGAGTTGTTTGCCAAGTTACATTACTTCTGTGCGGTTGACCTATCAGCCTTCTACCTAGATATCCGAAAAGACAGTTTGTATTGCGATGCGGCAGAATCGATCCAACGCCGTTCAACACGAACCGTCCTAGATACACTCTTTAACAGTTTGACCACTTGGCTCGCTCCTTTCATTTGCTTCACCGCTGAAGAAGTCTGGCAAGCGCGTTATGGTGTTGATGCAGATAGCATCCATCTGCAAGACTTTGTCGATGTACCAAGCGAATGGCAGAACGATGCGCTGAACGATAAATGGAAAGTTATCCGCGATATGCGGAGCGTTGTCACCGGAGCATTAGAAGTAGAACGCGCCGAAAAACGCATTCGCTCCAGCTTACAAGGTGCGCCGGTTATTTACGCCGATGCAAAATACCGTGATGCGCTGGGCACCATGTCACCAGCCGAAATTGCAGATTTGTTTATCACGTCTAGTATAACTTTTGCAGAGGGTGCCGCACCCGAAGGGGCTTTTCGTAATCCCGAAATTGACGGCGTTGCCGTTGTGCCAAACCAAGCAGAAGGTGAAAAATGCAATCGTTGTTGGAAATTCTTACCCGATATTGGTAGCAACCCAGTTCATCCCGAAGCCTGTGGCCGATGTGCCGATGTGGTGAAGGATATGATTATTGAAACTGCTTAGGGAGTTTATAAACCGTGATTGCTAATCCTTTACGTTGGGGGCTGATTCTCGCATTTATCGTCATAGTGCTCGATCAAATTTCAAAATGGTCGATTCTCATAGGATTAATGCAGCCCCCGCAACGGATTCCACTGACCCCGTTTTTTAATCTGGTCAGCGCTTGGAACCGAGGTGTTAGTTTTGGTATGTTCAGCTCAGATGAGAGCTGGTCTCGGTGGGTGCTTTCTTCCTTAGCCATTGTTATTGTAGCCTTTTTGGTTAATATGTTACGCAAAACAGATAAAAAACATAACGTCATTGCCATTGGACTTATTGTTGGCGGGGCCCTTGGAAACGTTATTGATCGCATCGTTCATGGGGCGGTTTTTGACTTTTTGGATATCCACATCGCAGGATATCATTGGCCGGCCTTTAATGTTGCAGATTCGGGCATTACAATAGGGGCTGTTATTCTGATCCTTGATAGTTTGTTCTCAAAACAAGAAAATACCGAGACCAGCGCCTGAAATTCTGGTATAATTAACGTTACGAATGTTACACTCGCTAGACACTGTTAGAGATTGCTGAAATAGATACTACTGAAAAAACAATGAGATACATAATGAGCTTCTATTCCAAGTCCCGCCAGACACCCTCAAGCTTAAAAGCGCTGTTGACCATTTGTCTGATCAGTGTGGGGTTGAGCGCCTGCGCGGCGAAAGAAGCCCTTATCCCCGGCAAACAAGCCCCGGATGAATTTGCTATTTATACCCAAGCCCCGCTTAGCATTCCCCCTGAATACACCTTGCGGGTACCAGAGCCGGGTGCTGATCGGCCACAAGAACAAAACCCTGAACTGGACGCACAACAAGTTGTTTTGGGCAATGTCACAAACAAAAAATCAAACAATGAACTGATTGAGGGTTCCTCCGGGATGCAAGTTCTGCTCCGTAATACGGGTGCCTTGGACGTGGATCCTAATATTCGTGAATTGGTCAATCAAGAAACCTCTTTGTTGGCTGAAGAAAGTGGAACCGTCATGGACATGATTATGTTCTGGGGGGAAGATACCGCATACGGAATAGAGGTCGATCCCGCACTTGAAAATAAACGTATTCAAGAAAGCCAAGCCCTGGGGCAACCCCTATACACAGGTGAAACACCGACCATTGTCAAAGAAAACAAAAGTGTTATTGATAGCCTGTTTTGATTTCAAAAACTTAATATTATAGCAAGGAGATATCCTGATGCGCATTCATCGCACCATGGTGCGCCGCTTGTTTCAATCTGTACTTGGTGCGATATTCTTCCTGTTTGGTATTCAGATTCTATCTCTTCAGGCCGCTGTTTTTTCGCCTGAAACATTTACCCTTGATAATGGAATGCAAGTCGTGGTGGTTTCCAATCACCGGGTGCCTGTTGTCACTCACATGGTTTGGTACGCCGTAGGCTCCGCCGATGAAAAACAAGGTGAGTCAGGTATCGCTCATTTGTTAGAACACCTGATGTTTAAAGGAACGCCGACGTTTCCTGATGGGGAATTCTCTGCATTGGTAGCCAGAAACGGCGGTCAGGAAAATGCTTTTACCTCTACCGACTATACGGCCTATCACCAAACGGTTGCTAAAACCCGCCTTGAAATGGTTATGGAGCTTGAAGCCGACCGTATGACTAATCTCATCTTGTCAGAGGAAAATGTTCGAACCGAACGATTGGTGGTTATGGAAGAAAGACGATCACGGGTTGATAATAACCCATCGTCAATTCTGCGCGAACAAATCAATGCTGCACTTTATTTAAATTATCCTTATGCTCGTCCGGTGATTGGGTGGGAACATGAAATCTTGGCGCTTGATCATGCCGCCATTATCAACTTCTATCGTCGCTGGTACGCCCCTAACAATGCTATCTTAATCGTAGCAGGTGATATTACCGTTGATGAATTACGCCCCTTGGCAGAAAAATATTACGGCACTATTGCCCGGGCAGATACGCCACCCCGAGTACGCCCCATAGAACCACCACATCGTGCCGCTCGCCAAATTGAATACGCCGATGTACGAGTTCGACAACCTTCATGGCAGCGGGTTTACATTGCCCCCAGCAATAAAACGGGCGAGACTAAACACGTAGACGCGCTGAATATTCTCGCTGATATTATGGGGGGGGGTGCGACTTCTCGTTTGTACCGTGCAATGATTATTGATGGTAAGAAAGCCGTTAGCGCCGGGGCGTATTATTCATCCGATCGATTGGGGCCTGGTGTCTTTGGGTTTTATGCCAGCCCGAGACCCGATGTTTCCATGGCGGATATTGAAACCGCCATCGATTTGGAAATAGATAAGATATTAAAACAAGGCGTCACACAGGAAGAAATTGATCGCTCCATTCGCTCTATGCAAGCCAGTGCTATTTACGCTCGGGATTCCCTATCAACGGGCGCACGGGTTTTGGGTGCCGCACTCACCACGGGCCAGAGCATCGATGATGTAGAAAGTTGGCCGATGCGCATTTCAACCATTAGCACCGAAGATGTTCAAGCTGCCGCGCAAGCCGTCTTTCATCTTCGCAATTCGGTGACCTCTCAACTTCTTACGGAAGAGGGGGAATAAAGCTATGGAGAATAAAACCGTTTTTTCATTACGATTATTCATCCTCCCCGTATTATTGCTTCTCACAAGTGCCTACCCGGCTTTAGCCGTTGATGTTCAGCGCGTTGATAGCGACTTAGGTATTACTGCGTTATTGGTCGAAGATCACAGCAATCCGATCATATCTATAAGAATTGCCTTCCATGGCGGCAGCGCACTTGACCCGGACGGTCAAGAGGGGCTCGCCAATATGGTCTCCGCGCTGATCGATGAAGGGGCTGGCGATCTGGATAGTCAGGCATTTCAAGGACAGTTAGAAGATTATTCCATCCGCCTGAGTTTTGATTCCAGCATGGGCGCGTTCTATGGCAACCTAACGACCCTGAGCGAGAATCGCGAACAGGCTTATAACCTGCTTAAGCTTGCCCTTACGAAACCAAGATTTGATAGCGAACCCGTAGAACGTATACGCGCGCAAATATTGGCGGGTATTCGCCAACGATCGCAGGATCCAGACAACATCGCCTATAAAGAAATCTATAAAACCATGTTTGCGGGGCACCCCTACGCCCGACCATCCGAAGGCAGTGCGCAATCCGTTGCCGCCATCACCATTGCCCAAATGCAAGATTTCATCAGCAAGCGATTTGCCCTCGATAATTTACATATGGGGGTGACAGGGGATATTACGGCGGCTGAATTGAAATTAATGATGGACGCCGTATTTGGCGATCTACAAGCACATGCTTCTGATTGGGAAGTCCCCATGGCCCAAGTTTCAAGCAAGGCTGAACAGCGCGTGATTTCAAAGCCCGTACCGCAAAGCTCAATCGTCTTTGCGCAAGCGGGATTGCTCCGCGATGACCCGGATTATTATGCGGCGTATATTATGAATTACATTCTGGGCGGCGGCGGGTTTGTTTCTCGCTTGTATAATGAAGTTCGCGAAAAACGGGGGTTGGCCTATTCGGTTTATAGCTATCTCGCCCCCCTGAACAGCGGGGCTTTATACGTCGGGGGTGCTGGTACCGCTAATGCCAGTGTCGCCGATTCTGTTAAAGTCATCCGTGATGAATGGGAATTGATGGCGAATAAAGGCATTACCCCCGACGAACTGAGCAAAGCAAAAACATACCTGACGGGATCCTATCCCCTGCGGTTTTCGTCCAGCAGCAAAATTGCGAATATGTTGCTGGGCGTTGAGTTGCAGGATTTGGGCAAAGATTTCTTTGATCGGCGCAATGGTCTTGTCGAAGCCGTGACTTTGGAGGATGCTAACCGTGTGGCGGCAAGCTTACTTGATCCGGACGCGCTGGTGTTTATTATTGTGGGCGAACCTGAAGGATTATAAATGAGCGACACTCTATCCGCCCTTAATGATCAATTAGAAATACATGCGAAACGTCTTTCGGCGCTATCTACGGTGTCTATGTTTGATCAAGATACAAACCGGTTTGAAAATTTCAGCTTTGAGCTGGATAATATGTTTATCGATTTCTCAAAAAACGGCATAGATAAAGCGGCGCTCACGAACTTGGTTGATCTGGCCCGTGCCAGAGACGTTGAAGGCTGCCGTAACAAAATGTTTGCGGGTGGTATTGTCAACGTCACAGAGAACCGACCGGCGCTGCATGTGGCCTTACGGGACCCAAGCGGTTCGCCCCTCACCATCGATGGTATGGATATCCGCGCTGACGTGTCGGCTAATTTGGATCGCATGGAATCTTTGGTTGATGCTTTGCGTTCGGGAAGCTGGCTTGGTGCCACGGGTAAGCCGATCACCGATATTATTCATATTGGTATTGGTGGTTCTGTATTGGGACCGGAAATTGTTGTTCGTGCTTTGATGCCCACTCAGGGCGCACGCTTGCGCATTCATTTCGTCGCCAACGTGGATGCCTCTGCCTTGATGCCTGTCATTGCAGGGTTGGACCCTGAAACCACAGCCATGGTCATTGTTTCAAAAACTTTTACCACGCAAGAAACCATGACCAACGCGCGTTCTGTTACAGATTGGTTATTGCAAACAATTGACCCTAGCGGCCTGTCTCGTCATATGCTGGCGATTACCTCTGCCCCGGCGGCGGCGGAAAAATTTGGTGTAGATCCCGCCCATATTATGACGTTCCGCGATTGGGTTGGCGGTCGCTATTCTTTGTGGTCAGCCGTTGGTTTTTCCATTGCATTGGTTGCGGGGATGGAAGGCTTCCGCGGATTATTGGAAGGGGCGCGGAAACTGGACATGCATTTTTTAAACGCGCCGCTGGAAAGCAATATCCCAGTATTAATGGCATTGGTTGGTATTTGGAATACGAATTTTTTGGATATGCCTAGTCATGCGGTATTGCCGTACGATGATCGATTGGCGGGGTTGCCGGCTTTTTTACAACAACTTGAGATGGAAAGTAACGGCAAATCGGTTCAGGTGGATGGCTCGACCGTTACACGTAAAACAGTTCCGGTGATTTTTGGCTTTCCCGGAACCGACGCGCAGCATTCGTTTTTCCAAGCCTTGCATCAAGGCACCCGCAACGTTTCCATGGACTTTATCGGCTGCCTTAAAAGCAATAATGATAAAACCAATCATCATGACCAGCTTATGGCAAATCTATTTGCCCAGACCGAGGCTTTGATGGTTGGGCGTGCAAAAGATAATGCGGGTGTTGATGCTGATGTTGATGCACATCGAGTGTGCCCAGGCAATCGCCCCACCACGACAATTTTGCTGGACGCGTTAACCCCGGAAACACTGGGAATGTTATTGGCGCTTTATGAACAGAAAACATTTGTGCAGAGTATCATTTGGGGCATAAATGCATTTGACCAATGGGGGGTTGAGCTGGGTAAACAACTTGGTAAAGCCGTACTCAATGACATTGAAACCGCCTCAACCGTTACTTATCATGATGGATCAACCAATGGTTTGATCAATCGATATTTAAAAAGACGGGCTGAATAAGCATGACCCTGCGTTTACTGCCAGAAAACCTGATCAATCAAATCGCCGCTGGTGAGGTGGTCGAACGCCCCGCGTCCGTGGTTAAAGAATTGGTGGAAAATAGTATCGATGCTGGGGCTACCCATATCGATGTTATCTTGCGTGATGGTGGGCAAAGCCTAATCAGTATTGATGATGATGGTTACGGAATGGTACCGGATGAGTTGAAACTTGCCGTTGAACGCCATGCCACGTCCAAAATACCGAATGATGACCTAATGGCGATTGCGACCATGGGTTTTCGCGGCGAGGCCTTGCCGTCGATTGGTGCGGTTAGCCGTTTGAGTATTACATCGCGCCCCCCAACGGCTGAAGATGCTTGGAAGATCACCGTGGAGGGGGGGAAGAAATCACCGCCCGTACCCGCGGCTCATCCCGTTGGCACGCGTGTGGAAGTGCGCGATTTATTCTACGCCACACCGGCAAGGTTAAAATTTTTAAAGACCGCTCGTACGGAACAAACTCACGCCGTTGAGATCCTCAACCGATTGGCTATGGCGAACCCACAAGTTGGCTTTACTTTGTCTGATGGTAACCGCCATTTGATCAAGTTGGCCCCATCGGCGGGCGATTTATTCTCCGCGCGATTGGATCGGTTAACGGGTATCATGGGGCGCGACTTTGCGGATAACGCAATAGGGATTGAAGCGGAACGCGAAGGAACGCGCTTAACGGGCTATGCATCTTTGCCGACCCATAACCGTGGTAATGCTGCCATGCAGTTTTTATTCGTAAATGGACGCCCCGTGAAGGATAAATTATTGGTTGGTGCCTTACGAGGGGCTTATCGCGATTTTTTAGCTTCAGATCGATACCCGCTGGTTGCGCTTTTTTTAGATGTGCCGCCTCAGAACGTTGATATCAATGTGCATCCGGCCAAAACAGAAGTCCGCTTTCGTGATGCGGCGCTTGTGCGGGGGTTGATTGTTGGGGCGCTGAAACATGCGTTGGCGGACGCCGGACACCGCGCCTCAACCACATCGAGCAACGCGGCACTTGGGGCGTTTCAGCCGTCTCCTGCACCGTATCAAGGTTGGAACTCGGGTGGAAGCTCGGGTGGTGGATCAGGGTATGGTGGAACAGGGTATGGTGGAACAGGGCATAGTGGATATGTATCGTCCACCATGAGCGAGCGTTCTCAAGAATTTTATCGACCCTTACCTTCATTGGATGCGGCGCCAGATGCACGCTTTATTGATAATGATACAATACCCGAACAGCCTGATTATCCGCTTGGGGTTGCCCGTGGACAATTGCACGAGACTTACGTTGTTGCCCAAACCAAAGATGGTATTGTCATCGTCGATCAACACGCAGCCCACGAACGGTTGGTGCATGAACGCCTAAAAAATTCTCTGGAAGGGGCAGGCGTTGCCAAACAGGGTTTGTTGATCCCCGAAGTGGTTGAAATGGACGAAGCATCGGCAGAACGATTATTATCTCGCACCGAAGAGCTTGCAGAGCTTGGTCTGGTGATTGAAGGTTTTGGTAATGCCACCATTGTGGTTCGCGAAACACCCGCCTTGCTGGGCAAGCTGGACATTAAAGGGCTGATACAAGATTTAGCCGATGACTTAGCCGAAGTTGACGAAGCCATAAGCTTAAAGAGCAAACTAGGCGATGTGGTCGCCAGCATGGCCTGTCACAGCAGTGTACGGGCCGGGCGACAGCTCAATGGCGCTGAAATGAATGCCCTATTGCGCGAAATGGAAGCCACCCCGCATTCCGGGCAATGCAGCCATGGCCGTCCGACCTATGTGGAATTAAAACTTCACGACATCGAAAAACTATTTGGGCGCAAATAGCCGCACCCTCGTAGCAATGTGATTATTCTTTCTGAGCGAAAATGGAGATTAACGCACGGGCTGGCGAATGATGGTTTTCATCCGCTCTGGTTTTGATCGTCTCGGGTCTGTTAAATAAATCTCATGATGGTGACCTTGTCGCGACAATGATTGCTCGGCGATGAAAGAGTGTAAGGCTTCTATCGTTGGTCCTTCATCGATGTAGGGGCCAAGATGCATGATCTGCGCTGCGCGGCCTTCATGAAAATGATCAAATCGTACATCCCTAACCGTGCGGCCTAACTTTTTTTCAACTTTTTCAGTAACCGCCTCAATAACATCTTGAGTGATCCACTGGGGTTGCATGATCATAGCGGTCCAATTCCATCGTTCTTTATGCTCTACACTGAAATCTTCCATGTTGTCTGTCCACCAAAGTCCTTCTAGGGGGAGAACGCCATAGTCAACTTCTGTTGGTCCTTTTTTTATGTAAAATTTTGCAGCATAGGAAAGAGAAAATAATGCTTCAATCGCCTGGCTGTAACTTTCGGCCGTATTTGGATCGCCTTCCCATCAACCATTAAATAATTCATGACAGGAACATCAATCAGAACCGGGGCTTTAGAAGGTGCATTATAGAATTTCTTCAATTGTTTTTTGAAATCAATTTTCATTTGATACCCCTTAGTTGAATCGTAGAAATACGACTCGCGCCGCGCCGTATTTGCGCGCGTCAATGATCTCAAAACCCTCTGGTGCTTCTATTTCCAAGGATGCTTCGGTTTCCACCACCACCACGGCATTATGTGATATCCAATCATTGGATACGAGTTTTTCTAAGGCGGGTTCGATTAAACCTTGTTTATAGGGGGGGTCCAAAAAAACCAAGTCTGCGGGACCGACCATGGAGAATGGTTTTGAGCCAATGTGAAGGGCATTGTGATTGAGGATCAAACAACGCTCATCGACTTTGAAGGTGGACGCATTATAACGAATACTCTCGACAGCCGTTCGGTTGCTCTCGATAAAAACGGCTTGTGATGCGCCGCGTGACAGGGCTTCTAAGCCCAACGCACCGGAACCAGCAAAAACATCCAGTACGGTGATGTCTGCAAAATCAACATCCGGTTTGCCATTGAGCAAAATGTTAAAGACCGCTTCTCGGGCACGGTCGCTGGTGGGGCGAACATCGTGTCCTTCTGGGGCTAACAAAATCCGACCTTTTAAATCACCGCCGACGATACGCATGGGATTAATCCAGCTTGAATTCTTTGGGCACAGAGTCCTTTAACATACGACGGCCTACTTCGGTTACAGCACCCCGTTCCATCTTGCCCAACTGAAACGGTCCATAGGCGGTTCGGATCAAACGGGTAACTTGATAACCTAGATGTTCCATAACCACACGAATTTCGCGGTTCTTACCCTCGGTCAGGGAAAAAGTTATCCATGCATTCGCCCCTTTTTGACTATCCAAGGTGGCCTTGATCGCACCATACCGAATGCCGGAAATGGTGACGCCGTTTTTTAATTCGTCCAGTTCTGCTTGATTAACCCGCCCATTAACGCGCACACGGTAGCTTCTGATCCATCCGGTTTGCGGCTTTTCCATATACCGGGCAAGCTCGCCATTATTGGTCATCATCATCAAGCCTTCGGAATTATAATCAAGCCGTCCTACTGAGATCACCCGTGGCATTTCCGGGGGCATTTTTTCAAACACCGTGGCGCGTCCTTCTGGATCATCGTGGCTAACGATCAAGCCTTGTGGTTTGTGGTAGCGCCATAATTTGGTTTCCTGGCGTTCCGATATTTGTACTTCATCGACAACGATGACATTGGCATCGGTGACGGTCAGCGCTGGACTATCGATTAATTTTCCATCGACCTTTACCCGTCCTGCAACGATCCAACGTTCGGCTTCGCGCCTTGAACACAAACCCGCACGGGCCATGACTTTGGCGATGCGATCGCCTTTTGGGGGTTGATTACTCATGAAAGCTCCTTAAGTTGAGCATACAGTAGCACTTGCATTCTGCTCTGTCATGACGAGACTGAAGCAATATAGACAATAGATTTTCGTGGTAGGTATAGGTGAGCGTTATATGAGCGATTATACGTATATGGCCCAAGCCCTGAACGCCGCCATTGAGGCCGCCGCCCGTGGGGAAGTCCCCGTGGGGGCCGTGCTGGTCGATCATGAAAGCGGTAAAATTCTCGCCATAGACAGCAACCGGGTCGAGGCTGGCTTTGATGCCACCGCCCACGCAGAAATGCTGGTCCTCCGTGCGGGCAGCCAGTTATTGAAATCCCCGCGTCTTGGGCAATGTGATCTCTATGTGACATTGGAACCTTGTGCTATGTGCGCCACAGCGATTTCTTTTGCGCGCATCCGGCGGCTTTATTTTGGTGCCTACGACCCCAAAGGCGGCGGTGTCGAACACGGTCCACAAATTTTCAACCAACCGACAACCCACCATCGCCCCGAAGTATACGGCGGCATGGGCGAGGTTGAAGCCGCGCAGTTATTGAAAGGTTTTTTTACTTCGAGGCGGGGGTAAGTCGCTATTGAGTAGTGAAAAAGTAATGTTTGTGCACGTATAAGTGTTTTGGCATTCTTTGTTAATATCCAGAATTCTAATTTAAGATTAGAGAAATGATTAGGTGTATGCTCTATCATGAATGACGAGATCAGTGAATTTATATCAAGATGGAAAGCGTCCGGCGCATCTGAGCGGGCAAACTTTCAATCGTTTATCGCTGAATTATGCCTATTAATCGGGGTTAAAAAGCCAGAGGAGGCCTCTGCATATGCTGAGAATGACAGTTATATTTTTGAACGCCCCGTTAAATTTACCCACATGGATGGAACAACATCATCCGGTTTTATTGATCTGTATAAACGCGGTTGTTTTGTCATGGAAGGCAAGCAAGGTAGTGATCAGAAACTCATAGAAGATGCCCCAATATGGAGCGGTGAAGGCTCCAACGTTTCTAAGTCATCGAGCAAACCCAAGAAGGGTACAGCGGTTCGAGGAACAAAAGGCTGGAACGATGCAATGATTAGGGCAAGAGGTCAGGCGGAGTCTTACGCAAAGGCTCTTCCGATATCCGATGGCTGGCCGCCCTTTTTGATTGTGGTTGATGTGGGCCACACCATAGAGCTTTATGCCGATTTTTCCCTTAGTGGTAAAAACTACAGCCATTTTCCAGGCACATCATCCTTTCGAATTTTGATGGATGATCTTTTAGATGAAAAAATTCGAGAACGATTAAAACTAGTCTGGAGCGATCCGCTTAATCTCGATCCAACAAAAAAATCCGATAAAGTAACCCGAGAAATTGCTGAAATGCTGGCCGTTCTTGCCAAGTCTTTGGAGGAAAGCGGGCATTCGCCTGTAAAGGTTTCCGACTTTCTAATGCGGTGCCTGTTTACAATGTTTGCCGAAGATGTGGAGCTTATCGTCAAAGACGGTTTCCAAGAGTTGATGAAACGGTATCGGGGGCGAGCAGATCAATTCCACCATATGGCGACGGCTTTATGGAAGGATATGAATACAGGATCAAAATTTTCGGCGACCCTTGAAACCGATATTGTAAAATTTAACGGTGGGTTGTTTAAAAATGCCCATGCCATCCCTCTGAACGAAGAACAGCTTGGCATGTTAATCCATGCCGCCCAATTCGATTGGCATGATGTGGAGCCTGCCATATTTGGTACGTTGCTTGAACGCGCCCTTGAACCACGTGAACGTCATAAACTGGGTGCGCATTATACCCCGCGCGCGTATGTGGAACGATTGCTCTTGCCAACGGTCATTGAACCGTTGCGGCATGAATGGAACAACAGCAAAGCCGCTGCCGTTCAACTAGCCAATGCGGGACAAACCGATGCTGCGATCAGTGAAATTCGAAAGTTTCATCAATATTTATGTGCTGTAACCGTTTTGGACCCGGCTTGTGGTTCCGGTAACTTTCTTTATGTCACTATGGAACATATGAAACGATTAGAAGGGGAGGTTCTTGATTTAGCCCATGAGATGGGCGAAGACCAATATTTTCTAGAAATGGACAGCCACACTGTGGACCCCCACCAATTTTTGGGGATGGAGATTAACCCCCGCGCGGTCCCCATTACGGAATTGGTCCTCTGGATTGGCTATTTGCAATGGCATTTCAAAACCCGGGGCAAAGTCATGCCCAGCGCCCCGGTTTTAAAGAACTTTAAAAACATCGAAAACCGCGATGCTTTGATTAAATATGACAAAACAGAAATGGTCTATGATGATCAAGATAAACCCCTTAGCCGCTGGGATGGCCGAACCACGAAATTTAATTTAGCAACAGGCCGCGAAGTCCCCGATGAAACAGCAAGGGTCGAAGTGTTGCGTTATATAAACCCGCAACCGACTCAATGGCCAAAGGCAGATTTCATTGTCGGTAACCCGCCTTTTATTGGCGCAAAATATATCAAAGATACTATGGGTGAAGGTTATCAAGAGGCATTGTGGAAAGCCTATAAGGAAAAAGATGTTCCCCGCAGCGCCGATTTTGTCATGTATTGGTGGCACAAAGCCGCTGATCTGGTAAGAACAAAATCAGCTCGGCGGTTTGGTTTCATCACCACCAATTCCATTACTCAAACATTCTCTCGACGTGTGGTGCAACGTCATTTAACCGATAAGAAACCAATCTCTTTAATTTACGCCATCGCCGATCACCCGTGGGTAGATGCCACCTACGACGCCGCCGTGCGGATCGCCATGACGGTCGGTGTCCCCGGCAAATGTTTGGGGCGATTTTGTACAGTCATCAGCGACAGTAAGTCCGTAGATGGTTTGGGTAGAGACGTAGAGCTTGATATATCCGTGGGAACCATACGGCCAAATTTGCGTTTAGGGGTGGATGTTACGGATGTGCGGGCAATTCAGGCTAATGATTCAATGGCTTTTAACGGCGTAAAGTTACACGGAGCGGGTTTTATTATTACACCTGATCAAGCTGAGAAACTGGGTTTAGGAACGACAATGGGGCTTGAGAACCATATTCGCCCTTATCGCCATGGACGTGACATAACAACTAAATCTCGCGGTGTTATGGTCATTGATTTATTCGGACTTAATTCTGAAGAGGTGCGGAAAGCTTATCCCAAAGTTTATCAGTGGGTTTACGATAATGTTAAACCAGAACGTGATGAAAATAGCCGTCAATATCGTCGCGAGAACTGGTGGTTGTTTGGTGAAAACTATCCGAAAGCGAGAAGAGCGCTTCATGGTCTAAACCGGTATATCAGTTCCCCTGTAACGTCAAAACACCGTTTCTTCATTTTTATGGACAAATCCATATTACCTGATGATGGGCTCATAAATTTTGCATTTGAAGATGCGTTTTATTTGGGTGTGTTATCAAGTAGAGCTCATCTCGTCTGGGTGTTGGAAAAAGGAGGGGAGCTTGGCCCAACGCCTCGTTATATAAAAACAGAATGTTTTGACACTTTTTCCTTCCCCGATTGCGAAGATGAATTGAAGGTCACTATTCGTGAAATTGCGGAAGAATTAGATGTTCATCGCAAAACGGTGCAACAGGACACCCCCCGTATTACCCTAACCGATATGTATAATGTGTTGGAAAAATTGCGGGCAGGAGAACCGCTTGATAAGAAGGAAAGTGATATTCACACCACCGGGTTGGTCTCTATCTTAAAAGATTTACATGAGCAATTGGATGTGGCGGTGTTTGCGGCTTATGGCTGGGACGTTGGATTAAGTGATGAGGGGGTTTTGGAAAATCTTGTTGCCCTTAATCACGAACGGGCAATTGAGGAAAAGGAAGGATTGATCCGTTGGTTGCGTCCTGCCTATCAAGCCCCCAAAGAAACTGCCAGCCGGAAAGAAGTCCAAGCCGAATTGGGGGTGATGGCACCCGTTGATGATCTTAAGCTGGTCAAACAGCCGTGGCCTAAAACCCTCCCAGATCAGGTCGATATTATTCGTGCCATTCTTGAACAAGGCGGACGGTCAATGACCGGTAAGGAAATATCTTCGGCCATGAAGGGGGCCAGACGGGATAAGGTAGAAGAAGTTCTTCAGACTTTGGTTGCTCTTAGCCAAATTCATAATACGGGGGAAGATCGGTACGCAGCCTGAACAGCCCTATTTTTTATTTTCCCTATTTTCCCTATTTTCTCTGTCTCACCGCAAATGTTTACGCACGAGACCTGAAATCATACCGCGCATGGTGCGGACTTCTTGGTCGGTCATTTGGGCGCGTTGGAACATGGTTCGGATGTTACGCACCATGGTGGGGCGTTTCTCTGGGGGGCGAAGGAAGCCGCAATCATCCAGTTCTTTCTCTAAATGTTCGAACATATGGATCAGGTCCGCTTTGCTGGCCAAGCGGGTGCGTTCTTCTTGCGCGGTGGGCAGGATGCTTTTACGCATTTCTTCTGTATCGCCTAAACTGGCCTGAAACCATTCGTAGCTGATGCAAAAAACCGCCTGTGCCAGATTAAGCGACTTGAAAGCTGGGTTCAGGGGGACTGCCAAAATAGCATCGCTGAGCGCTAAGTCGTCGTTGTTCAGCCCCTTAGCCTCGGGACCAAAGAGGACCCCGGCGCGTAGTCCATCATTATGGGTTTGGTGCATCTCTAGGGCGGCTTGTCGTGGTGTGTGGGTGATCTGGGCTGAATCGCGTTGTCGTGCGCTGGTGGCGTATACCAAATTAAGGTCGGCTACGGCCTGTTCGGTGGTTTCAAAAACCCGCGCATTATCCACCACGATATCGGCACCCGACGCGCTGGCGCGCCCCTTTTGCGTGGGCCAGCCATCGCGCGGCAGGACCAACCGTAAATCCGTCAAACCGTTATTGAGCATTGCCCTACAGCACATACCGATGTTCTCACTTAATTGCGGGCGCACCAAAATAATCGCCAGATTATGCTCTGATGATGCATGCATATCACTATGTTTAGTTGAGTCAGTACCAGCCATGAGGGACTTCTAAATAGGGGTTTTTTCACTGTAGAGCTTAAACGTCAAGCTATCGCGCAATGCATTATAGGAGGCATCGATTATATTAGGGGAAACACCAATGGTACTCCATGTTGTCTCCTGCCCCTCAGTCTTATCTGAAGTTTCGATCATCACACGGGTGATCGCGCCCGTGCCATCACCGGGGGTAAGGATGCGAACCTTATAATCGGTCAGAGATAGGTTTTCCAAGCATGGAAAACGGGGAATGAGAACTTTGCGCATGGCAGCATCAAGGGCGTTAACAGGGCCATTGCCCTCCGCCACCGTCATATATTGCTCTCCACCCACCGTTAGTTTAACGGTGGCCTCAGATATGGTAATCAGATCGCCTTTGGCATTCCAGCGACGCTCATCGATAACCCGAAAACTGTTGCAATGGAAATAGTCGGGGATTTCGCCTAATCCACGCCGTGCCAGAAGTTCAAAGCTAGCTTCTGCACCATCGTAGGCGTAGCCGTCAAATTCGCGCTGTTTTACAAGCTGGACTAGTTTGTTGATGTTTGTATCGTCCGGATCAACCTCGATGCCAATCTCGCGGAACCGGGCCAGAATATTTGATCGTCCCGCTTGATCAGAGACCACAATATGGCGCTGGTTGCCGACGATCTCTGGGTCAATGTGTTCGTACGTGCGGGGGTCTTTTTCAATGGCCGACACATGCAAACCGCCTTTATGGGCAAAAGCAGAAGCCCCAACATAAGCCGCCGTTTTGTTGGGGGAGCGGTTCAATCGTTCATCAACAACACGCGACGCATGGGCCAATCTTTTTAAGCCATCCGGGGTGATGCCCGTATCATAACCCATTTTCAGCATTAACGTAGGGATGATGGAAACCAAATTGGCATTGCCGCATCGCTCACCCAAGCCATTCATCGCGCCTTGAACCTGACGGGCGCCCGCGCGGACAGCCGCCAGCGTATTAGCAACCGCATTTTCGGTGTCATTATGGCAATGAATGCCTAAGTGCGTCCCGGGGATTTCTTTGCAAACCTTTGTAACGGTGTCTTCGATCTCATGGGGCAGGGTGCCGCCGTTTGTATCACACAGAACAACCCACCGTGCACCGGAATCAAAGGCCGCCTTGATGCATTTCATGGCGTACTCAGGGTTGGCCTTGAAACCATCAAAGAAATGTTCGGCATCGAACAAGGCTTCGTCTTTACGTTCGCTTACCAACTTTATGCTATCAGCGACCATGGCGATGTTTTCTTCGCGTTCTATTTCCAAAGCGACATCCACATGGAAGTCCCATGTTTTGCCGACCATACAGACCATATTGGTATCCACATTCAGCAAAGCATTTAAGCCGGGATCGTTTTCTGTGCTGCGGCCTGCGCGGCGGGTCATACCAAAGGCTGTAAACTTTGAATGTTTTGTATCGGGCAATTCGGCAAAGAACGAATCGTCGGTCGGATTGGCCCCGGGCCAGCCCCCTTCAATGTAGTCAATGCCGATGGCATCCAATTCACGGGCAATAGCTATTTTGTCCTGAGAACTGAAGTCAACGCCTTGTGTTTGGGCTCCGTCACGTAAAGTAACGTCGTAAATATAAACTCGATTATCGATCATGATTGTATGTTCTTGACGGCTTTAATAATATTGTTAAATTATGCTTATATCGTGAGATTGCCTTATTTTACCCACACTCACAAGGCTTTCAGGCATTAGAAAAGATTTAATAATTATATTCAACGTTCAAGTATTTCGGATTTTAACTAGACGTATCGGACCGCTTGTTGGTATTCTTTATTTAGAAAAAAATCTTTTAATTGAATACGTTAGATTAAATAGAACAAGAGCGACTGCATTTAATGTCAAATCAATATAAGAGCAAAGATACGCCTGTTATTACTATTGAGGACCCTCGCTACCTTGCTTTGAGCGAGCGTGCCAATGGAACTAATGTTAATAGTCTTACATTGCTCGCCACTGACTATCTGAATCATTTTAACGAAGTGGTCATGTTGATGGAAATGATCCCGGATATGCCGGAATTATTAGAAGATGCTCATGAATGGACACCAAAATCCTATAAAGACCATTTCAGAGCATCAACCATCGCCGATAAAGATTTGGCTATTGAAGCGTATGAGTTTGTTCCAACCATCTATCGCGACCCATTTGAAGATGCGGTTACGATGCTTGATGAATTGGTGATTGCCAGTATCGATAAAATCGAGGCAGATTTAGCAGAGGGGAATATGGATAAAGTACGTGAGAACGTTTCTTTTATGTCCCGTACGGTTCAACAGTCGATGGATGTGATCAGCGGAATTATTAATGGCCGTCAGGGTATTGATCAAAATGCTGTTGATGAGTTGATGAATAATTAATCGGCGACTAAAACCTGACTAAACCGCGACTTTAGGAACTCAGCCGTTTGTTTCTCTGACCAATTCCTCATAGTCCTCCGACATGAGCGGTTTTCCAAACAAATATCCCTGTCCCGTTTCACAACCGAGTGCATTTAAAAGCATTTCTTGGCTTTCTGTTTCAATGCCTTCTGCAATTAATCCCATGCCCAATTGCTTGGCCATAGTAACAATGGCACGGACCAAACCGACGGCATCTTTATCTTCTGGTAAATTCATCACAAAGGAACGATCAACCTTCAAGTGATCCAGAGGGAAACGCGCTAGATAGCTGAGCGAGGAATACCCCGTACCAAAATCGTCCATGGATATGCTAATGCCATGGGCTTTTAAGCTGTTGAGTGTATCAATTGTATGGTTTGGATTCTCGATCAACATGCTTTCGGTTAATTCGACATCAAGATGGCTAGGGGGGAAGCCTGTTTCATCAAGCGTTGCGATTATTCGCTTCTCTAAATCACCTTGTTGAAACTGAACAGCAGACAAATTAACTGCTATGGAAATGTCCGTTAAGCCTTTACCTCTCCATTCGGCACCTTGGCGGCATGCTTCGTTCAACACCCATTGTCCAATGTCAACAATGATACCCGAGCGTTCCGAGATGGGGATAAACTCATCTGGGAATACGTTGCCTAAATCTGCGCTTTTCCAACGGATTAAAGCTTCGCAGCCAATTATTTTGTGTGATTGTAAATCGACTTTTGGTTGGTAGAGCAAAAACAGCTCATTGCGTTCTATGGCGCGGCGTAAATGGCGCTCAACATCTAGTCGGCGTTCTGCTTGTTGACTTAAATGCTCCGCATAAAATACAAACCCACCCGGGTCAGTCTTTTTTGCGTGATAGATAGCTGTGTCAGTATGTTGCATCAATTCAACGCGGTCCTTGGCATTATCGGGATACATACAAATGCCAATGGTGCAGGACGTAAAGATTTCTTTTTCGTCAACGGCAAGCGGACGGGTAACTTCGCTGCATATAAATCCAGCCATTGTTTCCAGCGTATAAATATCGGGATTATTCTCAACAATAATATAGAAATCATCACTGCCCATATGACTGATAACGGCGCTGTCACCGAGGCTTTTTTCCAATCGTTGACCAATGGCAATTAGCAACTTATCGCCGAATACATGGCCCAATGCTTCATTGATGTTCTTGAAGTTATTCAAATCGATATTCATAACAGCAAAGCGTTCCCCTGTACGCTCGGCTTTAGAAATGGCTTTGTTTGTAAATTGTTCAAACATATAGCGGTTGGGCAATCCCGTTAGGGGGTCCCGTGTTGCCAATTTCAACAATTCAATTTCTTGCTGTTTACGTTGCGAGATATCACGGAAGGAACCAATGGTTAGATCTCTTGATCGCAACTTTAACTCATTAAGGGTGATTTCCAGGGGAAAAGGCTCTGCCTGGTCTTTGCGGATACCTTCAAGCTCATAGAGAGTATTTAAGACAAGGGGCGCGCCATCATGATCGATAACTTGTA
Source organism: uncultured Rhodospirillales bacterium (assembly GCA_965603075.1). Lineage (GTDB taxonomy): Bacteria > Pseudomonadota > Alphaproteobacteria > Rhodospirillales > Casp-alpha2 > JABJOR01. The sequence goes on along the minus strand of CBFDBO010000020.1, from coordinate 39,830 downwards.
CGGAGGCCTCGGATGTATTGATATTATTGTGGAGCAATGAATTGAATTTTTTTCCAATAAGTACGCCGGCTTTATAGTTAAATATCCTCTCGCCTGATGTATTGATCGTCTCGATATTGCCCGAAGCATCAATGATCACAATGCCATCTGCCACTGTATCCATGGTTTTGCGAATTTGTTCTTCGCGGTCAAAAGTTTTGAGTGTCGCACGCTGCCGCTCGGTAATGTCACGCGCCGTCATGATAACGGCATTATCACCAGAATCATCGCCTTCGGTACGGTAAGAGAGAACGTTAAGCTCTGCATTGACTTCGCGTCCATCCCCTTTAAGGAGCTTAAGCGGAACCATTTGATTTTCGTTTATAATGTCAGCCATATTGTTTTCGGCGATTGCTTTATAATCATCGTGAATAAATTCTTTGAATTCACGGCCCAGCAATTCTTCCGCGTCCCACAACCCAAGCATGGCCACACCAGCGGCATTGATTTGGCTGATAATGCCATTGCGGCATATGCAAATCATGTCTGGAGCAAGTTCGATTATATGCTCGTAATCTTCGTGGTCTTTAAGATCGGAAAGACGTTCGCGCGAGGTTTGTTCGTCGAATCGATCAAGTAAGCCCTGACCAGATCGTCCAATCATGGTGGCATATTCACGGTATTGTAATGTACCAACCGGGCCCAGCATTTCTTCTTCGATCATTTGGGCAAAACCAATAATGGTATTGAGCGGGGTTCGTAGATCGTGGCTGATATTGGCGAGTAATTCTTTGGTGGTTTCCCGGGCTTCTTCGCGGTGATCTTCGGCGGCACTTTCAACCGCAATTCGCACCTCCTCAGATCTCGTGGGTCTGAAGATCAGAATGACATTGTGTAGATCGCCATTATTACTGTCCAGTGTGACATGGACATCAAATATAATATCACCTTGATTGGTTTTAAAATTATAGCCATGGGGTTTTAATGAATTTTCTGACGATGCCTTAGATACTATGGCGATAAAGGCGTTTTTATCTTTCTTACCAAGCAGAGGGGCCAAATCAAAACTATCATTTGTCGAATTAGAGCAAAATGTGGACTGGGCCGCTGAATTTAAGGGGGTCGCGATGAGCTCTTGGGCAGGTTCTTGGGCAAGCTGAAAATCTTTGAGATAGACAACGGGAAACGGTAAATCACACAATGCGGTTAAATAAAAATCGTCCGTTAGCACTTACTCTGTCCTAGATTATTATTTTTCATTAAAACGATATCATTATCAATTCATATACCCCTAGTATCAATTGGTACTAGTGCTTTATAGTTTCAACTAGATTTAACGATGTATCAAGTTAATGATCAATAATTTCTGACACAATAGTCAATATGAGCTCATTGCGAAATGGCTTGCTTTCAATCACTCCTGATCATTTAAGCCTGTTTCCATACTGTGCCATCCGGGCCATCTTCCAAGACAATGCCCCTGGCGAGTAACTCATCGCGTATTTCATCAGACCGAGCAAAATTTTTGTTCTTTCGCGCTTGGCTACGTTCATTAATCAAAACTTCAATGGCAGCCACATCCACATTTACCGTTCCCGCAGGTTGCCATGAGGACCACTCTTCAGCGCTTTGGAACATCAAGCCCATAAACTGCGCGCCAGCTTTTAGCGCTTTTATGGACGTCTTTGTGTTTAATCCGGCTAATTTATGTAATTCTGTAATGGCTTTTGGGGTGTTGAGGTCGTCACTAAGGGCATCAATTATGCTTTGAGGGACATCATCGTCCGTCGCGACGGTGCTGTTGGTCAAGCGGTACCATTTATCAAGTGTTCGTTTGGCTTCAGCAATTCCAGCCTTGGTAAAATCCTGTGGCTGACGATAGTGGGTATGCATTAACGTCAAACGGATGGCTTGTCCGGGAAATTCATCGATCAGGTCATGTACAGTGTAAAAATTACCAAGGCTTTTGGACATTTTTTCACCCTCGGATAACAAAAACCCATTATGCATCCAATAGGTCGCCATGCTGTCATTGCCATTGGCGCAACGACTTTGGGCAATTTCATTTTCGTGATGCGGGAATATAAGGTCCAATCCCCCGCCGTGAATATCAAAGGTTTCACCAAGGTATTGTTTTGACATGGCAGAGCATTCTATGTGCCAACCGGGTCGACCTCGACCCCAGGGGCTGTCCCAACCTGGGGTATCTGCATCAGATGGTTTCCACAGGACAAAATCACAGGCATCTTGTTTATAGGGCGCGATTTCAACCCGTGCACCCGCGATCAGTTCATCGCGGCTATGTCCGGATAATTGACCGTATTCTGCCATGCTGGGGACTTTGAATAAAACATGCCCTTCTGCTTCATAGGCATTGCCTTTTTCAATCAAGGTTTTGATCATCTCTATCATTTGTTCTACATGGTCAGTCGCCCTTGGCTCTTGATCTGGATCTAGGGCGCCAATCGCTTTCATGTCTTCTTGATAGGCTTTTGACGTTCGCTCTGTGATAGAACGGATATCTTCTCCAGTTTCTTTAAACGTGGCATTAATTCGGTCATCAATATCGGTGATATTACGAACATACGTCACTTTGGGATACAGCCTGCGTAGGAGCCGCGCGAGGATATCAAAAACCACAACGGGACGGGCATTCCCTATATGGGCGTAATCATAAACCGTGGGTCCGCACACATACATCCGCACATGATCAGGATCAAGGGGCGTGAACGCTTCTTTGGAGCGGCTCAGGGTGTTGTGTACAAATAAGGTCATAACGGCTCACGGTAATTAATGCTAATTAAAAGTTATTATGGCAAACGCGAAAGAACAGTTTCGCGCCCGATGAGGGGGAGAAGATGTTTTAGTTCTGGTCCATGATCGAGGCCACTTAAAACCAAACGTAATGGCATGAACAAGGTTTTACCCTTGCGTCCGGTCTCCGCTTTGATGGCTCCGGTCCATGTTGACCACGTGGTTTCGTCCCAATCCCCCTCATTATCACACTTAGGTAATAAAGATTTGGCGGTTGCGAAAAATTCTGCATCTTCGGGGTCGATTTTATAATCCACATTTCCATAACAAACATCAAACCAGATGCGGGCATCGGCCAGCTTTTCAAGATTGGCGCTTATGGCATCCCAAAACGGCGCAGTTGCTTGATCCAGACCCAATTCATTCAGTTCCTCTTTGACATCATCAAAGGGTAAAATGTGTAAAAGGCGTGCGTTTAATGCCCAAAGTCGATCGGGGTCAAATTTTGGGGACGCGCGACCAAAGTGCGCTAGGTCAAAATCCGCAGCAAGGGCGGCAAGGGTGGTGCTGGGCTCAATATTGTCAGATGTCCCTAAGTGCGCGAGAAGACTGTTGATAGACATTGCCTCTACGCCTTGTTCACGCATATCGGAAAGGCTGAGTGTGCCAAGACGCTTAGACATGCCACCACCGCCCGCGTCGGTTAACAAAGGTAAGTGGGCAAATATCGGGGCGGTGGCACCAAGGGCCTCAAACAATTGGATTTGAATGGCGGAATTGGTTACGTGATCTTCCCCGCGCAGAACGTGGGTCACCCCCATATCCATATCATCAACAGTCGATGGCATCATATAAAGGAATGTGCCATTGCCGCGAACGATAACAGGGTCGGATAGCTTACTGCCGTTAAAGCTAACCGCGCCGCGGACCATGTCCTCAAATTTAATTTCTTCGTGATTGAGTTTGAAACGCCAATGAGCTGTACGGCCCTCGGCGATATAGTCATCACGTTGCGCGTCGCTCATATCAAGTGCCGCGCGATCATATACGGGGGGATTACCAGATTTCAATTGGCGGCGTCGTTTATATTCAAGCTCATCAGGCGTTTCATAACACGGGTATACGCGCCCACTTTTTTTCAATTGTTCGAAAGCCGCATCATAACGGACCAATCGTTCAGATTGCTTTTCCAGGCTGTCCCAATTTAATCCAAGCCAAGTTAAGTCTTCCAAAATTCCATCGGCGAAGGCCTGTGTTGAACGTTCAACATCAGTATCATCCAATCGCAAGATCAACTTGCCATCATGGCGGCGGGCAAAAAGCCAGTTTACAAGCGCCATACGGGCGTTGCCAATATGCAGCTTCCCTGTGGGGCTGGGGGCAAAGCGAACAGTAAGCGACATCTTAAATCCTCGTTTTGGTTGTAGTTACGATTAACCAGCATTAATGTTAGAAAAGTCTATAAGAGACTAAGGGCGTTTTGGCTACCCGTTTTGAGCAATAATACAGAAAAGTACTAAAAACTGTATGAAACAGGATGAAAAATGAGTGAACAAGTTAAAAAACCATCTCCAACGACGGCTGAGGGGCATGGTGACGCCCTTGCAAAATCAATTATAAGCAGTTTTGCTGGGGCTTTAAAAAAACAGGCGGCTTTAAGTGGTGGATATCTGTCGAAACCGGATGTGGATAAGCTCATTGCTGCATTCTCAGGGCAAGTCCCCCGTGTTGCTAAAAAAATCACGACAGCAATAAATGAATTTTCAGAAACCAGTATCCGCGATATGTGGGACCCGTCCCGCACCAGTGCCTTTGAACGGGTACTTGTGAAGCAGTTTTCTAAAATGCTGAATGATGATGAAACCGTGGCTCATGACCATAACTTTATCGCTCGACGATCTTTGCCCGGAATTTTCATGTGTGTCCGCATGATGGCGGGACCTGAATTGTTAGAAGTCTACGAGCAAGATGCCTTTTTGGTCATGCAGAGAGTGCGAGATGACAAAGCCGATAATTTCTCTTGGGATTCCGTTTATGCAGATAAACGAACCGTCAATATGGTTAGAGACTTGTTGATGGGAATAGCCCCTTATTTCATTAATATAGACAAACGTATCGAATGGATGCTGCCGATTATCAATTCTCATTTAAGCCCGGTTGATGAAGCAAGCCCCGTTGCGGAATGGGAAATGGACGAAAATATGCTCAAGAACTTGCTCGGATCAATGTATAGCGGCATGTGGCCTTTGCTTGAGGGCGATACATCCCGCATGCATCTAACCCAACGATATGGTGCGGAGAGTTTAGAGACTCTTGATAAACTACATAAAATGTTAGGTGCAACAACGTGACCGTTCAGGATATTCAGCCATTCAAGTTCAATGCAAAATTAAAAAAACCACTCATTATAATCGCCAGTCTTATTGTTTTAGCGTGTGTTATTGGCAGTATTTTATCGAAGGAAGTTCATGTTACGATTGATATTGATGCGCCCCCCGCTGTGGTTTGGGCGCAGCTATCAGATTTTAACAAATACGCTGAGTGGAACCCTTATTTTAAGAGCGTTCACGGATTGTTTCATGTTGCCACGCATTTAAAAATTATCATGAAAACGCCGAGGGGTGCGCATAAGAAAATCGAACCCGTGATATTGCTGGCGAAAGAAAATCAGGAACTTAAATGGCTCCACCGCGATATGTTGCCGGGGATCTCGGACATAGAACACTCTTTCATCATTCAAGAAAAACCGAATGGGAACAGCCATGTCATCCTCAGGGCGAGATTTACCGGAATATCCTATTTTCTGATGTGGGGAACAACGGGTACTGACGCGCAGGCCGGGTTAACAGCCATGAACAGTGCCTTAAAAAATAGGGCAGAAAGCATAACACCGTGACCAAAGCGGTCAAAAATATTCTGTTCATTATGTGCGACCAGCTTCGTTACGATTATTTAGGTTGCACCGGTCACCCCAGCATTCGCACCCCCCATATCGACGCACTGGCCTCTAAGGGGGTGAATTTCTCTCGTAGCTATATACAGGCCCCGTTATGTGGACCGTCTCGGGCGTCTACTTATACGGGGCGTTATATGTTTTGCCATGGTTCTACATGGAACGGTCATCCGGTGCGCCCCGATGAATTGACCATGGGTGATTACCTTCGCCCGTTGGGTGCGCGGGTGGCGCTTGTTGGTAAAACACATATGGCGACCGATTATCCGGGATTAGATCGATTGGGAGCGGATCTTTCAAAAGTGTCAGGCCAATATATAGAGCAATGCGGGTTCGAGCCTTATGTTCGCGATGATGGGCTACATCCAGACCAAATCGTCTCTCCTGATTTAGCCTATAATGCGCATTTGCGTAAAAACGGATTTGATATTGAAAATCCGTGGAACGCCATCGCCAATGCAGCCAAGAGTGATGAGGGCAAGACCCTAAGTGGTTGGCACATGCGCAACAGCGATCAACCCGCCGTGGTCCCCGACGCTCTTTCAGAAACGGCCTATATGACGGATCGGGCTATGGACTTTATGACGGACGCGGGGGACGAAGCTTGGTGTTTGCATCTCAGCTATATCAAGCCCCACTGGCCTTATATTGTATCAGACCCTTATCATAATATGTATGGGGCAGATGATTTGGTCGCGGCGCAACGTTCAAATACCGAACGTACCCATCCTCATCCCGTCCATGAAGCATTTATGAACGCCAATTATAGCAAAACCTTTGCCCGTGACGAGGTGCGCGAAAAAGTTCTACCCGCTTATATGGGGCTCATCACCCAGATCGATGATCATTTGGGTCGACTATTTGCCCATATGGAAACATCAGGGCGCATGGATGATACCATGATTGTCTTTACAAGCGACCACGGGGATTATTTAGGGGATCATTGGTTGGGGGAAAAAGACACACATTTTGACCCCAGCATTCGGGTGCCGTTAATTGTCTATGACCCGTCCCCCGAGGCAGATGCAACGCGGGGGTCGGTGGATGAACATTTGATCGAAGCAATTGACTTGGTTCCCACTTTTTTTAAAGCCCTGGGAGGCGGTGATATACCGTTTAGAATGGAAGGGCGATCTATACGGCCTTTAATCCACGGTCATGATATCGCTTGGCGCGATACGGCTTTTTGCGAAATGGATTTTTCTCAACGCGATCAGGTCCGTCGCGACCTTAACATAGCGCCCCATTTATGCCGGGGGTTTATCGCTATCACGGATCAATGGAAGTATGTGCTTTATGAAGGATATCCCTCACAGCTTTATGATTTACGAACGGATCCACAGGAACTAAATGATCTTGGCGCAAGCGTCGAGCATGTCGATGTTATCACCGACATGCACGAACGTATCTTTACATGGCTTCGCCAACGACATACCCGGGTTATGGCCAATGATGAAGACATCTTGGCGATCCCAGAGCTTAGCGACGAAGCGAATGGAATTCTTATTGGGTATTGGTAAATTAGGCTATTGGTAAATTAGGCTATTGGTAAATTAGGATTGAGCGATACTGTATCCGGCTCGTTTCCAGCCGTTTAAGCCGCCCTCTAATTTAAACGCGGCACCCGTCACAATAGTTGCTAGTTTGGCAAAATTGGATTCTGTGCGCATACCGGACAAACACATAAAGACCACTGTTTTTCCGGAAGCTTTAATTTGGTGGCCGTTGCTCAATGCAGATAAAGGAACCAATTCCGCACCGGGAATGTGTTGTTGCTGAAATTCATGGGGCTCACGAATATCGATAAGCTGAATTTCATTATTGTTCAGTTTCTCAAATAAATCACAGGGAGCAAGGTTTGATTGAGTGGTCATTTTTATTAGATCCTTATTTTGTCGGACAGAATATATCTGCCAACGTTGTGATGATGTTAATCGCGGATGTATCTGAAATTTTATAAAAAACGTTCTGTGCTTCGTGCCGGGTTGATACGATATTTGCTTCACGTAAAACAGCCAAATGTTGAGAGAGCGCCGATTGTGATAGGTCGAGATGTTTTTGAATTTCACTGACGCTCAATTCACCATCGCCAAGTTGGCACAAAATCATCAATCGCCGCTCATTTGACATGACACGCATAAGGCTTGCCGCATCCGCTGCACGGGCCATAAAAACGTCTTTTGGAATGTTCATTAAATCTACCATAACGCTTTATATATTAGAACAATCTAAATTAGCAAGTGCTAATATTAAAAATAACAAATTAATAAATTGAAACGGGTTGAATGAGAATTCAATCTCAGTATCATATTCAAATACTAATTTATCGAATTACGGTAAATTGATACCAATTGGAACATTATATAATGAACAGGGCCGAAAAAAGACGCCAAAAAAAACTGACAGAAAAGCTGCCCAAAAAGCAAGCCCCTATAGATGTTTCACAATCTTTAAATCAAGCATTACAGGTTTTTAACGAGGGTAATTTTGAAAAAGCCCGTCAACTCTGCCAGCAAATATTACGCGCTGAGCCCTCTCATCATTTTGCCTTATATTTAATGGGATTAGGGGCGCACCGTTCCGGCAAAATTGATGAAGCCATAGAAACGATTAATAAGGCGCTTGTCATTAAGCCTGACTTTATTGAAGCACATTCCAATTTGGGCAATGTGTATAAAAGTGCAGGCCGGTTTGATGAGGCCATTGCCAGTTATCAAAAAGCCATCTCTCTTAAACCGGATTACGTCGAAGCGCATTACAATCTTGGAAATGCATTACGCGATAAAGGAAACTTATCTGAGGCCGTTCTGAGTTACCAAAAGGTCATTTCGATAAACCCGGGGTATGCGCCGGTGTATACTAACTTGGGAAACACTCTGGTTGAATTGAATAAACTGGAAGAAGGTATTGTAAGCTACAATAAGGCTGTCGAATTGACCCCCACCGTAGCCGAGGCGTATTTAAATTTGGGCAATGCGCTACGTGATAGCGGTGATATGGAAAAAGCCACATCGTGTTTTCGAAAAGCCATCGCCATAGATCCTGAATTTGGTGAGGCTTACCGAATTCTCTCACGGTTGAAGAAATTTTCTGTGAAGGACCCTGATATTAGGATCATGGAGGAAATTAACACGCGAACACATCTTGATAATAATCAGAAGATGCATTTTGGGTTCGCCCTTGGCAAAGTATATGATGATCTGAAGCAACCCAAAAAAGCGTTCGATTTTTATAAAACCGCCAATGACTTAAAACGCCGTAGCTATGACTATGAGAGTGATAAGGAAGTCCAAAAAGTAGATCGCCTGAAGGCCATTTATACAAAAGAATTTATTAACAAGTTCTCCAATGATGAAGACCAAGGGGACGCCGTCATCTTTATACTGGGTATGCCAAGGTCAGGAACATCATTGATCGAGCAAATCATAGCCAGCCATCCAAGAGTCTTTGGTGCGGGTGAACTAGAGAATTTAACCAATATTGCAAAGGCGCGATTTGGCGAAAATAATAGCCCCGATTTTTTGACTCGCCTGAATAACACAACATCAAATGATTTTATAGAAGCTGGTAAAGCTTATCTGCAGTCAATAGACATGATGACAGATAAAGCCGATTTCATCACCGATAAAATGCCCCATAATTTTGAACAAATAGGCTTGATCAAGCTGGCACTACCTCAAGCAAAAATTATCCATTGTCGCCGGGACCCGGTGGATACGTGTTTGTCGATCTATAAAAATCTGCTGGTATCTGAACGACATTCGTACGCCTCTGACCTCACGGAATTAGGGACCTATTACACACTGTATCAGGACTTAATGGCCCACTGGGAGAATGTAATTCCAGAAGAAATATATAATGTTTCTTATGAAGATATGGTCAGCGATCAAGAGGGTCAGAGCCGCGCTTTGATCGAGCATTGCGGGTTAGAGTGGGATGATGCGTGCCTGAATTTCCATACCACCACCCGCCCGGTTAAAACAGCCAGCTCCGCGCAAGTGCGCAAACCCATCTATAAGGATTCCATAGCAGCATGGAAACCCTATGAGCAGCAACTCGCCCCGCTATTAAAGGCCTTAAAAATATAAAACATAAACTGAAGGTTTATTATTTTTTAGAACGTTGTTTCAGTAGGAATTCACGTCCTAATTTCACCGACTGACGGCCATCATATTTAACGATATCAGCGGTGGCGTAAGTTTCTGACCATTTGTCCGGTAAGAACGATCCCGTACCAATAACATCGATTGGCGCTTTAACATCTGCCATCACTTTGCATTTAAGAACACTGAAACCGGAGGAGGCGACGATTTTTACGTTGGTGTAACCCTCACCATCAAGACGTTCACGCATATGATAAATGGCCGCAGCAGAGACACCCGTTCCAGTTAGATATCGTAGTTCTGTGTCATTGCGATATCGGCGCACAGCATTGGGAACATGGCGCTCCAATACGGCGTAAGATTTCTGGGGATCCAGTTCTTCAATAAATCGGCCGCCATGGGTATCGATGCGTATACTGATCATGCCATCCATGGATAAATCATGAAAGCGGCGACATACATCAAGGGCGTCGGTTATTTCTTGACCGTAATAATCGACCAATACGGTGATTGGGTTGGACGGATAAGTCTCGATATACATTTCTGCCGCTCGCACCGTGGACCCCGCGTAGCCGATCAGCGCGTGAGGCATGGTGCCCTTGCCGCTATCTTGACCAAAGTAATGGGCGGTGGCGTTGGTGGCGTTGGCAATAAATCCCGTTGCCCCGGCCTCAATACGCGCGGCCTTTGATCCTACCGATGCGGCGTAGGCCATCATGTCGGCCATAGTGGACCCCGCACAATGGCGACAATCCATGGCAAGGAAAGATACGGTGGGCAGGTCCTTACACATGGTATAGGCGTTATAGGCAGCAACACAGGGAGCGCCGAGCTTTTGAAGGTAGATGGTTTCCAGATCAACCAGATGGGCCATGGACCCGGTGATATACATCATGGGTTCACCGGCACCTACCCAATCGCCCTCATCATAAAGGAGATCAATGTCGAATTCGACACCGCGTTCTCGGGCCACCTTTTCTAACCAATCAACGGCGAGTTTTGGTGTGAAAATAACCGGACGACGCATGAATACCGCATAGGTCACTGTCATATCGCCGAAGCGCTTGACGATGGCGCTGGTTTTTAGAAAATAGTTATCGGACCAGTCTTGGATGAATTCATCCTCGCTGCCGGGCCTTATTTTCTTATCGATTTCACCTTGACCATCCATGTTCTCTCGTCCGTTTCAGGTTGCCGAGTTTAGCTGCGGTTGCCTTTTAAAATTTCCGCCAGCAAGAACGCTAATTCCAGTGACTGTTTAGCATTCAGGCGTGGATCGCAATGGGTGTGATACCGTTCCTGAAGGTTTTCGTCGCTAATAGCCTGTGCACCGCCCGTGCATTCCGTAACGTCCTGTCCGGTCATTTCAAAATGGACACCACCAGCGTAAGTGCCTTCGGCCTCGTGAACATTAAAGAACCCGCGAACCTCATTAAGGATAGCATCAAATGGTCGGGTTTTATAGCCCGAAGAGCTTTTGATGGTATTGCCATGCATGGGATCACAAACCCAGACCACATTGCGGCCTTCGGCTTTAACCCGACGAACCAACTTAGGCAGTGCATCCTCAACATTATCAGCACCCATTCGGGCGATAATGGTCAAACGACCCGCTTCGTCTTCAGGGTTCAGGGTATCGATCAATTTGATCAGATCATCTGGATCTAATGTTGGCCCCGCTTTGAAAGCGATGGGATTTTTAATGCCGCGCATGAATTCAACGTGGGCATGATCCAATTGACGTGTACGATCGCCGATCCAGATCATGTGCGCCGATGTGTCATACCAATCACCGGAAAGTGAGTCAGTACGGGTCATGGCTTGTTCATAATTCAGCATCAAGCCTTCGTGGGCCGTATAAAAATCAGTTTCCCGAATAGACGGAGATGTTTCTGAATTAATCCCACAAGCAGCCATGAAGGAAAGCGTTTCGTCTAAGCGATCGGCTAAGTCTTGATATTTGTGGCCGAGCTTGCTGTCTTTCACAAAGCCCAAATTCCATTGGTGAACCTTATGCAAATCGGCATAACCGCCTTGCGAGAAGGCCCGTAACAGATTGAGCGTTGAAGCGGATTGATTGTAAACCTGCATCAAACGATCGGGATCGGGAACGCGCTGTCCAGCAGTGAATTCAGGACCGTTGATCATGTCGCCTTTATAACTGTGCAACTCGACGCCATCGATAGTTTCCATGGGGGCGGAACGGGGCTTGGCAAACTGTCCAGCCATACGACCAACTTTAACCACGGGACGGGCCGCGCCAAAGGTCAGTACGACCGCCATTTGAAGCAGCACACGGAATGTATCGCGGATATTATCAGGGTGAAATTCGGCAAAACTTTCGGCGCAATCGCCCCCTTGAAGCAAAAATGCATTACCAGCAGCCACTTCCGCCAGCGACTTTTTCAAGCTGCGTGCTTCACCGGCAAATACCAATGGTGGGCTAATGCTAAGTTTTTGCTCAACGGTGTTCAAGCTGTCCAGATCAGGGTATTGCGGCATCTGTACAACAGGTTTGCCACGCCAGCTATCTGGCGTCCAAGTATCGGCCATTATTCTATCCTTTTGAAAAAAATCTATTTGCCCAGCTATATTAAAACTACCTAAGTATAAATGTATTGTTTAGTCAATTCAGTATTTGCTGGGTTAGGGATATACGCGTTCATTCATTACTTTTCCAGCCATTTAGCGCCATTTTCTATTTTTTGCGGACATTTGTTGGAATATATCCAATTCTGGGCTATATGAAATGGTTATGAGCAATAAAAACAATCCCCCCTCTTTCGGTAATCATAAAAAGGTCATATCCAAATTTGGTGCGGCCCCTGCGACACCTTTTACCCAAGCCATGAGATTATTCCAAACGGGTAAGATCTCTGCTGCTGAAAAGGTTATGCGGAACTTTCTGAAGACCAGCCCGAACAATCCTGATGCCTTACATTTGATGGGATTGATATTGTTTAAAAAAGGAAATCCCTCCCAATCGGCTGAAACGATCGGCAAGGCCGTGATTGCCAGTGGTGGGAAAAACCCAACCTTTCACGCCAACCATGGATTAGCCCTAAAAGCGGCTGGGAAATTGGAACAAGCAAGAACGGCCTATAAAAGCGCCCTGGGAATTGATGCTTCCAATCCCGGATGGTGGAATGACCAAGGCAATGTCTTGTCACAACTCGGATTTTTAGTTGAGGCGGAAAGCTCCTATCGACGCGCCCTTGAATTGGCACCGAGGGATGTTAAGACCTGGGTTAATTTAGCCAATATTTTGGTTGCGCAAGGTCGCTTTGATGACGCTATTTCATCTAGTCATAAAGCGGTTGAATTAAGCCCGCAATTACCACAAGCGCATAATGCTTTAGGGAACGCACTGAACCAGTCGGGACAGATTGATGAAGCGATTGAAGCTTTTAAAAAAGCACTGAGTTTTGATCGGCGTTACGGTGAAGCGATTGGTAATTTGGCATCGTGTTTTGAGATCAACAATAAAACCGATGATGCTAGAGAACTTATCGAAGGTTCAAATATTAATTTAAAAGAGTATCCACATTTAAGTTTAATTTTAGCCAAATGCGACCGTCGCGATAATCAATTGCAAGCCGCCTTACACCGGTTGGAAAATATCAAGCGTCAGACGCTGCCCGCCCCTTTACACCGAGATATAGCCTTTGAATTATCACGGTTATATGACCGGGTTGAGAATGTTCCGGCTGCTTTTGCCGCGATGGCCGAGGGCAATAAACAATTTATGATCTCAGAAGGTGTAGACGAGCATTACGGCGACAGTTTTTTTGACACCCTTGAAGATTTACAATCTTGGTACACTCCAGAGCGGGTAAAAAGCCTATCCTCTGGGGATGCGGGTTCAGAGGGCGAACTTGATCCGATCTTTTTAATTGGGTTCCCCCGTTCGGGTACCACTCTATTAGGGCAAATACTCGATAGTCATTCGGCGTTGATCATGGTGGAAGAACGCCCCATGCTCGATGGTCTTGTCGCAAAACTGGAAAACAGTTTTGGTGGATACCCGCAAGGCCTAGAAAAGCTAACGCCCAAAGACATTATAGAATTTCGCCAAACTTATTTCACAGAAACCGATCTAGAATGTGACCGTCAACCAGGGCAGCGTATTGTTGATAAATTTCCCCTGCATTTGGTTCATGTCGGTTTGATCTTGAAAATATTCCCCCGGTCGAAATTTATCTTTGCCCTGCGCCACCCCTGTGATGCTGTGTTAAGCTGTTTCATGCAAAGCTTTTCCCTAAACCCGGCCATGGCAAACTTTCTGTCAACCGAGCGCGCGGCAAAAACATATGATTTGGTCATGTCCCTCTGGCAACACTATGAGGGGCTCTACACAACCGATCATCACGCCATTCGTTATGAAGATGTGGTCGATGATTTTGATGATGCGATCGGTGGTTTGTTAGCGTTCTTGGGGCTTGATTGGCAAGATAGCGTTAAAGATTATGCTGAAAACGCCCGGGCTAAGGGCAACATAAACACCCCAAGTTATTATCAGGTAACGGAGGCCATCTATACCCGCGCCCGTTATCGCTGGCTACGCTATGAGCATGAGCTTCAGCCCATTATGAAAACGCTCAATCCGTGGATCAAAACCTTCGGTTACGATCAAGAGTAGTGTTACGATGAGGGCACTTCGTGCTCGTTTATAACAGCCGTTAGGTTGGGACGAGACTTTACAAGCTCAAAGCATCGTTTAGTGGCGGGAAAGGTTTCAAAAAAATCTGGTTTCCAGCTCTTGAAATCACTGAAAGTTACCAGCAAGATATCAAGGACGCTAAAGCTATCCCCCAAATGATAGGGGCCGTTTATTGATAGATGCGCTTCTATCAATTGCCAGTGATCCTCAAGGCTTTTCGCCGCAGCATCCTTAATGCCTTCGATGTGAGCTCGCTCAGTCGAATACCGTTCTGGAAAATATAACCGCTTATAAGGATCGTGCAGTACACCGACGTGATAAAAGAACCAATCCAGAAATGTAATGCGTAAAGGATCATCCGTGACAGGGGCAAGCGTACCTGTACTGTCGTGGTCACATACATGCATTAACATGGCGGGGGTTTCTGTCATGATATCGCCGTTGCTGGTTACCAAAGTGGGGACAAAACCTTTTGGGTTAATAGCTCTGTATTCCGCTGTTTTATGCTCGCCTTTATTCAGATTAATATGATGGAGCTGAAAAGGAATGTCGGTTTCAGCCAATGCCATATGAACACTAGCGGCGCGAGTACGTCTGTCCCAATAGAGCGTATACATAGTGATCCCTTTTTAGCCTTTTGGATTGGCACGTTTTTCGCGCATGGTAACCAATTCTTCGGCTGCCGTCGGATGAATGCCAATTGTGCTATCAAAATGAGCCTTTGTCGCCCCCGCCTTCATGGCGACGGCAAAGCCTTGCGCAATTTCGGCGCTGTCGGGGCCAACCAAATGAAGACCGATGACCCGGTCCGTTGATTGCTCGACGATTAACTTCATGAGCGACTTTTCAGACCTGCCTGAAAGGGTGTTCTTCATGGGGTTGAAGCGGGAGATATAAACATCAATGGCACCGCGTTCTGCGGCCTCAGCCTCCGTTAGACCAATACTGCCGATTGGGGGTTGTGAGAAAACAGCCGATGGGATGTTGTCATATTCCATGACCGATGGGTTGTCGTTATAAAGCGTGTGAGCAAGCGCCATGCCCTCGGCCAGTGCAACAGGGGTCAGGTTGACCCGGTCGGTCACATCGCCCAAAGCGTAAACGCTGGGACAAGATGTCTGGAACGATTCATTGACGATGATCGCGCCTTTTTCGTCTAACTTGATATCCGCATTTTCAAGCCCAATTCCATGTGTTTTCGGTTCTCGTCCCGTGGCGTACATAACCACATCCGTCAGCAACCGGCGACCACCTCTTAAGTTAAGCGCCAAACCTGTGTCTGTTTTCTCAATGGAGTCGATTGTTGTATTTGAAAGAATGTTGATACCTTTGTTGGTCATTTCTTCACGCAAGTGATCTCGGACGTCTTCATCAAAGCCGCGTAAAATATTGGGTGCCCGTATGATCTCGGTCACGTCAACACCAACACCATTAAAGATTCCAGCGAATTCAACAGCAATATAACCACCGCCAACGATGACCATGCTGTTGGGCAGGGTTTTTAAATCTAGGGCTTCGTTAGACGTGATAACATGCTCGATTCCTGGAATAATTGGCATAGAGGGCCAGCCACCCGTGGCGATGATAATACGTTCTGCGGTGATGGTTTGTTCATTCACTTTGACGGTATGGGCGTCGACCAGAGTGCCGCGCCCTTCGACTAAGGCAACGCCGGCGTTTAATAATATATTGCGGTATACGTTTTCCAAGCGATTGAGCTCAGTATCTTTTTTATCGATTAAGCCCGCCCAATCTAACGTTGCTGTACGGGCATCGACACTCCAGCCAAAACCTTGGGCATCTTCGATGTCTTCACTAAAGTGTGAGGCGTAAACCAACAATTTTTTAGGAACACAGCCTCGCATGACACAGGTTCCACCCAGCCGCATATCCTCGCAGATGCCAACGCGTGCGCCGAAACTTGCTGCCATGCGGGACGCCCGTACACCGCCGGAACCGGCGCCGATGACAAAGAGGTCGTAATCGTATTGAGTCGTTGGTTGGTACACTGAATCACTCCTGAGTAGAAAAACTATTCAGAAAGTGGTTCAGTGTGTTGGTTCTGTCAACTCAGTTACCAAAATTATGGATCACATATCCGCGATTAAATCTCACGTACTTAATATATTACCCTCTTAAATATCACCCATGCACATATATTTGATCTCGCAAAACTCTTCGAGACCATATTTAGAGCCTTCGCGACCCGTACCGGATTCTTTGACGCCACCAAACGGGGCAACCTCGGTTGAAATAATTCCAGTATTGATGCCAACGATGCCATATTCAAGTTCTTCGGCAACCCGCCACACTCGACCGATATCGCGGCTGTAGAAATAACAGGCCAGCCCGAATTCCGTGTCGTTTGCTTGTGCGACCACTTCTGCATCGTTTGAGAATTTAAACAAAGGTGCCAGCGGGCCAAAGGTTTCTTCTCGGGCAACGGCCATATCTTTTGTTACATTTGTAAGGATCGTGGGTTCAAAGAATGAACTCCCTAATTCGGAGCGTTTGCCACCGGTAACAATGGTGGCACCTTTGGATACAGCGTCTTGGATATGTTCTTCGACTTTTTCAACGGCGGCCATATTAATAAGCGGCCCTTGTTGAGTTTCGCCTTTTAAACCATCGCCAATAACCATAGCCTCAACCGCAACGGCTAGCTTTTTAGAGAATTCATCATAGACAGCGGCATGAACATAAAGACGGTTTGCACAAACGCATGTTTGGCCTGTATTGCGGTATTTGGAAGCCATAGCACCCGCAACAGCGGAATCAATGTCGGCATCTTCAAACACAATAAACGGGGCATTACCGCCCAACTCCATCGCTGTCTTTTTAACGGTAGTGGCACATTGCTGCATGAGAATTTTGCCAATTTCCGTTGACCCGGTGAACGTGACTTTGCGAACGATAGGGTTGCTGGTCATTTCACCACCAATGGCACTGGCTTTGCCTGTTACCACATTAAAGACACCGGCCGGAATGCCAGCCCGTTCAGCCAATTCGGCAAGGGCTAAGGCTGAGTAGGGGGTTTCACTGGCGGGTTTAACAACAATAGGACAACCAGCGGCAAGCGCCGGGCCAGCTTTTCGAGTAATCATCGCTGATGGGAAATTCCACGGGGTGATGGCGGCCACCACACCGATGGGCTCTTTGATTACAATAATTCGTTTATCGGTACCGTGTTGAGGAATAGTATCGCCGTAAATGCGTTTGCCTTCTTCGGCAAACCATTCAATGAAAGAAGCCGCATAGACGATTTCACCTTTGGATTCAGCAAGCGGCTTACCTTGTTCGGCTGTCATGATGGTCGCAAGGTCCTCTGCATTTTCAATCATCAGATCAAACCATTTACGCAAGATCACAGAGCGTTCTTTAGCCAATAAGTTTCGCCAGCCACGCCATGAAGCATTCGCGGCTTCAATAGCACGTCGTGTTTCATCCGTTTCCATCTTTGGTACCGAGCCGATTACATTACCCGTTGCAGGATTTGTAACATTAATTGTGTCGCCCGAATCGGCGTCACTCCACTGTCCATTTATGTAACATTGCTGTCTAAAAAGGCTCGAATCGTTGATTTTCATAAATTTTTCTCTCTGTTCATAATTTAAAGTAACCCGCTAGCTGAAACGAATAAACGATTATAGAAAAACGATCTATTCCCCCTATGGATTATATAGGAAATCCACTTCATTCAAGTTATTAACACTTTATTAATCATAACACCTTGTGTCCAGAATCGTAGTTAGTTACAAATATTGTAGATAATGCGTTAATGTGGGTGTGGTGCCTTTGCGATGAAAAAAAGAAGTAAATATTTCAAACTGGCACTAGGCTTATTTGTGTTTATTAGCCTTGCAGCTGTTGGTAGTTTCGTTATTGCCAAACAAACCGCCTATAATACACCCGGAAACCCCGCAAATCACAAAAGTGTAGAGCAAGGCAAAGTTCTTTATGTGAGCATGTGCGCTGAGTGCCATGGTGTAAACCTTGAAGGTCAAGCCAACTGGGATACTCAAAATGCGGACGGCTCATTTCCAGCACCTCCCCATGACGTATCGGGCCACACATGGCACCATGACGATATGTTCATTTTTGAATATATTAAAACGGGCGGTACAGCCATGAACCCTCCCCAGTTCGTCAGTGATATGCCAAAATACAGTGAATATATGACCGACTCGGAGGTTTGGGCTGTGCTGGCGTATATAAAAAGTACGTGGCCAGAGCATATTCAGGCTAAACAAGCCAATCATTGATATGGATGAGCTGTATATAGTGGAATTTGAGGTTTTATCTTGGTAGCCGTACATACACTTTAGTAAAATGCCTTCATTTACAGAATCTTAGGACACTTTCATTTCTAAATCCCCCTAAAAACCGGGTGTGCAGGACCATAGTTGCATTTCTGTAACACTCAACGCTGATTGTGAAAACCTTCTAGGGACGCTGTGATTGCTAATAATCTGATTTATATGATATTTTCCAAGTGTTGCATTTTAACCACACATATTTTCTAATTGTTGAATCCCTGCATCATTGCCTTGACCCTCGGGGCTGATTTATGGCTTTATGATTCCACCTTAGGACGCACATGCGTCATGGTACCCCGGTTTGCTGGGGACTTTTGAGAGGCTTCCCGGCTTTTCCAATGATTAATCGGGGCAAACAAAACTTTAACGAGAGGGTTATTTTATGAAAAAGATTCTTTTAGGCACTACAGCACTTGTTGCTGCTACTGCTCTTACAACTGGCGTAGCACAAGCTGAAATCGCAATCAGCGGTTTTGCTTACTCTGGTGTTCACGGCGCTACTTCTGCTGATGATGGTGCTTCTGATACTTCTGGTATTCGTGGTTACCACAACTCCGGACTTTCATTCTCTGCTTCCACAGAAATGGATAGCGGTATGACTGTTTCTTGGTCTTCCGATCTTTATATTGCTGGTAATGCAGCAACAAACACAACAGATTCAAACGCATTCAGCCTTTCCGATGATTGGGGTTCAATCACTTTGGGTCACACTGAAGGCGCTATGGGTTCTAACGGTACAGGCGCTCCTGGTGTTAGCAATGGTCATGCTGGTGGCATGGACGGTTCTTCAAACTACACTGATAGTACTGCTCTAGCAACATCACCTGGCAATCACTTCATGGATGCTTCTTCATCTATGGGCGATTCAAACTGGGTTGCTATGTATGATTCAGCTGACATGAGTGGACTTACATTTGCTGTTTCTTACCAGCCTGAAAGCGAACTTGATGCAACTGATGTTATTTCTGCTGCTGTAAACTTCAGCACAGAAATGGACGCTGCTACTGTTGCTGTTAGCGTGGGTACAGAACACGCTATGCATTCTAACCTTGCTGGCGGCGCTGGTGATGATACCATCGACCTATACGAAGCTGGTATCCAAGTTGGTATGGGTGCTGTGACTGTTGGTGCTGGTTATGGCGCAATGGATTACAAAACAACTGCAACAGCTAAAGTTGATAACTGGACAGCTCACGTAGGCGCTACCTACACAACTGGTCAGCACACAGTTGGTCTTCAGTACTTAACATCTGAGCACGAAACTGGTACAACTACTGCAGCAATCGAAGGTGATTCTTGGAACCTTGGTTATGCAATGGATCTAGGTTCAGGCGTTGCATGGGATATCGGTTACACTGATATCAACATCGACGGCAAAACAGATACAGCTGATGCGGATTACTCAGTTATTGATACTGGTATTGCTATCAGCTTCTAAGTTTAATCTGAATCACTCGATTCACGATTTAAGAGAGAAGGGGCGGTTTTCCGCCCCTTCTTTTTTGTTTGTTCGATACCCATTTGAATGTGTCCTTTAAGAACTTAATAAACACTGATAATGTTACATAATTAAAATGGGTATGAATTCTATGAGCAACAAAAATAAAAATACCAATTCGGGTATAAGCCAACAGCTTCAAAACAATATTGGGCTTGGTGGCAATACAAAGCTCTTAATGGCGAATGCCGTGAGCATCCCAAAGAATGCATCAATAGAATCCGACATTCTAAGCCAGCTCTCATTTGCTAAAGCGGCCCACAAACAAGGGCAGACACAAGTCGCTGAAAAAATTTATCAGGATGTGTTAAAAAATAATCCAAAAAATGCACAGGCATTAACCTTATTCGGAATTCTTCATTTCCAACGTGAGAATATTAAAGAAGCGCAAAAACTCTTAAATAAATCAAAAAAACTCGATCCTCATAATATCGAAACCTGGAATACCCTCGGTCAGATTTATCAAGAACAGAATAATAAATCTGACGCCTTCGAAGCCTTTGAAAAAGCGATCAGTATTAATCCCAATGATGCTTCTCCTTATGTGAATAAAGGAAATTTATTAAGATCGATTGGTGACTTTAAGGAAGCGACCGCAAATTTCGAAAAAGCCTTAGAATTAGATAATTCAATTCCTGAGGCATGGAATGGGTTGGCGCGGACGCAGTCTTTTACGGAATTACCGGCTAACATTGAAGTTCTAGAAAAAGTAACAAATAATCCGCATTTAACAAGTGATCGAAAAAAATCTGCATTTTTCGCTTTGGCAAAAATATATGATGATGTGGGAATGTATGATAAGGCGTTCACATTTTACACCAAAGGAAACAATCAAACGTCTCGGAAGCCAGATATTCAAAAGAATAAGAAATTAACACACGATATTATTCAAGTTTTTGATAAGCAGCTCATTAGTGAAAAGAGCCTTCCAGAGAACAATAAAAAAACACCCATACCGATATTCATCCTTGGAATGCCGCGTTCAGGCACAACGTTGATTGAGCAAATCCTAGCGACACACCCGGATGTAAGTTGGGGGGGAGAGGTGAATTATTTTGCAGAGGTTGCGCGAGATTATTCTAAAGTTTCAGCTGATAAATTGGCTAGTTTCCCAGAAGACGTTGGCAGTATCACAAAAAAGACTGTGAAAGAAATACGAAACGGATTTTTAGCTAAATTTCGTAAAAACCGAGCATCCAATTACATAACGGACAAAACCCCTTTTAATTTTCTTTATATTGGGTTGATTGCTATAGCCTTCCCAGAAGCAAAGATCATTAATTGTTGCAGAAACCCCATGGATAATGGGCTGTCAATTTTTCTAACGGACTTTTCAGACAATCATCCGTTTTCGACCGATCTCTCTGCAATTGGAAATTATATATCGGATTATGAAGACTTAATGAGCCATTGGCACAATCTTAATATTCTACCCATTCTAGATGTCGATTATGAATTTTTAGTCGAAAATCAAGAACTTGAAACACGCAAGTTGATTGAGTTTTGTGGATTAGAATGGAATGATCGTTGTATGTCTTATTACGAAAACAATAGGCAAGTTTCCACTCCAAGCGATTGGCAAGTAAGACAACCAATTTATAATAAATCCATAAATCGCTGGAAGAATTACGAAAATAATCTAAAACCGTTACGTGATGCTTTATATAAGCAGCCAAAAGATCAATAGAGAGTTGGTATAATCCAATATTGGTCTATTATACTAATCGAAAATTAGCCCGGTTACTAAAATATGAAATTGAGACATACCTTATGATAAATCAGCCTAAATTTGCTCCCGCTTTATCAATGAAATTTAAAGTTATTGGCATTGCATCGCTATTAACGGTCGTATTAACTGCCTGTGGACCTATTGAGACAACGCGAAGAGAACCTGACAATGATTCCAAAGTAACAAAAAAATATAAGGAAATGTGGAATAAAGATGGTTCTGAGAGTAATTTTTTTGATAAACTGATGAACCCATCTTCAAGTGATAGCCAGTACGGTGGTATCGGGGTAAATAGCTTTTTGTGGCGCGCGACATTGGAAACAATTTCTTTCATGCCCATCGTCTCTGCAGATGCTTTTGGCGGTGTCATTATCACAGATTGGCATAGCTCTGTCGAAGTACCCGAAGAACGGTTTAAATTAAACATTTTCTTGTTGGGTAAACAATTAAGAGCCGATGGTGTTCGGGTCTCAATCTTCCGTCAAGTACTTGCCAATGGTAACTGGATTGATGCCGAGGTTGACCCAACGGCGGAACGTAAAGTTGAAGATGCAATTTTGATGCTGGCTCGGAAAGCTAGAAATACAAATCTTAGCAATAATTAATATCAGAAATAGAAGCGTGCATTTTCCCACGTATAATATAATCGGGTAAAGTCACTATATTTTCTGATTTACTTAGGGGTTATGCACCTGCGTAAATCAGTCTTTCTGATAACATCATACGAGATTATTCCACCGTTACACTTTTCGCTAAATTCCGAGGTTGATCAACATCTGTTCCTTTGATGACCGCCACATGATAGGCCAATAACTGGACCGGAATGGTGTGTAATATCGGTGCAACAAAAGCATTTACATTGGGGAGAGCAATGGTGGCGGCGGCGATATCACCGAGCTTTTGTTTACCAGTTTGATCCGTAATGAACACAACCCGACCACCACGTGCGACAACTTCTTGTAAATTTGATGCTGTTTTTTCAAACAAGCTATCCGATGGGGCGATGACGATGACGGGCACATTTTCGTCGATCAGGGCAATCGGACCGTGTTTCATTTCACCCGCTGCGTAACCCTCGGCGTGAATGTAGGAAATTTCTTTAAGTTTCAAAGCACCTTCCAAGGCAATGGGATAGCTTGTACCACGGCCGAGATAAAGGACATCTCGGGCTTCCGCCACTTGTTTAGCAATCTCTTGAATATCGGTGTCATGGTTAAGAACTTCGGCGGCACGTGCGGGGACCTCGGTCAGTGCTTCCATTAACAACGCTTCCCCCGCTTCATCTAGTTTTCCCCGTTCACGGGCGATGGCGATGCATAAACACGCAAGTACGGTTAGTTGGGTGGTAAAAGCCTTGGTCGATGCAACACCAATTTCTGGCCCGGCGTAAGTTTGCCAGACATAATCGGATTCTCGGGCAATGGTACTCTCTGGCACATTCACCACCGAAGCGATTTTTTGATTTTGGCTTTTTGCATACCGCAGAGATTCCAGTGTATCCATTGTCTCGCCGGATTGTGAAATAAACAACGCCATACCATCCTCTGGCATATCCGCCGCGCGGTAGCGAAATTCAGATGCTACATCAATTTCTACGGGGATGCGGGCAATGGTCTCCAGCCAATACTTGGCAACCGCCCCGGCTAAATACGCGGTGCCACAGGCAATTATGGTGACCTTGCTAAGCGCTTTTGCATCAAATGATAGCGGTAATGTGACCTGACGCGTGGCGGGGTTAATATATGAATGCAAAGTATCGCCAATGACTTGCGGTTGCTCATAAATTTCTTTAAGCATGAAATGGCGATAGCCCTCTTTACCAACGGTGGCACCTGATAATGCGGAAATAGTGATTTCTCGTTCAACAGGGTTATCATCAGCATCAAAAATAGAGACACCCTTGGCATTGATAACGGCCCAGTCGCCATCTTCCAGATATTGTATTTTCTTTGTTAGATGTGCCAATGCCATAGCGTCAGAGCCCAAATACATATCGCCCTCTCCATGACCGATGGCAAGCGGACTGCCTTGGCGGGCGGCAATCATTAAATCGGGCTGGTCGACAAAAATGATGCCCAGAGCAAACGCCCCTTCAAGTCGTTTTAAGGCGGCACTTGTGGCGGCAACAGGGTCCATGCCTTTATCAATATTTGCATGGATCAGATGGGCAATCACTTCCGTATCGGTATCAGAAGCTACCGTGTGTCCGGCCTCGGTAATTTCATCTTTTATTTCGCGGTAATTCTCGATGATACCATTATGAACGAGGGAGACTTTTGTGGTGGCGTGGGGATGAGCGTTTTCCTCATTAGGAATACCATGGGTTGCCCAGCGGGTATGACCAATCCCAATTGGTCCAGAAATGGGTGATTCTTGCAAGCGTGTAGCAAGATTGATGAGCTTTCCTTTCGCACGGCGGCGATCGATTTTGCCCTCGCTCAGGGTTGCAATTCCGGCTGAATCGTATCCCCGATATTCTAACCGTTTAAGGCCCTCCAATAACATGGGGGCTGCATCTTGTTCACTTGATCCGCATACAATGCCAATTATGCCGCACATGCGGTTCTCCTATTTATTATTAATGGGTCTATCATTATTGTGATTTTTTCTTGCTCATCATTTGACGAAATTTAGCGGCCCAGCCGAGAATGCTTTTTTGGGGCGCACGGGTAAGGGTTAGCGCGTCGGCGGCTGCATCTTTGGTTATGGTGCTACCTGCCCCAATAATTGCGCCCTCCCCTATGGTTACTGGGGCAACCAACGCGGTGTTGGAGCCTATGAATGCACCCTCGCCAATAATGGTTTTAGATTTGTTATATCCGTCGTAATTACAGGTGATCGTGCCGGCACCGATATTTGCGCGTGCCCCCACGGTGCTATCACCGATATAGCTCAGATGATTGGCCTTCGCGCCAACGCCCAAATTTGCATTTTTAATTTCTACGAAGTTACCCACTCTGGCCCTTTCGCCTATTTTAGCACCGGGACGAAGCCGGGCGTAGGGGCCTATGATGGCCTCGTTATCCACTCGACATTGCTCTAAATGTGAAAACCCTTTGATGGTGACATTATCACCCACATGGACACCGGGACCAAAGAATACATGGGGCTCGACAATCACATCTTTACCTAGGAGGGTATCATGGCTGAAGGTTACCGTGCCTGGTGCGATTAGTGTTGCGCCATTATCCATGGCCTGATGACGTAGGCGGTTTTGCATGATAGCCTCGGCTTGCGCTAGATCAGCGCGCGTATCAACGCCTGTTTGTTCTTCTTTGGAAACATCAACGTACGCACAGGTCCGCCCCATGGCGCGCGCAATTTCTATTAAATCCGTTAGGTAGTATTCATTTTTGGCATTGTTACAGTCAATTTTCTCTAGCATTTCGAGGGCGATTGATCCGTCGATGACCATGGTGCCACCATTACACAGGGTGATTTCTGCTTGTTGTGGTGTCGCGTCACGGGCTTCGACAATGGCTTCTAAATCGCCATGATCATTGGTCACTAAACGGCCGTACAATCCGGGCACGTCTGTTTCAAAGCCCAGTACCACAACGGCGGGATTATCGCGCTCAGTGCGTCTGGCGAGCAATTTTTCAAATGATTCTCGGGTAATCAAAGGATCCGCCCCCGAAACACTCAAAACATCACCAGAAAGGTTGATCAGGCTGTCTCTTGCGCTAAGAACGGCGTCCCCAGTGCCTTTTGCATGGTGCTGAACAGCGGTAGGATAGGGGGCAACAGCCTTAGCAACCATGCCCATATTTTCGCCAATGACCGCTGTAATAGAGCCGATCCCGATGCTTTCCAATGTTGCAATAAGATTATTGATCATCGGACGTCCAGCGATCTCATGCATGACCTTTGGTAAGGTTGATTTCATTCGCGTGCCAAGACCAGCAGCAAGAACGATAGCGGTGATAGATTGATTGTTCATATTTGCTTCTATGACTTACTTTTTCAGCTTAAGGGAATCTGTATGCAATATGTTGCATAGGTGGGAGAATACGCCAAGTCTAGATTGAATTTTGGAGTTCAATAATTGTTACGAATTCCTGCAATGATAAGGGTTATCCCGTTAATAGATTATTATTAAATGCTCTTGTGTTGTTAAAATATCAACATAAATCAGTTTACTTTGAATAATAATTTATTTTTTTATTCACTTTTTACTTACCAACAAACATCATATGTGATTAGGTATAAGTAACAGGAAGATCAAAATAATATATATAATGCCGTGAATCATAGCTGATGTGAAATATGAGGACGGGACTAAAATAAAATTCACATCTTTTCAAACAGGGAGTTAAATGAGAAATGTCAGATAACACACCAGAATTAGACAATAAAAATATCCAAAAAGTGAAGAAACAGTTTGAAGAAGGCACGATGGATCGTCGTGATTTCTTACGATATTCTACTCTTTTGGGCATGAGTTCTGCTGCGGCATATGCTTTTGTTGGTAAAATAACCGGTGAGAATATCGTCGAGCCAGCTCTTGCTGCTGTTGCGCAAGGCGGTGACATGAAAATCGGCATGCGCGTCGTCGAAGTAACAAGCCCGCATACTTTTTCTTGGGGATTTGATTCAAACCTCACACGTGGCACCGTTGAATATTTAACCGAGACCGGCGCTGATAACGTCACACGCCCCTATTTGTGCGAAAAATGGGAAGCTTCAGACGATCTGAAGACTTGGACATTGCATATGCGTAAAGGCGTAAAGTGGCATGACGGTCGCGCTTGGTCTGCCGCCGACGCAGCTTGGAACATCGAACATTGCCTTAATCCCGCAACGGGTTCCTCTGTGCTGGGTCTTATGAAAGGTTATATGCTCAATGAGATTGAAGTCACTGCAGCAGATGGCACTAAGTCCATGTCAACCGAGATCTGGTCTGACAATGCCATTGAAGTTGTTGATGAGCACACACTTCGTTTGAACTGTAAAGAAGCACAAGTGGCTGTTCCTGAACACCTTTTCCATTATCCGTTCCCAATGCTTGACCCCAAAGAAGGCGGTGTATTTGGACCGGGTAGTAATGGTACCGGTGCCTTTGATTTGGTTGAAGTCCGTGTCGGTGAACGTGCCGTATTGAAAGCCCGCAGCGATTATTGGGGGGATGCACCAAAACTAGATAGCATTACCTATATCGATTTGGGCGATGATCCTAGTGCCGGTGTTGGTGCGTTAGCATCCAAGCAGATTGATGCGCTATACGAAATCGGTGTAGATCAAATGGCGGCTCTGGAACATATCCCCCACGTTAACATACAGCAGGTAACGACTGCCCAAACCGCCGTTGCTCGTGTGCAAGTTGATCGTCCAGAATTTAGCGACCCTCGTGTTCGTAAGGCCATGCGTCTTGCCATCGATACAGCAAAAGTTCTGAAAATCGCCCACAACGATATGGGCTCAGCGGGTGAACATCATCATGTTTCACCTGTGCATCCCGATTACAAAAATTTGGGTATGATGAAACAGGATATTCCTGCGGCTAAAGCATTGCTTGCTGAAGCGGGACATCCAGATGGTGTCGATTTTGAAATCGCCTGTAAGAAAGATCCTTCATGGGAAATCAATGCGGTTCAAGCCATGGTCGAAATGTGGAAAGCCGCGGGCATACGCGTGAAAATGAACGTGCTTCCTTCTGCCCAGTTCTGGGATACATGGGATAAAGTACCTTTTGGTTTCACCGAATGGACTCACCGTCCGCTTGGTTTCATGGTGCTTGGTTTGGCTTATCGTTCCGGTGTTCCATGGAACGAATCACATTATGCGAACCCTGAATTTGACGCCCTTCTTACCAAAGCCGAAGGTACGTTGGATATTAAAGAACGCAGTGAAATTCTCGGTCAACTTCAAACCATCATGCAAGATGATGGACCGATTATTCAGCCGCTATGGCGTCCGGGTCTCAGTGCGACAACAAAGGATGTTGCTGGTTGGGATAAGCACCCAACGGATTACGTTTTCCCTGGCGTTATTGGGTTTAAATCTTGATAACACTATAAAACTCCATATTAAAGGGAGCTGCTTGTCAGCTCCCTTTTTTTGTGGAAACTCCACTGAATTACTTTAGACTGTCATTATGTTATATAGCACAAAAGCAGAATCAAAAGTTGCAGGCCCCCGTACCGTATGGATATGGTTCTTCCTGAGTATTTCTAGTTTGAGCATTCTTGGACTGGCGTACTTAGCGATTTGGCCGGGCGATTATCCGCAAGAAAGTGAGCTTGTTCAGGTCGGCGGCTCCTTGAAAACATCAAGGGTCAAGGATGACTTTTCAGACTCATCCGCCGGGGCCTCTTTACCGGTATTTACGTCCGTTTATTGGGTTTTTAAAGATGACGAACGGGAATACAGATATCCTTGGCAGCATTCACAGTATTACAACGCCCGGGAGAGAACTTTTTACAACATATATATCTGGGTCAAGAAAACGGATTTTGATAATTATGATGGTACCCCCATAAAGATTTGGGCGTTTGAAGAAGACAACATTCATAAGCCAGCCGATGAACAAACGGTTGTGAGCTACAAAGAAAATACCGCCCTTTTGGATAAAAGCACTAATAAGATACTATCCATGGCGAATTGGTTTGGTGGTGGAACGGTGTTATTTGCGCTTATAGGAATTCACGCCATGCGTTGGAACCGTCGAAACTACCCGGACAGGCACTAACCAGACAAGCACTAACCCAACAGGCATTAACCTTTTTTAAAAACCAGCGTTGCCCACCCCAGAAGAACTGTTTTTTCAACCAACTGTAATCCGGTTATGCGGTGGATGCGGACCATCCACGCAATATCACGTTCAATAATCCCCGATATCACCGCAATGCCACCGCGCATCAAATACTTATCCAAATCATTGGCGAGCTTTGCCAATGGACGGGCGAGGATGTTAGCCGTGATCAAATCATAGGGGCCGCTTTGAGCTATTTCTCGATGTTTATAACCATCACTGCACACGGACCGAATAAGGCGACTGATTTTATTTAATCGGGCATTGTCCTTTGTCACCAGAACAGATTCTGGATCGATATCAGATGCCAACACGGGCACCCCCCATGTTTTTGCCGCTGCAATGGATAAAATGCCCGACCCACATCCAACATCAAGGGGGCGCTTAAATTTACGATGTTTTGCAAGCTTATCCAAAGCGATCAGACAGCCGCTCGTGGTTGGATGTTCGCCCGAACCAAATGCCGTGCCTGCATTTAAGACAAGAGGAATAAGTCCCGTAGGGACAGCGCCATCAAAATGGGACCCGTGGATATAATATCGCTTCAAATGAATTGGGGGAAATGAGGCAAAGTTTTCAGCCAGCCAATTAATGGGGGGCTGTAAGTCATGTAAAAAAGAAGGCGTTTCATAGCCCAAATCATTGGCAAGGGCTCGCGCCCCTCGCGCAATGCGTTCGCGATCAGGTTCTGCTTCGCTGATCCCTTCAACCCGCCAAATTGTGCTATCGACTTTGGCTGATGATGAAACCGTAAAACAGAATTGACGTAGGTATTCTTCAAACGCATCGACGGATTGCTCTGGAACACTACACACTGAATGCCACAAGAAACCTCTATTTCCAATTATCGCGTTATTCATTCATCAGACCTTAAAACTTGTTATGATTTTTCAACAAAACTATCCATGACTTTTTTGATGCTGGCTTTTTCGAAATCGACTTCCAGTTTGTTTCCCTCTACATGCAAAATTTTTCCATAGCCAAATTTTTGATGAAATACCCGTTCGCCTACATCAAAGGTTTCATGGGGCGCATCAAAGTCATCGTGGAAAATAGCGTCATCATGAAACGCAGAATTGGGCAACTTGTCGCGGAATATGTTATTACGATCATGGGCGCGATTATTATTTAATCCCCGGTGTGAACCATAGAGCCCGGTTGCGCTTTCCACACTGACATGCTCGGGGGGTAATTCGTCAATAAAGCGTGATGGGATGGCGCTTTTCCATTGGTTATAGATACGTCGATTGGCGGCAAAAGTAATGGTGCTGCGGGTGCGCGCGCGCGTTATACCGACATAACCCAACCTGCGTTCTTCCTCTAATCCTGCGGTGCCACTTTCGTCAAGAGCGCGTTGATGGGGGAATAATCCTTCTTCCCAACCGGGTAAAAACACGGTGTCGAATTCTAATCCTTTTGCTCCGTGTAATGTCATTAAAGTAACTTTGTCCGTATCGTCCTTGTCCTCATTATCCATGACCAGAGATACATGCTCTAAAAACCCGGTCAGATCTTCATAATCTTCAAGCGCCGCAATGAGCTCTTTCAAGTTATCCAAGCGACCAGCCGCATCGGGGGATTTATCCGAACGGGATTTTTCTTGCCACATGCCCATATAACCGGACTCGTTCAGGACGATCTCTGCCAGTTCCGGATGGCGTATGGTATTAAGCTGTCCCCTCCAACGATCAAAATCTTCCATTAAAGCGCGAATTTTTTTGCGGGCTGCTGCTGGAATTTCATCGGTTTCCAATAATCGCGTAATGGCAGCATAAAGTGATATATTTTCGGCTCGGGCAAATTGATGAAGCGTTTGCACGGAGGCTTTACCAATGCCCCGTTTGGGCACGTTAATGATACGCTCGAGCGCCAAGTCATCATCGGGTTGGGCGATCACCCGCAAGTACGCTACAGCATCGCGAATTTCCGCGCGCTCATAAAACCGCATTCCGCCGAGTACGCGGTAAGGTAGGGCAAGGGTGATCAAACGATCTTCAAATTCACGGGTTTGAAATCCAACCCGGACCAATACCGCCATCTGGTCTAGGTTTTGGCCTTTGCTATGTAAACTTTCAATTTCGGTGCAAATATAGCGCGCCTCTTCTTCTCCGTCCCATACACCATGGACACGAACTTTGTCACCCTCATTCAGATCGGTCCAAAGGGTTTTACCCAACCGACCTTCATTATTAGCAATCAACCCAGATGCCGCCGCCAGAATGTGGGGAGTAGAACGGTAGTTACGTTCTAACTTTACAATCTGTGCGCCCGGAAAATCTTTCTCAAAGCGCAAGATGTTGCCAACTTCCGCACCGCGCCATGAATAAATCGCTTGATCATCATCACCCACACAGCAAATATTACTATGGCCCTGCGCTAGCAAACGAAGCCACAGGTATTGCGAAACGTTGGTATCTTGATATTCGTCCACCAGAATATATTTAAATTTGGATTGATATTTAGCGAGAATTGCTGGTTCTTGTTGAAACAAGCTTAAATTGAGCATTAATAAATCGCCAAAGTCAGCGGCATTTAGGGTTTTTAGTCGGTCCTGATATTGTGCGTATAATTCCGGTGCCAAGCCATCGGCTTGTTCGGAACCTTCAACCCCTTTTACTTTGTCTGGTGTCAGCCCCCGATCTTTCCAGCGCTGAATTTGGTTGGACATGAGCCGCGCCGGACAGCTTTTTTCATCCACATTATTGGCCGCCAGAATTTGTTTTACCAATCGTATCTGATCATCGGTATCAATAATCGAAAATGTTGGTTTTAGACCGATAACCTCCGCGTGATTACGCAATATTCGCGCACCTTGGGCATGGAACGTACCGACCCACCATCCCTCATTCTCGTATCCCAATAAGCTGGCGACACGTTCGCGCATTTCACGGGCGGCTTTATTGGTAAAGGTAACGCAAAGAATTTCCCAAGGCCGGGCTTTGCCCAGTAATAGCAAATGCGCGAGCCGAGTTGTCAAAACACGGGTTTTTCCTGTGCCTGCGCCAGCCAACACCAATACCGGACCATCCAATTGCTCAACCGCACTGAGTTGCGATTCGTTGAGAGAGTCCAGATAAGGTGGAACAACAGATGCTTGAGACGAAATTGATGTCTCGGGTATTTCGCTCACTTCTTACGGTCCTCATTACGAAATTGGATTAATGCCTGGGTGTAAATTTGCATAACATCATGGTGGTTGATGCTGCCTTTGAAATTTTTATCTTCCAATGTATCAACCACGGCTATGTTGTCTTCGCCTGTTTTGTTCATGAGATCAAGCGCGATATTTAAATCATCATTCAAGGATACCATCGGCGCATCCGTATTTGTGATTGTCTCGGCACTGTGCCCATCATCATTTGATTGATCAAATGCCATACCTTTTAAGTCTCCAAGTTCAACAGAACCAATGAACACACCGGCTCTATCGACAACAAAAACCTTACCATCCAACGATGCCTGCAAAGCCGTTCGAACGGACTGAATGGGGCTGGTTTTTAAAACCGATGGGTTATCCGTTCGCATGGTATGGGAAACGTGGTTGGTTTTAAGGGCGTATGCACCATCATCGGATTGCAATTTAACGCCCTGTCTTGATAGCACACGGGAAAAGAAAGACCGTCCATAAAATAGCTGTGAAATTTCGGTGGATGTGACAACGGCGACCATGACCCCCAGTGTCAGGGCGTAATCCCCCGTCAGCTCAAAAACGATAAGTATTGTTGAAATCGGCGCGCCCAATACGGCGGCAGAAACAGCCCCCATCCCGACCAGGGCGTAGGCCTCTGGCCCAGAGGATAATTGTGGCAATATTGCGGTGGTCACGATGCCAAAGGCGCAACCAGTCAATGCACCAATAACCAGAGCCGGGCTAAATACCCCGCCCGAAAAACCAAAGCCGATTGAAAGTGCTGTTGCCAAAATCTTTGCCAGTGCTATTCCCACCAATAACCAAAACCCAAACTGCATGGTCATGGTCGATTCTGTAACACCGTAACCAACCCCCATCACATGGGGAAAAATGAGGGCAATGCCTCCAACCATAAACCCCGCCAGCATTGGGCGATACCATGTAGGTCCGGGAAGTTTATTAGCTATGGAACCCGATATTTCAATGGACCGCATAAAGATCATGGCGGTGATGCCACAAACAACACCGAGAATAATAAAAGCCGGAAATTCCCAGAATGATGCAAAAAGCGTGTCGGAGACAACAAATGCTGGAAAGTTACCGTAAAAAGCGCGCGTCAGCGCCGTTGCCATCACACTGGCAATTACAATGGGGGCCAAGGTTTGTAAGGCGTAATATCCAATGACCACCTCGCTTGCAAATAGGGCCCCGGCGATGGGGGCATTAAAGGATGCTGCGACGGCGGCTGAAACGCCACATCCCAAAATCAATCTCGTATAGGATTGCGGCAAGGACATTGTCCGGGTCAACCAACTTGATAGCGTTGCACCTAAATGTACGGCTGGGCCTTCACGTCCCACCGATGCACCCGCACCAATGGACGCAGCGCTGGCGAGCATTGCAGCGATCCCCGTGCGTAAGGGCATATAAGCATTATGGAGGATATAGGCTTCAATAACATCGGGGACCCCTTGGGGGCGCTGCTTTGGCATGGTCCACCGAACAAGCAATCCGACAACCAACCCACCAATGGCTGGAACAAATAAAGTGATCCACCATGGAAAACTTTCAACAGCGAGGTAGAACCGCAAGGTGGATGTCCCGAAATAAAGCCACTGAATGCCTTGGATTGTTTCTCTGAAAAAGATAACGGCGATACCCGTGATCAATCCGACTGTAAGGGACATCCCCGCCAATAATAGATGGTCATGATGGAGTATGCGGTTGATCGAGATTAGCATACGGCGCTTTGCCAGTGGTTGCTTATCTGTGTTATTGTTATCTGTCATATTCTATTATTCACCAGCAATCACCAGACAGTCGTAATGTTTAGCTAGTCTATAGATATTTGCTAGTAGCTTACAACGTCTGCCGCAATCATAACTTGATTTCTTCCGCCATTTTTAGCGGCATAAAGCGCCCTATCGGCACGTTCCAGTAACTCTTCGCCTGTTTCACCTTTTCGAAAGATAGCAACGCCAATTGAAATGGTGATGGTCCCAAGTGATGTTCCCTTGGCTTTGTTTTTTAATTCTTTTGAGCTGATAGCGATGCGTATGTTATTGGCCAAAGTCACAGCATTTTTGATGGTTGTTTCGGGTAAGATAATTGTAAACTCTTCGCCGCCGTACCGTGCGGCTGTATCCTTCCCTTTAATAAGACCGTCAATTGTATTGGCGAGTAACTTAATGACTTGATCGCCCACCAAATGACCAAATGAATCATTAAAGTTTTTGAAATGATCGATATCCAACATCATGGCGCAAAGCGGGGTTTCTTTTTTCAGGCTGGCTGAAATAGCGCTTTGCATTCTTTGCCACATATGGCGGCGGTTGGCTAATCCGGTCAAAGCATCCGTTTCCGCCTGGGTTCTCAGATGTGTTAAATCTTCATTTAGCACCGAAACTTCATTGGAAGATTTCTCTAATTGAGTATTCAAATTAGTGTTTTCGCTGATCATGGCTTGGGTCAGGGAACTGATATCATCCAGAATTGATTTAAAACCATCCACACTAAGGGACGCTTCTGACATTTTGCTCTTTGCCAGTTCAAGCTTGCTGGCATAATTGCTGGTTTGTAATCCTGCACCGGATAAGGCTTTTAAAATATTAGAAAGTTGACCTTCTAACTTACCGGATATAGCGGCGACTTCTTGACTGTCGGGGGTTTGTTTTACGTATTTATCATACAGCCGGACACAAAAATCAGACGGAAAAGGTTTCTTCTTTGCAAGATAGTCATCGATTTCTTTGGAAAGTTCGGGTAAGGCGTTTTCTGCGTAAAGCTGCCATATGGCGAAGCTATTTTCATCAGGAAACACACTATATTTCTTCATGAGCTTAAGAGATTGTTCGGCGAATTTAACAGCCTGCTCGTATGATAGTTTGCTTTCTGTTATGCCTTTTTTGGCATTGCCCACGATAATATTCCTTAATTAACGATTCTGATATTCTATGCATTTAAAGAATACGACCTTGGAAAATAAGATAAACCGAAATCTATATCGAATAAAGAATTTTTTCGTATCAATAAATATTACGATACACGGGCTTATAATTTTTGCTACCCTAGAACCAATTTTTCCATCAGGATGAATAAAATGGGCAAATGGATAAATAAATAAGGGTAACTCTATGTTGGATACATCTATGAAAAACGGTCTGACCAGTAATGAGCTGGTGAGTTTATTGCAAGAGTTAATCAAATCAGAAAGTCCGGACCCGCCCGGTAATGAACGTATCATCGCCGGAATGTTGAGCGACAAGCTTCGCTCGTTGGGGTTTGAGGTCGATTGTGAAGAATTTGCCCCAAACAGATTTAATGTCATCACCAAAATTCCCGGGAATGGTTCAAAGCCGGGCATGGTGTTTTCTGCTCATATGGATACACTACCCGTTGGTAATGGTGATTGGAAACACCCCCCGTTTGAAGGGGTGGTTGATGATGGCAAAATATATGGACGGGGCGCGGTTGATATGAAATCCGGGTTGGCCGCCATGGTATCGGCGGGTTTGGCTGTATTACGAGATACTCAAGAAGGTTTTGTCCCTGAAGGTGATCTGGTTTTAGCTTTCTCCGGTGGCGAAAGCTCAAGCTGTATCGGTTCCAAACGCATGGTTGAACGCGGCATCCTGAAAGATTGCGGGCCCTTATTAATCAGCGAACCGTCGACCATGGATGTATTTTGTGCTGAAAAAGGCGCGCTATGGATACGGGCAACCGCCCATGGGATCTCCGGTCATCTTTCGGGTGAGGGCGGTGACGAAACCGCTAGCCTAAGCGCCATTACCGCGATGATGTCATTCCTTGGCAAATTGGAAAGTACCCTACCAACGGACAGCCATGAATTATTGGGTAAGGCGACGGCTAATGTTGGACGCATTGAAGGGGGAACAGCTATCAATCTGACTCCGGATCGATGCAGCGCAGAAATAGATTTTCGGCTGTTGCCGCATCATGACCCTCTGAGTATTGAAGCTGATTTGAAAGCTCTAGCAGGTGTCGATTTTTCCTTTGAAAGATTGGATTATAAACCCGCTGTTGAAACCCCAACGGATCATCCTTTTGTGACGCTCTGTTGCGAAGAGACATCCAAAATTCGCGGTCAAGACATTAAGGCCCAAGGGGTATCCTATTTCTCAGATGCATGTGTTTTGGTTCCAGGCGTTGGACTAGATATGGTTATCGTCGGCCCAGGCATTATGGGCGGCTCAGGTTCGCTCAATGAAGCTTGTCGAATTGACTATCTTGAAGATGCCGCCGAGCTATACTACAGGATCGCTAAGCGGTATCTTAGCAAAGATTAAACTCGTTAATTTTCAAACAGTATTTTAAACAATTATTTAAGTAGGCATTAAAACAGGTAAGCACCAATTGTCCCTTGAAATTCACCAGCTCAGACATTCAGCACGTGAGGTCACTCTGGGGCCTATCGATTTAGAAATTGGACCGGGGCAATGTGTGTGTTTGAGTGCCCCGTCCGGATCGGGGAAAACATTATTGCTGCGCGCCATTGCCGATCTCGACCGGGCGGCGGGAATGTGTTCTTTAAATGGTGTATCGCGTTCCCGCATGAGCGCACCACAGTGGCGACAGAAAGTGGCTTACGTACCAGCCGAGCCGGGTTGGTGGGCGGAGACACCCAAGGACCATTTTAAATACATCGATCTGGCTCGCTTTAAAGCGCTCGATCTTGGATTGGATGGTGCT
This sequence comes from uncultured Rhodospirillales bacterium, assembly GCA_965603075.1. GTDB lineage: Bacteria > Pseudomonadota > Alphaproteobacteria > Rhodospirillales > Casp-alpha2 > JABJOR01. Next base: position 3,247 of record CBFDBO010000020.1, on the reverse strand, counting down.
TGTTTTGAACGGCCGGTCAACCAGCTATCAACGGGGGAAAGATCGAGACTAGCTTTGGTTCGTGCTCTTGAACTGAACCCGTCGGTTATGTTGCTTGATGAACCAACGGCGGCTCTTGATGGTGAGGCAACACGGCTGGTTGAAGTCGAATTGCAAAAGCGTTTGGAAGACGGCATGGCACTTTTAATGGTGACCCATAGCCCCGAGCAAATTGATCGTTTTAATTCTCGTGTCTGCACCCTTCGTAATGGACTGCTCGAACCTTTCTATCAAGAGGGCGCCATATTATGACAAGCTATGTTGTCTTGAGCTATAGCGATATTGTCTATGCCGCGTTGCTCTTATCGGCCAATGCCATTTTATCAATTTGGTTAAAATTAGGGTTAGAACGCCGATTGTTTGTGGCGGCTGTGCGAATGACCGTGCAACTCGGTTTGGTTGGACTTGTCTTGAAGGCTTTGTTTGCTCTTTCCTCTCCTTGGCTAACCGGGTTGGTCATGCTCATCATGATCTGTTTCGCAGGCTATGAAGCCCACGCCAGACAAGAAAGACGCTTTTCAGGTTTTTGGTCATGGGGACTTGGCACAATCAGCATTGCCTTTGCCGCCATGATCGTCACGGGGGTTGCCTTAGGCACCGCCATTCAACCGGATCCATGGTACAGCCCACAATACGCCATCCCTTTATTGGGTATGATTTTAGGGAATGCCCTAACCGGTGTGGCCTTGGGGTTAGAGCGTTTATTATCCGGTGTGGTGAGTGAACGCGCCGCCATTGAAGCTCGGTTATTATTGGGTGCCACATCACGCGAAGCTCTGCATGGCTGTATTCGCCAAGCGGCTCGCGCCGGTTTGATTCCTATCATCAACGCCATGTCTGCGGCGGGACTTGTGTCTTTACCCGGAATGATGACCGGGCAAATTATAGCTGGAGTGGAACCCATCGAAGCGGTTAAATATCAATTGTTGATCATGTTCCTGATTGCGGGTGGCACGGCGTTCGGGTTATTTGTTGCCCTGATAGGGGCGGCAAAATTACTAAGCGATGATAGGCATCGTTTGCGGATTGATCGCTTATCTACAAGATCATCTTGATCAAAACACCGTGTAGCTTTATTAACCACCCTATATCCCTTGCCATCATATGGACCAGTATTTCCAATGCCTGAGACAGATTATCTAAGTGAAATAGCATCTGTTATGAGTGATATCGTTCCTGATATTACGGTGGTTGTCCCTGTCAGAAATGAGGCTGATAATATTGCGCCGTTGATTGATGAAATTCGAGCCGCTCTTGATCGGGGATCGCCCTATGAAATTATTTATATTAATGACGGCAGCACCGATGAGACTTTATCAGAACTTGAAACACAGTTTCAGAAGGGCGCACCCTTGCGGGTTATGAACCACCAAAAAAATTGCGGGCAAAGTGCGGCAATTCTTACAGGAGTGATCGAAGCGCGGGGGCATATCATTGCTACTTTGGACGGCGATGGGCAAAATGACCCTGCTGATTTACCCACCATGCTGGATTTGTTTCGACGGGATTCTGATTACGATAATTTGCTGATCGTTGGATGGCGGACAAAGCGTCACGATACATTGGTCAAACGGGTTTCGTCTAAATTTGCTAATGCTCTTCGCGGCTGGTTGCTGAATGATGCTACGCCCGATAGCGGATGTGGCATTAAAGTATTCTCACGGTCAAATTTTCTGTCCATGCCACATTTTGATCATATGCACCGCTTTCTCCCAGCCTTAACCATTCGGGGGGGCGGCAAAGTTCAGTCGATTCCGGTCAATCATCGCCCCCGGGAACGGGGTTCTTTCAACTCTGGTACTCTGGAGCGTGCGTGGGCTAGTATAGGGGATATCATGGGGGTGGTCTGGCTTTTAAAACGAGGCAACCGGCCCGTTGCAACTGAATCTCGGTTTAAGCGTGAAAGGCCCGGTTCGTGAATAGATCCTTATTAGTTAAAATATTACGGGGTGTTGTATTGTTGTTTGTGGCTTCCATTGCAATGAGGGCGTGGTTCTTTCAACGATATAAACAAGCTGGCGCCTTACAAGAGGAGACCGTGTCACCTTGATTTCAGGCAGAACCCTCTACGTGATTATCTTTCCTATTATATGGGCGTCCTGTCTTGCGCTGCTTGCCTACGCCGCCATTAATGCCCGTCCCGTGATGCCGGGTGATGAATTGCGTGATTTAGGGATCGCGTGGGATATGTGGCGAGGGGATTCGATTTTGGTACCGTCCGTAAATGGCACCGCTACAACGGATGTCTTTCCATTATTATCTTGGATAACAATTGCAGGGTGGACCGTGTTTGGCGTGAGCGATTTATGGCCTCGCCTCATTTCGCCAATATTTGGGTTCACCAGCATATTTATGTGTGCCGCCTTAGCCCGTATTATCTGGCCAGGGTTAGCCGGTATTGGGGCGTTGTCGGGGACGGTTCTTATGGGGACTGTTCTATGGTTGGTCGCGATTACTTTACCCGGAAGCAACATCATTGCGGTGAATTGCCTGATGATTGTTTTATGGGGCGTACTGTATTCTTGGCGTACTGGATTATGGAGCGGGTGCTTACTTGCGGGTGTTTTTCTCGGCCTAGGGACTTTGGCGGTTGGTCCGGTGTTATATATTTATATTTTCCCGATCATGCTTGCCGCCCCGCTTTGGGGCCGGGTTATGGCCCATCAGCAATCAAGCGATGAAGACACCTCTGGTTTTGATGCGGGGTATTGGCGATATTGGTATATGCAGATGTTGGCCCTGTACGCGCTGGCCTTGTTAATCGGGCTTGCGTGGCTGGTCCCGGCAATCTTGCAGGAAGATACGAGTTATTCAGCGGCCTTAGTCAATCGCATGTTTGTTCCAACCATGGTAAGTGCGGGACAGAATATATGGTTGCGCGTGATTCTCTTTATTGGCTTGTTCCTGCCATGGATCATCTGGCCACCCGCCTGGCGATCATTACGGGAGACCTTTCGATTATTTAAAGACGGTGGGGTATGGTTCTGTTTGTTATGGATGGCACCGGTCTTTTTGGATTTCGCCATCAGCGGTAACGGAGGGTTGCAGCACTTAGTCTTTATTATGCCCGCCATGGCATTGATATTTGGGTATCTTATATTTGTCCGCGCCGATGCGGAAAATGCTCGTCTGAATGGCGTATCGGCTGTCCATGATGATATTACAGATGATATTACAGATGATATTACAGATGATATTACAGATGATA
>CBFDBO010000019.1:0-60510 GCA_965603075.1 uncultured Rhodospirillales bacterium | reverse complement strand
CACTCCATATCTTTCTTAAAGATTATAGTGTTGCGTCGACCGATTGAGGTCACCGGCGCTAAGCAGACATAAATTTCGTGCCAATCTAAGCGGCCGGTCCGGGGTGGTTCACCATTAGCCAATAAAAAAAATGGGGGCATACGCTGACATACCTGTTCCGCCAAGATGGTAAAATACTATTTAGGTGGTGTATTGCTCACTCCCTTGTGGCAATTATCAGCAATCATGCAATAATAGCAGAAACTAAAAGAAAGCATGGTCGATGGTGAGCAAAAAAGACATAGAGAACGGAGCTGTGGCGATTGCTCTGCAACATATGACAGGTCCGCTGAGGGGGGCAATCATGTGGCTTAGAAAACCATCTCTGGATGTATCGCTCTCCAACAACAAGATACTCCATATATCCGAACCAGGCGAGGGCGATGAGGATGATCAGATCGTTGCACACCTTCATTACAATGAGGACACCTATAAAGTTATAGCCGAGGAAAACCAGTCGGTTTGGGTAAATGGTAAACGCATCAGTTCACAGACCTTGAAAAACCGTGACATGATTGAGTTTGGTGAAATTGGACCGTTGACCCGTTTTGATCTTTATCATCTAGGCGCTCCATCACGTAAATTAGTCGGTGATATTCTGGTTGATGGACTTGGGTATCTCCGAGTCAGCCGAAAACCAATCGTCATTCGTCTTTTTAAGGCCCTTGGAGGATTGATTAGACAGTTGATGCGGGAAACAACACTTTTATTTCGCATTGGCGTTCTGTTTTCTATCGTCATTCTGCTGACACTAGCGTACCAGCAAAACCGATTGAATGTGCTCCTTCAGGAACGCATTGAAATTGGTTCGAGCCGTCTTGAAGGGTTTGCTAATACTTTGGCGCGTTCCCGTGAAGAAGCCCTGACGCCAAGTGATCTGAATGCCCTCAGTCAGGATATTGGATCGCGCCTGTCGACCACCGCCAAGCGTCTCGAAGCTCTGGAGATGCGCTCCGATGCTTTCTCGAGAGTAATCTCCGCGTCCATGTCGTCGGTGGTTTTCCTTCAGGGGGCTTACGGTTTTCGTAACATGGCAGATGGTCGGATGATGCGACATGTGGTAAATAGCCAAGGGCTTCCTCTCATTACCGCCGCGGGGCAACCGTTGCTGACGCTGGAGGGCGAAGGCCCTGTTGCCAAACGGCAATTTACGGGTACGGCGTTTGTTTTTGCCGACCAAGGGTTGCTGGTCACGAACCGCCATGTGGCGCTGCCGTGGGAAAAAGATACCAATATCGAAGGCATGGCCGAACAGGGATTGGAGCCGGTGATGACTAGGTTCATCGCCTATCTACCAGACAATGATAGGTCCCATGACGTTGAGTTGATCAAGGCAAGTGATGAGGCAGATCTAGCTATTCTGCGGTTGAGCGATAATACCCTATCAATGCTCGGTATAGAACTTGCTGATAAACCACCAATTCCGGGTGAGGAAGTGATCGTCATGGGATACCCGACAGGCGTTGTCACCATGTTAGCCCAATCAGGCGAGGAATTTATCGAGGACCTACAGGAATCGGAAAACACCGGTTTTTGGAGTGTGACCGCCCGTCTGGCGGAGAAAGGGCATATTTCCCCCTTGTCGAGTCGGGGCATCATCAGTCAGGCAACAACGGCAATAATCGTGTATGATGCAGAAACCACCCATGGCGGTAGTGGTGGCCCTGTGTTAAATGTTAACGGTCAGGTCGTTGCAGTCAATGCGGCGAGTCTACCTGAGTATGGTGGCTCTAACCTAGGTGTCCCGGCGGCGAAGGTAAGGGCATTGATCGACTCGGTACAACAACCTTAACCGGGCGGTGACCCTTGAATATATTCAAGGGCCTCTAGGATCAGAACTCAAATTAATTTAAAGACTGGCTTCCAGCAACTGACGAGTATAGGGGTGCTCTACGCTCAAGGTTTTCATATTCTCAATCGATTACATAAACGAACACAAAATAACACTTTGTTTGCCCTCTTTTGAAGCATCAGGTCCTTTTTAATAGCATATGCTAATAAATATTTATTTACATTACAGTTAATTTAATTTAATCAGAGGATATAAAAAAATAGATACACTAGAATGTATTAGAGGGGAGAACCAATGAAAAATAACCTATTATTAGGGGTGGCGATACTTTTTCCACTAACAAGCACAGTAACAGCATCTGAATTAGATACGACGTCTGAGTGGGAAGGCACAGCTTTTAATTTAGCCCAAACCGTGGGGAAAAGTACTGAAGGCGACGGCTCATCATCTGAGGCCGTTCAGACCTTTCTTGCACAAGAAGCCTCCGCCCAGATTGAAGGTTATATTTCGAGCCTCGCTCCGCGTGTTGAGGTTTCTATTGAGGGTGTTGAGGGTGATAGTCCACGTTACAGTATTCTTACGGTTCAACCTTTCTATGAAAGCGAGGACTTAAGCCATACTGGATTTGTTCAAGGCTCCGTCTTTCGGGCCGATAACAGAACGACACTTAACCTAGGCCTTGGCTATCGTAATATGAGCGAGGACAAGAACTGGCTCTATGGCGTTAACACATTTTATGATCATGAATTTCCCTATGATCATGGTCGTATGAGTGTTGGCGTTGAAGCGCGCTCCTCGGTGTTTGAATTTAATGCCAACAGATATTTAGCCCTCACCAATTGGCGAGCTGGCGCAAATAATACGGATGAACATGTCCTCGATGGCTATGATATCGAAATTGGCGCCCAATTGCCCTACACTTCCTACGCCAAAGCTTATGCTAAACGCTTTGTATGGGAAGCCATTGAAGGGGCGGTTGATCTAGAAGGCTATCAGTACAGTTTAGATATAGAAGGCCCCATCATGAAAGGCTTTGGTGTTGAAGCCGGTGTTCGTGATTATGATGATCGAGAATCTGAAAAATTCATTACTCTTAGTTATAACATTGATTTAGGTGGAAGCAGCAATGATGATGCGCCTCCACCATTTTTCTCTGATACAGCCTATGAATTTACGTCTATGGAAGACAATCGTTTAGACAAAGTACGTCGAGAAAATAAAATTGTTAAGCAGCTTGCTTTCCAAGCGACTGTGACGGGGAGTTAAGCTGTGATGAAATCAATTAAATTATCTTTGGGTTCGCTGGGGCTATGTCTTTTGACTTTCTCTGGAACACCACAAGCCGCAGACCGAACTTGCACCGGCAATGATGTTTCTGCGTTAATAGCAAACACTGATACTTGTAGTGCAGAGCCATCCTATTATGGGATCACCGTTTACGAAATGGGGCTTTGTCCCTCCGAACCCGACGCACCAACCACATCCTCAGTAACCGATCTAACGGCTTGCGAAGTGGTTTTCGAGTCGAGCACAGGATCGTTGGTCGAGGTCCAAAATGGCGTTACGTCAACCCCCACAGGCACATTCTCTCGTCCCGCCAATGGCACTTACACCCATGCCTATATGCGCCTGGGGAATACTTTTCTCATTAAAGGTGAAGTTGATTTCGGCACTAACTGGGCCGCAGGTGTTATCACTAATCGTTATTGCATTTCCCCCACGGCTACCACCGATAATGAAACGGCTGGTGCAACGGGTACTTGTTCTGGTGCCTCCGGTGTCACTCCGCTTTTAGTTAGCTCTGAGTTAGTCGACCTTTCCGGAGCCAGCAACACAAATGTAAAAACCGAGACTGTTGGTGAATTGACAGTTTACCTCCTGAAGACAAACCAACAACTAACCGACACAACCGACACGACGGCTGTTACTGGTGTAGATGCCGTTCTAGGTTTGCAAAGCTTTCCCAATTCGATCGTCATCACAGACGAAACCACTGCACTGGATGCAAATATTACTGTTTCTGAAGGCATGACAATTACCATAAATGGTACTGATGCTGAATTCGATAGTGGCCCCTTTCAATTAGAATTAACCGTTCAATAAGCGATTCAATCTGACTTACTTCAGGTTTGAATAATACATCCAAAAAGCCCTAAATTATTTGTTTAGGGCTTTTTGCGCACAATCGTTTAAACGTCTTGGGTAACTTGCAATGTTACTTTCTCCACCAAGTCTTTAACATTCGCGCGGTACACATTCATATGGGGTTGTTGATTATGGGCCTGCAAGGCCTCAACCGTTGTCCATTTTTCGACGATGGCGAATGAATTGGGGGTCATGAATTGGGCACCAATGCCGCTATCCACATCTTGGGTTGGGGCGTAGGCAATGCAACCATCCTCGGCAAGCACCGTTGGAACGAGGGCTTTGAATATTTCCAGAAACTCTTCTGACTTACCTTGTTTAACATATACATTGGCAATGACGTTTATCATTCTTTAGATCCCTCTTTAGTGGTTTTTATGGTTATGATAAAATCTCGTATCTATCTGAACTTATACACCACTAAATCCATAAAACTAAAATAAGTACAGGCACCCCTCAGACAATTGACAGAATGCTCGCAATCTCGCATAAAACCACATGAATAATAGTTCGTCCGTATTATGTGTTGGTGGCATGCATTTCGATTGCATCGCTCAAAGCTATACCCCCCTTCAAATGAAAGCCTCGAATCCGGTGCGAAATTCCTATGTTGCGGGCGGGGTTGCCCATAATATAGCCTGTGACTTAGCCGCATTGGGCACTCAATCATCAATGTTATCTTTGGTCGGTGATGATACGGATGGTCATGCCATTCTCGCAGACACCAAAAAGCGAGGCGTTGATCTATCACTGGTTAGCCAACAAAAGGGAATTACCTCTGCCAGCTATACGGCGGTACTCGACCCTATGGGAGAGCTGGCCCTCGGGTTATCCAATACAGATACCTATGACTTGATCACCCCTGAATTTCTTGCGCCACGCCTCAATCAAATCCATCAATACAAAACGCTGATCGTTGATGCTAATTTACCCCAATCCAGCATCACATGGTTGGGACAGAATAAAGGACCAGCACGTTTATATAGCGCGCCCGTATCACCATCGAAATCAATGAGATGGCTTCAAGCAATTCCAAATGTTGATGTCTTTATTTGTAACGAACGCGAAGCCAGCCAGCTTACCAGCCTACCCTGCCAATCAATACCTGAAGCATTGATAGCCGCAAGAGCGCTTCGTTCTAAAGGGGCGGTTATTGCCGTTGTTACATTAGGACCACAAGGGGCGGTCATTAGTAGCACTGATTTAGAAGCACACTTTACCATCGCGAAAACAAACGTGGTTGATGTTAATGGTGCTGGCGATGCATTTTTTGCGGGTTTTACCCATGCCCTACACTCAAAACTATCTTTGAGTGAAGCCATGCAAAGCGGTATTGCAAGCGCCAGTTTGATGGCAGAAGCACCGGGACCTGTTTGGGATAATGTCTCTATCTTCGATCTAAAAAAACGCTTAAAAACAGTCCCTCCCCACAAAAATTTATCCTGACGAAAGTTTGACCCTAATGGACATTGCAAAGTATTTGGATTTCGACCCCGCAGTAAGATCCGCCATTGATGCGGGGCGGCCTGTGGTTGCTCTTGAATCCACCATCATATCACATGGTCTGCCTTATCCTATGAACAAAGAACTGGCCGTTGAACTTGAAGAAACCATTCGCTCAGAAGGAGCAACCCCGGCAACAATTGGTATATGCAAGGGGCGTATAAAAATTGGTATGAGCCCTGGAGAAATAGAAAACTTTGCGAATGGCACGATTGTCGCAAAAGTCAGCAGACGTGATTTTGCGACAATCGTCGCTTTGAAACAGGACGGCGCGACAACGGTTTCGGGCACCATGATCGCGGCGAAGATGGCGGGCATCCGGGTCTTTGCTACGGGTGGGATCGGCGGTGTGCACCGAGGGGCGGAGGATACGATGGATATTTCCGCCGATCTTTTTGAATTGGCACAAACACAAGTTGCGGTGGTTTGCGCCGGCGCAAAATCGATACTCGATCTGGCAAAAACTTTAGAGGTCTTAGAAACCAATGGCGTCCCTGTTCTCGGCTATCAAACCAACGCCTTCCCAGCATTCCACACAGCCGACAGCGGATTAGATGTTGATATGAATTTAGGCAGCGCAGTTGATATCGCCCACATCCTAAAGACTAGAGATCAGTTAGGGATGAAGGGTGGTGAGATTATCGCCAACCCAATTCCAAATGCTTTTGCCATGGAAAAGTCCGAAATTGATGGTTGGATTAACACAGCCCTTAATAAGGCTCACCGAGAGGGTATATCAGGAAAAGCAACAACACCTTATTTATTGGCTAAATTAGCGGAGCTCAGCGATGGGCGTACCATCACCGCCAATAAAGCCTTGGTGATCAATAATGCGAAGCTAGCCGCCACCATAGCCCTATCCTATTGCACGTAAGTTTTTGACCTACAAGTCCGATTAGGACCACGCGATTCTATAAATCTTTCAATGCTTTATGGTAGGACGAGGGGGATACTAAATGAAATTCGCGCGCCGCCATTAACGGCATCATCAGCCCAGATATCACCTTCAAAAAATGTAATGATCTGGCGACAAATGGCAAGGCCAAGTCCCGTTCCGATGGGCATTTCATTAGACCCTTGATTGCTTTGGTGGAATTTTTCGAAAATGAAACTCCTGTGCTCTAACAGAATACCTTTACCATTATCAGAAACACTCACCCGTAAATAATTATTATACCGCCGTGCATCTACTGTAATTTGACCATCAGTTTGGGCACAAAATTTTATGGCATTGGAGACAATATTAATCACGACCTGTAATAGCTGATCGCGATCGGCGCGGACATTGGGGATGTCATCGCCTAGATTCAGGATTAGTTTGATATTATTCTCTTTGATTAATCCATCCATTGTCTCCAACGCATCTTTAATAACCAATGCGGGATCAACGTAACTCATTGACCAATTCATGCGCCCGGCTTCCATTTTTGCCAGGTCGAGAATTTGGTCTATCAATCGAGTCAGCCGGACACTTTCCTTTGAAATGATGCTCAGAAAATTTTTGTGTTCATCTGAATTTACATCGGGTTCTTCCTGCAATATTTCGCTAAATGCCCTGATTGATGTTAACGGCGTTCGCAGCTCATGAGAGATTGTCGAAAGGAAGTCATCCTTGAGGGCGTCAAATTCCTTCAGTCGTTTGTTCGCTTGTTGCAGCTTTAAGGAGGTTTCTTCCAATTCCGTTGATTTGACCTCAAGCATTCGGCTGTATTCCATAACCTGAGTGGTTTCATCAAGAATTTGGTAAACCTCGCTGGCGCTAACGTTTTCATGTTTGATCATAGTGGAAAAAACAACCCGGGCCGTCGCCGCACCAATGGCGCCCGATAATTGGTTTTCTGCATGCACCAACATACGGCTGTCAGCGGCATCATCGTCGTTAAGAATAATATCATTGGCGACTGCAAACGCATGAAAATCTTTTGAAGCTCGATTGGGTCCTACAAAACGTCCGATTAGATCTTGAAGCGATGAGATTGTTACTGTTCCTTGCCAATAACTGGAATCTTTCCGGTTCTCGGAGCTTTCAAAGACATCGACAAACAATCCACCTTGTATGCGATCCATCAGGCTCAGTTCACCCCACAATGAAACAGCAACATAACTTCCAATATTTGCTAACATGCTCCAAAATAAGGCGTGAGAGAGAGTATCGAGACCAACCAAGCCAAATAATTCATAGGGTTTTAGGAAACTTAATCCAAATAACCCTTCGCTAATAAAGTTAATCGGCAGCCAGCCTGATTGAGCGAATGAAGGCAACAATAAAGTGTAAACCCAAACCAAAAAGCCAAGAGTAAGCCCGGTTAATGCCCCATTTTTAGAACCACCTTTCCAGAATATACCGCCAATAATCGCTGGGGCAAATTGAGCCGTCGCTGCGAAGGAAACCAAGCCGATTGTGACCAATGAATAGGACTCACTGGCAATACGGAAATAGCCATAACCCAGCAGCAGAATGATACAAATGCTGGCGCGTCGGATATTTAACAACAGCGCTGACAAATCGCCGCCTTCCGTAATGTGCCCCCATTTCAAGCGCAACAACAACGGCATAACAAGGTTATTACAAACCATCGTCGACAAGGCAATAGAGGCCACGATAACCATCGAACTGGCCGCAGACAGTCCCCCGATGAAGGCAAAAAGCGCTAGTTTACTTTGGTCAAAATAGATCGGCAGGGTAAGAACATACATATCCGCATCACTGCTTAAACCCGAAAAGGTTATTCGACCGCCGATGGCAATGGGCAAAACGAATATATTAATCACCAATAAATATAAAGGGAAAAGCCATGCGGCGGTCCGAAGATGGGATTCGTTCTTATTTTCAACGGCGGTTATATAGAACTGCCTGGGTAAAAAGATAATTGCCGCCATGCTCAACAACGTCATGGTTACCCATTGACTATAGCTATCATCAGGGACCGTAAACAAATCAGATAAACCGTGAGCTTGGGCACTATAGAATAGATCACCAAAGCCATCAAAAACACTAAAAGTAACAAAAAAACCGACAGCAAGGAAAGCGAACAATTTAACCAACGATTCAAAAGCGATGGCAACAACGAGACCTTCGTGATGTTCACTCGATTCAATGTGGCGGGTACCAAATAAAATAGCGAAAAGGGCGAGCGCCACCGCCACAACCAGTGTCGTATCGCCCCCTAAAGCATTTCCGAAAATTTGAGTTTCTGGGTTTTGGTACCCTACCAATATATTAAAACTGGTCGCGATGGATTTAAGCTGTAGCGAGATATAGGGCGTTGTGCCAATCACGGCAATAATGGTGACAAGCGAACCAAGAGTAACGCTTTTTCCATAACGCGAAGATATGAAATCAGCAATGGACGTAATGCGATGAACTTTGCAAATTCTTATGATTTTAGCCATCAGAATTGACCAAATAATAAAGACCAGCGTCGGTCCCAGATAAATTGGCAGGAACCCCAACCCCGTTTTGGCCGCATTCCCCACGCTGCCATAAAATGTCCATGACGTACAATAAATCGCAATGGAAAGCGTATAGATATAAGGGTTATTGGTTAGACTGCGACCTTGCTCAGCGCGTCTCTCGCCATAATGGGCAATCAGGAACAACAGCACCAAATAAGCAAGTGATACCCCAATGACGATCCCACCCTGCATCAGCTATCACCTGGGTATTTCTTCGAAGGAAGGTGCCCATCAATATGACTATCCAAACTAGATTTTCGTCTGGTGCCATAGGCCATTGCGAGGATTAATAATCCCCAAAATCCATACAGAACAATATAAGCCGCTGGTAATCCAAAGATAACTTCAGGGCTGTTATAAATTGATAATATCGGCGGCAGCAGAAACACGAGCCCCGCACTGAATAATGCAATTGACCATTCTCTTTTGCGACCCGTACGTTTCATAAAATCACTTTTTTATTTTGATAAAATTAAACCATAATCCACAAAATGCAATTGGGTACCACTGGATACTATGACGCACTCTTTAATTTCCAGCGATAAGTTCAAGGACCCGGTCTACAAGCTCCCGCGTCGAAAAGGGCTTGGTAATATAATCATCAGCCCCCAGCCCTAGAGCGCGTTGTTTGTCTTCATCTCGGCTTTTGGCGGTCAACATAATAACCTTAATACCCGACAATTTAGGATCGCTTTTTATGGCCTCGCATACAGAGAATCCATCTCTTTTTGGTAGCATAATATCCAGTAAAACAGCGTCTGGAGGATCATTCTTGATCTCAGAAATGGCCTGATCACCATCTTCCGCCACCCGGACATCAAACCCCGCTTTCTCCATTATAAATCGCAATGACAGAATTATGTTAGGTTCATCTTCCGCCACCAATACTGAATAGACCATCTGGATATTGCCCCTCAGCAAATCAATACGACGCAGACACGATTTCTCGCCTACGGGGTAGACCGTACCGCATATGATAGATGGTTGTCATTTATTTTAACGCGCTTATTCACCCAATTTACAAATGGATAAAATTGATTCGGGTATTACCCATTCATTACGATGACATCAACACGGGAACTGTCATATTTTTCAATATGTTATGGGTAACCCCACCGAATGCTTTCTCGCGTAGGCGGGAATGTCCATAAGCCCCCATTACAAGTAAATCGGCACCGCTATCGGCCAAGAAATTCAAAATTGCCGTATCAACACCAATTCCTGTTACGGTTTGAATTTCGATCCGTGCGTTTATGCCATAACGAGCAAGGTGGGCAACGATATCCACCCCAGGTTCGTTACCATGTGAGTTTTTGCGTTCTCCCGAATTGATGATCAGGATAATAGTTTCTTCACGGTCTTGTAGCAGCGGAATTGCATCATTGATCGCACGAGCGGCTTTTGAGCTGCTATCCCAAGCGACTACTGCGGTTTTGACGGGTTGATTCTTCTTACCAACGTACGGCACTAAATAGATCGGGCGACCGGTTTCTAGTAACGCCGCATCCATGAGAGCCGTATTGAAGCCAGCCCCACCACTTTCCTCATTCGTCTGACCAATAATCGTAATATCCGTATGTCGAGCGTAGGAAGCCAAAACATTGGGGGCCTTTGCGGCTGATTCGGCAATGATATTGGTTGAAAAACTTATGCCGGCTTCTTTCGCTTCAAGCTCAAATCTTTTTATGGCTTTATTCGCCGATAATTCAACGGCCTCATGCTGGGCTTCATGAAAGCCACTGGGCAGGGCTTCGCTAATATATTCTGCAATGGTCGATTTGATTTTAAGGGCGACACCCACCACATGAGCATCATGTTTTTTGGCCAGCGATAGAGCCGTCCTAATACGGTGGGTGCATACATCACTATCATCAAGGTGTACGAGAATATCTTTCATAGCCAAATTTTTCCCTAATTAATAAAGCAGCAGCAAATCTTAAATTGCCAAATACTCATGACGAAGTTCTTCATTATCTAGGACTTCCTGCGCGGTGCCGGAAAAGGCAACCTGTCCCATATCAATAATAATTGCTGTATCAGCTAGCTTAAGGGCCGCCACAGCATTTTGCTCAACGATGATGGTGGTAATCCCCAATTCCTTAACTTGAAGTAGAATTTTTTCAATTTCTTGGACAATAACCGGGGCCAATCCTTCGTAAGGTTCATCCAGAAACAACATCTTAATATCGCGGGCCAGCGCACGGGCAACCGCTAACATTTGTTGCTCGCCACCCGACATGGTTATCGCATCTTGTTTTCTACGCTCCGCCAAGCGTGGAAAGTGATCGTAAATACGGTCAATTTCCCAACCCTTGGGTTCGGCAACTTGTGCCAACATGAGGTTTTCTTCAACAGTAAGACCACCAATAATACGGCGATCTTCCGGAACCAACTGAACCCCCATACGGGCGGCCTGATAGGCTTTCATTTCATGTAATGGCTGGCCCTGAAGGTATATCTCACCCTTTATCAGCATTGGATCATCAACACGGGCAAGTGCCCGTAATGTTGACGTTTTTCCGGCGCCATTACGGCCTAACAGTGCCAAAATTTCGCCTTCCTGAACATCAAATGAGACACCCTGAACAATATACGACTCGCCATAATAGGCGTGTATATCGCGAACGCTTAAGAATGCTTCTTGTACGGCCTGGTTCATTCGTGCGCCCCTCCCAGATATGCTTCTTTAACCAAAGGATCTTCACGAACCGCTTCGGGTAATCCCGATGCAATAATTTTACCGCGTGCTAGAACACTGACTTTATCCGCCAATGAGAACACAACATGCATATCATGTTCGATAATAATCTTAGTCATACCACGTGATTTTATCTCCTTGAGCAAATCAATTGTCTGATTGGTATCGTGGCGGGACATCCCCGCGGTTGGTTCATCCAGCAATAAAAGCCTCGGACGTAGGATCAGGCACATGCCCAATTCCAAGCGTCGCTTGTCACCCCGTGAAAGGCTGCCGGCAATCTGGCTGACGTGCTCTTTAAGACCAACGTCTTCAAGAATATTATGGGCCTCATCACGAATTTCATTTTGGCTGCGTAAAGCTGCAAATGGATTGAATTTGAAAGAACCATCGCGTTTTGATAAAGCGGGTAATATGACGTTATCGAGCAATGATAACTCTGGGAAGATTTCTGGTGTTTGAAATACTCGCGCGACGCCTTTTTGAGCGATCTCGTGCGGTTTCTTACCCGTTAACTCGTCTCCGTCGAAGGTAACTTTACCTGAATCAGGTTTCAAGCGACCAACGCATACATTTAGCAATGTGGATTTACCTGCACCATTTGGGCCGATGATGGCGTGTGTCTTTCCTTCTTCAACATGAAGATTAACATCAGCCAAGGCACGAAGTCCGCCAAAGCTCATTTGAATATTATCTAAGTGTAGAACTAATTTTTCCATATTCCTGCCCCTCACTCAGCCGATTGGTTTTGAACGGAAGGTGGAGAAGACGACGTACTGTTGCTCTTCATTATGGCATTTTTCAACCGTTGGATGCCTTCAACAATACCACCGGGCAGATAAACCACCACAACAACGAACAACAAACCAAGGGTTAAATGCCAACCACCACCGACAAACAAACCAGCGATTTGGACGACAATTTCTTGAATGGATTCCGGCAAGAATGAGAAAAAATCTTGTAGGATATTATGATTAAACGATGAAAAGATGTTCTCAAAATACTTAATAAGGCCCGCACCAAGCATCGGCCCAACCAATGTGCCAACGCCCCCCAATATGGTCATCAACACCACTTCGCCAGATGCTGTCCATTGCATGCGTTCAGCCCCTGCCAAAGGATCGGTCACAGCAAGAAGCGATCCAGCAAGCCCGGCGAACATACCAGATATAACAAATGCGGACAGCATATAAGGACGTGTATTCAAGCCCGTATAGTTCATGCGATTTTGATTTGATTTAATCCCCTGAAGCATAAGCCCAAAAGGTGATCTGAAAATACGTATTGAGATATAAAAGCAAATTATCAACAAGATCGCGCAGAAATAAAACCCGGGATAACCACTCATCTTAATTCCAAATAAATTAGTCGCTGGTAACCCTTCGGAAGCCGCCACATACAAGGTATCGATTATGCGGGGATCATTGATGGTTAATTGCAACCCGGTCTCGCCATTGGTAATAGGTGTCAGCACAGAGTACGCCAGATTATAAGACATCTGGGCAAAGGCCAATGTTAGGATTGAGAAATAAATTCCCGACCGACGAAGACTGACATATCCAATGATCAAAGCCAGAATGCCGGCAAAGATAACACCAAACATAACCGCCGGGATAGCGTTCATGGTGAAAAGTTTAAACGACCAGACTGCTGCGTAGGAACCGACACCCAAAAACGCAGCATGACCAAATGACAGATACCCAGTTAAGCCAAACAAAATATTAAAACCAATAGCAAAAATGCCGTATATGGCAAATTTTTGCAACAAATCTGGATAGGCTGCCCCAAAGGGGGAGAGCCAGATGGGCATCAATAGAATTGCGGCAGCAAAGCTAAGGAGTAGTGTTGTATCGTTAATTAATCTTTGTTTCATCTTAGTCTTCCATAACCCCAGTTCGTCCCATCAATCCACGTGGGCGGGTCAGCAGAATGACCACAGCAACAAGATAAATAATAATTTGATCAATACCGGGAATGATGTCCTTTATTTCGTTCATGGAAGCGAACGATTGAACAATACCGAGCAAGAACCCAGCGGTGACCGCCCCCCCGAGTGACCCCATCCCGCCGACCACGACAACAACGAAGGACAATACAAGGAAGTCCATCCCCATATGATAATCGGGCGGTAGAATTGGGGTGTACATAACCCCCGCAACACCCGCAACCACCGCGGCGATGGCAAAAACAATCGTGAAGCGTCGTTCAATGTTGATCCCCAACAATCCAACAGTTTCCCGGTCGCGCATGCCAGCGCGGACAACCATGCCGTAGGTTGTGAATTGTAAGAAGGCGAATACAGCAAAAATCATGATCGCTGAGAATAATAGATAGATAAGTCGCCACCAGGGATATACCAGTGCCTCTCCAAGTCCGAACCATAAACCAACATTGGCACTACCTGAAACGATGTCTGGTGCGGATTGAGGAATGGGGTTCGCTCCAAAATACGCTTTAATCAATTCCTGAATAACAATAGCCAGGCCGAAAGTAACCAATATTTGATCAGCGTGGGGGCGTTTGTAGAAGTGGCGAATGAGCCCGCGCTCCATGACATAACCAACCAATATCATAACCGGGATCGCAAACAAAATTGAGAGCGGAACGGCGTAATCAATAATGGCTTCGCCCGTGTCGCCGAACCATATAATTAAATAAGGCTCTTCCTTGAAAGCATCAAACAAGGTCACGCTTTCATCTTTGACCTTAAGAGAAAGCGTGAGTAGTTTTTTAAAGAATACTGCACAGAAAGCCCCGAGCATAAAAATTGCTCCGTGGGCAAAGTTGACGATGCCAAGGGTCCCGAAAACCAAAGTCAGTCCTAACGCAATCAATGCGTAGGCCGCCCCTTTGTCCAGTCCGTTGAGTAATTGAATTAAAAAAGAATCCATAGAGAAACACCAAATAATGCGAAATAATACACTAGACGCTTTTTAGGGCCATTCGAAAGTAAAAAAGAATCGGGTTGGTAGCTTAATCTAGCCACCAACCCGATAATTTACGTATTAAACTTCGTAAGGTCCTAATTCACCACCGAAGATTTTCGCATCATACTCAACCTGACTACGAGGTGTTGTTTCAACAACCTCAAGAAGATCGAATTGTGAGCTTGGGTTTTCGTTACCACGCACAACCAGAACATCTTTAAAGCACTGGTGATCTTCTGCGCGGTATTCGGTTGCACCATTACCCATTCCATCGAATGAAAAGCCTTCGAGGGCTTTAATGACTTCTGGTGGATAGAAAGTGCCCGCCATTTCACAAGCGTTCGCATACAGCAATGTTTGTACGTAGCATGTATGGGCCGCCATTGAAGGTGGGTTACCATATTCCGCACCAAAGGATTTAACGAATGCTTTTGAAGCATCATCCTGTAGTGACCAGTTCCAGTTCGTGGAACCCAGAATACCTTTGATGTTTTCACCAGCACCTTGAGCCATCAAACGAGAGAACAGCGGAACAACAATTTCGAAGTTTTTGCCGTTAACCTGTTTGTCACGCAAACCAAACTGAATGGCCTGTGTTAGTGAGTTGATCATGTCTTTACCGTAGTGGTTCAGAACCAAAACATCAGCACCGGAGTTCAATACCGGGGTGATGTATTGTGAGAAATCACCAGCGCCAACAGGCGTTTTAACAGCAGCTGCTGTTTGCCAACCGAAGCCTTCGGTAAATTGACGCATGGATTCTTCTTGTGTCCAACCCCATGTGTAATCAGCCGTTAGGTGATAAGCACGACGTTCTGTACCATACTCTTTTTCAAGCACAGGACCGAGAGCAGCACCAGACATATAGGCGTTAAAGAAGTGACGGAAACCATAACGACGTTTATCTTTACCCGTTGTATCATTGGAGTGAGTAAGACCCGCCATGAAGATAATGCCAGCTTCCTGACAAAGACCTTGTACAGCAACAGCAACACCGGATGAGGAACCACCGGTAATCATCAAAGCACCGTCTTTTTCAATCATACGCTTGGCAGAAGCACGTGCAGCATCAGATTTGGTCTGTGTGTCGCCCGTTGTATAGGTTACTTTCTTACCGAGGATACCGTTACCCTTAAGTGAAGATGGTGTGAAGGTATTCATCATACCGCCATCGCCTTCACCATTAAGGTGTTTTACTGCAAGCAAATAAGCACGAAGCTCATCCGCACCCTCATCAGAGTATGGTCCAGTTTGAGGAACGTTGAAACCCAACGTTACATTTGCTTTACTACCGGGATCGTTAACAAAATCAGCCGCCCAAGCATTGCGATGGAAGAACATTGGTGTTGCACCAATGGCCGCACCAGCAGCACCAATCTTCAATGCTTGGCGACGATTAAATTTTATAGAATTGCTCATGAATTTTCCCTATCAAAATATACGGTTACCTTGGCAACCTAGCTATAAAAGCATTGCTTCTTCTGATGAAAGCTTCGTGCATACATAAATTCTAGACTGGATTTAATTTCCAGTTATTCCAGTTCAACAATGTCAATTATTAACAGAAACAGAAAATACACAACAAGACATTGAATATAGAGGAATTTTCATGTTAAGTTGTAAAATCTTAAAATGTAAATTTGTAAATAAGGTAAATATTACAAATATCGTAAATTGTTTTAACTGTTCATTATTCTGAGGGTTACATGGCTAGAAATCCATTAATGGGTCATAAGTTACGGGGGTTACGTAAAGACCGTGCTTTGTCACAAGTCGAATTGGCAACAAAGCTAGGCATATCGGCCAGCTATTTGAACTTGATTGAACACAATCAACGCAATTTGACTGTGCCGTTGTTGTTAAAAATCAGTGAAATTTTGAATTTTTCACTGCAGAACTTCTCATCCCACCATGAAAGTCAGCAAATTGCGACCCTCACCGAAATATTGAAAGACCCAATATATGAGCATTTGGACTTAACGGACGAAGAAATTAGCGAGTTCGTTGCCAATTCACCCGCCTTATGTCAGGCTCTAACAAAGACCTACAGTACCTATCGTAATAGCATGGAAGACTTTCAGGTGCTCAATGAGCGGTTGGCGCAAGACCCTTTGCTTTCAAGTAATATTCATCGATTGAGAACATTGTTAACATCCATCGTATCGTTTTCGGAAATTCTCCACGACAACGAAGATTTAGCGCCAAATGAAAGACAAAATTTTCAAAAAATTGTACTCGATGAGAGCGAAAACCTTAGTACCACAGTGAATTCAATGCTTGAAATTGTTTCTGGAGAAGGTTTAGGGGATAATATTTCTGATAGCACACCACAGGAAGCCGTAACGGATTTTCTGCAAAGCAACGATAACTACTTCCCAGCATTAGAAGATGCCGCGCAAGAATTACGCCGAGAAGCAGGCCTTGATAATGTTGCTATCAGGGCGCGCTTGATCGGGTATTTGCTAGAACGTCATGGTGTCAGTGTGGAAATCGCCATGAGTGAAACACAGCTCAGTGGCGCGTCCTATTACGAAGAGGCCAAACGCCACCTTGTGTTATCTTTATCTCTACCGGCCTCCAGCATAAACTTTCATCTTACTGTATTAATTGCTCAATTGTCCTATGCGGACCTAATAGATCAATTAATTAATCAAGGTAACATCTTGAGCGACGCGGCAAAGGATGAAGCAAGGACCGCTTTATCGAAGTATTTTGCCAGCGCATGTTTGCTGCCCTATGATGATTTTCTGAGGATGGCTGTTGATACGCGATATAATATAGAGATATTACAACACCGTTTCTCTGCAAGTTACGAACAAGTTTGCCACCGATTAGCGACTTTAAGAAATCCAGATGCAATGGGTATTCCCCTGCACATAATTCGTGTTGATTTGGCGGGGAATATTTCAAAAAAATTCAGTGCTTCAGGTATGCGTATTCCACGCTATGGCAGTGCCTGTCCCCGGTGGGTCATGCATCATGCCTTTATGACTCCCGGCGTGATTAATTCCCAAATCGTACAAATGCCCGATGGTAGTAAATTTTTTTCCATCGCTAAAACAACCTCAAAGCAAAGCATCGAATACGGGCAACCTGGTACTCACTATTCGATTTGTATAGGATGTGAAATCACATTTGCGAGCCAAATTATTTATGCCGATGGGCTTAATTTAGAATCAGATTCATTGGTTGTCCCTGTTGGTATTGCTTGCCAACTTTGCGATCGAAAAGATTGCTCGCAACGTGCCGCGCCCCCTCCTCCAAATGCTTCGATACCAATACCACAGCGAAGGCGAAATATTGCCCCCGGAATCAGTGAAATTTAGATTGATTAAAATTGCGTATTTAGTTTAAGCATGTAAAATACCGTAGAGTTTCTATAAGAAATCAACTAACGGCATTCATTGCCCCTACTTCTCAACAGGAATACACCATGAATTTAATCAGTCGTATTGCGCTTGGACTTGTCACCACATTTATAATCAGCTCCGCTGTACAAGCTGCGGAAGTGACATTAACCCTTCACCATTTCTTAAGCCCAAAATCTGCGACACATGAAAAATTCTTAGTTCCATGGGCTGAGAAAGTTGAAGCTGATTCCCAAGGCCGATTAAAAATTGAAATTTTTCCAAGCATGGCTATGGGTGGAAAACCCCCGGAATTATACCGTCAGGTTCGTGATGGTGTTGCCGATATTGTCTGGACACTTCCCGGATACACACCGGGCGTCTTCCCCCGCTCAGAAGTCTTTGAATTACCTACTGTCCATGGCGGTAATGCAGAAGCCACAAATTTGGCCATCCAAGAAAATTTTTCGATGATTGCGGAAGATTATAAAGATATTCACCCCCTCTTAATCCATGTTCATGCTGGCAACGCTCTGCACACTGTTTCAAAATCTGTTAACACAGTCGATGATGTAAAGGGGCTTAAATTCCGCACCCCCTCACGTACGGGCGCTTGGATGATCCAAGCTTGGGGTGCTGAACCCGTGGGCATGCCCCTTCCTGCATTACCACAGGCTCTTTCCAAAGGAGCCGTAGATGGTGCTTTGGTACCCTTTGAGATTTTCCCTCCCTATAAACTTCATCAGCTAACGCAATATTCCTATGAAGGGGAAGATCTCACCCGCTTCGGAACATCTGTATTTATGTTTGCCATGAACAAGGATCGCTACCAAAGCCTTCCAGATGATCTTAAGAAAGTGATTGATGACAATAGTGCCTCTTGGGCAGGTCCAATGGGCAAGCTTTGGAACGGTAATGAAGAAGCAGGCAAAACGTTACAGGCACAATCTGATGGCGGCATCGTTGTTGCCTTGGATGCTGCTGGTAAAGGTACATTCGATGCTTTGGGAAAAATCGTTGTGGACAAATGGATTGCTGAAGTAACCCCCAACGGTATTGATGGCGCCGCTTTGGTAAATGCTGCTAGGGCATCGATTGTTAATCACAGCAATTAATTTGAGTCGTATTTTTGGCGCTGCGTGATACACCATCATGCAGCGCCAATTTTTCTGCTCTTAGGAATCGTTTAGATGTATG
Source organism: uncultured Rhodospirillales bacterium (assembly GCA_965603075.1). Classification (GTDB taxonomy): domain Bacteria; phylum Pseudomonadota; class Alphaproteobacteria; order Rhodospirillales; family Casp-alpha2; genus JABJOR01. The sequence goes on along the minus strand of CBFDBO010000019.1, from coordinate 41,406 downwards.
CATATCTCCGTCAAGCCATCAAAACGTGGGCGATCCTTGGTGGAATAATGGTCTTGATGATTGTTGTCGTTACATCCGTTAATGTAGGCGCCTTTGCCATTGACCGAATTGCCCGCCAGTTTGGCGGCCATTTTGGTGCCCTCCCCGGTTATGAAGACTTTGTCCGTCTCGCCATCAGCAGCGCCGTTATGATGTTTTTTCCCTATTGCCAATATATGCGGGGGCATGTGGTGGTGGATTTATTTGCCTCCCGTATGTCGCTGCGTACAAAACGGACCCTTGATAATATTTCTCTCGCCGCGACGGGGTGTCTGGCCTTATTTTTGGCCTATTGGATGACCATGGGTATGGTGGAGACTTATAATGATAATGCCGTCTCACGGGTACTGGGATGGCCGGAATGGCCGTTTTATTCCCCCGGCATAGTATCACTTTTATTGTGGGCGGTGATTGCTTGGGTTCAAATATTCAATGATAAAGGCCAATCACATGATGGGGTACATGATGGACCGTGAAATAATCGGCGTTTTGGGTTTAATCGCTTTATTTATTTTGTTGATTTTCCGTATTCCCGTTGGGCTGGCAATGGTTGGCGTCGGTATCGGTGGCAACTACGCGCTCAGTCTGGCCCTGCCCTATTTACGGTTTGAACCCTACCTCAAACAATTTAAAACACTCCTTTGGAACGTCGTTGCAAACTACGATCTTTCGGTCGTTCCGTTGTTTATCCTAATGGGTTTTCTAGCATCGCACGCAAATCTCAGCCGGGACTTATTTCAGGGCGTTAATGCTTTGGTTGGTCGGTTCCGTGGTGGTGTCGCCATGGCAGCCGTAGGGGCGTGCGCTGGCTTTGGGGCGGTCTGCGGATCATCCTTAGCGACCTCTTCTACTATGGGCCGGGTCGCTTTACCCGAATTACGACGAATGAACTATGCACCCGGCCTTGCCACGGGTGCTCTGGCAGCGGGGGGCACGCTGGGCATTCTAATACCGCCTTCGGTGGCCTTGGTAATTTACGCCATTATCGTAGAGGCTTCGATTGTTGAGATGTTCCAAGCGGCCATCCTGCCCGGTGTTCTGGCTGTTATTTCCTTCATTTTGGTGATCGCGGTCTGGGTCCGTATGAATCCTGATATCGCGCCGAAAGCTGAACCCATGGAGAGGGAAGAACGACGCCGGGCCATAAAACGTCTGATCCCTGTATTGTTAATTTTTGGATCCATCATATTTGGCCTTGGCATGGGTATATTCACCCCGACCCCCGCCGCCGCTGTCGGGGTTATCGCTATTCTCGCCTATGGATTGATCCTACGATTTTGGGGAGAAGGTCTAACCTTTGAGGGCATCCGACAATCATTGCTCGATACTGCCGTTACAAGTGGCATGATATATTTCATCCTCTTTGGTGCCGAAGTCATCAAAAGTTTCTTCACCCGCGCAGGATTACCCGCGGCCTTGGCTAACTGGTCCGCGACCAGCGGTATGGACCCATGGCTTATTTTAATCGCGATGTTGGTTCTCTTGATTATTTTGGGCTGTTTCATGGAATCCTTATCCATGATTTTGGTTGTCGTTCCATTCTTCTGGCCTGCCCTAATCATCCTAAATGGGGGCGATTATATTACGGCTGATTTGGCCGCTTATGGCATGGATACCGAACAACTTAAAATCTGGTTTGGTATACTGGCGCTGGTGGTGGTTGAATTAGGGCTGATCACACCACCCGTGGGCCTGAATGTATTTATCATCAGCTCGCTGGCACCAAACGTTCCCATGAAAACAGTTTTTCAAGGGGTCATTCCGTTTTTCTCTTCTGAAATCATCAGGATCATTCTTATTCTGGCCTTTCCCGCGATCACGTTATTTCTGCCGACGGTACTATCTGGGCACTGATAATTCTAATTAGCGATAACGAGCAATTGGGTCCCCAAGGTTTTCAAAATTTGGAACAATACCCAGCCCTGATAAAGTGCCTGCTGCCATAAATCCATTATCCCGTTTGGGTGCACCCGTAGCCGTTTGTACAGTGACGTAGCTATTGAAATCTGTGGCAGAGAACCGGTATCGCTCGGGTGTTGAGTGTGCCAAATGGGCGATAGCCGCGGTGATGATATCGCCCCCCCAGCTATCCTCAATGGTCATGGCGATTCCGAGCGAAACACATAAATCACGAATTTGACGCGCCTTGGTTAAACCACCGACTTTGGAAATTTTCAGATTAATAACATCCATAGCACCATCGGCGTGGGCGCGGAGCAAGGCTTGTAATCCATCAATGTTTTCATCAAGAATAAAGGGCTTGGCCGTTCGGCGACGAATAGTCAGACATTCTTCGTAACTTGCGCAAGGTTGCTCAATATAAACGTCTAAGTCGGCAACCCCCTCCACCACACGTGCCGCTTCATGCATGAGCCAGCCTGTATTTGCATCCGCAACAAGCACTTCTCCACGGTCGAGAACCTTACGGGTCGCGTGAATACGGGCAATATCTTCATCCGGGTCACCGCCGACTTTCAATTGAAATTTTGTATAACCTGCATCACGGTAGCCGGCGATGTTTTGCGCCATCTGTTCGGCACTTTGCTGGCTGATGGCACGGTAGAGAGCAACGCTATCGCCATGCCGTCCCCCCAACAAATCACACACAGGCATATTGGTATGCTTACCAAGCAAATCCCAACACGCCATATCAATGGCTGATTTTACGTAAGGATGACCCAGTAAGGCGGTATCCATGATAAGATTAATAGTGCTCAATTGAGCCGGATCAGCCCCTATTAGATGGGGGGCAAGCTCTGCCACCCCTGTACGGGCACCGGGACCATATGCGGGCAGATAAAAGGGGCCCAGCGGGCACACTTCACCGTAACCAAACAACCCGCTATCTGTTTCGATTTCAACAACCGTACAATCAAACACCTCGACAAATTTTCCATCAGCCCACGCATAACGCCCTTCTTTTAGGGGTAAATCAATCTGGTAAACTGTAATGGATTTGATCTTCATAAGCGTATCCTGACGGGGGCTGCTTTATCATCCGATTTCCGTTATCTGTACTGTAAACTTAGTTTCAGTATTCGCAAAGAAATCAATAATATGAGCGTAGATATAAAAGGATTGCCATTTACCAGGGAAGATTTTTTTATAAAGTCGATGAACGATCTTGGAGTATCTGCTCGTTGATACGTTCGAGTATCTACTCGCTAATACGATCGTACATGACAAAACTTAACTTAGGCAGGTCTGGGCTCAGGTTCTCTGCACTTAAGCGCGATATCTCTCGCCATTGGCCCGTTGGTAATTTCGGAAAATATGTATCACCGTCGATTCGCGCATGAATTTCTGTCATATAAATACGGTTCGCAAATTGAAGCGCCTCGGCATAAATTTGCCCACCGCCTATAATCATAATTTCGTTTATATCAGCTCCACCGAAATTCGTCGCAAGCTCAATGGCCTCTTGCATGGTGTGGGCGACATGGCATCCTTCCGCCGTATATTCGATACTGCGGGTAATGATAATGTTTACTCTGCCCGGCAAGGCACGCCCAATGGAAGTGAAAGTCTTCCGCCCCATTATGACAGGTTTGCCAAGAGTTGTTTTTTTAAAAAACTTGAGATCTTCCGGCAAATGCCACGGCATTCCGCCTTCTAGGCCAATGACGTTGTTTTCAGCCATTGCGGCAATTAATGAAATATGCATGAGTTCAATTCATTCGTTAAACAGCAATCGGCGCTGATATATGGGGGTGGGACTGATAATCAAGTAATTCAAAATCTTCAAATTTAAAGGCGAAAAGATCCGTTACATCGGGGTTCATCTTCATGCTCGGCAGAGCAAGGGTCTCCCGTGATATTTGTAAATCTGCTTGATCGAAATGATTGTTGTATAAATGGGCGTCGCCAAAAGTATGAACAAAGTCACCCGCTTCCAAGTCACATACTTGTGCCATCATCATGGTAAGTAAAGCATAGGATGCAATATTGAATGGCACCCCTAAGAATACGTCTGCACTGCGTTGATAAAGCTGACACGATAATTTCCCGTCCGCTACATAGAATTGGAATAGACAATGACATGGCGGCAGGGCCATTTGATCCACATCAGCTACATTCCACGCACACACAATATGGCGTCTGGAATTAGGATTGGTCCTGATTTGCTCTACCAATTGGCTGATTTGATCAATTTTATGACCATCGGGGGTTGGCCATGACCGCCATTGGTAACCATAAACCGGACCAAGATCACCGTTCTCATCAGCCCAATCATCCCATATGGAAACACCATTATCTTTTAGATACTTAATATTGGTATCACCCGATAAGAACCATAGAAGTTCATGAATAATCGACCGCAGATGCAGTTTTTTTGTGGTTAAAACCGGAAATCCCTGGGATAGATCAAACCGCATTTGATGGCCAAATACACTTGCCGTCCCCGTTCCTGTCCGGTCCCCTCTCAAGGTGCCTGTTTCGCGGATTAGTTTAAGTAAATCAAGGTATTGGCGCATAATTTGAAGTCTCTTACTGCAAAAAATTAGTTTTTAGGGACGGTTCAGCCGCCGAATCAATGTGATTTTACCCTATTATCAGGAATAGGGGAATAAATGTGCCTCTTTAGCATGCTATATTTTTTCCTACCCCCCTTTCAATCTGTGTCTAACTTCCCTATATTAGAGGTGTTGGGAAACCAACTATGGCGATAAACGCTGTTCAGAATAGGCATTGCGGACCCGGGGGCGGTACCCGGCGCCTCCACCAAATTCTTACCAGTCTTCTATTTTTTATTTAGAAGATTGGTTCATGGGGGCGAAATAGGATCGACGCGTGTAGTAAAAGTATAGTTTTTGCTCGGCATGGTTCCGCCGATACCGGGCCATTTTAACAAATGCAAACGATAATGAAGCATTTGCGGTAGCTGCTTAGCACTACCACGGGGTTCGGGAGGCACCTGGCAACAGAAGCCTCCCACTTAATCTGAAAATTTAATAATGTACGCCCTGCTTAATTACCTTGCCTAATTATCTTGCCTAAATTAGCGACAATAGTAGTATGTTCATAAGAGAAAGAACGAACGAAAGATCTGCTAGAATATGGAAACCGACACAAACGATCCAATCCGCTATGACCAATGGATTGAAGATGCCCTGAGAAGTGTTATTCGCAAGGCCCTTATTTTCACATCCGAAAACGGTTTGGTCGGTGAACACCATTTCTATATCACGTTTCGGACAAATACTGATTTGGTCACCATGCCTCCTCATATGCTGGCTCAACATCCCGAAGAGATGACCATCGTTCTACAACATCAATTTACCGATCTCGACGTAACAGAAGAAGGGTTCTCCGTCAGTCTAAGATTTAGCGGAAAACCGGAATTCTTATCTGTACCGTTTAGCGAAGTCACGGGGTTCAGCGATCCTTCTGTCAACTTTGGCCTACAACTCAAAACCATGGAGATGTCCGAGGACGAGATCGAAGATCTTGAATTCCCCATGGAACTTCCTGATAAAAACCAGGATTTGTCAGATGAAATCCCAGCAACATTCCCTGGTGATAGCGCGACAAAAGCCAAAAAAGACAATGGTGGCGAACCTCAAAAATCAGGTGAAGTTATTGCCCTGGATGCCTTCCGCAAAAAATAATTACTGTTGATTTTTTTTGTACAGGTAAACCTTTGCAAACAGCGATTTGTATCTACTTTCATATATCCGAGGATTAAATGAGCAATTTCGAACACTTTGAAATGTTTCCTTTATCTGGTGAAGAGCCAGAATATCGTCTGTTAAGCACAGATTATGTAAGCACCACCGAAATTGATGGTCAGGAAATCCTTAAGGTCGATAGCCAAGCCTTATCATTGCTTAGTGCAGCGGCCATGCATGACATTGCCCACCTTCTACGTCCCGGTCATTTAGAACAGCTGGCATCGATCCTTGATGACCCAGAAGCCTCAAGTAATGATCGCTTTGTTGCCCTTGATTTATTAAAGAACGCCAATATTTCCGCAGGTGGGGTCTTACCCATGTGCCAAGATACCGGCACCGCAATTGTTATGGGCAAAAAGGGGCAAAACGTATTCACTTCTGGTTCTGATGAAGCCGCCCTATCAGAAGGGATCGCCCGAACCTATCTGGATACAAATTTACGCTATAGCCAACTTGCCCCACTTGATATGTATAGCGAGGTCAACACCGGCAATAACCTTCCCGCCCAGATCGATCTTTATGCAACGCAAGGCAACGCTTATAAGTTTCTGTTTATGGCAAAGGGTGGTGGTTCAGCCAATAAAACGTTTCTTTATCAGCAAACCAAGGCTCTGTTAAACCCAGAGACTCTGCTTAAATTCTTTGATAATCATATTCGCACTTTGGGTACTGCAGCATGCCCACCCTACCATCTTGCCATCGTTATTGGCGGCACCTCGGCAGAGCTAACCTTAAAGACCGTAAAAATGGCGAGCGCGCGGTATCTGGATGGCTTGCCAACCGAAGGTAACAAACATGGGCAAGCCTTCCGCGATTTGGCGTTAGAGTCTGAAATTCATAAAATGACCCAGAGCATGGGACTTGGCGCTCAATTTGGGGGCAAATATTTCTGTCATGATGTTCGGGTAATCCGACTACCCCGACATGGTGCGTCATGCCCCGTGGGGATCGGCGTTTCCTGTTCAGCCGATCGTCAATGCCTTGGTAAAATTACCAAAGAGGGTATTTTCATTGAACAATTGGAAACCAATCCTGCTCGGTTCCTACCTGAGATCAGTACCGAAGAGTTAAGCGCTGATACCGAGGGTGTGGTTGAAATTGATTTGAACAAACCCATGGGCGAAATTCTAGAAACATTAAGCAAGTACCCCGTTAAAACACGTTTAAACTTAAGCGGCCCATTGATTGTTGCGCGTGATATTGCCCATGCGAAGCTTAAGGAACGTCTCGATGCGGGTGAGGAGCTACCTGACTATTTCAAGAACAATGCGGTCTACTACGCCGGCCCTGCCAAAACACCAGAAGGGTTTGCCTCTGGTTCGTTCGGACCAACAACCGCCGGGCGCATGGACGCATATGTTGATCAGTTCCAAGCGGCGGGCGGTTCTATGATTATGTTGGCAAAGGGCAATCGGTCCAACGCCGTGACCGGCGCGTGTCTGGCCCATGGCGGATTCTATCTTGGGTCCATTGGTGGCCCCGGTGCCCGCGTTGCGCAGGACTGCATCAAAAAAGTTGAGATTGTAGAATATGAAGAGCTTGGTATGGAAGCCATTTGGCGTATTGAAGTGGAGAACTTCCCTGCCTTTATCGTCATTGATAATAAGGGCAACGATTTCTTCAAAGAGTTTATTCCGCAATAACGATCTTCAGGAATTTCGGCATGCCAATGTGATTTATTAATGATCATGGAATGGCTTGGGTGTGGGGCGAAGAATTTTAAAAAGTCTATGAAAAAGGAAGCTGAGGAATGTTCGACATCTTTGGTAAAAGTGATAAAAAAATCCAGGAACTTATCGATAACAAACAATACGATGACCTTCCGACAGAAATAATTGATCAGTTAGCCAGTGAAATCATCATTACCACGGAGCCTTTAATGGCAGAATACAGGGTCACCCAACGTCTGGAAGTGATCACCGCAGAATGTGTTTTCGGCATGAACCTCTTTAAAGATTTCTTTTCCAGCATCACTGACATATTTGGCGGACGCTCTGGGTCTTCTCAAAAAGTTTTGCGGGACGCCCGGCGAACATGCCTGACAGAACTACGCCGCGAAGCCTTAATTTCAGGCGCGAATGCCGTCCTGGGTGTCGCTCTAGACTATAATGAAATATCCGGCGATGGAAAATCCATGCTATTTCTGGTCGCCAGCGGTACGGCCGTTACCGTGGAACCAAAATGAGCCTAAATGAGTCTAAATAAAAAAGCCGCCTCCTATAAAAAAGAGACGGCTTTAAAAAATAATGCTTAATTGATTTAAGTTGTGGGCAATAGAACCACTGATTCATCTGACCACGAAAGCCAAACATCGTGATCTTTTGCCCCCATGCGTGAGGCCTGACCACCCAAGTTAGGCATGGCGGTCAATATTGGATCGCTACGACCTTCTACGTTTACATATACGTGAGCACGATCCCCAAGGTACGCTGAGGCCCGTACTTTGCCTTTTAGTTTATTTCTAGTAGATGGTTCATCCAAACTGATTTCAATGTTCTCAGGGCGAATTGCAGCAAGAATATCGCTGCCGACAGAGAAATCCATATTAGGTCCCTTTGACGTGATGGTTTCAATGCCCGTGGATTTGACCGTTGCTACGCCACCACCAATTGTATTAATGGTACCTTTAAAGAAGTTCATCGTGCCTAGGAAGTCGGCACAAAATTGGGTTTTGGGTGCTTCATAAAGGATCGCCGGAGCGTCAATTTCAAGCGTTTTACCATCTGACATAACCGCAATGCGATCTGACATGGTGAGAGCTTCTTCCTGATCGTGGGTCACAAAAACAAAAGTAATACCCACTTCACGTTGAAGATCACGCAATTCAAGTTGCATTTGTTCACGTAATTTTTTATCGAGTGCGCCAAGAGGTTCATCCAACAACAGCACTTTTGGTTTTTTAATCAAGGCACGGGCAAGTGCCACACGCTGACGCTGTCCACCGGATAGCTCGTGTGCACCACGGCTGCCATATCCCGGCATCGCAATCATTTCCAGCGCTTCATCAACCATTTTTTCTTGTTGTTGTTTTGGCAATTTATCTTTACGCAAACCAAACGCAATATTTTGTGCAACGGTCAAATGCGGAAAAATAGCATAGCTTTGAAACACCATATTTACGGGGCGTTCATGGGGTGGCGTATTCCCCACGGCCTGACCGTCAATATAGATTTCACCGCCCGTTGGAATTTCGAAACCAGCCAACATACGCAGCAACGTGGTTTTGCCACAGCCAGAAGGCCCTAGAAGGGCAAAAAATTCACCGCGTCTAATATCAACGGAAACATCATCAACCGCACGAACGCTGCCAAAATGCTTGGAAATGTTTTTAATGGAAATGAAGGATTCGTCGCTCATCTCATACCCCGGAATTAATTAGATTGAACGCCACGACGCCGGAGCCATTCTGAGAATGTTACCAAGACGAACGAGACCATGAAAATAGTTGCACCAAGCGCGAGTACCGGGGGCAATTTGTTAGGAAAACGAAGTTGACTCCACATATAGAGCGGCAACGTTGGTTTATCTGATCCTAAGAAGAAGGCCAAGACGACCTCATCAAAGGAAATCGTAAAGCATAATAACAAGCTGGCGATAATGCCCGGCAAAGCCAGAGGGAACGTTACCCGCCAGAAAGTCATCCATGCGTTTTCGCCTAAATCCTGAGCCGCTTCTTCGATATTTTTATCAAAGCCTTCTAGGCGAGAAATCATCACAAACATGGAAAACGGCACACAAATAACAGTGTGCGCGATCCCAATGGTGATCAGAGATAGTTCAATTTTTAAGCTCGATAATACGATCAACAGTGAAATACCGATGATGATCAGGGGGATAACCAATGGAATGGAAATAAAGGCTGTCAGTGATCGGGAACCAGGGAAATTATATTTAGTGAATGCTTTCGCCGCTAAAGTTCCAAAAATTGTACTGGAGATGGCGACAAAGAAAGCAACTTGCAGGCTGTTTTTCAAAGCACCTATCAATGATTTGCTGTTAATCATTTTCTCATACCACTCTAAAGTGAAGCCCTTAAGAGGGAAAGCGATATAGAGTGAATCATTGAACGAGAACATTGGCAGCAGTAATACCGGGATATATAAGAAAGCCAAATATGCCACGGTGTAGATGCCAAGAACGGAGAATTTAAAATCTTTCATATCAGCCTCTCGACGCTCTTTTCTTTATTTGGCTGATGCCCCATAGGAACAAGCAGACAACAAGAGTAATTGTTATCATTGTGACGACGGAAATCGCGGCCCCCAGAGGCCAGTTATTTCCTCGCCCAAACATAGTTTGGATCATATTTCCAATCAGAATGCCACCACTGCCACCAACCAGTTTCGGGGTCACAAAATCCCCCACAGTTGGGATAAACACCAATAATGACGCGGCAATAACACCGGGTGCTGAGAGCGGTAAGGTTACCCGAAGGAAGCTCATGATCGGGCCTTCACCAAGATCTGCCGAAGCTTCAAGTAACGATTTATCAATTTTCTCAAGTGATACATAGATTGGAAGAATAGCAAAAGCAGCCCAAGCATGCGCCAGTGTCAAAACAACGGCAAAGGGACTAAATAAAATAAACTCTAAGGGTTTGTCGATAAGCCCGACACTAATCAAGCCAGAGTTAACAACCCCGTTAAACCCAAGAACGATCTTCCAAGCAAAAACCCGTAATAGATAGCTGGTCCAGAAAGGAACAGTGATTAAAATCAACCATACCAGTTTGTTTTTCTTTACCTTAAAAGCCACAAAATAGGCTGCGGGGTAAGCTAATAATACAGTTGCAAGCGTAACAGCGCCCGAAACCCAAAGGGAACGTCCTAATAATTTGACGAACAAATCTTTTTTATGAGTAAAGAACATAACATAGTTATGTAAACTGAAATCCGGCTCGATAATCATACCCGTTTGTCGCCAGAAACTGAGACCAACCAATACACAAATTGGTGCCAGCATAGCGAAGATTAGCAAGGCCATTGTTGGGGATAATAATGCATATCCACGCGCATTTACATTACGCATGAAAAATCCGCTGATGCCCCCACCACTATTTGCAGGAATTTTATTCGTCGTAATTGTAGTACCGTCCATAAATCTTTCTTTTTCCAAAAAATAAATAGTATCAACACATCAAGACTTATTTCAGCAATTCAACAGAACTGAAATTATCTTTCAAGCTGTGTTATGACAAGTTATTGTGCCGTCTCAATAGAGTCCAGCGCCACTTTCAGATTTTACCCAGTCTTTTTTTAATTATTTTCCCCATATATAAATATATAGCTTGTCTGCATATCCCATTTAAACTTGAATACCTATAATGTATTAAAGAATTGACCAAACCTAGTTTCTCTACCCCATTTGTACTATACCCTAAATGGGATAGTCATATTATAGTCGTGTCGAATAAAGTGAATAAATCTCTATAAAGGGAGTCCGATGGTTACAACTGCTATTAATATCAAGGGTGTATCAAAAATATACAATCCTGGATCAACTCAGGCCGTTCAAGCGCTTGATACGGTTTCTTTGACCATAAATGACAATGAGTTTTTCACCCTCCTTGGACCATCCGGATGTGGTAAAACAACGCTTTTGCGTCTTATTGCTGGCTTTGAGCAAGTATCAGGAGGAGAAATCCTTCTCTTTGATGAAGAGATTGAAAACTTAGAGCCTAGCCAACGCTCGGTGAACACTGTTTTCCAACACTATGCCTTGTTCCCCCATATGAGCGTCGCTGAAAATGTTGCCTTTGGTTTGGAACGATTGAAAAAACCAAAGAACGAAATCAAAGAAACCGTTGAGCGGGTATTGGCTTTGGTTAAAATGAGCGAACTCGCCGATCGTAACCCCAATCAACTTTCCGGTGGGCAACAACAACGTGTGGCGCTTGCCCGTGCGCTTGCCCCCAGCCCGAAAGTCTTATTATTGGACGAACCGCTCTCCGCGCTTGATTTGAAACTAAGACAAGCCATGCGTCAGGAATTAAAGCAACTTCAACAAGAAACCGGCATCACCTTTGTGTTCGTTACCCATGATCAGGAAGAAGCCCTTGCCATGAGCGATCGAATTGCTGTGATGTCGAATGGGGAAGTTCAACAAATCGGAACCCCCAGTGAAATTTACGAACACCCGGTAAATCGATTCGTGGCTGATTTCATTGGAGATACAAACTTTCTTGAAGGAGAAATTGTTTCATTAAACGATGATTTGGTTACCTGCCGTTTGGGCAAAGAAAGCCTGTTTGAAGCTGAAAATAGCGGCGCCCATAAAGTTGGTGATCAGGTAACGTTATTCTTGCGCCCTGAAAAAATTAACCTTCACGCCACTAAACCAGAAATCGAAAATGATGTACGTCCCGGCAAAGTGACAAATATTATTTATCTCGGTAATCAGGCCACTCTTACGATTGATTTAGGGGATGGCATTAATTTGACCGCCCAGACCCGACCTCGAGAAAATGGCAAATTAGCATTTAGTATTGATGATGGTTTGTTTATTGAGTACTCAAAACGTGCGCTAAGGGTGTTACCCAAATGAGTGAGTGGTTACCAAAGTCTCAGACAACCCGAAGATGGTTAGGCCTAGCCCCTAGCTATATTGTTATTGGCATTTTCATGCTGATCCCCATGGTGATCATGGGCGTGTATTCATTTATGGAAGCCAATCCCTACGGTGGCGTAAACCCAGAATTTTCTACGGCGGCTTATTTCCAACTGATTTTTGAATACGATCTGGATGATTCGGTTATATTCAATCCGGGCTATATGAATATCATTTGGCGATCGGTTAAACTGTCGGTAATGGCAACTTTTATTTGTCTCATACTTGGCTTCCCCGTTGCTTATTATATTACGCTTCAACCCGCCAATCGTCGAAATTTCTATATTTATCTAATCACAATTCCGTTTTGGACGAACCTTCTGATCCGAACGTTTGCGTGGATTATTATTCTTGGTCGCGGTGGGGTAATTGAACTTCCTCTGCTATACCTTGGCATAATCGAAGATTCTTTGAACATGATGTATTCAAATGGTGCAATTGCCATTGGCCTGACATACAGCTATTTGCCGCTCATGGTTCTGCCAATATATGCAAGTCTGGAAAAACTTGATTTCCGTCTGGTCGAAGCGGCTAGTGATCTTTATGCAACCCGTTGGGAAGTCATGTCAAAGGTCATCATTCCGCTCAGCAAACCCGGAATTATTGCCGGTTGCATCTTGGTTTTCATCCCCTGTCTGGGCGCCTTCATCGCCCCCAATCTTCTTGGCGGCGGTAAAAATCTAATGATTGGCAGTCTGGTACAATTCCAGTTTGCCTCGGCAAGAAACTGGCCATTTGGCGCAGCCCTTTCAATGCTGCTCTTAGCTGTTGTTGTTATCTCATTGATCTTTTATGCACGCGCAGCCAAAAAACGTGATGCAGTATTTGGGGAGACACGATAATGAGCGATAGCATGAAAACGTCTTCCAAGAAAAAAACCATTCTGCCTGTTGGGCATTATCGGGGCCTGGGGCTCTGGAATATTGCCTTTTTGATTTTTCTATACCTGCCGATCGTTGTACTAATTTTTTATTCCTTCAATGCCAACCGTATGGTTCTAATTTGGCATGGATTTAGTCTGGAATGGTATATTAAAGCCTTCAGCAATGCTGACATTCAAAAAGCAGTTGTAAACTCACTGATAGTTGCAACCGTTGCAACAGGTTTTGCAACAACCATCGCGACAATCGGCGCACTTGCGTTGGCACGAGGCGGAAGTTTTAAAGGCAAAACCGTTTCTTTAGGACTGATCACATTACCTCTGATGGTGCCAGAGATTGTTACTGCCGTTGCCATGTTGATTTTCTTTTCTGCTGTCGGAATGAACTGGGGTCTCGGTAATGTTATCATTGCCCACATCACCTTCTGTATTCCATTTGCATTTATGCCGATTAGAGCAAGATTAGAAGGAATGGATACCACGCAAGAGCAGGCAGCAAGAGACCTTTACGCAACGGAATGGGAAACGTTCCGTTATATTACAGTTCCGCAGCTTATGCCGGGCATTGTAGCCGGAGGAATGTTGTCATTTGTGATTTCCATGGATGATTTCATTATTACACTCATGGTTGGGGGAGCTGGCTCAACAACGCTGCCAGTATATATTTACAGTATGATCAGGCGGGGCGTAACACCCGAAGTCAATGCTGTTTCATCAGTTCTTCTCTTATTCTCAATAGCGATCGTTACAGCTTACTGGGTAGTATCAAAGAAGACACAGACCAAAACTGTGCACTAGCACTTAAACTTTAAAACAGGAAAAGGTAAAATCACATGAAACGTTTATTCACGACACTTGCTGCAGTCGCTGCTGTGGCTTTAACAGCGGGAACGGTCAAAGCCGATGGCGAGCTGTTTATCTATAACTGGACAGAATACACCCCCCCTGATCTGATCGCAAAATTTGAAGCCGAAACAGGCATTTCAGTTTCAGTAGACACATACGATTCCAACGAAACCCTTCTTGCCAAACTTCAAGCTGGCGCAACGGGTTATGATCTTGTTGTTCCAAGTCAAAACTTTGTTCCCATCCTAGCCAATGAAGGCCTGATCCAGAAAGTTGCAGTTCATGAGCTGCCAAACTACAAAAATTATAAAGAACGTTGGAAGTTCCCAGCTTGGGATCCAGAACAGGAATACACCGCTCCATGGCAGTGGGGCACAACATCGTTTGCCTATCATAAGGATCTCTACACCGGTAAAGGTGAGTCTCTCAAAGAATTCTTCGAGCCATCAGAAGAGCTTCGTGGCCGCCTGAGCACATTCCAAACACCGGATGAGATTATCAGCCTTGCTAACATTTATCTCGACAAGGAATTCTGTTCAGAAGACCCGAAAGAGATGAAGGTGATCCAAGACCTGCTGATGAACCAGAAAGAATATATCGTTGCTTATAACTCAGAAACCATGAGTGATTTGATCGCAAGCGGTGAAGCTATCATGACCAACCACTGGAACGGTTATGCCCGTCTAGGTCGCCTTGCCGGCGCACCTGTCGTCTATGCATATCCGAAAGAAGGTGTTGTTGGCTGGTTCGACAGCCTTGTTGTCCCAACGAGTGCCAAGAACGTTGAAAATGCCCGTAAGTTCATGAACTTCATCATGGACCCGGTCAACATGGCTATGTTGTCTGAAAATCAGGGTTATGGCGATGCCATCAAAGGTACCGCCCAGTACTACTCTGAAGAACTGAAATCTGCACCAGAAGTAAATCCTCCTGCAGATGTTCCAGTGAGATTTGCAACAACTTGCTCACCTAAAGCTCAAACTTTGATCGATAAAGTTTGGACAAAAGTAATGCAATAAGCATTTCTTTCAATCTGAATTCGGACGGAGCGGTTGTCACCTGACACCGCTCCGTTTCTTTTTGTAGTTTTGTGTAAGATCTCTCCCTTGTAGCTAAAACGATTCTACTCTAATGATTAGATAAGAATATCATTATTGAAAGAAACCGCCATGAAAGTGGTTATAATTGGTGCCGGACACGCGGCCAGCCAGCTTGCAACATCCCTTATTATGGACCCTGACTTTGGTGGATCAATCACCATGGTTGGTGATGAAGCATGGTTACCCTATCAGCGCCCCCCCCTATCCAAACAATATTTAAGCGATGAAATGTCACGCGATCAGCTTTATCTGAAACCCGCGGAATTCTACGTGAGTAACGACATCATTACAAAATTGAATAAACGCGTTGAAAGTATCAACCGGACGGCGAAAACCATAGTTCTAGAAAACGGCGAAATTATTAATTATGATAAACTCGCCCTGACCACGGGTGCACGGGTACGCAAACTTTCCATACCGGGTGCTGATCTGGATGGTATTCATTATATAAGAACCATTGATGACACTGATAATTTACGCAAAAATTTTGCGCCTGGAAAAAAATTGAGTGTTGTGGGGGGGGGCTATATCGGATTAGAAGTCGCCGCCGCCGCCACAAAAGCCGGGATGAAGGTTACTATCCTTGAAATGGCAGACCGGGTTATGAACCGGGTTGTCGCCCCTGAAGTCTCGACATTCTACGAAAAACTTCATCGATCAAATGGCGTAACCATAAAGACCAATGCCCGGGTATCAGGCTTTCAAGGTGAGGGGTATATAAATGCCATCACATTTGAAGATGGCTCGACATCACGTAGCGATCTGTGTGTTGTGGGCGTAGGGGTTATTCCCAATTCAGAATTGGCGAGTGCTGCGGGTCTGGCCTGTGATAATGGTATTGTGGTTGATGATAGCGCCTGTACCGATGATCCCCATATTGTTGCGGCGGGCGATTGCACCAATCATCCCAATAGTATTTACGGTACGAATATCCGTTTGGAATCAGTGCAAAATGCCGTAGATCAAGCAAAGACCGCCGCTCTTTCCATTATGGGTAAATCTGAAACCTACTCAGCCGTTCCATGGTTTTGGTCCAATCAGTATGACGTAAAACTACAGATTGTTGGCTTATCCCAAGGCTATGATCAAACCGTCCTGCGCGGAGACCCTGAGGATGGCGCGTTCGCTGTATTCTATTTAAAACAAGGTACTTTGCTTGCTGTCGATGCCATCAACAGTGCGCGCGAATACATGATGGGGCGCAAATTAATCACAGATAAAGCGAAACCTGATCCGGCACGTATTGCAGACACCACAATTTCTGTTAAAGAGATCGTATAACTCTATTTTAAATAAAGGCGAACCATGGCAACTGTTACTTATATTTCTCACGATGGCACCCGCAAGGATGTTGATGTTAAAGTTGGTCAATCCATCAAAGATGGCGCAATGAACAATTTGATTCCCGGTATTTTTGCCGAATGTGGGGGCGCGTGCGCTTGTGCAACCTGTCATGTTTATATTGCTGATGATTGGGCTGACAAAGTTGGGTCGGCGGAAGACATTGAAAAAGACATGCTGGACTTTGCCGAAGATGTAAAAGAAACCAGCCGTTTAAGTTGCCAAGTTGATATGCTTGATGAATGGGACGGCTTGATCGTCCACATACCGGAAAATCAATAACACAGAAATAAATCCCTTTGCGGAGGAGTACAGATTATGAGCTTTGATGGAAAAGTTGCCTTTGTCGCTGGTGCGGGTGGGGGTATGGGGCTCACCATTGCAAATGCGTTAATCGAGTTGGGCTGCCATGTTGGTATGGCTGATTTAAAATCCGTGCCGGATGGCATTCGAGATGGTTCCGGCAAACATCGCTATTTTGAGGGCGATCTCAGTGATGATGGTTTTGTCGAAAACGCCATCAACAAAACCGCATCGCACTATGGTCGACTTGATTTTCTGATTAATACCGCCGGAGTCCTATGGCTGGACCGTGATAAATCCGTGGTCGATATGGACATGGATATATGGGACCGGGTGATGGCGATTAATCTTAAATCCTTTGCGTTGACCAGCCGTTACGCCGTACCCCATATCAAGACATCAGGTAACGGTGGTGCCATGGTGCACTTTTCCTCTATCGATGCCACCGGGGGCGACGCGCCATCGCAAGATGCCTACGGCGCGTCCAAAGCCGGGGTGATCCGCTTGGCAAAATCTTTGGCAATCCAGTTTGCCCCTGACAATATCCGCTCTAACGTGATTTTGCCCGGACCAACCATGTCACCCATGCAAGAACGCTGGGAAGGCGATCAGGCTGCTCAAGATCATGTGGCAACATTCGTTCCTTTAGGACGTTTAGGAACGACCGAGGACATGAGAGACGCTTGTTTGTTCCTACTATCGGATCAAGCCCGTTATATTACCGGTGTGGAATTGCCCGTTGATGGTGGCATCACGGCGAGCGTGTAAGGTCATGACCCGACATACTTTCGTCTGTATCGATGCCCATACCTGTGGCAACCCTGTGCGTGTTGTAACAGGCGGCGGGCCAGAATTAGTCGGTACCAACATGATCGAAAAGCGCCAACACTTTATGGACGAATTCGATTGGATACGCACCGGATTAATGTTCGAACCACGCGGTCATGATGTCATGTCGGGCAGCATCCTCTATCCCCCAACCCGTGACGATTGCGATGTGGCAATCTTGTTTATTGAAGTCTCTGGCTGTTTGCCCATGTGTGGTCATGGCACCATCGGGACCGTGACGGTCGCCATAGAACAGGGATTGGTGATCCCCCGTGAACCGGGTGTTTTAAAGCTCGATACCCCGGCCGGCTTGGTTAAAGCTCACTATAAAATGGAGGGGGATCATGTATCGTCCGTTCGTCTGACCAATGTCCCGGCCTTTTTATATAAGACCGGTTTAAGTGTCGATGTTCCGGACATGGGAACTTTAACCATGGATGTGGCATATGGTGGAAATTTCTACGCCATCATTGACCCCCAAGAGAATTACCGCGATCTGGATGACCTAACCCCTGGAGACATCCAACGCCTCAGCCCGATCATTCGTCAACTGATGAACGACAAATACAATTTTCAACACCCTGAACAACCCGCCATTAATCGACTATCCCATGTCATGTGGACGGGCGAGCGTAAGAACCCAAAAGCGGACGCGCGAAATGCTGTCTTTTACGGTGATAAAGCCATCGACCGCTCCCCTTGCGGTACGGGGACATCGGCCCGCATGGCCCAACTAACGGCCAAGGGCCTGTTAACGAAGGGTGATACATTCGTTCACGAAAGCATCATCGGCAGTTTATTTACGGGCCGTATTGAGGATACAGTTAACCTAGGCAACCACCCCGCCATCATTCCATCGGTCGAGGGCTGGGCACAAGTCACCGGGTTGAATACCATCTTCATTGATGAACGTGATCCCTATGCCCATGGCTTTATTCTAAATTAAGGCAGTGCCAAATGGTGTGCTAAATACGGTAATCGTTTACGGGCTTTTTCCATGATGCTGAAATCCAGCTCAGCGGACATTAGACATTCGTCGTAGCCAGCGCGTGCTAAGTCTTCACCCATGGGTGAAATAACACAGCTATCGCCGAGGAAGTCGATAGCACCATCGGGGCCTGCGTGATTACAATAGATTAAGAACACCCCGTTTTCCATGGCCCGAACCGGGACCATCTTGCGGGTAACGATGGACCAATCTACCCCACAGGCCGTCGGGACGACAATGATATCGGCCCCCGCTTTGGCGACCGCGCGGGCGGCTTCGGGGAATTCTATTTCATAACAAATCACCAACCCGACCTTGATCCCATTGCTCAGGGTAAAAACCGTTTGTTGATTTCCCGCTGTGAATAGACCGCTTTCATAATCTGATGGAAATAACCGTTTACGGTGGTTGGCGATTGCCGTTCCCGTCTCATCAATACACTGAGCAGAATTATAGGTAACCCCATCCGCGCTTTCTGGATAACCATAGACAATGTTTGTCTTATAACGTCGTGCGATTGCAGCGATTGTTTGCGAGAATTCGCCATCACAAGGTTCGGTATAATTTTTGACATTTTCAGAATTATTAAAACCAGAGACGAACAATTCAGGGCAAACCACCAGATCAAGCGCAGCCCCTTGCAATGCAAGTTCCAATCGGGCCAACCGATCAAAGGGCGTTGATACGCGGGTATCTGATTGAAAAAAACCAACCTTCATTATTTATCTGCCAAACAATAGTTCTCGAGGGTATTCAGTAAGATAATCAAACCCCGTTTCAGTGACAACAACAGAATCACCAATGCGCCCCCCGGTTTCACCATCAATGGAAATACCACCATCAACGGCAAAAGTCATTCCGGCTTGCAAGATGGTCTTATCGCCCTGTTTAATTTCTGGTGCCTCCAAATAAGAGACACCGATTGATCGCCCTGTCCGGTAACAAGGTTGATACCCGCTGGTATCGTATGACGCAGAGGCCGCAGCGGCAACGTCTTCGGCTGTAACGCCTGCGCGCATAACGCCCAATGCGGCCTGTTGCGCGGCAATAGCGGCTTCTTGAACGCGGGCCGCTTCATCACTGACTTCTTCAATGAAGAACATGCGATCGAAGCCTAATTTATATTGCTTGAATTGCGCCATATTGCAGAAACAGAAATATACCGGATCACCCTTGATATATTCTTTTACGTTGGCGCGGCGGTGCACCATGGATACATCTGTACCGCTTTGCAGAATTTGCAAGTTGGTGATCATGGGCGAAACAAATGATTCCCAGCCCTTGGCGGTTAAGAAACCCGCTGCTTTGCGGGTTCCGGCATTAATGACGGCAAGCGCAGATTCGTATTCTGGCACCCCAACGGCCAGTGAGTCATGGGCGGCCTTCATCATCGCCCCAGCAATTTGTCCGGCTTCTCGCATGACGATGATTTCATCCGCTGATTTGATCACCCGCATGGCACCCAGAACCGGGCTAATATCGCGTAACTTGGATGACGGGTATTGATCATCAAAGAAATTGCGCACGATGGCCGGAACGCTGTTGGTTTCCAAATAGATGTCGCCGGGGTTATCCCCTAAAACATTACCCAAAACATGAACCCAATGATTGGCACCCGCATCTTCCCATGTGTGAATATTCTCGACCCACGTCATGGCACCCACCATCTCACTTTCCATGAGAGGGGTAAGAACACTTGGGGCTTCATCCGGGCGTACCAACAAAAACGTAGGTCGGCCAAATTCCACACTCAGATACCCCCAAAATCCGGCGAGATACGCTATAGATGCTTCATCGGTTAGTATGGCAAGAGAAATACCTTCATCCTTCATACGGCGTTGAAATTCAGCTGTACGTATTTTGGCTTGTTCAAGCATGGTCATGATCTTTCACAAATGATTACATGTGTACAGCTATGGCAAAATACAATTAAAATCAAGATAATTATCGATTAAAAGAGAGAAGCTGTATACATAATTGCCATTTTATGTATAATACGGAAAATAACGATAGGATTAATCATGGCAGAGAGAAGCCCCCTAACCGACAATATTGTCTTTGATGAAGGTCGCCACTGGCGTGCCAAAATTGGCTATGTATTGCTGGCAACCGAACAAACAATTGGGGATGACGTGTACACGTTGTGCCCTGAAGGGGTCGGCGTGCATTTCTCCCGCGCGCCGATTCCCGATAGCATCACCAATGCGACGTTACTGGCTCAGGCTGATCTTCTCGCCCCTGCGGCGGCACAGATCTTACCAGACGGGTCATTGGACGTAATTTGTTATGGTTGTACATCGGGTTCATTGGTCATTGGCGAAGAACGCGTTTTAGCGGAACTCAACAAAGGTGCTCCGCACGCCAAAGCCACATCACTGATCACCGGCGTTCTCCGTGCCCTGCGCACCATAAGGGCCGAAAAAATTGTTGTCGCCACGCCGTATTTGGACGAGATCAACCAACGAGAACGCCTGTATATGCAAAATGCCGGATTTGATATTCTCAGCATCACCGGATTAAACATCGAAAAAGACAGCGAAATGGTACGTGTTGCCCCTGACTATATTGCTGATTTCGCCGCCAGCATTGACCGTGCGGATGCGGACGCGGTCTTTATCAGTTGTGGCGCGCTTCGCACACTGGATGTCATTGATCAATTGGAACAACGCCTCGGCAAACCTGTCATTTGCAGCAATCAGGCAATGATTTGGGATACGTTTAGATTGGCGGGCATCAATGACAAAATTGAGGGATATGGAAGCCTTTTCCGTGACCACTGAAATCAAGTCAAAGCTTAAACTAACGGATATCTACAATGTACTGCGCGACAGAATCTGTCTGTTGGAATACGCGCCGGGTACGGTCTTGCGTGAAGATGATATCGCACAAGAATTTGGTTTAAGCCGCACCCCCATTCGAGAAGTGCTGCAACGGTTGTCTTTTGCGGGACTGGTGGTTTCTAAAAATGGTGTTGGTACCATCGTCACAGAAATGGATACAAGCACGTTGCTTGAGACTTATATCTTACGATCAAAGATAGCGACGATGATAGGTGAGCTTACCCCCAAGGATTGTCAGCCCGAACAAATTGAAGCGGTTGAAAAATTATTGGACCGGTGTACAGCATTGAAAACCAGCCAAGAAATCAGAGAATACTGGAACATCAATCATGAAATGCATTTCATCATTTCTGACCTCATTGGGAATGCCCCGCTGCGCGATATTTGGGATCAATTATATTTCCAAACCTCTCGCTTTTGGTACGATGTCGCCCGCACGGAAGCTGCCGTCGTCATCAACTCTTTGCACCGGGAAATTGAAGATATCTTATTAGCGTTGAGAGAAAACGATATTGCCGCGGTTGGCTATATTGAGCGTAATTATATCTCTTATGGTTTGCGCAAGATCACAGCCCATTATGAAGTTTTATAATTTATTCAAATTACTATTCATATAACTTATTTAACGGGCCATGCAGGGCGTTCGATTGGAAAGACATCATTCACCCGTGTGTAGTCCATATACCCTAGGCGAGCAATGACATCAGCCTTTGACATATCAACCATGCCATCGGTGAGAATATCGTCGTTGATATGAATGCCGATGACCTCACCAAAGATAACAAGATTAGCGGAGTCGCCCTCAATAGGTTTCAAAAGTTCAACGCTTTGGGTGTATTTGCATTCCAAATGCACCGGGCTCGCTTTAACCCGTGGGGGGGCGACTAATTCTGAAGCTTCTTTTTCCAAGCCAGCCAACTCGAACTCATCCACATTATTGGGGGCCGCGACTGAAGACATGTTCATGGCGTCACGAAGATCATAGGTGGCCAAATTAAGCACAAACTCGCCGGTTTCTTGAATATTTTTAACCGAGTCTTTCAAGCCACCCTGGGCATGGTATCCGCTTGCAGCAAACATCACTTGTGGAGGACTATAGGCGACCCCATTAAAGAATGAATACGGTGCTAAGTTGACGTTGCCTTCTGTATCTTGAGAAGATATCCAGCCAATAGGGCGCGGAACGATCAACGCATTAAAGGGATTATGCGGCAGGCCATGTGGCTCGTCGGTGCGGTAAAACATTCTGGTTTCCTCTAAAATAAAACGGGACGACGTATCATAAGCCGTCCCCTCATAAGGCGTACTATCAGAAAAGTCACCTAAATGATTGATATTTTATCAAACAATATCTCGGTTAAGGGGTTGGCACATGCAATGCACACCACCGCCCGCATTCAAGAACATGGACATATCGGGATCATAGACCTCAAAACCATTGGCGCGTAATTTTGCGACAAGATCCTTGCTCGATTCTGGTGCTAAGACGCGATCATTCCCCAATGATACGACATTACACCCTAACGCCATCGTATCTTTGAAGCTGACCGGGATAAGCTCAATCTTTTTGGATTTGAGCCAATTTACAATATGATCCGGTGTGGTATCAAGGCAAACCGCCGCCAGTTTTGGCGCAATCATGCACACCATCAAATCAATGTGGACATAGAAATTATCGATGGGGGCAAGATGAACTTCCCAGCCTTCTTTTTCCATCCAGCCTTTAATTTGCAGGGCAGAGACCTCTTCACAACGAAGCCCTGTATAACCAACCATCACCGCGCCGGGTTCAATAATATTGAAATCACCGCCTTCAAAATTACCCGCGGAAACCATGTCATAGATGGGAATGCCTGCACTTTCATAAAACCGCAGGGCGGATGAATATTCGCCCCGGCGGCGCGGATTACACATCTGAGTAATGACCGCCCCCCACGGGGTCATAAAGCTCGAATCACGGGCATAGACCTGATAACACAATTCTTCCTGTGGGGGATGCTTGTGAACATTCACACCAGCACTTTCGTAAGCATCGACCATTTCACGGTGTTGTCGCATGGCGACTTGGTGATCAAATTTAATGCCATCGCGCTCTGAAGCGCGAACGACGGAGCTAAATTGAGCGTTTTCAGCGGTCATCCAACGGAATGTTTCTGGTGGTCCAAGCAAGACATCGCGGAGCACACCATATTCGCTGTTGATACCCCAGCCTTCTAAGGGTGTTGTATTGCCCTCTAGATTACGACGCCGAAACCTTGATTCTGTTGCCTGTGCCATTTCATTCATAACCAGCTACCTTCAATATAAGAATTGTTGATCTACTAAAACAAATAAGCGGGCTCTCAGGCTATACCCGTGTTGGGTTACCGTTTTAATTCAAATCAAATTTAGGTATTTTCTGAATTTTCCTGAGGGGGCTGCGCTTGCTCCCACCATGCTCTAAAGGCATCAATGGTAAAGGGGATTTCATCACCCATGCTGCCTGTAAATTCACTCCATTTATCGCGAACACCGTCGGGGACAGCAACCAATGTCGGAATACCCTCAGAGGCCGCTGTCAGAATATCATCGGCAAGCCCTAAGCCTAATTGTTCTTGCTCGCCGTATTTCTCAACCAAAATAACGTCTACGCCTCGGTCAATGGCCCGCTGACTGACACCACTGGCTTCGGCAAGGACTTGGGTGTCGAGGGAGCATGTTTTATAATCCATAGTAGATTGGGTCGGGCGGTTAATTGCAAAACGATTGTTGGTGGTTAATTCCACAGCGTCGAGGCCAGCCGCGCTACCATCTTGGTTTTTTAGAACTTCCTGAACAATGCCACCCACACGCCACCCATTTTCGGTGAGTTCATCAGCAAAACGTTGGAGTAATCCAACGTCGCGTTCGCGTGATCGGTACATAGCTCCGACCAAGTTAATATCAAATTTAGGCTCTGTTCCCATAACTTTACATTTCTTTGTGGTTATCAGCGAATGTTAAACAAAATATCAAATCGAGCCATTTCTAGCAACGCCTTTACATTGCCCTGTGGGTCAACCAAATCAACATTTGCATCATGTTTTTCGGCTTCATCCCGTAGAGTTACCAACATACCAAGACCAACAGAATCCATGTATG
This sequence comes from uncultured Rhodospirillales bacterium, assembly GCA_965603075.1. Lineage (GTDB taxonomy): Bacteria > Pseudomonadota > Alphaproteobacteria > Rhodospirillales > Casp-alpha2 > JABJOR01. Next base: position 16,843 of record CBFDBO010000019.1, on the reverse strand, counting down.
TTAGATCTGTCATTTGCAAATCGACGGTTTTGACACCTGAGGTAAATACTTGATTGATCAACCCATCAAATTCTTCGCGGTCAGATGCAATTAATTGACCTGTCAATTTGACAACGGTCTTTCCTTCATTTTCTTCTATTTTATGATCCATGATGTAACGGTTCTCTCTACTTTAGAGTAATTTATTATCGTGTATTCTAGAGCGTACGCCTGTTGCCCCGCCAAGCAATTCCCATAATACTGCAATACCCCATTACAGCAAGATCAAGGGTTTGCCTTTGTAGTATATATTATTTTGTTATGACTTGCTAAAGTTTCAGTAATCATGATCCTAATGTTCGGAAATAAGCTGATCACTTTTAAAGAATACAGGCTAAAACAGCATAAAACAGGTGAATTCGTTGATTAATAGATTTCATACATGGTTAGAGGGTTTATGTAGCTCTTTCCCCGATGAGCAGCCAGAGAAGCCACCGACAACCCTTTCTGGTTTTGTCAGCCATTATACGCGTCCTTTTTTACCTTTATTATTAGTAAGCGGCTTTTTATCTGTTGTCATCGCAACGTTCGATGTTCTTCTGTATTCCTTTATTGGCGATCTGGTGGATTGGTTAACGGCGGCTGATAAAAATACATTTTGGGACACCCATAAAACCCGCCTGATTACCATTGGCGTTGTCGTTACAATGCTGCTGCCCCTTCTGAAATTCTTACAGGCATCACTGTCTAATCAAGGGTTGCTTGGCAATTATGCCATGCGCACACGGTGGCAAGCGCACCGTTATTTATTACGCCAGTCCATGGAGTTCTTCCAAAATGACTTTGCGGGACGTGTTGCCACAAAAATGATGCAGACGGCCCTCGGGGTGCGGGACGCGGTCATGAAGATGACCGAGGTCTTTCTCTATGTGGTGGTTTATTTCAGCGCCGCGGTGGTTTTGTTTGCCTCCAGCGATATACGCCTGACAGCGCCCATGATCCTCTGGTTGTTTGGATACATTTTTGTTCTACGCTACTTCCTGCCTAGAATGCGCAAACTATCCATGATGCAAGCGGACGCACGTTCCGATGTCACGGGCCGGGTGGTCGACAGTTACACCAATATCGAAACCGTCAAAATGTTTTCGCATTCCCGTAATGAGGACATCTACGCCCGCGAAGGCATGGATAAATTCCTTGGTATCGTCTATCAAGATATGCGCCTTTACACGCGTTTGATTGCCATAATTCACACCATGAACGGTATATTAATTTTTTCCGTGGGCTGTATGTCTCTATGGTTATGGCACTCTGGTGCGGTAACGGCGGGGGCAATTGCCTTTGCTATGGGATTGGTTCTGCGTATGCAAGGCATGTCCCAATGGGTCCTGTGGGAGCTATCCTCTTTATTTGAGAACATTGGCGTTATTCAAGATGGTATCGAGACAATTGCCCGCGACCGCGCCATTAGCGATGCCGCCGATGCTCGTGATCTGGTTATGAACTCAGGTGCCAACAAAGGCGAAATTTATTTTGATAATATGCATTTCAATTATGGCAAAGAACGTTCCGATGTTAAACAAGGTATCATTGAAAATTTAAATTTACGCATTAAGCCTGGTGAGAAAATAGGTCTGGTCGGTCGTTCCGGGGCAGGAAAATCCACTCTGGTTAGCCTGCTACTTCGGTTCTATGACATCGAGGACGGACGTATTACAATTGATGGACAGGATATCTCCAAAGTAACCCAAGATAGCTTGCGCAGTCAGATCGGCATGGTCACACAAGACACATCATTACTGCACCGTTCGGTTATGGATAATATTCGCTACAGCACTCCTGGAGCCAGCCTAGATGAAGTAAAAGAGGCCGCACGTAAGGCACACGCCTATGACTTTATAGAGACACTGGAAGACCTAAACGGTCGGGTTGGATATGACGCTCATGTGGGGGAACGGGGGGTTAAGTTGTCGGGTGGACAACGTCAGCGGGTTGCCATCGCCCGCGTGCTTTTGAAAAACGCCCCTATCCTTATTCTGGATGAAGCTACCAGCGCCCTTGATTCCGAGATTGAAGCCGCCATTCAAGAAAGTCTATTCGATTTAATGGAAGGTAAAACAGTGATCGCCATTGCCCACCGGCTATCAACCATTGCTGCACTTGATCGACTGATCATCATGGATGAAGGCAAGATTGTGGAAGAAGGAAGCCACGAAGAACTATTGGAACGCGGTGGCCTCTACGCCGATTTATGGGCCCGTCAATCCGGTGGGTTCTTAGCCCTAAACGCTGCTGAATAATTACAGGATAATTACCGAGTAATTAAAGAAAAACTCAGGCTGGGAAAATAACATTAACGGTTGTTCCTTTTCCTAGTTCACTGATGATCTCGAGCTTCCCACTGTGCAATTCAATTAATTTTTTGGCCAATGGTAATCCAATGCCTGCGCCTTCATGGCTGACATGAGAGTTATGGCGTACTTGACCAAAGGGTTCCTGAATCATCAAGATATCTTTTGGATCAATACCAATCCCAGAGTCTGCAACTGAAATTATTATGCATCCATCAGCATGATGGTTTGCCGTGATATCAATGACGCCATCATTAGGAGAGAATTTTATAGCGTTACCCAAAAGATTGATGAAGATTTGTTTAAATAATTGCGCATCTATTTTCATACTTGTGAGCTCAGGCGCAATATGTGTCTGAAATTTTATATTCTTTTCTTCTGAAGCTTGCTTGAGTATTGCGACATATGCTGAGAGCGATGTTTCTAAATCTACATCTAATAGCTCAAGCTCGATTTCACTGGATTCAATTTTTGTTAAATCAAGTATGCCAGATATTATCTGTAATAATTGATTACCGGCATTGTTAATATCCGATGCATATTCAAGGTAAGTTTGGTTCTCAACAGGACCGAGCACTTGATCCTTCCACATTTGAGAGAACCCGATTATGGCATTAAGGGGTGTGCGAAGCTCATGACTCATATGGGCCAAGAAATTAGTTTTTGCTTTATTGGCGGCTTCAGCTAATTTTGTAGATGCTTCTAGTTTTGCCGTTCTTTCTTTAACCAATAGCTCTAGTTTATCTCTGTGTGCTTCAAGCTCTTTTCCTTGCTTTTTAATATGGCCGAAGTTCTTACTGGTTTGCTGTAACATTTGATTAAAGGCTTTAACAACATCGCCGAGCTCATCAGACCGATCTGACGCTAGAATGTACCCTTTTGAATTTTCAGGGTCCCTCCCTGCATCAAGCAAACTATTTCTGAGCTCTCTAATGGGGGAAAGTACCAGTCGTTCTAAAACAACCATGGTAACGATGGTTACGAAAAGCGAGATTAAAACAACCAAACCGATGATGCGCCAAATGAATGCCGTAATCTGGCTATCGATTTCACTGGTATCAATACGAGCAACCACACTGTAGGGCTGTTGGAATTGATCCATTTGCCAAAGCACATCCATGCTGACACCCGAATTCATCATATGGCGTGGATTTAGTGATGATACAGAGGTGGCGTCAGGAAGATCGCCAAAATGCGTAACTTTTTGACCTTCACTAGCATATATTTCTGCCCCGACCAAAACCGTATTGGTTCGTAATTTTTCTCCGTTTTCCATAAGCTCCATGGAAATGCTGCCTTCAGATACGGATGAGCGGAGAATGGAACGCATAACGACGATGGCTTCACGTTCAACTTCTGCTAGGCGATCGCGTTCATAGTTTTGAATTGAGAAAAGCAAAATTGCGGCTTCAACAATCAAGATTGCGAAGAACACGCTAAAAGTTACTCTCCAACATAAACGACAGTTGAAACTGCTTTTAATATTCTTCCAAATTTTAGCTATGAATTGCATGTTCTTTAAAAAATATACCATATTGAAACTTAGAAATACTATAGACCATAATCCTAAGCACCGAACTTCAATTTTTCGCGATAGCTATGTGATGGAAGTCCCTATCAATTAAGTTCCTACCAATTATGGTTTGAGCCGTTCAGTATCAATATTTCTATCAGGTATCTTTTAAATTAAGTCTCATCAGGAGAACGAGATCAAGGCATCGGCGATTAACGCATTGTTTTCCATCGCCATTAAGGGGTTAATATCCATTTCAATTAAGGTCTCGGTGTGCGCTTTAGCAAATTCTGATAGAGCCATAATCGTCGCAATAATGGCATCTGAATCAGCAACCGGGCCACCCCGGAACCCCTTTAAAAGTTTTGATGCTTTCAAGCTATTAATTGCATGTGAAATACTTTGTGGATTTGTTGGTAATAAAAGGGTAACTGAATCCGCAACAAGTTCAACCAGTATGCCGCCACTACCAATGACCATGCATAATCCAAAAGCGGGGTCTCGGCGAATGCCCACGATGAGTTCCGCCACGGGGGTATCGGCCATTTTTTCAACAAGAAATTTATTAATTGAAATATGGGGGGCATAGGCGGTCACGGATTTAGTAATTTCTGTTATGGCTTGATCAACATCCGCCTTATCATTGAGACCAATTTTAACAGCGCCAGCCTCTGTTTTATGGGGCAAGTCAGAAGATACTAATTTTACCACAACAGGAAAGCCGATTTCTTGCCCCGCTTGTGCAGCATGTTCCGCCGTTACCAATCGTCCGTCCGGTACGGGAAGACCAAAATCTGCCAGCGTCTGTTTTCCTTCCCACTCATCAAGAACTTTTCCCATTTCACTAGAAGGTGGTAAAGCTAACGGTAACGGCAATAATGCCAAATGATCAATCGACCCTGCTTGTTGGATCGATTGGTGCAATACACCAAATTCCGCACTCCGCGCGAGGGCTTTTAACGCATCGGTTATACCCTGCATAGGGGCGATTCCCGCATCGATCATAATTTCGCGTACTTCATGATCCAAGTTTTCGGGCATAATGGAGCATACGACACCGGGAATACCCGCTTCTCTGGTGGCAGCTGTAAACGCCCGCAAGTCAGCCAAGTAAGGTGCAAAGCTATCCCCACCAACGGATACAGGGTAATCCTGAACCAAAATTGCCGAATCATAACCCTCTTTAAATAATGCCTTATTGACAGCTTTGACCTCTTCTTCATATCCCCAAAGGGGCGTTGTATAATCAAGTGGGTTATTTACTGTCGCAATTGGGGGAAGCAATTCTGTTAATTCAGCCGCAACGGTCGGTGAGGGCTGAGGGAATAACAAGCCCAACGGCTCACCGCCATCTGCCAGCATGGTACTATCCCCCCCTGAGCAAGTTAATCCCGCCACCCGCATACCTTTTGGGGCGCCCGCAATGGTCAGTAATTTCAAAGTCTCTAACATCTCAACGGCAGACTGCACACGGATAATGCCCAACCGTTTAAAGAGCGCGTCATAAAGATCATCGGTTCCCGAAAGCGACCCGGTATGCGTAACCGTCAATTGCGCACCGATCTCTGATGTACCGGCTTTATGGGCGACGATGGGCAATCCCACTTGCAAAGCGCGCGCGGCAACGGCGGCAAAAGCTGGGATATCGCGCAGCCCTTCGATATATAAACCAACGGCATTGACACACGGGTCATCGATTAAAACGTCGAGAAAGTCTTCAACACTGAGCTGGCCTTGATTACCAGAACTGATGATATAAGCCATGGGAAGCGAACGCTGGTTCATGGAGATGGAATTTCCCAGCATCCCGCTCTGGCTAATGATAGCGACACCTTTATCAGCCGATTGCCCGCCATGGTCGAACGGCCATAAAGCGGCGTCTTTGATAAAATTCAAAATGCCAGAACAATTGGGACCAACAAATGCCATATCACCTGCGGCCTCAATAAGTTTGCGTTCAAGCGCCGCACCCTCTTCCCCCAACTCGCTGAAACCAGCGGTATAACACACGACCCCCCCCGTGCCGCGTTCGTTTAATTGGGCAACCGTTTCAACAGCCACCGACGCAGGCACCGCTAGGAATACAGCGTCTGGTGCGCAAGGAAGATCGGCAATACTGGGGTAACACGGTTGTCCGGCTAGCTCTTTGCGTTTTGGGTTAACACCCCATATAGGGCCTTTGAAGTCCCCATTTACGCATTGCTCAGCAGCAAGTGCCGCACTCGAACCACCAATGAATGCCACGCTTTTTGGGGCGAACAATCGTTGAATATTTTGCCGTTGAATGCTTTTCCGCTGTATTTTATTCATGATTAGGCACCAAGCGGCCTTAGGATAGAGCGAGAAATTATATGACGTTGAATTTCGGAGGTACCATCCCAAATTCGATCAAGCCGCGCGTCGCGCCATAACCGCTCAACGGGCAAATCTTCCATCAATCCCATGCCACCATAAATTTGAACCGTATTATCTGCGGCACGACCAACCATTTCCGACGCATATAGTTTTGCCATCGCCGCATCATTGGGTTCCATAATGCCCAAATCTGCTTTGCGTGCGGCGTTCATTACTAATAGGTCTGCGGCCTGAAGCTCGGTCGCCATGTCAGCCAGTTTAAAAGCTGTGCCTTGGAATTTTCCGATAGGTTGGCCGAATTGTTTACGCTCAGCCGCCCACGAGCTTGCTAAGCCCAGCAACCGCTCCGCTTTGCCACACGCCGCCGCCGCAACCCAAACCCGACCCATGCTGAGCCACTTATCAGCAAGATCAAGTCCCGTACCTTCTTCACCTAGAATGTTATCCTTGCTCACCCGGCAATCATTAAACGACAATTCATATGTGTGATAAGCCCGCTGCGCTGCGCATTTTGGCCCTAAGTTTACCTCAAAACCCGGCGTACCTTTTTCCACAAGAAATGCCGTTACCCTTTTGCGGTCTCCGCGCGGGGTTTCATTCACGCCTGTTGAGGCAAACAAAATGGCAAAATCAGCTTCCACCGGGCTGCTGATAAAATGTTTCGCACCATTGATGATCCAATCATCGCCGTCCTGTTCGGCGCGGGTTTTCATGGACATAATATCCGACCCTGCACCGGGTTCTGTCAGAGCAAAAAATTCCTTTTTCTCGCCGGTAACGCACGGTGTTAAAAAACGCTCAATTTGATCCCCTTCACAGGCCAGGAGAATTTCTGAGGGGCGGTGACAATAGCCATGTAATCCATAGGTCGTCTTGCCGAACTCTCGTTCCATCAATGCGAGGGATACATAATTCAATCCCCCACCCCCAACGGATTCGGGCAGATTTGCCGCATAGAACCCCATATCCATGGCTTTCTTTTTGATTTGTTGACCAAGCTCAATGGGGACAATCCCGGTTTTGTCGGTCTCATTTTCATAGGGTTGAAGCTCTTGCTCGACAAAGGTTCGAATTGAATCAACCAACATGTGCTGTTCTTCTGTAAATTGATAATCCATTGATTTTTACTCCTGCCGAATACGTATGAATTGCGTGATTATGGGATGCTTATCATTGGGGATTTCCAGCTCCAAAAACAGTCTTAATTCGCCAGAATAAGTGTTTTTTCGACATCGCAATCAATCCATATAGTCCATTAAACACGTAGAATTTGGCGAATAATTAGCTTTACTGTCGTAAAAATGTTATCTGCATTTTATGATTACACGATCATCTAACGCACGTTTTAACAGTTTCAAAATAAGGAAGATCATCATGCCGGAAGCCGCCAATGGAGTGCGCATACAAAAGCGTGGTCGGGTGCTGGAAATCACCATGGACCGGGGCAAAGTAAACGCCATAAACAATGATATGAGCCGCGCCCTTGGCGAAGCCTTTCGCACCCTTCACGAAGATCCAGAATTATGGGTTGGTATTATTACCGGTGCTGGTGAACGAATTTTCTCTGCTGGATGGGATTTGAAAGCTCTTGATGATGGCGAGCAACAACTTGATAATTGGTGGGAAAGTGAAAGCGATGTCTTTGGTGGTTTTGCGGGGCTAACCGAGAACTGGGTTATGAATAAACCTGTTATTGCGGCCCTCAATGGTTTGACCATCGGTGGCGGATTCGAAATAGCCCTGGCGTGTGATCTCATCATAGCTGCCGATCATGTGGAATTTGCCCTCCCCGAAATGCCGCTTGGTATTGTGCCTGATGCGGGCGCCCTGCAAAGGTTACCGCGCCGTATCCCCTATAATATTGCCATGGAAATGTTGTTATTAGGCCGGCGCATGCCCGCACGAGAGGCCGCCGGGTATGGATTGGTCAATGCGGTTGTACCTTATGACCAGTTAATGGAAAAAGCTCGTGAGTGGGCCGATCAATTAGCAAAGTCCGCCCCTTTGGCATTACAAACAGTCAAAGAAGTCCTGCGCAAGATCGAACCAGAAAGTCTGGAACAAACATTCCATGTCATGCGTACGGATGATTTACCGACCTATCATAAAATGTTGAAATCAGAAGATTCAAAAGAAGGTATCAATGCTTTCATGGAGAAACGTGACCCCGTATTTAAGGGCCAATAAAAGGAATAATAGTTATGCCCCGTTTTATACCCCGCAAAAACATCGAGGACGTTAAAAATATTACCTGTATTGGTGCCGGTCCAATTGGTGGCGGTTGGGCGGCTTTTTATCTAAGCAAAGGGTATGACGTTACCAGTTATATTCACGATGCTGCTGAAGAAGTCCCTTTACGTCGCATGATTGATACCGCATGGAAATGCCTGGAGCAAATTGGCTTATCGGACGGCGCGTCACTTGATCGGCTAAGATGCACAACAGATTTAGCCAGCTCGGTCAAAGACGCTGACTTCATTCAAGAATCCGTGCCGGAAATTTTGCCACTAAAACAGGGTATCTATGAACAACTCGGCAGCTTGGCACCCGCTGATGTGGTTATTGCGTCATCCACATCGGGTATGTCCATGACCGATATTCAGATCAATTGTGTCACGCCGGAACGGACCGTTGTCGCCCATCCTTTTAACCCGCCCTATTTATTACCCCTAGTCGAAATGATTGGCGGGGCAAAGACGGACCCGGCGGCTGTTCAATGGGCTGCTGATTTTTATACCCACACCGGCAAAGCCCCCCTTGTCATGACAAAAGAGGTCCCCGGTTTTATCGCCACCCGAATTCAAGAAGCTATTTGGCGTGAAGCACTGCACATGGTTGAGAACGGGGAAGCCACCCCCGAACAAATTGATATTGCCATGGTCAACGGCCCCGGTCCCCGGTGGGCATTTGGCGGCCCTTTTATGACCTATCACATTGGTGGCGGCGACGGCGGCATGGCATATTGCTTAGATCAATTTGGCCCCGCACTGAAATTACCATGGACGCGCTTGGAGGCCCCAGAGATGACAGATGAGTTGCGCGATACGTTGGTAGAGGATTGTGATGTCCGCGCAAAAGACAGAACGTTTTCTCAATTATCAGAAGAACGTGATGCGGGCTTGGTCGCCATTGCACAAGCGTGGAACAAAATCGGCAAACTGACTTGATTTTATTATTCTGTGATTAATAGAGAGATTGTGTGGCTGGCTCTATTTTGATCAGACGATAATGGCACCTCTATAAACGAGGCTTGTACGTGATCACGGTTTTGCCAATCAAAACTTCCTGATGCGCGCGCGAGATATATATTTTCTGCTACAAACTTGTAGAAAGGGATATCCATTGTAACATTAAATTTTTCGTCTCTCATCTCGCTCGCCATTTGACCTGTCACATCAATGCCCATTAGCTCTACCAATTTAGTTCCAAACAATCGATACCTGTAGTCAAACGGATCATAGGAATAATCGATGATGAGAAGCGACCCCCACCAAGGGGCTAAGTCGTCCCAATCATAATCTGACCATTGCGGCGCCCTTTGAGAACCACGCTTCAAATTCCAAAGTGATATAAAATCTTTTGCGCCTGGATAAATTGAGATTTCCGAATCACTCTCAAAGTATTCAAATTTCCAATTTTTCCAATGTTCATGATCCCAAATTGCCATTAACTTATCCCAAATACTTATCGACCATAAAACAAACCTTTTTCATTTGATAAAGAAGGTTCTAATTATAGAGAGTATATTTAGATATTCTCCCATTTGTTTGTTTCAGCCGATTTAAATAAAGCATCCAATGTTCGCATGTTGATCAATGCGTCATCAACAGATGGATAGTCTCTCCATTCTTTTGAAACCGCCCTGGCAAAAGCGTCGCCCTGAAGGTGGTATTGATCGCATGCTTCAAAAATTTCGGTTGTCATACCCCGTCCACGCAAATCAGACCCATCATCAATGTAGAGCGATGTTTCTTCACCCAGAGGCGCATTAAAAGGAATTTGAATCTCGATACGGCCTTTGGTACCAACGATATGGATACGTTGATACGTCACGCTTTGGGTTGATACTGTAAAGGTCATTTGACGACCTTCGCCAAAATCAAGAATACCAGAGGTCGTTCGGTCCGTTTTAAAATTAGGGTCCCGGTCAATCATGGATGAAACCCGAATTGGATCAGCGCCAAATGCCATACGGGCACCAACGACGGCGTAACACCCAATATCCATAAGGGCGCCACCTCCGATAGAGGCGTCATTACGAATATTTGCCGGATCATCATTAAAGTATGAGAAAAAAGTCTGTACGGCTTGTACTTTTCCAATCCGGCCTTCCTGAACAAGTGCCTGAGCCCGCAACCATTGGGGATGAGAACGCACCATAAAGGCTTCCATAATTACAATGGAAGGATCAATGGATTTAAGGGCCTCAACGTCCTTTGCATTCATCCCCATAGGTTTTTCACAAAGAACATGCTTACCCGCTTCGGCAGCTTTCAGGGTCCATGGAATATGGAGATGATTGGGCAGTGGATTATAAATCGCGTCGATATCCGGATCGGCTAATAATTCTTCATAACTGCCATAGGCTTTAGCGACCCCCACCTTAGTCGCTGCAGAGCGCGCCTGTTCCATTGACCGGGAAGCGATTGCGGAAACTTCCACTACATCACTTTGTTGCATGCCGGGAATAACTTTTTCAATGCCGATAGCTGCGGTGCTTAGAATGCCTATTCTTAGTTTTTGTGTCATTAGGTTACCTATAAAAATTTATCTGTTTTAGAACCAAATTAACGCGAATGAATTGTTGATGAAACACCGGGCCAAACGGGTGAGGGTTCAGAATCGGGCCATGCATCTCGACAATCACGGGGTCGCTTGCCAAATTGTTCGCCGAAAGATTTTGCAAAATGCGACAAGCTCATATACCCGCATGCAACTGATATCTCCCGAATGGAAAGATCAGTATTCGTCAACATCACTCTGGCATGTTGTAATCTAAGCAAACGATAATGCGCTATAGCTGATCTTCCAAGATGTTTTTGAAATAATCTTTCCATTTTTCGTTGTGAAATAAAGATCAATTTCGCGATCTCTGGAATACTCAGCGGATCTTCAATATTATTGTACATCAACAATACAGCTTTCCGGACGCTGGAATGCATATTGGTAAATTGCTCATCGGGTAATGTTCGTTGAATACTATCCGCCCCCCGCACCTGTAAGTGCAGAATATGTTCTGCCACTTCGTGGGATAATTGGGCGCTATGACGTCGGGCGATATCATTAAGCATTAAATCCATTCCTGCGGCCCCACCCGCGATTGTGGTTCTATTCCGATCAGTAATATACAACACCTCTTCCACGTCTGTGTCGGGAAAGGCTTCGGAAAAAGCATGCGAACAATACCAAAGAATTGCTGCCCGGTAGCCTGACATCAATCCCGCGCGGGCAAGAATATAGGAACCGATATCCATAGCCCCCAATTGAACACCCAGTCGATCTAACCTACGTAACCAGCTAAACAGTTTTTTATTCTCGTAATGTTCGCTACCCCAACTGCCACATACATAGACCTGATCCGCTTTTCTATCTGGTTCAGGCAATGAGAGCGTATCAAGTGACATACCATTGCTAGAAACAACCATGCCGCCATCTGGTGAATAAAAATTCCAGCGATAAAGCTCTTCTCCGGTTAAATAATTAACAACCCGCATAGGCTCTAACATTGCGGTTAATGCCAGCATATTAAACCGGGGGATAAGCACAAACGAAAGGTTTATTTGAATGTGTGATTTAATAGCTTGAGTGCTGGTTGGTTTGGGCAATTTATCCGTCATAATCATCCATTTTAGGTCAATTTAGGCTTTATTGTCGAATTTACAATAAATCAGTCCAAAAATCACTATAAACAGCGTTTGATTCCGTATTTATTTTATGACCAAATGAGGCCAATAATTTATAATTTCTCGTATTCCAGAAAGGACGATCATCATGAACACAGACGTTATCATCAGCTGTGCTGTCACCGGGGCTGGCGACTCTACAGGACGTAGCGACAAGGTCCCCGTAACCCCACAACAGATTGCCGATTCCGCCATCGAAGCGGCAAAAGCAGGTGCCGCCATTGCCCACATCCATGTGCGTGATATTGAAACCGGTAAAGGTTCCCGTGATGTTGAATTGTTTCGCGAGACCGTAGAAATCGTTCGCGCAAGTGATACCGATGTTATCATCAATTTGACCGCTGGAATGGGCGGGGATTGGACCCCTGATCACAGCAACTATGCAAATGGTGGTCCGGGTACAGATATGGTTGGACCGGAAGAACGTCTGGCCCACGTCAAAGCCTTGCGCCCTGAAATCTGTACATTGGATTGTGGCACATTGAACTTTGGTAATGGCGAAGATTTATACATTGCCACCCCTCCTATGCTGCGCGACATGGCAAAAATCATTAAAGAACTGGGCGTTAAGCCAGAAATGGAAGTCTTCGATATGGGTATGGCATGGATGGCCAATACGCTGGTTGAGGAAGGCCTAATTGATGGCCCGCCCATGTATCAAATCTGTTTGGGTATTCCCTACGGTGCACCCGCCGATACCAATTCAATGTCAGCGATTAAAAACATGCTGCCATCAGACGCCGTATGGGCCGGGTTCGGCATTTCGCGCATGCAAATGCCCATGGTCGCACAAGCCATGCTACTGGGCGGTAATGTTCGTGTTGGTTTGGAAGATAATCTTTATTTGGACCGTGGCGTTCTCGCCACCAATGGTGATTTGGTCACCCGCGCCAAAGAAATTGTCGAACGTCTTGGTGGTCGCGCTGTATCACCAAATGAAGCCCGCAAGAAACTAGGCCTTCCCGAAAAATAAGCGGGGCGCCCGCTGCGTTTCATTTAAAAGACTCCGGTATTTATATCGGGGTCTTTTTTTATATCTGATAGCGGTCCATTACGGCACGTAATGCGGCGCGATGATTGGTGGGGTTGTGAGCCGAAAGATCGGACACTTTAGTTTTATTCTTTAACCAATCGTTTTCAAAGCAAGGGCGTTCACCGGTGTAAATTAATCCACAAGGAATTTTGCCCTGATTTGTTAAGTTCAATGTATTAACAAATGCCGCACCGCGATCTGTGTTATCATACCCCGGTTCCTCATCAACATTCATAATTCGAGCGTCCCAATCGGGGAATGTATCGTTATAAGTCACACACGGCGACAGAACTTCCAAAAAGGCAAAACCCTTTTTGGCGCGGACGTGTTTGATGGCCTGTTCCATAAGTGAATTAAGCTGATCGGCTTGCCTGGTAAACCCCCGCGCGAGGAATGTACTGCCGGGGATGGCAAGCCCCATGGCGATACCATCTATGGGCGCGTCTGCGGTAATCTGCATTGGGTCGCCCGCTGTGGGGGAGGCTTGGCCTTTTGTTAAACCATAAACCGCATTGTTCATTAATATATAAAGCACACTAGGGTTGCGCTTAAAGGTATGAACCAAATGCCCTGCACCAATGGCGTATCCATCACCATCACCGCCCGCCGCCACAACCATCATATCAGGATTGGCAAGGGCCGCGCCCGTCGCCGTTGGCAGCACACGACCATGCATGGAATGATAACCATAGGCGTTCACATTATTCTGAACGGAACCAGAACAACCAATCCCCGTTAGCATCATGGTCTCATGGGGGGCAATGCCAAGCACGGACAGTCCGCGTTCCATGGCTCCTTTAACTCCATAGTGTCCACACCCAGAACACCAAACAGGATTAGTCGGCGTATAGGTTTTTGTTGGATGATCATTCATCGGCCAGCCTCCGCATCTTTAATTTGATCCGCCAACCTATCGGGCCAGAACGGGGTTCCATCGTATTTACGAATACTGATTAATTTTGAGGCGAGGCTACCGGCGGATAAAAGAACTTTTTCCAATTGTCCGCTTTCACTGTGTTCAACCACATAAACCCGGTCACATTCATCTATAAAGTCGAGCGTTTCTTGTAATAATGGTGCCAACACGCGGGGACGATGGACACGAATATCTAGCCCTTGGTCGCTTAGCATGGCGTGCGCTTCACTCATAACACCGCTTACAATACCCACACCAATCACCCCAATTTTTGAAGATGGATCGCCATAGTTTATGGCGCGCGGCAATAAAGGCTCAATGGTTTTAAGTTTACGCGAGCGCTTATCCATCATGGCAATCCGGTTATTGGGCTCCGTTGAGACCTGTCCCCATTCGTTTCGTTCATTACCCGTGACAAGGTTCATACCATGCGGCGTACCCGGCAATGCCCAAGGGGAGATACCATCATCCGTAATAGCGTACCGTTTATATTCGTCCAGATTAGCCACATCCACGTGGCTGAGTATCTTACCCATATCCATCTCAACGTTATCAACATCAAAGGGGGGCACGGTCATGGTATCTTGGGATAAGGCACGATCAAGGGCGATAAAGACCGGACATTGCGCGATTTGCGCGATGTTGGTGGCAAGGGCGCCGATCTCGAAACAATCACTGGGGGTGCCGGGGGTGAAGACAATTCGGGGGAAATCACCATTACCGCCGTAGATCAACATACCTAGATCACTTTGCTCGACTTTTGTGGGCATCCCCGTAGAGGGGCCAGAGCGTTGGCTGTCTACAATTACCATAGGAATTTCAGCAGAACCACAATGGCCGATGCTTTCGCCCATCAGGGCAATGCCGGGGCTGGACGATCCGGTCATGGCACGCGCGCCCGTAAGGGCCGCGCCGATTGCCATATTAATAGCCGATAATTCATCTTCGGCTTGTATCATCACGCCATCAAAGTCAGGTAAATTCTTGCCCAGCCATTCCATGACTTCTGTTGCCGGGGTAATGGGGTAACCTGCGTAAAAGCGCCCCCCTGCGGCTAAGAACCCAAAGGCGACAGCTTCATTACCGGTGATGAACAAGCGGTGTTTTTTCTCACCCGTGGGTAATTGTAAAACGTTCTGACCCTTCACCAAACCGAATTCATCGGCAATTTCAAAGCCCAGCTTCAGGGCTTGTCTGTTGCCTTCCAATGCCCGCTCTGAAAGTCGTTTAAACCGATTGAGCAGGAAACTTTCTGCATCTTCATCATCGAGGCCGATAACCCGGGACAATAACCCGAAACCAAAACTGTTTTTGAACAAATCACGGCGTAACTCGCGAACGGAATAACGGCTGAAAGGGACTTCTAACAACGTTGCTGATGACGGCACACATCCTTCGGGTAAGGGCCCGCGTGAAGTATCATAGATAACAATAGCATCTTCGCTTAGATACTTACCGCGTTCACGAATGGCTTCATCATCAAATGCAACAAGTACATTAATGGTGCTACCCAGACCACCGAGCTGTTCATGGCTTCCCCGCACGAGGGCTGCCGCATGACCGCCTTTAATGCGAGAAGCAATATTGCTGGTCCGGTATAGGTTTAATCCCCGCTGGGCAAGCACGTCAGCTAACAACGTGATGATGGTCAAAGACCCATCGCCGCCCTGCCCTGCAACACATACCGTTAGATCGTCACAAGGCCGCGCAATGCCACCTTCCTTAACAGGGTTGGTCAGTTTGTTCATGAGGAAGTCTCCTCTTTCGGCTCTTTCGGCGGCGCACCCGGCCCAGTCAAATAGAATGTTTTAGGGCATAGAAAATCAAGCGCTTTTCGTTCTTCAAGTGTTGGCATTTGCGCCGGCAATGGACGGTTCTTTTTCTTGTCTGACGATAATTTATCCATCAAGAACTCGCCGCGTGGCTCATCACTTAAGGGGCGGGTTTCTAACAATCCTGCTTTAAGGGCGGCTTGAAAGGCCTCATGGCCCCGCTCGGTTCTGATTAATGTATAGGTCCAACCATCAAGGCCGATCCCACCACAACCGATATCAGCATTTTCCGCGCCATAATCCAAACAGTATAAACAAGCCGGACGCGCAAAATCACGATATTTCTTAAGCGAGACAGTCTTGACCTCGCCATCATCTAATCGTACGACAACCTTACCCTTAATGTTAATGTTGTTGATTGTCTTATGATCAATTTCCAGCATTTCACCCAGTTTTTCGATACTTTCGTGGGTAAAACTTTCCGAGCAAAACAACCCAAACACCAGCGAGATATTATCACGGTACCAATTGCTCATCTCCATCCGGATGGATGAATTTTGCTGCAAGCGTACGCCGTCTACTTGGCACGGCACCCCGACCACCGCAATCGGCCCAATATTCTCACGCATGGCAGATTGAAGCGCCAAAGTATTGGGGGCGTAGGTATAGCGAGAAGCCGCACAATTCAGAACATCGTCTTTGGTGGTGGCTAATTTTTGACGACCAATTTGGCGGTTATCGGGATAGACGTCTCCGGTTACCGCGCCCTTTAACGATCCGTTTTCAAGCCCCTGAATGATCATGGCCGAGACCACACCGCCATCTTGGCATCTGTCCAAAATATCAGGGTCGGTTGAGCGGGCATAAAGACCATATGAATACTCACCATATGTGGTTGTTTCATGTGGTTCTGCCGCCAACGGTTTTTTAAAACCTAAAATTTCAGGCAGATCATTATCCGTTGGACGCAAAACCGGGCAGACTTCGGCGCACAGAATACAATACACACACGCTTCAGGTC